>MKUQ01000042.1 GCA_001898645.1 Burkholderiales bacterium 70-64
CGGCGCCTTGGCAGCGTCAGCGAAGGCAATACTGCATAGCCTGTATAGAACAGGCGTGTCGATTCGGCTTCGATGACGGCGAACCCACATTTCTCGAATACGGCGCGCCAGCGCCGCTGACTGAAATACCAGAGCTCTGCAGCAGCTGAAGGGTATTCCCCATGGGGGCCGGCGAGCAGCAGGCGCATGAGGAGACTTCTGCGTCCTGCGATGGGTGCACTGGCTACAGTTTCGTCCGCTGCGCCACTGGTCGCCGCGACGGTCTGACCTGCAGATTGTTTCACCCCCGTCCATATCCTGCTGCAGCCGGAGGCTGCCCTCTTAGCAAGATAGGGGTAGTAGGTTATGCTGGTCCACAGGCGCCACGCAGGCGTCGGAAGAATATGGATGGCCAGACCATCGTCCTTCAGAACGCGTCGTGTCTCCATCAATGAATTCTCCAGATCCGCGATGTGCTCGAGTACATTGGAAGAAAACACTCGATCGAAACTGGCCGAGGGAAATGGAATCGATCGACCGTCGTAGAGTTCGACAGGGAAATAAGCAGTCGTACCCGGCGGCACGCGCACGACGTCCAGGCTTTCGACCTCGGCGCCCGTGGCGGCGATCAAACTTGCCTGGTAGCCGTTGCCTCCGCCTATCTCGAGCACTCGCTGCCCGTGCCGAAACCAGTGCTGCACGCATAGGAATTCCTCGGCGCGCAACTTGGCAAGTTGGGTCATCAGCACTTTGCTCCGGTCGTCGAGTATGTCCCTGTCTTCCACACGCGATGCTGCTTGCCCCTTGGCTGCCTGCTACGCAATGTGGCGCAGTTTAGCGTACGGGGCCGCCGGCTCCTTGCGTTGCATGCTGCAGTCGGCGGTCGATACGGACTCCGATCCACAGGCCCGCGGCGCTTGCAAGCGCCACGACCGCCGCCCGTAGCGACTCGGGCGATGGTATCGAGACCAATCCGGCGACAGCCGTGCAAGTCATGATCGCGTAGGCGCCCAGTGCAACGTTCCGGTGCCCGACACCGCAGCGGACGGCACGCTGGTAGAGATGTTCGCGGTGCGCCTGCCAGGGGCGTTCGGCGCGCAGGATCCGGCGCAGCAGGGTGTAGCTTGCATCGAACAGGAAGGGAAAGAAGGCGAGCACCGGCAGCGACCATGGCCAGAGCCCCGTGGCGATACCGTGCCAGCCGACGACGCCGGCGAGGAAACCCAGTGGGACCGACCCCGAGTCGCCGAGGAACAACGATGCGGGGTGGAAGTTGAACAGCAGGAACGCGAGTGCCGCCGCAGCAACTGACGCGCATAGCATCGCGGTATGCATGTCGTTTCCCTGGAGTGCCGCGACCGCGTAGGTACCGAATCCGAACACGGCCATGCCGCCGGCCAAGCCGTCGGAGCCATCCATGAAGTTGTACAGGTTGGTCGACCAGGCCACCGTCAGCACACCGATGGCGAGCATCCACGGTGACAGGCCCACTGCCCAGAACCAGGCCGCCGCGACGAGCAGGTGTGAGGCCAGGCGCACGATGACCGGCAACGAGCGCAAGTCATCTGCGATCGAGATGATGAACAGTGCCAGATAGCCTGCCGCTGCGCGGTCGAGTGACGGCGCGGCACCGGGCATTGCGAACCAGGCAGCCACGAGGCCTGCCAGGATTCCGATGCCACCGATGCGGGGCACCACCTGCACGTGCAGCGAGCGTTCGTTGGGCACGTCGCCCATGCGTCGGCCGAGCGCGGAGCGGCGCAGCAATGCGAGCGTAGCGGCGGTGACGGTGAAGGCGATCAGGATCAGCAGCGTCATGCTGGATCAAAACCGGTCACCAGGGTATGCCGCATCATGTCTTCGATTCGGAAACTACGCCCTCTCGCCGGCCTCCAGCGACCAGCGCAATCGCGATGCCGGCTACGAGCCCGCCCGCTGCCGCCAGCAATACCGTGAGAGCGCGCTGGGGGAACACCGGCCTGGCCGAGACGTGGATATCCTCGACCAACGACGTCGGATACGTCCGGGCCGGGCCCAGGCGCTCTTCAAGCATCAGCCTGCGTTGGCGCAGTTGCCTGATTTCCTCGTCTCGCAACACGGTCATCTGTCCGAGCAGCGCGCTTTCGGCGAAGCGATTCCTCGCATCGATTTCCTTGCCAGACGTCGTGTTCGCGGCAAGAGAGTCGCGCTCCTTCTGAGCACGCTCGAGTTGGCGCGTTATGTCATCCAGCTGCTGGTGCAGGAATTCAATCGCCGGCAATGCCAGCTTGTCATGACTCTTGCGTAGTTGTTCCACAGTTGCCTTCGCAAAGCCATGGGCCTCGTCGCGCGAATAGGCTCGGACCCTCAATTCGATGAGATCCGTACCGGGAGGCTGTCGCAGCTTGAGGCTGGTCCGGTACAGCCGAGCCTTCGGGTCGCTCTCCGCGGTATCGATTCCCATGCTGGTCAGTACGTTGTCCTGAAACGACGGGAGCTTCATTCGCTCGATCGCCCGAGGCGGGGCTTCCACCAAAGCAGTTACCTTCCCGACTTCAGCCTGCCCGACCTGCCCGATCTGGACTGCCGCTACCGACTCCCATTGAGCGTTGGACAGATATACGTATGCCAGCGCTGCGAGCGCCAGGACGACAGGGGCGCCGAACACCCACCGCCGGCCCGCGACGATCATTCGCCAGACATCGGACAGGCGCAGATCTTCCTCGGAGCCGCTGCGAGGATGCGGTGATGGGGGCGGTGGGTTCAAAGTATTATCGTTCCTTGCTTGATAGAAGATCCGACATCTTAATAGGTTACCGTTGTCGGGCATGCGTCTGCGACCATGACGATCGGGACTTTCATGACGTGACGAGCCTGCCATGGGTGTGGCGGGCGATACCCTCTTCATACGCCTCGATGACGGCATCCGTGATCCGTTTCCAGGTGAAACGTTCGGTGACGAGCTGTTGGCCGCGTGCACCCATCGCTGCGAGTATCGCTGGAGCCACAAGGAGTTCGTCGAGTGCGGTTGCCAGCGCCGGTACGTCGTTCGCCACGATCTTGCCGGCACCGAATCGTTCGACCTCCTGGAAGTGGCACCCGGGTGTCAGCAGAACGGCCGTTTTGCTGGCGAGTGCTTCGAGCACGGCCATCGAGAAGCCCTCGGCATCGGATGGCAGGCAAAAAAGGTCGGCACGGGCCAGGAGGCTGTGCTTGAGCGACCCGGATACCATCCCCGGGAACACGACCCGCTCGCCCAGGCCAGCCGCTTCGACATCGGTGCGAAAGGCCTGCTCGATGCCGAACTCGTCGGGGCCTGCCAGGACGAGCATTGCATCAGGGTGCCTTTGCGCGATCCGAACGAACGCCGCCAACAGGCGATCGGCGCCCTTGATCGGGTGAAGGCGTCCCATGAAGAGCACGACCTGGTGCTCCGGGCGGATGCCGAGCGGCGCCAGGTCGTCCGGCTCGGGCGGGCGCGAGTACGGATGCGTGTCGATTCCGTTCGGAATCACTCGGATCGGTGTCGTGATACCGAGCCGGGTGTAACTGGACCTTTCCGCCTCGGTGAGCGCAATCAACATCTCGGCGCGGCGAAGGATCGGAACTTCGATCAGCCTCAGGTACACCATCTTCTTGAGCGATCGGAACTTGAGCCGCTCCGGGTCGAAGACGCCGCGCTGGTGATAGAACAGAGGCTTGCCGTGGCGGAAAGCTGCGTGCGCTGCGGCATAGGTCGGATACACGAATGGGAGGTGTGTGTGCACCAGATCGACGGAAGGTACCCATTCGTCGAGCGCAAATTTAAGTTCAGGCGCGTACAGGAAACCTAACGATTTCGAGAGATACTCCAGGCGCGGAACCCGCATCGGGATCAGCGGCCGCCGCCGGAAATAGCGGACCTTGACGCCTTCGACGTCTACGGCTCGGTCGGTCGGCACGTCGAGCGTCCGGTCCAGGTTCGAATCGGTCGTGAACACCGTGACGTCGTGGCCGCGCTTGACCAGGGACTCGGCCAGTGAAGACACCGAAATGATAGGGCCGCCGATACGCCAGGCGGGCTTGTAGCCGTGAACTGCGAAGAGAATCTTCATGCCCGGATATGGTGTTCCTGCATCCACTGCACCGTAACGTCGACGCCTTCTTGCATGGTGTAGGGAAGCCGCGGAAGCACGCTCTGCAATGGGGTCGTATCATGGATCATATCGGTCAGGAGATTGTTCAGGCGAAACGAGGTCATCGGCGGAGAACGCCACCCGGCACGCTGCAGGAGGTCGCCGGCGCGCGCTGCCGCCCGGAGCAAGGAAAGCGGAACTTCGGGTACGACACGCGCCCCGAACGCGCGCCGGATCGTGTCTGCCCAGCCCTTCAGCTCCATCGGCTCGTAGTCAGCCAGGTATACCGTTCGGCCCGCAAACCGGTCTGCGCTGTCGGCCAGCGCCCCGAGTTGCGCTACGGTGTTGAGAACGAAGCCGTACGATCGGCGGATCGAACGATGTCTCGGGTGGAGGTAGATTCCACGTCTCACCGCCGTGAAGAAGTCGCGGTATGGCGCACCGAACCATGGACCCCAGATCGAAGTCGGTCGGACGATGGCCCAGCGAAAGCCATGTGCCGATTGCCTGACGATACGCTCGCCTTCGATCTTGCTCTGGCCGTAGGCGGTGGATGGACAGTAGTCGTCCTCCCTGCGCGGCTGATAGCCGATCCGGCATACCAGCATCGACGAAGCGAACACGGCGAGCGAGGGGCTTTGCCGACCTTGAAGCGAGCGGATGAGGTTGCGGACGCCGTCCGTGTTCGCCGGGTAATCTGTCGGCGTTTTGCCTTCGAGGTCCGTCCTGGCTGCGAGGTGGAAGACGACTTCCGGGGCGTGGTCCCGGACCGCCTGTCCGAGCGCCTCGCCGTCGAGCAGATCCGCATTCCTCCAGACCGTTGAGTGCGTGGCCTGCCGTGGGGGGCGGAAGTCCACATTCATTACATCGTCGCCCCGGTCGAGGCAATACTGCACGAGATTCGTGCCGATGAATCCGGAACCGCCGGTGATCAGGACGCGCGCCATGACGGAATGCTCCCTAGTATGTCCTGGTACAGGTCAATGTACTGTTGCGCGATCCGATTGGGAGACCATTCGAGAAAGAGCGAATGGGCGACCTCCGCGCGGTGCCTGGCGGCAGCCGGGTTCCCCAGCGTCGCGGATAGGGCGTCGGCGATTGCAATCGCTGCTTCGCATGGCACGAACAATGCGGAGCGAGCATCGAGGATCTCGTGATGCTCCGGGATGTCGGAAACAACCAGAGGGCAGCCGCAGACCGCTGCCTCGATCACCGTGTTCGGCGTACCCTCGAACCGGCTTACGGAGACGTATGCTGCCGCCCGGCGCATCCAGTAGGCGAGGTTGTTCGAATACGGTCGTATGAAGATCCTGTTTCCCGCTATGAGGCCCGACCTGATCGAAATCAGGTCGGTTTCGAGCGGCCCACTTCCGAAGAACAGTGCCTTTGCCTTAGGAAACCGTACGAGGACGATATCCAGGGCCCGCATGAGTACAAGCAGATTCTTCTGGGGGTCGTAACGTCCGGCAAAGACGATCAACGGATCGTCTGCATCAATCCCTTCAATCGTCTCAGGCTCGTGGGCTTGCGCAAGAATATCATCGACGGGCAGCACATTCCGGATCACGCGGCTCGGGGTGTGCCGCAAGGCTTCCGGCCAATATGCCAGACCGGCATTTGAATTGGCGACGATCGCGCTGGCTCTGGCGCCGAGCGCTCGGCGCAGGCGGAATTTCCAGCCACTCTCGTACATCTTTGGGGAGCAGCGCTCGCTGAGCACCCAAGGGATGTTCAGGAGACGTGCGGCCATGCCGCCGAAAACATCCATCTGCAGGAGCCAGGTGTGGGCAATCTGAGGTCCAAGCCGCATCATGAGCCGGACCATGCTCACGAGGATCGACGGGTCGTGGTTGCTGATGCAGCGAATACGATGTAACTCGACGTTGGCATCGCTCAAGAGCGGCAGGTTCGGTCCGTCATGAATGTAGGCGATATGAACCTCGAGACCGAGGGTCGACAACGCTCGGGCGATATAGGCGAGCTGGCGTTCCGCTCCGCCTCCCGTGAAAGAGGGGATCATGTGCAGGACGCGGATCGGCCGGCCGAAGTGCATAGAGTTGTGCTCAGGCACGATTCGGTTTCCAGGTTCCCGTGAAGGCTCGTCCAACGTCGAATACGAACATACGATCTGGTTTATAACAATCCAGAAGTAGCTATCGATCGCTCGCGTATCACCCGGGCATATTTAAGGATAACTGCACGAACGATTCTGAACATGACATAAGCCGGCAGAAAATCTAGGATAAATACCGGAACAAGCGCCAACGTTGTACCTCGGAAGAGCCGGAACGATAGTACGAGAAGCCACACGTAAAAGGTGATCATCCATAGGGATGGCTGCCTCTTGCGCGCAATCCAGGCATGAGCCGCCGCGAGGAGAATGCCGAGGAGAACGGCGCGCGTTCCAGCGTCTATATAACCCAGGCCGACGATGGCTTCGGAGATGATTCCGAACGCGAAGCCGCCACCGAGTGCTGCATATTCCGGGTAGAAGCTCTGGACGTACCAGGTAGAGAGATCCAGCTTGTCGATCGGCAGGAATTGTTGCGGAATGACGTTGACGAGGTCGGAAAAGTAGAAGTGCGGAACGATGGAATCTGTCATCCCCGCATCGCGAAGTCGTTGTATGTCAAGCGCATTGATGAAGACACTCGTGAATTCGTTGCGAATCAGCATCGCGACCAGAAAGTCTGGGGCGCTGCTGACTTGCGATCCCATATCTCGATACGCCCCTACCGACACAAACGCGAGGAATGCCATGCCCAACAGCGTCAGGACCAGCAAGGCCGAAACCCTGCGAACGAGATAATGATAGCTTGCCAGAGACGCCAAGCAGATAGCGAACACGGTAGTGCGGGATCCCAAGCTCCCAAGAAGCAGCATTGCCTCGAGACTCAGCCATATCGGCAGTATCCATCGGTATTCCCTGCGCGACATGAGGCCGACGCAAAGTAACAACGAGCAGGTAATAGTCATCCCCGACAAGTGGGTCAAGACTTGACGCACCAGCAACGGCAGGGTGTTCAGCTGAATGTAGGTCTCCAGATAGTTGTTGGCGGATACGTCGAAGTAGTGCAGTCCGAACCAGACAATAGCCTTGCACCCGATGAGCAGGGTTGCGCCGATCGCCAGATCGATGCCTTCAGCGCGGAATCCTCTGGTCCTCAGCGGTCTGCCCTCGATCCTGAGCCCAAGATAGGTCAGCGCGAAGCATGTAAAAAACCAGAGATGTAGCCAGCTGACTCTGCTTACCGCTTCGAGCGATTCCGTATCGTAGTTGAGCCGGATATCTGCCTGGGGATGGGTGAAGATATCGTCGACGAGGGAGAATGCGAGCAGAGGGACGACACTGTATAGGAGGGCGAACGCGCCAAAAGTCACCCCAGGTTCGAAAATGGAGAACTCGGTGCGTCTGAAACGACGCATAAGAATCGCGACGATGCAGATTGCCGCTGCGTAGAAATAGGCTTGAACGACGAGCATCTTCGCCGTAGATTCACTTCCGGGCTACGATGAACGCGCCTGTCGTCCCCAGATCTTCGGATGTAAAACTTTGGAATGGCTTCGGGAGAAGCTCTCTTGCCAGTGGTGTGCCTTCCGTTCTGAAATCGAGAAGAATCGAAAAACCGGACCTCTTCAAGGCTTGGAGATGCGCCGAATGCGGCAGACGGTTGATCAGATAGGCGCGCTGTCCGCGAACCAACCGCCACATCAGGTCGGACACCGTCCAATGGCCGTTCCAGTCTCGTGTGATGCCGTGGCTCGAGTAATCGATCCGATGCGACATCAGACCCCCAGGGCGGAGCCACCTCATCAGGTTTTCGTATGCATCTGGGACATCGTCCACGTGCTCGAGTACTGCCTGGGAAAGGACCCAGTCCACAGATTCGGGCATGACTTCGGCTGCGTCGTCCCAGGGGGCAAAATAGCGGATCTGAAGCTCGTCATCCGATTCGCGGTTTCCGGCGACAATGCGCCGGATACGCTGGAGGCGGGATGATTCGAGCGCCCGATCGAGGCGGGCGCCATCCAGTAGATCTGTCGGGAAGCGATAGTCGTCGAGTCTCGGATGCACGTTCGGTAGCTCGTCGTCACCCGGGATCGGCGCACGGGCGCGAAAGAGCTCGATCAGCTCATCCAATATTGCGAGATTCCGGCTCGAAGTGGCAAATCGCAGCCGATCGAGCGCGTAGTAGCGGTCGGCGCCCGACAGCATCGCCGCCAGCCCGAGGCCGAGTGAATCCCCCGGGCCGAGCTCGGCGACGCATTTGGGATTCGTATCCTTGCACACATGGCTTACCTGCCTCAGATGGCGTAGCCAGACCGAGTAGTAGTAGCGCCCGGTGACCTCCGCTGCAGCCCGCGAATTCGCGTACCGCGCCAGAAACGGCACTTGCGTGGCCAGGCCCTTGGCGATGCTTCTGGCTTTCAGTTGCATCGGCGATCCCCCTGATAAGCGGCATCCGTCGGCGTGCGCGATGCGGTGTCGGCTTCGGCGCGCCGGATTTCCAGAACGAGCAGCGGGCAAAGCGATGGAATCCGGACCGGCAGCATCAAGGGTACTACGTTCAGCGCCCAGGAGAAGAGCCGGCCGGTGGCGCCCCATCGACGTTGCCAGGAGACGATCCATGGCGAAGGCAGCCCTGTACGGTACACAGCAACGTGATCATCGCCGGAGCGCGGTGCCAAGTCCCGCAGCGCCTCTTCGCTCATGATCTCGAGATTGTGGATTGCCAGGTTCTGCGGATCGAAGTGGCGTTGCAGGCGGCCATAGATGCCGCCGTAGTTCGGAATCAGGATGATGGCAGTGCCGCCGGGGCGGAGCAGCCGCACATGGATTGCGACGAGTTCGCGCGGATCCTCGAAGTGTTCGATCACGCCATTGCTGTAGACGACGTCAAAGCTGTCCGGCGCGAATGAGGTCTCGAAGACATCTTCCTGCCGGATGTCGCCATCGATTCCCATCTCGCCCAGCAGCCATCGGGTGACCTCGACCCCCTGCGGCGAATAGTCGATGCCAGATACGTCGGCGCCCAATCCCTTGGCGACCCAGCTGAGCATCTTGCCTGGGGCGCAGCCGATCTCGAGGACCTTCATGCCTGGGCGAATCCGGTGCCGCAGTACCTCCTGCGTGTTCTTCGTGCCGACCTCCAGACCTACAGGCAGGCGCGGCCGCGGCCGCTGCGCCCAGGCTGTGTTCCAGTGTTCGATTGTCGTCTTTCTCTGCATGTGGCGAGTTCCGGGATCGTCAAGCACCCCGCGAGCGCATCGGTACAGCCGCGAGTCGCTGGCGTATCTCCGGCAGTGCGATTGCGACGCATAGCGTGGCAATGGTCCATGCGCACGCGACAAAGAAGAGTTGCACTGGCATGGCGCCATCTGCCGGCATGAGCCAGTGGGCGACGGCAAAGACCGCCGATGCCACCGCGACGGGAACCAGTACGCTCGATGTGCACCACCGCAACAACTCGCCGCCGAGCAGGCGGCGATGCGTTGCCGGGACGATCGCCAGCAGGTAGGCGGCGCTCGCGACGACCCAGATGATCGCGGCGGCGATCGGTCCGAACCGGGGGGCGAACACGAGCAGCGAAGGCAGGATGCACGCCGCCAGCACGATCAAGACCGTCGCCGAGATCATCGGCAAGCCGGCTGCGAAGAGCATCAGATTGGGAAAGCCGGCAAGTGAGTACAGCAGATTTCCGAGCGCGAGGAGCGAGAGCAGGGTGCCGGCGTTCCGGGCGGCTGCTTCGGTGCCGGTCCACACGAGCAATAGCTCATGCGGAAAGAAGACCAGCACCAGCGCAGTCGGTACGATCAGCATGCTCAGAAGTTGGGAGCCTGAGTGGTAGAGGCGCGAAACCGTGGGCCAGTCGCCCTGTGCGTGGGCTTGGCTGAATCGTGGAAAGAAAGCGGTGTGAAACGGCGTCACCAGTGCCGGCACCAGCGATGCGAGCAACACAGCCAGCGAGTAGTAGCCGAACTGTTCGAGCGTCACCAGCCGGCTGAGGACGAGCTTATCGACCTGCATGGCGAGGACGCCGGCGACTGCACTGGCCAGTATCCCGAAGGTGAAACGCCATACCTGCCGCAGTACACGAGGGTCGAAACTTGCCCGCCGGAACTCGCCGGCCACATTGCGCCAGGCCGCCCATGCCGTGATGCCGGTGCCGACCGCAGCGGCCACGACCTGCCAGGCAAAAAACGCGTGGACCGTCGGCGACACGAGCCAGACGACCAGTGCCGCACCCCCCCAGCGCAGCATGGCCGACAGCGAGGCGATCAGGTTCGTCGTCGGTTGACGGTCGAACCCATTCAGTGCGCCTTGGTAGAACAGCGAAGGCATCTGCAACGCTAGCACAACGCCCATCAACTGTAGCGTCTGGCGAATTTCATCGGTCGACAGCGTATTGGAGCGGAACCAGCGTTCCGAGAGGGCGCCGCCGATGATCGACACCGCCGCACCGGCCAAGATCGCGATCAGCCAGTAGGCGATCTCCAGGGTGCGCAGCAGGCTCGCCAGTTGATGCTTCCCGGCTCCGCTTGCGGGTGCCCGCGACAACTCTCGCGTGATCGTCCATGACAGGCCGAAGTCTGCGATGATCAGCACGGCCTGCAAGGTGGCATAGAAGCCGATCAGCCCATATGCTTCGGGACCCAGGATCGCAAGATAAACCGGTACGAAGGCGATGCCCATGAGCATCGCCCACGATCGACCGAGGAAGTTCGCGACGATGTCCCGCCGGACCATCGTTGATCACATTGCCGGGGCAGCGGCGTGCCCCGAAGGCGCATGGTGCGTTGCCGTCCCTTGCGCCTCGAGCCACGCCTGGAACATCAGAACGCTCCACAAGCGGCTCTGGTGATCGTGTGTGCCGGCCAGGTGTTCGCGCCACATCCGGCGCACCTGTTCGGGCGCCAGCAAACCCTGCTTCCGGAGCTTGCGTTCGTCCAGAAGAGCCTCAGCCCATTCGCGCAGGTCGGTGCGTAGCCAGCGTGCGACCGGCATGCCGAACCCCGCCTTGGGCCGTTCGATGAGCGCCGGCGGTACATACCGATCGAGCAACCTGCGCAGAAGCCATTTGCCGCGGCCGTTCCGGACCAGCGCGTGCGCGGGCAGAGCCCAAGCGAACCGGGCGACCCGATGGTCGAGCAACGGTGCGCGTGTTTCGAGGCTGACGCTCATTGCAGCCCGGTCGACCTTGACCAGGATGTCGTCCGGAAGGTAGCAGGCGATGTCCCAGCGGCGCATCCGGTCGAGGTACGGTTGCCCGTTACTCTGCACGCTTACCGGCACGTGAGGCCTTGCGCCATCGCCCAGAACCAGGCCGCAGTCGGCGGGCCATTGGCTCAGAAGCCGGACGTACATGTCTTCGAAGCTGTCGGCGTCGATCAGCGTTGCAAGGCGATGGATTCGGTGCCCGTTGATGGACTGCCTGAATCGGGCCGGGGTTGTGACCTGCAGCAGGCGATCCCACGATCTGGGAGAAAGGCCGGCTGCAACCGTGGCGATTGATCTTCGGCTCCAGCCGGGTAGGCTGCCGAAGCGCCGCCAGAGCGTCTGCGCGAACGAGTAGCGGGGGTAGCCGCCGAACAACTCATCGCCGCCGTCGCCCGACAGAGATACGGTCACTCGCTGCCGCGTCATTCGGGCGACCAAGGTGGTGGGGATCTGTGAAGAATCGGCGAACGGTTCGTCGAAGATTCGCGGCAGTTCCGGAATGATGTCCGCAGCCTCGGCGGACGAAATGTACCATTCCGTATGCGCGGTACCGAGGTGCCGGGCAACGGCTTTCGCGAACGGCGCTTCGTCGTAGCCGTCTTCGCGAAAGCCGATCGTGAACGTCTGCACCGGTCGGGTCGACTCGGATTGCATCAGGGCGACCACGAGGCTGGAATCGATGCCGCCCGACAGGAAAGCCCCCAGCGGCACGTCGGCCGACATCTGCGCCCTTACCGCTTGGCGCAGGAGCAGGTCGAGCGAATCGGCCAGCGACTCTTCGTCGGCGTCGGCCAGCTCGTTTCGCAGTCGGCTCGAGTCGTCGTCGATGGTCCAGTACCGCCGCGGGTCCCCGATATTGGGTTGCCCGCCCGCACCGACATGCACCGCCAGAACGCTTCCCGCCGGCAGCTTGCCGATGCCCCGGTAGATCGACCACGGGGAGGGCACATAGCCGAACTGCAGCATCGCGGCCAGCGCCTGCCGATCGATTTCAGGATCCGCTTGCGGAAAGGCGGTCAGCGCTTTCAGCTCCGAGCCGAATACGAAGCTCGATCCGATCGAGCCGTAGTACAGCGGCTTCTCGCCGAACCTGTCTCGGGCAAGGAACAAAGTGCGGGCCTGCCTGTCCCAGAGGGCGAACGCGAACATACCGACGCTCTCGTCGAGTGCTCGTTCCAGCCCCCATCGGCTGATGGCTGCCAGCAGCACCTCGGTGTCGGAATGCCCACGCCATCCGGGGGCCGCCGATGCCGTATCCAGCGTTCTCCGAAGCACCTCGTGGTTATAGATCTCGCCGTTCAGGACGATCACATAGCGGCCGCACGCGGACATCATCGGCTGGTGGCCATTGGGCGACAGATCCAGGATGGACAGCCGTCGGTGGCCGAGCGCTAGCCCGACTTCCGTGTCTACCCAGCAGCCGCTGTCATCGGGCCCGCGATGGAGCAACCGATCCGCCATGTGCTGGATCGTCTCTTCCAGCACCAGCGGTCGGTTGGTGACGAACCCTGCAATGCCGCACATCAGCAGGTTCGCCGTAAGCCAAGAAAACCGAGTTGCACACTGATGCCCATGGCTATTGCGTTCCCGCAGCGGACGTCGGCAGCCGACGGGGAACCTCCGAATCGACCACTCTACGGTGACCGGCTACGTACAAGCGAGTGTTTCTGTTCACGGTGCGTAGATCCTACTCGTAAGAGCCGTAAGCCGGATGGCCTCTGCCGAGCAGCGATTCGCCAGGCTAGATGCCATCCCGGCTGGCGATGCCCATGACGAAACCTTCCTCTTTCCGATCATGGAGGGGCGTGCTTCAGGCTGTATCGGCATCGGCGGCGTAAGTGAGAATTATCCGCGATTTGCGCAGCAAGGCAGGAACATCGGATATGTTGTCGTTGCCTGTCCGCTCCGTCGCCCGCATGCAATGCCTCCGGGGCATACGTCCGCCGGAGTGCTCGAGGAGTCTCGGAACCGTGGGAATCGGGTGACTGCCTGTCCGGCCGGCTCATTCGGTATGTCGACTGCTGCCGCTGGCTTGGATTGTCCGTGTCTTGTACCACCGGGCTGTCTGCATCAAACCCTCCGACATCGAACAGACGGGCTGCCAATCCAGTTCGCTGCGGATCGCCGATCCGTCGATCAGCAGCGAATCGGTCAGCCTGGCGATTGCCTCCCCTTGGCCTGTCATGCGCCCGACCCATCGCAGAAGCGATACCGGGCATGGGAGAAGAACGGCCTTTCGATGTAGAAGGCCGGCCAGCGTGCGCACGAGATCGGGGGTGGAGATCGCTACACCGTCATCAACCAGATACGTCCGGCCTCGAGCCAACGGCCGATCCGCGCACGCCGAGAGGGCGTTCACCAGGTTGTCGACGTGGATGAGACTGCGCGCGTTCTGGATCGATGCGAAGGGTAGCGGGATGCCGGAATCGACCAATCGAAGTAGACGAAGGAAATTGCCAGGGCAGTTCGGACCGTACACGAGGGGAGAACGCACGACGACCACCTCGAGCCCGGTGCTTTCCGACAGCTTCCACAATGCTTGTTCAGCCTCGTGCTTCGAAATCGCGTAGTCTTCGGTCGGAGCGGCGGGAGACGATGCAGAAAAAGGAACGTGGGTGGTCCTGACCCCATTTACCCCGATCGAGCTCAGAAAGATAAGTCGACGGACGCGCCGGGCCGCTTGCTCTGCAAGACCCAACGTTCCCTCCACGTTTACCGCCCGGAAGTCCGAAAGCGGATCCGTGGATCGTTCCCGAAGGACATGGGCGCGAGCCGCGAGATGAACGACTACGTCGACGCCTTCGAGCGCATGGTCCCAGTTCGTGGTGCGCTCGATATCGCCAACCAGAACGACATCAGAAACGGTATTGCGCAGTGCGTTCCGGGCCAAGGCCGTGCGAACGGTTGCCCTGACAGCCCGCCGTTGGCTGGCGAGCCACGATATCAACCTGGTTCCGATGAACCCACTTGCGCCTGTGACGAGGATGCGGGACTCAGACACCGTTCGGACGGAAGACGAACTGCGACGACCGTGCCCAGATCTTGGCAAGAACGAACTGCGTGAGGGACATTCCGATCTCGTGCTGCTGGGCGGAGCGATAGATCTCCACGTTCTGACGCCAGATGTTCAACAGGCTCTGGTTCGTCGCGCCTCCCAGGCGCATCTTCACCAAGACTTCAGGGATGTAGGCCGAACGAATGCGATGCTTCTCCAGCATCCTCAACATCAGTTCGAAGTCCGCCGCGAGCCGATAGTTGAGGTTGAACATCCCATGGCGCTCGTACACGTGCCGACGGACGTAGAACGTGGGATGAGGCGGCACCCACCCCCTCCGGAAAAGGCCCGGTGCGAACGGCCGCGATTTCCAGTAGCGGACGACTTTCTGGAGATCGTCAGAGTCTACGTATACGAGGTCGCCATAGCAGCAATCGATTTCCGGATCCTGCATGGCGATCGCGACTCTGAGCAGGGAGTCGCGGGTCGCAAAAGCGTCGTCGGAGTTGAGGAGGCCGACTATGTCCCCGGTGGCAAGGGCGATGCCCTTGTTCATTGCGTCGTAGATGCCGAGATCAGGCTCGCTGACGATACGGGCGATGCGGCCCCGGTGCGAGTCGAGAATCGATAGTGTTCCGTCGCCGGACTGACCGTCGATCACGATGTGTTCGATGTCGTCGAAAGTCTGGTTGGCGATCGAGTCGAGGGTGTCAGCGATAGTCTTGGCGCTGTTGTAGGTGGCAGTGATGATCGATATCTTCATTTTCCGGCCGAAGTCCTCGTCTCGCGCACATCGGGGTGACCATGGTGGCAGAATCGGCTCCGGAGGAAGTCGTCATAGGTCTTCCTGATCCCTTCCTCCAGACTTGTTCGTGCCTCCCACCCCAAGTTGCGGATACCCGAGACGTCCAGCAATTTCCGTGGAGTGCCATCCGGTTTGTCAGGGTCGAACATCAGTTCGGCCTCAAGTCCGACGCAGCGCATTACCGTCGTGGCCAGTTCGCAGATGGTCACGTCTTTGCCGGTACCGATGTTCAGGAGATTTCCGGAGTAATCGTGCTCCATCAGGAACACGCAGGCATCGGCGAGATCGTCGACATACAGAAACTCACGCCGCGGCCGGCCGCTTCCCCACACGGCCAGCTTGTCGTCAGCGCGCTCGCGGGCTTCATGCGCCTTGCGGATCAGCGCCGGCAGCACATGTGAAGTGGCAAGGTCGTAATTATCACCGGGACCGTAGAGGTTGGTGGGCATGACACTGACATAGCGCGTGCCATGCTGGGCATTGAATGCCTCGCAAAGCTTTATGCCTGCGATCTTGGCAACCGCGTAGGGCTCGTTGGTCGGTTCGAGCGGTCCGGTCAGCAGGTATTCCTCGCGGATCGGCTGCGGGCAGTCACGCGGGTAGATGCATGAAGAGCCGAGGAACATCAGCCTGCGGACCCCCGCCCGAAATGCCGCTTCGATGACGTTGGTTTCGATCACCAGGTTCTGATAGATGAAATCGGCGCGCATCGTGTTGTTCGCATGGATGCCGCCGACGCGGGCCGCAGCGACGAATACGTAGTCGGGCCGCACCTCGTCCAGGAAGCAGCGCACGGTGCGCTGGTCCAGGAGGTCGAGTTGTGCATGGGTGCGGGTGACTACGTTCGCATAGCCGGCATCGGCCAGCCGGCGGGTGATCGCGGAGCCGACCATTCCGAGGTGGCCGGCCACGTAGATGCGAGCGTTCCTGTCCACGATGCGTGAACCCTATTCGTGGAAATCGTAGGCTGGATAACCGTGCTGCCTGACCAGATGATCACGCTCGGCACTCTTCATGTCTTCACGCACCATTTCGGCCACGAGTTCCTCGAAGGACGTGCGCGGCTCCCAGCCGAGTTTCTCTCGTGCCTTGGTTGCATCGCCGAGCAGCGTCTCCACCTCCGTCGGGCGGAAGTAGCGTGGATCCACGCGCACGATCGTCCGGCCGTTTGCGTCGATGCCGATCTCGGAAACACCCTCGCCATGCCATGCGACGGAAATGCCCAGCTCCTGGGCGGCACGCGATACGAAGTCACGCACCGAGTACTGCTTGCCGGTGGCGATGACGAAGTCTTCGGCGCGGGATTGCTGCAGCATCATCCACATTGCCTCGACGTAGTCACGTGCGTGACCCCAATCGCGCCGCGCGTCGAGGTTCCCCAGATAGAGGCAGTCCTGCAGCCCGAGCTTGATACGGGCGAGTGCGCGCGTGATCTTGCGGGTGACGAACGTCTCGCCGCGCACCGGCGATTCATGGTTGAACAGGATTCCGTTGCAGGCGTACATCCCGTACGCCTCCCGGTAGTTCACCGTGATCCAGTATGCATAGAGCTTCGCGGCCGCATAGGGCGAGCGCGGGTAGAACGGGGTCGTCTCTCGCTGCGGCACTTCCTGGACGAGGCCGTACAGCTCCGACGTCGACGCCTGGTAGAAACGGCTGGTTTTTTCCAGCCCCAGGATCCGCATCGCCTCGAGGATGCGCAATGCGCCCAAGGCATCGGAATTGGCAGTGTACTCGGGTTCCTCGAAACTGACCGCCACGTGGCTTTGCGCCGCTAGGTTGTAGATTTCGCCGGGCCTGACCTGCTGGATGATCCGGATCAGGCTGCTCGAATCGGTCAGATCGCCGTGGTGCAGGCGCAAGCGCACGTCGGGGTCGTGCGGATCCTGGTACAGATGATCGATCCGGTCGGTGTTGAACAGCGACGTACGGCGCTTGATGCCGTGAACCTCGTAGCCCTTGTCGAGCAACAATTCAGCGAGATAGGCGCCATCCTGGCCGGTGATGCCTGTGATGAGTGCCTTCCTCTTCTCAGTCATGGCTAAACGTCCCCTCGGCTGCACTGGCGTCGGCAGCGTAACCGGCAATTATCCCCGATTTGTGCAGCAACGTAGGTGCGCCGGATGGGGGGTTGCGTATCGCAGTCGCCCGTCCGTTCGCGCTGCCGACGTGTACCCTCCAGGCTGCCGCTCTTGTGGGATCGGCAGGCCGGAAGACATCGGCTAGAATCGCGCTCCGACCGCTCGCGATCATCCCCGGATGGTCGATGAGGTCAGTTTCTGGTTCGCCGGGGCGGGATTCGAAGATCTGTCCGATCGCGGGGGGCTGCTCCGATAACGGCTACTATAGTCGACGTTGGTGATTCGTTCGGCCGATTCGCTTTCGGTTCCAATGACGACATTCTACCGATCTGCCCTCGTCTTCCTCTTCGACCTCGCTGCCCCCGTCGTAGCGTGGGTCGGTGCTTTTCTGCTGCGCTTCAACTTCAGTTGGCCGGTCTCATACGAAGACCACCTGCTCATCGGCCTCCTGCTTCTCGTACCTGCCCATGCCCTGATCTGTCGTTGGGCCGGCCTCTACCGCGGCCTGTGGATCTTCGCCAGCCTGCCCGACCTGAAGCGGGTGCTGCGGGCGGTCGGCGCTTCCTCGTTCGTGCTGCTGGTCTTCGCTGCTCTCTATCGGGCCTCGCCCACCATTCCGCGCTCCACCCTGGTGCTCTACCCGCTGCTCCTTGCCGCCTGGATGGCCGGCGGCCGAGTCGCCTACCGCATGTTCAAGGAGCAGCGCCTCTACGGCGGCCTGAGCGCCGAGGGCAAGCCGGTGGTCGTGGTGGGCGCGGGCCGGGGCGGGGCCATGCTGGTGCGCGAGCTCGATCGCGTGCCCGACTGGCGCGTGGTCGGCCTGGTCGACGACGATGCGCGCAAGCGCGGCCGCGAGGTGCTGGGCAAGCCGGTGTTCGGCCCGATCGACGAGTTGCCGCGGATCCTCGCCGAGGAGAAGGTGCGGCACGTGATCCTCGCGATCCCTTCGGCGTCGACCTCGGCGCGCCGCCATGCGGCCGACCTGGCGATGAAGGCGGGGGCCCACGTGTTCACCGTGCCGGGCGTGGAAGACCTGCTGTCGGGGCGCGTGTCGGTGTCGTCGATCCGCCGCGTCGAGATCGACGACCTGCTCGGGCGTGATACGGTCACCATCGATACCACGCACGTCGGGGACATGCTGGCCGGGCGCACCGTGCTCGTGACCGGCGCCGGCGGCTCGATCGGCAGCGAGCTGTGCCGCCAGCTCGCACGCTTCGCGCCGGCCCGGCTGGTGCTTTTCGAGCACAACGAGTTCGCGCTCTACACGCTGGAACAGTGGTTCACGGTCAATCGCCCGGACGTGACGATCGTGCCGCTGGCCGGCGACGTGAAGGACGCCGCCCGCATCGAGGAGGTGTTCGCTGCCTACCGGCCGCAGGTGGTCTTCCATGCGGCGGCCTACAAGCACGTGCCGCTGATGGAAGTCGGCAACGCCTGGCAAGCGGTGCGCAACAACGTGCTGGGCACGCTGCGGGTGGCCGAGTGCGCGCAGCGGCACGGCGTCGAGCGCTTCGTGTTGATCTCGACCGACAAGGCGGTGAACCCCACCAACGTGATGGGCGCGACCAAGCGCCTGGCGGAGATGGCCTGCCAGGCGCTGCAGGCGGGGGGCGGGCGTACCCAGTTCGAGATGGTGCGCTTCGGCAACGTGCTGGGCAGCACGGGCAGCGTGATCCCGAAGTTCCAGGCGCAGATCGCGCGCGGCGGGCCGGTCACGGTGACGCATCCGGACATCACGCGCTACTTCATGTCGATCCCCGAGGCGGCGCAGCTGGTGCTGCAGGCGGCGGCAATGGGCGAGGGCGGCGAGATCTTCGTGCTCGACATGGGCGAGCCGGTGCGGATCGTGGACCTGGCGCGCAACATGATCCGGCTCTCGGGCTTCGGCGAGGACGAGATCCGCATCGAGTTCACCGGCCTGCGTCCCGGCGAGAAGCTCTACGAGGAGCTGCTGGCCGATGCCGAGCAGACCCGCGAGACGCCGCATCCAAAGCTGCGCATCGCGCGCTCCCGGCCGGTGCCGGAGGGCTTCCTGGCCGGGTTGCGCGACTGGCTCGGGCGCACGGGGCCGGTGCCTGATGACGAGGTGCGTGCGGCGCTGGGCCGCTGGGTGCCGGAGTACACGCCGTTCGTGGTCAGGCCGGCGCTGCGGGTGGTGGGAGGGACCGCGGCCGGGGGCGAGCGGGCGGCGTCGGCGGGCGGCTGAGGCAAGGTTTGCGCCCGGGGCGTGCTGATCGGCAGGAGGTCGTCCGGAAGGTCGATTGTCGCTCCGATGGAGCAGCGCTATAATTTGTACGGTTTGTACAGAATTCAGGGCTACCTATGGAATCCCTCGGCATCGAAGCGACTCGACGGCGGTTGCCCGAACTGGTTGCCGCTGCTCATGACGGGAAGATGACGTTGATCACCCGGCACGGTCGGCCCTATGCCGCCCTTGTACCGGTGGAGAAGGCCGGCGGGGGGCGCTTGCCGACGGCGATATTGGCTCTGAAGGGCTGCGCTGCCGGGGTGTGGGGTAAGGAACCCGCTCGCTCGGTCGAGGAATTGCGCAGCGAGTGGGGCGAGTGAAAGCCGGGCAACCTGCGCCTGATTGGGCTGCGCTGCCTGATGAAGCATTGCTTCTCGTCGATACCGCGCCGCTGATCTACCACTTTGAGAACGATGCGCGGTATGCGTACCGTTTTTCCGGCTTGTTCGAGCAGGCCGCGGCCGGGCGATTGCGCATCGCATTGACGACGGTCACGCTGGCTGAAGTGCTGACAGGCCCTTACGGTCATGGTCGCGACGCACTGGGCAAGCAGCTCGAGGCGGCACTTTGCGAATTCGATGTCCGTTCGCTGAGCGTGCCGATCGCCGTGGAGGCGGCTCGACTGCGGGCACGGTATCGGCTCCGGCTGCCCGATGCCATCCAGTTGGCCACGGCGTTGGAAATCGGGGCTTGGGCGCTGGTAACCCACGACCGCGATTTCTCGGCGGTGCAGGACGTTCGGATCATAGGCTGACCGATCCGATAATGCCGTGCTCGACGAGCGATGAATCGGTGCGCAGCCTGAACATGGAGCCCTCGACCTGATGCCCTCCCCCGTCTCACCTTCGATCTTCAAGGCCTACGACATCCGCGGCGTGGTCGACGACACGCTTACCGTCGATGCAGTGCGTGCGATCGGCCTGGCGCTCGGCGCGCTGGCGCGCAAGGCGGGCACCCGTGAAACGGTGATTGGCCGCGACGGCCGGCTCTCGGGCCCGAAGCTGTCGGCGGCGCTGTCCGATGGTTTTCGCGCCGCCGGGGTCGGCGTGATCGACATCGGCATGGTGCCCACGCCGGTCGTGTACTACGCCACCTTCGAGCTCGGCACGGGCACCGGCGTGGCGGTCACCGGCAGCCACAATCCGCCCGACTACAACGGGCTGAAGATGGTGGTCGCAGGCGATGCGATCTACGGCGAGGCGATCCAGGGGTTGCGCGAGTCGATCGTTTCCGGGGCGCTCGTCGAGGTGCCCGTTGCGCAGTGCGGCGGGCTGCGCAGCGAGGACGTCTCGGCGCGCTACCTCGCGCGCATCGCGGGCGACGTGAAGCTCGCGCGGCCGATGAAGATCGCCGTCGACTGCGGCAACGGCGTGGCCGGTGCGCTCGCACCGCGGCTGTTCCGTGCGCTGGGCTGCGAGGTTACGGAGCTCTTCTGCGAGGTCGACGGCACTTTCCCGAACCACCATCCCGACCCGGCGCATCCGGAAAACCTGCAGGACCTGATTCGCACGCTGCGCGACACCGATGCCGAGATCGGCCTGGCCTTCGACGGCGACGGCGACCGGCTCGGCGTGGTCACGAAGGGCGGCCAGATCATCTGGCCCGACCGTCAGCTGATGTTGTTCGCCGCCGACGTGCTCTCGCGCAACCCGGGGGCGGAGATCATCTACGACGTGAAGTGCAGCCGCAACGTGGCGTCGTATGTGCGCGCGCACGGCGGGCGCCCGACGATGTGGCGCACCGGCCACTCGCTGGTCAAGGCCAAGCTCAAGGAGACCGGCGCGCCGCTCGCCGGCGAGATGAGCGGTCACGTGTTCTTCAAGGAGCGCTGGTACGGCTTCGACGATGGCCTCTATGCCGGCGCGCGGCTGCTCGAGATCCTCTCGCGCCACGCCGGTGCGAGCACGGTGCTCGAAGCCTTGCCGGACTCGCCCGCCACGCCCGAGCTGCAGCTGAAGACCGCCGAGGGCGAGAACTTCACGCTGGTCGAGGAGCTGAAACGCACCGCGCGTTTCGAGGGTGCCACCGAAGTGATCGGGATCGACGGCGTGCGCGTGGAGTACCCGGATGGTTTCGGGCTGGCACGGCCGTCGAATACCACGCCGGTGGTGGTGATCCGCTTCGAGGCCGACACGCCCGCCGCGTTGGCGCGCATCCAGGCGGATTTCCGGCGGGCGATCCTGATGGTGAAGCCGGGGGCCGTATTGCCGTTCTAGGGCCGTGCTACACTGATCCCGTGTAACACGGGATGTGGCTGTGAGCAATCTGACCATTACGGTCGATGACGAAGTTCTGAAGAAGGCGCGAATTCGCGCCCTCGAGCAGGGCTCGTCGGTCAACGCTGTGCTGCGCGAGCTGCTCGAGGCCTATGCAGGAGTCGGCCGTGTGCAGGCCGCGGCGGCGGCCGATCTGATCGCGCTTTCGAAAGCGGTACGATCGCGACGCGGCGGGCGTTCGTGGACACGGGACGAGTTGTACGAGCGCAGCTGATGCGGGCGTTCTTCGATACGAACGTCCTGGTCTACCTGTTCGACCGGGATGCTCCGGACAAGCAGCGTGTCGCTCGCACTTTGCTGGAGCGTGAGGCGAGCGCGGGTCGCGCCACACTCAGCACGCAGGTGCTTCAGGAGTTTTTCGTGACCGTTACCCGCAAGCTGGGGGTTCCGGTCGAACACGATCAGGCCGAACGCGCGGTGCGCAGCTTGTCCGATCTCTCGGTGGTACAGGTCGATACGCCGCTCATCCTCGCGGCGATCGAGACGAGCCGCAGGTTGCGAATCTCGTTCTGGGATGCACTGATCGTCGGCGCGGCATTGCACTCGGGGTCGACCGTGCTGTACACCGAGGACCTCCAGCACAGTCAGGAGATCGACGGCCTGACGATCTCCAATCCGTTCGTCGAACTTCAGACCCGGTAATCTTCGCGCGACTTCCCTTGCGTTTCGAGCGCCGCCAGCCACAGCGGCGTGCGTCCGCGGCCCGACCAGGTTTCGCCGGTCTTGTCGTTGCGGTATTTCGGAGGTACCGGTTTCCTCGCGGCCTTCTTCCCGGCGCCCGCTTTCGCGGCGCCGCGGCCTCGCGAGCGCGTGGCGCGTTCACGCGTGGCTTCCAGGTCGCCCATGGTGACGCCGACCTTCCTCATGAGCGCAACCACCTGGGCCACAGCCTGCTTCTTGTGCTGCTCGGCGGCTTGTTCCAGCTTCTTCGCCTGGGCCTCGAGTTTCTCGATTTGCTTGCGGATGGAATCGTAGGATCGACGCGGCATTATGGTTCCTGGTTATCGATGTCGAAAACGGGGGGTACACGTACCAATAATACTGCCAGATTATGCGCAAGCGTGCCGGAGATAACCTGACGGCCGGTGTGCGAGCGATCCGCCCACCTACCGGATCGGGCGAATGCGGTCAATACGAAGTGATTCGTCCGTGGTTTTTTTTCGACGGACGGGACGATCTCGCTGTGGATCTCCGAGCTGTGCCCTTCATGACAGCGCCCATCGAATCGCACTCTCCCACCGCGGCATCGATCGCCCGAAGCAGCACTCGTAGCGCTGCGGATCGAGCGGCGACCAGGCGGGGCGCCGGGCCGGGCGGGCGTCGGCGGCCGGCTCGGTGAGCGGCTGCAGGCGCGGCAGATGCGCGGGTGCGAGCCGCCCGGCGCGTACGGCTTCCCGCAGGAATGCGCGTCCGAATGCGTACCAGGTGGTGGCGCCGCGGCAGCTCAGGTGGTAGAGGCCGTCTTCCGGGGTGTCGCCCTCTTCGGCCTGCGTCGTGATGCAATGCGCCACCTCGTGCGCGACGAGCTGCACCGGGTTGGGCACGCCGACGCGATCGTTGTCCAGGCCGAGGGTGCATCCGGCATTGGCGGGATCGAGCAGGCGCTCCGCGAGGTTGGCGCGTGCCGCGCCGTAGAGCCAGCTGACGCGGAAGATCCAGTGACGCGCGTCGGCTGCGGCGATCGCCTGCTCGCCGGCGAGCTTGCTCGCTCCGTATACCGACAGCGGACGGGCGGCGTCGTCTTCGCGGCAGGGTCGGCGCAGCGTTCCGTCGAACACGTAGTCGGTAGAGAAGTGGATGAGGCGCGCATCGCATGCCCGCGCCGCGCGGGCCAGTTGCGCGGGCAGCGCGGCGTTCAGTGCATGGGCAAGGGCCGGGTCGCGTTCGCAGGCATCGACGTCGCTCGCCGCGATGCAGTTGACGACCACGGTCGGGGCGCAGGCGTCCAGGCAGCGCCTGAGCGCGGCAGGGCGGGCCGGGTCGAGGGCGAGCTCGGTGCGCGAGGGAGCGTGCAGGACCAGGTCCGGGGCGAGGCCGGGCGCGCGCAGGGCGGCGGCCATCGCTGCGCCCAGGCGGCCGCCGGCTCCGAGCAGCAGGATCCGAGGGGCGCGCCGCCCGCGCGAGGGGCCGGCTGGGGCTGGCGCGACGCTCACCGGAACACCCGCCGTCTCACTGCGCTTCGAACACTTCCGCCTCGCCGAACGCCGGGGCGTCGCGGTCGCGCGGCGACAGGACCGGTTCGATGCCCTCGAGCTGCCAGTCGATGGCCAGCGCCGGAGAATTCCAGCGCATGGTGCGTTCGGCTTGCGCATCGCGCGCCTGCGTCATCGCGTACGACACCAGGCTGTCTTCGCGGGCGAGGAAGCCGTGCGCGAAGCCCGGCGGCACCCACAGCGGGGTCGGATCGTCCGCGTCCAGCTCGAAGACGAAGCCGATCCCGAAAGTCGGCGAGCGGCGCCGCAGGTCGACGATCACGTCGCGCACGCGCCCCTGCAGGACCTGCACCAGCTTGCCCTGCGGAGCGCCGAGCTGGTAGTGCAGCCCGCGCAGCACGCCGTGCCGGCTGCGGCTGAGGTTCTGCTGCACGATCGCCACCGGACCGGCATGCGCCTGCAATGCATCGAGGCGCATCGACTCGGTGAGCCAGCCGCGCTCGTCGCGATGCACGAGCGATTCGAAGAGCGCCCATCCGCTGGGGTGCGCCGTGCGCAGCCTCATCGCCGCGCCTTGCGTGTAGAGGGGCGCGCCGCGGCCGCGCCGCCCGCGACTTGAAGGGCGCCGTCCGGGGAGGCATGGGAGGTGTCGCCGAGGGCGGCGCGCACGGTGGCGCGCAATCCCTCGTCGAGCGTCACCTGGGGCGCCCAGCCGGTGTGGGCGCGCAGCTTGCGATCGTCGAGCGCGTAGCGCCGGTCGTGCCCGGGGCGATCGGCGACGAAGCGGATCCAGCGCGCCGCGTCCTCGGCTGGCGCATGCTTCGCCGCGTTGCGGGCCCTCGTGCCGATATGGTGCTCGGCACGGTAGCGGGTTTCGAATTCGACGGCCGCTGCCACGTGGGCGATCAGCTCGCGGTTGCTCATGCCCTGGTGGCCGGCGACGTTGTACGACTCGCCGGGCCGCCCGCGCTCGAGCACCGCGCACAGCGCGGCGACGTGGTCGCTGACGTACAGCCAGTCGCGCATGGCCAGCCCGTCGCCGTAGAGCGGCACCGCCTCGCCCGCCAGGATGCGCCCGATGGCGAGCGCGACCAGCTTCTCGGGGTGCTGGCCCGGGCCGTAGGTGTTCGAGCCGCGCGTCACCAGCGTCGGCAGGCCATGGGTGGCGTGGAAGGCGGCGACGAAGTGGTCGGCCGAGGCCTTGGAGGCGGCGTAGGGATTGCGCGGGCGGCAGGGCGCGTCGTCGCCGCAGGGCGCGTCGTCGGGGCCGAGCGAGCCGAACACCTCGTCGGTAGAGCAGTGCAGGAAGCGGAAGGTGGCGGCGTCGTCGCCCGGCCGGGTGGCGAGCCAGGCGTGCGCCGCTTCGAGCAGCGCGAGCGTGCCGAGGGTGTTGGAGCGGCCGAAGCGGTCCGCATCGGCGATCGAGCGATCGACGTGGGTTTCGGCGGCCAGGTGCACGATGGCGCGCGGGCGGTGGCCGGCGAGGAGCGCATCGACGAGCGCGCGGTCGCACACGTCGCCGTGCACGAAGCGGTAGCGTGCGTCGCCGGCGAGCGCCGCCAGCGCCTGCGGACGCGCGGCATAGGTGAGGGCGTCGAGGTTGAGCAGCGGCTCCTCGCGCGTGGCGAGCCAGTCGAGTACGAAACGCGTGCCGATGAAGCCGCAGCCGCCGGTGACGAGGATCATGCCGGTTCGAGGAACTAAAAGACCCCTAGAATACCCATTTCGTCACCGGCGACGTATGCGACCAGGGACCGAGGCCGCGGACTCGAGAATCGCGCTGATCAAGACCAGTTCGATGGGCGACGTGGTCCACGCGCTGCCGGTGGTCAGCGACATCGTGCGGGCATGCCCGGGCGCGCGCATCGACTGGGTGGTGGAAGAGGCGTTCGCCGAGCTGCCCGGCCTGCACCCCGGCGTGGCCGAGGTGATCCCGGTGGCGGTGCGGCGCTGGCGCCGTGCGCCGCTGGCCGCGCGCACCCGGCACGAGATCGCGGCCGTGTCGGCACGCCTGCGCGCGGCGCGCTACGCGCGCGTGATCGACCTGCAGGGGCTGCTCAAGAGCGCCTGGCTGGCGCGGCGAACGGGGGTGCCGGTGGCGGGGTTCTCGCGGCGCTGCGCTCGCGAGCCCCTGGCGGCGCTCTTCTACCGCGACCGCTACGACGTGGACATGGGCGCGCACGCGATCGAGCGGCTGCGCTCTTTGGCGGGCCAGGCGCTGGGCTACGAGCCCGCCGGCCTGCCGTCGTTCGGGCTGCGCGTGCCCGCCGAGCCGCTCGAGGCGCTGCCCGCGGGGCCGTACGCGCTGCTGCTGCACGCGACCTCGCGTCCCGACAAGCAGTGGCCCGAGACGGCCTGGCAGGGGCTCATCGAGCAGCTGCTGGCGCGCGGCCTGCGCGTGGCGCTGCCGTGGGGCAGCGCCGTCGAATGCGAGCGCGCGCGGCGCCTGGCCGATGCGCATGCCGGCGCGCTGGTGCTGCCGCGGCTCACCCTGCGCCAGTGCGCGGCGGCCATCGCGCGCGCGCGCGTGGTGGTCGGGGTGGATACCGGCCTCACCCATCTGGCGGCCGCGCTGGGCGCGCGAACGGTGGCGCTGTTCGCCGCCACCCCGGCCTGGCGCTTCGGGCCGTACTGGAGCGAGCAGGCGGTGAGCCTGGGCACCGACGGCAGGTGGCCCGAGGTCGACGACGTGATGCGGGCGATCGAGGAATGATCGCGCGCTGGCTCTATACGCTGGGCTGGATCCTGGCCACGCCGCTGGCGCTCGCCCACCTCCTGTGGCGATCGCGCCGCCAGCCCGAGTATCGCCGCCACCTCGGCGAGCGCTTCGGCGCGCACCCGCCGCGCGCCGACCTGCAGCCGCTGCTGTGGGTGCACGCCGTTTCGGTCGGCGAGACACGCGCGGCCCAGCCGCTGGTGGCGGCGCTGCTGGCGCGCTATCCCGGCCACGAGGTGCTGGTCACCCACATGACGCCCACCGGGCGGGCCGCAGGTGCCGCGCTGTTCGCTTCCGAGCGCGTGCGCCAGGCCTACCTGCCGTACGACTATCCGTTCGCGGTACGGCGGTTCCTGCGTGCGTGGCGCCCGTGCCTGGGCATCGTGATGGAGACCGAGCTGTGGCCGAACCTGGTGGAGGCGGCGCGTGCCGAGGGCGTGCCGCTGGCGCTGGTCAATGCGCGGCTCTCCGAGCGTTCGCTGCGCAAGGGGCAGCGCTGGTCGGCGCTGATCCGGCCGGCCCTCGCGACGCTGGACCTGGTGCTGGCGCAGACCGAGGCCGATGCGCGGCGCCTGCGCCAGCTCGGGCGCGCCGACGTGCCGGTGCTGGGCAACCTGAAGTTCGACGTGATCGCGGCGCCCGCCCTCGAGGCGCTCGGTCATCGCTGGCGCGCGGGCTGGCTCGCCGGCCAGCGCAGCGACGGGCTGCCGCGCTTTTGCGTGCTCGCCGCCAGCACGCGCGAGGGCGAGGAAGCGCTGCTGCTCGATGCGTGGGCGGCGCAGCTGCGTCCGCCCGCGCTCGCCAGCCGGTTCCCGCCGCTGCTGGCGATCGTGCCCCGGCATCCGCAGCGCTTCGACGAAGTGGCCGCGCTGATCGAGGCGCGCGGCTGGCGCCTGGCGCGCCGCAGCAGCCTCGCCGAAGGCCAGCGCTGCGACGCGCAGGTGGTGCTCGGGGATTCGATGGGCGAGATGGCCGCCTGGTACGCGCTGGCCGATGCGGCCATCATCGGCGGCTCGCTGCTGCCCTACGGCGGGCAGAACCTGATCGAAGCCTGCGCCGCGGGCGTGCCGGTGATCGTCGGGCCGCACACCTTCAACTTCGAGCAGGCGGTCGAGCAGGCGATCGAGGCCGATTGCGCGATCCGCGTGCCCGATGCCGCGCGTGCGGTGGCCCAGGCGCTGGCGGTAGTGCTCGATGCGGAGCGCCGCCAGTCGATGAGCGACCAGGCGCTCGCCTTCACCGGCCGGCACCGCGGCGCCACGCAGCGCACGCTCGAAGCGCTGGCACCGCTGATCGAGGCGCGCCCGCTCGTGTGCGCCGGACGAGCGGTGCAGAAGATCAGCGCTTGAGCACCCGCCCGCCGCGCTGGCGCGGCATGTTCGGGGCGGGCGCGGGCGGATTGGCCTTGGCGCCGGAGGCGGGCGCAGCGCCGGGCGCAGCACCCTGCGGCGGGGTGGCGCCGGGTGCGCCCTGCGGTGCGGGAAGGGCCTGCGCCGTGGTGCCGGCACCGCTGTCGCCCGTGCTCGCGCGCGGCGGCACCAGCAGCGCATTGATGCGGGCGAGGTCGGTTTCGGAGAGGATCCCGGTGGTGGACTTGAGCGTCAGGCCGCTGAGCAGCGCGTCGTAGCGGGCGCGGGCGAGCTGGCTCTGGGTGGCGAACAGCTGCTGCTGCGCGTTGAGCACGTCGATGTTGATGCGCACCCCGACCTGGTAGCCGAGCACGTTCGAGTCGAGCGCCAGGCGGCTCGAGCGTTCGGCGGCCTCGAGGGCGCCCACCTGCGCCAGCCCGCTGTTCAGGCCCAGGTAGGCCTGGCGTGCGTTCTGTTCGGCCAGCCGGCGCGAGCTCTCGAGATCGGACAGCGAGCGATCGAGCAGCGCGGTGGCCTCGCGCACGCTGGCCTGGATGAGGCCGCCGGTGTACAGGGGCACGGACAGCTGCACGCCGATCGCCGCGCTGTCGGTGCGCACGCCGATCAGGTTGAACGCGGAGTTGCGTCCATGGCCGACGTTGCCGACCAGGTCGATGCTCGGATAGTAGGCGGCGCGCCGGCGCTCGATTTCGCGCTGCGCCACGTCGGCAGCCAGGCGCTGCTGCTGCACCAGCAGGTTGTTGTCGCGTGCGCTCTGCACCCAGTCGGATTCGCCCGCCGGCTGCGGTCCCTCCAGAGTGACGCCCGGACGCAGCTCGTTGACGTCGCCCACCGGCCTGGCGATGAGCTGCGCCAGCGCCGCGCGGCGCACCGCCAGGTCGTTCTGGGCGGCGATCTCCTGGGCCGAGGTCAGGTCGAAGCGCGCCTGCGCCTCCTGCTGGTCGGTGATGGTGGCCGTGCCGACCTCGAAGTTGCGCTTGGCCGAGGCGAGCTGCTCGGAGATGGCGCGCTTCTGCGCCCGGATGGTCTCGAGGTTGTCCTGCGCGGCGAGCAGGTCGAAGTAGGCCTGCGATACGCGCAGGATCAGGTCCTGCTCGGCCTGCAGCAGCTGCGCCTCGCCGGCCGTGACCTGGAGCTTGCTCTGCTCGAGGACTTCGTTGTAGGGCTTGCGCAGCAGCGGGTAGCTGAGCTGGATACCGTAGCTCTGCGAGTTGAACTGGCGCGCCGGCGCGAGGTTGGTGTCGAAGTCCTGGCGCATCACCGCGGCGGTGGCGCTCACCTGCGGCAGCAGCGCTGCGCGCGCCTGGGGCACGCGCTCGCGGATCGCCTGCAGCTGCGAGCGGGCGCTGGCGAGCTGGGGGTCGCTGGCCAGTGCGTCGCGGTAGGCCTCGAGCAGGTCGAGGGCGAAGGCCGGCGCGCCTGCCGCGAGCGCCACCAGGGCGGCCAGTGTCTTCAGCCTCACGGTCATGCGGATACTCCGGGCGGGGTGTCGAGGGGTCCGGTGCATTCGGGTCGCTCGGGTCGATGAGTGGTCAGTAGGTGGGCAGTGCCGGGTCGACCTGGCGTGCCCAGGCGTCGATGCCGCCCTCGAGGTTGAACACCGCCTCGAAGCCGCGATGCTCGAGATAGAGCGCCACCTGCAGGCTGCGGCCGCCATGGTGGCAGATGCACACGATCGGGTGCGAGGCATCGAGCTCGGCCAGCCGCGCCGGCAGCTGGCGCATGGGCACGTGCAGGCTGCCGGGCAGGGCACACAGGCTCACCTCCCAGTCTTCGCGCACGTCGAGCAGCAGCGGCGAGGCCCGGGCGAGCCACGCCGAGAGCTCGAGCGGCTGGATCTGTCGCATCGGGCGGTGCGGTCCGGCGGTCAGAAGCTGAACCTCTCCTTCTGCGGGAAGTCGGTCAGCGGGGCGGTGACGGTGTCGAACAGGTTCTCGGCGGAGAATTCGCGTTCGCCGAGCCGCGTGATGAGCTGCGCAGTCATCACCGGAAGCTCGCCCACGATCGCCACCAGCCGCCCTCCCGGCTCGAGCCGCTCGAGCAGCGATTCGGGCACGAACGGCACCGATCCGGAGAGCACGATGGCGTCGAAGCTCGCCCCCGGTGCGGCGCGCAGTCCGTGGCGCAGCTCGACGGTGACATTGGGCACGCCGGCGCGCTTGAGGTTGGCGGTGGCGAAGCGCACCAGCTCCTCGCGGATGTCGCAGGTGATCACGCGCCGCGCGAAGTGCGCCAGCAGCGTCGCCATGTAGCCAGAGCCCGCGCCGATCTCGAGCACGGTCTCGTGCCGCTTGGGCGCCACCGCCTGCAGCATGCGCGCCTCGACCTTGGGCGCCAGCATGACTTCGCCGGTCGCGATGCCCTCGACGGTGAGCGGGATCTCCATGTCGGTGAAGGCGAGCGCGCGATACGCCGGCGGCACGAAATCCTCGCGTCGCAGGGCATACAGCAGGTCGAGCACATCCTGGTCGAGCACATCCCACGGGCGGATCTGCTGTTCGATCATGTTGAAGCGGGCACGTTCGATGTCCATCGCACTTTCCGGAAAAGAGGCCTCAGGCCTGTGATTTTAACAATCGGGGCTTGCGCAGACGGGCCCCCAGGTCGTCCAGCACGGTGTAGAGCACCGGCACCACCAGCAGCGTGAGCAGGGTGGAGGCCAGCACGCCGCCGATCACCGCATGCGCCAGCGGGGCGCGCTGCTCGGCGCCCTCGCCGGTGCCGACGGCCAGCGGCAGCATGCCGAACACCATCGCCAGGGTGGTCATGAGGATGGGGCGCAGGCGGATCTCGGCGGCCTGCAGCAGCGCCTGGGTGCGCGCCATGCCGTGCGCGCGCGCCTGGTTGGCGAAGTCGACCAGCAGGATGGCGTTCTTGGTGACCAGGCCCATCAGCATGATGAAGCCGATCATCGAGAACATGTTGAGCGACGATCGCCACGCCAGCAGGGCGAGCACCACGCCGATCAGCGACAGCGGCAGCGAGGCCATGATCGCCATCGGCTGCAGGAAGCTGCCGAACTGCGAGGCGAGGATCATGTAGATGAAGAGCACCGCGAGCACCAGCGCCTGCAGCGCGTAGCCGAAGCTCTCGGTCATGTCGCGGTTGGATCCGCCGGTGACCATGCGGTAGCCCGGCGGCAGGGCGATCGCGTCGAGCCGCTTCTGCAGCAGCGCGCCCGCGGTGCCGGCAGCGATGCCCTCGACGTTGGCCGAGATCAGGATCTCGCGCGCCAGCGACTTGCGGTTGATCTGGGTCGGGCCGACGCCCTGGCGGAAGTCGGCGATCTGGCGCAATGCCACCATGCGTGGACGCCCGTCGGCGTCGGTGCGCGCCGATACCAGGGCCAGCCGCTCCAGGTCGGCCACCGAGCTGCGGCTGGCGCGCGGCAGGCGCACGCGCACGTCGTAGTTCTCGTCGTCGGGCCCGCGCCAGGTGGTGGCGGCGTCGCCCGCCAGCAGCGGGCGCAGCACGGCGCTGACCTGCGCCACGCCGACGCCGAGGTCGGAGGCGAGCGCGCGGTCGATCACCGCCGAGACGGTCGGCTTGGCCGGTTTCGAGCTGGTGTCGACCTCGACGATGCCGGCGTGCCCCACCCCGGCATTGACCGCCGCGATGGCCTTCGTGACCTCGGCGGCGAGCCGGTCCAGCACGTCGTTGTCCTGGCCCTGGATGCTGATCTGGATCGGTTTGCCCGAGCTGACCGCATTGAGGTTGCCCAGGTCGGTGAGGGTGACGCCGGCGATCTGCGACAGCCGCTCGCGCACCGGCTTGCGCATCTGCTGCACCGACATCGGCCTGTGCTCGCGATCGACCAGCAGGGCGAACACCATGGCGTAGTTGCGCCCCAGCGCAATGCCGGTGTTGACCGTGCCGTAGGTCATCGAGACACCGTCGAACTCGCGCAGCGCCGCCTCGACCTGGCGCACCTTGTCCTCGGTGAACTGCAGCGACGAGCCGACCGGGGTGTAGAACTGCAGGTAGATCTCGTTGTTGTCGGCCTCGGGCACGAACTCGGTGCCGACCAGCCGCATCAGCGGGAATGCCGCCGCAAAGAGCAGCGCCGCGGCCGCGAGCGTGAGGACGCGCCGGCGCAGGCCCCAGCGCAGGAGAGCCACGTAGCCGCCCTCGAGGCGCAGCATCATCGCCTGGAAGCGGCGCAGCACCCAGGCCAGCGCGCCGCGCCGGCGCGGCCCGTGCGCGTCGGGGTCGTGCCATACCGAGGAGAGCATCGGGTCGAGCGTGAAGGCGATCAGCATCGACAGCAGCACGGCGAACGCGACGGTGATGCCGAACTGCTTGAAGAAGCGCCCGATGATGCCGCCCATGAAGCCGATCGGCAGGAACACCGCGACGATCGTGAAGGTGGTCGCGGCCACCGCCAGGCCGATCTCGCGCGTGCCGTCGAACGCGGCATCGCGGTGGTGCTTGCCCATCGCCTGGTGGCGCACGATGTTCTCGCGCACCACGATCGCGTCGTCGATCAGCAGGCCGACGCAGATCGACAGCGCGAGCAGCGTCACCAGATTGATCGAGAAGCCCATCGCGAACATGACCAGGAAGGTGCCGATCAGCGAGATCGGCAGGGTGAGCCCGGTGATGACGGTGGAGCGCCACGACGACAGGAACAGGAACACGATCACCACGGTCAGGATCGCGCCCTCGACGATGTTGCGCTGGACGCTGGCGACCGAGTTGCGGATCGCGGTCGAGGCGTCGCGCACCACCGACACCTGCACGTCGGGAGGCAGCTCGGTGCGCAGCCCGGCCACCACCCGGCGCACCTGGTCGACCACCGCGATGGTGTTCTCGCCCTGCGCGCGCACCACGTCGAGCGCGATGGCGCGCTCGCCGTCGACCAGGGCGCTGGTCTCGGGCTCCTCCTCGCCGTCGATCACGTCGGCCACCTGGGCGAGGTAGATCGGCTGGCCGCCGCGGCGCGCGACGATGATGCGCCCGAAGTCGGCCACGTGGGCCAGCCGCGCGCGGATCTGCACCACCTGCTCGCGGTCGCGCGAGACCAGGGTGCCGGCCGGCAGCTCCTGGTTCTCGTTGCGCAGCGCCTGCACGACCTGGTCGACGCCGACCTCGAGCGCCTCCATGGCCGACGGCTTGAGGTCGATCTGCACCTCGCGGCGCACGCCGCCGACCAGCGTCACGCGGCCGACGCCGCGCACGTTCTCGAGGCGGCGCTTGATCACCTGGTCGGCCAGCGTGGTGAGCTCGCGCGCGTCGCGCACGTCGGAGCGGATCGCCAGCGAGGCCACCGGCATGTCGTCGGGGTTGAAGCGCGTGACCAGCGACTCCTTGACGTCCTCGCGCATCAGCGGGCGCACCAGGGCGATCTTCTCGCGCACGTCCTGCGTGGCCTGGGCCGGATCGACGGTGAGGTCGAAGCGGATGACGACCACCGAGCTGCCTTCGTAGGAGCGCGAGGCGAGCTCGTAGACGCCGCTGATGGTGTTGACCTGCTCCTCGATGCGCCGGGTGATGTCGGACTCGACCACCTCGGGCGAGGCGCCCGGCCACGAGGTGGTGACCACCACCACCGGGAACTCGATGTTGGGGAACTGCTCGATGGACAGGCGGTGGTACGAGAAGATGCCTAGCACCAGGAACGCCGCCATCATCATCGTCGCGAAGACGGGATGATTGATCGAGACGCGGGTGAACCACATCGCTTCAGCGGCTCCCGACGGTCGGGGCCGCGGCGCCCGACGCCACGGACACCATGCTGCCCGCGCGCAGCGCGCCGAGGTTGACGCCGACGATGCGATCGCCCGCCTTCAGCCCTTCGAGCACCTCGACCAGGCCGACCGCGCCGCCGGCGCCGCGGGCCGATTCGTCGCGCAGCGACAGGCGCACGTCGCGCTCGCGCAGCCGATCGCCCTCGACGAGGTAGACGAACTGGCGTGCGCCGGTCTCGCGGATCGCCGCCACCGGCACCACCAGCACGCCGCTGCGCTGCTCGAGCGCCAGGCGGCCCTGGGCGAACATGCCGGCGCGGGCGCGCGTATCTTCGAAGTCGACCGCGATGTAGATCGGGATCGAACGGGTTCCGGCCTGCGTGCCGGGATTGATGCGCACGACGCGGCCGGTCTGCTCGCCGGCGATGCCTTCGATCGACAGCGCGATCGGCTGGCCGATGCGCACGGCGCCGATGTCGCTGGCCGGCACCGGGGCCTCGATCTCCATGCGGGAGAGGTCGACGAGGGATGCCACCGGGCCGTCGACGGCGACTTTCTCGCCGATCTGCACGAAGCGCTGCGCGACGATCCCGGCCATCGGCGCGAACAGGCGTGTGTCGGCCAACGCCTTGCGCGCCTGGCTCAGCTGCGCGCCGGCGGCGTCGCGCGCGGCCACCGCCACCTCGGTGGCCGAGAGCGCGTTGTCGAAGGCGTTCTGCGAGATGAAGTGCTTCTCGAGCAGCTGGCGGTTGTTCTCGAGCGTGCGCTGCGCCTGCACCACCTGCGCCTCGGCAGAGCGGAACTGGGCTTCGCGCTCGCGCAGGCGCAGCGTGAAATCGGTGGGATCGAGCCGCACGATCAACTGGCCTTCGCGCACCGCGGTGCCCTCGCGCACCGCCATCTCGAGGACTTCGCCGGCCACCTTCGCCTTGACCGTGGTCCGGTTCACCGGCGTGAGCGTGCCGGTGACCGGGATCGTGCGCGCGACGGTGCCGGTGCCGACGGTGTACAGGTCGCCGGGGGCGAACTCGATGGCACTCGCGGCGTCGGGTGAGCCGCGCGTACCGGGCGAAGTGCGCGCATCGGGAGAGTTGCGTGCACCGGCCGTGCCGGCGGCTTCGATGGGACCGGCCGCGCCGGCGCCCGGGGGTGCGACCGCCGCGGGCGGACGCAGCAGCAGGAACCCGCCGGCGAGGACGAGGACGAGCGCGCCGAGCGCGAGCAGCGCGCGCTTCAAGATGTCCGCCCCTGGCCGCGGGCGGGCTCGAGGGCGCCCAGCACGTAGTCGAGATGGGCCTCGAGGAAGCGTTCGATCGGCACGTCGAACCCCGGCGGACAGCATGGCAGGATGGAGTGCTCCCAGATGGCGCGCAGGACCATCGGCGAGATCCAGAGCTGGATGCTCGCCTCGACGTCGATCGGGCGGAATTCGCCCTGCTTCACTCCGCGGTGCACGATGGAGGCCAGCAGCATGGCGCAGGGCAGCACCGCCTCCTGCTGGAAGAAGCGCGCCAGCTCCGGGAAGTTGCCCGATTCCCCCACCACCAGCTTCGCGATGCCGGCCAGCGGCGTGGCGCCGAAGCGCGTCCACCACTGCCGGAAGAATTCGCGCAGCAGCGTGGCGCTGGGTGCGCTCGACTGGGCCACGTCGTGCTGGAATGCTTCAATCAGCGGCACGATGCTCTGGCGCACGACCGCCTTGAACAGGTCTTCCTTGCTGGCGTAGTAAAGGTAGAGCGTGCCCTTGCTCACGCCGGCGCGCGCGGCCACCGCGTCGAGGCGCGTGGCCGCGAACCCCTTGTCGACGAAGAGCTCGAGCGCCGCATCGAGCAGCTCGCCCGGGCGCGCATCCTTGCGGCGCTCCCATCGCGGCGCGCGCGCGGAGCTCGGTGCGGGAGCGGTGGTTGGCATGGGGAGGCTGTCGGGGCGGCGTTGGCCCGAAGTATCAGTGGCCCGGGGACGTTAATGACTGTTTGGTCATTAATTCTAGAGGGGAAACTGCATGCCGTCAAAATGCGCGCGGGGCCGTGTCGCGCCGGAGCCGATTTGCGTTCGCGCGGCCACTGGATTAACGTGAGCCCTCTCTTGCTAGGGGTCCTGGGGTGCCGTTGCGGCGCGCCGGGTGAGACAGACCCTCCGAACCTGATGCGGGTAATGCCGCCGAAGGGAAGCCATCATGAACGCCGATCCGAAGTTTCTCGCCGCGACCGCCTCGGTCGACCAGGCGGCGATCCACCCCCTGCCCAACTCACGCAAGGTCTACGTCGAGGGCTCGCGCCCGGGCGTGCGGGTGCCGATGCGCGAGATCACCCAGTCCGACACGCCGTCGCTGGCGGGCGGCGCGCACGAGGCCGAGCGCAATCCGCCGGTCTGGGTGTACGACACCAGCGGGCCGTACACCGACCCGGCAGTGCGCGTCGACATCCGCGCCGGTCTGGCGCCGTTGCGCGCGGGCTGGATCGAGGCGCGCGGCGACACCGAGCTGCTGGACGGCCCTTCCTCGCGCTACGGCCGCGAGCGGCTGGCCGATCCCGGGCTCGCCGAGCTGCGCTTCGATCTCAGGCGCACGCCGCGCCGCGCGCGCAACGGGCGCACCGTCACGCAGATGCACTACGCGCGCCGCGGCGAGATCACGCCCGAGATGGAGTTCGTCGCGATCCGCGAGAACCTGCGCCGCGCCGAGTACCTCGCCGCGCTGCGGGCAGCCGGCCCGAAGGGCGCGCGCATGGCCGAGCTGCTCGGGCGCCAGCACCCCGGCGAGTCGTTCGGCGCGGCCATCTCCGCCGAGATCACGCCCGAGTTCGTGTGCAGCGAGGTGGCGCGCGGACGCGCGATCATCCCGGCCAACGTCAACCATCCGGAAAGCGAGCCGATGGCGATCGGGCGCAATTTCCTGGTCAAGATCAACGCCAACATCGGCAACTCGGCGGTGTCCTCCTCGATCGGCGAGGAGGTCGAGAAGATGACCTGGGCCATCCGCTGGGGCGGCGACACGGTGATGGACCTGTCCACCGGCAGGCACATCCACGAGACGCGCGAGTGGATCGTGCGCAACGCGCCGGTGCCGATCGGCACGGTGCCCATCTACCAGGCACTCGAGAAGGTCGACGGACGCGCCGAGGAGCTCACCTGGGAGATCTTCCGCGACACGCTCGTCGAGCAGGCCGAGCAGGGGGTCGACTACTTCACCATCCATGCCGGGGTGCGCCTGCCGTTCGTGCCGCTGACCGCGAGGCGCATGACCGGCATCGTCTCGCGCGGCGGCTCGATCATGGCCAAGTGGTGCCTGGCGCATCATCGCGAGAGCTTCCTCTACACGCGCTTCGCGGACATCTGCGAGATCATGAAGGCCTACGACGTGAGCTTCTCGCTCGGCGACGGCCTGCGTCCCGGCTCGATCCACGACGCCAACGACGAGGCGCAGCTGGCCGAGCTGCGTACGCTGGGGGATCTCACGCGCATCGCCTGGAAGCACGACGTGCAGGTGATGATCGAGGGACCGGGCCACGTGCCGATGCAGCTCATCCGGGAGAACATGGAGCTGCAGCTGCGCGACTGCCACGAAGCGCCGTTCTATACGCTCGGCCCGCTCACCACCGACATCGCTCCCGGGTACGATCACATCACCAGCGCCATCGGCGCGGCGCAGATCGGCTGGTACGGCACCGCGATGCTGTGCTACGTCACGCCGAAGGAGCACCTCGGCCTGCCGAACAAGAAGGACGTCAAGGACGGCATCATCGCCTACAAGATCGCCGCGCACGCGGCCGACCTCGCCAAGGGCCATCCCGGCGCGCAGATCCGCGACAACGCGCTGTCCAAGGCGCGCTTCGAGTTCCGCTGGGCCGACCAGTTCAACCTGGGCCTCGATCCCGACACGGCGAGGGACTTCCACGACGAGACCCTGCCCAAGGAGTCGATGAAGACCGCGCACTTCTGCTCGATGTGCGGGCCGCACTTCTGCTCGATGAAGATCACGCAGGAAGTGCGCGAGTACGCCGACCGCCAGGGCGTCGGGACGCAGGAGGCGCTGGAGCAGGGCATGCGCGAGAAGGCTGTCGAGTTCCGCGAGCGCGGCGCGCAGATCTACCAGCGTTCCTGACGGGAGCGCCGCGGCGGGCGCGGCATGGAGGGCGCGCCGGCGCATCGCCGCGGCGGCGGCGCGGACATGCGCGGCCGCCCCGGGTTAAGATCGGGTGCCATGACACCGCCGCGCAAGCGCTCCGAACGCGAACCCTCGCTGCACAGCCTGCTCTACCAGGCGAGCCGGCGCGCCATCGCCGACCTGCAGCGCGTCGTGGGGCCGGAGGGCGTGCCGGTGGAGTTCTGGCGCGTGCTGGAGGTGCTGGCCGACGAGAAGGGGCGCTCGATGTCGGAGCTGGCCAAGGCGACGGGCATGCGCATGCCGGCCACCAGCAAGCTCATCGATCGCATGGTCGAGGCGGCCCTGGTGCAGCGCTCGATCGATCCGGCCGACCAGCGGCGGGTGGTGCTGCACATCTCCGACTTCGGCCTGCGCAAGGTGCAAGCCCTGCGGGGCGGGGTCGAGCACGGCCGCTCGCGCATCGAGAGCCGCCTGGGCGCGCCTCGCGAGCGCCAGCTGCGCAGGCTGCTGCAGGAGTTCATCGACGCGCCGATGCAGCCTCCAGGGGCTGGATGACGCGCATGGTGAGGCCATCGGCCTGCGCCAGGAAGACCGGGTCGGCGCCGTAGCCGGAATCGCGCCGGCGCTGCGTGCGCACGCTGGCGAGGGTGGGCTCGCGCCGCGGCGGCTGGTCGTGGTCGAGCGTCTGGCGCTGCAGGTGCACCAGGCCCTCGTAGACCGATTGCGCGAGCGAGTTGAGCGCGGGCGCCCGCTCGCCGAAGCGCGCGTGGTAGCGCTCCTTGAAGTCGGCGTTGGCCGCCGATTCGATGCTCGGGAAATAGCCCGAGGCGGCGAACATGCCGGCCGTGTTGCGGTAGCCCATGCCCAGCAGCGCGTTCTCCTCGATGCTGGAGGACAGCCTCAGCACCCGTCCGGCCAGGCCGGCCTCGCCGAAGGCCCGGCACATGTGCACCGAATCGGCGCCGATCAGCGAGATCAGCACCACGTCGGCGCGCGTACGCGCGATGTCTTCCACCACCGGCTCGAAGACGCGCTCGCCCAGCGGCACGTAGCGCTCCCCGACCACCTGCGCGCCCATGCCGTGCAGGTGAGCCGCGGCCGCGCGGTGCGTGTGCCGCGGCCAGCAGTAGTCGTTGCCGAGCAGGTACCAGCGGTGCACGCCGCAGTGCTCGGCCATCCACGAGATCGCCGGCAGCAGCTGCCGGTCGGGCGTCTCGCCGATGGCGTGCACCCAGGCGGGCAGGCCGCTGCCTTCGAACTGGGTGGTGAACACCATCGGCACGCGCGCGTCGACCACTTCGCTGACCCGGTGGCCGACGGGCGTGGTGCTCATGGTGACCAGCGCATCGAGCCGTTTGTCGTCGAGCAGCCGGTCGAGCTCGCTCTCCAGCCGCGCCGAGGGTTCGCCGGCGTCCAGGACGGTGAGCCGCACCTCGCGCCCCCGGACGCCGCCGGCGGCGTTCCAGGTTTCGCAGGCCAGCCGGGCACAGGCGAGCGCCGAGGGGCCGAGCATGCCCATCGGACCGGATACCGGGATGAGCAATCCGACCTCGAAGCCGCCGGCGCGCGACGAAGCACTCCTGCGCAACATGCGCCGGCCGAACATTTCGCTGTAGACCTTGGCTCCCATGCACTCCGTGCGCTCAGGGCGGCTGGCCCGGGGCGCATCCACCGGCCCGGACGCGTCCATTATCGTCGATCGGCGCGCCGCTTGAACGCCGACGGCGATTGCGCTATCGTTTCGAATCTGTTGCCTAGGAAACAATTTTTCCGGCATCCACCAGGGAGACGCCATGAAGATCGAGGAATCCAGAGAGAAGTCACGGCCGCGGCCGCACGTCGATGGGGTCGACGCGACGCGCCGCCGCCTGGTGGCGGCCGGCTCGCTCGCCGGTGCGGGCACGGCGCTGGGCGGGTTCCCGGCGATCGTGCGTGCCGCCGAGCCGCTGCGGCTCGGCCTGCTGCTGCCGTTCTCCGGCGGGCTCGAGCTGTTCGGCCAGCAGGGCGAGCAGGGCGTGCGCCTGGCCGTCGAGGAGGTCAACGCCGCCGGCGGGGTGCTCGGGCGCAAGATCGAGATCGTCAAGGCCGACGACAAGACCGATCCCAAGACCGCCGTCGAGCGTGCCGGCCAGCTGATCCGCCGCGACAAGGTGGCCGCCATCGTGGGGCCGGTCACCTCGGCCAACCGCGACGCCATCAAGTCGACCATCGAGCGCGGCAAGACGCCGCTGCTCTATGCCACCGACTACGAGGGCGGCGTGTGCAGCCCCTACATCGCCTGCTACTCGGCGCTGCCCGCGCACTACGTCGATCCGCTCATCCCCTGGCTCGCCAAGGCGGCCGGCGCGCAGACGGGCTTCTACCTCTTCGGCGCCGACTACGTGTGGCCGCAGAAGATGAACGCGGCGATCAAGGCGGCCGTTACGCGCAGCAACGGCAAGGTGGTCGGCGAGGAGTACACGCCTTTCGGTGCCAAGGACTTCGCCCCGACCCTCCGCAAGATCGCCGATTCGGGCGCGAAGGTGCTGGTGCTGACGCTGCCCGGTGCCGACGGCGTGACCTTCGTCAAGCAGTTCGTTGCCGCGGGCATGAAGGAGAAGGTCCGCATCGCCTTCATGGGCTTCAACGAGAACTACCTGCCGGGCTTCTCCGGCACCGAGGCCGACGGCATCGTCACCTGCTCGCATTTCATCTCGACGCTGGATCGCCCGGAGGCGAAGGACTTCGTCGCCCGGCAGCGCAAGCGCTTCGGCGAGAACGCGACGGTGAGCTACTACGTCGACGCCCACTACGGCATCACGCGCTTCTACCTCGATGCGGTTCAGAAGGCCAAATCGGCCAAGGCCGAGGACGCGATGAAGGCGATCGTCGGCCAGACGATCACCGTCGGCAACGGACCGGTGACCATGCGCGCGGACGACCGCCACGTCGACCTGAACATGCTGATCTCCGAGGCGCGCGGCGGCCAGCTGCGCATGCTGGAATACATCGGCAAGGTGGTCGCGCCGAACCAGTGCGCCAAGTAGCATGAGCGGGCCGCTGCTCGCCATCGAGGGGATCTCCAAGAGCTTCGGCGGCCTGAAGGTGCTCACCGGCGTCGACCTCGCCCTGGCGCGCGGCGCGGTGAAGTGCATCATCGGCCCCAACGGCTGCGGCAAGAGCACGCTGTTCAACATCCTCACCGGCGTGCTGCGCGCCGACGCCGGCCGCTTCACGTTCGACGGCGTTCGCGCCGACGGCCTGCCGGCGCACCGCATCGCCCGGCTCGGCATGCTGCGCAAGTTCCAGGTGCCCGGAGTGCTGCCCGGGCTGTCGGTGATCGAGAACCTGGAGCTCGCCCGGCTCGGCGTGGCCGGCGGCGGCGTGCTCGCCTCGCTGGCCGGCGGCGCAGCGGAGGACTGCGTCGAGCGGCTGCGCGAGGCGGAGCTGCTCGCCTACCGCAGCACCCCGGTCGAGCAGCTGCCGCACGGCCTGAAGCAGCGCCTGGAGATCCTGATGCTGGTGAGCCGCGGCCCGCAGCTGCTGCTGCTCGACGAGCCGACCGCGGGCATGACGCCGCAGGAGACCGCCGATACCGCCCGGCTGATCCGCGCGATCAGCCGCGAGCACGGCATCGCGGTGCTGGCGATCGAGCACGACATGCACTTCGTGCGCGACCTCGAATGCCCGGTGGCGGTGATGCTCAAGGGCGTGGTGCAGAGCGAAGGCGACTACGAGAGCGTGCGCCAGGATCCGCAGGTGCGTGCCGCCTACCTCGGGGAAGCGGCGTGAACCCGGCCGCTCCGGACGCGGGCGCTGCCGCCGGCGGGGTGGTGGGCGGCGCGGCCGCCGCCTCGCCGGATGCGGCGATGCTCGCCGTCCGCGAACTGCGCGCCGGCTATTCGCGCGGCGACCAGGTGCTCAAGGGCCTGTCGCTCGAGCTGGGCGCCGGCCGCACGCTGGCGGTGATGGGCCGCAACGGCATGGGCAAGACCACCCTGGTGCGCGCGATCATGGGGCTGGTGGGCGCCTCGGCGGGCGCCATCGAGCTCGGCGGGCGCGACATCACCGGCTGGCCGACGCACCGCATCAGCCGCGCCGGCATCGGCTACGTGCCGCAGGGCCGCGAGATCTTCCCCGGCTTCTCGGTCGAGGAGAACGTGCGCCTGGGCTCGCTCGCGCATGGGCGCGAGGAGCCCGATTTCGAGCGGCTCTACGGTTACTTCCCGGTGCTGCGCGAGCGCAGCCGCCAGCGCGCCGAGACGCTCTCGGGCGGCCAGCAGCAGATGCTGGCGATCGCCCGGGCGCTGGCGGCGCGGCCGCGCCTGCTGCTGCTCGATGAACCTTCCGAGGGCATCCAGCCCTCGATCGTGCACGAGATCGCCGGCATCCTGCTGCGCATCAACCGCGAGGAGCGCCTGACCATCCTGCTGGTGGAGCAGAACCTCGACATGGTGCAGGCGCTGGCCGACGAAGTGCTGTTCGTGGAGAACGGCCGCGACGGCGAACGCATCGCGGCGGCGGCGCTGCGCACCGATCCGGCCATCTTCGAACGCAACATGGGGCTGTGAGGCGATGAGCCAGCTGCTGCCGATCGTTCTCGATTCGTTCAACTACATGGCGGTGCTGCTGCTGGTCAGCATCGGGCTGGTGCTGATCTTCGGCCTGATGCAGGTGATCAACCTCGCCCACGGGGAGTTCTTCCTGATCGGCGCCTACGGCCTGTGGCTGGCGCAGGCAGCGGGGCTGCCGTTCGCGCTCGGCGTCGTGCTCGGAGCGCTGGCGGCCGGGCTGGTGGGGCTGCTGGCCGAGGTCACGGTGATCCGCCTGATGTACCAGCGCCCGCTCGACACCATCCTGGCGACCTGGGGCCTGTCGATCGCGATCAAGCAGGCGATCACCATCATCTTCGGTCCGCAGTCGCAGCAGATCGCCTCGCCGCTCGATTCGGCGGTGTCCATCCTCGGCGTCTCGTATTCGGCGTACCGGCTGCTGGTGATGGTGATCGCCGTGGCCGTGGCGCTGGGCGTGTTCGTGATCCTCTACCGCACCCGCTTCGGGCTGGCCGCGCGCGCGGCGATGGTCAACCGTGCCATGGCGCGTTCGGTGGGCATCGATACGCGGCGCGTCGATCGCACCGCGTTCGCCTTCGGCACCGCGCTCGCCGGGCTGGCCGGCGCGGTGATGGCGCCGCTCATGAGCGTCGATCCCCAGATGGGCTTCGGTTTCATCCTGCCGGCCTTCCTGTCCATCCTGGTGGGCGGCGTCGGCTCTCCGGTCGGCGCGCTGTGGGGGACCGGCCTGATGGGCAGCTCGCAGACCGTGATGGCCACGCTGTGGAACCCGGTGATCGCGCAGATCGCGGTGTTCACGCTGGCCATCGTGGTGATCCGCCTGTACCCGAACGGCATCACCGGAGGACGGCGTTGAACGGCCTGCGCAATCCGGGGCGGCCGGCCCTCCTCGCCGGCGCGATCTGGCTGCTGGTCCTGGCAGCGCCGCTGCTGCTGGGCGAGTGGGAGCTGACGCGGCTGGCGCAACTGCTGTGCTACGGCATCTTCGCCATCAGCCTCGCTTTCGTGTGGCACCAGGCCGGCCTGCTGTGCTTCGGGCAGGCGCTGTTCTTCGGCGTCGGGGCCTATCTCGCGGCGCTGGCGGGCAAGGGCATGCTGCCGGGCGTGCACGCATCGCCCTGGCTGGGCCTCGCGCTGGCGGCGTGCGGCGGCGCGCTGGCGGCCGCGCTGCTGGGCCTGTCGCTGTTCATCGGGCGCGTCGTCAAGGGCGCGTTCTTCGGCATCGTCACGCTGTGCGCGGCGGTGATCGCCGAGCGCATCGCGATCAACTGGGATGCGATCGGAGGCTACAACGGCCTGCTCGACGTGCCGCCGCCGGCGCTGTGGGGCGGCCTCGACATGCTCGATCCCCAGGCGGGCTACTGGGTGGTGGCGGGGATCGCGGTGCTCTCGGCGGCGCTGTTCGGCTGGCTGGCCGCCTCCCCGTGGGGCACGGTGCTGCGCGCCATCGGCGCCGACGAGACGCGCGTGGCGACCTTCGGCTACCCGGTGGCGCGCCACAAGGTGACGGCGTTCGCGCTGGGCGGCGCGCTGGCCGGCCTGGCCGGCGGCCTGTTCGCCGGGCAGTTCGGCTTCGTGGCGCCCAGCGCCCTGGGCTTCGGCCTGTCCACCGAGGTGCTGGTGTGGGTGCTGATCGGAGGCCGGCAGTCGCTCACCGCGGCCTTCCTCGGCGCGATCGGCCTGAAGTACCTCGAGGGCGTGTTCTCCGAGACGCTGGGGCAGTACTGGCTGCTCGCGCTCGGGGTGCTGCTGATGGTGATCGTGATGTATTTCCCGCGCGGGGTGCTGGGCAGCCTGCTCGCGAACGCGCTGCCGCGCCGCCTGCGGGCATAGCGGCCTTCTTTCCTGGAGTCGACGATGAACGACGTATTTTCCAGCGTACGCAACGAGCAGACGGTGGTGCTCGATCCGGCACGTACCGCGGTGCTGGTGATCGACATGCTCAACGATTTCTGCAAGCCGGGCGGTAAGATGGTGCTGCCCGGCTACGAGCGGCTGGTGCCGCCGCAGTCCGCGGTGATCGAGGCGGCCCGGGCGCTCGACGTCCCGGTGTTCTGGGTGATCCAGTCGCACGATCCGCGCCTGCGGCGCGATCGCGAGCTGCTCAAGCGCGGCAGCCACTGCCTGCTCGGCACCTGGGGCGTGGAGATCATCGACGAGCTGAAGCCGCGCGAGTCCGACTTCCGCCTCTACAAGCACCGCTACTCGGCGTTCTTCCAGACGCCGCTCGACCTGATGCTCAAGGACATGACGTGCGACCAGCTCGTCGTGTTCGGCATCGTCACCAACATCTGCGTGCGCTCGACGGTGCACGACGCCTTCTTCAACGGCTACGAGGTGGTGGTCCCCGAGGACTGCTGCGCGGCGACCGGGCCGCGCGAGCAGGAGAGCTCGCTCTACGACATCGCCACGCATTTCGGCGTGGTGAGCCGCTCGGGGCAGGTGATCGACGCGCTGCGCCACCGCAAGGGCCTGGCCACGGTGGAGGGCATCGCATGAGCGGGGCCGATCGCACCGGCGCGGGAGCGCGCCTGGCGGGCAAGGTCGCCGTGGTGACGGGGGCCTCCAACGGGATCGGCGCCGCGGTGGCGCGCCGCTTCGTCGCCGAGGGCGCCCGCGTGGTGCTGGCGGACCTCGACGAGCGCGCAGGCCGGGCGCTGGCCGGGGAGCTCGGCGCGGCGGCGGCGTTCGAGCGCTGCGACGTGAGCCGCCCGGCCGACCTGCAGGCGGCGTTCGAGGCCTGCGAGGCGCGCTTCGGCCGGCTCGACGTGCTCGTCAACAACGCCGCGATCCAGTCCACCCACGACTTCGAGGCCACCGACGAGGCCGAGTGGCAGCGCATCGTCGACGTCAACCTCAAGGGCGCGTTCTTCGGCATCCGCCAAGCCATCGCGTTCATGCGCCGCGCCGGCGGCGGCGCGATCGTCAACACCTCGTCGACCTTCGCCATCGTCGGTTCACCGGGCTACTCGGCCTATCACGCCACCAAGGGCGGGGTGAGCGCGCTCACCCGCGCCGCGGCGGTGTCGCTGATCAAGGACCGCATCCGGGTCAACGCGGTGTGCCCGGGCACCACCATGACCGAGGGGTTGGTCGCCGGCGTGCGGGCGACCGCCGTGGACTACGATGCCGCCATGGCCTCGTACGCGGCGCTGCAGCCCATGGGGCGCTTCGCACAGCCCGGCGAGATCGCCGGCGCCTACGTGTTCCTCGCCTCGGACGAAGCGAGCTTCGTGACCGGCGCCGAGCTGGTGGTCGACGGAGCGTACACGGTGGTGTGATCGCGCCTCACGCCTCGTAGCGCGAGATCGCCAGCGTGCAGTTGGTGCCGCCGAAGCCGAAGCTGTTCGAGAGGATGGTCTGGTGGCGCACGCCGTCGAGGCGGGTGCGCGCGATGGGCAGGCCGGCCGCCCCGTCGTCGAGGGTGTCGATGTTGATGCTGGGCGCGACGAAGTCGTTGCCGAGCATCAGCAGGCAGTAGATGGCCTCCTGCACGCCGGTGGCCCCGAGCGAGTGTCCGGTCATCGACTTGGTGGACGAGATCGCCGGCATTTCCTGCTCGCGGTCGGCGAACACCTCGCGGATGGCGTCGAGCTCGGTGATATCGCCCACCGGCGTGCTGGTGCCGTGGCTGTTGATGTAGGTGATCGGGGAGCCCACCGTGCGCAGCGCTGCGCGCATGCAGCGCACCGCCCCTTCGCCGCTCGGGGCCACCATGTCGTAGCCGTCGGAGGTGGCGCCGTAGCCGGTGATCTCACCGTAGATGCGCGCGCCGCGCGCCCGCGCGTGCTCGAGCTCCTCCAGCACCACGATGCCGCCGCCGCCGGCGATGACGAAGCCGTCGCGCTGCGCGTCATAGGGGCGCGAGGCCGCCTGCGGGCGGTCGTTGTAGCGGGAGGACATCGCGCCCATGGCGTCGAACAGCACCGACAGCGTCCAGTCGAGCTCCTCGGCACCGCCGGCGAACACGATGTCCTGCTTGCCCCACTGGATCAGCTCGCTGGCGTTGCCGATGCAATGCGCCGAGGTGGAGCAGGCCGAGGAGATCGAGTAGTTGACGCCCTTGATCCGGAAGTTGGTCGCCGCCGTGGCGGAGGTGGTCGACGACATGCAGCGCGGCACCATGTAGGGCCCCACCCGGCGCGGGCCGCGCTCCTTGCACAGCGCGGCCGCCTCGACCTGGTTGCGCGTGGACGGGCCGCCCGAGCCGACCACGATGCCGGTGCGCTCGTTCACCACCTCGTCGGGCTCCAGGCCGGCGTCGGCGATCGCCTGCTGCATCGCCAGGTGCAGGTAGGCCGCGCCGTCGCCCATGAAGCGCTTGAGCTTGCGGTCGATCGCGGCATCGAGGTCGATGTCGGGGCGCCCGGCGACCTGGCTGCGAAAACCCAGCTCGGCGTACTCGGGCATGGCGACGATGCCCGACCTGCCTTCGCGCAGCGAGTGCAGCACCTGCTGCGGGTCCAGCCCGATGCACGAGACGATGCCGATTCCGGTGACGACCACGCGCCGGGTGACGATCGTGTCAACCATCTTTGTTGTCCTTCGAGGGCCGCTCACAACGCCTTTGGATTGTCGAACAGACCGACCTGCAGGTCGACTGCCTCGTAGATGACCCTGCCGTCGGCCGCCACCCGGCCGTCGGCGACCCCGAGGACCAGCCGGCGGTTGATGACCCGCTTGATGTCGATGCTGTACTGCACCAGGCGCGTGTCGGGCAGGATCTGGCCGGTGAACTTGAGCTGCCCCAGGCCGAGGGCGCGCCCCGACCCCGAGCCGCCGCTCCAGCCGAGGTAGAAGCCGAGCATCTGCCAGAGCGAATCCAGGCCCAGGCAGCCGGGCATGACCGGATCGCTCTCGAAATGACACTGGAAGAACCAGAGGTCCGGGCGGATGTCGAATTCCGCCTTGACGCATCCCTTCCCGTGGGCTCCGCCGTGAGAGGAAATCTCGGTGATCCGGTCGAACATCAGCATCGGCGGCAGGGGCAGCCGGGCGTTGCCCGGGCCGAACAGCCTGCCGTGCCCGCATTCGAGCAGTTCTTCGTAGGCGTAACTCGCCTTGGGGGTGAAATGCATTACCGCAGATCCCTAGTCGCCACCGCCCGCCATGATACGGAAGTTTCGATCGCGTCCGCCGGGCTCAGCGTCCCAACAGCCCGCGCAGCGCATCGAGCGGGCTGGCCGGCCGGCGGCCGCCCTGGGCCGGCTTGCCGGTGAGGGCCTCCTCGAGGCGCCGCCCGAGCTCGCGCCGGGCGGTGTCGGCCGCCAGGTCGGCCACGTCGACGCGATAGGAGAGCGACCCGAAGGGGCCGGCGAGGCGCACCGGGATGGTCGCCCCTCGCAGGGCCGCCAGGCCGGTACCGCCGCGGCCGGGCAGGGTGTCGGCCACCGATACGCGCGCCAGGTAGTCGACCGTCTCGCGGGCGAGGTCGATCTCGCCGGCGCCGCGCACGCGCAGCAGCGGCGAGCGCAGGTCGAGGTCGTCGTTGCGGGCCATGCCGTCGCGGATGACGAAGCGCGCATCGAGCGAGGAAAAGGTGGTGAGGCGCTCGAGGCTGGCCGGCTGCTCGATCGCGCTGCCGCGTGCGACTGCGAGCAGGGCGGGTACGCGCGCCAGCACGTCGGCCAGGTCGACGCCCTTGATCGCGCCGTTGCGCAACGCCAGCGCGGCGCTGCCGTCGAGCGAGCGCTCGATCGCGGCGACGGTGCGGCCGTGCGCGGTCACGTCGATGTCGAGGTTGCCGCGGCCTTCGATCACGTCGCGTCCGGCGAGCGCGCGCAGCGCCATGCCGGCGTCGACGTCGCTCAGCTTCATCCGCAGGGCATGGCGCCCCTGCTCGTCGAGGCTGGCGCTGGCTTCGAGCGAGCCGCGGTAGATCGCGGCGCTCAGCCGCGTCACGTCGATGCGCCCCTGGCCGGTGCTCACCGCGGCCGAGACGTTGCTCGCGCGCAGGCCCGCCACCGCGAGCGTGCCGATCTGGATGGTGCCGCGGCTGTCGATGCCGGCGAGGGCGGGCACCGCCAGGGCGTCGGCCGGCGCCTCGCCCTGCTCGTCCGACCGCGCTCCGCCGTGTTCCGCTTGGCGGTCCGCACCATGTACCGCCCGTGGGTCTCCGCCGCGCGCCGCTTGCGGGTCCCTGCCGGGTGCGGCCGCCTGCGCGCCCGCTGCACCCGGCGCCGTCTCGCCGCGGTCGAGCTCGATGCGCCCGGCCTGCAGCTCGTACTCCAGCGCCGGGGGTGCGAGCCGGCTGGCCGTGATCCGGGCCTGCAGCGCCGAACCGTCGATGCTGCCGCGCAGGTCGAGCGAGGCGTATCCGTGCCCGGGATCGATGCCGGCGTCGCCGGCGAGCTCCACCTTCACGCCTTCGGCGGGAAGGCGCGCGCCGGTCGCCGTCGCATCGGCCTTCACCTCGCGAAACAGGACCCGGTCGTGCGAGCGCGTCGGTGCGGCGAGCGACAGGGCGGCGTTCATCCGGTATGCGTCGCGATCGATCGACAGGCGGGCGGTGATCGGCCTGCCGCTGGCCGAAGCGGCCGCGACGGCCAGCGCAGGCGCCTCGAGCTCGACCTCGATGCCGTCGCCGCTGCGCGCGGCCAGCTTCAGCGCCGACAGATCGAGGCCGCCGCTCGCCGGGTCGACCGCGACGCTGCCGGCCAGGCGCGCTTCGAGCGCCGGGGCGCCCGGAGCGCGGCCGTTCAGCGCGAGATCGAGGTCGTCCAGGCGGGCGGCGCGGGTGGCGAAGTCGATGGTGTAGTCGCCCGAGAGCTTCAGCTCCAGATCCAGCGGCGGGCGCTTGCCGACCAGTCGCGCCGACAGGCGCAGCGACCCGGGTTCGCCGCTGGCGATGCGGCTGGTCTGCAGGTCGACCTGGTGCAGGCGCCACTGCGCGTTGCCGGCTTCGTCGAGCCAGCCGATGGTGGCATTGTGCAGCTGCATGCCCGCGATGGTGATCGCCGCGGCCGCGCCGGCGGACCTGCCTCCCGCGGCGCCGGCTGCCTGCGGCTCGGCGCCGGCGCCCAGCAGGTCGTCGAAGTTGCTGCTGCCGTCGCGGCGGCGCACCAGATCGAGCTCGAGCCCGTCGATCGCGATGCGATCGACGACGATCCGCCGCGCCAGCAGAGGCCACAGGGCGACGCCGATGCGCGCGGAGTCGAAGCGGGCGAACTCGCCCCGTCCACCCGGGCCCGACAGGCGCGCCGCGCCCAGCGACAGCCCGATGCGCGGCAGCAGCGCCAGCGAGATGTCGCCCTCGACCGCCAGGGTGCGGCCGGTGCGCGCACGCACCAGCTCGATGAGCTCCGGCTTGTAGCGGTTCGCATCGAAGCTCGCCACGAAGACCGCCGCGGCGATCGCCGCCAGGCCGGCCAGCGCGGCGATGGCGATGAGGAGATGGCGCACGTGCATGCATCCATCCTACGGCCGATGCCGGTGCCGGCATATGCGCGTTTCACCCGGGGACGGCGGCACTGCGCCCCCCTTACACGCTGTTACGTCTTTTGCAGGATTGCGGCTGTGCAGGCCGCGGCGGGGCCGGTACGCTTGGATCGTCGCAATCGAACGAGCAGGAGTCGACGATGAAACCCTCTCTCGCAGGTCTGCGTGCCGCGGCGGCGGCAACCCTCGTATCGGCCGGTGCGCTGGCTGCCGTGCCGGCCCACGCCTCGGGGACGGTGCTCGGCGCGGTCATCGGGGGCGGCGCCGGTGCGGTGATCGGCCAGTCGATCGGCGGGCGCGACGGAGCCATCATCGGCGGCGCCATCGGTGCTGCCGCCGGCGTGGCGGCAGCCCAGTCGCAGCGCGGCTACGGCCCCGTCGGCCAGGCGGTGGTCTACCCGGCGCCGGTCTACGCGCCCCCGCCGGTATACGCCCCGGCGGTCGTCTATCAGGCCCCGCCGGTCGTCTACCGGGCGCCGCCGCGGGTGGTCTATCGCCCGGTGCGCTACGAGCCCCGGCCGTACTACCACGGCGCGCCGGGCTGGCGCCCCGGCTACGGGTATCGCCATTGAGCATCGGCCCACGGCCGCTGCGGGTAACATCCGGTTCTCGGTGCATCCCTCGCCCGAACCCGTCCTGCCCGCAGCACCGTGAACAGCCCGAACCCATCGCAGCGCAAGTCTCCCCCGAACGCCCTGAGCATCGCCGGCATCGATCCGAGCGGCGGGGCGGGGGTCTACGCCGACCTGAAGGCCTTTTCGGCGCTCGGCGCCTACGGCACCGGCGTGGTGGCCGCGCTCACCGCGCAGAACACCCAGGGGGTCAGCGGCGTGCACGGCGTGCCGCCGTCCTTCGTGCGCCTGCAGCTCGATACGCTGCTGGCCGACGTGCGCATCGATGCGGCCAAGATCGGCATGCTGGGCACCGCGCCGATCGCGACCGCGGTCGCGGAAGGGCTGGCAGCGCCGATCTCGTCCGGGCGCCCGGCGCATCTGGTCGTCGATCCGGTGATGGTGGCCAAGAGCGGCGACACCCTGCTCGGGCGCGAGGCGATCGGCACGCTGATCGAAGCGGTGCTGCCGCTGGCCACCATGATCACGCCCAACCTGCCCGAGGCGGGCGTGCTGCTCGATGCGCGTCCGCCCGAAACCGTGAAGGAAATGCAGCGCGCCGCCGAGCGCCTGCGCAGGCTGCTGCGCGACGACGGGCGGCGCTTCGTGCTGCTCAAGGGCGGCCACCTCGCGGGCGACGCGATCGACCTGCTGCACGACGGCGAGCGCATGGTCGAGCTGCCGGCCGCACGCATCGACACCCGCCACACCCACGGCACCGGCTGCACGCTGTCGGCGGCGATCACGGCGCTGCTCGCGCACGGCCGCGAGCCGGAAGATGCGGTGCGGCGTGCCAAGGCCTACCTGACCGAGGCCATCCGGCACGCCGGGCTGCTCGAGGTCGGCTCCGGCCACGGGCCGGTGCATCACTTCCACGCCTGGTGGCCCCGTGTCTGAGCTGCTCTTCGCGCTGCCGCTGCTGGTGAAGGCGGCGATCCTCGGCGTGGTCGAGGGACTCACCGAGTTCCTGCCGATCTCGAGCACCGGCCACCTCATCCTCGCCGGCAGCCTGCTCGGCTTCTCCGGCGAGAAGGAGAAGATGTTCGACGTCGCGATCCAGACCGGCGCGATGCTGTCGGTGGTCTGGTACTACCGCGTACGCATCGCCGCGACGCTCGCCGGGCTGGCCGGCGAGCCGCGCGCGCAGCGCTTCGCCCTGAACGTGCTGATCGCCTTCCTGCCCGCGGCGGTGCTCGGCGTGCTGTTCGCGCGCTACATCAAGGAATGGCTGTTCAGGCCGGTGCCGGTGGCGATCGCCTTCATCGTGGGCGCCCTGGTCATCCTGTGGGTGGAGACGCGCCAGCGGCGCGGCCTCGCACGGCCGCGCATCCACGACATCGATGCGCTCGGGCCCCTCGACGCGCTGAAGCTCGGCATCGCGCAGGCGTTCGCGCTCATCCCCGGCACCAGCCGCTCGGGCGCCACGATCATCGGCGGCATGCTGTTCGGGCTGTCGCGCAAGGTGGCCACCGAGTTCTCGTTCTTCCTCGCCATTCCGACGCTGATCGGCGCGGGCGTATACGACACCTGGAAGTACCGCCAGCTGCTGTCGGCGGCCGACGTGCCGCTGTTCGCCGTCGGGCTGCTGTTCGCCTTCGTGAGCGCGCTGGCGTGCGTGCACTGGCTGATCCGCTACGTCGCCAGCCACGACTTCATCCCCTTCGCCTGGTATCGCATCGCGTTCGGGGTGGTGGTGCTGGCCACCGCGGCCGGCGGCGTGGTGAACTGGACGAGCTGAACCGGCCCTGGGGTATCAGGCTTCTAGTCGCCGCGACGGCGGAACACGAGGTCCCACACGCCGTGGCCGAGCTCGAGCCCGCGCCGCTCGAACTTGGTGAGCGGCCGGTAGGCCGGGCGTGCCGCGAAGCCGCGGCACTCGGCGGGGCTCTCGCCGATCACGGTATCCCCGGGCGCCGTGCCCGCGGTGTTCTCCAGCAGCGGCTCGCGCGAGAGCACGTCCAGCATCTGCACCGCGTAGTGGGCCCAGTCGGTCGCGCAGTGCACGATGCCGCCCACCTGTAGGCGCGAAGCGAGCCGCGCCACGAACGGTGGCTGGATCAGGCGGCGCTTGTGGTGGCGCGTCTTGGGCCACGGATCGGGAAAGAACACGTGCGCGGCGGCCAGCGAGCGGGGCGCGATCATGTCGCGCAGGACCTCGACCGCGTCGTGCTGCACGATGCGCACGTTGGTGAGCGATGCCGCCTCGATCCTGCGCAGCAGGCTGCCGACGCCGGCCGGGTAGACCTCGATGCCGAGGAAATCGCGGCCCCGGTCGGCAGCGGCGATCAGCGCCGTGCTCTCGCCCATGCCGAAGCCGATCTCGACCACCAGCGGCGCGCTGCGCCCGAACACCGCCGCGGCATCGAGCCGGTGCGCCCGGTACGGCAGGCACCAGCGCTCGCGCAGCGTGTCGTAGGCCTGCCGCTGGCCGCTGGTGAAATGCCCGCGCCGCCCGGAGAAGCTGCGGATGTGGGGATGGGGCGGCCTGCCATGGGTTTCTTCCATGGCGCGATTGTCGCACCTCACAACAGCTCGTCCGGCGCGAACGGCGAGAGCAGCCACAGCATCATCCGCAGCCCGAGGCTCGCCCCGGGCTCGGTCTCGTCACTGGAAGGAGCGGCCGAGTCGCCGGTGATCCATCTCAGGCGGCCGCCGGGGGACAGCGCCACGCGGTAGGCATCTTCCTCCGTGACCTCTTCGAACAAGTCCACCACCTGGCCCGCGATGGCGGGGCTGCGGATCACCAGGCCGAGCTCGGTATTCAGGTTGGCCGAGCGGGGATCCATGTTCATCGAGCCCACCAGCACCGTTTCGCGATCGATCACCAGCGCCTTGGCGTGCAGGCTGGTGCGCGAGGAGCCGAAGTGCATCCGCCGCGTGCGCGGCGCTTCCGGCTCGATGCGCAACTCGTAGAGCTCGGTGCCGGCCGCGAGCAGCGGCTTGCGGTAGCGGGCGTAGCCGATGTGCACCACCGGCGCGTCGGTAGAGGCCAGGGAGTTGGTCAGCACCCGCACGCGCACGCCGCGCGCGCGCAGCTCGCGCACGAGATCGACGCCGCGCTCGCCGGGAACGAAATACGGCGAGACCACGATCACCTCGCGCCGCGCCGAGCGCATCAGCGAGACGAGGTCGTCATGGATGGCTTCCTCCTGCCCCGCCGGTCCGTCGCCGGAGATCTTGGAGGGGCTGTCGGCCAGCACGCGGGCCGGCGCCCACCTGAGTTTGAGACGGCCCGCTTGCAGCTCGTTCGCCAGCTCGCTCGGCGGCACCGGCAGGAAGGTCGGCTGCGCCGGCGCGCCTCCCGGACGGGGCGCCGTCGCGTCGGGCGAGGCGCCGGGCATCGCGTCGGTCGCTGCGCTGGTTGTCGCGCGGGGTGCCATGCCAGTTGCCGTGCCGGTTGCCGTCGCGGCCGACCCGGCCGCGGGTGCATCGCCCGGCGCGACCGCATCGGGCGTCGCCGCATCGGGCGTCGCTGCGTCGGGCACGGTGATCTCGGGCGCGGCGGGGAACATGCCCACGCATTCGGGACTGTCCTTCACCAGCGTGCGGATCGGGTAGGCGAGCGGGCTGTTCCAGAAGCGATCGAACGAGGCCGAGAGGCTGCGCACGACCGGCCCGGCCGCGATGACGTCGAGATCGACGAAGTTGCTGGTGGGGCTCTGCACGAAATAGGCGTCGCCGAGGTTGCGCCCGCCGGTGATCGCGATCGCGTTGTCGGCCACGAAGCTCTTGTCGTGCATGCGCTGGTTGATGCGCCGCATGTCGGTGAGCGAGGCGATGACGCGCGTGAGCGTCGAGAAGCGGCCGGCGGGAAACGGGTTGTACAGCCGTAGCTCGATGTTGGGATGAGCGGAGAAGCACAGCAGGCTGGCATCGCTGCCGCTGGTATTCAGGTCGTCGAGCAGGATGCGCACCCGCACCCCACGCTGCGCCGCTGCGCGGACGTGCTCGAGGATGGTCCGCGTCGATGCGTCGTTGGCGATCAGGTAGTACTGCAGGTCGAGCGAGCGCTGGGTGCGGTCGGCCAGCGCGACCAGCGAGCCGAACGCATCCTCGCCCGAGACCAGCAGCCGGAAGCCCGAGGCGCGCGAGCGCGGCGCGCTCGCCTGCACCAGGGCACCCAGCTCGGTGCTGCCCGGACTGGAGAAGGCGGTGGAGGCCGGCTTGTCGGCCGGCGGCGGCAGGCTGGCGCAGGCGCCGCAGCCCAGCGTCGCCGCGAACGCCAGCGCGAGCAGCCAGATGCGCCGTCGGGTTACACTACGGCCCGGACCGCGGGTGTAGTTCAATGGCAGAACGGCAGCTTCCCAAGCTGCATACGAGGGTTCGATTCCCTTCGCCCGCTCCACTGCAACTTTCCAAGGACTTCTAGAGAAGACCAAGGAGTGTCGCAAGTGATTGTCACGGTTCAGCTTTTTCGCCATCGCTGAATCCACTGACTGCCAGCGAAAACCACTGACTGCCGGTACAAAACGGTACATCAAGTGGTACATCGGAAAGCGGAGCTTCCCGCATCCGCTTTCTTGCTGGAGGAGCGTGGGATCGAACAGGACCATGCATCCAACTCGCTTCTTAGGAGTTGGGCTCGTGCTCTCAGATCTCATGGTTCGGCAGGCCAAGACGACCGGCAAAACCTACACCCTGGCCGATTCCGACGGCCTCTCCCTCTTCGTCGCAGCCAACGGCGCCAAGGCATGGCACTTCCGCTTCACCTGGGGCGGCAAGCGCGATCGCATGTCCTTCGGCGCGTACCCGGCGCTCTCGCTGAAAGACGCTCGCACGCTGCGCGATGAAGCCCGCGAGCTGCTTGCCATGGGCGTCAACCCGCACACCGAACGCAAGCGCAAGCGGCACGCGATCGTGCTGAAGGGTGAACACACGTTCAAAGCGGTCTATGACCAGTGGCTGGCACATCGCAAGCTCTCGCTCGAAGAAGGTCGGCAGACCAGCCTGGAGCAAATCGCGCGCGTGTTCAAGAAGGACGTGTTCCCGTCGCTGCGCCACCTGACCATCTACGACATCAACCGCGCCCACCTGCTGGACATCATCGGCAAGGTCGAGAAGCGCGGTTCGCTGTCGGTGGCCGAGAAGCTGCGCACCTGGTTCACGCAGCTCTTCACCTACGCGACGGTGGCGATCCCCAACATGGGCGAGAACCCGTCCAAGGACTTGGAGGTCGTTGCGCTGCCGCTGCCGCCGGTCGAGCACAACCCATTCCTGCGCATGCCCGAACTGCCGATCATGCTTCAGACCCTGCGCAAGTACCGCGGACGCCTGAACACGCAGTTGGGCCTGCGCCTACTGATGCTCACCGGCGTGCGTACCGGCGAGTTGCGCTTTGCCACGCCCGACCAGTTCGACCTCGAACAGGGCCTGTGGATCATCCCCGTAGCCCGACTCAAGCAGCGTGCGCTGCTCACCAAGAAGAAGCGCAAGCGCCTGGTCGACATCCCGCCCTACATCGTGCCGCTGTCGGTGCAGGCGCAGGAGATCGTCCGCCACCTGCTGGAGCAGTGCAAACCGGCCCAGGTCTACCTCATCCCTGGGGACTGGTGTCTGAAGCATCCCGTCAGCGAAAACACGTTCAACGGCGCGCTTAAGCGCATGGGCTACGAGGACCAGCTCACAGGCCATGGCATCCGCGCGACGATTTCGACGGCGCTTAACGAACTCGGCTACCCGAAGAAGTGGGTGGATGCGCAGCTCTCGCACGCCGACCCGGACAAGATCAGCGCGACCTACAACCACGCCGAGTACGTCGAGCAGCGGCGCGTCATGATGCAGGACTGGGCCGACCGCCTGGACCTGTTCGAGCAGAACCAGGTCGAGGTCGCCGGTAGGCACCTGACCATCACGCTGCAAGGTCTGCCGACCATTGCTGGCCAGGCGGCCGCCCAGCCGCCGGTGGTCGACCTCACCGCACCGCAGTTGATCGTGACCGCGCCGACGCCCGACATACCGGAGGCGCCGGCATCGGTGCAGCGCCTGTCCGCCGTGCGCACGCCCGAGTACGCGCGGCCCCGGTTGTCGGACGTGCAGCGCGAGCACCTGCAGGTGCTGGAGACCTTCGAGGCACCACACAACCTCTCCGTGGCCGACTACGCCAAGCTCGCCGGCAAATCGCGCCGCTGGATCACCTACGAGATCCAGGCGGGCAACCTGCTATCGATCCACATGGGCCACCGCGGTCAGCGGGTGCCGGATTGGCAACTCGACCCGCTCAAGCGCCGGCTCGTCCAGAGTGTGTTCAAGCAGGTGCCTCGCAGCATCGACACCTGGGACATCTACCACGCGCTGTTGCATTCCTATGAAGAGTTGGGCGCACGCCCCGCCATCGAGGCGGTGCGCCCGGCGAATCTCCACCTGGCCGCGCGCCTCGTGATTGCGCGGTGCGTGCAGGCGAGCGAGGCCGCGTCGGAGTTTCCGGCGCAGGTGCGTCAAAGCGTGCGCCGGCTGGTCCAGGACGCGCTCGGGAACGAGGCCATGGAAGCCGAGGAGACGGCCGACGACTTGATGGAGCCTTGAGGCCTGGCTGGGGACCACCAGCGGCCGCTGGCGGGCACCAAGGCAGCGCGTGCCGACGTCAGGAGACGGAGCGCGCGCGCTGCGCGAATCGCTCCTGGGGATCGGACAGCGAGGCACAGGGGCGCAGCAGGTACGCCATCACGATCAGCGGCGCACCGGCCAGCGGCCGCACGGCCACGCCGCGGCTCAGATAGCCCGCCAGGCGCGTGGCCGGCGCGATGACGATGCCGTATCCCGCCGACACGAGCGTCATCGCCAAATCGAAGGTGCTGACGACCTGCTCGCTGCGCGGCGGCATGTCGTCGAGCAGACTGCGGGCCACCGCGCGCCACGGTTCATCGGCCGTGGACTGCGCACTGATCAGCGGTTGCTTGAGCACTTCGCACTGAGGCACCTCACGGTAGGCTAGCAGGTGCGAACGCTTGGCGACGGCCACGGCCAGCGTGTCCTGCCACAGGGGTTCGCACACCCAGCCCGGCCACTCGCGGGCTGCCGTGGACAGCGCGAAGTCGAAGGTGCCGCACGGTGGCAGCTCCTGCGGCTGCGCCGTGGCGTTTCCTCCGATCAATGCAGCGGCGGTTTCTGGTTCTTCCGCGCGTTGCAGCGCCAGCACGTCGGCCAACTGCGACGGCACCCATTCGCCAAGCACCGCCACCCGGATCTCGTTGGAGGCATCGCTTGAAGTCACGTCCAGCTTCCCCCAGGCAGTGAACTCGTGGCGACCGATCATGGCCGCTCTTTGAGTTAAGTTTAACGTGGTTTAAATCGTGGCCCCGGTCAACGCTTTTGGCAATGCAAAAGCGTTCAATACAAAGAGGCCGACCCGCCGGCACAACAACTTACGAAGCAGAACCAGCCATCGCGTTTGGGGCTGCCGTTCGCAAGGTCAGAACCAGCCTGGGCATCGCCCAGGAAGCGCTGGCACACCTGGCGGGCATCGAGCGTTCGCACATGGGAAAGATCGAGCGCGGCGAGCATGTCCCCACGCTCCCCTTGATCCTCAAAATCGCCCGTGCGTTGACATGCAGTTCTGCCCACTTGATGGAGTTGACCGAAGCCAAACTGGCGAAGCCCTCGGCCCGCTCCCGCGCACGGAAGTCGGACCCCGAGGGCTGAGCGCCCAATTACTGCGTGTTGTTCGTCTCCCCTGAAAGGGGATTTTCGCGTTTTGAGGTCTCGTTGGCGAGATGCAGGTACGAGTTATCCGGCGGCAGCTCGGAAAATAGCCCCTCGGGTGCGGCCAGCAGGTAGCCGTGCAGGCGCCGGGTCTTGCGCGGCCCCGTCACTTCGCAGGTCCAGATGTTCAGCCCGCTGGCTTGCTTGCGGTGCAGCCCCAGCTTCTCGAAGCGCTTCTGCACCCACTGCCAGCCTTCCACGTCGTCCTGCCTGGCCAGCGCGCCCACCTGCAGGTGCTCCTGGGCATACCGCTGGAAAACGCCGGGACTCACCAGGTACGCCGTGCCGGCGACGGTGTGCACCAGCGCCTTCGCATCGTTGATCACCAGCTTGCGGGTCCGGATGCCCTGACGCAGCCAGGTCATGAAGTGCTCGCCCGAGGGTTCGGAACGGTCAGGCGTGGCCGCACGGGCAGGCGCAGCAGCCTTTGGCGCCGGCACCCCGGCCACCAGCGGTTCCAGTTCGGGAGGCGTTGCTAGCGTCGTGGCCGGCACGGCTGGAGTTGGCGTCAGATCCAGCAGATCGAGCAGCGCGCCGACGCCGTTGTCCGCGGCCGTTGGCGTGGGCACGATCGGCGCCATGTTCGCAGGCAAGGCTGCACCCGACCCCGCACTCGGCGCTGCCGGCGCCGCGGCGGTTGTAGGTGGGGCCGCTTCGTCCTGATCGGCATCGACCTGCACGCGGCCCGCGAACGGCGCCGGCCGATCCGCCGCCTCCCACACCAGCGCGGGCGACAGCTTCAGGAAGGTGAAGCTGTGCGACCAGCCGGCGTCGCTCGTGACGGTGGCCTTCCAGATCGCCTTGCCGTCCGGCGTGGGCAAGGCGATGCCGTGGTCCTGCAGCACGTTGAACACCGCCGTGTTGCTGGACGGGATGCCGTCGATGCCCTGCGACAGCAGGTGGGCGCGCAGTTTGTCCGAGACGGTCTTGCTCACCAGCCAGAGGGCATCCTGGGTCAGCCAGCCGTCCGAGGCTTGCGGCTGGTTCAGCTTGAATTCCTCGCGCAGCAGGAAGCGCAGGCCATCGAGCAGCTTGCGCTGCAGGGCGTGCTTCGGCGCGGCCATCGCCTTCGCCGGATCGCCGCCGAGTTCCTGCGCGACCGATGCCTGGTCGGCCTGGACCACCAGCTCGCCGAGCGTGCCGGCGTGCTCGTACTGGCCGGCCAGCACGTACAGCAGTGCGGCCCACAGATCGGGGTAGCCGCTGAGCCAATCGAAGATGGCGGCGTCGAGCAGCCGCGCGTACAGCAGGCCCGTGGCGGCGCCGTGCAGCCGGTACTCGCGGTCCTTGCGGTAGCGGAAGCGGTACGGCCGCTGCAGCGGGCCGTGCCAGGGGTGCCAGGTCGTGCCGTCGGCGTACTCGACGTGCAGATCGACGGCGATCTTGCCGATGTCGTGCAGCAGCGCGGCGTAGGCGGTGCCCGCGGTCCAGGCTTCCGCCTGGGCCGCCTGCGCTTCCGGCGTGGCGCCGGCGGGCAGCAGGTGCGACTGCCGCAGCTTGAGCGCATAGGCGACGATTTCCAGGCCGTGGTCCAGCATGCCGCCCGGGTAGGCGTGGTGGTGGCTCTCGGACGCGGGGAATCGCTGGACCAACTCGGCGTAGCGCTCCAACGGCGCGAGGTACAGCGTGTTGAACTGGCGGCGCGACAGCGAGGTGCGCTGCCAGATGTGCTCCAGCAGCTTCTGCCGCCGGGGCGTCGCCAGCAGCGATGCGGCCGGCTCCGGCCGCATCAGCCCTTTGTGGGGTTCGGGGGATGGTGGTGCTGGCGCCGCCGTGGCGGCGGGCGGCACCCGCTTGCGTTGGAGCAGCGACAGGAGCATGACGGACCCCGGGAATCGGGCCGGTCGGGGGAGCCTTTTGGCCTTTTCAGGTAGGGCCTTTCCCCTTGGCCCCATTCCCTTGCCCCTTCCCTAGCCCTTTGGCCTTTGGAAAGCCTTTGGATATAGGGCCGAGAGGACGCGGGCGCCACGATCAATGCGGCACGGGGCAAGCCCGGCAAACCGGGAGCGCTGCTGGATTCGCTCAGGCCTGGCCCAGGCCCACATCGAGCGCCGCAGCCTGTGCGGCGAAGTCGTCGGGGCGCCGCTTGCGGAATGCCTCCAGGTTGGCGAGCTTCCAGCGCAGCGCGGGCAATTCGGCCGCGTGCTGGCATTGCACCAGCGACCAGTCCGGCTCGGCGCGCACCAGGCCGCTCAGGAAGCGCCGGTGGTTGGCACTCAGCCGCTGGGGCAGCTCCTCGCGCATCCGCGCACGGGCGGCCAGCAGCGTCGCCAGCGTGCAGTCCACTTCGGTCATGCCCACGAAAGCGCGCTCGTACTCCGCGGCGATGTCCTTGTCGTTGCCGAACAGCACTTCGTGCGGCGGCCGGTTGTGCCCGGCCAGGTAGATCACGAAGCACTCGACCATGCCGTCGCTCAGGCCGTCCGATTCGTAGAGCTGCCACACGTCGAACAGATCGCGCGGATGCTGGCGATCCAGGGCGGCCACGAGCTTGCCGGCGTACAGCTCATCGCGCGCGAGGATCGGGGCGTCGAACTCCACGCCGAACAGGTCGCTGGTCTTCGCGCTCAGCGCCTTGCGCTCGACTGGCAGCACCGTTCCGCGGAAGACGACGTTCACCTCGATTTTGACCTGGCTGCAGTTGTTCTCGACGATCAGCTTGGTGTCGCCGAGATCCTTGGCGCGCACCAAGCGGGTCTGCATGCCCAGCGGCTCGACGCGCTGCGCGATGGCGGCCAGCTCGCCGTTGATCGCCTTCAGCGCTTCGTCGCGTGCGATCTGCCAGGGCCGGTACACCACGTCGATGTCCACCGACAAGCGCGGCATGTCCTGCACGAACAGGTTGATCGCCGTGCCGCCCTTCATCGCAAAGATGTCGTTGGTGAAGACCTCGGGCGTGACGGCCAGCAGCAGGCGGACGGTATCGGCGTAGTTCTTATCCATGGGGATTCAGGCTCAGCAAGGTGCCGTCGGCCAGTCGGCTCATCCAGCGTTTTCCGCTGCCGGTGCGCAGCGGATGCCGCGTCAGCAGATCATCGACGTCGACCACCTGGGTTTCGCGTGCCCAGGTCAGGAACAGGCGAACGGTCTTCACACTGGTGCAGCACGACAGCAGTTGCCCGAGCAGTTCCTTCCTCGGCGAGCGCAGGCCATCAAAGAGGTTGCGCGCCTCTTCCAGGCTCTGCTTCGTCCCCGCCTCGTAGAGCAGCTCCAGCACGGCCCGTTCGGACGCCGCGACCTGCAACCCATCGGGCAGGCCGGGTGGCGTGGTCAGAGTCTTGACGGCCAGCGCGGCATCGGGCCAGTCGAACAGGTGCGCATAGACGTAGCGCGCTGGAAAGCGCGAAGTGAACCAGGCCGGCAGCTCATAGCGGCTGTTGCCCCAGAGCACCAGCGTGTCGCGGCCCAGGTTGTGGCGCACGCCCTGCAGGCCCAGCGCGCTCTTGCCGCCGACGTGCAGGCCCGGTACGCGCTGTTGCAGGAACTTTAGCGCCCCGTAGGCGCCGAACTCGTCGTTGGGGAAGGCGTAGACGCCCTGGGCCAGGCGCACGAGCCAGCCGCCCTCGGCGTAGCGCGCGGCGAGCTGGGGCGACACCCCGAGCGGCGCCAGGATGGTCAGATCGAACGGCGCTCCACGTGGCAGCGTAGTCTGCAGCCGCTTGATTACTTGATGCCGTGAATTTCCATCCATCGTTGAAAAATAGCACAAAATCCAATCATTTGCAGGCCGACGACAGGATTTAGCGCTGAAATTCATCTCATCGGCTATTTTTGACGCAACTTCTAATCGCATCCGGCGGCACTGTCCCTTGACATCGTAAGGAATTTTCCTTACGGTAATCGCTAGGAGAGCCGTCATGCCCAACGTCAAGGAACCTGCCACCGTCACGTCCAAGGGACAGCTCACCCTGCCCAAGGCAGTTCGCCAGGCGATGGGCGTGGAGGCCGGCGACAAGGTGGTGTTCGAGTTGCGCGAGGATGGCCAGGTCGTCGTCACCCGCTGGGAGGCCGAGCATGAAGACCCGGCGATCGGTGCCCTCCTGAGCCTCCTGGAGCAGGACATTCGAGCGGGCCGCCGGCTGCATGAATTGCCTGATGATCTGGCGCGCGCGATGCTGGCCAACGTGAGCGGCGCGCCATGCAGCCATGAGCCGATCGAGGGCGAGGTGGCACTCTGATGCAGCGACACGGCTGGTCCCTGCTGTTCCATGAGGGCGTCATCGAGCAGTTGCGCAAGGTACACGCGGCCGCAGTGCAGGTCAGCGAGAGCGAGCCGCAGCAGTTCGACGGCAATGCCAACGCCAAGCTGTTTCGGGCGTTGAGTCAGTGGGTAATGGACGCCGTGCCCGGCGATCCCTCGCGGGATGCGTTTCGTCACTGCAACATCGCGGAGCCGGCGCACTCCAACTGGCGGTGCGCGAAGATCGGCGGGCGGTTTCGCTTGTTCTTCCGCTACGACGCGAAGGCGAAAGTCATCGTGTTCGCGGCCACTCAAGGATCGGTCCGCGGTGATGGCAGCGAGCCGCGGACGGTCGGATGCACTGAGCAGCCGGCTCGAAGCGGGCTACGCGAGCGTGCCGCCCATGAATGGTTTCGCCGAGACCGGCGCGACAGTGAGGAAGGTACGGAGGCAGCGAACGACAACGCCTCGCCAGGAAAGATGAAATGAACATGAGGTAGCACCATGAAGACCGCAGCACAGACCACATTTCCCGCGCGCGTAGGCCGAACCCTGGGCCGGCTGTGGCGTGCCTGCGTTCGGCTGGATCGGTGCGCGATGCAGGGGCTGGGGGCGAAGGGCTGCGCGCCTGGCATGGCAAAGGGTTTGGTGCGAATCGTCGAACTCGTTTTTCTCGTGGGCCTGCTCTATGCCACGTTCTGGTTCGCTGCAATCCTTGTGATCGCAGCTCTTGTGGCTTGGTGCTTCCGGCACGATGTGATCTGGGAAGAGGACGACTCAAACAAGCCCGAGTGGCGCGAGGGTCACGGGGGCTTCGGCCTGTACGACAAGAATGAGTGGCGTCACGATATGGGCGACCCCGACAAGTCATAGCAAGAGCTTCAACGGCCGCTACTTCGCCGATCCTTTCGCAGCGGAGATCGCTACGCGCGAGCCACTTCCACCCGCCGCTTTGGCATCGCCAGTTGCCACCGTGAGCGCGTTCATGATGTTGCCTGCGCGAACTCCGACCCATCCCAATGCGGCTACCCAGAACCCAGGCAGCACGATGAACATCGTTGCCATCACGAAGTTGAGCAGCATGTCACCGAAGGCATTGTTCAACCCGATCAGCGGATCGAAGTTGCTGTGCGGCCGATTCGCGCCGAACCCCCAGCCGTAGAGCGCATCCAGGATCGTGCTGTCCAGCCAGCGCGCGAGCTGGAACCAGAAGTCCACGAAGAACAGCGCGAACTCCACGCAGCTCACCGCGACCAGCGCCTTCAGCTCGTAGGTGCCGAACACCAGCACCAGCGGGATGCAGATGACCAGCGCCATTTTGAGCAGCGACAGCACCATCGGCAGGCCCTGGCGCACCACGTCCATCGCCGGGAAGAAGCCCAGCGAGCCCATGGTCATCCCCAGGTCGCCGGCGCCGCGTGTGACGATGTTGGGCAGCGTCTTCTCGATCTGCCCGCCGTAGTCCGTGTAGACCGAGCCCTGATTCATCTTCTGCTGCCGAGGCGAGACGACGGCGCGGATCACCGAATCGTTCACCTCGGCCTGCGACAGAAAGCCCGCCCAGCTCCCGATGCGCGTCAGCAGGTCCGGATCGACCTGTGCCAGCAGACGGGCACGTAGACCGCTGTTGCCATCGGACCACCACTGCCGGCAGGTCGGGTAGCCGCCACCGCTGTCCACCTGGGCGAGCCCCGCGTCGCGGGTCGCATCATACGGCCAGGCCGTGCGCGGCGAGTTGGAGTGATAGGTGTCGTAGAAGCCCGGATTGGAAAGGAAGTAGCTCGAACCGATCCACGTCACGTCGTTCATCTGCTCGTCGAAAAGCGTCGGCCGGCTCATGAACAGCTTGGCGCGCGAAGGCCCATAGCAGTCGTGCACGAAGTCGCCGACTTCCTGGGCCAGGACCGGATCGTCGATGCGTGTGGCATCCACATCCATCCGCATCTGCCGCAGATCCGTGCCGCAGGGAATCGCGGCTACTGCCGCGCCCGTGACCGCCTTCGAGATGGCATGCATGAAATACCACCAGACCGGCACCAAGGCGCTCTGGTTGTTTAGCGTGGTGTAGGCGTTGGACCAGCCGGTATCAGCCGGCTGTGGGACGCTGACCTGGCACTGCGCCGAGCGCGTGGTGTCGAAGCGGATCGTCGCGAGGTCTACGGGGATGAACGGGATGCCGGCGAACAGAATGACGACGATCGCCACCCACACCCGGTTCTCGATGCGCATTGAGGACAGCACCCCCTTGTTGCCCTCGTCGGCGCCCTCGGCGCGTGCCCGAAGCCACTCCTGGACCACGATCACGACGAACGGCAAAGCAAACACGCCGCTTGCGACGAGGATGTTCCAAATCCCGTTGTTGACGATCCACCCCACGAACGTGAGGTAATACTCCAGGTAGTCGGTGGTGTAGAGGGTCATGGCGTCCTCTCCGATTCAGGCGTCGCGCAGCAATTGGCTGCCTTCGAGCAGCACCAGGGTGACGACAGCCGCGACCTCGACGCGCAGCAGCCGCTGCTGTGTTTCCGGTCCTGGCTCGCGCTGCCGCAGGCGCCTGCGCATCCACCACCAGCCGTAGGCCGTTGCGGCGTAGAGCAGCAGACGCCAAACGAGGAAGTGCGCCGAGTGCGCGCGCAGCCAGCGCTCCCAGCCGTCGATGCTGCCGACGACGTGGATGCCCGCTACGTTCACGGCGACGGCGATGCCGGCGATCGCCAGCGCCCACAGCAGCGCAATGCCGACGCGGCGGTTGAACAACCAGGCCGGCCGCAGCCAGTTCCGTGCAGTTGCGGCCATCAGTTGTTCCTCGGCTTCTGCACTTCCTTGAGCCGGTCGCGCGTCGTGTCGCCCTCGAAGATGCCGCGCGATCCGCCAGCGCGCGTGCTGTGCCGCTGCACGATCGCCATCGCGGAGTTCCCCGCCAGCGTGCGCCGCAGCTCCAGCTCGGTCTTCAGGTTGTTGATCTCCTGCTCCAGGCTGCTGTTCTCCTGGTCGACCGCCTTCACGGCCAGATCGTTGGCCGCGACGTTCGGCTCCTTCTTGCCGGTCAGCAGCGTGCGCTGCAACAGCAGGGCCTTCTCCAGCACCGAGGACAGCGCCGCCTCGGAGGCCAGGCGCTTGCCGAGCAGGTCTTGGTCCGGCTCCTCGCGCAGCGCCTCGATGACGCCGCGGGTGATCGGCAGCGAGTTGCTTCCGGCCGCTTCGAGGTTCGCCACCGTCGTCGGCTTCGCCCCCGTCACGAGTTCCTGCAGGGCCAGCAGCTTGGTCTCGTACTCCTCCTGGATCACCGGCGTGAGGCCCACGCCGGGCGTGGTCTGCGTTTTGGTGCAGGTCTCGCAGGTGCGCTGCTCGCGCTCGCCCAGCACGCGCGTGGCGAAGTCCGCGGCCTGCTGCGGCGAGGACCAGGTGAGGCAGGTCAGGCGGTTGCTGCAGGACGCGCGCGGGATCGAAGACGTGTCCGACACCGCGCGGCTGTTCAGCAGGTTGTAGCCGGCACGGGTCACGTCGCCGACCACCTTGATCGGACTCTGGCCCGAGCCGCCCGCGTTGCCGCCGCCGACCCACGGCACGCCGTTGTTGCCCTTGTTCGATTCGGCCTGCTCGACGGCCGACACCGCATCGGTGCTGCTGACCGCATCGCGCATGGCGAAGCCTTCGGCGAGCTGGTCCCATCCGGCCTGGCCGCCGGCCATGTCCGCCATGCGGTTGGCCATCGCGCGGCAAGTCAGCTTCGAGCGATCGAAGTCCAGCCGCGCCTGCAGCACACCGTTGGTCAGCAGGTTGTAGAGGCCCGGATCGGCGCGCTGGATGATCAGCGCCGGCAGCGAGGCCACCGCACTGGTGGCGCTCTGGATCACCGAGGACATGATCTGCTGGAACCCGTTGGTGATGCCGTTCAACTGGTTCTGCAGGGTCGTCGTGATGCTCATGTCGCCGCAGATCAGGTTGCTGTTCCAGCCGACGCCGACGCCGATGCTCTGCATGTTGCCGGCGCCGCCCATCGACACGGCCCGTCCGCCGCCCACGCTGTAGAGAACGTCGTCGCCAATGACGCTGCCGCTGACGGAAACACCGTTGCGGTCGATGCGTGTCTGCGCCCACGCGACACCGGCTGCCGCCGTGATGGCGCAGGCCAGCGCAATGCTCAGCGTGTAGGGGTTGGCGCGCTGCGCGAAGCGGGAAATGGATGCTTTCATCGAAGATCCCTCACATGAAATCGACGCTGCCGAGGAAGACCTGGCCGCGGCGCTGGCAGCACGCATAGGGCCGCCACAGCGCCCAGGCATAGTCGCCCTGCTGCGCCTGCACGCGCGTGTTGCTGTGGGGAAAGACGGCGCAGGAGTTGGAGAGCGTGGGCGTCAGCTCCTGCCACTTGCCGGTGGAGGCATCGCTTTCCACCAAGGCGCCGGCCGGCCAGTAGCCATCGCTCGAATCGGCGAGCAGCGGCTGGTAGACGTGCGGCTGCGTGCGCCGCGTCACCACGTCGCCCGCGCGCTGCGCGCCGACCGCGCCGCTCATGTAGTCGTCGGTCTGGTGGAGGAAGCCGCCGCGCGGGTAGACGTTGCCCCACAGGTTGAGCGTGGTACGGCCGCCGATCTCGCGCATGCCGGGGATCAGCGCCTCCGGGTACACCATCTCCGGCACGTTGTAGCGCCAGGCCAGCGTGTCGAGCGTGCTCAGCAGGTACGGCATGAACGCCGTGCCGGACCCCTGGCAGGTGTAGCCCGAGGCGCTGGCGAACTGGCTGAACACATAGCCGCCCGGATGACCGATGACGTCGGCGTTCTTGAACTTCGCCAGGTTGTTCTCGTTGTCGTGGTTGGTCGTGCCGTCGCCGCCGGCCTTCGCCGTGGGGTTGGGCGTGCTCATCGGCCGCACCTCGATCCAAGGGTTCTCGCCGGTGTTCGAGTAGCTCGATACCACCGCGTCAGGGATGTAGTGCCGCACCTTCACCGAGGTGCGCACCGTGCAGCCCGTCCACGTGCAGAAGAGCCAGTAGCAGATGCCGACGACTCGGTATTCCAGGCAGTCGGGCGACAGGGCCGACGACACGATGGTGGTGGTGTTCAACGCGAATGAGGACGTGGCGCCGCACAGCAGCGCCGAGGCGATGGCCAGGCGGGCACGGCGCCCACGGGGCGACTGCGCCGACGGCAGGTAGTTCATGGCTGTGTCCTCCGGTGGGCTTCGATGCGCGCCACGGCTCGGCCTACGTCCGCATCGCTGTAGACGACGTAGCGGCGATCGATGACCACAGCCGGCAACTTGGCGATTCCCAAGCCCCATGCCTCGGCCACGTCCTGGTAGGCGCGTCCGAGCCGGCGCTGCAGGCCCTCGCCGCCGTCGCGCAGGCGCTGCTGCACGATCGCGGTGGCTCGTGCGGGATCGGCCGGCAGGTTGGCCGCCAGCTCGGCCTCGATGCGGCTGGGCAGGTCCAGCTCGACCACGCGCGCGCCAGCCACCGACTGCACCGGGTGGCGGCTGTCCGTCACCACCAGCACGTCGGCCGCAGCCGCGGCCTGGCAGAGCAGGCTCAGCACCAGGGCGCCAAGGGCAAGGCCGCTGGCGAGCCGCCGTCGCGGGACAGTGAAAAAGGGAGCCTGCATGTCGGGCGTCCTTGGAATTCGGGGCAAGGGCTCTAGTCGAACGCCAAGGGCGGGTGCCCGGCGAGAAACAAAGCGCACCGCAGGTGATCCGCTTTGCAGATGCGGATCGCGGTGCACAAGGAAGGAGCGGGAGCCGGAAGCTCCCGCAGGGATCACAAGCTCGCGGCTACAGCAGGCCCGCCTCGGCGAACGAGTACGGGTCGCCCTTGCCGACGACGAAGTGGTCCAGCACGCGCACATCGACCAAGGCCAGGGCGGCTTTGAGGGTCTGCGTCAACGCCTCGTCGGCGCGCGATGGATGAACATCGCCGCTGGGATGCTGGTGCGCCAGGATCAACGCCGAAGCATTGAGTTCGAGCGCCCGCTGGACCACCACCCTCGGATAGACCGAGGTCTGGTTGACCGTGCCCTTGAACAGCGGGTCATAGGCGAGCACGCGATGCTGGCTATCGAGGAACACGGCAGCGAAGATTTCGTTCGGCTCGGCGACCAGCTTCAGGCGCAGGTAGTCCCGCACGGCGGCAGGACTGCTCAACGTCGGCCCGTCCTTGAAGATGCGATGCTCCAGCAAGGTAATGGCTTGCCGGATGATCCAGTCTTCGTGTTGGGCGGCGATCTGGGAGAGCGATTCGGGACGCGAATCGGCGATGACACAGGACATGGCGACCTCCAATGGATGTAGTGATGTAGTCGGAGGGCGCCTGCCCAGGAGGGGCAAACCCTCCAGGGACGATGGGAAGAACACGACGGAAGAACGGCATCCACCACCGCGGGGTGCGGCGGCTGCTCGCGTCGAGGATGCGAAGCGAACGGGTCGGTCAACGCGGCAATGCCGCGCCGTAGCCTTGAAGACCTGGCTACCTGGGCATGTCGCCGATGGATTCGGCAGGCATTTCCTTCGATGGCGGCTCGCCGGTTCCGCCCGCGGCCAGCAGGTCGATGGCGGACAGCAGTGCGTCGCCTTCCACGGGGCCGTGCAGCAGCAGCGTCTTGCCGGCTTCGCGGTCCTGCAGGCGTAGCGTGGGCGTGGCCTTGATGTTGGCCTGAGCAGCCGCCACCGACTGCGCGCGGATCACGACGTCGGGCCGATCGCTGTCCAGGCACTGCTGCGCGGCTGGCGCGAGGTCGGGATAGCGCAGGCCCTCGGGCAGGCCCTGGCCGTCGCCGCGCGTATGCGTGTAGACCCATTCCACCGCTTGCCAGAACGCGCGGTGGCCGCCGGCCTCGCCGACGCATTCCACCAGCCGCGCGTCCTTGGAAGCCGCCGGCTCGTGCATCGGCAGCGGCAGGTGGTGCCATTGCAGGCCCACCTCGGGATGCGTGTCGATCCAGCGTTTCAGCACCGCGAAGTACGCGCGGCAGTACGGGCATTCGAGGTCGGCATACTCGATCACCGTGTAGCGGGCATCGGTACGGCCGTAGCGCCACGGCGGGCCCGCGGGCGCGGCTGCCGTGGCCGGCGCGATCTCGGCGACGGGGCGACCGGCGGGCGACGCAATCTCTTCAGGCGATGGATTCGGCCGCAGCCACGAGACAGCAGCCAGCAGAGCGATCAGCGCCACCACGGCGACGACGATCATGGAGCGGGATGGCTTGAAGACGGGACGCTGCATCATGGTCTCCCGTCACGCCACCACATCGAAAGGCAGCGATTCGATGCCGCGTGCGCGGTCGATCTTCTCGGCGACCTTGAAGGCGGCATCCAGCTCGCCGATGCCGTACTGCTGCATCAGTTGGAATCTCTCGGCCTTCTCTTCCGGCTCGGTCTGCGCGAGCGCCAGGTAGAGGCTCGGCGGCACCGCGCGGAACAGCACTTCCATCGACTTCGAGAGGATCACCCCCTCGCTGAACTTCCCGGCCTCTTTGCGCGCCGAAAGCATCAGCGCTTTCTGCGCCGGGTTCAGCTCGCGGAAGCGCGCGATCTTCTCCACTTCGTCGGGCGGCATGGACAAGCAGATCCACCACTCGATCATGTTCAGCATCGGCTCGGCGGCCTTGGGCAGGTCGTCGATGTTCTGCGTGGCGAGCCAGTACCAGGCGCCGAGCTTGCGCCACATCTTCGTGATCTTGACCACGTAGGGCGCAAGCAGCGGGTTCTTGGTGATGATGTGGCCCTCGTCGGTCACGTTGATGATCGGCCGGCCGAGGAACTGGTCGCGCTCGGCGATGTTATTCACCGTGTTGATGAGGCTGATGTACGCGATCGAGAGCTGCGCGTTGTAGCCCTCGCGCGCGAACGTCGCCAAATCGACGATGGTGATGTCGGCCTCGGGCCAGGGCGTGCCGGGACGGTCGAACATCTCGCCGTCGACGCCCTGGCAGAACATATCCATGGCGTCCGCCATCTCCAGCAGCCGCGCACGGCGGGATTCCGGCAGCGTGGCGTCTCGGGCACGCTCGCGCAGCGCATTGCGCACGTCGCGCGTCAGCACCGTGCGCTTCTCCGTCACGCAGCGCTCGGCGGCATCGAGGATGCACCGGCGGATCAGGCTGCGGTCGGCGCGCGTCATGCGCGCCTCTTCCTTGTCCTCGCCGCCGGTGATCATCAGCCGCGCGGTGATCTCCAGTTCGCCGAGCACGTCGCGCTGCTCATCGGCATCGGCCGCCAGCGCGGCCGGGTCTTGATCCTCGTCCAGCGCATCGGCATCCAGCGTCTGCACCTGGCTGGGCGTCTCCACCAGCCGATGCGCATCGGCGAACGGCGCGAGGCTCACGCCCGCGCCGGGGGCGAGCTTGACCCGATGCACCTTCAGGCCCAGGCGCGCGGCGAAGTCGCCGAACAGGCCGAAGCTGTTGCCGGCCTCGACGATGAACATGCGCGGCCGGTAGATCGCCGTCACTTGGTTCAGCAGGTTGTTGAGCGTGGCCGACTTGCCGGAGCCGGTCGGGCCGAACAGGAACAGGTGCGCGTTCATCTGCCGGTCCAGTCGATTCAATGGATCGAAGGTGATCGGCCCGCCACCCCGATTGAACAGCGTGATGCCCGGATGGCCCGTGCCCTGGCTGCGGCCCCACACCGGCGCGAGGTTCGCCGCGTGCTGCGCGAACATGAGCTGCGTGTACCACTGGCGCTTGTCGGTGGCGGGATCGAACACGCAGGGCAGCCAGCGCAGGTAGCTGTTGAGCGGCGCCACCTCGTCTTCCTCGCGCACCGGCTGCAGGCCGGCGTTGAGCATCACATTGACCAGTTGCAGGCCACGCGCATCGAGCTGCTGCAGGTCGCGCCCGCGCAGGTAGAAGGCCAGCGCGCCGCGATAGAGCTTGTGGGAGCTGCCGATCAGGCCGCGCGCCTGCTGCACGTCCTGGCGGGTTTGCTCGGAGGCCAGCGTCTCGCCGACCGACTTCTTGCTCAGGTGGTTCAGGTGCGCTTCGAGCACGTCCTGCGGCGCGGCGACGATCGTGAGGCACATCACCGTGTCCTCGGGCATCTGGTCGAATAGCGCGTTGACGGCATCGCCTCCCTTGCGGGTCTCGCCGGTGATGTGGCCGGTGGCAGGCGGCATGCGCAGGCGGTCCATCACGATCACGCGATGGGGCATGCGGTCGAAAATCCACGTGCCGTTGTCCACGTCCGAGCCCGGCTGGCCGAAGAACAGCCGCTGCGCGAAGTCGCCGCTGGCCAGCTCGACTTCGCCTTCCTCGGCTTCGTCCGGATAGCGCGTCAGCGCGTAGAAGCGCTCGCGATCCTCGGCCGTCGGGCCGAGCAGCGTCGGGTTCGGGTTGAACCAGCGCAGTAGCCAGTCGTGCACGTCGGCGGCGACCATGCGCTTGACCTTCACGCCCGCGTTGGCGAGTCCGCCGACGAGCCGGTCGCAGACCATCGCCAGTGCCTGCTCGGGCGACTGCCCGCGGCGCGAGGCGGTCGATGCGGGCGCGCGGCGGTAGACCACCAGGCGCACGCGGCGCACCTGGCCGCGCCACGGCAGGCGCGTCACCGTGGTGTCCTCGAACAGGCCGCCGAGCTTGGCGATGGCGCGCAGGTGGTGCGCGAAGAAGCGCAGGTAGAACTCGGTGAAGGCGCTGCCCTGAGCCCGCGGACGCACATAGTCCGCCAGCGTGCGCAGGTAGCCGTCCCAGTTCGATTCGTCCTGGGCGTAGAGCTGGGCCACCCAGGGGTTCTCGTCGAGTTCGTCGAAGGAATCCTGCAGCGCGTTTTCCAGCGCATCACGCGCCTGCCACAGCCAGGCCATCTCGCGTCCCTCGGTGCCCAGCGGCGCCAGCTCGAAGAAGGCGGCCACCGATTGCCCGTCGTCCAGCAGCATGGACTTCGAGCCAGGCAGGTACTCCACCCACGGCAAGAGGTCGGCAAAGGACGGCGCTACGTCGTAGAGCGCCCGCAGGTCGGCCTCGGTGGCGGGCCGGCGCTGGCGGCTATCCACGGCGCTGCCCGGTTCGGCAATGCCGTGCGCGGCCAGCGTCGTGACGTGCCGCGCCCATGCGTCGTCGGCGGGTGGTTCCGCTGGCGCCGCCGCCACGCGCGTCCAGGGCAGCGACCAAGCCATCAGTAGTCCTCCAGCCGCTCGCCGGGCATCGCGTAGCGCACGCGCTGGTACAGCGGGAACACGGTGGTGTAGCCCGGCACCGGAACCGGGTCGGTGCCGGCCAGGTGCGGGAAGACGTACATCACGAGGTCGGGATTCGGCAGCCGGTGGAACTGCCGGTAGATCTCGTTCGCGGCGTTGCGCGTGTAGGCCGCATTGACGGCCGGCGCCGCGTGCACGTCGCCCTCGGTCAGCGGCCGACGCAGGCCCTGGCGCGCGTCGAGCAGTTGCCGGGCGGCCTGGCCGCTCCCGATCCCGGCGCCACCGCCTGTCTCCTGGTTCCACACGTCGAGCATCGTGTTCTCGCCGTGCGGCAGTACCTCGTCCTTGCTGGTGGCGCAGCCGCCCAGCACCACGACCGCGAGCAGGGCTGCGGCCGCTTCAGTCCAGATCCGACGCATGTGCTTCTCCGATGCGGTGATTGACGCGACGGCCCTTCGCGTCGTAGTCGATGTTGAGCGGCTGTTCGAGATGCACGGCGACCTTGGCGCCGGGGCGCACGTAGATCGCAGCGAACGCCTGGCCGTACAGCTTGTTGACCCAATCGGCCATGTCGCGCACGCCACCGGCCAGGATGCGGCCCATGGCCTCATTGCCGCTGATGCCGACCGTGCCGAGCGAGCCGTTGCTGTTGGCGACCACCGCCACGCTGCCGTTGTCCGACTTGATGAGAGAGGCCGCGCCGGCGCCGGCCGCGGTGATGAGCGCCTGGCTGCCCAGGTACTGCTGCGCGTTGCTGCGCCGCTCGCCGCTGACGCAGGGAATGCCGTAGGGGTCGCTGATCCAGCCCAGGCCGCCTTGCGTGGTGCTGGTGGTGCCGCTGCCGCCGGACTGCCCGCCGCCCTGGTGGCGGCTGCCGTCTTCGGGCATCGTGCGGATCGTGCCGTCGTTGAACACGAAGGTCACAGAACGGATTTGTCCGCGCACGCAGGAAAGCGTCCAGTCGCCCGAAGCCGTGCCGCTGACCACGGCGCCGGCCACGTCCGGGATGTCGATGCCGTTGGCGGTCAGGTTGTCCGGACCGATCAGCACCTTGAACGGGTACGGATCGTTGACCGTGCCGTCGATCGGCACGCGGCCGATCAGCGCGGTCATGGCGATCGACCCCATCAGCGTCGAGTTCGAGGGCACCGTGTAGACCGGCTTCGCCAACGCGCCGACGGCGCGGTTGCCGGCGTCGGCGACGTTCTCGGCGGCAGTGGAGAGGGTCTTCTGCGCCGGGCCGAAGCTGGTTGGGAAGTTCAGCGCACTTGTACTACTGCTGCCGTTCTTGCCCGTGGACTTCGCGTCGTCGGGTTCGACCCAGCGTGTGGCGCTGCTGCTGGTGCCGGTGCGGGTGCCGCCGAAGCTCTTGCCGTCGCCATCTTCCAGCCCCAGCCCCACGGGCAGATCGGGCTGTGCGCCACCCTTGCCGGACAGACCATCGAGGCGGCGTTGCAGGTCTTGCAGCAGGCCCTGGGTCTGCTGGCGGTCGCTGGCGACCTGCTCGCGGTCCTGCTGCAAACGGCTGCGTTCGCCGTCGAGTGCCGACTGGATGCGCTGGTCGACCGCCGATTCACGCGCACGCATACGCTCGTTCTCGGTCTTCTGGTTCTTGTTGTCGTTCAGCGCCGTCTGCAACTCGTTGCGCAGTTGCTTGACCTGGGCGACCAGCGTGGCGACGGTATCGCGCGGCGTGTCGCCCTCGATGCCCAGCGCCTTCATCTCCTCGGGCGTGAGCTGGCTGGCACCGCCGGCCGGTGCGGGCTTGCCGCCCTGGCCGCCGGAGAAGAGCTTGACGCCGACGAACACCAGCAGCAGCGCCACCGGGATCAGCAGCCACTTCAGGAGGGGATTACTTTTCATCGCTGGCTCCTGCTGCGATGCCTGCGGCACCGGCCGGCGGCAGGTTCACAGCGGCGTCGATGGGGCTGAGGCGCGGCAGCAGCGATTCGGCCAGGCCGCGCCCGCGCGTGACCAGGTAGACGACCGTGGTGTCGGTGGACTGGCCGGCCGGCCCGAGGCCCGGATGCTGAAAGGTTGCAGCCGTCACGTCGCCCTGGATGGCGCGCGGATCGAGGTCCAGCCAGCCGGCCGACGTGTTGGTGAGCCGCACCGCCGTCACCCACTGGTCTTCGAGCCGCCAGGCCGCCAGCGCCTGGGCGCGCACCGGCAGCGTCGGCAGCAAGGTGTCGAGCGCGATGCCGCGGCGCAGCTTCACCCGTGCAATGCCGGCGACGGGCTCCACGGTGCGCAGCGGCGCATAGAGGTTCTGCGCCGCATAGCGCGTGAGCACGACGGATACCGGCGTCTCGCGCCGGGCGGCCGGCTTGGGCGTCTCGCGCTGCGTCTCGTCGTCCGTGGCCCCGGAAGCGGCTGCGCGTTCGCCATAGCGCACGGGCGCCGCATCGCCTTCGACGATGCGCACCGGCTCCAGCGCGGCCTGACCCGGCTTGGCGGCTTCGGCGGCAATGTCGAGCAGGATCAGCGCGCCGGATTCCACGTCCTGCAATTGCAGCCGCGCCGGCGGGATGGGCTGGCTCGCGCGCAGGTAGATCGCGCCGCCCGCGCTCTGCACGCGCAGGCTGTCGCCGACGCCGGGCGGCACGCCGATGCGCACGTTGCGGTCGATGAACACCACGCGCTCCTGGCCGACCACGAGCGGTACGGCCAGCGGCAGGCGTTCCCAGCGCAGGATCTCGACGGCGTGCGCGGAGGGCGCGAGGCCCAGGCTCAGCAGGAGGCCGGCCAGGGCCGGCAGGATGAGGCGCATCATGGGTTCTCTCCCTGCAAGGGGGCGACGGGATTGGCGGGCTTGCCGGCCGGTGGCGCGGGCGGTGCGACTTCGATGCGCTCCGGCGCCTGGGCATAGCAGTCGAGCGCGAGGCCGAAGGGATTGCGCTCGGCGTCCACGTCCATGCGCACGACCTTGAGCGCATAGCGCACCAGCGCGCGCTTGACCTGCTCGGAGCCGAGGTATTCGTCGGCGCTCACGTCCAGCGTGACGATCCAGTCGTTCGCCGACACGGCGCGCACGCGCTTCGTGGGTTCGTCGCCGTAGCCGCGCCCCGGAATCTCGTAGATGCCACGCACGCGCTGGCGCAGCTCACCGTTGCCGCGCCGGTACTCGTAGTCCTGTTGCAGAAAGGACCGGCAGCTTGGCGTGAGGTAGGCCGACAGCGCGTGCAGGTTGCGCGGGTAGTCCTGTTCGCCGTTCGTGGGCCAGCGCTGCGCCTGCTGCCAGATGTAGAAAGTGAAGGCGTAGACGCTCTCGGGCGGCACGTCCCACCACTTTCTCGTGCTGCCGGAGCGCAGGTCCGGCGGTACGTGGATCGTCAGGCTCTTCGGCGCGCTCCACCAGCCGACGCCGAGCAGCAGCGCCACGGCGAACAGCGCGCCCGCACCCAGGCGCAGCGTCTTGACGTGCGCCTGCAGGTGCTGCACCTCGTTCTTGAAGCGGCTCATGCGGCACCTCGCCGGATGGTTGTGGACGAACGCTGGCGCCGGGTCGTCCACCAGCCTGAGCGGGTGATGAGCTGGCCGCCACCCACGTGCGCCGCGAGCGCCGGGTGGCGCAGCGCAAAGCGCCACTGAAGCTGGCGATACAGCCAGGTTTCGGGTCGATTCCGCTTCAGCCGGCGCAAGGCGCCGCCGCCGACGAAAACACCGATCCCGACGCCGACCACGATCAGCGTGGGCACCATGGCGATGCTGTGGGTCAGCCACGCCAGCGGCACGCCGGCCACGAGGCCGGCCGCCGCCGACAGACCGGCGCAGACCCATAGCTCGTCCGCCGTGAGCCCGCGCACCACGACCGGATGGCGGTTGAGGCGGTGCGGGAGGAAGGTCACGAGCCCATCGCGCGGCCCGTCGTGCGCGGACGGCCGCAGGCTCTCCGGGTGGCCGGCCATCGGTGCCGGTCCTTACAGAACGCCGGTGGCCTTGGTCAGCAGCCAGATGCCGACGACCAGCAGGATGGCGCCCACGGCGACCGTCAGGCCGAACTGGCCCCAGGTGGCCCGGCCCGTGTGAATCTCCGAGTAGCGCGTGTAGGCGTGGTAGCAGACGCCGACGAACATCGAGGCGACCACGAGCAGCGCGATCAAGAGCACGATGTCGTAGCCGTAGTTCTGCAGCGTCTGCATGATGCCGCTGCCGGCGCCGCGCGACGGGTCTTCCATGGTCGGCAGGCCGGCGGCGAAGGACGGCAGCGGAGCGGCCGCGAGGGCCAGCAGCGCGAACGCGGCGGCGGTGTGCGGCGCGGTGCGAGGGAGAGTGGCGGAAGTGTTCATGGCGAATACACCCTTTCAGTGGTGGTCAGGACAGGAGGAAGAAACCCAGCACCAGGTACATGGCGACGAAGCGCGCGACGACGCCAAGGGCCTGGCGTTCGCTCAGGCGGTGTTCGGCCCAGCCGACATAGGCCGTGCGGATCGCCCACACGCCCCACAGCAGCAGGACGGCGAAGACGAAACCGAGCACGACGACGGAGACGGCCGAAGGCGTGAAGCCGCCGTTGGCCTGGAAAGCGGCGACCTGATCGGCGGAAGGCGTCATGGCGATGCCGCCTCCCTCTCGCCCTTGGCGCCGCGCGTGTAGTCGGCCGCCAGCGGCACCGGATCGCGCGGGTGGGCGCGCTGGGGAACGAGGTAGTCCTGCACGCCTGTGCGCATGCGCTGGAGGTCGGCGCGCAGGCGCGGGTAGTCGAAGTGGTAGCGGGCGCGCTCCTGCGGCGAGGTGGCCGCCGCGCGTTCGGCGAGGCGGTCCAGGAGATCGAGCTGGCGCGTGACCGCGACCAGCATCTCTCGCTCGACGGCGGCGCTGCTGCCCGTGCTGTCGGGCGCATCGGCGGCGACGGCGGGCGCAAGCCCCGCGAGGCACAGCAGCAGCGCGGCCACTGCATGGCGCCCGACGCGCGCAAGTCTGCGGAAGTTGAACATCGTGCCTCTCCGGGGATGCGGATGGCGGCATGCTCGAATGCCGGCGCCGCGCGCGCTGCAATCAATCGGCATCGGCGCGCCACCGCTTTCCGGCGGCTACAGGTACTTCTTGAACGTCGCCGCGGCGATGTCCACGGCCATGCCGAGCAGTGCCGCGGCAGGCAGCAGGATCAGCAGCGGATGCACGCTGACCGGCAGCGCCAGGTACGTAACCCACGGCAGCACGGCCAGCGGCATGAGCGCCGCACGCGCCCGGTGGTAGATGAAGCCCGATTCGCGGCCGGCACCGAAACTGCGCACGTCGCGGCGCACCAGCCCGTCCACGAACCCGACGAAGGCCGCCATCAGGACCAGCGGCAGGGTCAGTGTCAGCACCAGCACCCGCACGAGGAACACGAGCACGGTGTAGGCGGAGGTGATCAGGTAGCCCTCGACATGCACGTAGACCAGCCCCAGGTAATACCGGAAGTCGTGGTTGGCGTTGCGCGCGCCGACCCGCGACTGCGCTGCGGCATCGCGTATCCAGTCGATCAGCCCGCTCTTGACGAACAGCCAGTCATAGGCCGTCTCGACCAGGTGGCGCGCACTGCGGCCTGGCTCCTGCACCAGCACGCTGCGCGTGAAGTGGTCCGAGACGTGGGCCAGTTCGTAGTTCAGCATGCCCTGCGCATGGCGCCAGCCTTCCTCGGGCCAGAAGAAGTGCATGCCGACGCACTCGATCAGGATGCACAGGAGCAGCGAGCCGCAGAGCACGCCGAACAGCCGGAACGGAAGCGTGACCAGGCTTGCGATCAGGCCCTGTTGGCGGACCTGCTGACGTTGCGCGGCGACGGCCGGGTCGTTCATGCCTCGGCCCCTTCCTCGGCGCCGGCCATCGACTTGAAGTCGGCCAACAGGTCATCAGGCAGCGCGCGCTCCTGCAGGCCCGGCAGGCCGGTGCTCTCCCACCAGTCGCCGGCCTCGACGTAGTGCTGCCGCATGTAGCCGGCCAGCTCCCGCAGATCCCGCGGCATCACCTCGTCCGGGTCGGGCGCCGGCAGCGGCATGCGGACCTTCCACAGGTTGCCGCCCTCGGTCAGGGCGAAGCACTGGCCCTTGGGCAAGGCGACCACGTGCGCCGGTTCGATCAATGGCACGCTCGTGCTGCTGATGCGGTCCTGCGTGTTCGACGTGAAGGCGGTGTTGCCGGTCGGGTCCGAGCTGTCGGTCGCACCGCTCATGATCGTCGTGGCGTAGACGTCCACCTTCGGAAGCTGGCGCGTCAGCAGCTCGGCGGTCACGGTCTCGCGCACGCGCAGCATGAACAGGTTGTTGAAGTTGCCGACCACCTGGCCGGCCTTCGCGCGGTTGCCAATGCGGGCTTCAATGTCGCTCAGGGTCTGCGTGTAGGCCGTCACCTGGACCCCGGCGCCGCCGCCCTTGTTCACCATCGGGATGAACTCGTCGCCCATGAGTTCGTTGAATTCGTCGGCATGGACGTTGATCGGCACCTTCACGCCCGTCGATGCGCCCGGCAGGCCGTCGTCGATGCCGAACTTGTAGATGTGCCCGGCCACGCCCACCAGGTCGGAGAACATCGAGTTGCCCACGGCCGCAGCGACCTCGGCGTCCGACAGCGCATCGAGCCCGACGTAGACGATGGCCCGCTTCCTGGTGATCTGCATCCAATCGAAGATCGGCCGCGGGTCGGAGAGGTCCGAATAGTTCGGCGCCAGCAGTTGGGCGATCTTGCCGGTGGTCAGCTTCTCCAGCAGTGGCAGCAGCGAGGCGACGATCTTGTCGAAGTACGTCCTGTCGTAGCGCACCGCGCTGCGCAGCCCGTCGAGTACCGGGTCGTAGAGGCGCACCTGCGACAGGTACTGCTCCAGCGCCACGACGCGCTTTTCGCGGCCGATCATGTTGCGCGGGATGTTCTTCTCGTTCAGCTTGGCTTCGAGCTGGACGATCACCTCCCAGGCTTTCGGCTCATGCTTGGCGAAGTAATGCTGCGCGTACTCGATGAACAGCGCATCGATGTTGATGACGTGGCGCTGGATCAGCAGGTAGTCGGGGCGCTGCCCCAGCTCGACGAGGGCGCGAGCAATGATGTTGACGAAGCGCCAGGCGAACTCGCGGAACGCGGCGCTGTTGCCCTCGCCGGAAAGCTGGCCCGCAATGCGCGTGGCGACTTCGCTGATGCGGCCGAAGCGGCCCACGGCGTTGTAGCGTGCCGAGATGTCCGGCCAGCCCAGGTGAAAGACGTAGAACTCGCCTTCGCGGCCCGCACGCTTGGCCTCGACGTACATGCGTTTGAGCAGGTCCGCGTCGCCCTTCGGGTCGAAGACGATCACGACCTCGTGCTGACCATTGACCTTGCGCCGGATGTCCTGGGTGATGAACAGCTCGGCCAGGCGGGTCTTGCCCACCCGCGTCGTGCCCAACACCAGCGAATGGCCGACGCGCTCGCCCAGCGGTAAGGTGACGTCGACCTCGTTCGGTTCGATGCCATGCAGGCGCGGCAGGCCACCGAGCGGCGGCAGCGGGCGCGCGGGGTTGAACGGACTATCCCAGGCCAGCGCGCCCGCGAGCTTGGACAGCGGGAACGGCGCGAACTCCAGCCGTTCCTCCATGCGCCGCGCCAGGCGGTAGATCGGTGTGGGTTCGACGTAGCGGCGGAACTCCGGCCGGTAGGTCTGCAGCAGCCGGTGCGTGTGGCGCTGGTCCCAGCGAAAGCCCCGGCCCACGTAGAGGCGCTGCTGGCTGACCGGCACGTCGCGGCTGGTCATCACGAAGCGCGGCAGGCGGCGGATGTTGCGCCGGTAGCGCAGGATCGCCCAGGCGTCGTGCAGGCGGATCGCGGCGAAGGTGAGGAAGGCCAGCGCGCTGCCCAACCCCAGCAAGGGGCTCAGCGCGAGCGACCATGGGGCCACCAGGCACAGAAGCGCGGCGGCGGCACAGACCGCCACGGTGTAAAGCTCCACCGCTGGCCGCAGCAGCACCTCGACGGCTTGGGGTTGGGCCATGGCGGCGGCTGCTTCACGTCACGGCTCGATGCCGGTCGCCGTGATCAGCACCGGGTAGTGGCGGATGCCCAGCCGCTGTGCCAGGTCGTCGCCCGACACCGGCGCGAGCGTCAAGCCCGGTGCGAGACGGCGCAGCGCGGCCAGGGCCTGCGGCGTGGCCACGTTGACCACCAGGCCCACCGCGCGCAGCTCCTGCAGGGCCGCGCGCCGCTGCCGCAGCCAGGCCCGCGAGCGGTCATCGTCGCCGACCAGGAACAGCGGCATGAGGCCGGGCGCGCGGATGACGCGGCGCGGCTCGTCGCCGGGCGACAAGTGCGTGGAGCGCACAGGCAGCATGACGGCCTCGGCCTCGCCCGGCATGCCCACGCGCGGCGTCGGCACCGGCGCTGCCGGCTGGGCCGGGCCGGCGTCCTGGGGGTTGAGGGGCTGGTAGTACGGCAACGCCGATACGCCGCCGCGGTCCTCGACGACGACCAGCGGCGGCGATACCGGCGGTGCTTTGCGGGATGGGGCGTTGACGGGCTGTGCCGTGGCGATCGTTGCCGACAGCATCCCCACGGTGGCGGCAAGCAGGATGTGCTTCATGGCGTGCGGGTCCGAGTGGAGGGAATGGAGGTGCCCGGCCCCAGCACGCGGGTGAGGTGCTGGTGGACACTGCGGCGGTAGCGGGCCGCCGGCTCTCCCCCGGCGGGCCGGTGGTAGCGGCCGATGGCGACCAGCCAGTCCTCGCCGGGCGTGTGCTGCTCCTTGAGGATTTCCGCGGCGATGGCGAGGTTGCGGTACGGGTCGAGCAGCTCGCAGGGCTGCGCGTAGCGGTGTGCGTGGTAGCCGAGGTTGACTTGTCCGAGGCCCGCATCGACGCGGCTGGCCGGCGTGCGGGCGAGCGCTCTGCGCAGGCCGGCGCAGGCCTCGACGCGCGTGGCGTACCGCTCGGGGCGTCCGGCGACGTTGAGCGTCCACGGCCAGGGGATCAAGCGCCCGCGCAGCCGTGCGCCGCTCTCCTGCAGGGCCACCGCGTACAACACCGGAGACGGCACGTCCGCCTGCTGCGCGGCGAGCTGGTAGGCCGGTGGCGGCACTTCCTGCGCGGGTGAGGCCGAGGCCCAGGCTCCGAGGCAGATGACCAGCGTCGCGCGCGCGGCTGCTGGCGCGGCTACTGGCGTTGCCATTGGCCGTTGACCTCGCGCACCACGGCGGGCAGCTCGCCGGACATGCCGAGCGACAGCCAGCGCCCGGCGTCGTGGTTGAGCGTGATCGTGCGTGCGCGCACCTTGGCCGGATCGACGCCGACCTGTGTCGCCCATTGGCGGATGCGCGCGTCGTCCTGGCGGCTGCCGACCATGTAGAGGTCGAACGCCGTGCCGGCCGCCTGCAACTGGCGCACGCGCTGATCGCAGGCTGCGCAGTCGGCCTTGACGAACACAGCCAGCCGCCCCGATCCACGGTTGCCGGCGCCGGGCGCCTGTGCGCCTGGCATGTTCACCCGCTGCTGACCTGGATAGAGACGCTTCCAGGCCGCGTCGTAGGCGCGCTGGTAGGCCAGCGTCTTGCCCACGCGCCGCGATTCCGCCTGCACTTGCAGCTCGGCGTAACGGTTGCGTTCCTCGTCGCTGCGCGCCTCGATGCCGAGCGCGGTCAGCGGGTCCAGGTTCGGAGAGTAGATGCCGAGCGGTCCCTGCATCACCTGCCGGTAGCGCGCCCACTCTTCGGGCCGCAGCCCCCAATCCCGTGCCAGACGCGCGTCGAGCGCGGCGTCGGTGCTGTTCTGCACCTGGCTCGGCGTGGCACGGGAAGTCGCCACCGGCGCCCCCGAGACCGCTTGCGCGCCGGCATCGGTGGCGACTGCAGCGAGGATCAGGACGAGGCCGATCGCGGACGCGATGCCGGGCTGCATGGCGCGCTCCTACGGCAGCGCGATGCGCTGCATCTGGCCGTCCACGCGGAATACGGCGGCGCGCGCCTCGATCGCCAGCAGGTGCCAGGCGCCGACGGCATCGCCTTCGCGCAGCAGCCACACGTCGAGCACCGACGACGCCTTGGGCACCGCCACCGACAGGAAGCGCTCGCCGCCGCGCAGCTCCACGCCCACGATGTTGAATGGCGGCTCGGGCACCTTGGGCTTGACTGGCTCGGCGGTGCGGCGCGGCGTCGCGGCCGGCGCTGCGGCTTTCTTCAGGCGGGCCTCGATGTCACCGACGCGCGAGCGCAGCGCATCGAGATCGGCCGATGGAGGCTGCGCCTGTTCGAGCTGCGTCAGCCGCGTCTCCACGGCCTGACGCACCGCATCGAGGTCGGCCTGGGCGACGGGCTTGGGCTGGCGGTTGAGGGTTTCGGCGTGCTGTTCCAGGTCGCCTACCCGTGTGCCCAGGGCCTGCACATGGGCATCCTGCGCGGTGGCGCGGCTCTGCTCGATGAGGCGCGACAGCCCGACGCTGTTGACGACGGCCAGCACGCTGACGAGCGCAAGCCACACGCCGGCCGCGATCTTCGGCCAGCGCGGACGGCGCTCCTCGGGGGACAGCATCTGCGGCGTGGTCATGGCTGGACCTCCTGGGCCCGGGGAAGTTGAGCCGGCTCGGGCGAGCGCGCAGCGGGAACGGGCACCGCCGTGGAACTCGCACGACGTTGGAAGCACACCAGGCGCATGCCGTCGTCGATCGACAGCTCCCACGCCGGTCCCGCCAGGGCCAACAGCGCATCGCGCAGCGGCAGCGGCCCGAGGCGCAGATGCGCCGCAGGCAGCGCGAGCGCATACAGCGGCGCGGCATCGGCCGCATCGCACAGCCGGTAGCCGGTGCGCAGCAGCACGTGCCGCAGGGCGTCGCCGACGCTGGCATCGAAGCTGGGCGGAATCGTCACCTCGATCACCTGACGCATCAGGTCACGCTGCGCCGGCTCCGGCACGAGTTCCACGAGCGTGTAGCGGCTGTAGCGGACCACCGGCACCGCGCTGCCGGAAACGTCGGTGCTGGTGGCCGGCTCGGCCATGGCGGCGGATGCGCCGGGCGTGGGCGTTGCCGGGACGGAGGCCGGTGGTTGCGCCGTGGTGGCGCAGCCTGCAGCCAGCGCGGCAGCGGCCACCAAGGCCGGCGCGGCCAGGTGGCGAAGGAAACGGGCGGACAGTCGCATTGGGTCGGCTCTCCGAAACATGGAGCCGCCACCTTCGCCGCCGCGACGCGCGACGGCAGCAAACAAAGGGAACTGGATGCCGACCGATTACTGCCGATGCGCAGGCGCCGCAAAGAGACGCCACAATCGGGATAGGGGGAGCCGCTACTGGAGCGGCTGCCCCTCCCACACCACCCGGCATGCGGGTCCGCACCGGGCGGTTCGAGAAGTTGAGGTCAGGAGAATCGCGGGACTCCCAGACGGTCGAAGTAGGCGATGGGCATCACACGGTTCAGGCCCATGGCGCTGTTGCGCCACCAGCGTCTTGCGTTGCCGGCGATGCGCGCAGCCAGGTCCGGCGCCGCCCCCAGCGTGCGCAGCTCGCGGAACATCGTGGTCCCGCGCCGCCACTGCTTGAGCTGGATCGCCCGCAGCCGGTGTCGCAGCCATTCGTCCATCTCGCGCATGACCCTGGGGGTTTGCGCCAGCCGGAAGTACGCCTTCCAGCCCGGCACGTAGTCCCGCAGGTCAGCGGCAATCTGTTGGAGGCTGCGCCCTCGCGTGCGTCGCGTGAGCTGCCGGATGCGTTGCCGCACCTTGTGCATGGCCTGTTTGGCCACTGCTCGCTTGACCTCCCCTGCCGGGGCGGCCCGCAAGCAATACCCCAGGAACTTGCGTCCCCAGACCGATGCCACCGCTGTCTTCGATTCGTTGACCCTCAGCGCCAGCCTCGCGTAGCAGCCTCGCAGCGCCTGCAGCACCCGCTCTCCCGCCTTGCGGCTCCTGACATAGACGTTGCAGTCGTCGGCGTAGCGCACGAACCTGTGGCCCCTGCGCTCCAGCTCCCGGTCCACTTCGTCCAGCAGCACGTTGGCCAGCAATGGGCTCAAGGGACCGCCTTGCGGCGTGCCCTCGAACCTGTCGCTGTGCACCCCGTGCGCCAGGATGCCCGCTTGGAGGTATCGGCGAATCAGCCGCAGCACCCCCTTGTCCGCTATCCGCTTGGCCAATCGGTCCATCAGGATGTCGTGGTTGACGCGGTCGAAGAACTTCTCCAGGTCCACATCCACGACCACCCGATATCCCGCCTGCACGTACTGCTGCGCCTCCAGTACCGCCCCATGCGCGCTGCGCCCCGGCCGGAAGCCGTGGCTGTGCGCGCTGAACGTCGGATCGATGAGCGGTTGCAGCACTTGCAGCAGCGCCTGCTGGATCACCCTGTCCACCACGGTCGGTATTCCCAGCTCGCGCACTCCGCCACCCGGCTTGGGTATGCCCACCCGGCGCACCGGCTCTGGCCGGTAGCTGCCATCGAGCAGCCTTGCGCGAACGTCGGGCCACGCTTGCTTGAGATATTCGCCCGTGCCTTGTACCGAGCGTCCATCGACGCCGGCACTTCCCTTGTTGGCCTTGACGCGTTTCCACGCCGCCGCCATGTTCTCTCTGGTCAATGCCTGCCCGAGCAGCTCGTCGACCCCGCAGCCCGTTTGTGCATGCCGCGCCGGCGTTGCTTCATCGCTCACGGCTTCAGACGCGGCTTCACCGCGCCCCGCCCCCGTGCGCCCCGGTTGCCCGGGCTTCTGATGCCTTGCTTGGCCAAGCGACATGTCTCGTGACTGTCCTTCTCGTTCGGTCCTTCGCCGTGCCCTTCAGCCTCTGTGGCTGGCTGCGGCTACTACGACCTCGGCTGACTTCTCGCTGCGGTTCATCACCGTCGCCCTTTCAGGCGTGAGGCGAGATCTCCCCAGGTAAGAACGCACTCCTTCACCGCACAGTCGCCGCATTTACGTCGCCTGGCCCTTGGCCACGAGAGCTTCGCAGTCTCTTGCCTGCTCGCCCTGGCCGGCTCCGCCTCAGATGCGGTTCGTGTACCTCGACTCACGGTTTACGCTCCACGCTTCCTTCCCACGCTCGGTCACCCTCACGCAGTTGCGCTTCGCTTGCCTCGCTGTGGCCAGCTCGGCCGGGGACTTTCACCCCGAAGAGTGCGCCCATGCTGGGCGCACAAGAAAAGCGGCCCCCGAGGGGCCGCGAAATCCAACGAACGCTCAGTGCACCAACTGGCGCGCCAGCGCCACTTCCACGGAATCACCATCCTGGTTCAGGACATCGAGCCCGGATTCGGGCACGTCGCCCGACGTGGACTGCGACACCATGATCTTCTTGGCCATCAGGCCCAAACAGGTCATCTGCGACGAAGCCGCGTAGCCCAGGTAGATCACCTTGACCGGCTGCTTCTGCCCGATGCGCCACGACCGGCGCGCCGCCTGCTGCAAGGAATACACGTTGTAGCCGCTTTGCAGGAACACGATCGTCGGGAACTCCAACAGATCGAGGCCCGTCTTGACCAGCTCCGGGTTCGTGACGAGCACGTCGATGCCGCGGTCCAACTGCTCGGCGATCCAGTCCTCGCGTCGGGAGGCATCCACGCTTGCGCGCAGTACCGCCACCTTGAAGCCTTCCCGCTCCAGCAGCACCTTCAGGCGCGACGTGGTGTCGCGCGTGCCAGTGTAGACCGTATAGACCAGGGTCTTGCGACCCGCTGCCTTCTCCTGCCGGCAGATCTCGATCAGCTCGCGCTCCTTGGGCATCAGCTCCAGTTCGTTGAACTGAGCCGGGACGAACGCCAAGGTCGCGCGCGTGCGCGGATGCACCACCGTCTCCGACCGGAAGCAGCAATCCGGCCAGGCCAGCAGCACGTTGAGGACCACGCCGAGCAGCGTCGTATCGCGTTTCGCCAGAGCCTGCTTCAGCTCCGCGGTCAAGCGACCCGCCAGATCGCGGTAGGCCGCGGCTTGCGCCGTGCCCATCGCCACCTCGCGGAACTCTTCGTCATACGGCGGCAGCACGTTGCCGCCGATGTCCTTGAGCTTGAGGAAGACCGTGAACGGCAGGACGCAACGCAGCACGCCCTTCGGCCCGAAGCCCGGCGCCTTGACGGTACGCACCGAGACCTTGGTGCCCTTGGCCGTCTTGTGCGCCGTGCCGGTGCTCTCGGAGTAGATGTCCTTGAGGACACCGTGATCGCGCATGAACGCCATCGCGGCCGAGGTCATGCTGCCGCTCTTGGTCGGGCGGTAGCCGTCTTCGATCATCCGCCCAGGCAGGGCTCGGAACAGCAGATGGAACAGGTCGTCGCCGTAGCCGCCCATCAGCGTGCCGGTGAGCAGCAAGGTCTTGCGCGACTTCGCTGCCAGCACGCCCATGGCCTGGCCCTGCGCGGAGCCACCGTTCTTGTACTCATGTGCCTCGTCGGCGATGAGCAGGTCGAACGTGCCTTGCGGCAGGTAGCGTTTGATGAACTCGGACGGCTGGTAGCCGCCTTCGCCAAAGCCGAACTCCATGTTCGCCATCGCGCGTTCCATGCGCGTGGCCTGGCGGTCGGAAAAGACCAGCTCGCCGTTGCCGTCCATGAGGTTGATGAACTCATGCACGTTGTCTCCCAGCATCGAAGCAAGGAAGCCATCGCCGAAGCGCTTCATGAGCTTCTGCGCGGTGACTTCCCCGATGGTCGGGATGCGCTTCAAGGCTTTGAGCACGGCCGTGGACTGGTCGCTGGCGGACAGGCCCCTCGGGCGGATCAGCGTCCACAGGGGCGCGGCGCAATGGCTGCATTTCCTGCGGTATTCCTCGGCTTCCAGCTCCACCGGGTTGACCGGCTCGCCGTCGAGGTCGGTGATGACGTTGCCGCAGTCCGGGCACGCGCCCACGTTGCCGTGGAGTGTGCGATGCAGGTTGAAGACGGGTTTCCAGTGGAATCCCATCCGCATCCGCACGCGCCCGAGCACGTAGAACTCCTGGCCGCGTGCTACGTCGCCGAGCTGCTCGCGCAGCTTGATGAGCTTGACCAGCGTGTCCGGGCCGTTCAGCACCCAGACCTTGGCGCCGGCCACCGTCTCCTGGATTTCGCGCCGCCACTTGTAGACCAGGTGCGGCGGCGAAAGAACCAGCGTGCGGCGGTAGCCTTCAGCGTGGAGGATGGCGGCGGTCGCAATACCGACCGTCGTCTTGCCGCAGCCCATCTCGCCATTGACGATCGCGGCGCGCTCGCTGCGGTCGGCCAGCAGTTCGGTGACGGCATGGACCACTTCGGCTTGCGCCGGGAACAGCTTGCGCTTGAGGCTGGCCAGCACGAGTTGGCGGTGCGGCCGGGCCTGACCGGCATACACGGGCGGGTTCGCGCGATTGAGGGAATCGAGCAGCTCGTCGCCGAACTCGGACACGAAGTCCTGCAGGCTGAGCGTCAGGGGAGAAGCAGCCGCTTCGAGCAGATCGCCCTGAACGGGCTTGCCTTCGGCGGTCGGAACGGTTTCGAGATCGAGGGACATGGTGATGCTCCAGATGAATGGGGCATGCACCCCCCGCGGGGCGATGAAATGCCCCAGGGTGGGATGATAAGAAGCGGCGTGCGGCCGCGATCGATGAGGATCAGTATTCGCTGGGCAACAGCAGCGTGGTCACGCTGCGATCCCATTCGGTGATGATCCACAGCTTGAGATCAGGCGCGACCTGGTAGGACGAGAACAGCCGATCCTCGCCGGAGCGCAACGCGGCGTCGTTCTGACGCCGGTCGCTATCGTCGAGATCGCCCCAATCGCCGCTGAGATGGCGGCGCAGATAGGGTGCCGGGTTGAGCCGGCCTTGCTGCACCAGCGCATCGACGCCGATGGTCATGACGACGTGCCCGGGGGCAAAGCGTGCTTGCGATACAGGGGTAAGAACAGCGAGTGCCATGGTGTGCTCCTTCAAGAGAAGAAAAGGGCCACGGCACCCCAGCGGGGTGACATGGCCCCGGTGGGTGATGAAAGCGACGGCGAACCGTCAGGGAACAGCGATCAGCGGATGGTCAGCACCTCGCCCCTCGTCGAGGAGCCCGGTGTCATGTCCCATGCCCGGATGACCGGAACGAACTTGTCGGTGAGGATGCGCGTTTCCGCCACGGAGCCGTCGTCGCGTTCGGCGTATTCCGTCTGCAACGTCTTCTCCTTGTGGGTGTCACCCTTCACGACCAACAGCCGTCCCGCCTTGGACCTCACCACGCCTGAAATCGCGCCCGCGGCCAAGGCCAGTGCGAGATGCCAATGCGACAAGGCCCGTGCCGGTGAGCGCAGCGACTGCTGCGCGGCCCCGAGGTGCGTATCGAGCGTCGGCCACAACCCTTGCAGCCGGCCGACTTCGGCGGCGAACTGCTCGGGCTCCATGGTGATGCGATAGAAGTGCTCCGGCTCGGCCGGGCTGGCAGGAACGGTGTACGGCAGGAACGGCCATTCAGCGGGCAGTTCCTCGGCTTCGGTGTCGCCTTGCCCGATCTGCAGTAGCAGACCGCGCGTGGCTTTCACCGCATCCGATGCCTGGTCGCGCTGGCGAACCCGGCGACCGAAGATGACCACCTGCTTGAACTGCGTCGCCACCGCACGGTAGATGCGCAGCTCGGAAAAATGGCGCGTCAGCCATCCAACCAGCTCGGCGTCGAGCACATAGTGCGGCACGATGAAGATCAGCACGCCGCCGTATTGCAGCAGCGGCAGCGCCTTCTGGTAGAACAGCTTTTCCAGCCTGGCGCGCCCCTGGCCCTGGTAGCCGACGTTGCCGTTGGCATCCTTGGCGAGATCGCCATAGGGCGGGTTGAGCCACAGCAGCCCGAAGGTCTGGCGGCTGATCAGCGTGTCCATCAAATCGCCGTGGATGCAGCGATCGACCAGCTTGCGCGCATGGGCTGCGCGCTCGGCGTCGTACTCCACGGCGAACGCCTGGACCTGCCCACGCCCGAGGACGTGTGCGGCTTCGGCGACCGCCACGCCTTCGCCGGCGCACGGATCGATGATGCACATCGGCCCGTCGCTGGGCGCCAGTGCGGCGAGTGCTCTTTCGAGCGTGGGTTCGTCCGTGGGGAAGTACCCGTTCTTCACGAAATTGCGGGCAAGCCGCGGGAACATGAGTGCCATGGGAATCTCCTGGGCAGTGACGATGAAAGGAAGCGGACATGCAGGCGTGCATGTCCGGTGCGAGACCTCAAGCCACCGCCGCGACGGGCGAAGCCAGAGACAGGTCGGCGTGGGGACGCCGCGGCGGTGTGCCCGCGGTGAGCACGTCCTCGCGGATCAAGCCGCCGAGCGCTTGGGTCAGCGTCGGCACGTCGATGGCGAGCCGGTGGCCTTCCAGCGGCCCGAGGGCGAATGGCAGGCGCGTCAGCATCGACTTCGCCTGCAGCAGTTCCAGCACGAGGTCGCGCCAGGGATCGAGCAAGGGCAGTGGGCACGTGTCCCGCACCAGCGTCCACAGCCGATCGGTACGATGGCTGGAATCGCGCGGGAGCAGCGCGAGCGCGCTGGCGTTGGCCTTGTCGGGCCGGACGCAGCGGCGATCGAACAGCCACACGTTGGACAGCGAGCCGAACAGCGTGCGCCGATAGGCGCGCGTGCTGCGCTTCTCCAGGTTCTCGACGTTGCCGACGAAGACCGGGACGGAGCCGCCCTGCTCGGTGAGGATGTGGAACTGGTCCAGTCCCTGCTCGTCGCGCCCGAGGGTCAGGCGCGCTAGGAACTCCTGGACGGCGGTATCGCGCGCCCAGATGGAGAGAAAGACCAGGTTGCCGTTCTCGTCACCGACGATGGCATCGGCCATGAGGTCCGGGCACTCGTCGATGCGGTACAGCGTCTTGGGGGATGCGATTGCAGGCATGGTGATGTCCTCGATGAAGATGGAGGCAACACCGCCCGCAGGGCAGTCGCTGCCCTTGGGGGATGGAAGGAAAACGCCGGTGGCGTGGAGAGAAAACGACCTGTGCGTAGCAACGCACCGTAGCCTCGAAGGTCTGGGCTACCTGGGCATGTTGTCGGCATCGCCGACGGACATGGGACCAGCCTGCGCCAGCGTGCGAATGATTGGGAGCAACAAACCGCCCCGGACGCTCCCCTGTTTGCTCAGTGCCCGTGTCTGTCGAAGCCCGGAGCAAAGAAAAGCGGACCATGCCGCGATGGGCACGATCCGCTTGAGGTCAGGCTTTCAGCTTGCGCAGGCCGTCCGCGAGTAGCCAGAGCGCCCGGTTGAGCCGGACATTCTGGTCGATACCCTGGACGGGGCGCGTGCGCTGCTGGCGCCCGTTGGCGTTGCGGCCGGTCAGGCCGCCTTTGACGAGGTTCTCCTGGACCCGGTTGAACGTGGACCACAAGTCCGCATGGTTTAGTCGCGGCGGTCCTCCTGGCGCACGCGGGTCTGGCACACCATGAACGGCTGGAAGCCTTCTTTGCGCAGGTCGGTCAGCACAGCCGCCGTGGGGATGTAGCTGTACCGCTCGGATCGGCTTTCATGCGGGGTGTCCGCGAAGATGGAGGGCACGACGGTGCGAATCTGGTCATCCGACAGCGGGTGATTCGACCGCAGCACCGGGGAACGATAAGCGAAGCGGGATGCGAGTTGCATGACGATCTCCTTGGAAAAGAGACCGGAGCCCCGCCCCACCGGGGAGGAACCCCGGTGGGTGGTGAAATGCCGCATGCGCGGCGGTGGGATCAGGCCTTGGCGAGGTGCCAGTCCTGGGACAGCGGAGCGAACTCGTAGCCCAACGCACCGAGGCGGTCGCGCTGCTGACGCAGCACACGACGGTCCACGGTCGCGTCAAGTTTGATGACCTCGCCCAGCGGCCAGAGCGCGCCGAACAACGCCGCATCGTCGGCCGAAGCGTCGGAGGGAGCGGCGGCCGGTTCGCTGCCGAACGGCGTGGTATCGACCAGCGGGTCGCGCGCGCTGCGGGCCTTCCCCTTGGGCGCCGGCTTCGGTGCAGCCGGTGTGGGCGCCTGCGCTTCCTCGTCGATCGGATCGACTTCCTGCGGACTCAACCTGCGAGCGTCGTCGCGGCTCAGGGCGTCGATGTTGGACAGCGTCATCCCGCCCAGGAGGGCGCGGATTTCGATGACCATGCGGCCGTTGGAGTTGTACGTGGAGGGACGAATCTCAGCGATGATGAAATCGCCTTCGTACTTGCCTTCGGCGTATTGGTCGAGTTCGGCGTTCTTCACGACGAACTCGCCGATCGAGGTCGCCAGGCGCCCGACGTTGAAGTCGCCGTTGCGACCGTGGATGGTCTTGATGGCCAATTGGCCGGGAATGGTGATCATGTGGATCTCCTGCTGACAAAGCTGCGATCACGCGGCGAACCGTCGTCAAGACGGTCGCGCGTGCATGCGAGGAAGAAGACAAGGCCCCGGCGATGGGGCCTTGCGGATCAGAACGATTCGGCGACAGCCAATGCGGGGGCATCGGCAGGCGCTTCATCGGCAGCTTCGGCAACGGGCTTGGAAGGCGCCGGGGCCTGGGCTTTCTGTGCAGCGGAAGCGTCGGCGGGCGTCGCGGAAGTCGGGGGGACTTCCTGATCGCGCTCGTCGGCATCGGTCGGCTTGGGCTCGGCCTTGTAGACAAGCTTGCCATCGACCTTGATCCAACTGATGAACAGCAGCCGAGCCTTGAAGCTCACACCCTGCTCGCCGGCGCGCTTGCCCTTCGAGTAGGTGAAGGTGTCGGCCCACAGGTCGCCGAGGCGAAAGCCGATCATCACCTTCTTCTCGGCATCGACGGCATCGATGCAGCGGCGCACCAGGTGCTGCGCTTCGGACCCCGAGACGCGCGTGTCGAAACGCACATATGAGACGTCATCGCTGGGACCGTTGAGGGCCGCGATGTCGCAGGCCAGGAACGCATCGCCTTTCTTGGGCTTCACTTCGCGGATGCGATTGAGATACCCGAGGCCGGTGATGTGCAGGTCGAAGTAGGACTTGTCGGTGGAAGTGGTCATGGTGAATCTCCTGAAAGAAAAGAGGCGGAGACACACCCGACCCTAGGCGGGGAAAGGTGTGGAACCCCCGCGTGGGTTGAGGAACAACGTGGTGGCATCACCATCGGCAGGCCGATGGGCGTTCGCGCGTGGATGCCGGTGCGAACTGGTGTGATCTACGCGGTCGGAACCGCGTCGCAGTCTTGAAGATCGAGACTGCCTGGGCATGCTGCCGACCGAAGTCAGCGGAACATGGGACAAGCGTGGCGCTGCGTCGGCCCGCGCGCGAGCGGCAATCGGCTCTGGCCACTGTCCGCATTGGCGGCGGCCTATCGTGCTTCCCAAAGGTGCTTGGGTGTGCGCAGCGGCTCAGGCGTGTCGCGCCTTGGCCGACGCGCACGGTTCCAGTTACCGCCGCCGCGCTGCCCGACCAGATGCCAGCCGGCCGCGCGCAGGCTGGCGCCGCCTTCGGCCGGCAAGGTATAGGTGATAAGGCGGATATAACCCAGCGCCCGCGCTGCGCGGAACGCGGCAGCGTAGAGCTTGCTGCAGGCATTGGCGGTGCCGTCGGTGCACAGGCGCGTGACTTCGAGCGTCCAGCCGTCGTCCAGGTGGCGCGCCACCGGTCGCCCGACGATCACGACACCGACGATGTGCCGGCCCGATCCGTTGTCATCGCCCTGCGTGACCGCCAGACTGAACTTGCCGCCCTGAACAGGGCGATGATGCCGGTGATGCGCCTGAACATAGGCATTGGCGCCGCGCAGCGATACCGGCATGAGCTCCAACGTCATGCGGTTCCTCAATCGCCGCAGAAGCAGGCGATCGGTTCCTCGCCGCCATCGAACAGGTCGCCCTGGTCGGACGCGAAGCGCGCCAAGTCGGCGTAGCTGGGGCCATCGGCGCGAAACCGGGCGCCGTTGGGCTTGCTCGCCAGGTTCAGCGATCCACCAGACGGCAGCCTCGGGCTGTGCCTTGATGAGCGCGAGGCGCTGTCCGCGGGGTTTCAGGAAGCAGAGATCGCAGTTGCCTTCCAGAGTGCGGCCGTTGACAGTCAGCAACTCCAGGTCGAAGGGCTGGGCCTGCCAGAACGCGGTCACGTGGCGCACGGTCGCGCCGCTGTCGGCCAGCGGCATGCACATGGTTTCGTGCACCGATTCGGTGGAATGGCCTCGCGCCCTGATCTTCGCCACGCGCCGGTGTTCGTCCGCGCGGATGCCGATGAACTGGTCCCATTCCGTCCAGCCGAGCCCCCGCACAAACCTGTGCATCGGCCTGATCTTCAGGGAGGTGGTGCATCCCCTCGCCACCGGGTTCGGCAGGTACTGGCGCCTGCGGATCAGCGCCTCGAAAGGCTCGCCTGCACGGCTGGCCGTGTCGAAATCGACTACGGCGAATCCGGGTTCCGCGGCCCGGTACTCCAGCCAGTGGATGGGCACCCGCCAGTGCGACGCGCAATCGCGCACGAAGCGCAGCGTGGCCTCGACCTCCTTGCCGGTGTTCGCAAAGCAGACCACGGTCTGCGCGGTCAGGCCGCCGTTGGCGTCGAGCACGCGCCACAGCATGTAGGCGCTGGTGCGACCGCCCGAGAAGCTGATGCAGGTGGGTCGGTCGATGGTGAACGGGTCGCGCATGCGGGCTGTCTCCAGGCGTGGCGCCGGGACGTGCCGGCGAGCGGTGCCCGGGGCGGGTTGGAGACGAGTGCGTGTGCGCGGCGAGGGCCTTGGCACAGGAAAGAAGGTGCCCCCGAGCGGGGGCTGTGAAGGCAGGGCGGTCAGTGGCCGTTAGGCTTCGGCGCCACCGCCTGCAACGACAGGTGCGTGTCGGTGGCCGAGACCTCCAGGTCGTCCTCGCTCTCCAGGATGCGGGCGAACACCCGTTCCTGGGGCTCGAAGAACTCGCCGAAGTCATCGCCGCCGAACTCGGCACGGGCCAGTTCCCACCAGTCGTCGAAGGAATCGACGTCGGGGTTGCAGCCGACCGCGTAGGCGATGGTCTTTTGTCGTCCATCGGGCCGGCGTTCGCCGCGCTCGGCCAGGAAGTACACGCCCTGGTCCTTGACCAGGATGACGCGGGACTGGTTGGTTACCGCCTCGGTGAGCACGGGGCGCAGCTCGGCGCCTTTGAATCGAATGGTCATGATGCATTTCTCCACGAAGGGGAACGGTGGGCTTCCCGCCGCGAGGACGGGAAGCCGCATGGCGATCAGTGCTGGACAGGCTTGCGACTCGACAGGCGCTGCACGCGGATGCGTCGCCAGGCCCCGTCGTCGATCAGCCGCGCCAGCGTGTCGCCGAGGGTGTCGAAGAACACCTCATCGGCCCGTTCGATCAGTTCACCGTCGCGGTGCAGTTCCACCGCATACAGGTCGAGACCGCGCTCGTACAGCACCGTGACGCGGCCCTGGAACTTCTCCGTGGAGACGGTGAAGCCGATGGCCGGTGGCGTGGCGATGATGTCCTTGGGCAGCGGATCGACCCAGGCGAAGTTCCGCGCGCCGGCATCGACCAGCATGTGCGTGACACGCCGGAAGCCATCGGGCGCGGGCAACTGCTCCAGTTGATGGACCAACTCCTGCAACTCGGGGCACCGCGGTTCCGGGATTGGCAGCTTTGCCGGTGCCGAACCGAGGATGAACCGTTGCACCGTGTACGGCTGGCCGTCCGCCGTGAACTCGGTCTGCTCCTCTGGCGTATCGGCGCGCAGGCCGTCGAAACGGCGTCGGACGTAGGGCTCGACGTGCACCTTGGCACCCTCATCGGGTTCCTCGGTCACGAGCGCCCGGTCCAGCACAGCGAACTCGGCGCGTCCCGTCTTGACCACGATGGCGTCGTCGGTCTTGGCGATGACCTTGCCCTCGAAGGGCTTGGGATCGATGTGAAAGCCCAGCGTTGAGACCTTGGGCTGGCCGTCGAAGATGTTGAACTTGAACGAGCGGACGTTGGAAGGCACGTGGCCGCGGACCAGCGTCGGCATCTGTGCGCGGATGGCTTGGGTATCCATGGGAGACTCCTTGTGACAGGTAAGGGACTCCCGCCCGCAAGGGAGGTATGTCCCTTGGGGTGGATGGACGCGGCTGCGTCCGACGAAGAATGGCAACCAGCACGGTGAACCGCGCCGCAGCCTCGAAGGTCTCGACTGCCTGGGCATGCTGCCGGCAACGCCAGCGAACATGCGGGCAGCATGCGGCAGGCGCGGGCGCCCGTCGTCCGGGAATCGGCAACCTGTCGCTACCACGTTCCATGGAAAGGACGAGCCCCGCATTGGGGGGGGGGCACGCAATTGGTTACTCGCCTTCGTACGGGGGCAATCCGGGAACCGAACCCACGTTCGCCCCAATCCAGACGGCATGCCTCGACCTTGAAAGCGTGGATTCGATGATGTGGCCTTCATTCGTCCGGCTGCCCCCTTGACTCTGGAGTTCGCTCCAAGG
>MKUQ01000043.1 GCA_001898645.1 Burkholderiales bacterium 70-64
TGATCCTGAGTCATCTGACTTCTCCGTTGCACCCTGTTCGGGTAGGATATGTCAGATCAAGTCGTGACTACTACACCTTACCACACACCCGTGTTCGTTCTCACGCATCATCCCCGGCCGCCGCTCGAAATGGAAGGCGGGACCGTCTTCCACTTCGTCACCGAGGGCATCCATGTGGCACTGGAACGGGCGCGAGCTGCGGCAGGTCGCCAGGACGTTCGCATCGGCGGCGGTGTCGCCACCATCCGCCAGTATCTGAAGGCCAAGCTGGTCGATCACGTGCACTTGGCGGTATCACCGATTCTGCTCGGCTCCGGGGAGCATCTGCTCGCCGGCCTCGACCTTCCGGCGCTCGGCTACCGCTGCACCGAAGGGGTGCCCGGTGCGAAGGCGGTGCATTACGCTATCGACCGTACGTAGGAGCGCACCGTCTGCCGTAGATGAATACGGGAGGGCAACGATGACACCCCTCACCTATCCCGACGAAAGCACCGGGTATGGCAAGGCGCGCAACGCTCTGCTTGCCGTCGAATCCTTCATCCAGGGGAGTCTCGGGAAATGAGCGATGCATATGTCGTCGGCCATATCACGGTCAAGGACCTCGACAAATGGGCCGAGTATCGAAGCAGGGTTCCAGCCACTCTGGCGCCCTGGGGTGCCGAACTTGCTTTTCGCGGAAAGAAGGCCACCACCCTTGCCGGCGACACTTCCTTCAGCGATATTGTCGTCATCCGCTTCCCGAGCGTTGCCGCGGTCGATGGCTGGCACTCGTCTGCTGCCTATCAGGCGCTCATCCCGCTCCGCGAGCAAGCCGCCGAGGTGCTGCTGCTGTCCTATGAAACCTAGAGAATGCGCATCACTACCCATGTCCTGTTCGCCGCACTCGCGCTTGCCGCCACCCTCGCATCGGCACTGGAATCGAGGTTCGACGGATCATGGAATGTCACGATGACTTGTCCGCCTCATGAAGAGGCCGACGACGACGCCAAGGGCTACACCTATCGCTTCCCTGCCGAAGTACGCGAGAGCCGTATGCAGGGCACGTATGGAAAGGAAGGAGAGCCAGGGTGGCACTTCCTTTACGGCAGGATCCAGGAAGACGGAAGTGCTGCTTTGCGACTCGAGGGTATCGTCAACAACCCGGACTACGCGATCAGGAATGCGGAACGGGGGAAGCGGTACACGTACCGGATCAAGGCGCAGTTCGACGAAAAGAGCGGCGTCGGTCAACGACTGACCGGCCGTGTCTGCGAATTCAGGTTCACCCGCTGAAGGCGGGGCGATCGCTGGGTTGTCGGCCACATTGCCCTCTCGCCTCCTTTCCATGCCGTCTTTTCCGCAGGGGCCTGACCCTCATGAGAGGTGCCCGTCGTCCGGCCGGGGGCTCCGGTTTCACCGCATCTTCGTACGGCTCCGTCCGGTCCTGACGCTCTCGTTCGCAGTCCTCGCCGCGGGCTGCGCGGCTCTTTCGCAATCCGTCATCTCCGTCGATGGCGCCAGTCCCGAGCATCCTGACTCGACGGCCCGAATCGCGATCGACACGGAGAAGCCGGTGCTGCTGCGTGCGGTCGACGGGAAGCCCCTGCCCGGCAGCCGGGTCTCGAGCCGGCTGCGCTCATATGCTTACGTGCTTCGCCCGGGAACCCATGTCCTGTGGGTCAGCAGCGCTCCGTACGGACTTCCGCTCGTCCCTCAACGCATCGGGTGCTACGTCATCGACGCCGAGTTCCCGGCGGGCTCTTCCTACTCGCTGCGCTTCGACGCCGCCAGGCAGGCGCCCGTCCTCACGCACTCGGCAGGGGCCGCGCCCGAGGTTGCGGGCGTTCTCGTCGATGAGCCCCTCGTCCTCGAACGAGGCTGCAATTGGCGGTGAGGTCCAACCCTGCACTCCCGCCGGCCTTCCACGACCGGCTTCGCCTGCCGGCGCAGGCGGCTGAGCTCGACATCGGTACGCCATGAGACCACTGCCCGGCACTCCCGCTCTCCTGCTGCTGCTCTTCGCGCTGGGCGCCTTCGTCTGGCTCACCGCAGAAGCGCTGCCTCCCGTCGTCGCATCGCACTTCTCCGCCAGCGGTGCCGCCGACGGCTTCATGCCACGCAAGACATACCGGGCCATCCTGCTTGCGCTCGTCATCGGCGCTCCGCTCCTCGTGGCCTTCGTCCCCGTCGCCGTGACCGGCGAGGGCGGCGCGAACCTCAACATCCCGAACCGCGAGTACTGGCTCGCACCGGAGCGCAGGGAAAGCACCATTGCCTTCATTCGCGGGCACGGCAGGTGGTTCGCCGCAGCGGTGGCGCTCTTCCTGAGCTATGTCCACTGGCTGGTCGTCCAGGCCAATGAGCTTCGGCCGCCGGCACTCTCCACCACCGGCATCATCGCCGGGCTGGTGGTCTTCTTCCTCGCTCTGGCAGTCTGGCTCTTCGTCCTGTACGCGCGGTTCCGCCAACGCGCCTGACCCTCAGGCCCGGACCCCGGCCGCCGCAGCTCCCGGGTCTGGTCCCGGTCGAGGCGGCTCGTTCGGCACCGGCCCGGGCGGGGCGAGCACCAGGCCGTACCGGGCCATGACTTCCATCAGCTTCGTGCGATCGGGCGGCCCACCCGCGCCGACGAGGGCGCCCACATCGCGGAAGTACTGCTCGCCGATGTCGGGCGTGAGCATCACCAGAGCGCGCGCGGTCGCGGCGCCGGGGTTGCTGAAATGGTGCACGGAGCCCCGCGGCGTGGACATCCAGTCGCCCTGCTTCAAGTCGCGGGTTTCGCCGTCGACCGAGTACCTGAGCACGCCCTCCAGGACATAGACGCACTCTTCGTTGCGGGAATGGCTGTGCGGCGGCGGTACGTGGGCTCCGGCCGGGACTTTCAGCTCGAACAGCCCCAGCCCGCCGCGTTGCGCCCCGTCCACGAGGTAGCGAATCTCCATCGCTCCGATCTTGATGGTCTGCGAACCCATGACGATCTCCTCGGTTCGATACGGCTCGGGCGCTCGAGGGCCTCTTCGAATTCTCCTACCGGAGTCGACCCTGTGAAAAGCCTGCCGTTGCGCCGCCGGGCCGCACCGGAGACAATGGTTTCCGACAGGCCGAGGCTCGGTCGATCGCCATCGGTTTCCGGAGCAAGGATCCGCATGCAGACCATCCTGGGCGCCAACGGCGTCATCGCCCGTGAACTCTCACGCAGCCTCTCGCCCTCGACCGACCGGATCCGGCAGGTCAGCCGCAACCCCCGACGGGTCAACGCCGGCGACGAGACCTTCGCGGCGGATCTCCTCGACCCCGCCGCGACCGCTCGAGCCATAGCCGGCAGCGACGTCGCCTACCTGGTGGCGGGATTGAAGTACGACGCCGCGGTCTGGCAGGAGCAGTGGCCGCGAGTGATGCGTAACGTGATCGACGGCTGCAAGCGGCACGGAAGCCGCCTCGTCTTCCTCGACAACGTCTACGCTTACGGCAGGGTCGACGGCCCGATGACGGAACGGACGCCGTTCGATCCGTGCAGCCGCAAAGGGGAAGTCAGGGCCCGGATCGCGACCATGCTGCTGGACGAGATGCGTTCGGGCGATCTGCGGGCGATGATCGTGCGCTCGGCGGACTTCTACGGACCCGGCGCCTTGCAGAGCTTCCCGCACGTCACCGTGTTCGAACGCCTGAAGGCGGGCAAGGTGCCGCAATGGATCGGCAACGCCAAGGCGGTCCACACTTTCACCTACACGCCGGATGCAGGCCGCGCGATCGCGGTGCTGGGGCAGTCCGCGGAGGCGTATGGGCAGACGTGGCACCTGCCGACCACGAAGGAGCCATTGGCCGGCGAGGACATCGTGCGCCTCGCCTGCGAGCTCGCGGGACGCTCCTTCGGGATACGGGTCGCGCCTCGCTGGATGCTGAGATTGATGGGTCTCTTCGTGCCGGTGCTGAGGGAGAACGGCGAGATGATGTATCAGTTCGAGCACGACTACCGCTTCGACAGCGGGAAGATCGAGGCAGCCTATGGCCTCTCCCCGACACCCTACCGAACGGGGATCTCCGCCTGCCTGGCCGGCCGGAGTGCGAACGACAAGGCGTGATGCACGTCCGCATCGCTTCGCCCGGAGCGCCCGTGCCCGCTGCCGGGGACGCGTCACGCCCCGGGTTCGGTCACCAGCTCGCGCCGCACCAGCACCGCCGTATTGCGCGGCACGACGGCGCGGCCGCGTGCCAGCAGGTGCACCTTCGTGAATGCGGCGCCGAACAGCAGGATCAGCGACGAGTAGTAGACCCACAGCAGGATCAGCACCACCGAGCCCGCCGCACCGTAGGTGGAGGCCGTGGCCGTGTGGGTGAGATAGACGGCGATGCCCCAGCGGCCGATCGAGAACAGCATGGCGGTGACCAGCGCGCCGAGGGCCACGTCGCGCCAGCGCAGGACGACGTCGGGCAGCACCTTGAAGACTGCGCCGAAGAGCAGCGAGGCCGTCAGCAGCGACACCAGCATTTCGCTGCCGCTCAGCAGCGCCGCCACCGCCGGCACGAACCGGTCGGTGAACGCCAGCGCCGCGCGCAGCACCACGCCGAGCAGCAGCGAGACCAGCAGCACGAAGCCGATCGCCAGCACGACGGTGAGCGACAGCAGGCGCTTCTTCGCGATCGCGAAGAGGTTGTTGCGGTTCGGCCGCGCGGTCACGCCCCAGATCGCGTTCAGCGAGGACTGCATCTGCCCGAACACGGTCGTCGCGCCGGCGAGCAGCGCGGCCACGCCGAGCAGCGAGGGCAGCAGGCCCGATTCCTCGATGCGCGAGCGCGCGACCGCCTGCTCGACCGCGACGGCCGCCTCGCGGCCCATCACGTCCTGGAGCTGCCCGACGATGTGGCCCTCGGCCGCCTGCTCGCCCAGCACCAGGCCGATCACCGATACCGCGATGATGACGACCGGCGCCAGCGAGAACAGCGTGTAGAACGCGAGCGCGCCGGCGTGGCTGAAGGCGTTGCTGTCGAGCCAGAGCACGACGGCGCCGCGGGTGACCGACCACCAGCGCAGCACGGCTTGCTTGCACATGGGATGGCGCTATGCCTCGCTTGCCGGGCCATTCTACTGCATGCAAGAGCGCGGTCCGCAGGGCGTCTCGCCGTGCACGATGTATTCTCCGGAAACGTGTCCTGCTCGTGAGTCGCCCGGCCCGCCGCTGCGCGGCGAGCCTCCCGGAGTAACGGCCATGTTCGATCACATCGGTTTCGGAGTATCCGACCTCGCCGAAAGCAAGGCGTTCTTTCTCGAGGCCTTGCGGCCTCTCGGAGTCTCGGTGGTCATGGAAGGCCCTTATGGCGTCGGCCTCGGCCGCGACGGCAAGCCGACGCTGTGGATCCACGAGACCACGGAGACGCCGGCCCGCCTGCACATCGCCATCGCGGCGCAGACCAGAGCCGAGGTGGACGCGTTCCACCGGGCGGCGCTGGCCGCCGGCGCAAAGGACAACGGTGCCCCGGGGCTGCGGCCGCACTATCATCCGAACTACTACGGCGCCTTCGTCATCGGGCCGGACGGCCACAACGTGGAAGCCGTGTGCCACAAACCCCAGCCCTGAAAGGCCCGCGGCGGCCTCCGGTCCTCCGTCCATGTACATCCCGAAGCACTTCGACGAGCCGAGAATTGACGTCCTGCACGCGCTGATCCGCGCCAGACCGCTGTCCACGCTCGTCACGCTCTCGCCCGGCGGAATCGACGCCAATCACATCCCGCTGCATCTCTCGGACGACCCGGCTCCGCTCGGCACGCTGCGCGGCCATGTCGCCCGCGCGAACCCGGTCTGGAGCGACCTGGCCAAGGGCGGCGACGTGCTGGCGATCTTCCACGGCCCGGACGCCTACGTCACGCCCTCGTGGTATCCGACCAAGGCGGAAACCGGCAAGGCGGTCCCGACATGGAACTACGCGGTCGTCCACGCCCATGGCGCACCGCGCGTCGTCGACGATCCGTCGTGGCTGCGCACCCATCTCACGGCGCTCACGGCGCACAACGAAGCCGCGTTCCCCGAACCGTGGCACTACTCCGATGCGCCGGCCGAGTTCACCGACAAGCTGCTCGAAGCGATCGTCGGCATCGAGATCACGATCACCCGGCTGTCCGGCAAGTGGAAGGCCAGCCAGAACCAGCCCGAACGGAACCGCATCGGCGTGGTGCACGGCCTGCGTGCCAGGGGCGGCGACGAGGCGCTGGAGGTGGCCGGCCTGGTCGAGCGGGCCGGCGTACACTGATTCTTCGATTCCGGCGCGCCGGGCGACGTCGTTCCGGCCCCGGCACCGCCGGGTGTCGACGCGTAATCACCCGCCCGGAGCAGACGCATGCATCCCCGCATCACGATGATCACGCTCGGCGTCACCGACCTCGATCGCTCGGTGGCGTTCTTCGACCTCAGACCCCGCCCCGGCGCCTTCAAGGCGACTGGCGCCGCGGCCGAGCGCTTCGATGCGCGCATCGGCATGCTGCCATGCCACGCATCGGCCTGATCTCGGATACGCACGGGCTGCTGCGGCCGCAGGCCACGGCGTTCCTGCACGGCTGCGATCACATCGTTCACGGCGGCGACATCGGGCATGCCGGCATCCTCGAAGCGCTCGCCGCCATCGCGCCGGTGACCGCGGTGCGCGGCAACAACGACTTCGGCACCTGGGCCGAGCGCCTGCCCGAGACGGCGCTGTGCAGGGTCGGGGAAATCCGCCTCTATGTGATTCACGACCTCGCGCTGCTCGACATCGATCCGCAGGCCGCGGGCGTACACGTCGTCGTCTCCGGCCACTCGCACAAGCCGTCGATCGCGCGGCGGCAGGGCGTGCTGTTCGTCAATCCGGGCAGTGCCGGCCCGCGGCGCTTCAGGCTGCCGGTCTCGGTCGCCGAGCTCGTCGTCGATGACGGCGACGTGGTCTCGGTGCGCACGGTCGAGCTGCAGGTGGAGAATTCGTCCCGGGCCGCGCATCACGCGGCCCTCCCGAGGAGGCTGTAGCCATGGATACGATCCTCTGGCGCCGCCTGGACACCGCCGGTCACGATGCCTGTCGGCTTATGACGGCCGACGAGGGCTGGCGCCTGCAGGGTGCGGCGGCATTCCGACACGACGGTGCGGCGGCATGCCTCGCCTACGACGTAGCCTGCGATACGGCGTGGCACACGCTGGGGGGCGTGGTGCACGGCTGGGCGGGCGCGAACGCGCTGGACTTCCGGGTCGTGAAGCTGCCCGGCGGCATCTGGACGCTCAACGAGCAGATCGTGCCGCAGCTGGGCGGATGCATCGACCTGGACCTCGGGTTCACGCCGGCCACGAACCTGATCCAGCTCCGACGCGTGGCGCTCGAGGTCGGCGAGGCCGCGGACGTTCCCGTCGCGTGGCTCGACGTGTTCGCCGGCACGCTCGATACGCTGCATCAGCGGTACGAACGGCTCGCCGTCGACCAGTACGGCTACGAGGCGCCGCGCTTCTCTTACTCAGCCGTTCTCCGGGTCGATGCGGGCGGGTTCGTGCGGCACTACCCTCAGTTGTGGGAGGCCGTGCCGTGAAGTGCCGAACGCATCATCAACGATCGTCAACGACAGCGAGGTGACACATGAACCAGTACCGGATCGCCGTGGTCGTCGGCAGCCTGCGGCGCGAGTCGATCAATCGCAAGCTCGCCCATGCCGTCTGCCGGCTGGCGCCGGCGGAGTTCTCGTTCAGCCAGCCGGAGATCGGCGACCTTCCACTTTACAACCAGGACCAGGAGAACGATCCGGCGGACTCCGTCAAGCGGCTCAAGGCGGAGATCAAGGCCGCGCAGGGCGTGATCTTCGTGACGCCCGAGTACAACCGCTCGATTCCCGGCGTGCTGAAGAACGCGCTGGATTATGCATCGCGCCCGTACGGACAGAGCGCCTGGGCCGGCAAGCCGGCCGGCGTGCTGGGCGCCTCGGGCGGAGCGATCGGTTCGGCCATCGCGCAGCAGCACCTGCGCGGCGTACTCGCCTATCTCGACATGCCGACGCTGGGCCAGCCCGAGGCGTTCATCCAGGTGAAGGACGGCATGTTCGACCAGGCCGGCGACATCGCGATCGAGAGCACGCGCACGTTCCTGCGGGGGTGGATGGAGAAGTACGCCGCCTGGGTGAAGAAGCACGCCGGGTGACGCACGGCCAGGCGCGGCGAAGGCGCCGGCCGGCCTGCCGCGCAGTCCGCGATTCAGTCGCGCCAGCGGAACTCCCTGAAGCGCGTGGACAGGCGCCGCACTTCCGGCGGCTGCACGCCGACGGCGGGCCGGCCGTCGATGCGGCAGCCCTGCACCGACCAGTGCGCCACGCCGCGGCCGGCCAGCTCGTCGGCCAGCTCCTCGAGGCCGCTCGCCGGGAACAGGCCTGGGTCCCAGGTGGTGCGGCATTCGAACGGCACGCCGGCCGCGAGCAGCAGGTCGAGCGACCGGCGCGCCTTGGCCGCGCCGCCGGGCATACCGGTCACGGCGTCGTAGGCGTGAAAGGGCGCCTTGATGTCCAGGCCCACCCAGGCGAGCCGCGGCAGCAGGCGAGCGAGCCGGGCGGGATACATTCCCGCCGTGTGCAGCCCCACCTCGAAGCCGAGCGCGTGCACCTGCTCGACGGCGGCCGGCAGCTGCGCCTGCAGCGTGGGCTCGCCGCCCGAGAACACCACCGCATCGAGCAGGCCCTGGCGTCGGCCGAGGAAGGCCAGCACGTCGTCCCAGCGCAGCGCGGCAGGCGCACCGGCCTCGAGCAGCGCCGGGTTCTGGCAGTAGCTGCATCGCCAGGCGCAGCCCTGGCAGAACACCACGGCGGCGAGCCGCCCGGGAAAGTCGATGGTGGTGAGCGGCGTCAGCCCGCCGACCCGCAGCTCGCCCCTTGCCGTCATCCGGGCTGGCAGTGCGGTTCGGCGAAGAAGCGGCGCTCGTTGTGCTCGCCCTGCTTGCCGACGTTGAAGCTGGACACGGGGCGGTGGTAGCCCATCACGCGGGTCCAGACCTCGCACGGCTGGCGCTCATCGTCGCGCAGCATGGGTTCGTCGTGGGTCGGTCGGGCATGGTCGGGCATGGCGGGCTCCAGGAAAGAAGTGGGAAGGGGGAAGGGCGAAGGGGATGCAAAGCAGGCGTCAGGCGGCCAGCGCCTGGCGCTTGCGTTCGAGGATCTCCTCGTCGCACTTCGGGCAGAACGCATGCTCGCCCGACAGGTAGCCGTGGGTCGGGCAGATGGAGAACGTCGGCGTGACGGTGATGTAGGGCAGCCGGAAGCGCGTCAGCGCGCGGCGCACCAGCTCGCGGCAGGCTTCGCCGGAGGACAGCCGCTCGCCCATGTACAGGTGCAGCACGGTGCCGCCGGTGTAGCGCGACTGCAGCGCCTCCTGGCGTTGCAACGCCTCGAAGGGGTCGTCGGTGTAGCCCACCGGCAGCTGCGACGAGTTGGTGTAGTAGGGCTGCTGCGCGCTGCCGGCCTGCAGGATGTCGGGCCAGCGCTTGCGGTCCTCGCGCGCGAAGCGGTAGGTGGTGCCTTCGGCCGGCGTGGCCTCGAGGTTGTACAGGTTGCCGGTTTCTTCCTGGAACGCCACGATGCGCTCGCGCACGTGGTCGAGGAAGCGCAGCGCGAATGCGTGTCCGCGCTCGGTGGTGATGTCGTCGGCGTCGCCGCTGAAGTTGCGGATCATCTCGTTGATGCCGTTCACGCCCAGCGTGGAGAAGTGATTGCGCAGCGTGCCGAGGTAGCGCCTGGTGTACGGGAACAGGCCCTGGTCCATCAGCCGCTGGATCACCTTGCGCTTGACCTCCAGGCTCTGCCGGCCCAGCTCGAGCAGCGCGTCGAGCGCGCGCAGCAGCCCCGCTTCGTCGCCGCGGTGCAGGTAGCCCAGGCGCGCACAGTTCACCGTGACCACGCCCACGCTGCCGGTCTGCTCGGCGCTGCCGAACAGGCCGTTGCCGCGCCTGAGCAGCTCGCGCAGGTCGAGCTGCAGCCGGCAGCACATCGAGCGCACCATGTTCGGCTCGAGCTCGGAATTGACGAAGTTCTGGAAGTACGGCAGCCCGTAGCGCGCGGTCATGTCGAACAGGCGCCGCGCGTTGTCCGACTCCCACGGGAAGTCGCGCGTGATGTTGTAGGTGGGGATGGGGAAGGTGAACACGCGCCCCTTGGCGTCGCCGGCCGTCATCACCTCGATGTAGGCGCGGTTGATGAGATCCATCTCGGCCTGCAGCTCGCCGTAGGTGAACGGCATCTCCTCGCCGCCGATCACCGGCACCTGCTCGCGCAGGTCCTCGGGGCAGGTCCAGTCGAACGTGAGGTTGGTGAACGGCGTCTGCGTGCCCCAGCGCGACGGCACATTCAGGTTGTAGACCAGCTCCTGGATGCACTGGCGCACGGCGCCATAGTCCATGCGGTCCTTGCGCACGAACGGCGCCATGTAGGTGTCGAACGACGAGAACGCCTGCGCGCCCGCCCACTCGTTCTGCAGCGTGCCGAGGAAGTTGACGATCTGCCCGACCGCCGACGACATGTGGCGCGGCGGGCCCGCCTCGACCTTGCCGGGCACGCCGTTCAGGCCCTCGTGCAGCAGCATGCGCAGCGACCAGCCGGCGCAGTAGCCGCTCAGCATGTCGAGGTCGTGGATATGGATGTCGCCGCTGCGGTGCGCCTCGCCGATCTCCGGCGAGTAGACGTGCGACAGCCAGTAGTTGGCGGTGACCTTGCCGGCCACGTTGAGGATCAGCCCGCCCAGCGAGTAGCCCTGGTTGGCGTTGGCGTTGACGCGCCAGTCGGCGCGCGTGAGGTATTCGTTGATCGAGGACTCGACGTCGACCAGCGTCTTGCCGTCCTCGCGCAGCCGCGCATGCTGCTCGCGATAGACGATGTAGGCGCGCGCGGTCTTCAGGTGGTTGGCGGCGATGAGCGTGTGCTCGGCCACGTCCTGGATCTGCTCGATGGACGGCGCCTGGCCGCGGAAGCGGTGGATCAGCACCTTGACCACCTGTATGGCGAGCAGCGCCGCCTCGTCGGCGTCGTACTCGCCGGTGGCCGCGCCCGCGCGCGCGAGCGCGGACTCGATGCGGCGGCGGTCGAACGGCGCGAGTTCCCCGCTGCGCTCGACGACGTGCGTCGGCAGGGTGGCGGCGTGTGCGTGCATGAGAAGCCTCCCAGGTCAGACCCTATGGGTAGGGTTAGACTACGGTTTTGACACTAGATATGCCATTGACATGAATCAAGGCGGCACGCATCGCGGTGGGATGCAAGCGCATCTCGCCGCACCACCATGCGCCGGCACCGCGCACCGCACGAGTGCATCGGGCACCGATCCGCGCCGCTCGCCTGCGCACCGGCGCGCGGCCACGGGCGTTTCCGGGAGTCGAGCCGGCGATTCATCCGCTGGCATGGATCCTGCTGCACCCGATGCTGGAAGCTCGACGAAGCGCTTCCGGGAATCGACGCGACCATCCGGGCCCGACGACGGGTCCGGACGGCAGACAAAGATCTTCAGGCGGCATGATGAGGCACTGATGGACACGAAACCGCGGCTGGTCGTGGTCGGCAACGGCATGGCCGGCATCCGCACGATCGAGGAGCTGCTGAAGATCGCGCCCGGGCATTACGAGATCACCGTGTTCGGCGCCGAGCCGCATCCGAACTACAACCGCATCCTGCTGTCACCCGTGCTCGCGGGCGAGCAGCGCTTCGACGACATCGTGCTGAACGATTTCGACTGGTACCGTGACAACGGCATCATGCTGCATGCCGGCAAGCGCGTGGCCGCGATCGACCGGGCGCGGCGCATCGCCGCCGCCGAAGACGGTACCCGCGCGGCGTATGACCGCCTGCTGCTGGCCACCGGTTCCACGCCCTTCGTTCTCCCGATACCGGGGAGCGGCCTGCCGGGGGTCGTCGCCTACCGCGACATCGCCGACACCGAGGCGATGATCGCGTCGTCGCAGTGCGACCGCCAGGCCGTGGTGATCGGCGGCGGGCTGCTCGGCCTCGAGGCGGCCAACGGCCTGCGCCAGCGCGGCATGGCGGTCACCGTCGTGCACCTGAACGACTGGCTGATGGAGCGGCAGCTCGACCGCAGCGCCGGCCGGATGCTGCAGGCCGGGCTCGAGGCGCGCGGCATCGCGTTCCGCACTGGTGCGCGAACCGAGGCCATCGAGGCGGGCGAATCCGGCCGCGCGGCCGGCGTGCGCCTGGCCGGCGGCGAAGTGCTGCCGGCACAACTGGTCGTGATGGCGGTCGGCATCCGGCCCGATACCGCCCTGGCGGAGCGCATGGGCCTGCACTGCCGGCACGGCATCGTCGTCGGCGACACGATGCAGACTTTCGACCCGCGCATCTACGCGGTCGGCGAGTGCGTCAACCATCGCGGCGTGGCCTACGGCCTGGTCGCGCCGCTGTTCGAAATGGCGCGCGTATGCGCGAACCACCTCGCCGGGTACGGCATCGGACGCTATACCGGCTCGGTGGTGTCGACCAAGCTCAAGGTCACCGGCGTGGACCTGTTCTCGGCCGGAGACTTTCAAGGCGGCGACGGCAGCGAGCAGATCGTGCTCTCCGATCCGGCCGGCGGCGTCTACAAGAAGCTCGTGATCCGCGACAGCCGGCTGGTCGGGGGCATGCTGTACGGCGATACCGTCGATGCCGCGTGGTATCTGAGGCTGCTGCGCGAAGGGCGCGACATCGCGGATATCCGCGACCACCTGATGTTCGGCGAATCGAGCCTCGGCGATGCCGGGCACCAGGGCCAGACGAGCGCCGCCGCGATGCCCGACGACGCCGAGGTCTGCGGCTGCAACGGCGTGTGCAAGGGCACGATCGTGCGTGCGATCAAGGAACACGGCCTGTTCACGGTCGACGACGTGCGCCGCAGGACCAAGGCGTCTGCATCGTGCGGCTCGTGCACCGGCCTGGTCGAGCAGCTTCTCGCGAGCACGCTGGGCGGCGCATACAGCGCCGAGCCGAAGAAGCTGAAGGCCGTGTGCGGATGCACCGAGCGCACGCACCAGGAACTGCGCCGGGCGATACGCGAGCATCGGCTGCTGTCGGCGCAACAGGTGTTCGCGTTCATGGAGTGGCGCACTCCGGACGGCTGCGCGAGCTGCCGGCCGGCGATCAACTACTACCTGCTCAGCACCTGGCCGAAGGAGGTGCAGGACGATCCGCAGTCTCGGCTCATCAACGAACGCGCCCACGCCAACATCCAGAAGGACGGCACTTTCTCGGTGGTGCCCCGGATGTGGGCCGGCGAGACCAGCGCCGCGCAGTTGCGCCGCATCGCCGATGTCGTCGACAGGTATCGGATCCCGACCGTGAAGCTCACCGGAGGACAGCGCATCGACCTGCTCGGCGTGCGCAAGGAGGATCTTCCCGCGGTCTGGCGCGACCTCGACATGCCCTCGGGCCACGCCTATGCGAAGGCGCTGCGCACCGTGAAGACCTGCGTGGGCAGCGAGTGGTGCCGCTTCGGCACGCAGGACTCGACCGCGCTGGGCCGGATGCTCGAGCAGGCCCTGTGGCGCATGTACGCGCCGCACAAGGTCAAGCTCGCGGTCTCCGGGTGTCCGCGCAACTGCGCCGAATCGGGGATCAAGGACGTCGGCGTGATCGGCGTGGAGTCGGGCTGGGAGATCTACATCGCCGGCAACGGCGGCATCAGGACCGAGGTGGCGCAGTTCCTGGTCAAGCTGAAAACCGCCGCCGAGGTGCTCGAGTACGCCGGCGCCTTCCTGCAGCTCTATCGCGAGGAAGGCTGGTACCTGGAACGCACCGTGCACTTCGTGTCGCGCGTCGGCATGGACTACGTCAAGCGCAGGGTGCTGGAAGACGGGCCGGGCCGGCAGGCGCTCTGGCAGCGGCTGCAGTTCGCGCTCGACGGCGAGCCCGACCCGTGGCGCGACTTCGAGCGCGCGCGCGTGGACCTGCGGCAGTTCGAGCCGCTCGTCGACGAGGCGTCGGCATGAACGCGCAGGCGTGGCGCGCCGTATGCCGTCTGGAGGATCTGCCGCGGCAGGGCGCGCGCCGCTGGCTCGGCGGAGAAACGCCGATCGCCGTGTTCCGCACCGCCGACGACCGCGTGTTCGCGCTCGACGACCGCTGCCCGCACAAGGGCGGCCCTCTGTCCCAGGGCATCGTGTTCGACGACCGCGTGGCCTGCCCGCTGCATGACTGGACCATCGGGCTCGCCGACGGCCGGGCGTGCGCGCCGGATCACGGCTGCGCGAGAACCTATGCGGTCCGCGTGATCGACGGCGTGGTGCTGATCGATCCTGCGGCGCCCGGAGTCCGTCACTGCGCCGGTTCGGGCACGTAGACCATGGAGCCGTCCTTGAGCCGGTACGCGACGCCCGCCTTGGAGCCTTCGCCCTGCCCGATCTTGCCGCTCGCCTGGTAGCGATCGATCTTCTCGCCGTCCTTGATCACGATCTCCATGTCGGGCCGGCCCGGGTTCTTGATCACGGTGACGTTTTCCTGCGTGAACGGGTTCATCGGGTTGTTGGCCACCGCCAGCAGCAGCGCCGCGATGATCACCAGGAATACGTCGATCAGGTTCACCACCGACAGGATCGGATCGTCTCCGTCCGGGTCGTCCATCAGCCGCATTCTCATTGCACCGCCTCCGCCGGCGAGGCGAGCACCGGGTCCAGATGCGTGTGCGCACCGGCCGCGGGCGCCGTGTCCTTCTCGATCATCGCCAGGTCGTGCGCGTACCAGCGCCGCCGCACGTTGACCACCCAGTAGGTGATCGCCGCCGCGATCAGCGCCAGGATCACCGCCGAGAAGGCCACCATCAGGTTGCGCGAGACGTCGGCCAGTTGGCCGTCGGCGAGCGCCTTGAGCGCCGGCCCCATCGGGATCATGGTGGCCACCAGCCCGAGCATGGGCGCCACGCGCGTGGCGATGCGCGCGAACTCCAGCCGCTGCACGGCCAGCGCCTCGAGCTCGGCGATCGACAGCGCCGGGTCGGCGCGGCGCGCGGCGTACAGCTCGAAGCCGCGCTCGCGGCCCGCGCGGCGCTGCCAGGACTGCAGCGCGAAGCCGCCCAGCGCATAGAACGCGTACAGGAAGAGCACGGCGATCGCCAGCAGCACCGGCGCCAGGAACAGCTGGCTGACGTCGTACATCAGGGATTCGATCGGACTGTTCAAGGCGGTCTCCTCGGAGGAAGAAGCGACGGTTTCGTCGATGGGGGTGGGCGGGGTCGGCCGCGGACGGGGCGCGGCGTCAGTGCCCGACGCCCGCGGCGGACGCCGTCGAGCGGGGCACCGGCTGCGGCCGACCGGGCTGCGACCGGCCTTGCCGCGGCCGGGCCGGCCTGGCGGATCGCTCCGGCGGCGGCCAGCGCGGCGAGCAGCAGCGCCAGCAGCGCCGCCGACCAGTCGGCGGGGGCGGGCGGCGTCTGCTCGACCCGCTCCAGCACCTGGCCGGTCACGATCTCGGGGGCGGGCGGCTGCTCGGCGGGCGGCTCGGGCCGCGCCTGCTGCAGGGGCGGCGTGGCCGGTTCCGGCGGCTGCACGGCGGCCTGCGGCGCGGGCTGGGCATTCGCCTTCGCGGCGGCCGGCGCGTTCAGCCCGTAGCCGACGAACTCGGTGAAGCGGGCGTTGTCGCTGTGCACGTCGTAGCGGGCGGACAGCTGGCGGTAACGCGCCTTGAGCTCGGCCACCACCTTGGCGTCGGCCTGCCAGTAGCCCTGGCGCGCGGCCTCGAGCATGCGCTCGATGGTCTGCGCCAGCGCCTGCGGGTTCTCGCGCTCGAACCAGTCCTTCAGGCCGAGCTTGTGCTTGTCGCGCACGTAGACGTCGACCATCTCCTGCCACTGGTCGTCGCGCACGATCTCGCGCGCCACCGCGGTCCAGCCCCAGAAGTTGTTGGTGGCGTCGAGCACCTGCAGCGTGCCGGCGTAGCCCTCGGCCATCAGCCCCTTGATGTAGCCGGGATGGAACTGGCGCGTGGCCAGCTCCTTGGCGAGGAACTGCGCGGCATTCTCGGTGCGCCCGGCGCCCGCGCCGCGCAGGTTGGAGATATAGAGCGCCGGCGGCTTGCCGTCGAGATGGCGCACCGCCAGGCTGAGGCCGCCCAGGTACTGGAACGGGTCGTCGGTGGTGAGCATGCCGTAGGTATTGGAGCTGCGCGACAGCACGGCGCCCTCGGTGCCGCGCAGGTGCTCGGCGTACAGGTTCACGCCTTGGCCGCCCGCCGTCGCGCTGCCCCACTCCTTCTCGTCGGGGCCGTACGCGAACTGCATGCGCGACAGATAGAGCTGCGCGAGCTTGCGATCGCCCTCGGCCTTGCCCTGCCAGGTGTCGGTGGCCAGCGTCGCGTCGTCCAGTCCGGTGCCGTAGCGGCCCGACTCGGAAGAGAAGATGCGCGTCTCGCCGGCGCGCTGCGCCGCCGCCTCGGGCATGCCCTGCTTGCGTAGCCGCTCGGTGATCGTGCGGGTGTTGGCGGCCACCGGGTTGTCGGCCTCCTGCGCCTGCGCGGCGAGCTGCACCGCTCGCGCCAGCTGCTTCATCACGTTGGGGAAGTGGTCGCGGTACAGGCCGGTGGCCGACAGCACGACGTCGACGCGCGGGCGCCCGAGCTTCTCGCGCGGCACCAGCTTGACGCCGGTGACGCGCCCGCCGGCATCCCATTGGGGCTCGACGCCCAGCAGCCACAGCGCCTGCGCCTCCAGCAGCCCCTGGTGGCGCATGGTCTCGACCGACCACAGCGAGAAGGCGAGCTTGGTCGGCGTGCGCGCGGTGAGCTTGCGATGCTCGGCCAGCAGCTGCTCGGCGGCCTGCTTGCCGGCTTCCCACGCCTGCTGCGTGGGCACGCGCGACGGGTCGAAGCCGTACAGGTTGTTGCCGGTCGGATAGGCATCGGGGTTCTTGATCGGATCGCCGCCGTAGGAGGTGCGCAGATGGCGCCCCGCCAGCACCGCGAGCAGGGCCGGCAGCTCGTGGTCGGCGCCGATGTCCGCATGCCATTGCCGGGCCTTGCGCAGCTGCTCCTGCAGCGCCGGCTCCAGCCCGTCGAGCGGCGCGCCTTCCAGCAGGTGCCGCTGCAGCAGCTTGTAGGGCGCGGACTGCGCGAGCTGCTCGTAGTCGCCCACGATGGCCTCGTTGACATCCCCGGGCTGCGCGCCGGCGTGCCGCGCCGCAGCTTCCCAGAACGGGCGGCCCAGCATCATCAGGACGGTGGCCAGCCGGTGCGGCTCGTCGGGCGCCTTGCCCAGGGTGTGCAGGCCCAGCGGCTGCGCGGTCTCGGCCAGCTCGTGCAGGTGGTTGTGCAGCTGCTCGATGAACTCGGGGAACTCGTCGCTGGCGCGCGCCAGCGGCCAGCCCATGTCCTTGTGGATCCGGGCCGAGGCCACCGCCGACAGCACGTCGGCCTTGAGACGCTCCTTCACCGCACCTTCGTCCTGCGCCAGCCAGGCGTGCAGCAGGTCGTGGATGGCGGTGATCTGCGCGTGCAGGCCGGCCGGCTTGAACGGCGGCGTCTGGTGGCTGACGATGACCGCGCGGCCGCGGCGCTTGGCCTGCTGGGCCTCGCCGATGTTGTCGGCGATGTACGGGTAGGCGACCGGCACGTCGCCGACCGCCAGCATCGGCGCATCGAACACCGACAGCCCGCGCTCCTTGCCCGGCAGCCATTCCTGGATGCCGTGCGTGCCGAAGTGCACGAACGCGTCCGAGGCCTGCTGCTGGCGCGCCCACAGGTAGGTGGCGAAGAAGAAGTGCGACGGGCCGGCCTTGGTGGAGTGGTACAGCGCGCGTTCCTTGTCGTCCCACTTCTCGCCGCGCGGCGCCTGCGGCATGATCGCCACGTTGCCGAGCATCAGGCGCGGCACCACGAAGAACTGCTCGCCGCGCCGGCGCACCACCATCGACGACTTCTCGGGCTCGCCCCATCGGGCGACCATCTCGTCGCGGGTGGCCGGCGGCAGCGATGCCAGCCATTCGCGGTATGCCGAAAGCGGCATCAGCGCCGCCAGGTCGTCGCGCAGCAGGGCATCGAGCCGGCCGTCGCGGTAATAGGGCTCCATCAGCCGCTGCAGCTGCGGCAGCAGCTCGTGCTCGCTGGCGGGCATCGACACCGTGTAGCCGTCGGCCTTGAGCGCGGCGAGCGTCTGCATCAGGCTGCGCGGCACGTTGAGGAAGGACGCCGACAGGTTCTTCTCGCCGGCCGGGTAGTTCCAGAAGAACACGGTGAGCCGCTTGTCGGCGTTGGGCTTGCGCTGCAGCGCCACCAGCTTCATCGCCTTGCCGACCACGGCCGCCGCCTGCGGCGCGATCGTCACGATCTGGTCGTCGCCCTTGCGGGTGGCCGCGGCGACCTGGATGTCGATGACGCCTGCGTACTCGGCCTGCGCCAGGTAGAACGGCACGTCCATCAGCGTGATGCCGTGCGGATCGGCGGCCCAGTCGGCGACGTCTCCCCTGCGATAGGGCATGGCCTGGACCACCGGGATGCCCAGCGCCTCGAACTCCTTGCGCCGGCCCTCCGGGTTCAGCATGATCTGCGTGTTGATCATGACGTCGGCCAGCGGCCGGCCGGACGGCCGCAGCAGGCCGAGGAGCGCGTCCGGGTCCATCATCGGCGAGTAGAAGGCCAGCGGCACGGCGCCGGCCGCTTCGATGCGCGCGATCAGGTCGTCGAGGAAATCGGTCTGCATCGACGCCACGTATTGCTGGTGCATGGCGATCGCGACGATCGGCGGCCGGCCGGGCGCCGCGGCGTCGACGCCCTTCCAGGCGAGATAGGCGAGCGGATCGGCATACACCAGGCCGGGCGCCTTCGGATGGTAGACGGCGGTCTTGGGGAACACGATCGGATCGGCGATGCCCGCGGCCGGCCGGCCCGCCAGTTGCGCCGCGAGCGTGGCGAAGAAGCCTTCGAAGTTGGCCCGGCCGCCGTTGCCGTAATAGGCGATCAAGCGCCTGGCCAGCGGCTCGGGCATTCCGGCCCAGGAAGGCTCGGCGTCGTACAGCCAGGCATGGGGGGCGCGCAGACCGGGCAGCGCGGCGGCGAGCTTGCCGCGCACGTAATCGACCAGGTAGCTGTCGAAGAACACCGCGTCGGCGCCGGCGAACAGGCCGGCGTCGACGTTGGCCGGCAGCTTGTCGACATAGCGGACCGTCACCTCGATGCCGTGCGGACGGGCGATCTCGGCCAGCTGTCGGAACTTGCCGGGCGGCACGTTGCCGGTGGCGATGAACAGCACCGAGGCAGCCTGCGCCGACAGCGCGAGCAGCGCCAGGCAGGCGGCCAGTAGGAAGCGATGCAGCACGGTCATGGGCAATGTCGTCGCGAGGTTCCAGGGCGGGTGTCGGGCGCCCGCTTCGCGCGCCGTACCGCGGGCGCGGCGGCGCGCGAGGCCGGGCCCGCCGCTCAGATCTCTGCGCTCAGCGTCGCGAACACGGTGCGGCCGCGCTCGGCATAGCCGAAGTTCGGCGACTTCTCGTACAGCCGCAGGTCGCCGAGGTTCTCGACGCCGACGCGCACGGTGAAGTTCTTGTTCAGCCGCTTGGCGACGCTGGTGTTCCACAGAGTGTACGAGGGCAGGTCGATTCCCGCGCTGGTCTGCGAGCCGATGTACTCCATGCCGAGGCGCGCGCTCCAGCCGGCGCCGAAGCGCCAGTCGAGGTGCGAGGCCGCCGAAGTCTCGGGCCGGTCCTCGAGGGGTTTGCCGGTGGTCTTGTCGCGCGTCCTGAGCAGCATCAGGTCGGTGTTCCAGTCGAGGCCGCGCGCCAGCGCCCACGTGAAGCCGGCTTCCAGTCCGGTGAGGCGGGCGCGGTCCACGTTGTCGTACAGGTAGGTGCGGCGGATGCCGCTGATGCTGAGCAGCCGGTAGGTGATCAGGTCCTTCACCTCGGTGCGGAACAGCGCGCCGCGCAGCGCGATCGGCCCGCGCCTCCAGTCGGCGGCGATCTCCACCGAGTCCGACACCTCGGGCTTGATGTTGGCATTGCCCAGGAAGGTGTGCGGTCCTTCGGCGCCCACGTACGACGGCGAGATCTGCTTGAGCGTCGGCGCCTTGAACGCGTGGCCGTAGCCGCCCTTGATGACCAGCTCGCGGGTGGCCTCCCAGACGAGATAGGCGCGCGGGCTGACCTCGGTGCCGAAGAGCTCGTGATTGTCGACGCGCACGCCCGCGGTGAGCATGACGTCGCGGCCGAGCGGCACCTCGTCCTGGGCGAACAGCGCCTTGTGCATCGCGCTGTCCTTGCCGCCGACCAGTCCGGCGTTCTCCAGGGACTCCCGGCGAATCTCGGTGCCGACGGTGAGCACGTGGCTGCCGAGCTTCAGCGCGGCGAAACCGTCGATGACATCGTCGCTCAGATTCTGCGGCCGGGTCGGCGCCACGTCCATGGTGCGCGTGTTCACGACGTCGATCTCGCTGTGATACGCGCGCAACTGCCCGCGCCAGCTGCCGAACTCGCCGCGCCAACCCACTTCCTGCTGCGAGCGCTTGAGGTGGTAGCGGCTCTCGTAGCTGCCGGTGCCCAGCTGCGTATCGTAGAAGCGATCCTCGTGCCCGTTGAACACGTTGGCCTCGAGGGTCTGCTGGTCGGTGAGCTTGAAGGTGCCGCCCAGGCTGTAGGTGCCCAGCTTGCGGCCCTCGATCTCGCTGTTGAGCGTATTCTCGGGCATCGGGATGGCGGCCGAGTACGCGGCCTCGGCGCTGACGCGCAGGCCGAGGCGCTCGGTGGCGGGGCCGGCCGCGAACAGCGAGGCGCGGCCGAGGCCGCCGCCGTCATGGCCGATCAGGTCGCCGGCGGTGAACGACGCCGCGCCGATCCAGCGGTCTTTCGGCTGGCGCGTGATGATGTTGATCACGCCGCCCAGCGCCTCGGAACCGTAGAGCGTGGACATCGGGCCGCGGATCACCTCGATGCGCTCGATCGCCGACATCGGCACCCAGCCGTACTGGTAGTCGGAATGGCCGACCACGTCGTCGCTCGGCGAGATGCGGCGTCCGTCGATCAGCGTCAGCGTGTGGCGCCCTTCGAGCCCGCGCAGCGCCAGCGTCTTGCGCCCGCCCACCTGGCGCGGCGACAGCGTGATGCCGGGCGTGCCGCGCACCGCATCGAGCAGGTCGACGGCGTTGCGCGTCTCGATCTCCTGCCTCGGCACGATGGTCACCGATGCCGGCGCGGTGCGCGCGTCGTGGTCGGAGGACATCGTGGCGGTGACCGTGACGGCCGGAAGAACCTGGTCGGTCCGATCGTCGGCCCGCGGGGCCGCATCCTGCGCGAAGGCGGTACCGGACAGGGCCAGCACGACGCCATGCATCACACCCGAGGCCAGGCGATTCAGGGGCGATGCCTTTCCGGCGTGGCGCCGTAACGAGGCGTTCGCGCGCCGCCGGCGCGGCGAGGAATAGGATGCTGCGGCTGCGGAGGACGTGGACTCACCCATGTTGGTTCCCTGGTTCTTGTACGAGACGGTGTGCCGCGGGACGAGATGTCCTCGGGTCGGCGAAGGCTCCGTGGATGCGAATAGTAATACAAACGAGAATCAGTATCGATTGATGCCGATCAATTGCCAGGTAAGCAGGACCCCCGAGCGAGCAGGTGCCCCGCGGTTTCAGCGGCCCCGCGTACGCCTGGCCAGCGAGGCCGCGTCGGCCGGCGCCCGGACCTTCACGTCGTTGTCGAAGTAGACGAACACGTCGCGCCCGCGCGCGGACGGCCGGGTCCGTGGCAGCACGCGGTCGGCATCGGACGGTTCGCCGCCACGCGCCCACGTACGCACACGCTTCGCCCAGCGGTCCAGCGCCTCGTCGCCATATCCGCTGGCATAGAGCTGCCTGGAACCGTGCAGCCGGCAGTAGACGAAGTCGGCGGTGAGGTCCATCAGCTGCGGCCAGCGCACGCTGTCGGCGCACACCAGCGCCACGGCGTGACGACGCAGCAGCTCGACGAAGGCCGGCGTGCGAAAGCTCTCGTGGCGGATCTCCACCGCGTGGCGCAGCGGCTCGCGGATGTCCACGCCGGCCGCGTCGTCACCGTCCATGTGCGCATCGTGCCGGCACGCCAGCGCACGGGCGCGGCGGGCATCCCTGGGCAGCGAGGCGAGGAAGGACTCGAAGCGCGCCGCGTCGAACTGCATCGACGGCGGGAACTGCCACAGCATCGGCCCGAGCTTCGGCCCCAGCCGCAGCACCCCCGAGGCGAAGAAGTTCGCCAGCGGCGCCTCGACGTCGCGCAGCCGCAGCGTGTGCGTGATGTAGCGCGGCCCCTTGACCGCGAAGACGAAATCGTCGGGCGTCTGGTCGCGCCAGCGCGCGAAGTGCTCGGGTCGCTGCAGCCGATAGAACGTACCGTTGATCTCGATCGAGCGGAAGCGGCGCGCAGCGTAGGAAAGCTCCTCCCGCTGCGGCAGGCCGGACGGATAGAAGACCCCCCGCCACGGCGCATAGACCCAGCCCGAGATGCCGATCCGCACGCGCGCACGCGTCGATGGCTCGCGCGCCCCGGCGCGCGAGCCGGCGGCGGCTACTTCTTGCTGCGGAATTTCCTCAACGCCGCGATCTGCGCGATCGCCGCGGCCAGCTCGGCCTGCGCCTTGGCGTAGTCGATGGCACCGGTGCGGTTGGCGAGCGCCTCTTCGGCCGCGCGCTTGGCTTCCTCGGCCTTGGCTTCGTCGAGGTCGTGGCCGCGGATGGCGGTGTCGGCCAGCACGGTGACGCGATTGGGCTGCACCTCGAGGATGCCGCCGGCCACGAAGACGAACTCTTCCTCGGCCTGGCCGGCGACCTTGATGCGCACCGCGCCGGGCTTGATGCGGGTGATCAGCGGCGTGTGCTGCGGGTAGATGCCGAGCTCGCCCTCTTCCCCGGGGAGCGCCACGAATTCGGCCTTCCCTTCGAAGATGGAGCGCTCGGCACTGACGACGTCGACTTGCATGCGGTGCGGCACGGTGCCCCCTGGGTGACGGCTTACTGCAGCGTCTTGGCTTTCTCGAAGGCTTCTTCGATCGTGCCGACCATGTAGAACGCCTGCTCGGGCAGGTTGTCGCACTCGCCGTTGACGATCATCTGGAAGCCGCGGATGGTGTCCTTGAGCGCGACGATCTTGCCGGGGCTGCCGGTGAACACCTCGGCCACGTTAAAGGGCTGCGACAGGAAGCGCTGGATCTTGCGCGCGCGCGCCACCGCCAGCTTGTCCTCGGGCGAGAGCTCGTCCATGCCCAGGATGGCGATGATGTCGCGCAGCTCCTTGTAGCGCTGCAGCGTGGCCTGCACCTTGCGCGTGGTGTTGTAGTGCTCCTCGCCGATCACGTGCGGGTCGAGCTGGCGCGAGGTGGAGTCGAGCGGGTCGACCGCCGGGTAGATGCCCAGCGCCGCGATGTCGCGCGACAGCACCACGGTGGCGTCGAGGTGGCCGAAGGTGGTGGCCGGCGACGGGTCGGTGAGGTCGTCGGCGGGCACGTACACGGCCTGGATCGAGGTGATCGAGCCGGTCTTGGTGGAGGTGATGCGCTCCTGCAGGCGGCCCATCTCCTCGGCCAGCGTCGGCTGGTAGCCCACCGCCGAGGGCATGCGCCCGAGCAGCGCCGACACTTCGGTGCCGGCCAGCGTGTAGCGGTAGATGTTGTCGATGAACAGCAGGATGTCGCGGCCTTCGTCGCGGAACTTCTCGGCCATGGTCAGGCCGGTGAGCGCCACGCGCAGGCGGTTGCCCGGGGGCTCGTTCATCTGGCCGAACACCATCGCGACCTTGTCGAGCACCTTCGACTCTTCCATCTCGTGGTAGAAGTCGTTGCCCTCGCGGGTGCGTTCGCCCACGCCGGCGAACACCGAGTAGCCGCCGTAGCTCTTGGCGATGTTGTTGATCAGCTCCATCATGTTGACGGTCTTGCCGACGCCGGCGCCGCCGAACAGGCCGATCTTGCCGCCCTTGGCGAACGGGCAGATGAGGTCGATGACCTTGATGCCGGTGGGCAGCAGCTCCACCGAGGGCTTGAGCTCCTCGAAGGTGGGCGGCGTCTGGTGGATGGCGCGGCGCTCTTCGGTGGCGATGGGGCCGGCGTCGTCGATCGGGCGGCCCAGCACGTCCATGATGCGGCCCAGGGTGGCGGTGCCGACCGGCACCGAGATCGGCGCGCCGGTGTTGGCCACCTTCATGCCGCGGCGCAGGCCGTCGGAGGAACCCAGCGCGATGGTGCGCACGATGCCGTCGCCCAGCTGCTGCTGCACCTCGAAGGTCAGCCCCTTCTCGGCCAGGCTGTCGCCGGTGTCCTCGAGCTTCAGTGCCTCGTAGACGTGCGGCATCGCCTCGCGCGGGAACTGGATGTCGACCACCGCGCCGATGCACTGAACGATTTGACCTTGTGCCATTGCTCGCTTCCCTGTTCCTGAAATCCTGACGTGTTCCAGAGGTGTTCTAGACCGCCGCGGCGCCGCCGACGATCTCGGACAGCTCCTTGGTGATCGCAGCCTGCCGCGCCTTGTTGTACGACAGCTGCAGATCGTCGATGACCTTCTTCGCGTTGTCGGAGGCCGACTTCATGGCGACCATGCGCGCGCTCTGCTCGGAGGCCATGTTCTCGGCCACCGCCTGGTAGACCAGCGACTCGATGTAGCGCAGCAGCAGCTCGTCGAGCACCGACTGCGCGTCGGGCTCGTAGAGGTAGTCCCACGAGTAGTCGCGCGATTCCTCCCGCAGCCGCTCGGCCGACAGCGGAAGGAGCTGCTCGAGCACCGGCTCCTGCTTCATGGTGTTAATGAAGCGGGTGTAGGCGAGGTAGACGACGTCGATCTCGCCGGCCGCGTAGGCGTCGAGCTGGACCTTGACCGGGCCGATCAGCCGGTCGAGGTGCGGCGTGTCGCCGAGCTGCACGATGTGCGAGACCACCTGCGCGCCGATGCGCTGCAGGAAGCCGAAGCCCTTGTTGCCGATGGCGGTGGCCCGCACGCCGATGCCGGAACGCTCGAGCTCGCGCAGCTTGCTGGTGACCGCGCGCAGCACGTTGGTGTTCAGGCCGCCGCACAGGCCCTTGTCCGTGGTGACCACGATGACGCCGGCGTTCTTCACCGACTCGCGCGACACCAGGTAGGGATGCCGGTACTCGGGGTTGGCGTCGGCCAGGTGCGCGGCAATGTTGCGCACCTTGTCGGCGTAGGGGCGCGCGTGGCGCATGCGGTCCTGCGCCTTGCGCATCTTGGACGCGGCGACCATCTCCATCGCCTTGGTGATCTTGCGCGTGTTCTGCACGCTCTTGATCTTCGTCCGGATCTCTTTGCTGCCGGCCATCTCGGTTCCTCGAAGCGCTCAGCCGCGGGGCTCAGTACGCACCGGTCTTCTTGAAGTCCTTGAGCGCTTCGTGCAGCTGCGCCTCGACTTCCTTGGTGAGCTTCTTGTCGCGATCGATGGTCTCGACCAGCGCGGCGTACTTGCTCTTGGCGAACTCGCGCAGCGCGCGCTCGGCGTCGAGGGCCTTGGCCACCTCGATGTCGTCGAAGTAGCCGTTGTTGACCGCGAACAGGGTGAGCGCCATCTCCCACACCTGCAGCGGCTGGTACTGCGGCTGCTTCATCAGCTCGGTGACCAGGCGCCCGCGCTCGAGCTGCTTGCGGGTGGCCTCGTCCAGATCCGAGGCGAACTGCGCGAAGGCAGCCAGCTCGCGGTACTGCGCCAGCGCCAGGCGCACGCCGCCGCCGAGCTTCTTGATGATGTCGGTCTGCGCCGAGCCGCCGACGCGCGACACCGAGATGCCGGCGTTGATGGCCGGCCGGATGCCGGCGTTGAACAGGTCGGTCTCGAGGAAGATCTGGCCGTCGGTGATCGAGATGACGTTGGTCGGCACGAAGGCGGACACGTCGCCGGCCTGCGTCTCGATGATCGGCAGCGCGGTGAGCGATCCGGTCTTGCCCTTGACCTCGCCCTTGGTGAACTTCTCGACGTAGTCCTCGTTGACGCGCGCGGCGCGTTCGAGCAGGCGGCTGTGCAGGTAGAAGACGTCGCCGGGGTAGGCTTCGCGGCCCGGCGGGCGGCGCAGCAGCAGCGAGATCTGGCGGTAGGCCCAGGCCTGCTTGGTGAGGTCGTCGTAGATGATGAGCGCGTCCTGCCCGCGGTCGCGGAAGTACTCGCCCATGGTGCAGCCCGAGTAGGCCGAGAGGTATTGCATCGCGGCGGAATCCGAGGCCGTGGCGGCCACCACGATGGTGTAGGCCATCGCGCCGGTTTCCTCCAGCTTGCGCACCACGTTGGCGATGGTCGAGGCCTTCTGGCCGATCGCCACGTAGACGCAGATGAGGTCCTTGCCCTTCTGGTTGATGATGGTGTCGATCGCCACCGCGGTCTTGCCGGTCTGGCGGTCGCCGATGATCAGCTCGCGCTGGCCGCGGCCGATCGGCACCATGGCGTCGACCGACTTCAGGCCGGTCTGCACCGGCTGCGACACCGACTTGCGCGCGATGACCCCGGGGGCCACCTTCTCGATGATGTCGGTGAGCTTGGCGTTGACCGGGCCCTTGCCGTCGATGGGCTGGCCGAGGGCGTCGACCACGCGGCCGATCAGCTCGGGGCCGACCGGCACCTCCAGGATGCGGCCGGTGGACTTGACCGTCATGCCCTCGGAGATGTGCTCGTAGCCGCCCAGCACCACCGAGCCGACCGAGTCGCGCTCCAGGTTCAGCGCCAGGCCGAAGGTGGCCGCGCCGTTGGGCGCCGGGGGAAACTCGATCATCTCGCCCTGCATCACCTCGGACAGGCCGTGGATGCGGCAGATGCCGTCGGTGACGGACACGACCGTTCCCTGGTTGCGCGTATCGGCAGCGACGTCCAGGTTGCGGATCTTGCTCTTGAGCAGTTCGCTGATCTCAGCCGGATTCAGTTGCATGGGATTCCCCGTATTCCTCAAACCTTCATCGCGCTGGCCATGTGGGCCAGCTTGCCGCGCACCGATGCGTCGATGACCTCGTCGCCGACCCGGATCGAGACCCCGCCGATCAGCTCGGGATCGACCTCGACCGAGGCCTTGATCTGCTTGCCGTACCTGGCCGCGAGAGTGGCGACGACCTCGTCGAGCTGCTTCTGCTCGAGCGGATAGGCCGAGCGGACCACGACGTCGAGCACGCCCTCGTGGGCGTTGCGCTGCGCCTCGAACAGCACGGCGATCTCGGGCAGCACCGCCAGCCGCTCGTTGTCGGCCAGCACCCGCACGAAGTTCCTCTGCTCGGGACCGAGCTGGCCGGCCGCATCGGCCACCAGCGCGCCGATCTGCGCCCCGGAGAGCTGCGGATTTCCGAACAGCTCGTGCGCCACCCCGGTGCCGGCCACCGTGGACAGGCGCGACAGCGCGTCGGACCAGGCGGGCAGCGAGCCCTGCTCGCACGCCAGCTTGAAGGCGGCTTCCGCGTACGGCCGGGCGATCGTCAGCGACTCGGCCATGGCGTCACTTCAGCTCGTTCTTCAGGTTGGCGAGCAGTTCGGCGTGGCGGCCCGCATCGATTTCCTTGCGCAGGATGCGCTCGGCGCCGGCCACGGCCAGCGTGGCGACCTGGTCGCGCAGCTGCTCGCGCGCCTTCTGCGCGGCGAGCACGGCTTCCTCTTCGGCGGCCTTGCGCGCGGCAGCGACGATCGCGGCGGCTTCCGTGCGCGCCTTCTCGACGATGCCGGCGGCCTGCTTCTCGGCGCCGGAGCGCACTTCGGCCGCGCCTGCGCGGGCCTGCTGCAGCTCCTGCTCGACCCGGCGCTCGGCGGCGGCGAGATCGGCGCGAGCCTTGTCGGCGGCGGCCAGGCCGTCGGCGATCTTTTTCGATCGATCGTCGAGCGCTTTCGTGATCGGCGGCCAGACGAACCGGGCGGTGAACCACCACAGCGCCAGGAACACCACCATCTGGACGATGAGCGTCGCGTTGATATTCACGACGATCCCCCTTCTATGCGAGTGAACAGACCCAGCGGCCGCGCGGCGGCCGTGCGGAAACGCAAGTCGCTCAGCCGACGAACGGGTTGGCGAAGGCGAACATCATCGCGATGCCGACGCCGATCAGGAACGCCGCGTCGATCAGGCCGGCCAGCAGGAACATCTTGACCTGCAGCTTGTCCATCAGCTCGGGCTGGCGCGCCGCGCCCTCGATGTACTTGCCGCCCATCATGCCGATGCCGACGCAGGCACCGAGGGCGCCCAGGCCGATGATCAGTCCGCAGGCGATGGCGACGAGAGCAACGTTGGTCATGATTGTTCGACTCCAGGTGAAAAGTGCTCGATGCGAGTTGTTGAGGAAAAAAGGAACGGAGGATCGCGGCGATCAGTGATGCTCGTGCGCCTGCCCGACGTACACCAGGGCCAGCATCATGAAGATGAAGGCCTGCAGCGTGATGATCAGGATGTGGAAGATGGCCCAGCCCAGCCCGGTGAGGAAGTGCAGCCCGATGCCCCACCAGGTGACGCTCGCGCCCAGCAGCGCGATCAGCATGAAGATCAGCTCGCCGGCGAACATGTTGCCGAACAACCGCATGCCGAGCGAGACGGTCTTGGCCAGGTATTCGATGACCTGCAGCACCAGGTTGAACGGCGCGAGGAACCAGCGCGCGCCGAACGGCGCGCTCAGCATCTCGTGCACGAAGCCGCCGCCGCCCTTGATCTTCAGGCCGTAGTAGATCGAGGCGCCGAGCACGACGATCGACAGCGCCATGGTGCCGTTGAGGTCGGCGGTGGGCACCGCGCGCATGTAGTGCAGGCCGAGCTTCGAGGCGATCCAAGGGAAGAGGTCGACCGGGATCAGATCGATGGCGTTCATCAGGAAGATCCAGACGAAGCACACCAGAGCCATCGGCGCGATGTAGGCGAGGTCGCCCTTGACGATGGCGCGCGCCTGCTCGTGCACGAACTCGACCACCGACTCGATGGCGCCGACGAAGCGGTTCGGCGTGCCGTCGGTGACCAGGCGCGCCGCGCGGCGCATCAGCCAGGCGGTGATGACCGCCGTGAGCACCGACCAGAAGACAGTGTCCCAGTTGACGATCGAGAAATCGACGATGTGCTTCTGAGCGGCGCCGGAAGAGTTGAGGTTCGCCAGGTGATGGACGATGTATTCGGAGGCGGTCGGGGCTTCTGCGGCGGCGGCCATGGTTACCGGGTTCTCTCGCTTTGGCGATGCTCAGCTACGGACTTGCCCGCACCCTCGGGCAGGGAGCGCACGAATGCCAGCGCGAAGAGCGGCGCAATCAGCGCGACGATCAACCCGATCAGCAGCGGCAGCCACCGGATATCCGGCACCGTCTTCACGATCACCACCAGCAGCGCGACCGTGAAGCCGATCTTGGCGAACTCGCCCAGGAAGAAGACCACCGGATACGACTCCGGCGGCCGCTTCCTGTGCAGCGCCAAGCGCAGCGCGAACAAAGCATTCGGGACGATCGCCACGATGCCGCCCAGCATCAGGAACCGGGCGCTTTCCCAGCCTGTCGCCACCCCTGCAACGAGTGCGAGGACGACGACGGCGGCGATCTGCAGTCCAACGGCTGCCAACATGTTGCGAACGTATCGGCGGGACCGCTGGGCCGCAATGGGCAAAGACGCGGAATTCTAGCGTTTGCGCCGGGGAGGGTCAAACGCCTGTTGCGCCGCAGCACCGTGCGGGCACACTGCGGTCCGGGCGGCGAAGGCGCCGGCGCGCCCTGGCCGGAGCGTGGTGTGCGGTCCGGGCGGGCACGGCAAGGGCCGTCCGTCGCCCATTGCGACCGTGCCGGACTCGGCGGGAGCGGTCTTAGTCGGACCGATCGACGCCGAGGCGATCCAGGAGGCCGTCGAACTGCTCGAGGCTGGCGAACTCGATGGTCAGCTTGCCGCGGCCGCGCGCATCGGCACGCAGCGTGACCGGCGTGGCCAGCGCGTCGGCGAGGCGCTCCTGCAGGCGCAGCAGGTCGCGATCGGGTGCCGGCGCCGCGCGCCTGGCCGGGGTGCCGGCGGCTTCGGCCGCGGCCTGTTGGACCAGCTTCTCGGTCTCGCGCACCGACAGGCGCCTCTCGACGACGCGGTTGGCCAGCATGATCTGCCCGGCGCGATCGAGCGCGAGCAGGGCGCGCGCGTGGCCCATGTCGAGATCGCCCGCCAGCAGCATCGTCTGCACCGGCTCGGCGAGGTTGAGCAGGCGCAGCAGGTTCGAGGTGGCGCTGCGCGAGCGACCCAGCGTGTCGGCGGCCTGCTCGTGCGAGAAGCCGAACTCGGCGATCAGCCGGCGGATCGCCTGCGCCTGCTCGAGCGGATTGAGGTCTTCGCGCTGGATGTTCTCGATGAGGGCCATCGCCAGCGCCTGCTCGTCGGGCACCTCGCGCACCACCACCGGCACCTCGGCCAGCCCGGCGAGCTGGGCGGCGCGATAACGCCGCTCCCCGGCGATGATCTCCCAGCGGCCGCTGCCGTCGAGCGGGCGCACCACCAGCGGCTGCATCAGGCCGTGCGCGCGGATCGACGCGGCGAGCTCGTGCAGCGAGGTCTCGTCCATGCGCGTGCGCGGCTGGTAGCGGCCGGGCTGCAGCGCATCGAGGCGCAAGGCGGTGACCTGCTGCGGCCCGCCCTCGCCGGCCGGCGGCTCCGCGTCGCGGCCGCCGAGCAGCGCCTCGAGGCCGCGCCCGAGTCCTTTTGCCCTCGGTTTGCTCATCATTGCTCCCTGGCTTCGGCAGCGTGGCGGGCCGTGCGCTGCGCCTCGTCGAGCGAGCGCACGCGATCGATCAGCTCGGCGCCGAAATCGAGGTAGGCGCGCGCGCCCTTGGAATACGGATCGAACACCAGGCCCGGAAGGCCATAGCTGGGCGCCTCGGCCAGGCGCACGTTGCGCGGGATGATGGTGCGGAACACCTTGTCGCCGAAGTGCTGCTCGAGCTGCGCCGAGACCTGCTGGGCCAGCGTCACGCGCGGATCGTACATGACGCGCAGCAGGCCGATGATCTGCAGGGCGGTGTTGAAGTTGGCATGCACTTTCTTGATGGTGTTGACCAGGTCGGAGAGGCCCTCGAGCGCGAAGTACTCGCACTGCATCGGGATGATGACGCCGTGGGCAGCGCAGAAGCCGTTCAGGGTGAGCAGCGACAGTGAGGGTGGGCAGTCGATCAGCACGAAGTCGTACTGGGCGTCGACCTGCGCCAGCGCGTCCTTGAGCCGGGTCTCGCGCTCCTCGAAATCGACCAGCTCGACCTCGGCGCCGGCCAGCTCGCGGTTGGCCGGCAGCACCGCGTAACGGCCGCCTTCGGACCACTGGGTGGCCTCGACCACGTCCGACATGCCGATCAGTACCTGGTAGACCGAGCGCTGGAGGGTGCGCTTGTCGATGCCGCTGCCCATCGTGGCATTGCCCTGCGGATCGAGGTCGACCAGTAGCGCGCGGCGGCCGTGGCGCGCCAGGGCGGCGGCCAGGTTGACCGTGGTGGTGGTCTTGCCGACACCGCCCTTCTGGTTCGCGACGACGAAGATCTTGGCCATGGTGGGCGGTTGGATGATGGGATCGAGAAAAGGATAGTGGGCGGCTACTGTCCCGCATGCGGGCTTGGAGCCTCGTACTCGGCCGACAACGGGGCGTGCGAGAGCAGCACCAGGCAGCGCCGGGCATCGAGGCCGGGCACCGCGAGCGGCAGGCTGGCCGACACCGACCAGCGCGGCGGCAGGGCGTCGATCTCCTCGGTCGGCTCGGCGCCCTTCATGGCCGCGACGGTAGTGTACGGCCCGGCGAGGTGTGCGACGGCGCGCGCATAGTCGGCCAGGGACGCGAAGGCACGGCACACGATCAGGTCGGGGAAGCACGGCGGAGAGCAGCGGGAGCCGACGTCGTTGCTGTCGCCGCGGCCGCCGGCGTCGTCGATGTTGCCGACGTCGCCGTGACTGCCGATGTCGCCGCGACCGCCGATGTCGTCGCGGCTGCCAACGTCGCCGCGGCTGTCACTGTCGCCGTCGGCGACCGGCTCCGATCCGGCTCGCCACATCGTCGAGACATCCAGCGACTCCACACGGGCCGCGGCAACCTCGATATTGGTGAGCGCCAACTCCGCCTGGCACTGGCGTAGAAAGGCCGCCTTCTTGCCGACCGGCTCGACGAGGAGAACCCGCACGCCGGGCCAGGCGAGCGCCAGCACGATGCCGGGCAGGCCGGCGCCGCTGCCCACGTCGACGAGCCGGCCGGCCGGCGCGCCGGCGCGCCGCGGCAGGCGCGCGGCGAGCGGAGCGACGACCGCCAGGCTGTCCAGCAGGTGGTGCACGAGCATCTGCCCGGGATCGCGGATCGCGGTCAGGTTATAGGTCGCGTTCCACTTTGCGAGCAGCGCCAAGTAGTCGAGGAGGCGCTCAACGAGGGCGGCTTGGGCGGGAGAGGCTTGGACGGAGGCGGCTTCGGTGGGGGCGGCTTCGGCGAGGGTGCCGGCGCCCTGCCCTTCGTGGGCACCATCGCCCAGGCCCAGGGCTCGAAGCCCGGCCGTGAGATCGCGGGCAAGCGCGGCGCGGTCGAAGGCTGCCGAAGAGCCTGCGCCGGACGACGGCGAGCGGGTCGCCGGAGAGCGCGGGCGCGTGCCAGCGGGGCGCGCACCGGCGCGTGCACCGGTACCCGATCGCGACCGGTTGGCGGCCGAGCGCTCAGGCTGCACGTCGATTGCCGCCGTCGTCATCGGGCCGCGTGACGCCGCGGCGTTTCTTCAGGCACACCAGCAGCAGCGAGATCGCCGCCGGGGTCACGCCCGAGACGCGCGCCGCCTGGCCGACGGTCTCCGGCCGCTGCTGCGCCAGGCGCTGGCGCACCTCGATCGACAGGCCGCGGATCTGCGCGTAGTCGAAGTCGGCAGGAATGGGCAACGATTCGTTGTGCTCGTGGCGCGCGATTTCGGCCTGCTGGCGCGCGATGTAGCCGGCGTACTTCAGCTGGATCGCCACCTGCTCGAGGACCTGCGGATCGTCCACCGGCGGCGCCCCGCCGATCTCGACGATGACGCCGTAGTCGACGTCGGGGCGCCGGAGCAGATCGGCGAGCGAGTGCTCGCGCTCGATCGACTGGCCGAGCAACGCCGTCGCGCGCTCGGCCGGCAAGGTGCGAGGATTGACCCAGGTACTGCGCAATCGCTGCAGTTCGGCGTCGATGGCGTCACGTTTGCGGGAGAAGGCGGCCCAGCGTACGTCGTCCACGCAGCCGAGGATACGCCCGACGGGGGTCAGGCGCAGGTCGGCATTGTCCTCGCGCAGGCTCAGCCGGTATTCGGCGCGGCTGGTGAACATGCGGTAGGGCTCGGAGACGCCGCGGGTGACCAAGTCGTCGACCAGCACGCCGAGGTAGGCTTCGTCGCGACGCGGGCACCATGGCTCGCGCCCCTGCACCTGCAGGGCCGCATTCAGTCCGGCCAGCAAGCCCTGGGCCGCCGCCTCCTCGTAGCCGGTCGTCCCGTTGATCTGGCCGGCGAAGAACAGGCTGCCGATCGCCCGGGTTTCGAGCGAGCGCTTCAGCCCGCGCGGATCGAAGTAGTCGTACTCGATGGCGTAGCCGGGGCGCAGCAGATGGGCCTGCTCGAGGCCGGGGATGGAGTGGACCAAATCGAGCTGCACGTCGAACGGCAGGCTGGTCGAGATGCCGTTGGGATAGAACTCGTTCGTGCCCAGGCCTTCGGGCTCGAGGAAGACCTGGTGCGACGCCTTGTCGGCGAAGCGATGGATCTTGTCCTCGATCGACGGGCAGTAGCGAGGACCCACTCCCTCGATGACGCCCGTGTAGAGCGGGCTTCGATCGAGGCCGGCACGGATGATGTCGTGAGTGCGCGCCTGTGTGTGGGTGATCCAGCACGGCACCTGGCGGGGATGCTGGCCGGCATCGCCGAGGAAGGAGAACACCGGCACCGGATCGAGGTCGCCCGGCTGCTCCTCGCAGCGCGAGAAGTCGATGGTGCGCCCGTCGATGCGCGGCGGCGTGCCGGTTTTCAGGCGGCCCTGCGGCAGCTTCAGCTCGCGCAGGCGATGCGCGAGCGAGATGGCGGGGGCATCGCCGGCGCGCCCGGCCGGATAGTGGGCGAGCCCCACGTGCACGAGGCCGTCCAGGAAAGTGCCCGCGGTAAGCACGACGGCGCGCGCGCGAAAGCGCAGGCCGAGCTGAGTGACGGCACCGGCGACCCGGTCGCCTTCCAGGATGAGATCGTCGACGCCTTGCTGGAATAGCCAGAGGTTGGCCTGGTTCTCCAGGCGGCGACGGATGGCCTGCCGGTACAGCACACGGTCGGCCTGGGCGCGAGTGGCCCGGACGGCCGGCCCCTTGCTCGAGTTCAGGATGCGGAACTGGATGCCGGCTTCGTCGGTAGCAGCGGCCATCGCGCCGCCCAATGCGTCGACTTCCTTGACGAGATGTCCCTTGCCGATTCCGCCGATCGACGGGTTGCACGACATCTGGCCGAGCGTCTCGATGCTGTGGGTGAGCAGCAGCGTACGGCTACCCATGCGCGCCGAAGCGAGCGCGGCTTCGGTGCCGGCGTGGCCGCCACCGACGACGATGACGTCGAATTGCTGGGGAAAGTCGATACTTGCCATCGTAAAACGTCCGGTCTGGACGGTTACCCCGGCGAAATCGGCGAGTCCCGCACCGAACTTTCGCCAGCCTTTCGGATCGATCGTGGACCAATCGACGTCCGCCGGCCCGACTGGCATCAACCGCCGAGTAAGGATACCTTGAGTCGCAGGAACCCGCCGGCAGCCGGCTCGGGTATGGTCGAGGGGAAGCGCGGATTATAGGCGCTGCGGCGCCGGAGATGAAGATGTTTCACGTGGAACGTAGGCGGGCTTCGTCGGCCTCGAAGCCCGGCGCTGTCACGAAGCCTCGCGCTAGGGGCCAGGGGAAGCGCCGGGCGGGCTCGGGCTTGTCGTCGGACTGGGCTGGGCGCAGCGGTAGCACTGGAGACGCAAACGGCAGGAGCAAATCGGCTACGCTCCGCCTCCTGCGTGCGGAACCGCTCCGGGGTGGCTCGTATCAGCTCGAGGGAGCTCGATCGACTTCAGGGGCCGCAAGATGAGAGCCACGGCTCGACAACTCCTGGAAGCCTATCCGGCACTTGCGGGCATCCCGGCAGCACGGCTGGAGGACAGCGCTTCGCGCCTGCCGATGCTGCAGGTCGAGGCCGGCACCCAGTTGTTCGCGGAGGGGCAGGCCTGCCAGGGCTTTCCGTGTGTTCTTGCTGGCCAGATCCGGGTGGCGCGCGGATCGGCCGACGGGCGCGAGCTCGAGCTCTACCGGGTGGAGCCCGGCGAGGTCTGCGTGGTCTCGGCAGGATGCCTGTTCGGCAGCGCAGCGATGACCGCTCACGGGCACGCGACCCGACCGACCTCGGTGGTGCTGGTCGATCGGGAGACCTTGCTCGAATGGAGTGACGCGCGGCCTTGGCGAACTTTCCTGCTCGGTCTGATGGCGGACCGGATGGCAGAGCTCACCGCGCTGGTCGAGGCCGTGGCCTTCCAGCGCCTGGATCAGCGGCTTGCGCGCACCCTGCTGGGGCACGGTGCCAGGATCCAGACCACTCACCAGCGGCTTGCCGACGAGCTCGGAACCGCCCGCGAAATGGTATCGCGCCTGCTCGGACGCTTCGAAGACCAGGGTATGGTCCGCCTCGGGCGGGAGCGCATCGACATCACCGACCTGCCCGCCTTGCAGCGCCTGGCCGACGGTCTGTAACTGCGGTCACAGACCGATCCGAGGATGCTGCGGTGCAATGCGGGCATTGACTCATCGGGCGGTGACGCTCGTTTCGACCAAGAGAGGCGAAAGATGCTGAAGAACGTGGGCGGAATGGACCGCATGCTGCGCGTCGTCGTGGGGCTGGCGCTGATCGTCATGGCCGTCACCGGCACGATAGGCGTATGGGGCTGGATCGGGGTCGTCCCCCTGGTCACCGGCCTGGCAGGCTGGTGTCCGGCGTATCGCCTGCTCGGCATGAATACCTGCCCGATGTCGTCGAAGAAGGGCTGAGTCTTTTTGGGCGGCAAGTCGGGCGACAGGGGGCGGCGGGTAGGCAAAGGCCGGCCGACGCTCGTGCAGGGCGGTTGGGATTGCTTAGGAGGCAATCCCGCGCCCGCGGCGCGGCCATGACGTGGCGCCGGCAGAGCCCTGATGGGAGATCCGTGAGGTGCCGGCCAGCAGCGTTACGGCAATTCGCGTTACGGCAACTCCGGCCTCGCCTCCGGCGGCGGGGGTGTGAAGGGAGCGTGGCGACACGCTGGCCGCCCGCAGTGCTCCTGAGTTTACAGACATAGCGCTGCTGGCGGCGGACCCGCCGGAGCAGCTCATTTCTCACTGGCTTTCGCTCCTCGCCGCAGTCGTTCGAGGTGCGGCTGCTAGCCACGGCACGCTCCCCGGCGCGAACCATGCAGGAAGGCACGACGGGCATCGCCCCCCGCGAGATCAGGTGACGCCGGCTGTTGAGTCGTAACGCCTGCGACCGTAGGCCTACCTACCTGACCCTTGCTCCAGGCAGCGACTTCACGGCATTTGCTGCTCCCCGGTGCACATGGGCAGCGGCACTACGATTCTTCGCAGAGCTGCCACGGGCCAGTGCAGGCTTCGCCCCCGACTCCATGCGCCACATCCGCCGTGTGTCGCATTCGCATCCGGCACCCGGCCCGGTCCAGTCTGCGCCCACGATCCGTCAGGGGCCACGGCAGCGAGATGACAAGCGATCCAGCGCCGGAATGACTGCAGGGTCGAGCTGACCGCCGCCGCCTCAGTCGTCGCCCCGCACGACATTGTGGAAGTCGATGCCCAGGTGATCCTGTCAGGGCTGGCCACCCCGCTTCTGCGGTCTCCTCTCACGATGGGCTGATCCGCTTCATGCGGGTGCAAGCCGCACTTGCCGCCGGTCCACCCGCCGCCGCCCGCCTCTGCCGCCCGCTTCTGCCGCCCGTTGCTGCTGCTCCACTGCCACCCGCCCGCTGGCGTCACCCGTCGCTGTTGTCGTCTGCACCGCCGGAGCGAGCATCAGGCTTTCCCCGCGCAGCCAGGCTCGGCGTCATCCGTCGCCGTCACCACCCGCATCACCCCACTGTCGAAGTACCGCCGGCGAAGCAACGATGCCGATCGGTGTTCCACGTGGAACATCCGACCGGAGCGGGGCCTACCCCGCCTCCTCCAGCAAGGTGCGCACCTTCCGGCCTATCGCCAGCGATGCGGTGAGGCCGGGTGACTCGATCCCGAACAGGTTCACCAGCCCAGTGACCCCATGCCGCTGTACGCCGTCGATGCGGAAGTCGGCGGCTGGCGCCGCAGGGCCGACCAGCTTGGGACGCACCCCGGCGTAGGCCGGCTGCAAAGCCCCCTCCCGCAAGTCCGGCCAGTAGCCGCGAATCTCCGCATAGAACGCTTCGCCTCTGCGGGAATCGACGTCGTAGTCGATCGCCTCGACCCACTGGACATCCGGTCCGAAACGCCCCTGGCCGGCCAGGTCGAGCGTCAGGTGCACGCCCAGGCCCGCTTCGTTCGGGATGGGATAGATCAGGCGGGAAAAGGGGCAGCGCCCCGAGAGGGCGAAGTAGTTCCCTTTGGCCAGGTACAGCGGCGGGACACCCTCCGGCGCCAGCCCTTCGATCCGGGTCGCAAGATGCTGGGCCCCGAGGCCGGCTGCGTTCACCAGCTCCGCACAGCGCAGGCGCATCTCTTGTCCCTGGGCCACCACCTCTAGCTCGAAGCCGCCCGCCGGCTGGACACGGGCGGCTGTGACGCGACTAGCCACGGCCAGCATCGTGCCATGATCCTCCGCATCGCCGAGAAGAGCACGCATCAGCCCGTGACTGTCCACGATACCGGTCGCAGGCGACAGGAGGGCATGCCGGCATGCCAGTGCCGGCTCGAGTGCCCTTGCCTCTGCGGCCGCCAGCCATTGCAGGGGGTCGGCACCAGCAGCTCGGGCACGTTGCTCGATGCGCTCGAGCCCCGGCCGCTGCGCCTCGGTGGCAGCCACGATCAGCTTTCCGCACAGGCGATACCCGACCTGATGGCTGCGGCAGAACTCGATCAGCAGCGTCCGGCCCTCGATGCACAGGGAGGCCTTCAGCGATCCCGGCTCGTAGTACAGACCGGCGTGGATCACCTCGCTGTTGCGGGCGCTGGTGACCGTTCCGAACGCCGGCTCACTCTCGAGCACGACCACTTCGCGGCCGGTGCGTGCCAGCTCGCGCGCGACGGCCAGCCCGACCACCCCGGCGCCGACCACGACGGTTTCAACACTATCCATGGGCCTCCGATGCCATCCCGCGAGTGCATAGCAAGCGCTTGCTCTCGCTGAAAAGCTCAATTCATCAAGATGACCTGCCGGATCGATTCGCCGCGTGCCAGCCGGTCGAGGGCCGGATTGAGCTCGTCGAGCCGGATGTGCTCGGAAAGCAGCTTGTCCACCGGCAGCGAGCCGGCGCGGTACATGGCGATGAAGCGCGGCACGTCGCGCGAGGGCACGCACGAGCCGAGGTAGCTGCCCTTGACGGTGCGCTCCTCGCCGATCAGCGTCACCGCCTGCAGCGGCCACTTCGCCTGCGGGTTGGGCAGGCCCGCGGTGACGGTGGTGCCGCCGCGCCCGGTGATCCGGTAGGCGAGCTCGAGCGCGGCGACGTTGCCGGCCATCTCGAAGGCGTAGTCGGCACCGCCGCCGGTGGCCTCCTTCACCTTGCCGATCACGTCGGGATCGGCGGCGTTGAAGCAGTGCGTGGCGCCCAGCTCGCGCGCCTTGGCCAGCTTGGCATCGAGCATGTCGACCGCGACGATCGCACGCGCACCGATGGCGCGCGCAGCCAGCAGCGACGAGAAGCCGACGCCGCCCAACCCCACCACCGCGACCCTCGAGCCCGCCTCGGCCCTGGCGGTGTTCAGCACCGCGCCGGCGCCGGTGATGACCGCGCAGCCGAACAGCGCCGCCTCGTCCCAGGGCAGGGTCGGGTCGATTTTCACCACGGAGCGGCGCGACACCGTCGCGTATTCGGCGAAGGCGGCGCAGCCCAGATGATGGTGCAGCGGCGAGCCGACGCTGCCGTCGATGCCGATCCCGTCCACCGAGTGCAGCCGCCTGTAGCCTCCGAGCAGCGAGCCGCCGGCATTGGCTTCTCCGCCGGGCTCGCACAACGAAGGGCGGCCCACCGCGCAGCTCGGGCAGGTTCCGCAGGCGGGCCGGAACACCAGCGTCACGTGGTCGCCGATCGCCAGGTCGGTGACCCCTGCGCCGAGCTCAACCACTTCGGCCGCCGCTTCGTGGCCGACCACGATCGGCATCGGCCACAGCCGATCGCCGTTGACCGCCGAGAGATCGGAGTGGCACAGGCCGGCGGCATGGATCTTCACCATGATCTCGCCTTGCCCCGGCGGCTCGAGCGCCACTTCCTCGATCGACAGCGGCCTGCTCTGCGCATAGGGCGCGGGCCGGCCGGCCTCGCGCAGCACCGCGGCGCGCACTCGCATCGTCATCGCATCCTCCGCTGGGGCGGTGCGCGCCTCAAAGGCCGGCCAGGCATAGATACTTCACTTCGAGATATTCGTCGATGCCGTACTTCGAACCCTCGCGCCCCAGCCCCGATTGCTTGACGCCGCCGAAGGGCGCCTCGGCCGTCGAGATCAGGCCGGTGTTCACGCCGACCATGCCCGCCTCGATAGCCTCGGCCACGCGGAAGACGCGCCCGAGATCGCGCGAATAGAAGTATGCGGCGAGGCCGAACTCGCTGTCGTTGGCCATCTCGACCGCCTCCTCTTCGGTCTTGAAGCGGAACAGCGGTGCCACCGGGCCGAAGGTCTCCTCGCGCGCCACGCGCATGGCCGATGTCACGCCGGTGAGGATGGTCGGCTCGAAGAACAGCCCGCCGCGCGCATGGCGCCTGCCGCCGAGCGCGACGCGCGCGCCCTTCTCGACCGCATCGGCAACGTGCTCCTCGACCTTACGCAGGGCCGCCTCCTCGATCAGGGGCCCGATCACCACCCCTGCATCGAGCCCGGGGCCGACCTCGAACTTCGCCACCCGCGCCGCGAGCCGGCGCGCGAATTCGTCGTAGACGCCGTCCTGCACGTAGAGCCGGTTGGCGCACACGCAGGTCTGGCCGGCATTGCGGTATTTCGAGGCGATCGCCCCCTCGACGGCGGCATCGAGGTCGGCATCGTCGAAGACGATGAAGGGCGCGTTGCCGCCCAGCTCCAGCGACAGCTTCTTCACCGTATCGGCGCACTGGCGCAGCAGGATGCGGCCCACCTCGGTGGAGCCGGTGAACGACACCTTGCGCACCACCGGGCTGGTGCACATCTCCAGGCCGATCTCCGGCGACTTCCCGCCGCTGCCCACCACGACGTTGAACACGCCCGGCGGGAACCCTGCCTGCTCGGCCAGCTCCATCAGCGCCAGCGCCGACAGCGGCGTGGCCTCGGCGGGCTTGGCCACCACGGTGCAGCCGGCGGCGAAGGCCGGCGCCACCTTGCGCGTGATCATCGCGATCGGGAAGTTCCACGGCGTGATCGCCGCGCACACGCCGATGCCCTGCTTGATCGCCAGCAGCCGCCGGTCGGCCGCGATGCTCGGGATCACGTCCCCGTAGGCGCGGCGGCCCTCCTCGGCGAACCATTCGACGAACGATGCGCCGTAGGCGACCTCGCCGCGCGATTCGGCCAGCGGCTTGCCCTGCTCGCTGGTCATCAGCACTGCGAGATCTTCGGCATGGGCGAGGATGAGGTCATGCCATTTGCGCAGGATCGTCGCGCGCTCCTTCGCCGTCCGGGCGCGCCAGGCCGGCAGCGCCCGCCCGGCTGCGTCGATCGCGCGCCGCGTCTCGGCAGCGCCCATGTCGGCCACCTCGGCGATGGCCTCGCCGGTAGCCGGATCGGTGACCGCGAAGCGCCCGCCCGCATCGGCGTCGGCCCATCGGCCGTCGATGTAGCCCTGGCGCCTGAGCAGGCGCGTTTCCTTCAGTTGCAGCGTCATCGTCATTCACTCCGTTTCGCTTCGTCGGAAGCCCGGACTCGAGTCATTGGGCACCGGCGAATTTCAGTCCGAGCACGCCGGCGACGATCAGCGCGATGCACCCGAAGCGCACCGCCGTCGCCGGCTCTCCCAGCAAGGCCACCCCGAGCAGCGCCGTACCCGCCGCACCGATGCCCGTCCACACTGCATAGGCCGTGCCCGCCGGCAGCACCCGCATCGCCAGCGCGAGCAGCCAGAAGCTGGCCGCCGCAGCGACCACCACCACGATGGAGGGCAGCCACTTCGAAAATCCATCGCTGTATTTCAGGCCGAGCGCCCACACGATCTCGAAAACCCCGGCCACCACCAGCACCGCCCACGCCTGACCGTTCGTCAATGCCATCCTTTCCCCCGCCTCTCCTCACCACCTCTCCGCTTTCCCCAAGGCTCGGAACGTGTGAAGGAACCTGCTGCGCGGCCCGATCTCGCGCCTGTGATGCTCGCCGTACCCTGGTACGGCTGCGCTTCTCGGCGCGACCTCGGGCCGCTCGCTACGGTTCCTTCACACGTTCGTCGGCATGACGAACTCTGCTCCGCTGCGCACGCCCGCCGGCCAGCGCTGCGTCACCGCCTTCAGTCGCGTGTAGAAGCGCACTCCTTCCGGACCGTGCATGTGGTGGTCGCCGAACAGCGACGATTTCCAGCCGCCGAAGGAGTGGAACGCCATCGGCACCGGGATCGGTACGTTGACCCCGACCATGCCCACCTGGGCCCGGCTGGCGAACTCGCGCGCCGCGTCGCCGTCGCGCGTGAACACCGCGCAGCCGTTGCCGTATTCGTGTGCATCGACCAGCGCCAGCGCCTCGTCGAACGAGCCCGCGCGCACGATCGAGAGCACCGGCCCGAAGATCTCTTCTCTGTAGATGCGCATCTGCGGCGTCACCCCGTCGAACAGGCAGCCGCCGAGGAAGAAGCCCTGCTCGTGGCCGGCCACCTCGAGGCCGCGGCCGTCGACCACCAGCTTCGCGCCCTCGGCCACGCCGGTTTCGACATAGCCGCGCACCTTGTCGAGGTGTTGACGCGTCACCAGCGGGCCCATCTCGGCCTCGGGGTCGGTACCGGGCGCGACGCGGATGCGGGGCACGCGTTCGGCCAGGCGCGCCACGACGCGATCGGCGATGGCACCGACCACCACTGCCACCGAGACCGCCATGCAGCGCTCGCCGGCCGAACCGTAGGCGGATCCGATCAGGGCGTCGACCACCTGCTCGAGGTCGGCATCCGGCAGCACCACCATGTGGTTCTTCGCGCCGCCGAGCGCCTGCACCCGCTTGCCATGGCGCGAGGCCGTCTCGTGGACGTCGCGGGCGATCGGCGTGGAGCCCACGAAGCTCACCGCCGCCACGGACGGATGCGCGAGCAGCGCATCCACCGCCATCCTGTCGCCCTGCAGCACGTTGAAGACGCCGTCGGGCAGGCCGGCTTCGCGCAGCAGGCGCGCGATCAGCAGCGAAGCCGACGGGTCGCGCTCGGACGGCTTGAGCACGAAGGTGTTGCCGCACGCCAGCGCCACCGGGAACATCCACATGGGCACCATCACCGGGAAGTTGAACGGCGTGATGCCGACGCACACCCCGAGCGGCTGGCGGACCGAGTACAGGTCGATGCCGCTGCCCACCTGCTCGCTGAACTCGCCCTTGAGCAGCTGCGGGATGCCGCAGGCGAACTCGACCACTTCGAGCCCGCGCGTGACCTCGCCCTGCGCATCGCTGAACACCTTGCCGTGCTCGGCGACGATGCAGGCGGCGAGATCGTCGGCATGCCGCTCGACCAGCTCGCGGAAGCGGAACATCACCCGCGCACGCCGCGGCGGCGGGGTCGCCGCCCAGGCGGGGAACGCCGCGGCCGCAGCCTGCACCGCGGCGTCGGCCTCCGCAGCCGAAGCGAGCACCACCTGGCTCGCCACCCGGCCGCTGGCCGGATCGAACACCGGCGCGTAGCGGCTGCCGGGCACTGCCGCGGCGACCTCGCCGCCTATCCAGTGGCCGACCAGTGCCGGCGCCTCGGCGGCTGCGGCCGGCGAGGCCGCGGCGCCGGACGGCATGGCCGCCGGGGAAGAATGGTCGGAACTGCCCACTTGCGCCTCCTTCATTGCTGGCCGACAATAGCGTCGTTCAGCAGGCTGAACACATGTTCAGGGCTTTGAATTCGAGTGTAGCGCCCGCCGCTCCGATGTCAACCCGGCCGATCGAAAGAACGAAACCCGCCCCGCCGCTGGTGCCGGCGGTCGAGCGCGCGGTGCGCCTGCTCGATCATCTCGCCGGCCTGCGCAGCCCGCAACCGCAGGCCGAGCTCTCGCGCACCCTGGGCCTGCCCAAAAGCAGCCTGCACGGGCTGCTGCGCACGCTGGTCGCGCTGGGCGTGGCAGCACGCAACGAACGCGGCGAATACGCGCTCGGCGCGCGGGCGCTGCAGTGGGCCAGCGCCTTCGAGCGGCAGTCGGACGTCGTCGCGGCATTCCACGCCCTCGCTTCCCGTGTGTCGGCGCTGGGCGAGGAAACGATCATGCTGGCGGTGCTCCACGACGCCGACGTGCAGTATCTCGCCTGCCGCCCCGGCACTCGTGCGCTGGCGGTGAACTTCCGCGTCGGCGGCCGCTTCCCGGCCCACTGCACGTCGACCGGCAAGGCCATGCTCGCCACCCTGCCGGCCGAGCGGGTGCGCGCGCTGCTCGGCCGCGGCGCCTTGCCGCGCCTGACGCGCCGCAGCGTCGGCTCGGTGGCCGCGCTGATGCGCCAGCTCGACGACTGCCGGCAGCGCGGCTACACCGTGGACGACGAGGAGATGGCCGAGGGCATGCACTGCTTCGGCGCGCCGGTGTTCGCCGCCGGCCGCGATGAGGCGGTGGCGGCCGTCGCCGTGAGCCTGATCAAGGCCTCCACCACCCCACGCCGGCGCGACGAGGCGATCGCGGCCATCGGGGAGCTGGCCGCCCTGATCTCGGAGCGCCTCGGCGCCCGGCCCGCTCCCATCCGGACAAGCCCATGACCATGGCCCCTCGCCCCTCCGGCCCGAGCCGCCCCATTGCGCTCACCATGGGCGATGCCTGCGGCATCGGCCCCGAGATCGTGCTCAAGGCCTGCGCCGAACGCTCGACCGTCACGCCGCTGCGCGTCATCGGCGATTCGGCGCTGCTGGCCCGCGAAGCCGCGCGGCTGGGCCTGCCGCTGCCGCGCGACATCGAGTCGATCGTGCAGCTGCCGGCCGACCTGCCGGTCGGGCGCGTCGACGCGCGCGCCGGCGACGCGGCCTGGCGCTGCATCGTGCGGGCGGCCGAGCTGGCCCTGCGCGGCGAGGTGCGCGCGATCGTCACCGCGCCGATCGCCAAGGAAGCGCTGCATGCGGCCGGCCATCGCGTCCCGGGCCATACCGAGCTGCTGGCCGAGCTGGCCGGCGGGGTGGCGGTGCGCATGATGCTGGCCAATGCCGAGCTGCGCACGGTGCTGGTGTCGATCCATCTGCCGCTGCGCGAGGCGCTCGAGCAGGTCACCTTCGAGAATGTCCTGGAGACGATAGTCATCACTCACACCGCGCTTCGGCGCGCCGGCATGGCTCGCCCGCGGATCGCCGTGGCGGGGCTCAACCCCCATGCCGGGGAGGCGGGGCTGTTCGGCCGCGAGGAGATCGACGTGATCGCGCCCGCCGTCGCGGAAGCCCGCCTGCGCGATATCGAAGTGAGCGGCCCCTTCCCGCCAGACACCGTGTTCATGCGCGCCCGTGGGCTGCAGACGTTCGACGTGGTGGTGGCGATGTACCACGACCAGGGGCTCATCCCGGTGAAGTATCTGGGCATCGACGACGGGGTCAACGTCACCCTGGGGCTGCCCTTCGTGCGTACCAGCCCCGACCACGGCACCGCCTTCGACATCGCCGGACGCACCACCCCCGAGGGGCACGGCCTGGCCGATGCGCGCAGCCTGATCGCCGCCATCCGGCAGGCCGAGGCGCTCAGCGCCGCGGCCGGCTCGGCCTGAGCACCCGGCCCGCAGCCGGCCGCCCGAACCGCAAGCAAGCGCTCACATGCTGCTGGAAGGCTTGCCGCCGGGCCTGCTCTGGCTCGCCGACGCCCTCGCCCTGGTCCTGGTCGTCGACGCGGCACGCCGTGCCGCCTGGGAAGCCCCGCTGCGCGAGCACCTGCTGTGGGCACTCGCTACCGCGGCGATCCTGCTCGCCCGCCAGATGACGATCACCCTGCCCGATGGGCTCAGGCTGCAGTACATCGGGGCGGCGTGGCTGACGCTGCTGCTGGGATATCCCCGCGCCGTGCTGTCGATGACCGTGATCACGCTCGCCCAGGCCGCCCACTTGGGCCTGCCGATGGGCACGCAGGGCTTCCCCCTGCTGCTGCTGGGCATCGCCCCCGCTTGGCTGATCTGGCTGATCACGCGCGCCTGCCGCCGCTGGCTGCCGGCCAACCTGTTCGTGTTCCTGCTCGGGGCGGGGTTCCTGGGCCTGTTCGCCGCCTACGCGCTGCCTCTGCTGGCCGCCGCCGCCCTGGTCACGTTCGCCCTGCCGGATGCCGCCGGCGCGCCCGGACCGGCGCTCGCCGCCGACTACTGGGGCCTGATGCTGCCCTACGCGCTGCTGCTCGCCAGCGGAGAAGCCTGGCTCGAAGGCATGCTCACGACGCTGCTGGTGGTGTTCGCCCCGGGAGCCGTGCGCCTGTTCGACGAGCGCCACTACCTGGGCAGGCGCTGAGCCCGGCGGCACAGACGGGCATCACGGCCGCCCGCTGCTGCCGACGGATCCCGGCTGCCCACGCCCCGCTGGTCACGCCCCGCTGGTCACGCCGCTGCTGCTCAAGCCGCCGCACGACCCTCGGTCTGCAGCCGCTCCTCCAGCTGCGCCTTCACCGCGCGCAGCGCGCGCGGCAGGCGCGGGGCCAGACGCTCGAAGAGCTCCTCGTGCAGCGCGAGCTCCTGCACCCAGGCAGCCTTGTCGATCGACGAAATCTTGGCGTAGTCGGCCGGGTTGAAATCGAGCCCGCTCCAGCTCAGGTCGCCATGTCGCGGCGAGGTGCCGAAGACGTGCTCGACCCCTTCGGCGCGGCCTTCGAGGCGGTCGATCATCCACTTCAGCACGCGCATGTTCTCGCCGAAACCCGGCCACACGAACTTGCCGTTCTCATCGGTACGGAACCAGTTGACGCAGAAGATCTTCGGCAGCTTCGCCCCGCCCGCCTGCAGGCGATGCCCGAGGTCGAGCCAGTGGGCGAAGTAGTCGGCCATGTTGTAGCCGCAGAACGGCAGCATGGCGAACGGGTCGCGGCGCACGACGCCGGTGGCGCCGGCCTGCGCGGCGGTGGTCTCGGAACCCATGGTGGCAGCCATGTAGACGCCCTCGACCCAGTCGCGCGCCTCGGTGACCAGCGGCACGGTGGTCGAACGCCGCCCGCCGAAGATGAAGGCGTCGATCGGCACGCCGTCGACGCTGTCCCAGCGCGGATCGATCGACGGGCACTGCGCGATCGACACCGTGAAGCGGGAATTGGGATGCGCGGCCTTGCGCCCGGCCTTGCCGTCGGCCGGCGTCCAGTCGCGGCCCTGCCAGTCGATGAGATGCGCCGGCGGCTCCGACAGCCCTTCCCACCAGACGTCGCCGTCGTCGGTGAGCGCCACGTTGGTGAAGATGGTGTTCTCGCTCAGGGTGGCGAGGCAGTTCGGGTTGGTCTTCCAGCTGGTGCCCGGGGCCACGCCGAAGAAGCCGGCCTCCGGGTTGATCGCATAGAGGCGGCCGTCGGAATGCGGCTTGATCCAGGCGATGTCGTCGCCGATGGTGGTCACCTTCCAGCCCTCGAAGGCCTTGGGCGGCACCAGCATCGCGAAATTGGTCTTGCCGCAGGCCGACGGGAATGCCGCCGCGACGTGGTATTTGCGCCCCTCGGGGGAAGTGACGCCGAGGATCAGCATGTGCTCGGCCAGCCAGCCGATGCCTCCGGACTGCACGTCCTGGCGGCCCATGTTGGAGGCGATGCGCAGGGCGAAGCACTTCTTGCCGAGCAGCGCGTTGCCGCCGTAGCCCGAGCCGTACGACCAGATCTCGCGCGTTTCCGGGAAGTGCACGATGTACTTGGTCGGACTGCACGGCCACGGCACGTCGGCCTCGCCCGCGGCCAGCGGCTTGCCGACCGAGTGCACGCAGGGCACGAAGCCGCCGTCCTCGCCGAGGATGTCGTACACCGTGCGGCCCATGCGGGTCATGATGCGCATGCTCACCGCCACGTAGGGGCTGTCGGTGAGCTCGATGCCCACGTGCGCGATGTGGCTGCCCAGCGGACCCATCGAGAACGGCACCACGTACAGGGTGCGCCCGCGCATGCAGCCCTCGAACAGGCCGCGCAGCGTGGCGCGCATCTCGCGGGGCTCGACCCAGTTGTTGGTCGGCCCGGCGTCCTCGCGCTTCTCCGGGCAGATGAAGGTGCGATCCTCGACCCGCGCCACGTCGCCGGGGTCCGACAGCGCGAGGAAGGAGTTCGGTCGCTTGGCCGGGTTGAGCCGGCGCAGGGTGCCGGCCCCGACCATCTGCTCGCACAGCCGGTCGTACTCCTCCTGGGAGCCGTCGCACCAGTGGATGCGGTCGGGCTGCGCGAGCGCCGCGATGGCGGCCACCCACTCGAGCAGGCGGGCATGGCGCACCCAGGCGGGCGCATCGAGCCCCTGCACGGCGGCCCCGGCGCCGGCGTCCGGAGTAGGGGGAACGGAACGTGCCGACGCGGTCATCGCCGCCTGCGCTCGAGCGTGGGACATGGACTAACCTCCGTGATGTGCAACCGGGTGCCACGGCGCCGGTCCCGGCTCGGGCCGGGCCACGCGCCCGCCCGCCGCCTCGGGCAGCGAGCCTGCTGTGCGAATTCGTGCGACTGCTTCGGCATGTTTCGTCCGCCGGCCCTGGCCCGGATCGCTCGTCTGCATCCGTGGACCGGCTCGAAATCCGGCGCCGGCCTCCCTGCCACGGCGGGGGGTCCGAGTGTACACCCTGCCCGGCGGGGCTGGCCGTGACGAAAGTTCAGCCCGGCGCCGGTGCGCCGAAGACGTCTCCGGCATCGCTGCGGGCAGGCGACCGCGCAGCCCGATCGTCACACCGCGGCGGCGACCGGGGCGGCTCTCATCTCAGACGTAGTTCTTGTACTTCTCGAGGAACCGCACCGGCCTGGACAGCGCGTCGCGCCGGAACGGATCGCCCAGCTCGCGGGTGCACATGATCTCGACCACGCAGGTCTTGCCCTGGTTCATCTGCATGTCGACCGCCTGCTTCAGCGCCGTGCCAACGTCCTCCAGCTTGTCGACCACGATGCCCTCGGCGCCCATCGCCTTCGCGATGCCCGCGAAGCTCGGGCTGTCGAGCTCGCCGGCCACGAAGCGGCGGTCGTAGAAGTCGACCTGGTTCTTCTTCTCGGCGCCCCACTGGCGGTTGTGGAACACCACTGCGGTCACCGGGATGTCGTGGCGCACGCAGGTCATGATCTCGGTCATGCTCATGGCCCACGCGCCGTCGCCCGCGTACGCGATCGCGGGCCGATGCGGCGCGGCCACCTTGGCGCCGATGACGGTGGGCAGCGCGTAGCCGCAGTTGCCGAAGCTCATCGGCGCGAGGAAGCTGCGCGGCTCCTCGAAGCGCAGGTAGCTGTTGGCCACCGAGTTGATGTTGCCGATGTCGGTGGACACCATCACATGCGCCGGCATCGCGCGCTCGAGCTCGCGCAGCACCTGGCGCGGATGCAGCCAGCCGCCGCCTTCGCGCCTGGCCTCCTCGATCATGTCGAGGCTGTACGGGTCGCGCTCGTGCGTCCACTCGGCGAGCTCCTTCTCCCACGCGGCCTTCTCGCCGGCGATCTCCTGCGCGCGCGCGGCCTTGGTCGCGTCGCAGGCGAGCTTGCGGCCGGCCAGGCGCTGCGACAGCGCGGCCGCGGCCGCCTTCGCGTCGCCGCAGATGCCGACCGAGATCTTCTTCACCAGCCCGAGCATCCTGTGGTCGGCGTCGATCTGGATGATCTTCGCGTCCTGCGGCCAGTAGTCCATGCCGTGCTGCGGCAACGTGCCGAACGGTCCCAGCCGCGAGCCCAGCGCCACCACCACGTCGGCGCGCGCGATCAGCTTCATCGCCGCCTTGGAGCCCTGGTAGCCGAGCGGGCCGCACCACAGCGGGTGGCTGGCCGGGAACGAGTCGTTGTGCAGGTAGCTGTTGACCACCGGCGCGCCGAGCCGCTCGGCCAGCGCCTTGCATTCCTCGACGCCGTCGGCCATGACCACGCCGCCGCCGGAGATGATGACCGGGAACTTCGCCTGCGCCAGCAGCTCAGCCGCCTCGTTCAGGCTCTTCTCGCCGCCCGGGCCGCGGTCGAGCCGCTGCGGCTGCGGGATCTCGCACTGGATCTCGCCGTAGAAGTAGTCGCGCGGGATGTTCAGCTGCGTCGGGCCGATCTCGCTCAGCGCGCGGTCGAAGCAGCGGGCGGTGTACTCGGCCATCCGCTTCGGGTTGTTCACGTGCCCCTGGTACTTGGTGAACTCCTGGAACATCGGCAGCTGGTTGGCTTCCTGGAAGCCGCCCAGGCCCATGCCCATCGTGCCGGTCTCCGGCGTGACGATCACCACCGGGCTGTGCGCCCAGTAGGCGGCGGCGATCGCGGTCACGCAGTTGCTGATGCCGGGGCCGTTCTGGCCGATCACCACGCCATGGCGGCCGGACACGCGCGCGTAGCCGTCGGCCATGTGGCCGGCGCCCTGCTCGTGCACCACGGGGACCAGGCGGATGCCCGCGGGCGCGAAGATGTCCATCGCGTCCATGAAGGCCGAACCCATGATGCCGAAGATCTCGGTCACGCCGTTGGCGACCAGGGTCTCGACGAACGCCTCGGACGGGGTCATCTTCTGCACGCCGCTGACCACGGTGCGGGCGGCGATGGGGGGCTGCTTGCTCATGCGACGGTTCTCCCGGTGGATTCGGTATCACGGCATCCTAGCGCAACGTCCCGGAAATCGATACGTACCATACCAATAATCGGAACGCAGCCGCTATCATCCGGGCATGAAGATCGTCCACGCACTGAAACCGCCTCCCGCCGAGCTCGACGGCGACACGCCCGGGATGCGGCTGATCTCGCTGCTCGAGGTGATCGCCGCACGCGACCAGCTGGTATCGCTGCAGGGGCTGGTCGAAGAGACCGGGCTGCCCAAGCCGACGCTGCACCGCATGCTGCAGCAGCTCGAGAGCGCCGGCCTGCTGCAGCGCGAGGGCGACGGCCGCCACTACGGAACCGGCGTACGCCTGCGCCGGCTGGCGGAGAACCTGCTGCTCAACGACAGCCGGCACGGCGCACGCCACATGGTGCTGCGCGCGCTGGTCGAGGAGGTCGGCGAGAGCTGCAACCTGACCGCGCTGTCCGGCAGCGAAGTGGTCTATCTCGACCGGGTCGAGACGCCGGCGCCGCTGCGCTTCTACCTGCATCCCGGCTCGCGGGTGCCGGTGCACTGCTCGGCCAGCGGCAAGATGATTCTGTCGCAGATGACCGCGGCCCAGCGCCGCCGGCTGCTGGCGCACGCCCCGCTCGAACGCTACACGCCGGCCACGCTCACCGACCCGGCCCGCATCGAGAAGGAGCTCGCGCGCGTACGGCGCGACGGCTACGCGATCGACAACGAGGAGTTCCTGCCCGGCCTGCTGTGCGTGGCCGTGCTGGTGCCTGCGCAGGGCAGACCGTCGAACCTGTGCGTGGCCGTCCAGGCACCGAGCATCCGCCTCTCGCGGCGACAGGCGCTGGCACTGCTGCCCGCGCTGCGGCGCACCGCGGCGGCGATCGCCGACATCGACGCGACGCCGCGTCGTCTGTCAGGAGAAATGCCCCGTCGATGACGAAAGCGGTAGGGCAGGCTGGCCGTGCGTCGATAGCATCGGTACAGCGTGCCGGCCGGATACCCGGCACGACGACACCGCCATCCGTTCTGGGGTAGATTAGTGTCATGACGGAACTCAGCCCCGCCCAGCGCACCGCCGGCACCGCACGCATCGTGCTGACCGCAGGGATACTCTTTGCGGCCGAGGCTCTGTGGCGCGGTTCGATCGCGCGCACCGTCATGGCGCTGGGGTTGCTGGTGTTCGGCGGCGGGCTGCTGCTCTTCGCGAAGCACGCCGATTGAAGGACGTCGAGTTCCTCACCGTCGATGCGGTGCCGATCGACGACGAACTCCAGGATGCGGGCACCGTCGGCCCCGAGCTCGCCCACCTCGCACGCAGCTACCGCAGCAGCCCGCGCGCGCTGATCTTGCGCAATCCCTCGTCCGACTGGCGGCTGTTCGTCGTGACGCTGCCGCTCGCCTCGCGCCTGTCGCTGATGGGCAATCCGATCTTCGCCCAGCTCACGCGAGCCTGGGGCCTGAACGTGCGCTTCATCGGCGTCGACCGCGAGCAGCTGGTGTACGACTTCCGCGCGCTGCTGTCCGATCGCACCCTGAAGCTGCTGGTCGACCTGCTGGCGCGCAGCGAGCTCGACGGGGGCGCCGCCCACGGGGGTGCCCGGGCCGGCTGGGTCGCCGATGCCCGGCACCAGGGCAGCGAAGCCTTGGACGTGCTGTTCGCCTCGCTCGCCGACGAGATGCTCACCGTGCTCGATCGCCGCCGCGACGACTGGGGCCGCCACCTCGACCGCGAGCACCGCCTCGAGCCGCAGGCGAGCGCCTCGCTGTTCGATCGCACCACGCGCTACCCCGACTTTCTCGCCCGGCTGCGCGCCGCGCTGCGCGACGAGATCATCGAGGTCGCCTTCTACGGCCGGGCGCTGCGCTCGATCGACCTGCGCGAAGACGCGGTCGATGCGCGCATCGCCGCGGTGATCGAGGCCAGCCTCGACCCGATCACACTGGCCAAGCTGGCGCGCACCGGCGCCGGCAAGCACCTCGGCTGCTACAACTGGCTGCGCCTCGACCCGCGCCGCGCCGCCGCGCGCGCCCACCTGCTGGCGCACCTGCCGGCCTTCGCGACCTTCTTCGCCGACACGCTGGTGCCGCTCGAAGCGTGGTCGGTGCCGGTCGAGAAACCCGAGTGCGACGATGCGCTGCTCGACGCGGCGCTCGAGGCGCCGCCCGATGCATCGCTCGAAGCGGCGGCCCGCCGCACGCCTCGCCCGCCGGTGCCCACCTTCGACCTGCGCCCGCTGGCCGCCCGCCAGGACAGCGTACACAGCCTGCACTGCGCCGGCCTGCTCAAGCGCGCCATCGATGCCGGCCAGGATCGCGCGGTGATCGAGGCGATCGCCCAGCGCTTCGCCGTCGACGACAACGTCGTGCGGCGCCTCTGGCGCGAGAGGCCGGCGGCCCTCGGCCAGCCGCCCACCTGGCACCTGGCGCAGATCCTGCGCCGGCTCGCCCATTGCGGCGACCGCGACTGGCCGGTCACCGCAGCGGCCTGGGAGACGCTCATCGCGAGCGCCGTGCCGGTGGAGGCGGGATAGCGCCGCGCGTCCCCTTCACCACCTTCAACGCTCCGCGCCGCACCCGCACCGCGAAGGCCCGCTCGGGCGGCAGCACCTCGCCGTCGGCCGCCAGCGGCACCGGCGTCGCACTCTCGACCCGTAGCTCCAGGAAGGGGCGGGTGTGCACGTGCCGGTGCCGCAGGTGGCTGCCCGCCAGCAGGCGCGGCAGCATCCACAGGGCGCCGAGCCGGCCGAAGCGGCCGGCGATGAGCAGGTCGAGACGGCCGTCGTCGATGCGCGCCGAGGGCACGGCAGGCATGCCGGCGCCGTAGGTCGGCGTATTGAGGCACGACGCGAACAGGGCCGGGCCGTCGTACCACGGCACCCCGTCGACGATCACCTTCATCCGCCAGGTACGCAGCGCCGCCAGCTCGCGCAGCGTGGCCCAGAGGTAGCGCGACTGGCCGCGCAGCCCCTCGGGACCGGCCACCGCGCGCCGCGACACCGCAGCATCGAAGCCGGCCGCCAGGCTCGAGGCGAACGGAACCGCGGCGTGCCCGACGACGAGCTCACCCACGTCGCAGGGCGAGGCGTGTCCGCGCAGCGCGTGCTCCAGGGCCGGCTGCCACGGCAGGCGGCGCAGGCCGAGGGCACGCGACAGGTCGTTGCCGCTGCCCAGCGGCACCAGGGCGAGCGTCGCATCCCTGGCCAGCAGGGTGGGCAGCACCTGGTGCACGGTGCCGTCGCCGCCGACCACCACCACGCGCACGCCCTCGGGCTGCGCCGAGACGGCCGAGCGCGCCGCCTCGGCCGTCTCCGCGACGACGAAGGCAGCCCCCGCCGCGTGCCGGCCCAGCCACTCGCGCAGCGGATCGGCGAGCCGTCCGGCGCGGCCGCCGTCGGCGCGCGGATTGAGCAGGACCAGTACGGACCCGGCCGCAGGCAAGTGCGGCCCTACTTCCTGCGTCCGTACCTGCCGGTGAGCGTTGCCTTGCCGATCGCGTTGGCGTTCACCATGAACCCCACCAGCGAAGCGGTGGCCCCTTCGGGCACGTCGATCTTCTCGACCTTGAGGGCGTATACCGTGAATACGTAGTGGTGCGGCTTGTCGCCGACCGGCGGACACGGCCCGCCCCAGCCCGGCGTGCCGAAGTCGGTCTTCGCCTGCGCGGCGCCGGCCGGCAGCTTGCCACCGTCGGCGCTGCCCGCACCTTCGGGCAGCGAGAGAGCGTCGGCGGGCAGGTTGTAGACGACCCAGTGCCACCAGCCGGCCCCGCCCGTCGGCGCGTCCGGGTCGTGCACCATGAGCGCGAAGCTCCGGGTGCCCTTGGGCGGCGCTTTCCACGACAGCGCCGGCGATACGTTGCCGCCCTCGCAGCCGAACCCCTTGTAGACCTGCTTGTCGGCGATGGTCGCGTTGGGTGCGATGTCGGGGCTGCTCAGCTGGAACGCGAAAACGCTGCCGCAGGCCAGGGTCATCGAGGACAGCGCAACCGCCTTCGCCAGGTTCGTCATGACCGCCTCCCTCGTTGTTCGTTCGAGCGGCTCATGCTGAGCCCAATCGCCGCGCGCCGCAACTCCCTGACGCCTCCCTGGCGCCAGCACTCCCCGGCGCCGATTGCAGTACGATGGATTGCCTTCGCATCGTGCCAGTCCGATGACCACGATCCGCCTGCGCGTCAACGACGACGCCGTGACCCGTGAGGTCGAGAACCGCACCCTGCTGGTCGAGCTGCTGCGCGACAGCCTCGGCCTGACCGGCACGCATGTCGGCTGCGACACCAGCCAGTGCGGCTGCTGCGTGGTGCTGGTCGACGGCCGCCCCGCCAAGAGCTGCACCGTGCTCGCGGTGCAGGTCGACGGCGCCGCGGTGACGACCATCGAGGGCCTGGCCCGCCGGCCGGCCGACGGCGGCGCGCCGGCCCTGCACCCTCTGCAGCAGGCGTTCATCGACTGCCATGCCCTGCAGTGCGGCTTCTGCACCCCCGGCATGGTGATGAGCGCAGCCGCCCTGCTCGCCGGCAGCCCGGCACCGAGCGACGAGGAGATCGTGCACGCGCTCGAAGGCAACCTGTGCCGCTGTACCGGCTACAACAACATCGTCGCCGCGGTCCGCCAGGCCGCCGATGAGCTTGCGCGCGGCGGCGCGGACGGCCTGCCGGCGAGCGGCTCCGGTTCCGGTTCGGGTCCCGGCTCCGGTTCGGCTACCGCTGCCGCGACGGCGTCCACGCCCGCGGCGGGTTCCGTGGCGAAGGAGGCTTGACCGTGGCCGAGCCCTCCGGCTACGGTCGCTTCGGCAGCGGCCACGCGGTGCGCCGCATCGAAGACCCGGCGCTGGTCACTGGCCGCGGCACCTTCGCCGACGACGTCAGCCTCGACGGGCAGGCGCACCTGGTATTCCTGCGCTCGCCGCACGCGCACGCCCGCATCGTCTCGATCGACGCTTCGGCGGCGCTCGCCATGCCCGGCGTGGTAGCCGTGATCACCGGCGCCGACCTGGTGCAGGCCGGGGTGGGCCTCCTGCCGGGCCCGGCGCCCTTCAAGCGCCCCGACGGCTCGCCCGCCGCCTCGCCGCCGCGGCGCGCCCTCGCCCACGAGGTGGCACGCTACGTCGGCGAGGCGGTGGCCGCGGTGGTGGCCGACACCCGTGCCCGCGCACGCGACGCGCGCGACGCCATCCTCGTCGACTACGACCCCCTGCCGGCGGTGGTCGACCCGCACGACGCCGTCGCGCCCGGTGCGCCGCTGGTGTTCGAGGCGGCGCCCGGCAACCTCGCGGCGGCGATGCGCCACGGCGACGCCGCGGCCGCCGAGGCCGCCTTCGCGGCGGCGGCCCACGTGGTCTCGCTCGATCTCGTCAACCAGCGGGTGGCACCCGCGCCGATGGAGCCGCGCGCCGTGCTGGCGCATCACGACGAGGCCACCGGCCGCCTCACCGTGCGCATGAGCACGCAGATGCCCGGCGGCGCACGCAACACGCTGGCGCAGGACTTCTTCGGCATCCCGCTGGAAGAGGTACGGGTGCTCGCCGGCGACGTCGGCGGCGGCTTCGGCATGAAGACCGGCCTCTACCCGGAGGACGCCGCCGTGGCCTACGCGGCGCGCCGGCTCGGGCGGCCGGTGAAGTGGTGCGCCGAGCGCAGCGACGAGTTCCTCGGCGCCGTGCACGGCCGCGGCGTGAGCAGCCGCGCCGAGCTCGCGCTCGACGCCGGAGGGCGCGTGCTGGCGATGCGCATCCGCTCGTTGGCCAACGTCGGCGCCTACGCCACGCCGACCGGGGTGGCGATCCCGCTGCTGGTCGGCCCCTGGGTGCAGACCAGCGTCTACGACATCCCGGTGATCGACTTCGAGTTCCGCGCGGTGCTCACCCACGCCACGCCGGCCGGCGCCTACCGCGGCGCCGGCCGCCCCGAGGCGATCTACATCGCCGAGCGCCTGATGGACGCCGCCGCGCGCCGTCTCGGCATCGAGCAGGCCGAGATCCGCCGCCGCAACATGATCCGACCCGAGCAGATGCCGTACCGCAACGCCATGGACCAGACCTACGACAGTGGCCGCTTCGCCTCGATCATGGACCAGGCGCTGGCGCTGGGCGACTGGCACGGCTTCGAGCGGCGGCTCGCCGAATCGAAGGCGCGCGGCCGGCTGCGCGGCCGCGGCATCGCCACCTTCCTTGAGTGGACCGGCGGCAATGCCTTCGAGGAGCGCGTCACCGTCGGGGTCGGCGGCGACGGCTACATCGAGATCTACTCGGCCACCCAGGCCATGGGGCAGGGCATTGCCACCAGCTACGCGCAGCTCGCGGTCGATGTGTTCCAGGTGCCGATCGAGCGCATCCGCATCGTGCAGGGCGACACCGACCGCGGCGCCGGTTTCGGCAGCGCGGGATCGCGCTCGCTGTTCACCGGCGGCTCGGCGGTACGCGTGGCCTCGGAGCGCACCGTGCACCAGGCGCGCGACCTCGCCGCCGACGCCCTCGAAGCCGCGCCCGACGACCTCGAATACGCCGCCGGCAGCTTCCGCATCGCCGGCACCGACCGCGCCATCGGCCTGTTCGAGCTGGCCGCCCGCCAGCCCGACCGGCAGATCTTCGTCGACGCCACCAGCTCGGTGGAGGGCCCGAGCTGGCCCAACGGCTGCCACCTGTGCGAGGTCGAGGTCGACCCCGACACCGGCACGGTCGAGGTGCTCGAGTACGCCTCGGTCAACGACGTCGGGCGGGTGGTCAACCCCATCATCGTGCGCGGCCAGCTCGACGGCGGCGCGGTGCAGGGCATCGGCCAGGCCCTGTGCGAGCAGATCGTGTACGAACGCGACTCGGGCCAGCTGCAGTCGGCCAGCTTCCTCGACTACGCCATGCCGCGCGCCGGCCTGGTGCGGCGCTTCCGCACCGAGATGGACACCTCCATCCCATGCCTAACCAACCCGCTCGGGGTCAAGGGGGTGGGCGAGCTGGGCACCATCGGCGCCACGCCATGCGTGGTCAACGCGGTGGTCGACGCGCTCTGGCGAGCCGGCGCAGGTGAGCGCGCACTCTCGCTCCAGATGCCGCTGACGCCCGAGCGCGTCTGGCAGACGCTGCACGGCTGAGGGCGGCGGCCGTGAACGAATTCGGCTACCACCGCGCCGCCAGCGTCGCCGACGCCATCGAGCGCATCCGCGCGGCCGCCGACGGCCGCTACCTGGCCGGCGGACAGTCGCTGCTGGGCACCATGAAGCTCGGGCTGGCCGCGCCCGGCGAGCTGGTCGACATCTCGCGCCTCGACGCGCTGGCCGGCATCGCCCTGGAGGGCGGCAGGCTGCGCATCGGTGCGGCGACCCCGCACGCGACTGTCGCGGCCTCTTCCGAAGTGAATCGTCACATACCGGCACTGGCCCGATTGGCGGACCATATCGGTGATCCCGCGGTGCGCACCCGGGGCACGCTGGGCGGCAGCATCGCCACCAACGACCCGGCTGCCTGCTACCCGGCGGCGCTCTTGGGCCTGGGCGCCACGGTCCACACCGACCGCCGCTCGATCGCCGCCGACGCCTTCTTCACCGGGCTCTACGGCACCGCGCTCGAGCCGGACGAGCTGGTCGTGGCGGTGTCCTTCCCCATCCCGCGGCGCGCCGCCTGGGTCAAGTTCCCCCAGCCCGCCTCGCGCTTCTCGCTGGTCGGGGTCTTCGTCGCCCGCTTCGACGACGGCGTGCGCGTGGCGATCACCGGCGCGGCCCCGTGCGTGTTCCGCTGCGCGCCGCTCGAGTCGGCGCTCGCCGGCCACTGGGCCGAGAGCGCCTGTCGGGCCGTGTCGATCCCGCCCGACGGGCTCAACAGCGACTTGCATGCGAGCGCTCGCTATCGCGCTCACCTCATTCCGGTACTGGCCGGCCGTGCCGTTACGCAAGCCGGCTGATCTCACATCCGCTTACACTTCGGCGCCGCGCCGCGGTCGGCACGACGACGCGCTGGCGCGTTCACAACGGTATCGAAAGCCGGTTGGCGAGGGTGCACCGTGAATCACCGAACCTCCATTTCCTGGCTGGCCAACGCCGCAGGCGCGCTCGCCCTCGTGCTGACGCCGGTCGGTCCGGCCGCCTTCGCGCAGGACGCGACGCCACCGCCCGGCCAGGTCGCCCAGCCTGCCTTCAGCCAGCAGGCGCTCGACACCATGCTGGCGCCGGTCGCCCTCTACCCCGACGCCCTGCTCGCCCAGGTGCTGATGGCCGCCACCTACCCGCTCGACGTGGTGCAGGCCGCGCGCTTCGTGCGCGCCAACCCCGGCCTGTCGGGCGACGCGCTGGCCGCCGCGGTGGAGCCGATGGCGTGGGACCCGAGCGTCAAGGCGCTCACCCAGTTCCCGTCCGTCCTCGCCATGATGGACGAACATCTCGACTGGACGCAGCAGCTCGGCGAGGCTTTCCTCGCCCAGGGCGACGCCGTGATGGACACCGTCCAGGCCCTGCGCGCCCGCGCCTACGCGGCCGGCCGGCTGCGCTCCGACCAGGAGCAGCGGGTGGTCGCGCAGGCGCCGGTGATCACCATCGAGCCGGCAGTCCCGGAGGCCTACTGGGTGCCCTACTACAACCCGCTGGTCGTCTACGGCGACTGGTGGTGGCCGGCCCATCCGCCTTTCCTGTGGGTGCCTCCGGTGGCCTACCGGCCGCCCCGCTTCGCCGAGGTCTACACGGCAGGCATCGTCCTGGGCGCGGCCACCGTAGTGGTAGGCGCACTGTGGAACAACCCGCGGCCGGTGTGGCGCGATCGCTATGCCGTCGTGAACAACAGCCGCGTCACCAACGTGATCGTCACCCATCCGCGGGCCGCCCCGCCGGCGGTCTGGCACCACGACCCCGCGCACCGCGGCCGCGTCGAGTTCCGCGGCGGCCCGGGCGCGCACCGCGAGCCCGGGTTCCCCGGCCGCGGTTCCGGACCGCGCCCCGGCATCGCGCCGCCCTTCCCGACCCGGCCCGGCGAGCCCGGCGGTCCGCCCGCGCGTCCGCGCGAAGGCCCCGGCGGCGCCGGTCCCGGCCGCTTCGCACCCCCGCCCGGCATGCATGCCCCCGTACCACGGCCGCCGGCGGTGCGCGAACCCCCGGCCGGACGCGAGCCGCCCGGCACGCAATTCCGGCCACCGGGCGCGCGTCCGCCCGATCGTCCGCCGCCTGGCCGTTCGATCGAGCGCCCGCCCGGCCAGTCGTTTGGCCAGTCGTTTGGCCGGCCACCCGGCGCACGCCCGGGGCCGGAGTCGTACCGGACACCCCCTCCCGAGCGCGCGCTGCAGGGTCCGGCGCGCCCCCGGCCGCCGCAGCCGGAATTCACGCGGCCACCCCGGATGCCGCGCGCGGAATCCCCCGCATCGATGCGCCGCCCCGATCCCTCGCCGCAGATGCGGCCCGCGCCGTCCCCCGCACAGCCTGCGTCGCCGATGCGCTCCTTCCAGCCGCCGCCCCAGGCACGGCCCGGACCGCAGCATGAGCCGCGCGGCGGACCGCCCGGGCGCGGCGAGTCCCGCCAGCAGCGCGAGAACCGCTGACCGTCCACGGGGGCGTTCAGAACGTGTGCAGCGAAGGAAACCCGCGCAGGAAGGCCTCGCCGTCGCTGCGCCCCTGCGCCCAGGTCTGCTCGTAGCGTTCGGGCGAGGTGTAGTCCCAGCTCGCCGCGGCCACCTTGCGCGAGGGCTGCACGTAGACGCGCCCCTCGCGCATGAACACCGGCGCGTGGCGCGGGTAGTGCCGCGTCGTCAGCACCAGCGTTGGCCCGCCGTCGGCGTCGACCGCGTCGACCGGGACGTTGTCGACCAGCCCGCCGTCCATGGTCGGGCGGCCGTCGCGATACTCGATCGGCGTGAACGGCGGCGTGCAGCTCGAGGCGATGATCAGCGAGACCAGCTCGTCCTCGTCGCGGCAGTCCTGCACCCGCGCGATCTCGCTGCGGAACCCCACCGCCCGCCCGAAACGCGGGTGCAGCGGCCGGCGCGCGTACTTCTCGATGTTGTAGCCGAGGATGCCCAGCGCCACCGCGCTGCGCGGGCCGAGCCAGCGCGGAATGCGCGCGAACTGCACGCGGATCTCGGGCGCCGTGCGCATCAGCCGCGGGAAGCGATCGCCGCCGAACAGCGCCCGCAGCGCCGCCCGGTAGATGCGGTCGTGCGGGAACACGCGCCGGCCGCGCCGCAGCGCGTTCAGCGGATAGACGTTGCGCCGGTTGCCGGCGAGCGCCTCGCGGTAGTAGTCGAGCGCCGTGCGCGCGTCGTTGGCGTAGAGCAGGCACGCGGTCGCGGCCCCGGCCGACACGCCCGCGATGAGGCGCGGGCGCAGCGCGATCGCCGGCGCCACCACCTCCCAGAATCCCGCCTGCCACCAGCAGCGATGCCCGCCGCCGGCAAAGACCACCTGTTCGAACATCGTCGGCGCCGGCCCCCGGCCGACGGTACACTGCGACGCAGTGCAACCCGCCGGCCTGTCGGCGACAATTCTCCATGGACCTGCGCATCCTCGCCACCGGCGGCACCTTCGACAAGCGCTACGACCCGATCACCGGCGCGCTCGGCTTCGGCGAGACGCACCTCTACGAGATCGTGGCGCGCGCGCGGCTGGCCGGGCCGGTGCAGGTCGAGGTGGTGATGATGATCGACAGCCTCGAGATGGTCGAAGAGCACCGCCGGCGCGTGCTCGAGGCCTGCCGGGTCGCCCCCGAGTCGGCCCTGGTGGTGGTGCACGGCACCGATACCATGGTCGAGACGGCGCGCGTGCTGGGGCAGGCACAGCTCGCCAAGACCATCGTGCTGACCGGCGCCATGGTGCCCTTCGCGCTCGCCGACTCCGACGCGAGCTTCAACCTCGGCGCGGCGATCGCCTTTGCGCGCAGCCTGGCGCCGGGCACCTGGGTGGCGATGAACGGCATCGCCCACCCCTGGTCGAACGTACGCAAGAACCGCGAGCAGGGCGTCTTCGAGCCGCTGCCCTGAGCGGCGGCCGCGCCGACCTCGAGCCGGCGCCGAGTGGCCCTGGCCGGGCAGCGCCTAGAGGCACTCACCGCCGCGGCCGCGGCTCAACGCCCGCGCCTGGCCAGCCTCCTGGCCGCGGCCGCGATGGCCGTCGCGCCCACCCGCGCCTGCGCCTCGAGCGGCGGCGAATAGCCCACCGGCGCGCGCGGCGCGCCCACGCGCGCCAGCAGCGCGTCGGCATGCTCGGCCAGCGTGGCCACGATCTCGGCCCCGAAGCCCGCTACCTGCACCGCCTCGTGCGCCACCAGCACGCGTCCGGTGCGCTGCGCCGAGGCCTCCACCGTCTCGCGGTCCCAGGGCCAGATCGTGCGCAGGTCGATCACCTCGGCCTCGATGCCCTCGCCGGCGAGCAGCTGCGCGGCCTCCAGCGACTCGTGCACGGTGCGGCTCCAGCTCACGATGGTGAGGTCGCGGCCGGGACGCGCGATGCGCGCGCGCCCGAGCTCGACCGTGTGGGCCGGATCGACCTCGCCCTGCGTGGCCCACAGCTCCTTGTGCTCGAAGTACGCCACCGGGTCGCCGCTGGCGAGCGCCGCCTGAAGGAGGGCGTAGTTGTCCTGCGGAGTGGACGGGCATACCACCACCAGGCCGGGCACGTGGGCGAACCACGCCTCGAGCGACTGCGAGTGCTGCGCCGCCGAGGCGCTCCAGATGCCGATCGGCATGCGGATCACCATCGGCAGGCGCCCCTGGCCGCCGAACATGAAGCGGTTCTTGGCGGCCTGGTTGACGATCTCGTCCATCGCGCACAGCGCGAAATCCACCACCCGCATCTCCACCACCGGACGCAGGCCGGTGAGGGCCATGCCCACCGCCGAGCCGGCGATGGTCGCCTCCGAGATCGGCGTGTCGATCACGCGCGCGGCGCTGAAGGCCTCGAGCAGGCCGCGATACTGGCCGAAGATGCCGCCGCGCCCGAGGTCCTCGCCGAGAGCCACCACCGAGGCATCGGCGCGCATGGCGCGCGCCAGGGCCGCCGCCGCCGCCTCGGAGTAGGTCATGACCCGCGCGCCGCCTTCCTCCTCGCCGGGCGTGCTCAGCTGAACCATCGCCCGCTCCCGGTGTCCTGCACGTCCTCGAAGGCCGCCGATGCGGCCGGCCACGGCGCCGCCTCGGCCGAGGCCAGCGCCGCGGCCACCTCCTCGCGCGCGGCCCACATGCGCGCCTCGATCATTTCGGCGCCCACGCCCAGCTCGCGCAGCCGGCCCTGCGCGAGCAGGAGCGGATCGTCGTTCATCGCCGCGGCCAGCTCGCGCGGATCGCGGTACGCCGCCGGATCCACCGACACGTGGCCCTTGAAGCGATAGGTCAGCGCGTGCAGCAGCCGCGGGCCGTCGCCGGCGCGCACCCGGGCGACCAGCTCGCCCGCCGCCTGCCACACCGCGGCCACGTCCATGCCGTCGACCTCCAGCGCCGGCACGCCGAAGCCGCGCGCCCGTGCCGCCGCGCCCTCGCCGGCCGACATGGCCTCGGTGCGCGTGGTGGCCGACCAGCGGTTGTCCTCGCACACGAACAGCACCGGCAGCTCGAACGCGGCCGCCCAGTTCAGGCCCTCGGCGAACGGGCCGCGATTGAGCGCGCCGTCGCCGAAGAAGGTCACCGCGATCGCGTCGCGCCCCTGCACGCGCATCGACTGCGCCGCGCCCACCGCGATCGGGATACCCGCCGCCACCACGCCGTTGGCCCCCAGCATCCCCACCGAGAAGTCGGCGATGTGCATCGACCCGCCCTTGCCGCCGCAGAACCCGCTCGCGCGGCCGAACAGCTCGTGCATCATGCGCTCGAGGTTCGCGCCCTTGGCGATGGTGTGGCCGTGGCCGCGGTGGGTCGAGGTGAGCCAGTCGTCGCGGCGCAGGTGCGCGCACACGCCGGTGGCCACCGCCTCCTGCCCGGTCGACAGGTGCAGCGGCCCGCGCACCTGCGCGCGCGTGCCGCTGGTCTGGCCGAAGGCGGACACGCCGCCGCGGCTCGCCTCCTCGGCCGCATCCTCGAACGCGCGGATGCGGCACATGGTGTGATAGAGCCCGAGCAGCCGGTCGGCATCGGGCTGGGAGTCGTCGGTCATCTCGGGATGGTCGTCGGAAAGGCGGATCGGAACGAGCGAAAGCGCCGGCGCCACGAACGGGCACGCTCCGGAATCCTACACGCTGAAGCCGTTCGCCGGCCGCAACGCACCGGCCCGCAGCAGGGGCGCGCGCAGAAGATGGCCGTCTACTCGCGGGAATACGGCTCAAAAGTACGCTCATCTCGACGCCCTTGATCTCGGTGCAGATCGTCTCTGCCGTACGCGTCGTGAGCGGCCGGGTTTTCAGCGCGTTGAAGCCTTCGAACAAGGCGTGCCGACACCTCAACGCCTCCCGGGTGGCGGAGTCGGCGCCGACATCCGCCTGCAGATGCTGAAACAGCTTGTCGGCCGTGGTGACGATGTTCTCGATCTCTGAGCTGGCGCATGAGGCCGGCTTCGGCTCGAGCCGCAACAGGCTGCTGGCGCCGGTGGCCTCCTTGTGTCAGCTCAGGCAGCTATGGGTATCCCCCAAGAAGCGGTACGCCGGACTTGTCAATCCACGGTATGAATGAATATCATCCATACCGTGAAGACCCTGCCCCGCCTGGTGGATGATGCGCTCGCCGCGCGGCTGCGCGTGATGCCGGCCGTGGTGCTCACCGGCGCACGGCAGACCGGCAAGAGCACCTTGGTCGAGAAGCTCGTTCCGGGCGACCGGCGCTACCGCTCGCTCGACGACTTCGATGTGCGCGATGCGGCGCGCCGCGATCCCGAGGCCCTGCTGGGAGGCGACCATCCGCTCACGCTCGACGAGGTCCAGCGCGAGCCGGGCCTGCTGACTGCGGTGAAGCGGGCCATCGACCGCGACCGCCGGCCCGGGCGCTTCCTGCTCACCGGCTCGGCCAATCTGCTCCTGATGCGACAGGTCTCGGAGTCGCTGGCCGGCCGCGCGAGCTACCTCACGCTCTGGCCCATGACCCGGCGCGAGCAGCTCGGGCTCGCACGCGCGGGGCGGTGGGACGAGTTGCTGGCCGCGCCTGACGCGCAGTGGCGCGACCTGCTGTCGACCGGGGACGACCCCGAAGAAGATTGGCAGGCGCTCGCGCTACGCGGGGGGTTTCCCACGCCGGCGCTGGAACTCACGACGCCGGCCGACCGCGCCATCTGGTTCGACGGCTACGTGCGCACCTATCTGGAGCGCGACCTGCAGGACCTCGCCTCGATCAGTGCGCTGCCCGACTTCCGCCGCCTGATGCAGGCCGCCTGTCTGCGGTTGGGGCAGATCCTCAACCAGACCGAACTCGGCCGCGATGTCGGCCTGCCGCAGCCGACGGTCCACCGCTGGCTCAACCTGCTGGAGACCTCGTATCTGCTCGTGCGCCTGCCGGCCTACGCGGTGAACCGCACCAAGCGACTCGTCAAGTCGCCCAGGGGTTTCTGGGGCGACGCCGGCGTCGCGCTGCACCTCAGCGCCACGGCGCCCGCGGGCGCGCATCTGGAGAACCTGGTGCTGAACGACCTGATCGCCTGGCGCGACGCCCGGGTTGATCGCGTAGAACTCGCTTACTGGCGCACCACGATCGGCGAGGAAGTGGACTTCGTGATCGAGGCTGGCGGCAAGCTGCTGCCCATCGAGGTGAAAGCCACCCCGAAGCCGCGCCTTGGCGACTGCTCGCACCTGCGCACCTTCCGGCAGGAGTACGGCCGCAAGGCGCGCGCCGGGCTCCTGCTGCATACCGGTCGCACCGTCGAGTGGCTCACTCCCGACGTACTGGCCGTACCCTGGTGGAGGGTGCTGTGAGGCGGCACATCACGGAAGTCGCAGGACCGAAGCCGTGGGCAAAAGCCGCGCGAGGGAACATGTAATGGCAAGAACCAACCACTAGAAGAAGCCGGGCGACAGCGCCAGCGGCGCCACCGTCGGCTACGAAGCCCAGCTCTGGCAGATGGCCGACGCGCTGCGCGGCAGCATGGACGCCGCCGAGTACAAGCACGTCTGCCTCGGCCTGCTGTTCCTGAAGTACATTTCCGACGCGTTCGAAGAGAAGCACGCCGCGCTGCTGGCCGAGAAGACGCAAGGCGCCGACCCCGGAGACCCCGACGAATACCGCGCCCAGAGCATCTTCTGGGTGCCGCCCGAGGCGCGCTGGGCGCACCTGAAGGCGCAGGCCCGCCAGCCCACCATCGGCCAGCTCGTGGACGACGCCATGGCCGGCATCGAGCGCGACAACCCGGCGTTGAAGGGCGTGCTGCCCAAGGACTACGCCCGCCCCGCGCTCGACAAGCAACGCCTCGGCCAGCTGATCGACCAACAGGAGAACTGGCTCAAACATGCCGGCGGGGACTACCACCTATGGGTCACCGTGCGGAAGGTGTTCTTCGAGGCGTACAAGGAGATCGAGAACCTCTGGGAGATCCTCTCGCCGTCGCCGGAGCTGCGTGACTACATCGCGACCTTCAAGGGCCTTGCCCAGCTCTACGCGGCAGTGCGGAATGCCTACTCGGACAAGGTCGGGTTCGTTGCCGACCTCGCGTACAAGACGCGGCGACTCATCGAAGAAAACGCGACGCAGGCCGGCCTCGGACGTCTCACCAAGAGCATCACGTTCGACGTGAAGACCCTCGAGTCCCTGAAGGGAGAGAACGGCCCCGACGAGGGCAAGGTCTTCAACCTTGTGCGCGGGCTGCAGAAGGACATCGACGACGACCCCAGCGCGGCTCCGGTGCTGAACCCGCTCAAGGACCGCGCGGACCGCATCCTGAAGGACCTCGAGTCTCGCAAGATCGATGGGCTGGCCGCGATGGACCTACTCGCGGCGCTCGCCGCGGAGAAGGAAGCGGCAATGAAAACCGCGAAGGAGAGCGGGCTCTCCGTTCGCGCATTCTCCGTGTTTTGGGTACTGCGCGACGACGCGGCGCTGAAGGAGTCGGGGATCTCACCGATGGACCTCGCCAAGGAGGCCGAGGCGCTCTTCGCGCGCTTCCCCAACGCGGTCGTGAACCCCGACGAGCAACGTCGCCTGCGCGCCGGTTTGTACCGCCCCTTGCTCGCACTCCAAAAGGACGAGCGCTCTCGCGTCGTCGAAGTGGTCATCGCGACTCTCCTTGCCGAGTAGCGCACGATGAAGAGTTCCCTTTACCCCACACAGGAGCTTCGACGCCGAACCTTGGCCTGGGCAGTGAAGCTGCGCGTGAACCCAAGGGCGATCCGCGTGCAGGACATGCGGCGAAAATGGGGCTCGTGCTCGTCGGCTGGCACCATCACGCTCGCGAGCGACCTCGTCGACCAGGACCAGCGCTTCCAGGACTTCGTCATCGCGCACGAGCTTCTGCACCTGCGCGTGCCAACTCACGGGCGTTTGTTCAGAGCGCTCATGAGCGCGCACGTTCCAGATTGGCGTGAATTCGAAGAACAGCGCGGGTCGTCTCGGATGAGCCGCAAGGGGCACGAATGAACGACCTTGCCCAGCCTGAGACTATCAGCGCCGACGACGCCACCGGCAGCGGGTTGTTCTTGAATGCCGCGGTCCTCGACTTTGGGGACGCAACAGTCGAAGCGGATGTTCTGCCTCGCATCCCCGAACTCACAGAGCTTAGCCGCAAGCACCGGGCGACCCACGTACTTCGTGCAGAGGGCGACGAAATACTCGCGGTCCCCATCGTTGAGAACGCGCCCCGTCTCAGTGAGAATCGAAGAACCCTGACGCTTCGCGACTACCCCGGAGTGGCCTGCAATCTCTGGCGCGAGGCGCTCCTTCGCCGAATGGTAGCTCGGAAGCGTCCGATCGTACGCGGCAAACCGGTCCAGGTACTCTCGACGGCAACGAGCGATCAGGTCGGGCCTGGTGAGAAGTGGGTTTCGAAAAGCACCCACCCGAAAGTCGTGCGCGCCATCGATGCACGCGTAGCGTACAGCTTTTGGGCGCAGGTGTTTCGTCCACCCGCATCGCCCAACGAGGCCGCAGCAGTACCGGTCATCGTTCTCGAAATCTCCATCGAGCAGAGAATCAGCGCTTCGGTGACCGAGCAGGCGGGCGTTCGAACCTCCGTCCTCGATGATGTCCGTGAGGTTGTTCGTACCCACTACGTGTTGCCGGAGATTGCCGCGCAGCGTGTCGCCGATCTTGGAGCGCCTGCAACTGCGAAGATCCTCCGCGAGCTGCTACCGAAGACGAAGGCCGCGCGTTCGGGGGACTTCGGGGAGGTACTTGCCACGGAAGTCGCCGAGCAGACGCTTGGGTTCACCGTTCCGGTCCGACGCCTCCGTTGGAAGGACGGCCGTAACATGGCCCTGCGAGGTGACGACATCGTCGGCGTTCGCGTCGACAAGAGCGGCAAGCTCATTGGACTCCTGAAGGGAGAGTCCAAGAGCTACGCAAGACTCACGGACACAGTAATCGAGAAGGCAGCCGAGGCTCTGGACCGCGACCGTGGGCGCCCCGGCCGACACGCGGTTCTGTTCATCGCCACGCGGCTCCGCGAGACGGGCAAGGATGCAGATGCCGCGTTGGCTGCGCAATTGGAGGCAGCCGTCGTTGCCGGCTTCTCGAGCAGCGCTGTGGGCGCTGTGGAGCAGTTCCTCTTCGCTCTCACGGGCATCGACCCGAACTCGCTTCTCTCCAGCCATCTCACCGCGGCTTCGAAGAAGAAGCGACCGAGACACGCGGTAGGCGTGCAGATCGCTGACCACGCCGACTTCATCAAGCTGCTGTTCGGAGGCCTCTGATGGCCGAAACCGTCGCAGAACTGTCGTCGCGCTTACAGGTGATTGTCGAGCCGGGCGTCCGTGGCCGCCTCCTGGACAAGGGACTGGCGCGCGGCCTGATCTGGCGAGACGGCAATCTTCCAGATGGGGCCCCCGCGTTCTCCGAAGGGCTCTCCGAGAACCTCCTCGACTATGCCCACGCAGTGATGGCGATGGCTCTGCGTCTGCGTGCCAGCCAGGAAGGAGAGCCGAGGCTGCTCGACCGTGCTTTCCTTGTCGCTGGCGAGGCGATCGAGGCCGCCGTCCATCGCGGCGAGGATCGAATCGATCGGGGATTCCACCGTGTGACTGCGGCAGTCGCGTTCCACCTTGGTCGGCACGCTGCCCGCGCATTCTCGATGCTTCCTGCGGCGACGGACACGCAGAACCTTGCGCCAACTGAGGCTGCCCTCGTTCAGCTCCTCCGTCGCCGCCTCGATGAACTGCACAAGGCGTTCTCTAAGTGGCTTCTGGATCCGGCGAACGCCGACGAGGCCGTCGCTACCAAGCTGCAAACGGACGCCGACTTCGACCAGGCTGATGCGGTTCACAGCGTCCTGACGACGTCGTTCATGCGCGGGTTGGTTTCTCGGTGTCCTCACTGTACGGGGCGGCAGGGATCGAGGCGGGCGACGAGGAGAGGTTGCAATCGCGCTCGGTGACGAAGCCGGTGCAGGTAAGGCCGTCGTCGCGTTCGCTGAACTGGTGTTTCAGACTGCACCGTTCCAGGCTCCGAAGCCGCTTCCCGCACGGTGGAGAGAAGCGCTCTTGGCATGGCTTGCGGGGAAGCCGTCGGCCGATGTCCTCGCGCTCTGCGACGACGAGGGCGTAGACCTGATCCAAGAGGCGCTGGCCTACCGGCTCCCGTGGGCGATGGAGGCTGTTCGTGTGCACGCCCAGGCGGTGGAGGATGAGGGCGTAGATATATTGGCCGGACTCGCGGCGCTTGCGGTGGAAGCAGGCAGCTCGAAACGTTCGGTCATCATGCTGGTGCGGGCTGGTCTGAGTTCTCGTGAAGCCGCTACGGCAGCGGTGGAGGACACGGCGGCGAGGTTCACCGATCGAGACGGTATGCGCGAATGGCTCAACTCTGAGCTCGTCGAGGAGCGCTCGATCGAGATGAACTGGCCCACCGAACGCAGCAGACAGGCGTGGCTTCAGTTCTACGAGGGAGAACGCGAGACGACCCATAGCAGGTGGAAACGCGAAACGCAGACGATTCTCGTTCAGTGGAATGACGGCTTGGCAGCCGCACCTAGCACCTCCGTAATCATCGAACCCTCAGTTGGCACGAACGGCAGCGTGATGACCCTTGACCTGCAGCCTCTCGGATTGCTGAGAACAGCGATTCAACGACCCCGCAAAGACATCGTCGACTCACGGGTGGGTGCGAATGGAATGACCGTAGAGATCGAGTTCTTCGGCCCGAGGGGGATGCAATAGCGGCGGGAGTACGCGCCCTGGATATGCTGCATCTGTTCTGCGATTAGCATTGTGAATGCGGCAGCAGGAACCCTCTACTGGTAGAAAAGGAAGGGAATGGGCCATAAGGGCGAACAGCCCTACCCGAAAAGGGAGAAGGAAAGGAGTTGTTCAGGTCGTAGCCGATACCAATACGAGGTTCGCCGCCGGCACGAGCCGGTCGATGAAGTCCGCCCAGAACTGCAACATCTCCTTACGTTGTTCTGCATACTCGGCGCGGTTGTAGACGCCCCGCACACCGCCGATGGTGTGGTTCAGCGCCTTTTCCACCACATCCGAAGGCCAGCCCTGCTCGTGCAGCAGCGTCGATGCAGTGCGCCGCAGGTCGTGGATGGTGAAGGCGGGAATCTCCTGCCCCTGCAATGACACCTTCAGCGCCTGGTTCAGCGCATTGCTGGCGAAGGGCTTGGCCAGGGTGCCGCGCCCCGGCAGCACCCAAACGCTGCTGCTGGCGAGCGGCTTGAGTTCCTTGAACAGCGTCTGCGCCTGGGTGGACAGGTAGTCGGCCCTGAACAACTCAATTCGTGACGATGGCGAGCCGCAGTGCGTTCGGCGAGTTGCCG
>MKUQ01000044.1:0-6040 GCA_001898645.1 Burkholderiales bacterium 70-64
AAGTTCCACGGCGGCGACAAGAGCGCAAGTTCCACGGCGGCGACAAGAGCGCCAAGTACGTGGTCGACCGGCTCGACGTCCACTTCCAGCCGGGGCACATCAACGCCTCGCAGTCGGAGACGGTGAAGGCCGACGGCAAATGGCTCGCCGTCGGCTGCAAGTTCTCCAAGGACCGCTTCCTGCCGGTCGGGCCGCTTCATCCGGAGAACGAGCAACTGATCGACATTTCCGGCGACAAGATGGTGCTGGTGGCCGACCACTCGGTGCGCGGCGAGCCGCACGACTTCATCATCTTCAAGCGCGAGCTGCTGCGGCCCAAGCAGGTCTACGATCTCGCCGACTTCCCCAACGCCGTGAAGGACGCCACCGAGGCCGGCGTGTTCCGCGACGGCAGGAAGGTGCACGTGAAGATCTCGTCGCAGGCGCCCAGCTTCAGCCTCTCCGAGTTCAAGGTGAAGAAGGGCGACGAGGTCACGCTGACGCTGACCAACCTGGACAAGATCGAGGACCTGACGCACGGCTTCGCGATCCCGAAGTACAACATCAACTTCATCGTCAACCCCCAGGAGACCAAGTCGGTCACCTTCATCGCCGACCAGCCGGGCGTGTTCTGGTGCTACTGCACGCACTTCTGCCACGCGCTGCACCTCGAAATGCGTTCGCGCCTGATCGTCGAAGCCTGAGCACCACCGTCGGGCGGCCGCGGCAACCCGCCGCGGCCGCCCCTACCGTACACATGAAGCTGTTGTCGAGATTCCTGGCGACGCTGCTCGTCGCCATGTCCCTGTTCGGGCACGCGCAAGGCGTCCGCGCCGGCGCCTACGAGGCGAAACTCCCCGAAGACCTCGCCACCGCCCCCGATCTGTGCGCGCGCGTGCCCTGCCGCGAGGTGCTGCCCGGCGCTGCCACGTTCTCCGAGCGCAAGGGCCAGCCCCCCTACGTGGAGGGCTATGCCGGCGAGGGAGACGCACGCAGGCTGGTCGGCTACGTGATGCTGTCGACCGACATCACCGACACGCCGGCCTATTCCGGCAAGCCGGTGGTCACGCTGATCGGCATGGATGCCGCCGGCCGCTACACCGGGGTACGCGTGCTCAAGCACAGCGAACCGATCCTGCTGCTGGGCATTCCCGAATCGGCGCTGACGCGATTCACCGACCAGTACGTCGGCAAGTCGGTGCACGACAAGATCGCGGTCGGCCCGCCGCGTCCCGAGGAGAACGTGCTCGGCGTGGACGCGATCTCGGGCGCCACGGTCACCGTGATCGCGCAGAACCAGGTGATCACCACCAGCGGCACTACCGTCGGACGCCAGGTGGGCCTGCTGCCGCCGGTCGTGCGCGAGCAGGCGAAATGGGCCCCCTTGCCGCCGGAGCAGAGCTGGGCGGCGCTGGCGGCCAGCGGCGCGGTGCAGCGCCTCGTGGTGCAACCCGAACAGGTCGGGCTGCCGCGTACCGGGCAGCCGTTCATCGAGCTGTGGTTCGGCAGCCTCGACCATCCCGACATCGGCCGCAGCCTGCTGGGCGACGCCGCCTGGGAGGGGCTGCGCGCACAGCTCAAGCCGCACGAGCATGCCCTGTTCATCATTCGCACCGCCGGCGAGGAATCCTTCAAGGGGTCTGGCTATGTGCGCGGCGGCCTGTACGACCGCGTGCAGGTCAGGCAGGACGACGACGCGTTCACCTTCCGCGACCTCGACTACCTCAACCTGTACGGGCTGAAGGCCGCCGGCGCGCCGGCCTACACCGAGTCGGCGATCTTCGTCATCCGCTCCAAGGCGTTCTCGGCCGCCTACCCGTGGCGGCTCAGCTTCCTGGGCAGCCGGGTCGACCGCGCCACGGGTGCGCGCACCTTTGCCAACTTCGATGCGCGCTACTGGCTGCCGGCAGCGGCGCTGGAAGGCGGCCGGCCCAGGATCGAGACGCCGCAGGCGCCCTGGGTGCGGGTGTGGAAGACGCGCGCGGTGGAGATCGCCCTGTTCGGCGCGCTGCTCGCGGCGGTCACGGTGGTCTACGCGCTGCGCGAGCGGCTGACGCGCCGCTCCACCCATCGCAACAAGTGGCCGGTCAACGCCTTCAAGTACACCGCCTGGGTGCTCAGCGTGGTGTTCGTGGGCTTCGGCGCGATGGCCCAGCCCTCGGTCACGCAGGTGCTCACCTGGTTCCACTCGCTGCTGTTCGCCTGGCACTGGGAGCTGTTCCTCAGCGATCCGTTCATCTTCCTGTTCTGGATCTTCATCATCGTCACGGTGTTCGTGTTCGGCCGCGGCCTGTTCTGCGGATGGATGTGCCCGTTCGGATCGCTGCAGGAGATCATCCACAAGGCGGCCGGCCGCCTGGGCCTGAAGCGCTGGCAGTTCAAGCTGCCGCAGCGCTGGCACGACCGGCTCAAGTGGGTGAAGTACGCGGTGTTCTTCGGCCTGCTGACCGTCTCGATGTTCTCGATGGGGCTCGCCGAGGTGCTCGCCGAGGTCGAGCCGTTCAAGACCACCTTCCTGGTCGGCGTCATGAACCGCGCGTGGCCCTACGGGCTGTTCGTCGCGGTGCTGCTGGGCCTGTCGATTCTCATCGAGCGCCCCTACTGCAAGTACCTGTGCCCGCTCGGCGGCGCGCTGGCGATGCCGAGCACGTTCCGCTGGTTCGGCCTGCGGCGCAAGCCCGACTGCAACAGCTGCAAGGCATGCGCGCGCGGCTGCGGTTCGCAGGCGATCGACGAGCACGGCCGCATCGATCATCGCGAGTGCCTGCACTGCCTCGACTGCATGGTGCTGTACACCGACCCCACCGGCTGCCCGCCGCTGGGCCAGGAGCGCAAGCGCCGCGAACGCGCCGGCCTGGCGCTCACGCCGATCGGCCGCGACGGCTACTACATCCCGATCGTTCCGGTGGCTGCCGAACCCGGGGCCGGCGCAGCGCCCGCGCAGGCAGCCGGCCCGGCCGTACAGGGCATCGATCCGCGCCTGCCGACCCCGGCGGTCACCCCGCCCTACGCCGCCGGCGGCGGCCTGCTGGCGTGGCTGGCCGGCGAGCTGCGCGACCACCTGTGGCCGTGGAGCCGGGAAGGCTGGGCGAGCAATCGCGCGCTGCAGGCCGCGGGCATCGCATTCGCGGCGACGGTCACCGTGGTCTGGCTGCTGGCCGCCGACGGACGGATGTCCTCGGCCGCGGTGATCGGATGGTGGTTCGGCTGGAGCGTCTACGAGGTGCTGATCCGCATGCAGGGCAAGCGCCACGTCAAGGACGGACCGTGGTGGGGCCGTACCTGGCGCGAGGCCGGCGTGATGGACATGCTGAGCTATGTCGGCTTCAAGAACCTGCTGATCGGCGCCACGCTGTTCCTCGGCCTCGAGGCGCTGGGGCTGATGCCCGGGTGAATCCGATGCGAGGATCGTCGCGCCCTTGCCGCCGGTGGCGCGCACTGGCCGCCGCGATGGCCTGCGCCGTTGCCTGCACCGCCGCGACGGCGTGCGCAACCGCGACGGCAGCCACCTGGACGGTGCGGCCCGGCCAGGCGCTGCAGCCGGTCATCGACGCGGCCGCGGCCGGCGACGTGATCGAGGTGCAGCGCGGCCTGTATGCCGGCAACCTGCTGATCGACAAGCCCCTCACCCTGAGGGGCACGGCACGGCCGACGATCAGCGGCGGCCAGCGCGGCGACACCATTCGCGTCGAGGCGACCGACGTCACCATCGAGGGCCTGATCGTGCGCGACTCGGGCGATAGCCTGAAGGACCAGAACGCCGGCATCTACATCCGGCCGGGCGCTCATCGCGCGGTGGTGCGCCGCTGCGACCTCACCTACAACCTGTTCGGCCTGTGGATCGAGAAGGCCAACGACGTGCGCATCGAGCACAACCGGATCACCGGCAAGCGCGACTACGCCAGCCCGCAGCGCGGCAACGGCGTGCAGCTGTACAACACCCAGGGCGCGCGCATCGTCGGCAACGACATCAGCTTCGTGCGCGACGCGCTGTACATCGATGTCTCGCACCATGCGGTGTTCCGCGGCAACCGCCTGCACCACAGCCGCTACGGCACGCACTACATGAACTCGTACCACAACCTGTGGGAGGACAACGACAGCTGGTCCAACCGCGGCGGCATCGCGCTGATGGAGGTACGCGACAACGTCGTGCGCAACAACCGGGCGTGGGACAACCTCGACCACGGCATCATGCTGCGCACCATCCAGGACTCCGTCGTCGAGGGCAACGTGGTGGCCCGCAACCCGCGCGGCTTCTTCATCTACGATGTGGAGTACACCACGCTGCGAGGCAACCTGGTGCTCGACAACGACGTGGGCGTGCACCTCTCGGCGGGCTCCACCCGCAATATCGTCGACGGCAACGACTTCATCGGCAACCGCGAGCAGGTGCGGTATGTCGGCGCGCGCGACGAGCGCTGGGGCGGCGAGCACGGCAACCACTGGAGCAACTACCTCGGATGGGACCGCGACGGCGACGCACGCGGCGACGTGCCCTACGAGGCCAACGACATCGTCGATCGGCTGAGCTGGCGGCACCCCGCCGTGAAGCTGCTGCTGGCGAGCCCCGCGGTGCAGGCGCTGCGCGTGGTCGGCCAGCAGTTCCCGGTGCTGCGCGTGCCCAGCGTGGTCGAGCCGCACCCGCGCATGGTTCCGGCCTGGACGCAATGGCCGGCCTGGCGGGCCAGGCTGCAGGGGATGTCCGATGCGCGCTGACGCTTCGATGCTCGGAGCCGCGATCTCGCTGCGCGGCGTCGGCAAGCGCTTCGGCGCGGTGCTGGCCGTCGACGGCGTCGACCTCGACATCCGCCGCGGCGAGGTGTTCGGCCTGATCGGCCACAACGGCGCCGGCAAGAGCACGCTGTTCAAGATGATGCTGGGGCTGCTGCCGCCGAGCGCCGGCACCCTCCGCGTGGCCGGCGTGCCGGTAGCGGGCGGCGGCGCGCGCGCCGTGCGCCGCACGATCGGCTATCTGCCCGAGAACGTCGCGCTGTGGGACAACCTGAGCGGGCTGGAGACGCTGCGCTTCTTCGCGCGCCTGAAGGCGGTGCCGGCCTCCGAGTGCGCGCCGGCGCTGGCGAAGGTCGGCCTCGAGGCCGCGGCGCAGCGCCCGGTGCGCGAGTACTCCAAGGGCATGCGTCAGCGCCTGGGCTTCGCGCAGGCGCTGCTGGGCCGGCCGCAGGTGCTGTTCCTCGACGAGCCCACGACCGGCCTGGATCCGCAGGCGATCCGCGCGTTCTGGGACACGCTGTCGGCGCTGCGCGACCAGGGCGTGACCATGGTGCTCAGCTCGCACATCCTGGCCGAGCTGCAGCACCGCGTCGACCGTCTCGCGGTGCTGGTCGCCGGCCGGGTGCAGGCGCTGGGCAGCGTCGAGCAGCTGCGCGAGGAGCGCGGCCTGCCGCTGACCGTGTCGCTGCGACTGGCCGCGGGCGATGTCCCCGAGGCCGAACGGGCGCTGGCCGCCGTGCGCGCCGCCGCGGGCGATGCGGCGGCTCCGGGCGCCGGGGCATCGACCACCCCCGGGCGAAATGCTGCCTCCGGGCCGCATGCGGTCGCCGCGGGCCTCGTCGTCGAACGCACCGCCGAGGGCCTGCGCGTGCGCTGCCCGCGTCCGGTCAAGGTGGCCGTGCTGCAGGCGCTCGCGCCGCTGGGGCCGCGGCTGCTCGACGTGCAGATCGCCGAGCCCTCGCTCGAGGACCTGTTCTTCGGCTCGTCCGAGCGGTGGAGCCGATGATCGAGGCGCGACAAGTCCTGGCCGTCGCAGCCAAGGAGTTCCGCGACCGCCTGCGCAACCGCTGGGTGCTGGCGGTGGCGCTGGTATTCGCGGTGTTCTCGCTCGTCATCACCTATGCCGGCGGCGCGCAGCAGGGTGCGGTGGGGCTGCGCTCGCTCGAGTTCACGATCGCCAGCCTGGTCAGCCTGGTGATCTACCTGGTGCCGCTGATCGCGCTGCTGCTCGGCTTCGACGCCATCGTCGGCGAGCGCGAGCGCGGCTCGCTCGACCTGCTGCTCGCGCTGCCGCTCACGCGCACCGAGCTGCTGCTCGGCAAGTACC
>MKUQ01000044.1:6054-131951 GCA_001898645.1 Burkholderiales bacterium 70-64
TGGCGCTGGTCGGCGGCGTGCTGGCGCGCAGGTTCGGCGGCGATGCGCTGTACCACTACGGCGGTTTCGTGCTCAGCGCGGTGCTGCTCGGGCTCGCCTTCCTCAGCCTGGCGGTGCTGATGTCGGTGCTGGCGCGCGATCGCACGCGCGCCTCGGGCCTGGCGATCGTGTCGTGGTTCTTCTTCGTGCTGGTGTTCGACCTGCTGCTGCTGGGCGCGCTGGTCGGCACCGGCGGCCACTACGGCGGAGAGATCTTCCCCTACCTGCTGCTGCTCAATCCCGCCGACGTGTTCCGCATCCTCAACGTCTTCTCGCTCGACGAGGTGCGCAACATCCACGGGGTCGCCGGCATCGCGCTGCAGGTCCTCGGCGACATCCGGGTGCTCGGTGCCGCCATGCTGGCATGGATCGTCGCGCCCCTGGCGCTGGCCAACTGGAGGTTCAAGCCGTGAAATCCCTCTGCAACTGCCGCCGGCACGGCGGCATGCCGGCCGCCGCGGGCGGCGAGCGCCGCCGCTTCCTCGGATCGGTCGCGATCGCCGCGCTCGGCGCCCTCGCCGGCTGCGACGGCCCCGGCAGCGGCAGCAGCGGCGGCAGCACCCGCGCCCCCCGGGAGATCGAGGCATCCACGTCCTGCGAGCTCGACGGCATGCTGCTGGCCGACTACCCCGGGCCGAAGGGACAGCTCTTCTATGCCGATGCCGCCGAGCCGGCATTCTTCTGCGATACCGTCGAGCTGCTCAACATGCTGCTGCGCCCCGAGCAGGTGCGCAAGGTCGCCGCGGCCTACGTGCAGGACATGGGCCGCGCCGACTGGGACCAGCCGCGCGGGCACTGGATCGACGCTCGCGCCGCGTTCTACGTGCGCGGCAGCCGGCGCAACGGCTCGATGGGACCGACTCTGGCCACCTTCTCCGGGGAAGCCGAGGCGCGCACGTTCGCCGGCCAGTACGGCGGCACGGTGCTGCGCTTCGAGGACATCAAGCCCGAGATGGTCGACCTGAGCGGCGGGGCCAAGTTCGACCAGCGCATGTGAGGGCGGGCGCGATGCCGGCACCGGCGGCACGAGGAAGCGCACGCCGCCGCTGGCTAATCGCGGCCGCGGCCGGCTCGGTCGCGGCCGCGGCGGCGCTGCTCGGCCGGATGCACCTGCCGGGGATGCAGCCCCGCTCGCCGTCCGGGTCGCCGGCCGGATCACTGTCGAGGTCGCCGCCCGCGCAATTGCCGGCCGAGCTGTGCGTCGTCGCCCCGGCGCTGCCGTACGACCCGGCCAGCGGCCTGCCGCCGCATGCCCCGCGCCCAGTGCCGGCCGACGCGCGCTGCCCGGTCTGCGGCATGTACCCGGCGCGCGACCTGCGCTGGGCCGCCCAGGTGATCTATGCCGACGGCGCCGTGCACTTCTTCGACTCGCCGCTCACGCTGCACCAGTTCCTGCGCGACGTCGAGCTCTACAGCGGCGGACGCAGCGCCGCCGACATCGCGGCGCGCTGGGTGACCGACTTCGAGACCGGTGCATGGATCGACGCCGGCCTCGCCTTCCACGTGCACGGCTCCGACGCGCCGGGGCCGATGCGCGCGGGCAACCTGCCGGCGTTCGCATCGCAGGCGGCCGCCCGGCGCTTCGCGCAGGTGCATGGGGGGCGCGTGGTGCCTGCGGCGGCGATCGACCGGGCCCTCCTGCAGGCGCTGGACAGCCGCAGCCGGCACGTGCACTGAGGATGCGGGCGGGTGGTCAGTCGAGCGAGCGCCACACCAGCTTGAGCGCCGGATCGTCGGGGTCGGTCTCGATGGTGAAGCCGAGCGCGCGCATCAGCTGCATCATCGCCGTGTTGTTCGCCAGCACGAAGCCCTCGATGCGCTGCAGGCCCTTGGAGCGGGCCGCCTCGACGATGACGTTCATCAGCGTCGTGCCCAAGCCCTTGCCGTGCAGGCGATCGGCGATCGCGATCGCGAACTCGCAGCTGCGCCGGTCCGGGTTGAGCATGTAGCGCACCACGCCGATGATCGTCTCGTCGCCCTCCTCGGCATCCGGGTCGCCCGGATCGAGCGTGGCCACCAGCGCCAGCTCGCGGTCGTAGTCGATCTGCGTGTAGCGCGCGAGCATGCGCGGCGTGAGCTCGTTCTGCGTGGAGATGAAGCGGAAGTAGCGCGAACGCTCCGACATGCCGCGCACGAAGCGCTGCAGGCGTCCGCCGTCCTCGGCCCGGATCGGGCGAATGGTGCAGGCGCGGCCGTCGCGCAGCGCGCAGCGCCTGACCATGTGCGCGGGGTAGGGCATGATCGCCATGTGCCCGTAGCGCGGTCCGCATGCCCGCTCGCCCGCGATCCAGCTGCGCGGCACGGTGCGGTCGACCGCCACCCGGGCGTCCACCGCGACGGCACCGGCGCCGTCGGCGATGACCGGGTTGATGTCCATCTCGACGATCTGCGGCAGCTCGCACACCATCTCCGAGACGCGCACCAGCATGCGCACCAGCGCCTCCACGTCGACCGCCGGCGCGCCGCGGAACTCGCCCAGCGTCTGCGCCACGCGGGTACGCGCGATCATGCTGCGCGCGAGAAAGCCGTTGAGCGGCGGCAGCTCGAGCGTGGTGTCGCGCACCACCTCGATGCGCGTGCCGCCGGTGCCGAAGGCGATCACCGGGCCGAACAGCCGGTCGCGGAATACGCCGACGTACAGCTCGCGGCCGTGGCGCGAAAGCTTCATCGCCTGCAGCGTCACGCCGTCGAGGACGGCCCGCGGCAATGCGGCGGCCACCGCGGAGAGGATCTGCGCGTACTGCGTGCGCACCTCCCCGGCATTGCGCACGTTGAGCACCACGCCGCCCACGTCGCTCTTGTGCGGCACGTCGGCCGAGCTGATCTTCATCGCCACCGGGTAGCCGATGCGCGCGGCGAGCGCCACCGCCTCCTCGGCGGTGCGCGCCACCAGGGTGCGGTTGACCGGCAGGCGGAACGCCTCGAGCAGCGCCTTGGATTCGAGCTCGGTCAGCACCTCGCGGCCGGCGGCCAGCACGGCGTCGACGATCGCCTGCGCCGCCGCCAGGTCGGGCGCATCGCCGCGCTCCGCCAGCGGCCCGGGCACCTGCTGCAGCAGCAGCTGGTTCTGGTAGAAGGTGGCGACCGTGGAGAACGCATCCACCGCCGCCTCGGGGGTGTCGTACACCGGGATCGCCGCGGCTTCCAGGCGCGCGCGCAGCGGGCGCGTCGTGCGATCGCCCAGCCAGCAGGCGAACATCGGCTTGACCATGGTGGCGCCGATCGCCGCGACGCGCTCGGTGATCTCCTGGGCCGGCACGCCGGCGCAGGGCGCGAGCAGCACCAGCGTGGCATCGGCCTCGGGATCGTAGGCGATCGCCTCGATCGCCCTGGCGTACGCATCGGCATCGGCGGTCACGCCCAGGTCGAGCGGGTTGGCGATCTCGACGCCCGGCAGGGCGTCGGCCAGCCTGCGCCGCGTGGGCTCCGTGAAGGGGGGCAACCGCAGGCGCTGCGCGTAGGCCCAGTCGCTCGCCAGCACCGCCGGACCGTTGCCGTTGGCGATCACGGCCAGCCGCTTGCCGATCGGCCAGTTGCGCGAAGCGAGGTACTGCACCGAGGTGAACAGCTGCGCGAACAGGCGCACCTGCACGGCGCCGGCGCGGCGCAGCGCGGCGGAATAGACCGCATCGCCGGCGGCGATCACCCCCGAATGCGTGCGCGCGCCCGGCCATCCGGCGGCGTCCCGGCCGCCCTTGAGGACCACCACCGGCTTGAGCGCAGCCAGCGCGCGCAGCGCGCTCATGAAGCTGCGCGCCTCGCGCACGGCCTCGAGGTAGACCACCACCGCCTTGGTCGACATGTCGGCCGCGAGGAACTCGAGCACCTGCGCCACGTCGACGCCGGCCTCGGCGCCCAGCGCAACCGCCAGCGAGAAGCCGATGGTGGTGCCCTGGGCCCAATCGAGGATGCCGGCGTTGAGCGCCCCCGACTGCGACACCAGCGCGATGTTGCCCGGCGGCGGCAGCGCACCCGGCCGTCCGGCGTTGAGCCGGCGCGCCGGCCGGGCGAACCCCACCGTGGCCGGTCCCAGCAGCTGCATGCGGGCCTCGCGGGCGATTTCGGCCAGCTCGGCCCGGACCCCGGCCGACGCGCCCGGCGTCAGCATCACCGCGGCACGCGCGCCCAGCCTCGCCGCGAACCGCAGCGCCTCGACCTCGCGCGCGGCGCCGACCGCCACCAGGGCCAGATCGCACTGCGCCGGGGCCCCGCCCGGCGGCGTCTCGCCCGCGGCCGGCGCGTCCGCCGTCCCCGGCATCCCGCCTGCCGCCCCGGCCTGCTCTCCGAGCACCGCCTGCCGGCTGTCGACGCGGGCGTCGCGCAGCTGGCGCGCAAGCTCGGCGACCCACTGCGGCGGCTCGCCGGGCTCCACCACCAGCACCACGGTGGCGGGATCGAACAGCGGGGTGAGCGGGTGGAGGTGCTTCACCGCGACAACCGGTGGCTCAGGACGGCAACCCGGGCACGAACCGCTTGGGGCCCGGCCTTCAATCGAGCGCGAGCAGCGCGCGCAGGTGCGCCTCGACGCAGCGCGCCAGCGACGGCAGGTGGTAGCCGCCTTCTAGGGTGGAGACGACCCGCCCTTCGCAGTGCTCGTCGGCGAAGCGCGCGATCTCGCGGCTGATCCAGGCGTAGTCCTCGTCGCGCCAGCCGAGGTGGCTCATGTCGTCTTCGCGGTGCGCATCGAACCCCGCCGAGACGAACAGCATCTGCGGCGCGAACTCCCGAAGCGCCGGCAGCCAGTGCCCCATCACCGCGTCGCGCAGCAGCGCGCCGTCGCTGTAGGGCGGCAGCGCCACGTTGCACATGTTGCGCCCGAGCGCCTGCTCGCCCGAGAAGGGATAGAGCCGGGTCTGGAAGGTGGAAACCATGAGCACCCGGTCGTCGCCGGCGAGGATGGCCTCGCTGCCGTTGCCGTGGTGCACGTCGAAGTCGAGCAGCGCCACCCGCTCGAGGCCGAGCGCCTCGAGCGCATGCAGCACGCCGATCGCCACGTTGTTGAAGAAACAGAAGCCCATGGCCTGCGCGCGCTCGGCATGATGCCCGGGCGGGCGCACGTTGCAGAAGGCACGCTGGTAGCCCTCGCGCACCACCAGCTCCGTGGCCAGCACCGCCGCCCCGGCCGCGTGCAGGGCGGCCGTCCAGGTATGGGCGTTCATGGAGGTGTCGGGATCGAGGTTGACGTAGCCCTCGGCCGGCGCGGCAGCCCGCATCTCCAGATAGTAGCGCATGTCGTGCGCCCGCCCGATCTGCTCGGCGGTCGCCGCAGGCGCCTCGAAGCTGTCCATGCAATCGAGGATGCCGCGCATGAGGAGCCGATCGGCGATCATGGCGATGCGCTCGGGGCATTCCGGATGCTCGGGCCCCATCTCATGCTGCATGCAGCTCGGATGGGTGATGTAGGCTGCTTTCACTGACTCCTCCTCCAGGATGCACTGTAGCACCGGGGGAGGGATGCGATCACGGCAACGAGGCCGGGGCGTTCGCCTCCCGGCGCAGCGGATCGGCCACCGTGCCGGTATCCTGGTAGCGGCAGCGGCGGCAAGGGGCGGAAGAGAGAAAATCAAGAAAGGGCGGATGTCACCGGAATCACGGGACGCGGAGGCTTCGGGGCCGACGCGCTTTGCCGGCTACGCGAGCCCAGGGGTCGCGCTCGAGGCGCTGCGCGCGACGCTCGCACGCGCCGACGCGCTGTTTCCGCTGTCGGTGATGGGGCTGCTCGCGGGCATCGTCACCGGCGCCGTCATCGTCGCGTTCCGGCTGGTCACCGAGCACGCGCTCGTGCTCGCCGGACTGATGGACGACGCCGAGCACTTCGAGAAGCTGTCGCCCGAATGGCGCCTGGCATTGCCGATCGCCGGCGGGCTGGCGATCGGCGTGCTGTTCCGGCTGGCGCGCCCCGCGTCGCGTGCCGTCGGTCCCGCGCACGTCATGGCGCAACTCGCCCGGCACGCCGGCTGGCTGCCGTGGCGCAACGCGGCGATGCAGTTCGTCGGCGGCGCCGTATCGATCATCTGCGGCCATTCGGTCGGCCGTGAAGGCCCGGTCATCCACGTCGGCGCGGCGAGCGCGAGCCTCTTCGGGCAATGGCTGCGTCTGCCGAACAACAGTATCCGAACGCTGGTCGGATGCGGCGTCGCCGGCTCGATCGCCGCCTCGTTCAACACGCCGATCGCCGGCGTCGCGTTTGCGATGGAGGTCGTGCTGCTCGAATACACCCTCGCCGGCTTCGCGCCGGTCATCCTCGCGGCGATGTCCGCCGCCGCGGTGAGCCGCGTCGTCTATGGGCCGGACCCCGCGTTCGCGGTACCGCCCTTCCAGCTCGCCTCGCTGCTCGAGCTGCCCTACATCGTGCTGCTCGGGGCCGTCGTAGGCTGCCTGGCGGCAGCCTATGTATGGGGAACGAAGACGCTCGATGCGCGCTCCCGGCACCTGCCGCTGCCGCTGCGCACGACGGCGGCGGGCGCCTTCACCGGCCTGTGCGCGCTCGTGGCGCCCGAGGTGATGGGGCTCGGCTACGATACCGTCCAGTCGGCGCTGCTCGGCGAGATCGGTTTCGTCGCGCTCGCGACGATCGCGCTGCTCAAGCTGGCGGCGACCGTGGCCTGCGGCGGCTTGGGCCTGCCCGGCGGACTCATCGGACCGATGGTCGTGATGGGCGCGACGGCGGGCGGCGCACTCGGCATCATCGGCGGCTGGCTGGTGCCGCACGCCGGCGCTTCGCCCGCGTTCTACGCCACGCTCGGTGTCGTCGCGATGATGGGCGCGAGCCTGCAGGCTCCGCTCGCCGCGTTGATGGCGATCCTCGAGCTCACCGCGAACGCCAATACGCTGCTGCCCGGCATGGCGGCCGTGATCCCCGCGCTGCTCGTCGTCCGCAGCCTTTTCGGCCAGGATCCGATCTTCGTCGCGATCCTGCGCGGGCGCGGAATGGAATACCGCTTCGACCCGGTCGCACTGTCGCTGGAGCGGACGGGCGTGAGCGCGGTGATGGACAAACGCTTCGCAGCAGTGGAGATCGAGGCACCCGCCGAAGCGCTGGCGCAGGTGCTCGCGACGCAGCCCGATTGGCTGCTGGTCACGCGCGAGCGCGCGATTCTGGGCATCGTTCGCGCCGCGCAGCTCCACGACGTTCCCGCGGGCGGCCCCGGCGGCACCGATCACGGGCAAACCGGCGACGCGCACGGGGAGGCGCTCGCGGCCTCGCTCGAGCAGGCGCCGCGCTTCGTGCTCGTCTCGATCTATGCGAGCCTGCGTGAAACGCTGCAACGCCTCGACGACGCCGGTGCCGAGGTCGCGCTCGCGTGCGACGGGACCGGCACGCGCGCGGATCAGGTGCGGGGAGTGCTCGAGCGCGCGTCGCTGGAGAAATCCGCGATGACGCGATGCGACGTCATGGCCGGCTTCTCCGCACATCGGGACCGGTCGACGGATGCGCCTGGCCGTCGGCATCCCCCGGATCGGTGACGAAACCGAGCTTCAGCACGCCCGCGCGCTGCGCGGCCGCCATCACCCGCAGCACGGACTCGTACTCGGCCTTGCGGTCGCCGCGGATGTGCAGCTCGGGTTGAGGGTCCTGCCGGGCCGCGGCTTCCAGCCGCGCCTGCAAGGCAGCCTCGTCCACCGGCTGGTCGTTCCAATGCACCCGGCCGCCGGCATCCACCGCCAGCGTCACGCGCTCGGGCTTCACGTCGTCCGTCGCGGCAACCGCCCGCGGCAGGTCCACCTTCACGCGGTGCGCGAGCACCGGCATCGTGATCATGAAGATGATCAGCAGCACCAGCATGACGTCGATCAGCGGCACCATGTTGATGTCGCTGACCTCGGTATCCTGGTCGTCGAAGTCGTGCAGCATCGCGGCCATGTCATGCCTCCGCCGCGTTCAGCGGGGCAGCGGCGCGCAGCGGCCGGCCGTGGAGCGGCCCGTCCGCTTCGGCCACGGTCGGGCCGATCAGGAAGTAGCCGTGCAGTCGCTGCGCAAAGCGCCGCAGCTGCCCGATCAGCTTGCGGTTGGCGCGGTTCAGCGCGTTGTAGCCGAGCACTGCGGGAATCGCCACGGCCAGCCCGAAGGCCGTCATGATCAGCGCCTCGCCCACCGGGCCGGCCACCTGGTCGATGCCGGCCTGGCCCGAGGCGCCGATGTTCAGCAGCGCATGGTAGATGCCCCAGACCGTGCCGAACAGGCCGACGAACGGCGCCGTCGAGGCCACCGAGGCAAGCACCGAGAGGCCCGAACGCAGCCGATCGGCGCTGTCGTCGATGGCCGCGCGCAGCGCATCGCCCACCCACTCGGCCAGGCTCAGCTGCCCGTGCAGCTCCTCGCGGCTGGCTTCGTGGTGCACGGCCGCGGCCCGCCCTTCCAGCACCAGGCCGTGGAACGGGTTGAGCCCCGGCGCCGGCGTGCCCGGCGCCCGCAAGGCCTGCAGGCCCTCGTCGAAGCTGCGCGCGTGCCAGAACGCCGCGGCGGCCCGCGCCGCACGGCGCAGCCTGATCAGCCGCCAGGCGCGCGTGACGATCAGCCACCACGAGACGACGGACATCAGCAGCAGAATCAGGGCCACCGCCTTGATCGCCAGGTCGCCCTGGCTCCACAGGTTGAGCAGGCCGTAGGGGGAGGAATGCGCCGGTTCCATGGAATGTCCTCGTTTTCGGTGATGCGATGAATGCGTTGCGCGCCGCCCTCAGCGCTTGAGCGAGAAGCGCACAGGAAGCTCGTAGAGATAGGGGATGGCCTCGCCGCCACGGCGTGCGGGAACGAAGTTCCAGCGCTGCACCGCCTCGAGCGCCGACTGGTCCAGCGCCGGATAGCCGCTGCTGCGCTTGACCCTCGCCTCGCCGGCGCTGCCATCGGCACGGATGAACACCTCCAGCAGCACCAGGCCCTCCTCGCGCCGGCGGCGCGCACCGGGCGGGTAGACCGGCGCCGGGTTGCGCAGATAGGCGGCATCGGCCAGCGGCGGCGTCATCGGCGGCGCCGCGTCGCCCCCGCTGTGCGCCGGCGCATCGACTGCGCTCGGCCCCTGCGCGCCGGGCGGCGACGCCGGCGGCGGGCTCGGCGGCGCTTCGGCCACTGCCTCCGCCGGCGCCGTCTCGCGCCCGGGCGCGGTCTCTTCCGCCGAGGCGGGCAGCGTGATCGACCGCTCGCTGGGCGGCACCGGCACGGGGGGCAGCGGCCGGAGTTTCGGCTTCGGCTTCTGCCTGGGCCGCACCTGCACCGTCGACGGCTCTTGCGGCGCCGGCTTGCCGCTCGCCGGCGCGGGCAGCGTCAGTTGCCGTGACGCCTCGGCCACCAGCACGCCGCTGATCGACGGCGGCGTCACGTCCTGCGCCGGCGGCGTCCCGAAACCCAGCAGCGCGACGGCGACCGGCAGCGCATGCACGGCCACCACGACCAGGGCCGCCGGCACGCCGTCGCGCCAGCGCGCCGGCGCCCGATCGCATGCGGCGGCCGACGCATCGCGCCCCGCAGGCAGGCTGCCGCCGGCGCGGCGAATGGGGTGATCGGGTGCGGACATGTTTCAGAAGTTCTTGCGCAGCTGCAGCGAGACCTCGCTCTGCCGGTAGCCGTGGAAGATCGTGCTGCTGCGGTTCTCGGTGTGCTTGAGGCGCAGCTCGGGATAGGCGCCGCGGACCGACAGCCGGGTCGAGCCCAGCGTGGCGACGAAGATGCGCTGCGTATCCTCGCGCTGCACGCCGTAGAAGAAGTTGTAGTCGTCGTTCTCGAAACGGCGGTACAGCACCAGCAGGTTGGCGAAGATGCCGCCGGTCTCGAACTGGCGAAACATGCCGGCGCGCAGCACGGCTTCCTTGCTGCTGTCGACGGTCGTGGAGTATTTCTTGCGATAGAAATCGACACCCGTGTAGAGGCTGGTGCTGCGGTCCAGGTAATAGGTGGCCGCGACGCCCGCCGTGTTCTGCGTGTAGTCGGCGAAATACTGGCGGACCGGTCCGCGATGGCGGTAGCGCTTGGTGCCGGCCTGCAGGCCCAGCTTCAGGCTCGGCGTCAGGAAGTAGTTCCAGTCCGCCTGCAGGCCCGACGCGTGATAGGTGGTATCGCCGTTGCGGCGGTAGTTCTCGAAATACGGCGTGAGGTTCGCCGTGTGGCGCGCGCTGGCGAACTGGTAGCCCAGATACAGGATGCCGGTGCTGTCGCTGTAGTCTTCCAGCACCGGGTTGTCCGGATCCCTTTCGCGATAACGCGTGCCGTAGCCGACCGGCCGGATGAGCAGGTTGTGGTGGCCGGCGAGCGGGATGCGCTTGCTCAGCACCAGGTCGTAGTTGACGAACGAGGAGGCGATCGGATCGGGCAGCTTGAGCCGCGCCAGGCAGGAACCGGCGAAAGCGAACGAGCAGTGCTCGTAGCCGTTGGCCTGGTTGATGTTGCTGCTGCGGCCCACGCCCACGGCGATCGAGCCCTGCCAGGCGCCGCGCCGGTCCACGGCGTCGACATGGTTCTGCAGCAGCCGGCGGGTCTCGGGCGGCAGGCTGTTGCTCAGCGCACGCTCGAACATCCGCCGCGCCTCGCGGTCCTGGTTGTCCTCCGCGTAGACCCGCGCCAGCTCCATCTGCACGCGCATGTCGTCCGGGTCGGCCCGGTGCGCCCGCTCCAGCGTGCCCACGGCGGCGGTGTAGTCGCCCGCCCGGCGCGCAGCCAGGCCCTCGGCCATCAGCGCCAGGTGCGGCTTGTGGCCGGGCAGCAGGCGGTATTGCGCGGCCAGCTCGCGCACCTTGCTCCATTGCCCGGTATTGATCGCCACGTACAGGGCGGGCTCCAGGTCACCGAGCGTCTTCTCCACGCGGTAGGTCTGGCCGCCGATGGTGATGGACAGCTCGCGCAGCGGCCCGGCAGGCTGCCAGTCCGGCGTCTCCTGCTGCCGGATGATGCGGCCGGCGTTGTCCAGCAACAGGCGGGTGTCGTCCTCGTCCGCGCGGGCGGGAGCGGCGCAGGACAGCGACAACAGGCACGCCAGCATCCGTGCCAGTGCGGCCAGGCAGCGAATCGTCATCGTGTTCGCAGCGGAAGAACAAGCGGGAGGGACGGCAGTCCCTCCCGGAGCACGGCCGGCGCGGCCGCGAAGTATCACTTCCCGCAACTGCGCTACTGCTTCGCGCCGCCGAATGCAACGTGGTCCTGCGCGCTGCTGCCGCCGGTATAGATGCCGGCCAGCGCCGCGGCATTCGCGCCGTAGAACTGACCTGAGATCGAGGAGCCGTTCGTAAACGTGCCGGTGGCGGTGATGTTCGTACCGGCAAAGTTGATGGAATCCGACCCGCGCGTGATGCTGCCGGTCAATCCGGGAGTGGTCGTACCGTAGCGGGCATTCAGGACGCCCGTATACACATTGGGATTTGCCGGATTGTGCTGATTGATGCCGATCACGTTGTATTTGACGTCAATCAGCGTGGGCGTGGAGGTAGTCGGGTTTTCTCCCACGTACCACACGGTGCGCTGTGCGCTGCCCATGTTCAGATCGGTGCTCGCATAGGGGATGGTACCGGCCGGTTTGGGTGACCATTCCCCGAAATAGACCGGCGAGCCGGGCACCGTGGCGATGACCAGGCCGCCGAAGTCCGGCACCAGTCCGGCCAAGGGGAATTGCGGCGTGATCAGCTGGCGGATGCTGTTGATCGCCGTGGTCTGGCCGTTGTAGACGACATCGTTGCGCCAAACCTGGGCGATGTCGCCGAACAGCAGACCCGGCAGGAAGCCGATATCTTCACCGCGCAGGTAGTAGTTGCCGCTGCCGTCCGGCCCGCGCGCGATGGCCGCATTGGAGTACTGGATCGGGCCGTTGGCCAGGTCGATGCGGAAGGAACCGCCGTTGTGGAAGACCAGGCCCGCCCTGTCGGGAGCGAAGAAGGGAATGCCCGATGCGGGGGTCGGTGCGACGTTGGCCGAGTTGGAAGTGCCGCCTGCCACGTCTGCCGAGGCAGACGCGGCGAACAGGGCAAGGGCGGAAGCGACTGTCGCGGTCAGAAGACGTTGTTTCATGACTTGCTCCTTGAAAAGAATTGCACTGCGGTCGCGAGGCCGGTTTTTTCGCGAAAACCGGCAAAAAACCTAGAACTGGACTTGCACGCCCACGCTCACGGTGCGGCCGGGGCCGGGCACCGGGATCTTGGCCATCGGATCGAGGTAATAGCGGTCGGTCAGGTTGGCCACGCCAAGGTTGAGCGCCATGACCCTGCTCACCTGGTAGCGGGCGTACAGGTCGAGCAGCAACACGGAATGCCAGTAGTACTGCGGCACACTCTTGCCCCCCCAGATGCCGCTGGCGCCGAGGGGACCGCGCAGCAGTTCGTCCAACTGCTCGTTCTCCGCCTTGGCGTGATAGAGAGCGCGCGCGCCCATCTCGAGCTTGTTTTGCAGCAGCCGGACCCCGAGATCGGCATTCACTGAATACCTGGGCTGCAGGCTGGACGCCGTCAGCGTGTCCGGGAAGCCGCCGGTCATGCATTCCGGCACGCGGTCGTAATAGACGTCCATGCCGTAGGCGTAATCCTTGTCGCACAGCTTCTGTTTCTTGCGCCAGACGGCGCCCATGCCGCCGAAGATGCGGCCGCTGTCGAAGCGCGACTGGAATTCGACGCCCGAGGTTTCCTTGCGGTCGTACTGGATGATGTTCAGATCGGTGTCGCGGTCGATGAAATCCCTGATCCGCGTGTCGAACCAACTGATCCGCACGTCGGCCGCCTGCATCCGCGGGAAGAACGGAGTGAGGTCGTGGGCATAGCCGATCTCCCAGTTGGTGCTGCGCTCCGGCTTGGTCGCGCCAGTGGTCAGGTAGGGCGTATTCATGCCGACGCTGGTCGAGGCCACTTCGAAGATGCTGGGGAAACGGGTGATCTGCGCATAGCGGCCGAACAGGCTGGCGTGATTCGTCATCCGCACGGTCGCTGCGAGCACCGGCGACCAGGCATGACCCTTCCGCCGCTTCGGCGGCGCCCACTGCTCGCCGTCGTCGGGCCTGGCGTAGACAGGGTCTCCCTTGCTCGAGGTATTACCGGGACGACGGACGCTGTATTCCCCTGTCTGGCCCTGCGGATCGGTGGCGGTCTGCTCCCAGTCGACGCCGCCGCCGACGAACGGGCTCTGGGAGGAATCGACCTTGCCATTGACGACGGGAAGAACGACCTCGGTATTCCAGTACATCGCCCTGCCGGCGCCTACCCCATTGGCCGGAGGAGCGGCGGTTCTGTATTTGTACCCATAGTTATCGTTGTAGATTGCCTGGCCGAGGTTGGCGGCATAGGCCTGGGATCCGGAGCCAGCATTGTGTGCGGCCGCATAATCCGCCAGTGCATTCCAGGCGGCCACGTAAGCGGCGTTCCCGGTCGGCAGAGCAACGTCGACATGGCCGCCGAACTCGGTCTGGACACGCCATTGCTTCATTTCGTTCGGCTGGGTCCGGGATAACGTGTCGAAGACTGCCTGTTGCAGGGTCTGGAACGTCGTCCATTCCTGGTTGCTCATCAACGTGCCGTACGACAGCTTGACCCCGGTCCGCTCCTGGACGATCTGCGAACCCTGCGCCTGGTTGCGGCGACGCTCGGCCAGGCCGTCGTCGAAGGCCCAGAACTCGCTGTAGCGCGTGCCGGCGCTCAGCGTCAGCCAGGGGGTCGGCGACCAGTCCATGTTCACGCTGCCCGCCCATTCATGGCGCCGGCCAGAACGCGGTCCGATAATGTCCGTGGCGGCCACCAGCGACGCGGCATCCGGACCCAGGCCGAAGCCGCCGCTCTGATACAGGTTGAGCACGTCCTCTTGCAGCTTTTCGTGCTGGATCTCGCCGCCGATGGTCAGGTTGAGGCTGTCGCTGACCCGGATGCGGTTGCTGAAATCGGCGCCGATCCGCTTGTGGTCGGTCCATTGGGTGGAAGCGGAGACGATGTTGTAGCGGCCGTCGGTGTTCGGCTGCCTTTGCGGCGGCGTGGGGCTGCGCAGCACCGGGTTCAGGAGGCACATCAGGAAGGCGCCCGGCATGGAGGTATTGACCGGCGCGCCGGTGCGCTTGCAGGACACCCAGTCGTCGTAGGTCGCGTCGCGGTCGTTGACGAAATAGGCGTTGCCGCCGTTCTGCTCGCGGCGGCCGTCGACCCGGGTCATCCAGAGGTTCGACTGAAAGTCGATCCAGCGCGAGTCGGCCGGCTTGAGGGCATAGCCGAGGCGCCAGATATCCATGTCGATCTGCGAATCGGGATAATCGGTGACCGCCCCCCCGGTGAGATTGCCCATCTGACCGAAGCTGTAGGCCATCAGCGCGTGGGTATTGTTGTTCTCGCCGAAGGTCAGCCTGGTGCGCATGAAGCTCAGGCCCAGCTTCTGGTCGTGGGGCAGGTTCCAGTTGTTCTTGAGCAGCAGCGTGCTGGTGTCGCTGGAGGTGCTCGGCACTTCGGCCCCTGCTTCGTACAGCGCGGCAGTATTGGGAAAGTAGGCCTCCGTGCTGTGGGCGGTGCCGTCGTTGTTCCGGTATTTGTCGGCGCCGCGCTTGCCGGCGAAGTAGTTGCCCTTGCGCCGCTCGCTGTACGACAGCAGCCCCTCGACCGCGTCGTTGCGGCCGGCCAGCGACAGGAGGTAGGAATTGTCCTCGAGGTTGAGGACGTCGCTGCCGCTTCTCTCGCGCGGCGGCGATGCCGGAATCGTGATGCCTCCGTACATGTTGATGCGGGCATCGGGGATGTCGCGGTAGTCCTGGCCGTAGTAGGACGACGGATCCAGGCGCCGCTCGATCGTGTTGCCGGCGGTCTCGGCCTTGAATTCGATGCCGGCGTTCTTGCCTTCCGGGATGATGTCGTCCGGCTCGATGGTGCGGATGCTGATCGCGCCGCCGACGCCGCTCTTGATGCCCCGTGTCAGCGACGGCCCCTTCTCCACGGTGATGCTGCGGAACAGCGCGGGATTGACGTAGCTCCTGTTGCCGACGCCGTACATGACGCCGAGCCAGATGTCGGTGGACTGCTCGGTGCCGTCCACCGTGACGGGCACCCGGCCCTGGCCCGACAGGCCGCGGATGTTGGGGGAAAGGGCGGTGCCGTTGCGCGGGTCCATGCTGTAGACGCCGGTCAGGCCCTTGAGGACGTCGGCGGCGTTGTGCATCGGGTAGCGCTCCAGCTCCTTGCGGCCGACGTACAGGTTGGTGACGTTCTCGCGGTAGACGCCGTCGCGCTTCTGCTCGTCTTCGTCCACCCTGTCGGTCACCGTCACCGCGGGCAGGGATTTCACTGCGCCCTCGACCGCCGCGCGCAGCAGGTAGCGGCCCTCGGCCTGGCGCTGAGCTTCCAGCCCGGTGCCCGCCAGCAGGGCATCGAGCGCCGCCTGCACGCTGAAGCTGCCGCGCAGGCCGGGGCTGTGCTTGCCCTGGGCGATCTCGCTGGCGCCGACGAGAAAGATGCCGGCGTCCGCGGAGAAGCGCGTCAGCACGGCGCTCAGCGGCCCGGCCGGGATGTCGTAGCGGCGCATGGCGCCGACGGCCGGCGATGACTGCTCCGCGGGCGCCGCCGCAGCCTGCGCCTGCGCCTCGGCGGGCCAGAGCGTTGCGGCGAGCAGGCCGCCGGTCAGGACCGCCTGCACGACCAGCGGCCGCGGCGCGGCGCCCGCGAGGCGGCCCTGCGCACGGACTGTGCGGGAGTGCAATGGGGAGCGGCGTATGGCATCGGCGGTGCGGAGCGAACGACGGCGAGACACGGAACCTTTTCCTCGGGCGCGATTGACGTGGCGTTTCGAGCGCCTCCATCGTCTGTCGCCCGGAAGGCGGGTCGATCGCCGATGTGAGCTGCCCTTTCGTTCTCTAGATCAATCGAGAGGGCAAAAAGCGGAACCGCTCTTCGCGCGAGCGACGGAAGATCTGCAGCTGCCTTCGGGACAGCGCGGGAGAAGGGCCGCCGGCGGGAATGCCGGGAACTACTGCGCTGCCCTGTCCGCCGGCTCGATGCCGACCCACCACGGCAGCGTGCGCCGGAGGCGGATCGGCAGGGCGGAAGCAAGCATGTCCAGGGCGTCGTCGGTGTTCCGCAGCGGGAAGCTGCCGAATACGCGCAGGCCGGCCACCTCCGGGGCCACGCCCAGGTGGCCGCTGCGGTAGCGGCGCAGTTCCTGCACCACCTCGCCCAGCGACATGTCCCGGGCGACCAGCACGCCCCGGCTCCACGCCTCGCGTGCGGCATCGGCAGGCTCGGCCGCCGCCACGGCATCGACGGTGAAGCGGGTCTGCTGTCCGGCCCGGACGACGGACCTGGCGCCCGAGCCGGTGCTCACTTCGACGGCGCCGGCGTAGACCGCCAGGAAGGTCTCCTCGCTGCCTAGCCGCACCGTGAAGCGCGTGCCCAGCGCCCGCAGGCGCCCCTGCGGCGTATCGACGAAGAACGGCCGCCGCGGATCGCCGGCGGTGTCGACGAGGATTGCACCCGCCAGCAGGCGCAGGCGGCGGTAGTGGGGCCGGTAATCCTCGTCGAAGGCGCTGCCGGTGTCGAGCCAGACGCGGGTGCCGTCCGCCAGGACGACTTCGCGCACTTCGCCGGTGGCGGTATGGTGGTCGGCCGTCCAGGCCAGGGCCGCGGCAGGCAGCGGCGTGTGGCGCCAGGCGATCCAGCCGAGCGAGCCGGTGCCGGCCAGGACGGCAACGCAGGCCAGCAGGCGGCGGCGCTGGAGCGTGCGGGCATGGGCAGCCCACAGGTTGTCGGCGGTGCACCGGGGATCGGGCGTGGCGCGCAGGGGCTCGAAGCCGCGGCTGACGGCTTCCACGTAGCGCCAGGCCCGGCGGTGATCGGGGTCGCCGTCGAGCCAGGCCTCCCAGAGGGCGCGATCGTCGTCGGTGGCCTCGCCGGAACGCAGCAGGGCATACCACTCGGCCGCCTGTTCCATCGCGCGGCGTGAAGGCTCGGACGCGGTGGAAGCCCGATCGGGGCCGGACAGCGGAAGGACGGCCGTCATGCGCGTCAGGCCTGGCCGGGATCGAGAAGACCGGCCACCGTCTGCCGGGCCTGCAGCTGCATGCAGCGCAGCATGGCCTGGGCGACGTACTTGCGCACCATGCGCGAGGAAACGCCCAGCTCCTCGGCCACTTCCCTGTCGGTCATCTGGCAGGCGGCGGCCATGAGGAAGGCCCGGGCCGCCTTGGGCGGCAGCTCGAGCAGCAGGGTGCCGATCTCCTGCAGGGCTTCGAGCACCATGGCCTGCCGCTCGGCGGAGGGCGCGAACGCCTCCGGCCGGGCGGCCAGCGTGTCGAGCCAGGCCTGCTCGATCTCGCGGCGGTGCCACAGGTTGATGCACATGCCCTGCGCCATGGCGCGCAGGTAGGCGCGCGCCTCGCCGAAGCTGTCGAAGCCGCGCGGGGCCGGCCTGAGGATGAGGCGCAGGAAAACATCGTGGGCCAGATCGGCCGCATCGGCGGCATTGCCCAGCCGCCGGGACAGCCAGACCCTCAGCCACGCATGGTGGTCGTCATAGAGGTGCTCGATGGCCCCTGCCGCATCGCTCGGGAAGCTCGCGATCGGGCCTTCCAGCCCTCCATGCGGCGGATTCATCGAATGTAAATGAGAATGATTCTTGGTACGTTCCCCGATTATAGCCAAGGGAGGCGATTTGACAACTCTTCTCGGCTGGCGTGCGCAACGCCAGCTCGTCCGCGGCCGGCGCCTGTTTACCCTACCGCCGGCCGCCGAGCATGCCCATGCCCAACTTGAGCAGGTCGCCCAGGTCGACCCGGCCGTCTCCGTTCTGGTCGAACAGCGCATCGAGCATGCCGCCGCCCTGCCGGTTGGCGTGGTCGCGCTCCACGCCAAGCGCCTGGCCGAGCTCGCCCGCATTGCCTCCCGCGGCGAACCGCTGGGCGAGGAACGACAGGACGACCGGCGCCAGCGCACGCAGCAGCGTCGCGATGCGATCGCTGTCCAGTCCGGTGGCCTGGCCCAGGCTGGCCTCGGCGCGCTGCCCGCGATCACCGAAGATGTGGCCGAGAATCGCCGAGCCGTCGTCCTGGCGCGCGCCGCCGAACATGTCGCCGAGCACACTGCCGAAATCCACGCCGGCGTAATCGCGCTGCAGCGCGCCCAGCAGCGCGTCGGCCCCTTCGGGCTGCGCCGTGTTGCGCCCCAGCGCGCCCAGGATCAGCGGCAGGGCCGCGCCGATGGCGCCCATGGTCTGCTGCGGATCGGCTCCGATCTGGCGCGACATCTGCTGCAGCGGCGCGCCCTGCATCTGCTCGAGCAACTGATCCACGAGAGTCCGGTTCATGGCAGGCACCTCCTTGCCGGCAAGCGGATCATCGCAGCTTGCCACATCGTGAGCGACGCTGTCCGGCGCGGGCCGGATCGGCCCATCGGCCGTCGTTCCGTGCCGCAAGGCCCCGCGTCAGAAGTCGCCCGCAGCGGGCGGCGACAGCGGTCGCGCCGCGAGATGCGCGCGGGCGCGAGGCGACGCGGCGAACTCCCGGCTGTAGCGATCGAGCAGCTTGCCGATGCGCGCCGTTTCGTAGCCCAGCTGCGTGAACGCGATGCCGCGATCGAAGGCTTCGTCGTACTCGGCGATCAGCCCGCTGCGCAGGTGCAGTTGCGCGATGCCGTCGAACACGATCACCTGCCCCGCGCTCTCGGGCTGGCGCGAGCGGTAGCTGAAGACGTAGCGCGCGTAGCCGATGTCGCCGGAGGCCACCGGATCGAAGAACTGCCAGAAAAAGGCTTCGCCGCCGACGTAGAACCGATCGAGCATCGCGGCGATGGCGCCGCGCCCGTCGTGGACGCCGAAGAAGCCGTCGTGGTAGCGCCCGTCGGGCGTGAACAGCGATGCGAATCCCGCGGTATCGCGCGCGGCGACGGCTTGAGCGAAGCGTTCGAGCAGGGCGGTCAGGTCGGTCGTGGCCATCGGAACCTCGGATCGTGGAAATTCGACGTCAGTTTGACATCGAGGCCTGCACCTCGGCAGGGCGGAGAAGGTCTGGTGGATTTCTCGGAAGGCTGTGACATCGCAGTACGATGGCGGTTCGCCACCCTGGAGCAGCCCATGTCGGCGCATCCTTCTGCCGGGGCCGCGCCCGCCTCGTTCGTCGATCCGGCTCGGCGCCGCGCGCTGCGGACGATCGCCGCACTCGCGGGCGCTGCAGCGGCCGCACCGGCAGCCGCTGCAGCCGGCGGGCTCGAGCGCTGGATCGGCGGCGCCCATCGCAGCCCGAACAACATCGTGCGCGACCGGTACCGCCATCCGCTGCAGACGCTGACCTTCTTCGGCGTACGCGAAGACAGCACCGTGGTCGAGATCCTGCCCGGCAGCGCCGGCTACTATCTGGAGATCCTCGCGCCGTGGCTGCGCGACCGGGGCCGCTACATCGCCGCCGGGCGCGACGAGAGCGCACCCGCCGCCTATCTGGCCGATCACCGCAAGCTGCTGGAGCGGTTCGCAGCCGAGCCGGAGCTCTACGAGCGGGTCGTGGTCACGAAGTTCCAGGCCGACCGGCACGAGATCGCGCCGGCCGGCAGCGCCGATTTCGTGCTCACTTTCCGCAACCTGCACAACTGGATCGAGCGCGACGAGGCCGACGGTGCGCTGCGCGCATTCCACCGGGTGCTGAAGCCGGGCGGCGTACTCGGCGTCGTCGATCATCGGGGGCGTACCGATCTGTCGCAGCAGGCGCAGATGCAGACCGGCTATGTCCGGCAGGATTACGCGACCGCATTGATCGAGCGTGCGGGTTTCGAGCTGGCTGCCAGCTCGGAGGTGAACGCGAACCCGAAGGACACTCGCGACCATCCGGCCGGCGTCTGGACGCTGCCGCCGACCTATCGCCTGAAGGACCAGGATCGGCAGAAATACGAAGCGATCGGCGAAAGCGACCGCTTCACGCTGAAGTTCGTCAAACCCGGATGAGTGCCGCCGGCGCCTGCGATTGAGGAACGCCTGATCAACACATCCCGGTCAGCGATTTCGACGAATCCGCGATGTGGATCTGTGCACCAATTGGCATAATATGCCAATTCCTTCATGCTCAGAATCATCATCGCGGGAGCCTCGCGACCGTGCCGACGCGCAACGTAGTACTCAGTGAGCATCAACACGATCTCGTCGAAGCCTTGGTGGAATCGGGGCGCTACCAGAACGCTAGCGAAGTGCTGCGCGAAGGCCTGCGCCTGATCGAGCAACGCGAACGGCTCGAAGCAGCCAAGCTCAAGGCGCTGAAGGAGGCGGTTGACCAGGGTTGGGCCGCAATCTCTGCAGGCGACTACACGGATGTTGCCGAAGACCAGCTCGAAGACTTCATCAACCGGTTGAGTGAGCAGGCGGCCGAAGTCGCACATGCGGTGGACTGATGGCTGGCTACCGGCTGTCGGGACCAGCCAAAGCCGATATTGTGAAATTACTCGCGTGGACTGAACGGCAATTTGGAGAGGCCGGCCGCGTACGCTACGCAGCCCTGATCACGGCTGTACTGCACGACATCTCCAGCCAACCCGACAGGGTCGGCAGCATCCTCCGTCCGGAACTCGGCGAAAGCGTCCGATCTTGGCACCTGCGCCTCAGTCGGGAGCGCGCGCGTACCGTGACCGGTATCGTGCGCCGGCCGAGGCATTTCCTGATCTATCGGATGGAGGGTGGGCTTGTGGTCGTCGGGCGGGCGCTGCATGACGCGATGGAATTGGTGCATCACCTTGATGCCGAGAAATCCTGGGAATAGGCAGCCACACCTGTGGAATGCCCCACCGATGAAGGTCAATGAAAAAGGGGCCGAAGCCCCCTTTTCCCAGCACTCCCTGGACGTCACTGGACCTCCACGGAGCTCATCCCTGGAGCGGGTGAAGGGAACAGCACCCACAACCCAACCGGTTGATCAACAAAGAATTTCTTGGGGTCAGCTCCCCAAGAAGGCCTCTATTCTGGACTCAAAAATCCAAGTCGGTCAACGTGACGGACCAGATAAGTCCACCCAGAGCCGGAGACGGCTGCCAACAGCCAATGTACCTGGACCGATGCAGATCAAGGAGCGTGCGCATCACCTTGCGGTTGGAACAACTCCCGGGCTCGCTGCACGAACCGCTTCGTCGGTTCCGAGGGCTCGCTCTGCCGGCGCAGCAGGTAGGTCGTCAGCGTGGGCGTGATGCCCGCCAGCGGGCGTATCGCAATGTCGGGCCGCTGCCAAGTCTGCACCTGTGCGCCGATGGCAAAGCCGATACCATAACCGGCTCCCACCAGCGTGAGCATCACGCCAAGGCTCGTCACGTGGTCGGCCACCTTGGGCGTTATGGCTGCGCCGTCGAGCAGTGCCTGAATCTGGTCATGGCAGCCTGACGCCGCATCCGGGTGACACAGCACCAGCGGAAACTTCAAGGCGTCTTCCAACTTGACCTGTGCATACGCGAGCAGCGGATGGCGTGTCGGCACGATCACCGATAGCGGATCGCTCCAGGCAGGCTCGGCGCTCAGCCCTCCGTTGACCGCATCCGACAGGGCGAAGCCGACATCCAGCAGGTCGTCGTGCAGGCCCTTGAGCTGCCGCGAGAACGGCAGCTCAAAGACCCGAATCCCCAATTCAGGTTCTTCCTCGCGGCTGCGCGCCAGTAATGAGGCGATGCGTGGCTGGGCAAGGCTGTCGCAGATGGCGATGCGCAAATAGCTCTGGTAGCCCTGCGCTGCAGCCTTGGTAGCTTGAACCGCTTGGTCCACGGTTGCCAACACGCGCCGAGCTTCGCCCAGCAGCACTTGGCCGGCCCAAGTCAGCCGCGTCTGCCGGGCACTGCGGTCGAACAATGAGACGCCCAGCAGACGTTCGAGGTCGCGCATTGCCCGCGATACGGGAGATTGCTCGATGCCGAGGCGGTCGGCCGCACGGGCGAGATGCAGCTCTTCTGCGACAGCGACGAAATAGCGGAGCAATCTAAGTGTCAAGCGACATCCAGAACTGACGCCCCGACGACATCGAGTGCTGCCCCGCGGTTGATGATCAGTTGATCGTCGATGTCGTTAGCGCGCTGGCCTGTTGAACCAGGCCAGCGCGCCGTTCGTGCGCAGCCGGTAGCTGGCGCCGCGGATCGTGACGACGTGGCTGTGATGCAGCAGTCGATCGGGATCGCGGTAGCGATGTCGGCATCCTCGAACACGTCCCCCACTCGGTCACCGGGCGGTTGCCGGTCACCAGCATCCAGCCCCGCCGTTAGCAACGGCTCACGAGCTGGAAGAACAAGTGCGATGGACTGCAAGGTGACGGCTTCACCCTCGAGGACCGGCGGCACTTCGACTCCGGTGATCGCTCGAAGGCTCACTTCCTGCGCCTGCACAAGCGCCTGTGCCTGCACAGCCCGGCCTCGGCCGCGAGGCGCTCGTCGCGCGCGAGGTCGCGGGCGGTTCGCGCGACAGCCAGCGCCCACCATCGCATGCACACTTCGCCCGCAAGCATCAGAAGCGACAGCGAGCGTTGCGCATGCACCTGTTCCTACAGACTTCGCGCTTCGGCGTGACGTGCCGCTCGCTGCCCCGGCAACCCATAGCGGAACGCCCAGCTCCATTTCCCGTTTCTGCGCGCCCTCGTCGCAATGGAAGCGGTCCGCCTGCGCCGAAAGACTCGCCGCGAGCTCACCGGGCGTGAGACAGTCGGGCAGGTCGATGCTAGCGAGCGCTTCGTCTTGGCGCACTTCAAGGGTCGAAGCGAGCAGGTTACGCAACCAAGCCTGCTCGATCGCGCCGGCAAGCGACTGCGCGCGAGCGCCCGGGGACCAAGCCACCAGCGAGAGCGTCAGCTCCAGGTTCGTTGCCGCCATTCGTGGAAATCGCATGGCGCGATGTTGGCCACGGGCAGCCGACAACGGCCTGACCGCAGTATTACATCTTCGTAATCACGCGCCGAACCCGTGCAGCAGGCTGCACAATTGGCTGCAATCGGGGAATCGGACCTGAGGGAGGAAATGGTGAAGATCCTCATCGTCGAGGACGAACGAAAGACGGGCGACTATCTGCGGCAGGGACTCAGTGAAGCCGGATTCGTAGCGGACTTGGCCCGCGACGGCATCGACGGTGCGCATCTGGCGACGCAAAACGACTACGACCTCGTTGTGCTCGACGTGATGCTGCCCGGAATGGACGGCTGGGAGGTGCTCAGGCGCATCCGCGCGCAGGGCCGGTCAATGCCCGTACTGTTTCTCACCGCCCGCGACCAGGTGGACGATCGCGTCAAAGGCCTGGAACTCGGCGCTGACGATTACCTCGTCAAGCCCTTCGCATTTTCAGAATTGCTTGCGCGCGTGCGGACGCTGCTGCGACGCGGGCTCGGGCGCGAGCAACAGCGATTGCAGGTCGCCGATCTCGAGCTCGACCTGCTGCGGCGCAGAGTGGTTCGAGCGGGCAAGCGTATCGATCTCACCGCGAAGGAATTCGCGCTGCTCGAGCTGCTGCTGCGCCGTCAGGGCGAAGTCCTGCCGCGCTCGCTCATCGCCTCGCAGGTCTGGGACATGAACTTCGACAGCGACACGAACGTGATCGAGGTGGCGGTACGCCGCCTGCGTGCGAAGGTCGACGACGACTTCGAGCCGAAGCTGATCCACACTGTGCGTGGCATGGGCTACGTGATCGAGGCGCCGGAGCAAACCTGATGCGAAAACGGCGATCGATCACGTTCCTGCTCACGCTGTATTTCTCGATCGCTTCGACCGCGCTTCTCCTCTTCGGAGGCTACTTCGTCGGGCGGCTGGTCGACGCACACCTGATGGAGCAGGACCAGGCCGTGCTCGAAGGAAAACTGGAGCTCGTGCGCAACGTGCTCTCGAAGGTGCGCACCGAAAGCGAGCTCGTCGCAGTGCACGACAAATTGGCCGAAGCGCTCGTCGGGCACCACGACCTGTTCGTTGCTGTCGTCGCGCCTGATGGCAGGAGGCTCTACAGGTCCGAAGGCTTCGGGCTCGCAAACGGGCCAGCGTGGTCGGTTCCGTCGGCCGATGCACCGCAGGCCGCCGAAGCGAGTATGCGAGAGCACGAAGGCCGACTGTTTCGCTTCATCTCGATGACCGCGGACACCGGAATCGAGGGCGCGCAGCCGGCGGGGATCGTCGTCGCACTCGACATCGATTTCCATCGCCAGTTCATGACCGACTTCCGCAACAGCCTGTGGGTGAGTGTCGCGGTTGGCATCGCGCTGTCCGCGCTGCTGGGCTGGTTCTCGGCGCGTCGGGGCCTCGCGCCCGCGCGCAAGGCGCTGAATCTGATGCAGCGCGTCTCCGCCGATCGGCTCGGCGAGCGCTTGCCGCCTGAATCGATGCCATCGGAGCTCGCTCCGCTCGCCGCGGCCTTCAACGACATGCTGGCGCGGCTCGAGGATTCGTTCCGGCGCCTGTCGGACTTCTCGTCGGATCTCGCACACGAGCTGCGCACGCCGGTCAGCAACCTGATGACGCAGACGCAGGTTGCACTCGCCCGTGCGCGCACCGCCGACGAATACCGCGAGATCCTGTACTCGAACCTTGAGGAGTACGAACGGCTCTCGCAGATGACCTCCGACATGCTGTTCCTGGCCAAAGCCGACAACGGATTGATTACCACGCGAACCGAGAGCGTCGATCTGGCTTCTGAGGTCGAGCGCCTGTTTGCGTTCTACGAGGCGCTGGCCGAGGAGCGCGGCGTGCGGCTCGTACTCACCGGCGAGGGACGCGCACGCGCCGACCGCGACATGCTGCGGCGCGCGGTGAGCAACCTGTTATCGAACGCGATCCGGCACACCCCCCGCGACGGGGAGATTCGCGTGACGGTCGGCGCAGGTCGTGCCGGGCAGACCGAGTTGAGCGTCGAGAACCCCGGGCTGCCGATCGCGCCCGAACACCTGCCCCGGCTGTTCGACCGCTTCTATCGGGTCGATGCCTCGCGCCGGAAGGAGGGCGAGGGAGCGGGCCTCGGCCTCGCAATCGCGAAATCGATCGTCGAGGCCCACGGCGGATCGATCTCGGCGTCCAGCATGGAAGGGACGTTCCGCTTCGCGTTCACCGTGCCCGCCGCCTGAGCGCATGGAGCGCCCAAACTTCGTCAGCGCAGTCGAGACCCGATCTGCCGCGCCCGTTGAATCGGAAACAGGCGCGGAGCATAGTATTCGCCTCACCAGACCGAGGGCGTCCGCGCAGCGGGATCATTGCGCGCTTCGAACCACGGTGCAGCTACTCTGTCGACGAAGCCGCACTGCCGTTCGACGCGCTCGAGAGCATAGGAGAGGCGGATCGTGAACATTGCATTGATCGGCGCAAGCGGTTATGTCGGTTCGGCGCTGCGAAACGAGGCCCTGGCGCGCGGTCACAAGGTCACGGCCCTCGTTTCCCAGCCCGTCAAGCTCAAAGCGCAGGACAATCTCAGCGTGGTCAAGGCCGACGTGCTCGACGAGGCAGCGCTGGCCGGCTTGCTGCGAGGTCACGGCGCTGTCCTGAGCGCGTTCAGCGGGCAGGCGCAAGCCGACGTTCTCGGCTACTACCTGCGCGGCTTCCGCTCGATCATCGCCGCGGTGAAGAACTCCGGTGTGCCACGCCTGCTGATGGTGGGCGGTGCGGGCAGCCTCGAAGCGGCGCCAGGCGTGCTGGTGATCGACACGCCGCAGTTCCCGGAGGCGTGGAAGGCGACCGCCGAGGGCGCGCGGCAAGCGCTGGAGTTGCTGAGGCAGGAGCGCACGCTCGACTGGACCATGCTCAGTCCCTCGGCGATGCTCGAACCAGACAAGCGGACCGGTCAGTTCCGACTCGGCGACGACCGACTACTGGTAGACGCGAACGGCGAGAGTCGCATCTCGCTGGAGGACTACGCGGTGGCGATGATCGACGAACTCGAGAAGCCGGCACATTCGCGACGGCGTTTCACGGTCGGGTACTGAGCTTCAGCGTCCGCGCGCTGCCCGCTCGCGCTCTTCGTGGCGCCGCTGCACGTCCGCGGGCCACGTCGAACGAATGTACGCGAGCACGGCACGGATCTCGGGGTCGGAAAGCGTGCCACCGAACGCCGGCATATCGCTCTCGTAGCCCGCGGGCGCGTATTTTTCGACACCGTCCTTCACGATCCCGAACAGCACATCCGACGGATGGTGCCAGGTATGACCGGTCGCGTCGTGCGGCGGCGCCGGCATGCGCCCCGAAGGCAGGCGCTTCATCCAGTCGGGCTGGCCTTCGAGATTCGCGCCGTGGCAACTCGCGCAGTACCGGTCGTACAGCGTACGGCCCTGCCCAAGAACGGCAGCATCGTTCGTCTCGATCCACTTCCCCCGCGGCGAAAGCGCGATCTGTTGCCATCCCAGCGCCACGCTCGCCGCGATCGCGAGTGCGGCGAGCGAAATCCAGATCCAACGCGTCATTCCGTTCCTCAAGTGCGAGCGTTCCTCAGGCGCAACGCGTTCGATACCACGGAGACCGAGCTCAGGCTCATCGCCAATGCCGCGATCAACGGCGAGAGCAGCAAGCCGAACGCCGGGTAGAGAACGCCGGCGGCGATCGGAACGCCGAGCGCGTTGTAGATCAGCGCGAAGCCGAGGTTCTCCCGCATGTTGCGCACCGTCTGCGTGGAGATTCGGCGCGCACGCGCGATCGCGCGAAGGTCGCCCTTGACCAGGGTAACGTGTCCCGCATTCATCGCGACGTCGGTTCCGGTGCCCATTGCGATGCCGATGTCGGCTCGCGCGAGTGCGGGTGCATCGTTGATCCCGTCGCCCGCCATCGCCACGCGGCGTCCTTCGGCCTGCAGCCGCTCGACGAGCGCGACCTTGTCGGCCGGCTTCACTTCGCCGATCACCTCGTCGATGCCCAGCTTCTCGCCGACCGCGCGTGCGGTGGTCCAGCCGTCGCCGGTCGCCATTACGATCCGCAGACCCGCGTGCTTCAGGGCTCGCATGGCCTCCGGCGTCGTCTGCTTGATCGGATCGGAGACGGCGAGCAGTCCCACCGCCTGCCCGTCCACCGCCAGATACATGACGCTCGCGCCCTGCGCGCGCAGCTTCTCGGCTTCGCCGGTCAGTGCACCGTATTGCACGCCCTCGTCGTCCATCAGAGCGGTGTTGCCGAGCGCGATCCGGCGGCCTTCGACCGTTCCGCGCACGCCGATCCCGCTCGCCGACTCGAAGCCCTCGGCGGCGACGAGGGCAAGCCCGCGGCGCCTCGCCTCGTCGACGATCGCATGCGCCAGCGGATGCTCGGACCCCTGGTCGAGGCTTGCTGCAATCCGCAGCACTTCCGTGTCGTCCCAGCCTGTAGCGGCAACGGCGCGATCGAACGCAGGCTTGCCTTCGGTGAGCGTGCCGGTCTTGTCGACCACGATGGTGTCGATCGTGCGGAAGGACTCGATCGCCGCGGCATCGCGAAAGAGGATTCCCTGCGTCGCGGCCTTGCCGGTGGCGACCATGATCGACATCGGCGTCGCCAGCCCCAGCGCGCAGGGGCAGGCGATGATCAGCACGGCGAGCGCATTGAGCGTCGCGAACACCCAGCTCGGCTGCGGACCGAAGAAGCCCCAGACCAGGAACGTGAGGACCGCGATCGTCAGCACGGCGAGCACGAACCAGCCGGCGACGACGTCGGCCAGGCGCTGCATCGGCGCGCGCGAGCGCTGTGCCTGCGCGACCATCGCGACGATCTGCGAGAGCATCGTTTCGGATCCGATGCGTTCGGCCTGCATCACCAGGGCGCCGCTCGTGTTTATGGTCGCGCCGACGACCTTGTCACCGGGACGCTTCCCCACTGGAATCGGCTCGCCGGTGAGCATCGACTCGTCGATCGAGCTCTCGCCCTCGAGGACGACGCCATCGACCGGCACCTTCTCGCCGGGCCGGATGCGCAACCGGTCGCCGACGTGCACATGGTTGAGCGGGATGTCGGCTTCGGTGCCGTCGTTGTTGAGCCGACGAGCCGTTTTCGGTGCAAGACCGAGCAGCGACTTCAGCGCAGCGGAGGTCTGGCCGCGCGCCTTCAGTTCGAGCATCTGCCCGAGCAATGTGAGCGAGACGATCACCGCGGCCGCTTCGAAGTACACCCCTACGCGACCGTGCGCCATGAACGAGTCGGGAAACCATTGCGGCGCGATCGTCGCAGCGACGCTGTAGAGGAACGCTGCGCCCACGCCGATTCCGATCAGCGTCCACATGTTCGGGCTCGCATTGCGAATCGACTGCACGCAGCGCACGAAGAACGGCCATCCGGCCCAGAGAACGATCGGGATCGACAGCACGAGCTCGACCCACGACTGCGTCGCCGGCGACATCCATCCGAAACGGTGTCCGAACATCGCCAGCGTTGTCACGATCACGGTGAGCGGAAGCGTCCACCAGAACCGGCGCGAGAAATCGCGCAGCTCCGGGTTCTCCTCGTCCTCGAGACCGGGAAGGAGCGGTTCGAGCGCCATTCCGCAGATCGGGCAGTTGCCGGGGGCATTGCGCCGGATCTCGGGATGCATCGGGCAGGTGTAGATCGTCTCGCCGGCGGTAGTCGCAGCGGGGAGTGCAGTGCCGGGTTCGGCGTGTTGCGTGTGCGCGGCGCGCGTCGTCGGCCCGTGGGCATGACCGTGTGCGGCGTGGTGCGCGTGTTCGCCGTGATCGTGACCGATGCGTGCGCCAGAGGGGCTGCCGTGGCCACCCGGCGCGCCATGCGGGGCGGCTGGTTCGTGCGGCTTCCGAGCATCGGCCATGTAGTCGCTCCCTTTCGCTGTACGATCTTTCCGAATTACGCTCACTCCACCTGCACTTTGCCGACCATTCCCGCCTCGAAGTGCCCGGGTACGAGGCAGGCGAAGTCGACCGTTCCCGGCCGCTCGAACTGCCAGACCACGGCGCCGATCTGACGGGGCGCCAGCGTGATCGAGTTTGGCTCCTCGTGCTGCATCTCGGGCATGCGGCGCATCATTTCGGCATGCTCGCGAAGCTCGTCCATCGAGCCGATCACGAACTCGTGCGGGACCTTGCCGGTGTTCTTCAGGAAGAAGCGTACGGTCTCGCCCGCTTTCACGGTGATCCGGTCGGGCGTGAAACGCATTGTGTCGTTCATTGTCATGTCGATGACCCGGTTGACTTTCGCGGGATCCCCGGGCTGCCCGTTCACCGCAGCATGCGGGTGATCCTGCGCCGCATCGCCGGCGTGCATTCGGTGTTCGGAGTGCTGGTGTTGCCCCAGAGCGCGCTGCCCGCGCTGCTGCGACTGCTGGCCCTGGCGATCGTGCTGCCCGCGCTCCGACTGCTGCCCCTCGTGCTGTCCATGCTGCATGTGCTGCATCGGCTGCCCAGGTTGCAGGTGTTGCCCGTGACCTCCGGAATGCTGCCCGGCCGCGAACGCGGCAGCGGACATGACCATTGCAGGCGCCGCCGCAGCAACGAGGGAGAAGAGAAGACTTCTATTTGTCATCGTCCTGTGTCTGGAGTAGGGAATCGAAATGTGGTCGCCATTCAGAACCAGAAGCGAACCCCGGCGACCAGACGCGTGTCGCTGCCCCGTCCGCCGGCCTCACGCAAGAGATCTTTCGTCTCGCCGTACCTGCTCACCCATTCGACGCCGATGTACGGCGCGAACTGGCGCGTGATCTCGTAGCGCAGCCGCAGCCCGGCAGCGACATCCGAAAGGCCGCTGCCGATCCCGCGATCCGGGTCGCTCTTTCCGTATGCGTTGAGCTCGATGCGAGGCTGCAGGATCAGGCGTTGCGTGATCAGCAGTTCGTACTCGGCTTCGAAGCGCAGTGCGGTTCGTCCGCCGGCTCCCAGATAGGCGGCCGCGTCGAGTTCGAACCAGTACGGCGCAAGGCCCTGAATACCTACGGCGAGCCACTCGCGGTTCGGTCCTTCGCCGCTGTCGTAGCGAATGCCGAGCTGCGCATCCCAATAGGCTGCGAGTGCGTGGCCCCAAAGCAGTTCCGTGCGCGCGTGCTCCAGTTCGCCGCGCGATCGCTCGCCCTCGGCCTTCACGACCAGCCGGTCGTAGCTCGTGCCGAACCAGGCCTGCGCGTCAAAGGCTGTGGCGTTGTCGTCCTCGCCATAGCTGCGCTCGAGCCGGTTCACCAGCAGCGCGCTGTAACGGTGCTCGTCGCCCAATCGCAGGCGCAAGCCGGGCTCCAGCGAGTACTTCCCTGAGCCGCGCACGAAACCATCGGAGTAGGCGTGCGGATCGCGTGCGTCCGGCGGCGGGGAGCCGCCCTGCATCTGCATCTCGCCATGGTTTATTGCCGGCTGTTCTCCGGTCGCGGGCGCAGGCGCGACCGAGGGAGGATCGGAAGCCGTCGGCGCGGCCTCCGACGGAGGCGACGCGCGCTCCGACGGGGTCGTTGCGGCGCCATGGTGCGTTCCATGATCGGCTGCCCCAGCGGGAGCGCCCTGCGCGAACACGCTCCCGGACAGGACCAGCACGGTCGCCGTTGCGGCGAGCAGAGTGGTTTTGTTCGTCATTGTTCTGTTTCCGATCTCGACTCAGGCCACGACGACTTCGCGGAACATTCCCATGTCCATGTGAAACGACAGATGGCAATGCCAGGCCCAGCGACCGAGGGCGTCAGCGGTCACGAGGAAGCTGATTCGTTGTGCGGACTGAACCGGGATGGTGTGCCGGCGCACCTGAAAACGGCCGTCCGGCGACTCGAGTTCGCTCCACATCCCGTGCATGTGCATCGGGTGCGTCATCATCGTGTCGTTGTGCAGGATGACGCGTAGCCGCTCGCCGTAGCGGAAGCGAACCGGCGTGGATCGGCCGAACTCCAGTCCGTCGAACGACCAGGTGTAGCGCTCCATGTTCCCGGTGAGGTGCAGCTCGACCTCGCGTTCCGGTCCCCTCGGATCGATCGGCCCGCCGATCGTGTGTAGGTCGGCCAGCGTCAGGACGCGCCGGCCGGTGTCGCGCAGCCCGACACCCGGGTCGTCGAGGTTCGTCCGCGGCATATCGACGCGCATGTCGGTGCTCGCACCGTACTCGGTGCTCGCGTGGTGCACCGCGGCCGAGGCCGGCGCTCGCGAATCGGTTCCGTGTGCGCCGTGGCTCATCGCGTTGCCTCGGTGCATCGCTGCGCCCTGGTCCATCGAGGCGCCATGGTTGCCGTGCTGCGTGTCCGCGGCCATGCCCGAGTCGTGGTCCATGCCGCCCATCATGTCGGCCATCGTCAGCCACTGCACCGGATCGAGCGCAGGCACCGGTGCAACGAGCCCCGGGCGGGATGCGAGCGTTCCGCGCGCATAGCCGGTTCGATCCATCGCCTGCGCGAAGATCGTATGAGCGTCCTGCGAGGGCTCGACGAGAACATCGTAGGTTTCACCGGGTCCGAAGCGAAACTCGTCGACGGTGACCGGCTCGACATCGACTCCATCGGCCTGGACGACGGTCAGTTTCAGTCCCGGAATGCGCACGTCGTAGAACGTGTTCGCCGCGCCGTTGATGAAGCGCAGGCGCACGCGTTCGCCGGGTCGGAACAAGGCGGTCCAGTTGCCCGCGGGCGTAATGCCGTTGATCAGGTAGGTGAGCGCGTAGGTGGACAGATCGGCCAGATCGGTCGGATTCATCCGCATCTCGTTCCACATCTGCCGCTTGTCCAGGGCTGCACGCATCCCCTCGTGGGATACGTCGCGAAGGAAATCGACGACCGTGGGCTGGTTGAAGTTGTAGACGTCGCTCTGGACCTTGAGTTTCGCGAGCACGCGCATCGGATCCTCGTCGGTCCAGTCCGACAGCTGCACGACGTAGTCACGGTTCGCGCGGATCCGTTCGCCATCCGCCGGCTCGATGACGATCGCGCCGTACATGCCGGTCTGCTCCTGCATCCCGGAGTGCGAGTGGTACCAGTAGGTGCCGCCTTGCTGAACGCGGAACCGATACATGAAGGTCTCACCGGGCGCGATGCCTGGAAAGCTGATACCGGGCACTCCGTCCATTCGAAAAGGCAGCAGGATTCCGTGCCAGTGGATCGATGTTGCTTGCGTGAGTCGGTTCGTGACACGAATCGTGATGGTGTCGCCCTCGCGCCAATACAACGTCGGCGCCGGAATCGAACCATTGATCGTGGTTGCGACGCGCGCAGTGCCGGTGAAGTTCACCGGCGATTCGGCAATGACGAGCTCGAACTCGGTCCCTCGTAGCACGGGTGCGGATCCCGTGGCTGCATTGCCGTTTTGCGACCATGCCCGGTCCGCAAGAGAAGCTGCGGACCCGAGGAGGACGCCACTCGCAGCAAGGCCTTGTACGAAACGGCGACGCGAAGCGATCGGCAACGCAAGCGCCGATCCAACAGGTGGAAAGGAATGTCTCTTCATTTGGGCGAGCTCCATCCAAAGGCGGGAACGACGCGTCGCAGCCGCGGAGCGTCGCCCGCGTCTGAACGCAACATTCTGCGGCGCGCTACCCGTCGCGAAGATGGCGAGCGGATTACAGGCGCGTAACCTCCCGGTCATCGCCGCGACGCGGCCTCGGGGAACTCGCGAGGCCGCTTCATGCCGCTTCCGGTGGTTCGAGCACATACCCCATTCCGCGCACGGTGTGGATCAGCTTCGGCTCGAAGTCATCGTCGATCTTCGCGCGCAGCCGGCGCACCGCGACTTCGATCACGTTGGTGTCGCTGTCGAAGTTCATGTCCCACACCTGCGAGGCGATCAGCGAGCGCGGCAGCACCTCGCCCTGACGGCGCAGCAACAGCTCGAGCAGCGCGAACTCCTTGGCCGTGAGGTCGATGCGTCTGCCCGCACGGGTTGCTCTGCGGCGAAGCAAGTCGAGCTCGAGATCAGCGACGTGCAAGCGCTCCGGCTCGCGTGTGGTGCCCCTGCGCAATAGCGTGCGCACGCGGGCGAGCAGTTCGGAGAATGCGAACGGCTTGACCAGGTAGTCGTCGGCTCCGAGCTCGAGTCCCTTGACCCGGTCATCGACCTGGTCGCGCGCGGTCAGAAACAGCACCGGCATCGTCTTGCCAGCCGCCCGCACACGGCGCAGGACTTCCCACCCGTCGACCGCGGGAAGCATTACATCGAGCACCAGCAGATCGTAGTCGGCGTGCAGCGCGTGATGCACGCCATCGGTTCCCGTTCGAGCCAGATCCGTCACGAATCCGGCTTCGATCAAGCCCTGACTCAGGTAATCGCCCGTCTTGCGCTCATCCTCGACGATCAGGATCTTCATCGACAGTCTCTGTTCCAGTCGGTTTGCATGCGTTCCTGCATGCACATGCGCCGATTGTGCATGCGGCAAGTTGCGCGCAGCCGACAATTACAAAGATGTAATCGGCGAGTCAGGGCCCTGTCGAAATCGGGATCGCACCATGGCGCCCATGAAAAGAGCCCGACGCGCCTGCCTGAACCTTGCGATCACCGCTTCTCTTGCCCTCGGCATTACAGCTGTTCGTGCTCAGGGGCTTTCCGACGCGTTCGAGCGGGCATGGGCGCGATATCCGCTCGCGTCCAGCCTGGAGGCGCGCGATGCCGAGGCGCGCGCGCGCGCCGAGGTCGCCGCCGGAATGACTCCCGGTCCGGCGGCCGTTTCGTTGTCGGCGCTGAGCGATCGGTTGAACCGAAACCGGGGTGCAGAGAAGTGGGAAATCGAGGTCGGGGTGCCGTTATGGCTACCGGGTCAGCAAGCAGCCCGGCAGGCGCATGCCCGCAGCGCCGTCGCGGACGTCAACGCGCAAGAGGCTGCGCTACGGCTGCTGGTCGCGCGTGATGTGCGTGCGACCTGGTGGGCACTGGCGGCGGCGCGCAACGCGCGCGATCTCGCGTTGCGTCGAGTCACTACGGCACGCACGTTGGAGTCGGATGTACTGCGCCGCTTCGAGGCAGGCGAGCTGGCACGCACGGATGCAAATCTTGCGCGCAACGAGCGCTTGGCGGCCGAGGCCGAAGCGGTCGACGCGCAGACCGCCGTGCTGGGTGCCGAAGCGAAATACCGGACATTGACCGGCATTGAACCGCCGAGCGTGCTCACCGCTGAAAACCGGGCGCCGGGAGCAGCGTCGTTGCTGAATCATCCCGAACGCCACGCGGCGGCCACGGCCGCGGACCTGGCCCGCGCGGCGCTGCTGGTCGCCACCAGGTCCGATCGAGAGGCGCCGAAATTGGCGGTGCGCATGGAGCGCGACCGCGGCGACGGCGCAGAGCCGTTCTCCAATGCAATCGGCTTGAAGGTGACGATCCCCTTTTCCTCCGGTGCGCAAGTGCGACAGCAGACCGCCGCCGCACTGGCCGACGCTTCGAGGGCCGACGCTGCACTGGCGTTGACCGATGCCAGGCTCGCCATCGAAGTCGAGCGTGCGCGTGCGGCGCTCGAAGCTGCGGAACGGCAGCTCGCAACCGCTCAGCGCCGGCGCGAACTCACGGCGGAAAACCTGCAATTGATCGAGCGTTCGTTCGCGCTCGGTGAAAGCGATCTGACCACGCTGCTGCGCGTGCGAGCCACCGCGCTGGAGGCAGAGGCCCTCGACGCCCGCCAGCTCGTGGCGAGCGACGCGGCCCGCTCGCAGCTGTATCAAGCCCTTGGAGTGCTGCCATGAAACGGATTGCCCCATTCCTGATCTCGATCGCGCTGGCGCTGCCCGCCTGGGCTCACGAAGGCGAGGACCACGGCGCGCCCGAGCCGACGGCTGCTGCCGCGGAAGCCGCTCCGCGTGCGGCGAGTGTTACCGAGACGTTCGGCGTGCTCGTAGCCGCACGCCACGGCGGGTTGACCCTCTATCTGGATCGTGCCGAAACGAACGAGCCGGTGACGGGCGCCCGGATCGAAGTGGAAAGCGGCGCATTGAGAACCAATGCCCAACCGGTGGAGCCCGGCGTGTACGGAATCGAGACGGAGCACTTCACGCGGTCGGGGAAATATCCGATGACGATCGCGGTCGAGACCGAGGACGCGGCGGACCTGATGAGCGTCACACTCGAGGTGCCTGATCAGACTGTGGCGGCGATGCCGTCCTCGACTCGCCCGATTTCATGGGACCACGCCGCCCTGTGGGGCGCCTCCGGCGCGCTGCTCTTTGCCGGGGTGGGGTTGGTTGCCGTGCGCCGCAGAACCCGGAAACCCGGAATCGATGGAGCCAAGCCATGACCTCGCCCTATCTCGCCGCGTTTTTCGCTGGGGCAATTGCTCTCGCAGCTACGTCTGTCGCAGCTCACGGCGATGAAGACCACGGGCAGCCAGCCGCGACTTCCGCTGTCGCGGACAAGACCACGAGCGCTGCCGTGGGTATGGACGACGGTGTCGCGGCACGACGCGAAGCCGATGGAAGTCTCTTCGTGCCCAAACCGGTCCAGTATCGGCTCGGCCTGCGCACACGCCTGATGAAGTCGGAAGCGCTCGCCGTTACCGTGCAACTCAGCGGAAAGGTCGTCGCCGATCCGAACGCCGGCGGACGTGTCCAGACGAGCCAGGCCGGACGCATCGAAGCGGGTGCAAAGGGCCTGCCCGTGCTCGGGCAACGTGTGAAGAAAGGCGAAGTGCTGGCGTGGGTGCAGCCGACGATCGGCAACATCGAACGTAGCGGCCAGCAGGCGGAAGTTGCCACGCTCGATGCGCAGCTCGAGATCGCGAGAAGCCAGGTCGCACGGTACGAGCAGCTCGATGGCACGATTCCGCGCAAGGACATCGAAGCCGCCCGGGTCGAACTGAAATCGCTGCAGGCGCGCCGGGCCGCCGTGGCCACCGGGTTGCACGCGCGCGAGCCGCTGCGAGCGCCGGTATCGGGTGTGGTGAGCGCGACCGCTGCGGTGGCGGGACAGATCGTGGAGTCACGAGAAGTCCTCTTCGAGATCGTCGATCCGGCGCACCTGGCGGTCGAGGCACTCGCTTACGACCCGGTGCTCGTCGATGGCGTCGAAGAAGGCAGTGCAACGCTAGCCGGAAGAACGATCGCGCTGCAATTCGTCGGCGCCGGCCGGCAGTTGCGCGGGCAGGCGCTGCCGTTGCTTTTCCGGGCTCGATCCGCCGAGATCCCGTTGGCGATCGGACAGCCGCTGCAGGTAATCGCCCGCACCGACGCCACCGTAACGGGGATCGCGATCCCGCAGGAGGCGCTGGTGCGCAACCGGGCGGGCGAGGTCATCGTCTGGGTCCATTCCGGTCCCGAGCAGTTCACTCCCCGGCGAGTCGAGTCCGAGCAGCTGGACGCGCAAACCGTCGCCGTGACCTCCGGGGTTGCCACCGGCGACCGGGTCGTCGTTTCGGGCGCCAGCCTGCTCGCACAGGTGCGCTGACGTGTTCGAATTCCTCGTCAACACCAGTCTGAAGCAGCGGCTGATCGTTCTGGCGGTCTCGCTGCTGCTCGTCGTCTACGGCGCGATCACGCTGCGCCAGATGCCGGTCGACGTGTTCCCCGACCTGAACAAGCCGACCGTCACGCTGATGACCGAGGCGGGCGGCATGGCGCCCGAAGAGGTCGAGCAGCTCGTCACGTTCCCCATCGAGTCGAGCATGAACGGCATGCCGGGCGTCACCCGCGTGCGCTCGGTCTCCGGCATCGGGCTGTCGATCGTCTATGTCGAGTTTGAGTGGGGTTCGGACATCTACCGGAATCGACAGCAGATCACCGAACGCCTGAACCTGGTTCGCGAACAGTTGCCGCCGGATGTCGTTCCGCAGCTGGGGCCGATCTCCTCGATCATGGGCGAGATCCTGTTGATCGCTCTGCCGGCAGACCCCGATAAGGTCAGCCCGATGCAGGTGCGCGAATACGCCGACTGGGTCGTGCGGCCGCGTCTGCTCACCATCCCGGGTATCGCGCAGGTCATTGCCATCGGCGGCGAGGTGCGTCAGTACCGCGTCGAGCTCCGACCGGACCAGTTGCAGGCGCTCGGTGTGCCACGCGAGCGGGTCGATGCCGCGTTGAAGGATTTCGGCGCCAATACCAGTGGCGGATTCCTCGAGGCGCAGGGGCGCGAGTACCTGATCCGCCAGATCGGGCGTACCTCGCGTATCGAGGATCTCCAGAACATCGTCGTTTCGGTGACGAACGGCCAGCGCGTTCTGCTCAACCAGGTGGCGACGGTCAGCATCGCCCCGGCGATCAAGCGCGGCGATGCCGGCTACAACGGCAAGCCGGCCGTGATCCTCTCGGTGCAGAAGCAGCCATCCGCCGACAGCGTGACGCTCACGCGGGAAGTCGAACGCGCCATGGCTGATCTGGCGAAGGCTCGTCCCGCTGGAGTCGATGCGCCGCAGTTCCTGTTCCGGCAGGCCGACTTCATCGAGCGGTCGGTCGGCAACGTCGAGGAGGCGCTGCGTGACGGGGCGATTCTGGTCGCGGTGATCCTTTTCCTCTTCCTCCTGAACGTACGCACGACACTGATTTCGCTCACGGCGATTCCCGTCTCGCTGCTCGCGACCGCGCTCGTCTTCCGCTACTTCGGACTGTCGATCAACACGATGACGCTGGGCGGTCTGGCGATCGCGATCGGCGAACTGGTCGACGATGCCGTGGTCGGCGTGGAGAACGTGCTGCGCCGGCTGCGGCTGAACCGGGCACTGGAGCATCCTCGCCCGGTCGCCGAGGTGATCGCCAAGGCGACACTCGAGGTGCGTTCCGCGATCGTCTACGCGACGATCATCATCGTGCTCGTGTTCGTGCCGCTGTTCGTCCTGCCCGGGATCGAGGGCCGGTTGTTCACGCCGCTGGGTGTCGCCTACATCGTATCGATTCTCGCGAGCATGATCGTCTCGGTCACGCTGACACCCGTGATGGCGTACTACCTCTTGCCGGGGATGAAGCAGCTCGGGCACGGCGACAGCCCACTGGTGAAGGTGCTCAAACGGTGGGACGCGAAGCTGCTGAACTGGTCGTTCGGACACAGCCGAAGCCTGCTGGGTGCCGCATTGGTTGTCGTCCTCGTCGCGGGCGCCGCCATTCCGCTGTTTCCGCGCTCGTTCCTGCCGCCGTTCAACGAAGGAACGCTCACGGTGAGCCTGCTGCTCGAGCCGGGCACGTCGCTGGGCGAATCGAACCGGATCGGGGCGCTGGCCGAACAACTGGTCATGAAGGTGCCGGAAGTGACGCAGGTCGGCCGCCGAACCGGCCGTGCGGAGCTCGACGAGCATGCCGAGGGGGTGCACTCCACCGAAATGGATGTCGACCTCGAGACGTCCGAACGAGGTCGGGAAGCGGTGATCAACGACATCCGCAGTCGCCTGGTCAGCTTGCCCGTCGTGAGCAATGTCGGGCAGCCCATTTCGCACCGACTCGATCACCTGCTATCGGGCGTTCGCGCGCAGATCGCCTTGAAGGTGTACGGCGACGATCTCGACACGCTGCGCGGATTGGCCGAGGACTTACGTGGACGGCTTGCGCAAGTTCCGGGCGTTACCGACCTTCAGATCGAAAAGCAGGTCCGGATTCCGCAGACGAAGATCCGTATCGACTACGACGAAGCGGCGCGATACGGCGTCGCGCCCGGCGCGCTGCTGCGCGGCCTGGAGCAGATGGTCGGCGGCGAACGTATCACGCAGATCATCGAGGGCAACCGCCGCTTCGACCTCGTGGCTCGATTGCCGGAGAGCGGACGCGGAATGCACGCTCTTTCCAACCTGCTGATCGAAACGCCCGATGGCCATGTTCCGCTTTCCAAACTGGCCGACGTAGAGGACAGCGACGGCCCGAACCAGGTGAGCCGCGAGAACGCGCGACGACGCATCGTCGTGTCGGCGAACACCGACGGCGGCGACATGGCGGGCATCATCCGTTCGATCCGCTCCGAACTGGCTGCCAGGCCGATGCCAGATGGCTACTTCACGGCGCTGGAGGGACAGTTCCAGGCGCAGGAGCAGGCGTCGCGCCTGATCGCGCTGCTGGCGCTCGTGTCGCTGTCGATGATCTTTCTGGTGTTGTACAGCCGGTACCGTTCGACGGCCCTGACTCTCATCATCATGGGCAACATCCCGCTGGCACTGGTGGGTAGCGTGATCGCCTTGTGGATTTCCGGCCAGCCCTTGTCGATCGCCGCGCTGGTCGGGTTCATCACGCTGACCGGCATCGCCACGCGCAACGGCATTTTGAAGATCTCGCACTACATCAACCTTTGCGCGTTCGAAGGCGAGCGTTTCGGCCAGGCGATGATCGTGCGTGGGTCGCTCGAACGACTGACGCCGGTGCTGATGACGGCACTGGTGGCGGCATTCGCCCTGGTGCCGCTGCTGCTCTCGGCCGACGCCCCGGGCAAGGAAGTGCTTCACCCCGTGGCCGTGGTCATCTTCGGCGGGCTCGTCAGCTCGACGCTGCTCGACACCGTGCTCACGCCGATGATGTTCTGGCGATGGGGTGAAAAGCCGCTGCAAAGGCTTCTCGAGACACGCAGCACCGAAAACTACTGATTCGTTCAATGAAGGAGTGCATATGAAACCTTTCTGGCTGGGCGCCGCGCTCACGGTAGCGGTCGCCTTCTCGGCGCCTTCTGCTTTCGCGCATGACGACGCGTACCTGGACACGCAGAAGGCCCCCAATGGCGGTCAGTTGCGCATGGCGGGGCCGCTGCACTACGAACTCGTCACTCAGAAGAATGCTGTCGCTTCAGCCGACAGCCCGGTCGTCGTGTATGTCACCGATCACGCGGGCACGCCGGTCTCGACCAAGGGCGCAACGGGAACCGCGACGATCCTCGCCGGCAAGACGCGCAGTACCGCACCGCTTGCGCCCGACGGCGACAACCGCATGAAAGGCCTCGCACGCTACGTTCACGCCCCGGGCATGAAAGTCGTAGTTTCGATCACCTTGCCGGGCACTGCTCCGGAGCAGGCGCGCTTTACGCCGGGGTTGGTCGCGCAGGACGGGCACATGGATGGAGCTCACTAGCGCTGACAGCAGGGCACTCACCGAGCATTTGACGGGGTCGACATCAGAACGGATACCAATTGAAGAGCGAAATGAAGAGCGTGAATGTCGAGGTGAGAGGGCTGTTCGAGAAGCTCGATCACCTCGGCGTGGAAAAACGCGTCGGTGCACTGCCCGGCGTGTATCACGCCCATGCCAATCCCGCCTCGGGAAGCGTGACGGTGCACTACGACGCTGCGATGATCTCCGAGCCGCAGTTGCGCGAGGCCGTGCGCGAGTGCGGCTATCACTGCCGCGGCGAGGTGCAGCCCGATCACGTCTGCCGAGTGGCCGAGCCGGACATGCACGCCGCTCATGCGAAGCACGCCGCCCAACCCGGCGCCATGGACGAGATGGCGCACGACATGGGCCACGGCGCCGGGATGGACATGGCGGGAATGGTGCGCGACATGCGCAACCGCTTCCTCGTCTGCCTGTTCTTCAGCGCGCTCTTGTTCCTCTGGGCGCCGATGGGTTTGCCGCTGCCCACGCCGCCGGTGCCGTTCGGCCTGGAGCTCGACCACTGGCTGTTCGTGCTCGCGAGCGGCGCCGTCCTCTGGCCGTCGTTGCCTTTCTTCGTCGCCGCCTGGCGTGCCTTGCGCAACGGCGTCCTCAACATGGCCGTGCTCGTCGTGCTGTCGGTCGGCACCGGCTATCTCTTCAGCGTAGCGGCGACCTTCCTGTTCGAAGGCGTGCAGTTCTACGAAGCAGTGTCGGTGCTGCTCGTGTTCATCCTGCTCGGCCACTGGCTGGAGATGAGGGCTCGGGCAGGCGCGAACGACGCGATCCGCGCGCTGCTGGATCTTGCGCCTCCGATGGCGAACGTGCTGCGCGACGGCAAGGAACTGCAGGTGCCGACGGCCAATGTGCTGGCAGGGGACATCGTGATCGTGCGTCCTGGCGACCGGATTCCCGTCGACGGAGTGGTAACCGAGGGAGAAACGCAGGTCGACGAGTCGATGCTCACCGGTGAATCGATGCCGGTGAAGAAGGTGGTCGGCGCCAACGTTGCCGCGGCCACCATCAACAAGAGCGGGGCGTTTCGCTTTCGCGCGACGAAGGTGGGTGCCGACACGGCGCTCGCTCAGATCGTGAAGCTGGTGCAGGAGGCGCAGAACTCGAAGGCGCCGGCGCAGCTTCTCGCCGATCGGGCCTCGCAATGGCTGGTGCTCATCGCCATCGTGATCGGCCTTGCCACGTTCGCGGTCTGGTTCTGGCTGATCGGGCAGACGCTGCTGTTTGCGGTAACGCTCACGATCACCGTGTTCGTCATCGCCTGCCCCGACGCGCTCGGGCTTGCGACCCCGATGGCGATCATGATCGGCACCGGCCGCGGCGCGCAGAACGGCATCCTGATCAAGAACGCCGCGGCGCTCGAGAACGCAACGCATCTGGACGTCGTGATCTTCGACAAGACCGGGACGTTGACACTCGGCAAGCCCGAAGTGGTGGAAGTGGCGGCCGCGCCAGGACGAAGCGAAGCCGATGTGCTTACTCTCGCAGCCGGCATGGAGCAGCACTCGGAGCACCCGCTCGCCCACGCGATCCTCGAGAGGTCCAAAGGAATGCAGGCCCTGCCCGCGGAGGGATTCACCAACATCGACGGAATGGGCGCTCGCGCACGTTCCGAAGGCGAGCCGGCGCTGGTCGGTAACCGCCGGTTGATGGACGCGGAGCGCGTCGATCTGGCCGGGATGGAGGCCACGGCGGAGCGGATGGCCGGCGGGGGACGCACGGTGGTGCACGTGGCGCGGGGCGGCAAGCTGTGGGGGCTGATCGCGATTGCGGATGCGGTTCGACCCACTTCCGCAGCGGCGGTCGCGGCGCTGAAGAAACGCGGCGTCGACGTCGCCATGCTGACCGGCGACAACCGTGCCACGGCTGAGCGAATCGGACGCGAGCTGGGCGTCACCATGGTGCTCGCCGAAGTCCTACCCGGTCAGAAGGCCGACCAAGTGAAAGCGCTCCAGGCGCAGGGAAAGAAAGTCGGCATGGTCGGCGATGGCATCAACGATGCGCCGGCGCTCACGCAGGCCGACGTCGGATTCGCGATCGGCGCGGGTACCGATGTGGCGATGGAGAGCGCCGACGTGGTGCTGATGAGAAGCGATCCGTTCGACGTGGTCGCCGCCGTGGGCCTGTCGCGCGTCACCCTGCGCAAGATGCACCAGAACCTGTGGTGGGCGGTGGGTTACAACGTCATCGCCTTTCCCTTCGCCGCGGGCGTCTTCTACCCGCTGACGATCAGCCCGGAGATGGCGGCGCTTGCGATGTCCGGCAGCTCGCTGATCGTCGCGGCCAATGCGCTGCTGCTCAAGCGTGCGAACGTGGAGGGGCTGAAGTAAGGCCCGGGATCAGGTGCTGTTCTACTGGGATCGCGGTGATGCAACGCGATCAAACCGGTATACCGGCACTCTTGGCTCTCCGCTGGACCATCAGGCGGCCTTCCCCTCGAACAGCGTCTCGATCAGCGGGCATTCCGGCCGCGTGCCGTCCGCACATCGGACGACGACGTCCTTCAGCACTCGCTCCATGCGCTTCAGGTCGGCGATCTTCGCACGCACCTCGGCGAGATGAGCCGCGGCGAGATCCCGCGCCTCGGCACAGGGCTGGTCACTCTCATCGACGAGACGCAAGAGCGCGCGGACCTCGTCGAGGCAGAAGCCCAGCTCGCGCGCCCGCAGGACGAAGCGAAGCCGCCGCTCATGATTGGCGTCGTAGCGACGATAGCCGGCGGTCGTGCGCGGCGGCGCGGGCAGCAGCCCGACCTTCTCGTAATAGCGCACAGTTTCGAGATTGCAGCCTGTTCGCCGGGCGAGCTCGGCCCGCTGAAGGCCCTTCATATCGGAACCGTCGGACATTGCGAACTTCCCGCTTGACTCTGTAATCGCTACAGACTTCAAAGTACCGTGCAATAAGGGTTTCAGCAAGGAAGGCAAGGTCCGACATGGATGCATCGCGACAGGGAACGGCAGAAATCTTGTCGACCGCAGGGAACGTGATGACCTCGGCGCGTGACGAGAGCGGTCGGCAGCGCCTGGTCGCCCTCGGCGGCATACTCGGCGCGCTCGCGGCCTCGTCGTGCTGCGTCGTGCCGCTCGTCCTGTTCAGCCTCGGCGTCGGTGGCGCCTGGGTCGGCAATCTGACGGCGCTCGCGCCGTATAAACCATTGTTCGTCGCTGCAACCACTGGCGTCCTCGGATACGGCTTCTACCTCGTCTACTGGAAGCCGCGGAGAGCCTGCGCCAACGGTGCCGCCTGCGCAACGCTCGTCCCCAGCCGCCTCGTCCGGACCGCACTCTGGATCGCGACGGTGCTCGTTGCAGCCGCCTTCGCGTTCGATTACGTCGCCCCGCTGTTGCTGCCCGTTTGATGTCGAAGGAACTCCCATGAAGAAGCGCTCGAGCACCATTGCCCTGATCGTCTCGATGATGACGACTCCCGCCGCGTTTGCCGCGGAACGTATCGTGACCTTCGGCGTCGACAACATGACCTGCGCCTCGTGTCCCTACATTGTGAAGACCGCGATGGCGGCGGTTCCAGGCGTCGCGAACGTGACTGTCTCCTTCGAGTCGAAGACCGCAACAGTGACGTTCGACGACGCGAAGACGAACCCCGGTGCGATCGCGGCCGCGAGCAGCAGTGCCGGCTTCCCTGCCCACGAGAGGTTGCAGGGTAGTTGAGATGAACGACGCACCACGCACCTGCGATCTCGCCGTGATCGGCGCCGGCTCGGCCGGCTTCTCAGCCTCGATCACGGCCGCCGATCAGGGCGCACAGGTCGTGCTCATCGGCAGCGGCACCATCGGCGGCACTTGCGTCAATATCGGCTGCGTACCGTCGAAGACCCTGATCCGCGCCGCCGAGACGCTTCACAACGCTCGCGTGACAGCGCGCTTCGCCGGCATCACGGCCAAGGCCAAACTGACCGACTGGCGCAGAACCGTTCAGCAGAAGGACGAGCTCGTTTCCGCACTGCGCCAGGCCAGGTACATCGATCTGCTGTCGGCCTACAACGGGATCACCTATCGCGAAGGTTTGGCACGCCTCGTCGAAGGCGGTGTCGAGGTGGACGGCACGAGCATTCCCGCTGCGAAGATCATCATCGCAACCGGTGCGCGACCGGCGGTCCCTGCGATCCCGGGGATCGAGACCGTACCGTACCTCACGAGCACGACGGCGCTGGACCTCCAGGAGCTGCCGCGCTCGCTGCTCGTCATCGGCGGCGGCTACGTCGGGGCTGAACTGGCGCAGATGTTTGCCCGCGCCGGGGTCGAGGTGACGCTCGTCTGCCGGTCGCGGCTGCTCCCCCAGGCCGAGCCCGAGATCGGAGCGGCGCTGCAGCGGTATTTCGAGGAGGAAGGGATCACGGTGGTATCCGGCATCGCCTACCGGGCGATCCGCAAGACCGAGGGCGCTGTTTCCTTGACCCTTGCGCGCGACGGCCAAGACGTTTCGATCAGCGCCGAGCAGGTGCTGATTACCACCGCGCGTAGCCCCAACGTCGAAGGCCTGGGGCTCGAGGACTGCAGTATCGCCGTCTCGCCAAAGGGACCCATCATCGTCGACGACTACATGCGCACGACGAAGGCCGGCGTCTATGCTGCCGGCGACGTTACCGGCCGCGACCAGTTCGTCTATATGGCCGCCTACGGGGCCAAGCTCGCGGCCAGGAACGCACTCAACGGCGACAGCCTGCGCTACGACAACAGTGCCATGCCCGCCATAGTGTTCACCGACCCGCAGGTGGCAAGCGTCGGGCTGACCGAGGCGGCGGCGCGAGCTGCCGGTCATCCCGTCCGCGTGTCGACAATCGGTCTCGACGTGGTGCCGCGCGCTCTTGCCGCACGCGACGTGCGCGGTCTCATCAAGCTCGTGGCCGACGCCGGAAGTGCTCGCCTGCTCGGCGCGCACATACTCGCCCCCGAAGGCGCCGACAGCATTCAGACCGCGGCGCTCGCAATCCGTCAGAGCCTTACCGTCGATGACCTCGCGGACATGATCTTTCCGTATCTCAGTACGGTCGAGGGGCTGAAGCTCGCCGCACTCGCATTCGACAAAGACGTAACCAGGTTGTCGTGCTGCGCAGGATGAGCAGAGGCGCAATACCCTCGTCGGAAGCGGTCCGCGACGGTTTCGCTTTGGGAGCTGCGTCGCACGCGTCCGGGCACAAGCGTTGCGCGCGACGAACAACCGTGGCAGTAACATTTCCGGTTCCGATCACTACAATCGGACACCAATGAGAGCCTTCCGCCGTTCGGTCTTTGCCTGGATTGCGCTGCTCGGGATCCTGTTCACGCAGTTCGCAGTGGCGGCATACGCGTGCCCGTCGTTGCCGCATACGACAAGCGAACAGACGCAGGCAGCGTCTGACTCGCACGGACTTCCCTGCCCGGAGATGGCAACGCAATCACACGGCGCGTTCGAGGCGCAACCGCCGGACCTTTGCAACCAGCACTGCGCTCACGACGGGCAAACCTCCGAATCGCGGTCGGTTGCCCCCATTCACCAGACGTTTGTCCTGGCCTTCGTTCTTCCCGAACCGGATCCTTCCGAACTCGCAGGCGTGAGGCACGCGCAGCAGCCCGAATTGCTGCGACCCACCACACCACCCCCTCTTTGGCGCACCGGTCGGCTGCGCATTTGATCCTGCGGTGTGTAGCCCGCTTGTGAAGCCGCGCCCGCTTCGCGGCGACGGCACGACCTGCTCCTGCTGATCAGCGCGAACGCAAGCCGTCCGCCCGCCTCAACTCCCTTCAGCGGTGAGGCAGCTTTTTCATCGACGACCAAGGATCGACATGCTCTCCAGAAAGAGGCGCTTTCACGCCTTTCCGCTCGCGCTGGCACTGACCGTGTTCGCCACAACAGTGTTTGCCGACCCTGCGATCACGCTGACCCATGTTCACGGCCTGTCCTACAGCGCGGATGGTCAGCAACTCCTCATTCCAAGCCATCATGGCCTTGCCGTGTTCGGCGAGGGGCGCTGGTCCAGGGCTGCAGGCCCTGCGCACGACTACATGGGCTTCTCGGCGACGGGCGATGCGCTGTACAGCAGCGGCCATCCAGCGCCGCGCTCCGGACTGACGAATCCGTTCGGCCTCATCAAGAGCAAGGACGGAGGAAAAACATGGCAGAAACTCGGGCTCGAGGGCGAGTCGGATTTCCACTCGCTGGCGACCAGCCACGGGACCAACACGGTGTACGTTTTCAACCCGCACCCGAACTCGCGCATGAAGCAGTCCGGCGTCTACTACACGCGCAATGACGGCCTGCAGTGGAAGCGCGCTGCCGCCCGGGGGCTGAGCGGGGAGCTGAACAGTCTCGCTGTGCATCCCACCGATTCCGGCGTCGTGGCCGCCGGTACCGACCAAGGACTCTATCTGTCGCGCGATGCCGGTGAGAACTTCGAGCAACTTGTCGGCGACGTACGGGTTTTCGCCGAGGCATTCGACCTCGACGGCCAGCAGCTGTGGTTCAGCACGTATGCCGGCAAGGCGGGGCTTGCCCGCGTCACGTTGAAGTCCGGCGCCGCTCCTGAGACGGCCTCGATCCCCGCGCTAGGCGAAGACGCCGTGGCCTACATCGCGCAGAACACCGTGCAGCGCGACGAGTTCGCGATTGCGACCTTCAAGCGAAGCGTTTTCGTCAGCAAAGACCGGGGCCGAAGCTGGACGCAGATTGCCAAGGACGGAGCGACGCTCCCGTGACGGCGAGGCGAACGAAGTGCTCAAGGTAGTCGTGATCGTGCTCGCCACCATCGGCGGGCTGGTCGTGCTCGGCGTCGGCATCATGGCGCTGATGCATTTCGGAATGGCCGGCGGCATGGGCTGCTGCTAGGCCCGTCGGCTGCGCCAACCGATTGGAGATCAATAGCATGGACCCTCGAAGGAGACGCGTCGTCGTCGGCACTGCAACCGCTGCAGCCGCGGCCACACTCGGGCTGCCGCAAGCGGGCGCACGCGCTGACCGCAAGGAGGAGGCCGACACCGGCGTCGACGTCCACATCGAGTTGCATGCGGTGCAGGAACATGTCGCCCTTCGTCGGGGCACCCCGACCCGGGTATGGCGCTACCGGGGCAAGGTGCTAAGAGGTGATGCAAGCACGCTTGAGGCGTCCGATGCCACGTATCTCGGGCCGATCATCCGGGTGCAGCGCGGCCAGCGCGTGCGGATCGACCTGATCAACGAACTGCCGGAGCCGACAATCGTTCACTGGCACGGCCTGCACGTCCCCGACACGATGGACGGGCATCCACGCCATGCAATCGCACCGGGCCAGCGCTACGTCTACGAGTTCACCGTGTCGAATAGAGCCGGCAGCTACTGGTTCCACCCGCATCCCCACGGCCGGACAGGCGCGCAGATCTACTTCGGTCTGGCCGGGCTGTTCCTCGTGAGCGACGACGAGGAAGCGACGGTTGGACTACCTGGCGGCCGATACGATATTCCGCTCGTCCTGCAGGACCGCAGCTTCGACGGCAACAACCAGTTCGTCTACCTGGGGTCGAGTCTGCTCGACAGCTCTCCCACCGATAACCTGGACCAGCCCCCAATGATGGGCGGCGGGATGATGGGCGATGGAACAATGGGCGGCGGAATGATGGGCCGCGGCATGATGCGCGGCGGAATGGGCTCGATGATGGCCCGCATGATGGGGGTGCTTGGCGACGACATCCTCGTCAACGGCAGACCCAGCGCCAGCCTCGCGGTCGAGCGGCGTCCCTATCGCCTGCGACTGCTCAACGGTTCCAACACGCGCACCTACAAGCTTGCCTGGCACGATGGCTCGCCGCTGATCGTGATCGGGAGCGACGGCGGGCTTCTGGCCGCCCCGGTGCGGCGCGACTACGTCATGCTCGCACCGGCCGAGCGCATCGATCTTTGGGTCGATTTCGCTCGCTGGTCCGCGGGCAGCGAACTGTCGCTGCAAAGCCTCGCCTTCAATGGCGGAATGAACATGGGCGGCATGATGATGGGCCGGGCGGCCCTGCCCGACGGCGCGCCGTTCCGGGTGCTCGCGCTACGTGTCAAGGACGGCTCGCACGGCGCGCAGGAGGCAGCGCCGCCGGAACGCCTGTCCGAGGTGCCATCACCTGATCCGGGCGTGGCCGTCAACTTCGATCGCCCGAAGATCTTCGATCTCACGATGGGAATGATGGCCTGGGGAATCAACGGTCAGAGCTTCGAGATGCTCGATGCCCGTCCGTACGAGACCGTCCGGCTCGGCACCCACGAGCTATGGGAATTCCGCAACGACGCAGCGAACGGGATGATGGGCATGACGATGCCCCATTCGATGCATGTGCACGGCGTGCAGTTTCGAGTCATCGGTCGCTCGGTCTCGAGCCGGTTCGCCGGTTATCGCAACACCGTAGACGCGGGCTTCGTCGACGACGGCTGGAAGGACACCGTGCTGGTGATGCCGGGCGAGCGTGTTCGCATCCTCGTGCACTTCGCCGACTACCCGGGGCTGTTCCTGTACCACTGTCACATGCTCGAACACGAGGACGGCGGCATGATGCGCAATTACAGGGTGATGGTGTAGCAACGGATTGCTCGACCCGAGCTGACCGCCCGGGCGTCGCTCGTGGCGATCGCGCGGCAATTTTTCGGTGTGCCGACGTGGACGTGCTTGACTCATCTGGAGAACGTCAATGGAAGAGCCAGCGCAATCCGATCCAGCGCGCATCTACGAGGAATATCTCGGCAGGACGATCGCCGATCCCTGGACACGCATTCTGCTCGAGTACGCCTCGTTAGGAAGCGGCGAGCGAGTGCTGGACCTCGCCTGCGGAACCGGGAGTGTCGCGCGGCAGGCCGCCCCGATCGTGGGCGAGCGAGGAAAGGTCACCGGCCTCGACATCAATCCGGGGATGCTCGCTGTGGCACGTTCGCTCGACCCGCCCAACGGGGCGCCAATCGAGTGGTTGCAAGGTGATGCCCTTGCGCTGCAGTTACCCGACAGCGCTTTCGACGTCGTCTTGTGCCAGCAGGGACTGCAGTTCTTCGCCGATCGCGCGCGAGCGCTTCGCGAAATGCGCCGGGTGCTCGTTGCGGTGGGAAGGACCGCCATCAGCGTCTGGCAGTCGCTGGACCACCACCCCCTGTACGAATCGCTGTTCCGGGCGACCGTGCGGCACCTGAACGCAGAGATCGCCGACGTTGCATTGTCGTTTTCACTCGGGAGCGCTCACGATCTGAAGAGCCTGCTCATCGAAGCGAACTTCCGCGACGTACAGGTAATACCGCGGTCGCACGAGGTCCGACTTCCCTCGCCCGAGCGCTTCGTCGCGTTCACGGTCCTGGGCGCCGCGACTTCCGTGCCGGCGTTCGCAGCGTTGGACGAACCCCGGCGGGCGGCGCTGATCGACGCGATCGTCCGGGACACGCGGGCTGCGGTAAAGACGTTTCGCAGGAGAGATGAACTGGTCTTTCCGATGTCGTCGAACATCGCGATCGGGTGCTATTAGCCGACGCTACCCCGGCGAGAGAGGGCCGATGGATTGCGGGTTGAGCAACGATGCGCACTTGCTCGGGGACATGCACGTTGGAAACATGATTCAGATGTAATCGTCGTGAAACCTTGCGGTTGGGGATGCATCGCTACAGTCGTGACCGTGATGTCCGAAACGCGTCACACGCACCGACCGATGTTGCAGACCATGAACTGAAAGGAGTAGCGAAATGTCCTCGAAAGCCTTGTTGTTCGCAGGAGTCGTGTTGTCTGTGAGCCTGCCCGCCTTCGCGGACAGTGGCGTCGAATTCGTGAACAACGAGATCGGATTCCAGACGACCCATGTGACTCCGAGCAAGACGACGCGTGCGCAAGTGACCGCCGAACTGCAGGCCGCACAGCGCGCCGGAAGCATTCCGGGTTCATTCGAATTCGTCGCGGCGAAGGAGGCGTCGGCATCCTCAACGACGCGGGAGCAAATTCAGCGCGAAGCATCCCAAGCGACGCGAGCCGAGCGTGAGGCAGCCCACCGGCTGTACGGGCCCCATCACGCTCTCGAGTCCTGATAGCCGATCGGAGCGGGGAGTCGCTCTCCGATTCCCCCGGTTTCCGACAACAAATCAGGGGCGAGAACCCGATGCCCACCGAGCCACGGAGCGGGGCGTCGGGGCTGGCGAGGGTCTACATCGAGGGCGATCTCCTGTTCGACGACATGCTGCGCGACATCGAGTGCGCGCAGCGAAGCGTTCGGTTCGAGAGCTACATCTTCACTTCCGACCCGGTCGGCCGGCAATTCGTCGATACGTTGGCCCGTTGCGCCACGAGGGGTCTGGACGTGCGATTGCGCGTCGATCACCTCGGTTCCTGGCGCGATCTCTCCAATGCTGATATCGAGCGACTCCGGGCGGGCGGAGTTCACTTCGAATGGAGCCGGCGCTGGAGCGTACATCGGCCGCTTGCAATCAACCGACGCAACCATCGGAAGCTGCTCGTGGTGGACGAGGCGATCGCGTATGTCGGCGGCTTCAATGTCCATGCGGCCAGTTCGCTGCGGTCGTTCGGGTCCGGCCGCTGGCGCGATACGCACGTTCGGTTCGTCGGCAAACCGGCTGCCGCGGCTGCGATGGTTTTCGACTGCTACCGCGACGTCCCACCCGACTGGCTGCCACCGGTGACCGGCTCGCTATGGCTGCTGCCGAATCGCTCGCGCGCATGCCGCCACCGGCTGCGGTGCGTCCTCAATGACACGATGATCGCGGCGCGCTCGCGCATCTGGGTAACCACTCCGTACTTCGTGCCCGACAGCCGCACCCAGCGACTGATGCGCGAGGCAGCGATGCGTGGCGTCGACGTCCTGCTGCTCGTCCCCGGGAAAAGCGATGTGCCGCTGGCCCAGTGGGCGGCTCGTGCGGCCTATTCCCGCCTGCTGTCCTGCGGCGTGCGGATCTTCGAGTACGTTCCTCGGGTTCTCCACGCGAAAACGCTGCTCGTGGACGACCGGTGGGCGACCGTCGGTACTGCCAACCTCGACTATCGAAGTCTTTTCGTCAACGACGAGCTGAACGTGATCGACGAATCCGGAGAATTGAACGCCTTACTGGCGGAGAGCTTCCTCGCGGACCTGTGCGAAGCCGAGCCGATACGCGCCCACGCTTGGAGCCAGAGGAAGTGGCCACGGCGCGCGGCGGAAACCATCGGGTGGTGGGCGCGTCGATGGCTGTAAACAGACCCGTACGGCATTCCCGGTCGGCGGTGCTCCTTCCGGTCGCTGCGCGGCTTCCACGGTCCGCCCTGCAATGATCCGATTTCACCTGGCTTGCAGGGCAGGATATATCCGCGTCACAGGCCACCATCGCCATTGCAATAGCGGTTTTGGCAGCAGTTCTCGCGACTTGAACGCCGCACCCGCTCGGAGGAACCGCGGAAGCGAACCCCGCCACCCTGGGGGGGCATGCGCCGCTGTCGGAGGCGCACCGAAACCGAGCGGGCGGAAGGCGCTCGGTATCGATGCCGCAGCCGCTCCTGTGCGTCTATCGTTTCTGTTGTTGATGCGGATGGTCCGGCATTTCGCCTTGGCCGCCCGGCATGTTCGCGCCACGGTGCGTCATCGTTTTGCCCGGGTCGGGCGATGCCGACGTATGCGGGTGGTCGGGCATTTCGCCCTGACCGCCCGGCATGTTGGCGCCGCGATGCGTCATCGCCTTGCCTGAAGCCGGTAACTGGTTTTCCGGTGGGTATGCGGAGCCTTCTCCGATCGGGAGGTACTGAATTCCGCTTCGTTGTTGGGCTTGCGCGAGGTCTGGCGCGTTCATGAACGTCGAATCGGGACCCGCAAAGACCGGAGCGGTTACCGCGATCGCTACCGAAAACACTAGAAACCTGTGCATGACACGAACTCCTATCGGACTCGGGGGAACCCGTGAGTCGAAACCGGGTCGGCGGCAACGCGCCGATGCCGCCAAATTGCGCCTTCGTGCCCGACACGAAAGTGTTCGGCCGATTACATTTCGGTCACGTAGCGGCCAGGCGCGTTTCAGGAAGTCGTGCAAAGGAAAAATCGAAGATTACGGAGTGGCAATGAGACGGTCATCCTCGCGTTCCCTCTGCTCGGGATACTGATGGCTGTCCGTTTGCTATCGATTTGCCGATCAAGGAGTTTTTCATGCCCGCGATGATGAGAGCAGCCGTGTTCGTCGAGCCAGGCCGCATCGAACTGGCCGACAAGCCCATCCCCGACGTCGGCCCCAACGATGCGCTGATCCGCATCACCACGACGACAATCTGCGGCACCGACGTGCACATCCTGAAGGGTGAATACCCGGTGGCCAAGGGGCTGACAATCGGGCACGAGCCGGTCGGCGTCATCGAGAAACTGGGCAGCGCCGTGCAGGGCTACACCGAAGGCCAGCGTGTGATCGCCGGCGCGATCTGCCCGAACTTCAATTCCTACGCCGCGCAGGACGGCGCCCCGTCGCAGGACGGAAGCTATCTGGCGGCGAGGGGTCAGTGCGGCCACCATGGCTACAAGGCGACGGCGGGCTGGCGCTTCGGCAATCTGATCGACGGCACCCAGGCCGAGTACGTGCTCGTGCCCGACGCGCAAGGCAATCTCGCGCCGATTCCCGAAGGGCTCACCGACGAGCAGGTGCTGATGTGCCCGGACATCATGTCCACGGGGTTCAAGGGCGCCGAGAACGCCGGTGTGCGAATCGGCGACACGGTGGTCGTGTTCGCGCAGGGGCCGATCGGGCTGTGCGCGACCGCCGGAGCCAGACTGCTGGGCGCGACGACCATCATCGCAGTGGACGGCAACGACCACCGATTGGACATCGCGAAGAAGATGGGCGCCGACGTTGTGCTCAACTTCCGCAACACCGACGTCGTCGACGAGGTGATGAAGCTCACTCACGGCCGAGGCGCCGACGCGTCGATCGAGGCGCTCGGCACGCAAGGCACCTTCGAGTCGGCGCTGCGGGTGCTCAAGCCGGGGGCACGCTGTCGAGCCTCGGCGTGTATTCAAACGACTTGAAGATTCCGGTGTCGGCCTTCGCCGCTGGTCTCGGCGATCACCGGATCGTCACCGCCTTGTGCCCTGGCGGCAAGGAGCGGATGCGTCGCCTGATGAACGTAGTGGCATCGGGCCGCATCGACCTCGGCGTGCTGGTCACGCACGAGTACAAGCTCGACGACATCGTGGCGGCCTACGAGTTGTTCGCGAACCAGCGAGACGGAGTCCTGAAGATCGCGGTCAAGCCCCGTTGATCGCCGATCCGCTTTCCAGCGGTTCAAACGGTTCAGGAGCGAGCGCCAGTACGAATACGCCGTCGCCCGCGCCGAACGTGAAGGACTGAGCGGCCGCTGCGCTTATGCCTTGCTGGACTATCGTGACGTGGAGGGAGACGCGAGCTTTGACAAGGTCGCCAGTGTCGGCATGTTCGAGCATGTAGGGCTTGCCAACCCGCCGGTCTATTTTTCATCGGTCCATCGATTGCTGAAGCCGGGCGGCTTGTTCCTGAACCACGGGATCACGCATGACGAGGAAGGATGGCCCGACACGCTGGGTACGCGTTTCATCAATCGCTACGTTTTCCCGGGGGGACAGCTCGACCGTGTGGGAAACATCATTCGCGTCATGGAACAGGCCGGCTTCGAAATCCTCGACGTCGAAAGCCTGCGGCCGCATTACGCGCACACGTTGCGCTGCTGGGTCGAGCGCTTGCAGCAGCGCTGGGACGAAGCGCGCGGTTTCGTTTCCGAGCCTGTCCTGCGGCTGTGGCGCCTCTATATGCTCGCCTGCGCGGTCGAGTTCGAATCGGCTTCCCTGGGGCTTTACCAGATTCTGGCCGCCAAGCGCGGCGCGCAGCCGAGAGGTTTGCCGCTCAGTCGCGCCGACTTGTATGCGTGACGGCATGGCGCGCCAATGGCTTAGCATGTTCCTTCAGCATCTCCGAGGAGACGGGCCATGGCATCACGAACGGAAATCCGCGTTGCGGTGAACGGGTACGGCGTGATCGGCAAGCGTGTAGCCGAGGCAGTGGCGAAGCAGGAGGACATGCGGCTGGTCGGCGTTGTGGATGTCGCCAGCGACTGGCGGCCGCGCGTCGCCCTCCAACGCGGTTTCGCCTTGTACGGCCCTGCTAGGGAGCAGGTCGAAGCGATGCGCAACGCAGGCTTGGCCGTGGCGGGTACGCTCGAGTCGTTGCTGGACGATGTAGACGTCGTGGTCGACTGTACGCCGAAGAAAGTTGCGGCGACGAACGTCGAGACGTACCGTGCGCGCGGCATCAAATTCATCGTCCAGGGTGGAGAGAAGCATTCGGTCACGGGGCACTCTTTCGTAGCGGAATCGAATTACGCCAGCGCGCTCGGCCGCGACTCCACGCGCGTGGTCTCGTGCAACACCACCTCGGTCGTGAGGACGCTCACCTCGCTCAAGAGCGCGGGGCTCTTGCACAAGGCCAGAGGTACGCTGCTGCGACGCGCCACCGACCCATGGGAGAGTCATCAGGGCGGGATCATGAATACCTTGGTTCCCGAGGAGGACATCCCGAGCCACCAGGGACCGGACGCGCAGTCGGTAGACCCCGATCTCGACGTCGTGACCATGGCGGTGAAGGTGCCCGAGACGCTCGCTCACCTGCACTACTGGGTGGTCGAGATGACCCGACCCGCCTCGAAGGAAGAAGTGCTCGATGCTTTCAGCGCGTCGTCGCGCATCAAGTTCATCCGCTACTCGGACGGGCTCTCCGCGCTCAACACGGTGAAGGAGTTCATGTCGGACGCCGGCCGGCCGCGCGCGGATCTGTACGAAGTCGCGCTGTGGGAAGACATGCTAAAGGTGCAGGGCAACGAACTCTTCTACGCCTACATGGTGGACAACCAGGCGATCGTGGTGCCCGAAACCATTGATGCGATCCGCGCCTTGACGCAAGCCGAGAGTGAGGCGAAGGTCTCCATCACCAGGACGGACGCCGCCATGGGAATCGGGAAGCTGCCGCGATGACGCGGGGGGCGAGTTTTTGCGGGCGAATTTAAACAGCGTGCTAACGCGCCCGCCGTCAAATCGAAACTGTCGCGGATGCCTTCCGCGTTCCGGGCGACCACATCATGCTGCCCGCGCACCAGCGCCTCCAGCATTTGCTTGCTCGCATCTGTCACAGCCAGCATTTCCTGGATCCGGAGTGCACGGAACTTCGGCGGCAGGTGCGAGCCAACAGCCCATGATGACGGCATCATCGGTCAGTTCGAAGGCTACGAGCGCCTGGAGGAGCTGGACTGGGAACGTTACCGTCTGCGCTACGGAAACATCCAGCGCCTGGAGCTCATACTCGAAGCGGAGAACGACAGCGCGAATCGCTACAAGGCGTCGAAGCAGGCCGACGTTATCATGCTGTTCTACCTGTTTTCAGCCGACGAGCTTCGACGAGCTCTTCGGGCGCCTCGGATACGAGCTGGCGCACGAGACGATAACCCACAACGTCGACTACTACGATCGTCGTTCGTCTCACGGCTCGACGTCGTGCCGCGTGGTCCACGCATGGGTGCTGACGCGCGTGCTTCGAAGCGACACCACGGAGGTCTTCCCTCTCGAAACGCGCGGTCCGGCGACGTAGCGCGCCTTGCGGATGAAATCCGTTTCCGGGAAACGGATAGACGCGAACTGAATATGCTCAACCGAAATTCACTCTTCGTTCGGCAACCGCGGCAACCCTCCTAGAATCGTCGGAGACTTCGGTGTCGCCCGACGCTCGAGTCCGGCACGGCGCCGTACCCCGTTCACCTCCAGGAAAGGACCACTCGATGGCCGTCTTCTCGAAACTGTTCGCCGATACCCGCTCAGCGCTCGCCAAGGAAGGCATACAGGCCACCACCCGTTTCAGTGTCACCAGCCAGGGAAAGGACGGACTGCACCGGACAGTAGACATTCGTGGATTCTGCGTCGAGGTCGACGAACCACCCGCCCTGGGAGGCAACGACAGGGCACCGAACCCCGTCGAGTACGCGCTGGCAGCGCTGGCGACATGCCAGGAGATCACATACCGGCTGCATGCCGATGCACTCGGTATTCCGCTCGACGACGTGTCGGTCAAGCTCGAGGGCGAGCTGGATCTACGCGGCTTCTTCGGCGCGAGCAGCGGGGTTCGGCCAGGGTTCCAGAAAATTACCGGATCGGTGAGCTTCGACAGCACTGCTTCGGCAGGGGACTCGAGCGCCTGAAGCAGGTCGTGGACGCGCATTGCCCGGTCCTCGATCTGTTCAGCAACGCCACTCCCGTGCAAATCGGGATCGCCTGAGCCGCTTCCCGGTTGCCGCCATGCTGGCGGGAGGCGCGCTCGGCGGGGTGTTCTCGACCTGAGCGCGACCGGTTCGGCGGCAATTCGGATGTCTATCGTTTCGGTTGTTGATGCGGATGATCGGGCATTTCACCTTGACCGCCCGGCATGTTCGCATCGCGGTGCGTCATCGGCTTGCCCGAGTCGGGCGATGACGACATGTGCGGATGATCGGGCATTTCACCTTGACCGCCCGGCATGTTCGCACCACGGTGCGTCATCGTCCTGCCCGAATCGGGTACCCGGTTTTCCGGGGGATACGCGGAGTCTTCACCGACCGCCAGGTACTGAATTCCGCTTCGTTGCTGCGCTTGCGCGAGGTCGCGTGCGCCCATGAAGGTTGCGCCGGTATCGGCCAGGACGGGGGCGCTGAGGGCAATCGAGGCCAAAACCAGAAGTGCTTTCGAGGACATGAGAGGTGTCTCCAACGAGGACTCGAGTGACCCGTGAGTCGAAACGGATCGGCGCCGGTGCGTCGATGTCATCAAGGTGCGCTCCCCCGCGCGACATCAAGATGTTCGGCTGATTACATTTGAGTGACGTCGGCGACGCGTACAGGCTGCTCCGCGCTCTCGCGAGAACCGGCTGCGCCCGTCAACTCGCGCAGATTTTCTTCGTTCAGCGTCTCCTTCTCGAGCAGCAGGGCCGCACCACGGTCGAGAATCGACCGCTGCTCGGCAAGAACCTGTGTCGCGTTCTCGAACGCCGCTTCGAGAATCGCCTTGACGGCACGGTCGATCTCCCGCGCAACCTCCTCGCTGAACTCGTGTCTGCGATTCATCGCCTGCGGAACGTCCAGGAAGCGGGAGCCTTCCCCTTCGTACGATACGTGCCCGAGCTTCGCTTCCATGCCATAACGCATGACCATGCTTCGGGCAATGTCGGTGGCCTTTGCCAGATCGTCCGCCGCTCCGGTCGAAAGATGGCCGAAGGCCAGATGCTCGGAGGCGCGCCCGCCGAGCAGGACCGCCATCTTGCTCTCGAGCTCCTCGCGCGTCATGAGAAACCGGTCCTCGGTGGGTCGCTGAATGGTGTAACCCAGCGCGCCGATACCGCGTGGAATGATGGAGATCTTGTGCGCCCGGTCCACCCCGGGCAGCGAGAGGGCGACGAGTGCATGCCCCATCTCGTGGTATGCGACAACCTTGCGCTCGAGCGGGTTCAGCAGCCGGTTTCGTTTCTCGAGGCCGGCGACAATACGCTCGATCGCCGCCGTGAAATCGTCGAGTCCTGCCGCATCTGCACCTCGTCGCGTAGCGAGTAGCGCCGCTTCGTTGACGAGATTGGCCAGATCCGCGCCGCTGAAGCCCGGTGTGAGCGCGGCGATCTTCTCCGGATCGGCGTCGGAGGCGAGTTTCACCTTCTTCAGGTGCACGTCGAGGATCTGCACGCGACCCTTGCGGTCGGGTCGGTCGACGAGCACCTGGCGGTCGAAGCGACCTGCTCGCAACAGTGCCGGATCAAGTATCTCGGGACGGTTGGTGGCGGCGAGCAGCACGACCCCCGCACTCGTGTCGAATCCATCCATCTCCGAGAGGAGCTGGTTGAGCGTCTGTTCCTTCTCGTCGTGCCCACCCATCGGGTAAGCGCCACGCGCGCGCCCCAGCGCGTCGAGTTCGTCGATGAAGATGATGGCCGGGGCCTGCTTGCGCGCCTGCTCGAACAGATCGCGAACCCGTGCTGCGCCCACGCCTACGAACATCTCGACGAATTCCGAGCCACTGATCGAGAAGAACGGCACACCGGCCTGCCCGGCCACGGCGCGCGCGAGAAGCGTCTTGCCGGTGCCCGGTGGACCCACGAGCAGAACGCCCTTGGGAACGCGACCGCCCAAGCGCCCGTACCGCGCGGGATCCTTGAGAAAGCCGATTACTTCCTGCAGTTCCTCCTTCGCTTCGTCCACCCCTGCCACGTCGTCGAATGTAACTTTGGTATCGGTCTCCATGTACACCTTGGCCTTGCTCTTGCCGACCGACATGAATCCCCCCATGCCTTGCGAGCCGGCCATGCGTTTGATGAGGAAGCTCCACAGGGCAAAGAAGACGAGCGCCGGAATCACCCAGGAAAGGAGCGCAGGCAGCCACTTGCTTTCGACACGACCCGCAAACGGTACTTTCGCCGCTTCCAGGTCGCCCACCAGCGCACGGTCATCCACCCGCACCGTGGTGAACGGGTGCGGTCCTTTCGATAGCGTTGCAAGGCGCTCGGCGGTCTTGGGCGACAGATCTTCCCCAGCGCCGTCGTTCGAGAGCGTTCCCGTGATCACGGCCTCGCCGAGCGCAACCTCCGTGATCTTCCCCGAGCGCAGGAACGACTTGAAATCGCTGTAGGGCAGATTGTCGACGTGCGGCGGCGCGAGATAGTCCTGCAGCGCGACGATCAGCAGCAACGCCGCGAACAAATACCAGATCGAAAACTGCTGTTTCTTTTCCATGGCTCACCTGTCCGCGCTCAGCGGTCGAAACTGAATCCGGTCGTTGGGCAGCTACCTGAAGGAAATGTAATCGTCGTGAAACATTGCCGTTGGGGATGCATCACTACAGTGATAGCCGTGATGCACGAAAACGCATCGCTCGCAGCAGCAGACGCTGCGAACCACGAAACCTGAAAGGAGTAGCGAAATGTCCTCGAAAGCCTTGTTGTTCGCCGCAGCGGTGTTGTCGGTGAGCGTGCCCGCCTTCGCCGATAGCGGCGTCGAGTTCGTGAACAACGAGATCGGCTACCAGTTCGTCCATGTGACCCCGAGCAAGACGACGCGCGCGCAAGTGATCGCCGATTTGCAGGCTGCGCAGAACGCGGGGAGTATTCCGCTCTCGTTCGAGTTTCCGGGCGCGGAGAAGCCGATCGCATCGACGTTGACCCGCGAGCAGGTACAGCGCGCCGCTGCCGGCCAAAGCAGGGGCGAGCATGAGGCGAAACACCGCCTCTACGGACCGGTGCACGCACTCGGCTCCTGAATAGCGCTTCGGTCGCTGCGCCAGGCATTCAGAGCTCTCTCGAACGCAGAGCGAGCACTGCCCACGCAAGGCCCAGCGCAGCGGCAGCAACGAAGCCGACGATGCCGAGCACCGGGAGGCCTTCCCAATGTGGGCCCGCATGGGACGCGAGAAGAAGCGCCGAGCCGACGACGATCGAAGCGATGATCATCGCGAAGGCGAGCCGATTGCTCGCTTGCAGCAAGTGGCGCTCGACGGACCGGCCGCTCTGGTGGCGAATATCGAACAGCGGTTCGCCGCGTTCGAGGCGACCGGCGAGGCGGCGAAGTGCGATCGGCGCCTCATCGGTAAGTTCGCGGACCGTGACGAGCGACCGGTACAACTTCGCAAACTGCGCTGCGCCGGCTTCGGGCCGCAACGCGCGCGCGACGAGTCGGCCGCTATACGCCTGGAAGGCCGCAAGCGAACTGAACTGCGGATCGAGCCGCTGAACGAGGCTTTCCAGCTCCGCGAACGCGCGCATCAGCAGCGTCGTCTCGCGCAACAGCCGGATATGATGCCTGCGACCCAGCCCAATGAACTCGTGAATGATGGCGCCGAACGAATGGCGCCCCGCTCCCGAGGCGCGATAGTAGCGATCGAGCGCAGCGGAGAGGTCGCTGACGAATGCTGCGCGGTCCAGTTCGGCGCTGGCACCCCCCATGCCGATATAGGCGCTTGCCACCCAATCCGGATCGCGCGCCATCACAGCGAGAAACAGCTGCCGCAGGCTCTCTTGCACGCGGGGCGACAACTCGCCGATCGCACCGAAATCATGAAAGCACAGCCGACCATCGGGCAGAACGAAGACGTTCCCCGGATGCGGGTCCGCATGGAAGACGCCCTGCTCGAAGACCTGAGCCAGAAAGACGCGCATGAGCGACTGCGCCAGGGCGCGCGGGTCCTCGCTCGCGCCGTGAGGCGCATCGGCTCGCTGACCGGTGCTGTGCTCCATCGTGAGCACGCGACGGGTGGTGGCGTGCCAGAAAATCCGGGGCACGTACACGAGAGGTTCGTCGCGGTTGAGCTCCGCGAAGCGCTCGGCATTGCGCGCTTCCTGCTCGAAGTCCAGCTCGCCCCGCAGCGTGACGGAGAACTCGTCCACCAGCTCCGCAAGATTCAGTGCGCGAAGAGCGGGAAGCAATCCGGAGAGCATACGCACGAGGCGCTTCAGGACGGCAATGTCGGCCTCGACGGTCCGCTCGAGATCGGGGCGCTGCACCTTGACGATCACGTCCGTTCCGTCGGGCAGCACTGCGCAGTGCACCTGCGCCATCGATGCCGCAGCCATCGGTTCGTCCTTGAAACCGGTAAACAACTCGCCGATCGTGCGCCCGGTCTCGTCTTCGATGATCCGTCTTGAAACTTCGGCCGGGAACGATCCGACTCGGTCCTGCAGCCCGCGCAACTCCGCCACGAACGCGTCCGGGAAGAGATCCTCGCGCTGCGAGAGCATCTGGCCGAACTTGACGAAAGTCGGCCCCAGCTCCTCGAGCGCCTCGCGCAGGCGGGTTGCGTCGCTTGCCGACCTCGAGGAGCGATCGCCTCGGTGGGCCCGGAAGCCGAGTTGCTCGGCGTAGTGTCTCCAACCTTTGGCGACCGCTACCCGCGCGATCTCCCGAAGGCGGGCCAGTTCGCCCGCATTCATTCGTACATTCCAGGCGCTCCGCGGCGGCTACACATTCAGCCGCGAAGCCAGCCAGTTGTAGAAGGCGCCGAGCGCGAGCCCCGAGATCGCCAGGACGACGATTGCATAGAGAAAGCCGCCCCAGGTGAACGCGCGCGGCCGCATCATGGTCGTGAAGTCGAGCCCGTGGAAAAGGCTGTTCATCCACGTCAGCGAGGCTTGTGGCGCCAGTGTCCAGATCAGCGCGCAGGCGAAATAGAAGACTGCGACCGTGATGGCAAGCGTGGATCCGGCGCGAAGCGGGGTCATGGCGAGATCTCCCGGAACGAGGTCGGCATCAGAGCGCGCACGCCGTCGGCGATCGCAGCACTGAGTTCGATGCGATTCGACGGATGGGCGATCGTGTCGCAACTGACGATCGTTCCCGCGCCAGCGCGCCTGAGGTCGTCGAACGCAGCACCGGCGAAGATCGCATGAACGCCCACGCACACGGGCGGCTCAGTCATCGCCTGCCGCAGGTGACGAACCGTTTCGATCATCGTCCGGGCGGTCGACACGATGTCGTCGACCAGCACCGGGGTGTGGCTGCGCCATCGGGCGACATCCGGCACCGACACCTCCACGTCGCGATCGCCGCGACGCGTCTTCTCGAGCACGGTGAACGGCACGCCGGCGCGCTGCGCGACATCGGCCACCCACTGATTGCTTTCCTCGTCGGGACCCACGAGAAGGGGCCGCTCGACCTCGGAACCGACCCAGCGGGCAATGCTGTCGGCAGCATGCACGACGCGAGTCGGGATCGTGTATACCTCGGACAGCTCCTTGATCCGATGCAGGTGCGGATCGACCGTAACGAGCCAGTCGAACCGGCGCGAAATCCATTCGGCAAAATGTCGTGTACTGATCGTTTCGCCGGGGTGAAAGCGGTGGTCCTGGCGCATATAGGCAAGGTACGGCGCCACCAGGCCGATCGAGCGCGCCCCGCTGTCGCGCGCCGCTGAGGCAAGCAGCAGCAGCGCCACGAGCTTGTCGTCCGGTCGGTCGAGCGTGCATACGATCAGCGCATGGCGATGCTCGAGCGGAGACTCCACCCGGACGTGCGATTCACCGTCCGGAAAGCGTCGCACGCTGGCAGCGCCTCGATCGAAGCTAAGCACAGCGGCAAGCGCATCGGCCACGCGCTCGTTACCCGGCATCGCCAGAATGACCGGGTTCATGGTGCCTCCACTGGGCCGAGCGAGACGACCGGATGCGAGGCGAGGTACCGCTTCGCGTAGGCCAGCTCCCCAGGTGCTCGCGCATGCAGCGTGAGCAGCGGCGTATCGCGCTGCACGAGGTCACCGAGTCGGACATGCAGCTCCAGACCGGCCACCGGAACATTCGGCGCTCCCGCCAGTTTCGCGACGCGGGCGAGCCGGCGGCAATCGATGGCGGTGATGCGTCCGACCCGACCCGCCGGTATCGGGTCGATCAACGGCGCGACATCGGGCTCGCGAAACGCGCCTTGTGCCTGGCAGATCGCACGGAACTTCGCCCATGCCGCACCGCTGTCGAGCAGGCTGGATGCTCGTGCTTCGCCGGTTCCCGCAGGGCTGTCACCGCACAGTTCAAGCACCTCGGCGGCCAGCTTCAGCGCCCGACTGCGCAAGTCCGCCGGTGCATCGGGGCTGCGACGCAACACCGCGAGGACGTCGCGCGCCTCGAGTGCCGGCCCGATTCCCCGACCGACCGGCTGATTGCCATCGGTACGCTGCACGCTTGTCTGCAGCCCGAAAGCGGCGGCAACCTGCTCGAGCAGCACCTGGAGCCGATCCGCGTCGCTGGCGCTGCGCACCTTTGCCGTCGGACCGACGGGCATGTCGATCAGGACGTGGCTCGCACCGGCGGCGATCTTCTTCGACAACACCGAGGCGACAAGCTGCGCGTCGCCGTCGATGTCCAGCGGGCGTGCAACCCGGATCAGGATGTCGTCGGCCGGGCTCAGATTGATCGCGCCGCCCCAGACGAGGCAACCGCCTTCGCGGTCGACGACCTCGCGCATCTCGCGCGTGTCGAGGTCGACGCGGGTAAGCACGTCCATGACGTCGGCCGTGCCTGCCGGCGAAGTGATCGCGCGCGACGACGTCTTGGGAATCGTCAGCCCGGCCGCAGCCACGATCGCGACCACGATCGGCGTGGTGCGGTTGCCGGGCAGACCGCCGACCGAGTGCTTGTCCGCGATCGGAGTCTTCCCCCACGAAAGGATGTCACCGGCGCCGACCATCGCCCGGGTGAGGTCGACGGTCTCCTCCAGAGACATGCGCCCGCCGGCGCACGCACTGAGGAACGCGGCGATGTGCACATCCGCGTAATTGCCCGAGGCGATATCGCCGACGACGGACGCGAACGCGCGAGCATCGAGGCGGTTGCCGTAGATCTTGGAGCGCAACGCACTCAGCGAGTCGAGCGTGGGCGCGTGCGATACCCACACCGACTCCCGATCGCTCGCTTGCAGCGCCCGCCACGCGCTGGTTGATAGTCCCGCTTCATGCACACCGACGAGATCGGAGTCGACGACGTTCAGCGTAGCGACGATTCGCCGCTCGTGCAGCCTTACTTCGACGCGTGCCAGTGCAGTGAAGCCCTCGGCGCGGCAAACGTGGCAGTCGCGGTGCATGTAGACGACATGCTCGTCGTGCGTATCGATGCCGAGGGTTCGAAGACGCAACGCGTCCGACGAGGGCACGTCGACCGTATCGAGAGGCCGCACGCTCACGATTCGACCTCGATCGTCTGGCCGAGCCGCGGCGCGTAGGCATCCCAGCCGAGTTCGCGTTCGATACGCTGGCGCAGCGTGTCGGCTGGCCCCGGTTCGCCATGGGTCAGGTATACCCGGCGCGGTGGACGCTGCGCGGTGGCGAGCCACTGGACGATCTGACGGGCGTCGGCGTGCGCGGAAATGCCCTCCAGGCTCATCACCTCTGCACGCACGGGGATGTCCTGTCCGTGGATCCGGATGCTGCTCTCGCCAGCGACCATCCGTGCGCCGCGCGTTCCTGCCGCCTGGTACCCCGCAAAGACGACCGTGTTGCGGCGATCGGGCGCGAGTGTCTTCAGATGATGCAGGACGCGCCCCCCGGTGGCCATTCCACTGGCCGAGACGATTACGGCCGGATACGTCATCGCGTTGAGCGCACGCGATTCTTCGACGCTCCTCACCATCGTCGCCACTTTGCACATGCCGGCGCACTCGGCGTCGGATAATCGATGCTCCGCTCGATGCCGGTGGTAAATGTCGGTCATGTCGATCGCCATCGGGCTGTTCAGAAAAACCGGAAGGTCGGGAATGGCGCGCCTTTGCTTCAGGCGATAGATCGCGTAGAGCAGCGACTGCGCGCGACCGACGGCGAAGGCCGGGATGAGCACGGTCCCGCCGCGTGCGGCCGTGCGTCGTATCGTGTCGCCGAGGACCGCCTCGACATCCTGCGCTTCGTGCAGGCGATCTCCATAAGTCGACTCGACGACCACGTAATCCGCCTTTCCGATCGGGGCCGGTGCATTCATGATCGGGTCATCGGGTCGACCGAGGTCGCCCGAGAACAGTACGGAGGTGGCGTTCGCCGAAAGCCGGACCGAGGCGGCGCCGAGAATGTGCCCCGCGCCCTGCAGCCGCACGCGAATGCCGGTCGCAATCTCTCGCTCCTCCTCGAACGGCAGCGCTCGGAACAGGCGTAGGGATCGCTGCGCATCGTCTTCCGTGTACAGCGGCAATGCGGGTCGGTGTTTCGACGTCTTGCGCCGATTGGCGTACTCGGCATCCTCTTCCTGCAGCCGCCCGCTGTCGCGCAGCAGGATCTCGCAAAGCTCGATGGTCGCCGGCGTCGCGAACACGGGGCCGGTGAAACCCCGCTTGAACAGAAGAGGAAGAGCTCCCGAATGATCGAGATGCGCGTGCGTCAGGACGACCGCTTCAAGCGCGCCCGGGTCGAACGGGAAAGGGTCCCAGTTCATCAACCGCAGGTTCTTGTAACCCTGGAACAGACCGCAGTCGACGAGAACATTGCGGCCCCCGTGCGTCACCAGCGTCCGGGAGCCGGTGACCGTTCCGGCAGCGCCATGGAAAGCGAGTTGCATCACTACCTCAAGTGGATTTCGGATCTACGCCGATTTCGATGACGGCGTCGGAGACGAAGCGGTACGGAGGAACGACCAGATTCGTCGGCGCGGGCACGTTGCGATAGACGCGGGCGGCGAGATCGAAATACGAGCCGTGACACGGACAGAAGAAGCCGCCCGGCCAGCGGGGACGAAGGTCGGGCGCGTTGACGTCCGGGCGGTACGTGGGAATACAGCCGAGATGCGTGCAAATCGCCACGTAGACGCCGATCTCCGGACGAATCGAACGATACGGATTCGAGGCATAGGGAGGCTGCTGTTCGGCGCGGTGCGACAACGGATCGACCAGCAATGCGTGCAATTCCTGCGACTGCAGGCTTTCCAGCTGAGCGGGACTGCGTCGAAGGATCCATACCGGCTTTCCCCGCCATTCGACGGTCATCAGTTTCTCTTCCCGCAGGCCGGCGATCGACGCCGTAACCGGCGCGCCGACCGCCTTCGCGCGTTCGCTCGGCGCGAACGACGCAACGAACGGAACGCCGGCAGCGACCACTCCGGCGCCACCGACGCCGGTCGTCATCCAGGTGATGCGGCGGCGCGAAGCATCGGGTCGATCGATGGGTTTCGCTGGAACGGGAGGTTTCGCGGAATCGGCCATGGTGGTTCAACGCAAGGTTTCCGGGTCGCCGTGCCCCTGCACGGCAGCCCATTCGGGCGCCGCCAGCCAGTTCTCCGACGGAACGCCCATCGTCTCCGCCGCTCGCGCGAGCACATGGGCCCAGGTGCATCGATTCGCGAACGACATGCCGAACGTGTCCAGCGTTCCGCCGCGGTTGATGAAGCCAAGGTACGAGGTTCGTCGCGGACCGGTGTCGATCCGGCGAAGCGCGCCGGCGATCGGCTCAGGCCTCGTGTGCGAGACAACGATCCGCGCGTCGCTGTGCTCGGGAAACATCTCGGCGAGGTCGTCGTCCGTCAGGGTAGCGCCGGCCTGGGCGCTGTCGTGCGGCGTCTTGAATCTGCCGGGCTCGATGACGACGACCACTGCATGCGCCACGGCGTGCTGCGCCAACCGTTTCGATGCACGAAGCACCTCGACGAGTTGGTACGAGCCGACCGCCACCAGAACGAGCTTCTCTTCGGACGCACCAGAGCCGACCAGGCGCAACATTCCTTGTGCGGCAAGTCGCCGAGCCTGCGCCTCATTCAATACACTCGGCACGGGTCGCTTCGGCACGACCATCACCCATATCTGGCCCTGAGTGCGGTAGCAGGCATCCATGCAGGCGAGCGCCGCGTTCCAGTCGGGCGGAAATACAACCCGGGCACGATCGGGGGGCTCGGCCATCCACGCTTCGCATAACGTCGGATCCTGGTGCGACAGCTCATTCTTGCCGTTCTCCCAAGTGTGAGAACTGACGACGATTGGCACCGAAAGCCAGCGCGGTGGGCGTCCCGCCGCCGCCTGGCCGCGAGCGAAAATCATCTCCTGACGCATGGCGCCAAGCATCTTCACCGCAAACGCTTCGTAACTGACGACGAGATTCAGCCCCGCCTTGTTGGCGAGCGCCGCGCAGACGACCGCCTCCTCGTTGAGCGCGGTAATTACTGCGCCGTCGACCGCTTCCGGCACGTTCGCTTCCGGCTCGGCCACTCGATGCCGGAAGTGCTCGAGCGTGCGAGCCATGCCGTTGCTGCGCAATTCATCGGGGTTTCCGATCCGCACGCGCAACGTCGGATTTGCTTGCGCGAGCGCGATGAACGCGTCGTCGAGCGCGCTCATCGGCGATCGGGTCGCTGAGGAATCCGCATCGCGCCAGGGCAGCTCGGCCGGTTCGCAACGAACGTCGCGCACGGCGAGCGGGTGGTCGCGCTCCAACGGGCGCCGTTGCGACTCGTGATTGGACAATCGGCGCAGCGACTGCGAGAGCTCGTCCGGCGGCACCCAGAGTTTTCGTGCCGCCTCGTTGAAGCGGGTTCGCGCCTGCTCGTCGAGCGCAGGGTTCGCGCCCAACGGCAGGTTGTGCGAAAGATTCGTCCCGGCGCCGGGGAATCCGTACCCCTTGGGGGCCTGCGCAATCGTGTAGTGAAGGGCGGCGGGATATTCGAGCGCACCCGCGTGGGCGGCGGCCGCGCACGCAGCCAGGCGTGCTTCCGCCTCCAGGATGGCCCATGCAAAGGCAGCGGGATCGGTGCCATCGATGACGATCGGGTCAAAGCCGTTCAGGCGCAAATGATCGGTGAACCAGGCGACGCCCCCATCCTGTTCCATCGAGCTGCGCTGCTCGATGCGGCGGCCGTTGAGGATCATGATCGGCACCGCCAGCCCCGTGTCCTGCGCCCGCCACCAGCGCGGAGCCCAGTCCGCACCCCGTTGCTCCTCGAACGAACCGTCGCTCAGGAAAGCGACGAGCGTTTCGCCCGGCATCGGCATGTGCACGTATTGAAGCTCGGCGAAACCGAGATATCCGCCTTCGATGAGACCTCCGGCCGTGTGCGCATTGACATGACTGCCGAGCGGCGTGCCCGGTTCGCCGTCGGCGTCGATCGCGTACGAGTAAAAATCGGCGCACAGGCGGGAAAGGCCCGTATCGGAGACGTCGTAGCGCGCTGACTGTTCGGGATGCAGGTTGCTCGTCAGCGCATTCACGGCCTCGATGGCCGCAACACTGTGTCCCTGCCCCATCAGCCATGAACGCGTCCGCCCGGTGAGCGCGTTGGCGAGCAGATAACCGACGTATGCGGGGACCATGTTCAGCGATCCGCCGACGTGCCCCTCGGGCGTCTTCTTGAAATCACCGGCTTGTACAGGCTCTCCGTCGAGTCGTACCTTCCGGGCATAGCTCATGTGCACGACGAGCCACATCGCTGCGCTGGCGAGGCGGTCGGCGGCGGCGAAGAGTCGCCACACGTCGGCAGACGCATCAGCGGGCTCGCGCTCCAGTGCCACCTCGTGCACCAGGCGACGAACGCGCAACTGCGTCTGATCGTCGTGACGTATCGCACCGAAACCCTTCGTCCACCGTGCGAAGTCTTCGTCGCGCAGTCGTGCCCTCGCCGCCGCTGCCGCGAGGCGGTGCATTTCATGCGTCGGCAGCGAGGCACCTGCTTCGTGACGGTACGGGAATGGCGGGGAGCCGTCGGAAACATCCCCGGTTCGATCGGTCGGGATCGTGCTCATTCTCGTTGTCTCCCTTTCACGCGGAACCTGCTTCGGCGATTGGGCCAACCCTTGGCCAGAAGCGCGGGGTACGCTGCGCGTACTCACGCCATTGCGCGCCAAAGCGCCGCTCGACTTCGCGCTCCTCGGAAAGCGCCAAACGCAGGTACATCACGCACAGGATCGGGAACATCGCCAAAGTGAGAAGCGTTGGCCACTGCAGCAGAAAGCCGAACATGATCAGCACGAAGCCGGCGTATTGCGGATGACGCATTCTCGCGTAGGGCCCGGTCGTTGCCAGCGTTCCCGAGCGTTGGCTCGAATAGAGCACCGTCCACGAAGCCGACAAAAGCCAGAAGCCGCCGCCGATGAACACCGCGCTCAACAGGTGAAACGGTCCGAAATGCGGATTTGTGCGCCAGCCGAACATCATCTCGAGCAGGTGGCCGGCATCGTGCGACAGAAAGTCGACTCCGGGGAACTTCGAGCCCAGCCAACCCGACAGCAGATAGATCGTCAGCGGAAAGCCGTACATCTCGGCGAACAACGCGACCAAGAATCCGGAGAACGCGCCGAAGGAGCGCCAGTCGCGGCTCGACTGCGGCTTGGCGAAGCTGAAGGCGAAGATGATGAACACCAGCGAATTGATGACTACCAGGGACCACAGTCCATAGGCCGGTACGTTGTCGTGGGACATGCTCGTTCTCGTTGGCGTGTTCAGTGCTTGTGTGTCGGTTGCTGCGACGAAGAGCGCGTCGAAGCGTCCGAGCCGGAATTACCGCCGCCATGACCTCCATGTCCCCCGTGGAAGAAGTGCATCAGCGGACACAGCGCAAGCAGTAGGAAGGGAAGCCAGCCCAGCAGATGCGCGCGATGTTCGGTCCACAGGAAGAAGGCGCCAATGGCGAGGAAGCCGAAGAACACCCATGAGGCTGCACGTCGGCCGCTTTCGCCTCGACCGGGATCTCGTTGTGAGCGGTTCGACATGATTGCCTTTCCTGCTGCTTGATTTCATCGACCGGGCCTGGGACTGCACGAATACGTCGCGTTCGATCGTCGTTCTCGATTCCGCTAGCGCCAGTATGACGCTGAGGAAGTGGTGATCAGATGACGCGTGCGTTACATGTCCGTAATGCAAAGCGCGGGTTACATAGAAGTAATCCCGGGGTCATCTCAGGGCCGGGTCGAGGAAGGACAATCGATTCACCGGGCCTTCGTCTTGTGCCTGCCGTTGCTTCCCGGTACAGCGGCGAAGGAGCTTTCGATGTCGAATCCTGGAGTGGTCCTGTGCGCAGCTGTGCGCACCGCGATCGGAGGCTACGGCGGCGCGCTGAAAGACGTTCCCGCGACCGACCTCGGTGCAATGGCGATTCGCGAGGTGCTCTCGAGAGCGAACCTGAACGGCGATGACATCGATACGGTGGTCATGGGCCAGGTCGTTCAGGCCGGCGCGAAGATGAATCCCGCGCGCCAGGCCGCGATGGCGGCGGGTATCGCAGACGCAGTCCCCGCGATGACGGTGAATCGTGTATGCGGATCGGGCGCACAAGCCATTGCGACGGCAGCGCAGGAAGTCATGCTCGGTTTCGTCCAGTGTGCAATCGCCGGTGGCATGGAGAACATGGATCAGTCGCCGTACCTGATGAACGGCGGGCGATGGGGCTACCGGATGGGGGACGCGCAGATCCACGACAGCATGCTGCGCGACGGACTGAACGATGCGTTCAGTGGCCAGCATTCGGGCTGGGTGACCGAAGACCTGGTTTCGAAGTTCGAGATCTCACGTGAGGCTCAGGATCGCTGGGCGCTGCGTTCACAAACACGATTCAGCGGCGCGCAGGCGGCGGGCAAGTTCGACGCGGAGATCGCGCCGGTCGAAATCCCGACGCGCAAGGGACGCGTCGTTTTCGAGCGGGACGAACACAACCGCCCCGATATGACGCTCGAGTCGCTCGCGAAGTTGAAGCCGGCCTTCCGCAACGACGGCACCATCACTGCGGGCAACGCTCCGGGCCTGAACGCCGGTGCGGCCGCGCTGATCGTTGCCAACGCCGCGTGGGCCGAGAAACGCGGTCTGGAGCCGATGGCACGCCTTGTGGCGTACGGCGTCGGGGCCGTCGAGCCGGGCATGTTCGGACTCGGCCCCTTGCCAGCCGTACGTCAGGCGCTGCAGCGAGCCGGTTGGCAACTTGCAGACATCGAGCGAGCGGAAATCAACGAGGCGTTCGCGGCGATCGCGCTCGCGCTCACCAGGGAACTCGGTTTATCGGAGGAGGTTGTGAACGTCGAGGGCGGCGCAATAGCGCATGGACACCCGATCGGCGCCACGGGGGCGGTGCTGACCACCCGGCTTCTGCATTCGATGCGACGCGACGGCGTCCGCCGTGGCCTGGTGACGCTTTGCATAGGCGGGGGGCAAGGGGTTGCACTCGCGCTCGAAGCGGTTCGGTGACGACTGAGTGAGAAACCGACGACCGATCACGGCCCGCACGGCGCCCGCACTACGCATGCCGAAGCGGCGCCGCCCATGCACGAGGGCGGGCACACGCGCGCGACGCCCATGACAAGCACGCCGGCTACAGCGTGTCGATGTTCCGCAACACGAGGCCGGCGACATCGTGCTCGTGCGCAGCGATCCGCGCGACGTGCCGCGTATCGTGAATCTCTCGCGCGCGAGCTACCGCAAGATGATCCAGAACCTGTGGTGGGCTGCGGGCTACAACATCGTCGCGATCCCGCTCGCGGCGGGCGTGCTCGCGCCGTGGGGCGTGCTGCTCACTCCGGCGGTCGGCGCGGTGCTGATGTCGCTGAGCACGATCATCGTGGCGGTCAATGCGCAGCTCCTGCGGCGCGTGCGGCTGTGAACGACTCAACGCGACGCGTTTTCGGCAACGGCACGCAGCGTGCAAGTAACCAGGAAGGCATAGACGACACATGAGCACCGACGAAACGAAACCCATCCATTTCAATCCTCTCGAGCTCGGCGGATGGCGCCTCGCGCAGGCCGCGACGGAGTACGCCGTCGACGCCTGGCAGCGCGGCGCGCTGTACGCCGACGTGATGCGCCGGCGCGGCAACCAGTACCAGGAGCACCTCCGCGAGGCGGTGCCGCACGTACTCGACTTCCCCTTCGAGCCGGTCATGTCGGGACGCGATCTCGAGCGGCCGGTCAACTACTGGCTGGTCCGCATCCTGCTCTCCGAGGACGTGACCACCGATCCGCACAAGCGGCCATTCGTGGTGCTCGATCCGCGGGCCGGACACGGGCCGGGCATCGGCGGCTTCAAGGCCGACAGCGAGGTCGGGGTCGCCCTGCGCGCCGGCCACCCCTGCTATTTCGTCGGGTTCCTGCCCGACCCGGTGCCGGGACAAACAGTCGAGGACGTGATGCGCGCCGAAGCGGCATTCCTGGAGCGCGTCATCGCTCTGCACCCGGAGAGCGAGGGCAAGCCGGTGGTGATCGGCAACTGCCAGGCAGGTTGGCAGGTCCTGATGACCGCCGCGATGCGGCCGGAGCTCTTCGGCCCGATCATCGTGCCCGGCACGCCGCTCTCGTACTGGGCCGGCTGGCGGGGCAAGAACCCGATGCGCTACGCCGGCGGGTTGCTCGGCGGGAGCTGGCTGACGGCGCTCACCAGCGACCTGGGCGCCGGCCGCTTCGACGGCGCGTGGCTGGTCGCGAACTTCGAGAACCTCAATCCCGCCAATACCCTGTGGACCAAGCAGTACGACCTGTACGCCAAGGTGGATACGGAGGCCGAGCGCTATCTCGGCTTCGAGCAGTACTGGGGCGGGTACGTCTTCCTGAGCGACGTCGAGATGCAGTGGCTCGTCGACAACCTGTTCGTCGGGAATCGCCTGGCGACGGCGGAACTGATCACCTCCGACGGCATCCGCCTGGACCTGCGCAACATCCGCTCGCCCATCGTCGTGTTCTGCTCGATGGGCGACAACATCACGCCGCCGCCCCAGGCGCTCGGCTGGATCATCGACCTCTATCGCGACGACGCCGACGTAAAGGCGCACGGCCAGACCATCGTCTACGCCCTGCACGAGAGCGTCGGCCACCTCGGCATCTTCGTGTCGGGAAGCGTGGGACGCAAAGAGCACAAGGAGTTCGGCGAGAACATCGACTACATCGACGTGCTGCCGCCGGGCATCTACCACGCCAGGCTGGACGCGAAGACGGAGCACACCCTCAACCCGGACCTCGTGGTGGGGGACTACGTGCTCGCGTTCGAAAAGAGCGGGGTCGAGGAGGTGCGCAAGATCGTCGCGCCGGATCCGGAGTCGGACCGGCGATTCGCGGCGGCGGCCCGCATCTCCGAGATGAACCTGGGCCTGTACCGAACGTTCCTCCAGCCGCTGGTGCGCGCAGCCGTCACCCCCCACTGGGCGGAGTCGCTGCAGCGGCTGCATCCGTTGCGCCTGTCCTACGAGCTGATGTCTGACGCCAGTCCGCTGTCGGGTCCGATCGCCAAGGGCGCCGACAAAGTGCGCGAGAACCGCGCGCCGGCGAGCGCCGCCAATCCGTTTCTGCAGCTGCAGGAGATGTTCTCGCAGACCGTCGCGAGATCGCTCGACCAGTGGCGCATGATCCGCGACGACGCCTGCGAGAAGACCTTCGAGGCGATCTACGGCTCGCCCTGGATCCAGGCGCTCGCCGGGCTGAACGCCGATGACGGCGCCGCCCCCCGACCCCATCCGGGGGTGACGCCCGAGCATCGGGAGTACGTCGCACGGGAAGTCGAAAGGCTGCGCGCCAGCCTGGCCGAGGGCGGCGCGGTCGAGGCCGGACTGCGGGCGATCGGCTTCATCACTCGCTCGCGCGGCGAGGTCGACGAGCGCGGGTTCAACATCCTCCGCAAGTTCCGCGAGGTCCATTGCTGCCGCATCCTTCCCCTTTCGGACTATAAGCAGATGGTTCGCCAGCAGGCGCTGCTCATGGACCTTGACGAAGATGCCGCAGTGGCTGCGATCCCTGCGCTGTTGGAACAGGCCGATCCGGCCGACATTCGGGACGTGGCCGCGATCGTCGAAGAGGCGGTGGCGGCTTCGGCGGAGCAGACGCCGGAAGAACGGCAGCGCCTCGAACAGATGCAAGCGCTGTTCGAGGCGGCGGCGCGCAGCCCGAAGGAGGCGCGCGCATCGAGCGCCGGCGCCGTCGCCGGATCGGACCGGAGACGCAAGGCGCCGGCGGCTATCACTAAGACTGCACAGCGAGGGCGTGGGACGCCTCGATGAGGCGGATCGAGATCACGTTCTGGCGCGCGCTCGAGCGATGGATCGGCGGCCTGGACAAAACGTACGGCTGCACAAGTGTCTCGGCATCAGCGGGCTGGCCCTCGCGATCACGCATTGGCTGTGGTCCGAGGGGCCAAAATGGGCTCGGGTGGCTGTGGCTAGAACGCCCGGAGCGCGGCCTGCGGCTCGTCCTGGGGTTCCGGAATGCTCAGCGCCCAATCAATCTCACGAATTCTCACGAATAACGTCGATACACTGAAGTCGTTCCGTCGTGTTGAACAAGCAGGACTTCGTAAGCATCCTTTCGGCCGCCATACTCCGGGCCGTCCATGCCGGGTGAACCGATGGGCATGCCGGGCACCGCCAATCCGATTGCCTTCGGCTTCTCGCTCAGCAAACGTCGAATGTCGCCGGCGGGAACGTGTCCTTCGATCGCGTATCCCGCGACGACGGCGGTGTGGCAGGAGCCGAGTTTCTGCGGGATCCCGACTCGAGCCCGCGCATTTGTATTACCGCTATCGTTGACTGTCACGCGAAAGCCGTTGTCCTGCATGTGCCTCACCCAATCCTTGCAGCAGCCGCAGGTCGGGCTCTTCCAAACCTCGACCGACGGCATCGACGCCTGCGCGGCGACCCAGCCTGGGAAGCCAGTGACGAACGCGCCGAGAGCGAGGGCCGGCATCGTGACGATCGCACGTCGAAACTTCTTCATTGGATGCTCCACACAAGCCGAGGTCGAGAGGAGGCGGCAGGGCGCGAATTGCGATGGCGCGCGATTTTCCGATCCGCGGGTCAGCTACAGCAGCATCCGCCTCGTGCGCCTTTCGACTGCGTCGTTGCGGCCGAGGAAGCAGGCGCGCCTGCAAGTCGCGACGGATAGCCGGCGTCGGTCAAAGCATTGATGAGCGCGCTGGCCGAAGGGCCGAACGTTCCCTCTACGCGCGCACGACCGGCCCCGAGGTCGACAGCTACTGTTGCAACGCCCTCGATGGACTCGAGCGCACGTCTGACCCGGGTGACGCACGAGTTGCACGTCATTCCGTCGACAGTGAGTTCTACCGTGTTCATGAAATCACTCCCTTGATTCAAGCGTTTGTACCCGTCGTGCTCGACGTTCTGATACGTATTCGACCTGTCCGCCTGGTTCCGCGATAGCGCAACTCATTGCTGTTTGTGGAATTTGCGGTGATCGTGCAGTGGCGGCCTGTCGGGTGGTGCGCGGTCCACGCCCGCTTCAGCCCGCGCGCAAGGTGTAAGCCACCTTGGCGCAGCGCCGCGTTCGACGCCATGATCGTGCTGCGACCTGGCTCTCGTACACTCAACCGAAGCACGGGCACGGGCGGCGGAGCGGGCAGCGGAATCTGCCAACGGTTGCTCCTGCTCCGAAACGTCGCCGAGCCGAGCCACCCGATGTGGCAGCGTCGACGCCGCGTCGCCGTTTTCGGCAGCAATCTCGAAAACCGCGGGAACACTTCGCTCGATGCTCGAAAAGCCGGGAACACTCTGCGCAGTCGCAGACGTTGTGCTCGCTGTCAGGACGATCGCGGCGATGGTTAACATACTCAAGAACATTCCGACTCCCTCCTTGCGACGTTTCCATTTCTTTGCCGCACACGCATCACTCTATGCGTGCCCTGCCAACGGGAACCGGTCAGGGAGGTTACATTTCGTTCATGTTGCTTGCATGCGCGCGCTACAGCCACCCGTTCCGAAACCCGGCCCGTCGAAGTCCAGTCACGACGTATCGGCACGAGCGCATCAACCGCCAGAGAAGCTCGGAACGGTAGTTCTCGCACATCAATACGACCGGCCCCAGATTGATGCCGAAGTGGTACGGCGAGGTCCAGCCGATTCCGCCCTCGACGTCATCGGAAAAGGTCAGATTGAAGCTGCAGCGAAAGCAATACTGGCCCGTTACCTGCGGGTACACGTCCTGGAAATTGCGGACCGCCGACAGAACGATGTCGGGGGCGAACGGTAACGAGGCAACGATTGCCCACGGCGCAACGGTGCCGTCGTCCGGTCCGTACGGCGCGCCGCGAGCGACGTAATCGAAGAACGAGCGCTCGATGCCGTCGATGCGTCGTGTCGTCCAGCCGGGGCCGTCGCTCGCGGTGATACCCCAGAAATCCTTGCCGTAGCCGGCGAACGCAAGCGGATTGCGTATCGCGTACTCGCGCTGCACCTGCGTCGCACGGCGGCTGTTCTCGAAGTAGTCGATCCCCTTCTCATGCACGAAGGAGTCCTGAATGCCTCGAAAATCCAGCCAGACGTGCGAGTACTGGTGCATGAAGAGCGAACCGCCGTAGATGAACTCGCACCCGTAGATCGTCTTCCAGCGGTAGGTCGAAAGCCACGCAGCGTAGCTCTCGGCGGGCAGAGGATGCGTCGGCGAGCCCAGGCCCAGGACGTACAGCAGCAACGATTCGTCGTAGCCTTCCCAGCGGTACGGCAGGAAACCGCCCTCGGGCGTCCATCCATGCGTGACCGTCGCGCCGCCGTTGCATGCCCAGGTCCATTGCGCACGCCGATAGAGCGCGTCGGCGAGCCGACGTAGCTCGTCCTCCTCTTCGCACTCGCCATCGAAGAACGCCGCGGCAGTCAGCACTCCTGCAAGCAGAAAGGCGGTGTCTACGGTCGACAACTCGCAGCGGCCCGCCCTGCGGCCGGTCGACATGTCGATGAAGTGATAGTAAAAGCCCTTGTATCCGGTCGCGTCGGGTTCCGGTCCCTGCGGGCTGTCACGCAAGAACCTCAGCAGCGCCAGTGTTCGCTCAACGGCATCGGCACGAGTCATCCAGCCGCGCGTGACACCCACCGCATAGGTCGCCAGCCCAAAACCGGTGGCAGCGATGCTTGCCGTCGACCCGGGATGCGAGGTGTCCGCGACGAGCCCGTTCGCTGGGCTGGTTTCCTGCAGGAAGTACTCGAACGCATGTCGTTGCAGCGAATCGAGCCGCGTCTCGCCGAAGTCACGAAGCGGCAGGTCGTGCGATGCGGGCATACGTGTTTGGTTAGACAGAAGCCGAAGGCGACTCCACCCCGGCGCTCTCCCTTCGAACGCGCTCGAGCAGGTAGTGCATCTCGCCGTACAGGTCGTCGCCGGCGACGACCTGCGCGCCGGCGTTGAGCAACTCCATCACGGTGCTCCCGCTCATCGGGCCGGCATTGAAGGACCCGCGCCGGGTTGGTCCGGTCGGCTGCGCATCATCTGCTCCATCATCATCTGCATCATGTCGAGCCGGCGCTCCATGCGTTGCAGGTCGGCGGAATCGGGCGCTCCGCTCGACCCGCGGCCCATCATGCCCGGGCCGCCCATCATGCCCGGGCCCATCATGCCCGGGCCCATCATGCCCGGGCCCATCATTCCCGGGCCCATCATGCCTGGGCACATCATCCCGGAGCCCATCATCCCGCTCATCATCCCCGGTCCCATCATCCCCGGGCCCATCGCGCCGGGACCCATCATCCCGCCCTCCATTGCCGGATGGCCGCCCATCATCATGCTGCGACCCAACATCATGTTGGCCTGCATCGTTCGCATGTGATCGGCAAGTGCCGCGCGGCGTTCCTCATCGGTCTTCGCTGAGGCGACGCGTTCCAGTTGCGACTGCATCCGACGCACGTTTTCCTGCATCTTCTCGACCGTAGTGTCCGTCTCCTGCGTCGCATTCGCACTGGCTGGCGGCATCGATCCCGCGCCCGCTTGCGGATGGTGCTCCTCGACGGCGCCTGCGGGCGAGGCGGCGAATGCGAGTACGAGCAATGCACTCGCTAAAAACGGACGCAGAACCGCCTCGTTGCCACGCGCAGTTGGTGCAGCGGTAGGCAAAGCGGGCCTAGACAATTTGTCGGTGGGCTTCATCGCAGTTCTCCTTCGGAAGGATGTGAGTCATGACAAGAGTCGGTCTCCGACGCTTGTTCCAGCACTAGCTCAGCTGCACCTGCACGAGCATTGTTGGCTCTGTGCCTTGCGTTGAAGAGGTCGATGGCGCAACAGTCTCCCTGCTGCCATCCACGATGCAGGGATCGGCGAGTTCGCGCAGCTTAGCGAGTGGAAACCAAACGAACGCGTTTCGATGCTCAGCAGAGCTGCGAAGGAGGGTAAGCGGATCTACATCTCGGCCTCTCGAGCTCGTGTCTTCCTGCTAGACACCCCACGGCGAACACGCCGAAGCGCCGTTGCCGCAAACGCGCGGCCTTCCCAACGAAGGCCCATAATAGGGGGACGTGGATGACGAGAGGCTTACGCGCTAATTACATTCACCCAAAGCGACAAGAGCAAGACACGCGCTGGGACATAACGCCTCGCCCTATCAAGTCGGCATTGACCACGAGCGTTCATCGACATACCTTCACTGCAATCACCGCGGAGTCTGCAGTAGTACGAACCGCGTTAATCTACTTGTCGCCTCGTTCATGCTGCTTGGGCGGATTTCCCGCTGCAGGCTGATTGCGCCGTGACGACATCGTCGCGCTCTGGGTTCAAAGTCACCACGCCCACCGGCGTCCAGTTGCGGGTCTCACCTGACCCGTGTCGCGGGTTGCGCGCGCGGGCCTCGCGATACAGTTGGTGGCGCGCCGCACGGATCGTCGCGTCTTCACCCGCATCGCGCTAAGCGGGGCTGACATAGCGGACGCCGCTGTGATGGTACTCGTGGTTGTTGTACCAGTGCACTGAAACGGGCCGCCCAGCAACGCGCGGCGTGCAGATCTATAAAGCCCCGGCTCAGGAATTCCGGCCGGCATTTGGCGGTTCGAAACAATGTTTTGCGAAGGCGTTGCCGTCGCTCACGCGAGGTCGCGAATACGACGGCCTCACGCCAATCCAGTCGTTTCCAATCTGTAGATGAGTCTGAATCTGTTAGCTCGGAGCCGGTGTTGATGTGTGCAGCCGCCGGCCGGTGGGTAGGCGGTGGGCAACGCGTGAGCGTTGTCCACGGGCTATCCACGGGGAACGCGTAAGCGTTCAGGCGGGAACCCGGCGTCAGCCGGGCTGTGCACATCTGCACGGGCTCTTGGGCTCGAGTCAAGCGGCGGTTCGGGCGAGCCGTCGGTTGATGGATTAAAACAATGCCGACCGTGCCTTTTGCAGCTGGTCGGCGGCCTCATTGTCGCTCATGACCCGCGCCTGGACTTGCAGGGCTTGCAGGGTCGTCTCGGGGCGCAGATTGCGACAGGCCGGGCTCATGCTGGCGAGCTTCTCGAGCGGCGTTTGCACGAGGTGTTGGGGGTACCGCTTGACGACCTTGCCTTTGGCGTCGGTGCGCTCCTCGGCGAACAGGCACGGGCGGTGCAGATTCAGGTAAACATCCGGCTCTCCGAAGTACCGCTGACCGAACTCGTGCAGGGGCTGAACGCGGATCTGTTCGACGCCGGCTTTGCAATGATCGATGAAGTGGAGGACGGGATCGTTGCCCAGCCGTTGTGGGCCGACCCCTTGGTAGTGGCCCTGCCCGCACGGCACCCACTTTTAGCCTTCAAGGAGGTGCCGCTGCAGGAAGTGTTGAGCTATCCGCTGGTACTTTGCGATCCACGAACATGCCAAGGTTGCTGTCGGCAGCGCGAACGACTGTTCCGCTCTGTCGATGTTCAACCGATTGTGGCCGAGTACGCCGCTTCTCACGGGCTGATGCTGACGCTGGTGGCCGCAGGGTACGGGCTAGGTTTTTCCACCGCCGCGCACTTGGCAACTTGCCAGCCGGCGGATGTTGTTGTCCGCCCGTTGGCCGGTCAGAGCGCATCGCTAACCACCTATCTGTTACGAACCGAGGTTGGCATGACGGAGCCGCTGCAGCGGTTCATCGAACGCGCCGAACGTGTATGCCGTCAGGACGCAAACGCCTCACGCGCGATTTGACGCGGATCTGTTGGAGGGTGCGCGGCTAGGTTTTTTCGGATTGCGCGATTCATTTTTGGTCTTGCGGCTGACCCGATCTGCATGGCTCCTTCGCTGTACTGATTCCAGTTTCGCCACAATTGCCGCGCCCTTCTGTACTGCAGCACCCGCCTGGGCTCGCATCGAGATCGGAGGCAGGGTTCTGCTCCAGGCCCGGCACGATCACCAGCGCGTAGCGGAACAGTTGGTTGAACCACGTCCTGACTTTCTCGGCGACGGAGAGCGCCCTGCGCTTCTCGATCTTGGCGATCACCTCCAAGAGGTCGGGACGCTTGATCTCATAGACCGACCGCTTGCCCAAGGCGGGCAGCACATCCTTGTCGAAGATGCGCGGAAGTATCGAGAGGGTCGTCTGCCGGCCTTCCTTGAGGCTGAGCCCGCGATGCTTGAGCCACTTGCGATACACCGCCTCGAAGGTGTTTTCGTCGGCGAGCCGGACAGCGGTGCGCTTCTGCTTGCGGTGAACGCGAGGATTGGTGCCTTTGGCCAGCAGGGCGCGCGCTTCGTCGCGCAGGCTGCGGGCCTCGCGAAGCGTCACCTCCGGGTAGGTGCCGAGCGACATCCGCTTCTGCTTGCCCGCCCAGTAGTAGCGGAAGTGCCAAGTCCTGCCCCCTGCAGCCGTGACGGCCAGGGAGAGGCCATCCAAGTCAGGGAGGGTGTATGCCTTGCCAGTTGCCTTGGCCTGTCGAACGGCCAGGTCTGAGAGTGCCATGCTCTTGCTCCTGAACATGAGTCAGGAACCAGATGCTGGTCACGTCGACCTCGCCCCTCCATCAACAATCCGGAATCAGCCGCGCCCGCAAAAATGGACTTGTTTGTGGACTTAAAAGTCCCGGCTGTAGGCGGATCGCAGTGGACCGCGGCAGAACGTCAAAGAGAGGAAAAGTCTTTGTGTGGCAACGACTTGCAGACTCTCTTGGACTTCTGCGGAAGTCCGCAGAATGATGCAGTGGAGCGGGTGAAGGGAACATTTCCTAGCACCCAACCCGTTGATTGAGAACGGGTTTTTCCCATTAGCTGCACGGGAAAAGACCATATATTGTACCAGTCAATCGCGCTCGACAACGCATTGCTTCCGTCGCCGTCTTGGGACGGCCAGCAAAAGCCATCAAGGCTCTGGTTCCGACGGCTCGCGTTCAAGCGCGTGTCTCGCCGCTTGGTGCCCCGCCAATCGCCTTCACGCGACTGATGAACCGCTTCATCGGCTCGGACGGCTCTCCCTGGCGGCGCAGCAGGAAGGTGGTGAGCGTCGGTGCCGTGCCGGCCAGCGGCCGGATTGCAATGTCCGGGCGCTGCCATGTCTGCACCTGTGAGCCGATCGCGAAGCCAATGCCATAGCCCGCGCCCACTAGCGTCAGCATCACGCCCAGGCTCGTCACGTGGTCGGCCACCTTGGGCGCTACGGCTGCTCCATCCAGCACCGCCTGGATTTGGTTGTGACAGCCCGAGCCCGCATCCGGGTGGCACAGCACCAATGGGAACTTCAAGGCGTCCTGCAACTTGACTTGGACATGCGCAAGCAGCGGATGGCGCGCCGGCACAATCACCGACAGCGGATCGCTCCAAGCCGGCTCGGCCACCAACCCGTCGTTGACCCCATCCGATAACGCAAAGCCTATGTCGAGCAGGTCGTTGTGCAGGCCCTTGAGTTGCTGTGAGAACGGCAACTCAAAGACCCGGATGCCTAACTCTGGCTCTTCCTCACGGCTACGTGCCAACAGCAAAGCGATGCGCGGCTGGGCCAGGCTGTCGCAGATGCCGATGCGCAAAGTGCCCTGATAGCCTTGGGCGGCGCTCTTGGTCGCCTGTACCGCATGTTCGACCGTTGCGAGCACGCGCCGGGCTTCGCCCAGCAGCACCTTGCCGGCCCAGGTCAGCCGCGTTTGGCGCGTGCTGCGGTCGAACAACTGCACGTCAAGCAAACGTTCGAGGTCGCGCATCGCACGCGATACCGGCGACTGCTCAATGCCTAGACGTTCGGCCGCTCGGGCCAAGTGCAACTCCTCCGCTACGGCGATGAAGTAGCGCAACAACCTGAACTCCATAGCGGCCTCCTTTTCGCGTTGTTTTGGTGTGGCCGATCCGACCCACACATCCGCCCCATTCTTGTTCCAAGGATGATGCCAATATACCATACCCCCCTATCCTAAATAAAGATGAACACCTACTATGAATCACACAGTCAGGGAAAAGCCAAAGCTCCTCGCTCGTGTGCGTCGCATCCGTGGACAACTAGAGGGGATCGAGCGTGCTCTGGAAGCCGAAAAGAGATCTGCGGAGGTCCTGCATCAGATCGTTGCGGCACGCGGCGCGCTGACGGGCTTGATGCGCGAAGTCATGGAGGGGCATATCAACTCGCACATCGCCAATCCGCAGGAACCCGGAGACGGTACGCGGGAGCAAGGCGCGGCGGAACTGATCGCAATTCTGCGCAGCTACATGAAGTGAATCTAACGTCGCCAATGGGGGGCGGGGCCTTCGCGTCTATGTCGCGATCGTCACTGTGGACTGATCGGCAGGCCACATAGATGTGGCTTAGACATTCCGCGCTCTGTGCCGAAACGCAGCCCGGGGGGACGAGGCGGCCACGCCCATCCGCGACCGTTGTCGGGCGGCCCAGCACGAAAGCCGGCGGAGCCAGGCCGCTCCGCCGCTTCAAGCGTGTGTGCAGTGTCACACGCTGCGCGCTGGCTCATCGATCCAACAGCTACAACGGTCGCCGGAGTTCGAGATAGTCGCCTCTAGTCCGCAGCACGACGGCCACTTCAGTGTTGCCTCGATTGCGCCAAAACCAGCCGTGATTGCCGGTGAACGCGGCCACGAGTTCACCTTCGTCCGCGGGAACGCCCCGACCCTTCTGGTAGCTGATCGAACGTCCGCCGCCATCGCCGTGGGTGTCATAGTTGACGGCACCTTTTCCCTGAACCGCCCAGGCAAATGCCGCCTTGGTCCCTTCGTTCATGCGCAGCTTGATTTCGATCCCCTGGCCGGGGGCGAGCGTGAAGCGCGTCTCGTCGCGCCACCTCGTCTGCGCCGATGGGGACGCGCCTGCGGCGGGACTCTTGACTTGTGCAGTGGAGTTGCCCCGCTTCAGTGGACGGTTTCCCGCTTGGTTCTCAAGCGAGCGCTGGGGCTGCAATGAGGTGCTGATTCATCGGTGAGTTGGGCTGCAGACGGCTCCTTTCGAAGTTGGCCGGCGAGATGCGGCCGAGTGCCGAGTGACGGCGCCGCGGGTTGTACCAACCCTCGATGTAGGCAAACAGCGCGAGTCGGGCTTCGGCCTTGGTTTTGAAGCTGCGCCGGTCGATGAGTTCGCACTCCAGGCTCGCGAAGAAGCTCTCAGCCATGGCGTTGTCGTACGCATCGCCGACCGTGCCCATCGAGGCGCGCACGCCCATCGTTCGGCAGCGCTGCCCGAAGGCGATGCTCGTGTATTGGGAGCCTTGGTCGCTATGATGGATGACATCGCTGGGGCGCCGCTGGGCAGTAGCCATGTTCAGCGCCGCGAGCACGAGCTCGGTGGTCATCTGCTCGCCAATGGCCCAACCGACGATACGGCGGCTCCACACGTCGAGCACGATCGCCAGGAAGATGAAGCCTGCCCACGTCGGCACATAAGTCATGTCGGCCACCCACAGTTGATTCGGACCCGACGCGACGAAGCGTCGATTGACCAGATCCGGCGCCGGCGGCTGCCTCGCATCGCGCCGTGTGGTAACGACAAAGCCGCGCCGACGGCTCACGCCACGAATGAGCGCCTGTCGCATCAAGCGGGCCACGCGCTTGCGACCGACGCGGCTGCCTTCATCGCGCAACTCGGCGTGGATATTCGGGCTCCCATACGTCTGATCCGAGCTCGCGTGAATCGCCCGAATCCGCTCGCTGAGCACCGCGTCCTCGATTGCCCGCTGCGACGGCGGCCGCTCTCGCCACGCGTAATAGCCGCTGGCCGAGACGCCCAGCACCCGACACATCGCCCGCACCGGCAAGGCGGCCTGGTTCGCGCTTACGAGTTCGAAGAGCCGCCGTTCTTGCCGGCGAACCAGGCCGTAGCCTTTGCCAGGATGTCGCGCTCCATCTTCAGCTGCCGATTCTCACGACGCAGACGCGCCAGCTCCTCGCGCTCAGCCGTCGTCAGTCCTGCTTTGCCGGGCAGCGGCTTGCCTTCATCAATGGCCTCTTGTGCCACCCAGTTTCGGATCGACTGCGCTGAGCAGCCAAATTCCTCTGCGAGTTGCTCGGGAGAGCGACCGGCGCGCACCAACTCGATTAATTGCTGGCGAAATTCCGGCGCATAGGGAGCATGGGATTGGGGCATGGTGGACTCCTTCCTTTACAAGGATCAGGTGTCCACGAAAGCGGGTCAACTCCACAGTATCGCTGGTTGGCGCACCGGCGACCTTGGACTTCACTTCCGATTGCTTGGCATCCGCCGCAGCATCGTTGGCCGCCTCGGCAGCGAGCTGCATCTTCGTCTTGCCCATCTCGGTCAGGCGCAGCACGCGGCCAATACCCGTGGGATCAATGCCGTACTCGGCGGGAAGAACGACGGTGGCGAGCAGGACCGCTGCGCTGAGGGCAGCCAGGATTGTGGAGCGCTGCAGTTGCCTCGACGAAGGCAACTCGACATGCAAAGGGGTATCGCTGTTGTACATGGATGGAATCCTTGGAGTTCAGGAAGCGACGTAGCCGGTCAACTGATAGCCCATGAGCATGAAGCCCAGGCACATCATGACCACGTTAGCGCTGTAGGCGTGACGAAAGAAGCTGGAGGTCCGACGCCAGTAGCTCATGGCAATCAGGATCACCGCCAGGGCCAGCAACTGACCGATTTCCACGCCGACGTTGAACGCCAGCAGGTTCGGAACAAGGCCATCGGGCGAGACGTCGTACTCCAGGATCTTGGTGGCCAAACCAAGCCCATGGAACAACCCGAACACGAGAGTGGCGGCCTTCGTATTCGGCTGGAATCCCAGCCAACGCTGGAAGGCGCCGATGTTGTCGAGGGCCTTGTAGACCACGGACAGGCCGATGATGGCGTCGATGAGGTAGCTATTGATCCCGACGTTGAAGTACACGCCGAGAATCATGGTCGTGGAATGCCCCAACGCAAACAGGCTCACATAGATACCAATGTGCGTCAGGCGGTACAGAAAGAAGATGACACCGAGCAGAAAGAGGATGTGGTCATAGCCGGTCATCATGTGCTTGGCGCCCAGGTAGACGAAGGGTAGCAAGTTCACCCCGGATATTTCCTGGATGTACCCCTTGTCTCCCGCGGTCACGGCATGCGCAAAGGCTTCGGTGATGCCGGCAAACGTCAGAAGAAATACGAGTGCGACGAAGAGAGGACGGGCTCGCCAGTTCAACCACGGAAGAACTGCCGGCCCGCCGCGTTGGCGGCTGTGCATAAATACTCCAAAGAAACAGGACTAGAAGAGAGACGGCTGCGGCACTCGGATGCGTGCAGGCTCAGGCGCAGTAGTCCATTCGCGGAGGCCGTTCCAACCGAGAGGCAAAGACTTGTCTGGCCCGGGTGTCCGTGCTGGCAAGCCGGATCGATGGCTCTGGTCTCCACGCGCGCGAGCTTTCTGCCAGGGCATGCGGGCTGTCGTGAGAGTGGTCGTTGGAGTGGTGCGGATGATCGGAGTCGGTGTCCGCGCCCGTATCACCATCATCGCCGTGCGAGTGGCCGTGCTTCTGGTCCAGGCTGCTTCCGATGCCGTGATCCATGGCTGCCAGCACGGCAGAGCCATGTGAACTGGTGGCGCCAATAGTGGAAAACAGCAGCCCGAACGCGAGCGTCACCAGCGCCATCCAGCGCAAGCTGGATGAACGCATCAAGTCGGTGAATCCGTGCACGCGCCGCATGGGCTGCCTATAGGGATGGAGATGGAGGTTAAAAGGTAGTATTATATCCCCTCAGGGGGCATAGGATCAATCCAACTTCTAGCGCTTATGCATGCACAACACGCCCATACGCACCAGTCACACCCCGCAATCGTCAAGCGGCTGCGCCGCGCCGGCGGGCATCTGAACGGCATCGTGGCGATGATCGAGCATGGACGCTCCTGCTTGGACGTCGCACAACAGCTCCAGGCTGTGGAGAAGGCAATTCAGCAGGCCAAGAAGGCGCTGATCCAGGATCATCTTGACCATTGCCTGGAGGACGTGATCGGCCCGTTGGCGCGCGACCAGCGCGACTCCATGGCGGAGTTCAAAGAAATCACCCGGTACCTGTGAGCCCGCGATGCCTTCTCTTGCCGAACTGATGTAGCAGGAAGACGCGAACGCCTGACGCCATGCTCCAGATTCTTGCCAACCGTACCTACCGACACCTCGTCCTCGCGCAGGTAATCGCGCTCGTCGGTACCGGGCTGGCGACCGTGGCACTCGGCCTACTGGCGTACCAGTTGGCCGAGGCGGACGCGGGAACCGTGCTTGGCACGGCGTTCGCAATCAAGATGGCGGCCTACGTCGGCGTGGCACCCGTCGCCACCGCGCTGGGGGACCGGCTGCCCCGCCGGACGATGCTGGTCTGTCTGGATATCGTGCGCGCTGTAGTGGCCGTGGCGCTGCCTTTCGTGTCGCAGGTGTGGCAGGTCTACGTCCTGATCTTCGTGCTGCAAGCGGCGTCGGCTGCGTTCACGCCCACCTTCCAGGCCACGATTCCGGACGTGCTGCCTCAGGAGAAGGACTACACGCAGGCGCTCTCGCTTTCGCGCCTGGCATACGATCTGGAAAGCCTCGTGAGCCCGATGTTGGCCGCGGCACTTCTGACGGTTGTCAGTTTTCACAACTTGTTCGCTGGCACAGTCGTCGGTTTTCTTGCGTCTGCCGCGCTGGTGGTCTCGGTCGTGCTACCGAGCCCCAAGGCGAGTGAGCGTCGCGGCATCTACGACCGCACGACGCGCGGCCTGCGCATCTACCTCGCGACGCCCCGGTTGCGGGGACTATGGGCAGTGCAGGTCGGTGTAGCGGCGGCTGGTGCAATGGTCTTCGTAAACACCGTCGTACTGGTGCAATCCTCTTGGGGCTTGAATCAAACCCAGGTGGCATTGGCCTTGGCAACATTCGGTGCCGGGTCCATGGTTGCGGCGCTGGCCTTGCCGCGAGCACTGGAGCGCTTACCTGATCGGCCAGTGATGCTCGCGGGTCTAGCCGTGCTGGTGCCGGGCCTGGCCCTTGGGTCGATCATTCAGGGAATGAGTGGCCTGCTTCCGTTGTGGTTCGTGCTCGGCCTTGGATACTCCGCTGCTCAGACACCTTCGGGTCGGTTGCTACGCCGCTCTGCGCATCCAGAGGATCGACCGGCAGTGTACGCGGCGCAGTTCGCGCTATCACATGCCTGCTGGCTAGTGTTCTATCCATTGGCGGGGTGGCTTGGGGCACGAGCTGGGTTGCCCTGGGCCTTCGCAATGCACTCTGCGGCAGCGGTAGTCGCACTCGTACTGACCCTCAAGCTGTGGCCGGCCGATGACCCGGAAGTGCTTGAGCATGAGCACCATGACCTGCCGCCAGGTCACGCGCACGCGGATGGCAGCGAGCCTAGGACCGCAGGGCTGCGACACACTCACCCCTATGTGGTGGACGACCTGCACCCCCGTTGGCCGGGTTTGGAACGATGAACTCCTTAGCTGATACCTCCACGAATAGCGTCCTCGGGCTCATGACGCGGGAGCGCTGGATCGAGGTCGGGCGCATCGCTTTGACCGGAGCCGTTGCACTACTCTACTGGCGGCAACTCGTCCCGCTCTACGTCCTCTGGGCAGCCGTAAGCGTCGGCCTTTACCCGCTCGTCAAGACTGGGCTGATTGATCTGTTCACCGAACGAAAAATCGGCACCGAGATCTTCGTCACGATTGCGACGCTCGTCGCGGTGTTCGGCGGCGAAACAGTCGCGGGTGCTGTGTTGATGGTCATCATCCTCATTGCCGAGTTCATCGCCGAGTTGAACACTGATCGCGCGCGAGCATCCATCAAGGCGCTGATCGGCGCTGTGCCACAGACGGCACTGGTCCGCGAAGATGGGACAGAGCGGACAGTGCCCATCGCCGCGGTCAAAGCCGGGCAAGTCGTTCTCGTGCGCACCGGCGAGAAGATTCCGGTGGACGGCGTTGTGGTCGGCGGCAGCGCTGCAGTGAATCAGGCGCCGATCACGGGCGAAAGCGTGCCGCAGGACAAAACCGAGGGCACGCAAGTCTTCGCCGGAACAATCGTCGAATCCGGTGCGATCGACGTGCGCACGGATAGGGTCGGCGGTGACACGATCTTTTCCCGAATCATTGCCTTGGTCGAGAGCGCCGAGTCCGAAAGAGCACCAGTACAGAAGCTGGCGGACAAGGTTGCGGGCTGGCTGGTCCCGGTCGTTCTGATCTTTCTGGTAGGTGTATTCCTCGTCACGCGCGATGTCTCGAAGGTGGTGACGCTACTGATCTTCACGTCGCCGGCAGAACTTGGCTTGGCGACCCCGCTTGTCATGATTGCTGCAATCGCCCGCGCCGCGCGGAGCGGCATTCTGATCAAGGGCGGCCTCTACCTGGAGCTGCTGGCGAAGGCCGACGCGGTGGTCTTTGATAAGACCGGCACCCTGACCGCGAACAGGCCGGAGGTTGTACAGGTTCAGTCCTTTGATCCGACCCTCAACGAGGACGATCTTCTGCGCGTTGCGGCTGCAGCCGACCGACGTTCTGCGCATCCGCTGGCCAAAGCCGTTTTCGAGAGCGCAACACGCCGAAGCATTCAGGTACCTGAGCCGCAGACCTTCGAACAGTTGCAGGGGCGCGGCGTCAAGGCAACCATCGACGGCAGGATGGTGTTGGTGGGCAATTCTGCGCTGCTGCTTGAGGCTGGGGTGACGATCGACCGGCCTGTCGCCGAGTCCGGTCGTACCCCGGTGCATGTGGCGGTAGACGGGAAGCTCGCCGGTGTCATCTTCATTGCCGACACGTTGCGGCGGGGAGCGCGCGAAGCGATTACCTCGCTCAAGGAAAGCGGCGTCAAGCGCGTCGTCATGCTGACGGGAGACAACGCCGCAACAGCCAACGCAATTGCGGGCGAACTCAGCGTAGATGATGTGAGGGCCGACCTGATGCCGGAGGGCAAGGTCGCCGCGATCTCAGAACTTCAGAAACAAGGATTCAAGGTCGCCATGGTCGGCGATGGCGTCAATGACGCACCCGCACTGGCGAGCGCTGATGTCGGCATCGCCATGGGCGGCGGCGGTGCCCAAGCAGCTCTTGAGGCGGCAGACATCGCGTTGATGACCGACGACCTCAGCAAGATCGTGGCTGCACGCAGCATTGCACGCCGCTCCTACCGCACCATCCAGGAGAATCTGTGGGTTGGCGTCGGCGTTGTGCATGTCCTTGGGATCACTGCCGCGTTGCTGGGGTGGATCGGACCGATTCAGGCGGCCTTCATCCACCTCGGCCCTGACGTTATGGTGTTCCTGAATTCCGTGAAGCTGTTGCGGGTGAAGATAGCTGGTACGTGACGATGGAAATCCAACAGCCACCATCTCCGACAGCGACGGTGCACGCTACGCCAGCGCACGCTGTTGTGCGCGCATTCGCATGGATGGCGCGACTGGTCCTGGTGTTGCTGCTGGTGGTCGATCACGTAGGAGCACCGCTGCATGCGCATCACCATGACTTCGGTATCGATGGCGTGGCCCTCGCCGAGGTGCATGACGCGCACACCCTAGATGCGCCGCACGTCGAGGATTGCCCGGGAATCGGCAGCGGCCATTCGGTCCTCGCACTTCGCGTTGAGGGCAGGACAGTCGTCGCCTCGCCCGAGAAGTCCGATGCGGGCCAGCATGTAGCCTTCGTTGCGCTGCTCATGGCAGTGTCAGCACCGTCGGTCGATATTCGCCGGCAGCCTCACGATTGGCCACGCCAGGCGGCCACCCTGCACTTCACAGGCGTAATCCGTCCACAGGTAAGAGCGCCACCACTCCGCGCTTGACGTCGGTTTTCCATTGACCAGTCAAGGGCCCTGCTCGCCGATTGTGGCGGCGGGTCGGCATTTCCGCGGAGTCTTTATGTCTTATCAATCTTCCCTTTGGACGCGCGCGTGCTGCGTCACCGCGTTCGCGTTCTCTCTCTCTGCGGTGGCCTTGGCTGCCGACGAGTTCGCCGTTTCTGCGGCGCAGATGCAAGCCTTGGGCGTTCAACTGCAACGTCTGGACAAACCTGCGTCTATTCCGGGCATGACGTACCCAGCCCGGGTCGTACTCCCTCCATCGCAGGAGTACGTCGTCAGCGCACCGCTGGCCGGCGTTGTCGATCAACTGCTTGTCGGGCAGAACGAAGCCGTCAAGCCCGGCCAGGCTTTGTTGCGCCTAGCCAGCCCGGAATTGGGCGAACAGCAGCTCAAGCTGATGGAAGCGGCTTCGCGCAACCGCTTGGCACAAAGGACTCTGCAACGCGAGAAGCAATTGGCGGCCGAAGGCATTGTTCCCGATCGCAGAGCGCAGGACGCGGAGATCGCCGCAGCCGAGGACCAAGCCCGTCTGCGCCAAGCGGAAGCCGCCCTGCGCCTGGCAGGACTGGATGCGGCCTCCATACGCCGCGTCGCCGAGGACGGCGCCATGCAGGATGCTCTGGTCATCCGGGCGCGCGCTGGGGGCATCGTGACCGATCTGGGCATCAACCCTGGCCAGCGTGTCCAGCAATCCGATCCGTTGGTGCGGATCGCCGATACGCGCAAGCTGTGGCTCGACATCCAGTTGCCGGTGCAGCGGCAGTCGCAGGTGACGGCGCGCGGCGGCCAGGTCAGCGTGGTCGGTCGGGATGCAGACGCCGTCACTACGAGCCTAGGCACCACTGTCAGCGACAGTCAGACCGTCGTGCTGCGCGCGGAGGTCACGCGCGGGACGGCGTTGCTGCGGCCGGGCGAGTTCGTCCAGGCCCAAGTGGCGTTTGCCGCTGGCGGCGAAGGATGGGCGGTCCCGGTCGCTGCCGTGGTGCGACAGGGTGACAAGGCTTATGTCTTCGTCCGAACCGACAAGGGTTTCGTTGCCACGCCCGTGGATGTGCTGGATAGCGCCGGCCAAGCCCTGCGAGTCAAGGGCGCGCTTCGTCCCGGTCAGGAGATCGCCGTCACGTCCGTGATTGGACTGAAGGCGGCTTGGCTCGGCAAGGGCGGGAGCAATTGACATGCTGACCCGTCTCGTTCAATTCGCGCTCGCACAGCGCCTGTTTGTCCTACTGGCCGGTGCACTGCTGGCCGGTGGGGGGTGGTATGCCTTCCGCAACCTACCGATCGATGCGTTTCCCGACGTGGCAAGCACGCAGGTCAAGATCATCATGAAGGCGCCGGGCATGACGCCCGAGGAGATCGAAACCCGCATCGCCGTACCGATCGAGGTCGAGATGCTGGGCATTCCCAATCAGCGCATCCTGCGCTCGATGTCCAAGTACGGCATCGTCGACATCACAGTCGATTTCGAGGACGGCACCGACATCTATTGGGCACGTCAGCAGGTGGCTGAACGGCTGTCCAACATCAGTGCCGATCTGCCTGGGGGCATCAGCGGTGGCATGGCGCCGATCACCACGCCGCTCGGCGAGATGTTCATGTTCACCGTCGAGTCGAAGGAGATGTCGCTAGAGGAGCGACGTAGCTTGCTCGATTGGGTGATCCGGCCCGCCCTGCGCTCGGTGCCGGGCGTGGCGGATGTCAATGCTCTTGGCGGCAAGGTGCGCACGTTCGAGGTTGTTCCCGACCCAGTGAAGCTCGCCGCGGTGGGCCTTTCCACAACGCAGTTGCGGAAAGCGATCGAGGCAAACAACCGCAATGACGGCGCAGGCCGCCTGGGTGAAGGCGATGAAGTGCTGCTGGTGCGCAGCGAAGGCAGCATCAAGAACATGGACGACGTTCGCGCCATCGTCGTGAAGGCCGAAGGCGGTGCGAGCGTGCGCATCGCCGACATCGCGCAGGTCCGCGAGGGCTACCTCACTCGCTATGGCGTGGTGACGCAAAGCGGCCAGGGAGAGGCCGTGCAGGGTCTTGTGCTTGGGTTGGCCGGGGCCAATGCACAGAAAGTCGTGCAAGGCGTGACGAAGAAGTTGAAAGAACTCAAGCCGACCTTGCCGAAGGGCGTCGAACTCAAGGTCTTCTACAACCGCGCCAGCCTTGTCGAGACTGCGATCGGCACGGTGTCAACGGCGCTGCTGGAAGCGACCGTACTGGTGCTGGTCCTGCTGGGAGCATTCCTGGGCAACCTGCGGGCTGCCGTGACGGTGGCCATGGTGCTGCCGCTGTCGGCCCTGGCCACCTTCATCCTGATGCGCTGGTACGGCATGTCGGCCAATCTGATGAGCCTGGGCGGTTTAGCTATCGCGCTGGGCATGCTGGTTGACGGCGCGGTGGTGGTGGTCGAGAACATCGTCCAGCACATGGCTCATGACGGCAAGGACAAGCTGCCTCGTCAGCACATGGTGTTTCGTGCGGTGCGTGAGGTGGCCGCGCCGGTCGCCGCCGGCATCCTGATCATCGCCGTCGTCTTCCTGCCGCTGATGACGCTGCAAGGTCTCGAAGGCAAGTTCTTCGTGCCGGTGGCGATGACGATCGTATTCGCGTTGGGCAGTTCGCTCGTCCTCTCGCTTACCGTCATCCCTGTGCTGTCGTCCTTCCTGTTCAAGAAGGTGGCGCACGACGACCCCTGGCTGCCACGCCACGCGCTGCGGCTGTACACGCCGATTCTTGACTTCGCCCTGCGCCGGCAAAAGCTGGTCTTTGTTGTGGCGGGCGTCATGCTGGCCGTAGCAGTGGTCGTCTACACGTTGGTCGGCAAGACCTTCATGCCGGCAATGGACGAGGGGGACATCATCGTCGGCATTGAAAAACTGCCTTCAGTGAGCTTGGAGCAGACGGCCGAACTCGACCTGAAGATCCATCAGGCGTTGATGAAAGGTGTGCCCGAGATCACCGGCATTGTCGCGCGGGCCGGTGCCGATGAGATCGGCCTGGACCCCATGAGCCTGAACCAGACCGATACCTATCTCGTGCTCAAGCCACGCAGCGAATGGCCCGAAGGAGGCAAGCCAGCGCTGGAAGACAAGATCCGTGGCGTACTCGATCAACTACCGGGCGTGGGCTATAGCTTCACGCAGCCAATCGACATGCGCGTATCCGAGATGATCATCGGGGTGCGCGGTGACGTGGCGATCAAGATATTCGGGCCGGACCTGAAAGCACTCAATGACCTCGCCGGCCAAGTCGAAAAACTGATCAAGGACGTGCCCGGCAGCCAGGACGTCTATACCGTCGAGAACGACGGCGTGCAGTACCTGCGCGTGGTGGTCGATCGTTTGGCCGCTGGTCGCTACGGTCTGTCGGTCGAAGACGTTCAGGACGCCTTGCGTGTGCAGATCGAAGGCCAACGTGCAGGCACTGTGATCGATGGCAACCGCCGAATCCCGATCGTGGTGCGCGGCCCGGACGGTGTGAAGGTTTCCCCTGCAGAGTTCGCAGCGCTGCGCATCATGGCCGCCGGCGGTCAAAGCGTCGCGCTGGACCAGCTCGCCAAACTGGAGCGCGAAAGCGGACCAGTGAAGATCGATCGCGAGATGGGAAGCCGCTACAGCGTGGTGATCGCCAATGTCACCGGCCGCGATCTGGTGGGGTTCGTCGAGGAGGCCAAGGCAAAGGTCTCGCAGGCGGTGACGCTACCCACCGGCTATCGCATCGCCTGGGGTGGACAGTTCGAGAATCAGCAGCGCGCGGCGGCGCGCCTGTCGCTGGTTGTGCCGCTGTCCCTGGGTTTCATCTTCCTGATCCTGTTCTCCACCTTTGGCTCACTGCGTCAGGCGTTGCTGGTCTTGAGCAACATTCCCTTTGCGTTGGTGGGCGGGATCATGGCGCTCTGGCTCACGGGCGAGTATCTGTCCGTGCCGGCCTCGGTGGGCTTCATCGCGCTCCTGGGTATCGCCGTCCTCAACGGCGTGGTGCTGGTGAGCTACTTCAACCAGTTGCATGCCGAGGGCCTGCCCCTTGTCGAGTGCGTGACACAGGGAGCACGTCGGCGCTTGCGCCCGGTGTTGATGACAGCTTCGATCACCGCGTTCGGTCTGATACCACTGCTGTTCGCCACCGGCCCCGGCTCGGAGATTCAGCGCCCCTTGGCCATCGTCGTTATCGGCGGCCTGATCACAGCGACCGCGCTGACGCTGATCCTGTTGCCCATCCTGTACCTGCGATTCGCGCACGCCAAGTCATCCGCGCCCGTGGAGGTGAGCCATGCCTAAGTCCTGCCTGACCCTGGTTCTTGATCCTCAAATCGAGGAAAAGCTGCTCGACCTGCTGCTCGAAGTCGCGGGTGACGAACTCTTTGTCAGCACGCCGACGTTCAGCCACGGCACGGCCTACGGGCGGCTGTCGAACGAAGAAAAAGTGATGGGGCGCAGCCATGCGGTCCAAGTGCAGATCCTGGTCACCGACGGGAAGCGGGAAGAACTCCTGCAACTGCTGCAAGAACGTTTTGCTGGCACCGGGTTGCGCTATTGGGCAGCACCGCTGTCGATCGATGGAGAGATTGCATGAAGTCTTGGATCACGATGACCTTGGGGTGGGCGCTGGTGCTGCCGCTGCAAGTGGTTGCGCAGCCCGTCACTCCGTCCGACCTACCTCCTGCCGAACTTGCGCGTGCGGCTATCGAGCAGGAGCCTTCTGTCGTGAAAGCCCGGCATGCGCTGGAAGCAGCAGGCCATGCAGGGCGCAGGATCGCCGCATCACCCTACGAGTGGTCTGTAGGGATCGACGGTCAGAGACGCCGCTATGACACAGGTGGCAATTCCAACGAATGGGCCGCCAGGATCGAACGACCGATCCGAATTGGCGGCAAGGCCGAACTCGATCAGGGCCTCGGCGACGCTACCGAACGGATAGGTCGTGCCGAGTTAGCGGAAGCACGACTTGAAGCGGCGCGTGCATTGGCTGACTTGTGGATCGACTGGCTGGCAGCTATCCAGGCGCGAGAACTGGCCAAGGAACAACTCGGCTTCGCCGAATCGAGCGCGTCGGCAGTTGCCGGGCGCCGCAGGGCCGGCGATGCGTCGCTTCTGGATCTCAACGCTGCGCAAGCGGATGCGGCCGAGGCGCGCCGACAGTTCGACGCCGCGCAGGCACAGGAGGCCAAGGCAATCCTTCGCCTGCGCTCACGCTTTCCGTCTCTGATGATGGAGCCACGGTCCTTGAGTGAACCTGCGGAGCTTGAGCTGGACGAGGTGCAGTGGCGCGAACGGGTGCTGGCCGAGAGCGACACGCTGCGGATCATGCAGGAATCGCTGAAGCGGGCTGAACTGACGGCCGATCGGGCGCGGGCCGATCGGATTCCTGATCCCACGGTTGGCATTTATACGGCCTCGGAGGCTCGTCGCAGTGAACGCATCGTAGGCGTCAGCGTGAGCATCCCGCTCGGAGGGACCTATCGCAAGGAAACCATGCAGGAGGCGCTCAAGCAGGTGGACGTAACGCGGGCCGAACTGGAGCGCCAACGCAAGGAAATCGACCTGGCGACTGCGGAAACCATCAACGATGCCCGCACTGCACTGCGGCGGTGGAGGTTGGCCGAACAGTCCGCGCAGATGGCCCGCGAGAACGCCAGGCTCGGCCAGCGTGGCTACAGCCTTGGCGAGGGGGATCTGCAGTCGCTGCTGCTTCTGCGTCGGCAATCCGTTGATGCTGCCGGCGCATCGCTTTCATCCCGCATCGAAGCGTTGAAGGCGCGCAATCGGCTGTTGGTCGATGCCCACCTGATTTGGGGGTTAGCCGATGAGTGAGGCTGCATCGCTGCGTCACTTACTCTGTTTCTCTAGCGAGGTTAATCAGCTCGACGCTCCACAACATGATCGTCGTGCTGGTGTTCAAACGATCTGGTACTCGAAGAACGAGCATTTGGATTCACCAATTCAAAGATAAACGAAAGGAACGGCCATGAAGCGTATGTTGCTCTCAATGGTGGCTGCGTTAGGCCTGACCGGCTGCGCAGCCACATCCGATCTGTCTACCGACTACTTGATTAGCGACATACCTCAGCCGCCCGAATGAACCGAGCGGGCCGAGGCGAAGTGACGGAGGCGGCGCGCAGCAAGCGAGCCAAGATGGAGGTGAGATTGAAGCGACGGTTGAATCGGTACTGGGCCTCAGCGAGGTAGCGATGGGCGTACTTGGTGAAGTCGAAAGCGTGGTAGGTGCCTGCGAGCGCGTTCTTCAGGTTGCCCAACAGTGTGTTGATTGCCTTGAACTGTGGCAGCTTGGTGCTGGCCGCGCCGCCGCCGGTGACGGTGCGCTCATGCTGGGCGCCGATGATCTTCACGCCGCCGAAGCACCACAGACCGTCGGACACTACGGTGGCCGAGGTCGCCAGCGACTTGGCCGCCCAGGCCGCCACTGCTTCGGTGGTGAACGGCTGCGGGGCGAAGCAGGCGAACTGCGGTTGTCCGTCGGGCGTGGTCTGCACGGCTGCGAGGAACGGCACCTTGTTCTCGGAGCCGCGCCCTGTCTTGCCGCCTGGGAGTTCCCCTCCCAGGTAGGCGTCATCGATCTCCACCCGCCCATCGAGCACACGCGCGTCCTCGCGCACACGCATGACCTCCATCAGCTTGTGCTTGATGAGCCAGGCGGTCTTGTAGCAAACCCCCAGGTGGCGCATGAGTTCGAGTGCGGCGACGTTGTTCTTGGACTGGGTGAGCAGGTGCATGGCGAGGAACCAGCGCGTCAGCGGCAACTTGGTCGCCTCGAAGACCGTGCCGCTGATGACGCTGCATTGGTGGCGACACGCCGAGCACTGCCAGTACAGCCGTCCCTCACGTCTGAACGAACTGTTCTCGCCCGAGCCGCACTCCGGGCACACGAATCCTTGGGGCCAGCGCGAGGCGATCAGTGCTGTCTCGCACTGGTCTTCGCTGCCGTATCGATCGAGAAACTGCGCCATCGAAAGTCCAGGTTGAAACTGCACTCGGTTCATCGCCATGGTTCACCTCCTGTCGCGGTGAACCGATCCTCGGCACTCACTGGCTCACCAGGTGAGCCTCCACGGGCGGGGCTGAGGTATGTCACTAATCAGGACCGACTATGTTTTTGACCCGAAGCAGCCTGAAGGGCTTGCGATCATGTCGCTGACCTTGTCTGGCAAACCCATGGAGAAGGTCTCCAGTTTCGAGTACCGGCTCCGAAAGTTGCCCCCGAAAGACGGCAAGGCGGTAATTGCTCGGCCGTACTTCGAATCGCTAAAGCAGCACGCACGCGGCGTATCAAGGCTGACTTCGCGCGCCGACGGCGACCGGAGGATCGTCGCCAAGGGACCGAACTCGATCGAACCGCTCGATCTTCGGGAAAGTGAAACGGCCGGACGCGTGGCGTCACTGCACTTGCCGGCTGGTGCGTATGAGTTCTATACATGGTCACTTAAGGACCCTGCCGGTCAGAGTGGTGGCACTGAATACGGCTCGCAGCGTCCCTTCAGTTACCAGTTTGTGGTCAAACCCGGACGGGCGACCTACATCGGCCAGCTCAATCTTCATCTGAGTGAGTGGAAGACGCAGAAGATCACCGTCGAAGATCGACGCGAGCGTGATCTGGCCTTACTCAAGAAGAAGGTGCCGTCGATTGGCGAGGCACTGGTGGCCTCCGAAGTTGGACGTGTTCAACCTTGACTATCGTCGTTTCATGTTGGATGAGTCCGATCCCTGATGCAAGCTTGATGAGGCGGTTGAGATGAGAGGGCGTCGGATGATTACGCAGCTCGAGCGTTGTAGCTGAACTTCATCCGGTCGTCTTCGACTCATTCCCGTGCGAAAGCGTGAACCTGCGTCATATCCGGGCCTTCATCGCTGTGGCCGAGGAATTGCACTTCGGCCAGGCTGCCAAGCGCCTGCATATCGAACAGTCACCCCTGTCCCGCACGATCCTCAAGCTGGAGGCGGATTTGGGGGTAGCGCTGCTCCTGCGCACGCCGCGCGGTGTCAGTCTGACCTCGGCCGGACAGGTTTTCTTGCGGGATGCCCGCTGCATCATGTTGGCTGTCGAGCAGGCCGAAGCTAGAGCACGCACTGCGGCCGAGGGGTATCAGATTCCACTACGCATTGCGCTGGCAGGCGACATCGGACGGTTTCGGCTGTCGGCGTTGCTCGCACTATGCAGGCAGGAAGCTCCGCTGGTGAACATCCGATTGTCCGAGGTTCCGCTGGCCCAATTGCTGCATGGACTGAACGCGGGCCTGCTCGATGCCGGCTTTGCAGTGATCGACGAAGTGAACGCGGGGATCGTTGCGAAGCCGGTGTGGAAAGACCCTTTCGTCGTGGCGCTGCCCTTGCGGCATCCGTTGCTGGCCTTCAAGCAAGTGCCGCTGCACGAACTATTGGACTATTCACTCATACTTTGCGACCGACAGGTATGCCAAGGTTGCCACCGGGAACGTGAACGGTTGTTCCGCTCCATCGATGCAGAGCCGAAGGTGGCGGAATACGTCGCGAGCCACGGCCTGATGCTGACGCTAGTGGCAGCGGGGTATGGGGTGGGCTTTTCAAGTGCCGCGCATCTGGTGGTACATCAACAGGCCGATGTCGTCGCCCGGCCTCTGGCCGATCCGACCGCTACGCTGACCACCTATTTACTGCGGGCCGAGGGCAACGTGACGGAGCCACTGCGGCAGTTCATCGACCGCGCCGAGCGCGTTGGCAGCCAGGATGCTGGCGATCCACGCAGGACTTGATTCCGCGCGCTGTCGGCGTGCATACGCAACAGATCCTCGGATTGCGCGATTCCATTTTGGCCTTGCGATTGACCTGAATTGCATCGACGGCGAGTTGTGTAAATGCCCCGTTCTTGGAGGGACCATTGCTGTGCCGTTCTGCGTGGCGGCGTCCGCCATACGGGGTGTGCCGAAGCGGTCACTGCACTGACGCAGAGCGCACGAGCTTTGGCTGGTTGCAAACCGGCTCATGCGGTTGACGCATTGGCGCTTTACCCCGTTGGAATTCCTACGGAAAACTTTGACCAGGTTTCGGGTAAAGCGCGGCACCCATGCTTGATTCCAGGGTTGCGGCGACCACCAAGCCGCGTGCCGGTCCAAAGGCAAAGCGCCCGCATTATGGTGGAGGAGTTTCAAGCGTAGCAAGATGTAATTTGCCCTTAGGCCGGCCGTCAGCGCCGATGCAACGCCTCCTTCCGCGATATCGGTCGGCCCCGCGCTTCATCCGGATTTCTGGGCAATCGCCTCGCCCTCTTGGGCTGTGCGCGTCTGCCGGAGTTCGATCCGACGATGGGATGCGCGCGACATGGAGAAATCGAGTTGCCTTGCCTTTGGCGCCAAGATTTACTACCGCCCGATCGAGGCGGCCGTTCGTTGGGCGGGCCTGTTGCGCTTTGAGCCACGGATTCTGGAAACGCTCGGGCCACGTGCCATGCCCGAGCCGAACGACTTTCCGCGCTGGCCCATGCTGCGCCTTTTCTCCGAGCGCATCTTCGACGCACTGGCACACGATGAACTTTCTTACGGCAAGGCAGGCATGGCGCAGGAATCTCAGCGCCCCGCACTCGACGATCCTGCGTTGATCGTGCGCCACGTCGACCTGAAGGCGTGGATGTCGCATTACTACCCCGGTGAGCGGCCTCCGTTCCTGTTCGACGGCATCGAGCGCGAACTGCATCCTGCGGTGAGCGTCGCCACGCTGAGCGTGTTGCTGGCCGATCGCGAGGCCGCCAAGCTGCAGCTTGCCGAACTCGCACAACTGCATACGGCGCTGAAGGCGCAGCACGAAGCGTTGGCGAAGGAACATGCCATTCGCATCGGAGAGGGCGATGCGCGTGAGCCGGGCCTGCGCAGCGAGTCGACCTACCTGAACATCATCGGCGGCCTGCTGACATTGCTGTTGGGCAAGTCCCCCGCGGGCTCTGCCTACTCGTCCTTCCGCAACATGGATGCGGTGGTCAGCGCACTGCTGGCCCATCACGAAGGCCGGCCCGGCATCAGCGAACGCACGCTATGGAGCAAGCTAGCCCAGGCGCGCCGCCACCTGGAGGCGTCCCGCTGAGCCTTTAGCTGAGCACTGCAATTACAGTCGCGCGTTCTGCAATTGCAGTGAATTCCGCGGCGGCGTTGTATTGAATGCGAGGCACTTTCTGAACAACGCCATCGAGCGTCAAGGAGTGTCTCTCATGTCTTCGCAGACCATCGCGCCGGCCTTGTCACCCGAGCACCGCATCCTGCGCCGCGCCGAAGTCGAGGCCAAGACCGGCTTCAAGCGCGCCCACATCTACAGCCTGATGAAAGAAGGCAAGTTCCCCAAGGCCATGCGCCTGGGCGTGCGCGCGGTCGGCTGGGATTCCGTGGAGATCGAACAGTGGATCGCTGACCGGCTCAACGAGCGCGCCTGACGCGGCTTCTCCCTTCATTCCATTCGACGAGGAGAAGCCCATGCAGGTGGTTTCGATCATTTCGACCAAGGGCGGCGTGGGCAAGACGACGACCGCGGAAAACCTCGGCGGCTTCGCGGCCGACGCCGGGCTGCGCGTGTTGCTGCTGGACCTGGACGTGCAACCCACGCTGTCGAGCTATTTCTCGCTGACCGTGCGCGCACCGGCAGGAATCTACGAGATGCTGGCGTTCAACGAGCGCAGCATCGAGCAACTGGTGTCCCACACCGCGATCGCGGACCTGGACCTGGTGCTCTCCAACGACGACCGTGGCGAGTTGAACACGCTGCTGCTGCACGCGCCCGATGGCCGCCTGCGATTGCGCCACCTTCTGCCGGCGCTGGCTCCGAGCTATGACCTGGTGCTGATCGACACGCAGGGCGCGCGCAGCGTGCAGCTGGAGATGGCGGTGCTGGCCTCGGACATGGCGCTATCGCCCGTCACGCCGGAAATTCTCGCGGCGCGCGAACTGCGGCGCGGCACGCTACAGCTTATCGAAGACATCGCGCCGTATCGGCACCTTGGCATCGAGCCGCCGCCGTTGCACCTGCTCATCAACCGCGTGCATCCGGTGTCGACAAACGCGCGGCTGATCCAGCAGGCGTTGCGGCAGGTATTTCAGGGCCAAGTCGGCGTGCGCGTACTGGACACCGACGTACCGGCGATCGAAGCCTATCCGCGCGCTGCGACCAGAGGCTTGCCGGTGCACCGCGTGGAGTACCGACAGCCCGTGGGCCGCAACGCGCCCGCGGCGCTGGCGACCATGCGCGCACTGGCCGGCGAGCTGTTCCCGCAATGGCAGGACCGCTTCGCCCAGGTCACCGGCCGCGCTGACACGGCAAGCGCGGCAGGCACAGCAGGGAGCGCGGGCGATGGCGAGCGCGCATGAACTGGCGAGAGGCCACAAGCGCCTGCGCGCCCTCATCGAGTTCGCGCTGGCTGAAGGCTGGCACGTGGTGCGCACGGCCGGCGGACACCTCAAGTTCACCAAGTCGGGCTGCGCTTCGATCTACACCAGCTCCACCGCGAGCGACCACCGAGCGGGCCTTAACGCGCGCGCGCAGCTTCGCCGCGCCGCCCGGCAGGCGCGGGACGGCATTGCCGGCGAGCCGGCGCCTGGGGAGGACGGCCGTGGCTGACCTGACCCCGCAGGACATGGCCGCCAAGCTGCTCGCCTCCGGTTTCGAGCGCAGCAGCCCAACGGCTGCGGCCCTGACCGATCCCATCGCGGACACGCCGATGATCGTGACGCTGGACCAGTTGCGGCCCTACGACCACGATCCGCGTGTTACGCGCAACCCGGCCTACGAGGACATCAAGGCGTCCATCCGCGAGCGTGGACTGGACGCGCCACCCACCATCACGCGGCGCCCAGGCGAAGCGCACTTCATCATCAGGAACGGCGGGAACACGCGGCTGGCGATCCTGCGCGAGCTGTGGGCCGAGACGAAGGATGAACGGTTCTTCCGCGTGCCGTGCCTGTTTCGGCCCTGGCCCGAGCGCGGCGAGATCGTGGCGCTGACCGGGCACCTGGCCGAGAACGAGCTGCGCGGCGGCCTCACCTTCATCGAACGTGCGCTGGGTGTGGAGAAGGCGCGCGAGTTCTACGAGCAGGAGGTTGGCCAGGCGCTGTCGCAGAGCGAGTTGGCGCGTCGCCTGACGGCTGATGGATTCCCACTGCCGCAATCGCACATCAGCCGCATGAGCGATGCGGTGCGTTACCTGCTGCCGGCGATTCCGACTGTGCTCTACGGCGGGCTGGGTCGGCACCAGGTCGAACGCCTGGCTGTGTTGCGCAAGGCCTGCGAGCGGACCTGGGAGCGCCGCGCGTTGGGCCGCGATCCGGCGATGGACTTCCCCACACTGTTCCAGGATGTGCTGTCGCAGTTCGACGCACAGGGGGACGGATTCTCGGTCCAACGCGTGCAGGACGAGCTGGTCGGGCAGATGGCCGAGCTGCTGGGGGCGGACTACGACACGCTGGCCTTGGAGATCGACGACAGCGAACACCGGCAGCGCACGCTGAGCAGCGAGCCATCGTCCGTCACACCACCGCAGCCCGCAGCGCCTGTTGCGCCGCTGGCCGCCGCTCCCCGTCCACCGACTGCACCGCCCGCGTCGGCGTCGGCGGCCCAGGCTCCAGCGGCGGCACCGGCCGGCGGTGACCAACCCGAAAATGCCGATCGCGCCGCGGCTCAACTCGAGCGCGACGGCAAGCCGCACGGAGGTGGCGACGACGAGCGTGACGCGCGTCTGCAAGGGCATATCGTGTCGCCCGCGGCCACCACCGACCGCCTGCAATCCATCCAGCGTCTCGTCGCCGACCAGATGGGCGACAAGCTGCCGGACTTCGCGGGCGACGCGCTGCGCGCGATTCCGGTGCAGGCTGGTGGGCTCTATCCCATCTCTGACGTCTGGTACATCGAGCCCGGCCTGGACGCGCCGGACCGGCTGCGCGTGCACATCGCGCAGTTCGCCCGCGAGATCGCCGAGGAAGCGTCGATGGCCAAGCACGTCGAGCCCTGCGACACGGGCTTGGGCTTCGTCTGCCTGGCGCCGCGCGCATCGGCCGCCATGCCGCCGTTCGCGCGAGCGGTGCTGACGCTGTTGCATGCCCTGAGCGCCGCACCGACGCCCGCAGCCGCGCTTGACCGCACGCGCCTGGCCGACGACCTGGCGCCGCTGTTGCATGGGCACGGGGGCGCAACCACGCGCCTGAGCGACACCAGCCTCGTGAAGCTATTCCGGCTGTTGCGCCTGGCGCGCCGGCTGCTGGATCTGGAGGCCGGAGCGGCGTCCACCGATACCGGCCCAGGCGCCTGAGCGGGAGGCCGGCATGTCGACCCCGCACCCGCTGAATCAAGCCGTCATCGCGCAGGCCCTGCACGACCTACGCAACGGGCAACTGCGCCGCTGCAAGGCCATGGGCTTCGGTGAGGAGGAACTGGACGCGCTGAAGCATCCGGCCCTGGTTAGCGTGCTGGTCAACGCCGCGGTGTCGTGGTGCTCGGTGTCGGTGAACCGCGAAGTGCTGCGGCGGTTGCTCAGCCAGGTGCATGACGTGGAGCAGGAGATCGCCACCGTGGACCGCATGCTCCGCTTGGGTGCCAGCACGGAAATGGTGAGCCGATACTACGGCCTCACGCATCAGGAGGTCGCGCTGCGGCGGGACATTCTCGGCCTGCCCAAACGCAAGGGCCGGCACCCGGTGCTGGACGAGGCGCAGGATACGGTGCTGTGGCAGCACTGGAAGGCAGGCGTCGGCGAGCGGCACATCGCGCTGGACGACGAGATGGCGATGCTCGCGCTGACCATGGACCTGGCCGAGACCCTGAGCCTGCCGATGTCGGTGATTTGGGCGGCGATACGCAACTGGATCGACCAGGGCTTGGTGTAAGGCCATGACGATACGCGGCGCACCACGACGCGATGGTCCGGTGGCGCTGTCGGCGCTGTTCGACGATGCGCTCCAGCACCTGGCCCCAACGCAAACCGCTGGTCCGGCCGCCGGCACGGCGTCGAGTGACGGTTTTCTCTTCAGCGGCAACCGTCATGAGAGCGTGCCGCGCGCGCTGTTCCTCGATCGGCGCCTGACCCCACTGGAGCGCAACGCCTGGCAGGTGTTCCGCCTGCAGCTCAATGAGGATGGTGTCACCGCGTTCCCGACCTACGACCAGCTTCGGCCCTACCTCGCCTCGATGCCGTGCGCGGCGCAGGCGTCGCATGAAACCGTGGCGCGCGCCTTGACGCTGCTGCGCCTCACGCGCTGGCTGTCCCTGGTGCGGCGACGGCGCGACCCCAAGACCGGCCGCATCCTCGGCAACCTCTACGTGCTGCACGACGAGCCGCTGACGCCCTTCGAGGCGATCCAGCTCGACCCCGATTACCTCGGCCTGGTCAGCCAGGCGCTGACGCACGCCGCGAAGGCGGTGCAGCTCGTCGGCGTGAACACGCTCAAGGAGATCGCCGAAGACCCGATGCTCTCGGGCCGCACGCTGCCTACGCGCCTGCAGGTGCTGGCACAGCGCCTGGACGACCAAGGCTGGAGCACCGGCAGTTATCCACAGGAGGCTGTGGATCACGATTCCGAAGAAGGCCGGCAAGCCCTTCTTCGGAATGCCGAACGCCCGTCTTCGGATTCCGAAGCAGGGCCGAAACCCGCGCCAGACGGCTCTCTTCGGAATCCGAAGCAGGACCGTACAGTACGTAATGATCGTATTGATGAAGTACGTACAGTACCGCGCGCGAAGGCGCTGCAGAACCTGCGATTGCCGGAGCGCTTCCTGCGCCTGAAGGAAGAGCAGCAGGCCGGCGCCTTGGTGGCCCTGCAGCAGGTCGATGAATCCCTGCGGCAGACCGTGCTCGACGAATGGGCGGCACGTTGTGGCAGCAGCGGCGTGCGCAATGCTGCGGGCTACCTGTTCGGGATCATCCAGAAGGCAATGCGCGGGGAGTTCAAGGCCTGGGCCGCAGAGAGCCTATCGGCACCGCGCCCGCCGCCGCCCATGGCGTCAGCTTCCCAGCCCGCTTCGCCGGCACCAGGACCGCCTCCAGCCAATGGCCCTGGCCGGGAGGCCGCGCGGGCGTATCTCGCGCGCTTGCGCGCCAGCCTAGGCGAGCGTTGATCGACGGCTATCCCCAGGGGATAGCTGGAACACGTCGCCTTCCAGCGCGTGGCGTACTCGGCATCAGCCCGCAGCTATGTACCGGGAGCTATCCCCAGGGGATGGGTAGCACACGCAGCCTTCCCGCGACGCAAACCGGGCGCATGCCGGATGCGGTTTGTTGACTGACGGCCTTCCGGCCGATCTTGATGCTGGCGGCTCGTTCCTTCACCGCGAGACGCAGCCATGGCCAACGAACCCCAGCAACCCCTGCAGTTGAACCTCGGATCGCTGCGCAGCGCGATGTCGCTGACGCTGCACACCCACCACGCTTCGCGCATCTGGCACGGGCGAGCGCCTGCTGAAGGACGCCCCGGAATCATCGGCCTGAACGGCTACATCAGCGTGATGAACAAGATGAAGCGCGGCGCCGAACAGGACGACCCGTATTCGGACTTCTGGATGCTGCGCATCGAAGACAAGCTGACGCAGACCAAGGCCAGCCTGCAGGCGCTGCGCGAACAGGTGGATCAGGCGCTGGCCGACGTGCCGCCCGCGCTGACCCTGGGCGAGAACATGAACGTGCAGCCCGTGAAGCTGCCGCTGTTCGTCAATGCACAGCTCGGCTTCATGGCGGTGTACCTGCTGGCCGACTACGACGACCTGGCCCGCAAGCTGATCCTGGCCCACCACACCGCGCTGATCGACCGCAGCACGCTGGAGCGCTGGCTCAACGACGGCGCGCACGCGCTGCGCAGCCTGTTCTCGCTGGCGCAGCAGTACCGCTACTCCGGCACGACGCGCGACGACTTCGCTGGCAAGAACGCGGCGGCGCGAGCGGCGCTGGAGAAGTTCGGCGAGCTGCCGCAGGACGTGCTCGAAGGTACGCGCCGCTCGCGCTTCGCGCCGCCGATCGCGCGGCGCCCGGGCCGCAACGATGCGCCGACTTCCGCGTCAGCCGATGCGCCGACGGCTTCCTCCGCTGGCGCAGCCGATGGGGTTGCGCATAGTGATGCAGGCCCCGAAGCATGACGGACGCGCCTTCTGCCGGCCGCACCGCGCGCTTCGTGCCGCTGGAACAGGTGGCCTTCCAGCACCTGGCACACGCAGGCTACCTAAAGGGCCTTTTACAGCCTTTTAAAGGTAAGGGGAGTCTGGAGACCTGGGCCAGCCAATGCACGGCGCTGCGCGACGAGTTGATCGACCTGGCGCAGCAGCGCGTGCTGGCGCAGGCGCGGGCCTACCCCTTCAACCGGCTGGACGTGCAACTGGCCCAGCAGACCACTGGCGCAGGGACGACCTTCCTGCGCTGGCGCAACCTCGACCGTTCCAGCATGGGCGTGGCGCTGTGGGAGGCGCTGCTGGCCAACCCCGCCACGCCGCCGTCGCTGATCGACGACCTGTACGCGATCGAGTTGCAGCGCATCGTGCTGAACATGCAGATCAGCCTCACCCACAGCATCGCCCGCCAGGCCATGGAGTGCGCCGCCAAGGTCGCCCAGGCCGAGGCGATCCACTTGCGGCGCACCCATGGGCCTGCCGCATTCACGTCTTCCATCACCAAGGAGTCACCATGAGCACGCACTTTGTCGGCGAGGGCAACATCGGTTCTGCGCCGGACTACCGTGAGTTTCCGAACGGCAACGACGAGCCGCGCCGGCTGCTGCGCCTGAACGTCTACTTCGACAACCCCGTCCCCAAGAAGGATGGCGAGTTCGAGGACCGCGGCGGCTACTGGGCGCCGGTGGAGCTGTGGCACCGCGACGCGGACCACTGGAAGACGCTGTACCAGAAGGGCATGCGGGTGCTGGTCGAGGGCCGCACGGTCAAGGACGAGTGGGAAGACGCCGACGACAACGAGCGGACGACCTTCAAGATCGAGGCGCGGCGGGTCGGCATCCTGCCGTACCGCATCGAATCGGTGGCGCTCAGCGCCAAGCCGGCCGGCGGGCAGTAGCTCGCCCGCCGCGCGCGCCTCGGGGGCGGCTGTAGCAGCCGTCAGCCGCCCGCGATGCACCAGCGAACTATCCCCTGGGGATAGCGCCAAGGTCGTCCACCGAGTTCCAGCCGCCCTCCCGAAACGAGTCTCCCGCTGCGCCAGCCGCCTACAAAGCGGGGGCTGCGCCAATCGGCTTCCTTGCTGCCGGCATCTTCCGGCCCCGCCAAGCTGGGGCCATTCGATGAACCGCACATTCCAGAGGAGGCTTCATGCGCGTGTTCCTGTGCGAGAAGCCGTCCCAAGGCAAGGACATCGCCCGCGTGCTGGGCGCCGGCCAACGTGGCAACGGCTGCTACAGCGGCTCGGGTCTGGTCGTGACCTGGTGCATCGGACACCTGATCGAAGCTGCTGCGCCAGAAGCCTACGGCGAGCAGTACAAACGCTGGTCCATCGACCAGCTCCCGATTCTTCCTGAGCGTTGGCAGGTCGAGGTCAAGCCCAAGACCGCCGCGCAGTTCAAGACCGTCCAGCAGCTTCTCGCCAAGGCGAGCGAGCTGGTGATCGCCACCGACGCCGACCGCGAAGGCGAGATGATCGCCCGCGAGATCATCGAGCTGTGCGGCTACCGCGGGCCGATCCAGCGCCTGTGGCTGTCGGCGCTCAACGATGCGTCCATCCGCAAGGCGCTGGCCGCGCTGAAGCCCTCGGCCGACACGCTGCCGCTGTACTTCTCGGCCCTGGCCCGCAGCCGCGCGGACTGGCTGATCGGCATGAACCTGAGTCGCCTGTTCACCGTGCTCGGCCGTCAGGCCGGCTACTCCGGCGTGCTGTCGGTCGGGCGCGTGCAGACGCCGACGCTCAAGCTCGTGGTGGACCGCGACCGCGAAATCTCGCGCTTCGTCTCGGTGCCGTTCTGGACTGTCGATCTGGTCCTGTCGCACGCGGGCCAGCGCTTCACCGCAAGCTGGACGCCGCCGGACGGATGCACCGACGACGCCGGCCGCTGCCTGCAGCAGCCGGTGGCGCAGCAGGCCGCCCAGCGCATCCGCGGCGCCGGCCAGGCGCAGGTGCTGTCGGTGGAAACCGAGCGCGTGCGTGAAGGCCCGCCGCTGCCGTTCGACCTGGGCACATTGCAAGAAGTTTGTTCCAAGCAGTTGGGGCTGGACGTGCAGGAGACCCTGGACATTGCCCAGGCCCTGTACGAGACCCACAAGGCGACGACCTATCCGCGCTCGGATTCGAGCTACCTTCCCGAGAGCATGCTGGCCGAAGTGCCGGCCGTGCTCGATGCGGTATTCGCCACCGATCCCAGCCTGCGCCCGCTCATCGAGCGCTTGGACCGCACTCAGCGTTCATGCGCCTGGAACGACGGTAAGGTCAGTGCTCACCACGGCATCATCCCGACGCTGGAGCCCGCGAACCTCTCGGCCATGAGCGACAAGGAGCTGGCGGTGTACCGGCTGATCCGCGCGCATTACCTGGCGCAGTTCCTGCCGCATCACGAGTTCGACCGGACGGTGGCGCAGTTCGCTTGCGGCGGCCAATCGCTGGTGGCCGTGGGCAAGCAAATCGTTGCGGCCGGCTGGCGCCAAGTGCTCACGGCGCCCGAACCGGAGGACGGTGACGGCGAGGAAGCGCAGCGCAGCCAGGTGCTGCCCGCACTGCATGCGGGCCTGGCCTGCCAGGTCGGCGCGGTGGACCTGAAGGCGTTGAAGACGCTGCCGCCCAGGCCGTACACGCAGGGCGAACTGGTCAAGGCCATGAAGGGCGTCGCCAAGCTCGTGACCGATCCGCGCCTGAAGCAGAAGCTCAAGGACACGACCGGCATCGGCACCGAAGCCACGCGCGCTAACGTCATCAACGGGCTGCTGGCCCGTGGCTACCTGGTCAAAAAGGGACGCGCCGTGCGCGCCTCGGATGCGGCCTTCACACTGATCGACACCGTGCCGCCGGCCATCGCCGATCCGGGCACGACCGCGGTGTGGGAGCAGGCGCTGGACATGATCGAGGCCGGCACGCTGACGCTGGACACCTTCATCGAGAAGCAATCGACCTGGGTGGCGCAGCTCGTGCAGCAGTACCGTGGCGCGACGCTCTCCCTCAAGCTGCCTCCGGCGCCGGCCTGCCCGCAGTGCGGCGCAGCGATGCGCCAGCGCAGCGGCAAGAACGGCGCGTTCTGGTCGTGCAGCCGCTACCCGGACTGCAAGGGCACGCAGCAGGTCGAATCATCGACCGGCAAAGGCGGTGCGCCCCGCAAGCCGCGCCGCTCGCCCAAGGTGTCCTGACGCCCCGAATCCCCCTGCCACGCCGTGACGGCGGGGCAAGCATCCCGCCTCCCGCGGGCTCCCCAGCGCGCGACCCCTTCTGCAACGGCGTGCGCGTCCCACTGGTCCGTCATGGGCCAGGGGACGAGAAGGCCATTCCTCCCCGAATCGCGCATCGCGCCATTCCGCTGGTCCAGTCTCTCGCGCCGATGGCGAGGGGTCTCCTGACGGCTTGCCTGCCTTGCGGCGAGCGGCCAGGAGACCCCTCGGGTCGACGGTATTCGGTGCCGGTGCCCGCCGGCGGAACAACGGGCTCCCTTTGTGTGTGGATGCACGCCAGAGGTTTCCGGCCCCAGCCACGACATGGGCCGGGTGCGATTGCTGACGCAGCGAGCGGCTTTGACGACGGCCTGCGCTGATGCAGCCCACAGGTGGTTATCCTTCCTCTCCAGCCGAAGGCCCGTGCGGCCTTCGGCGACTACTCATTGCACTGAGGCACCTCTGTTCCCCGGAATACCTTTGCGAGAGCGCATCACAACGTCATTCGACGCCCGAGCAGCACCGCGCTCGAAGGACACAGGCTCGCGGCCTGCCGTGTGGCAAGGATGGCCGCCGGTGCGACGCTGCGCTCGATTGGCTTGAAGCCCGCACGCTCGAAGAACGGCGCGGCCGTGGTGGTCAGCAACCAGGCGTCACGCCCGCCCTCGTCGAAGGCGCGGCGCAACAGCAGCGCGAGCATGCCGCCGCCGAGGCCGCGATGACGCGCGTGCGGCAGCACCACGAGAGAACGCACCAGCACGTCCCGGCCCATGCGCTCGAAGCCGCCGTAGCCCACGCGCTCGCCGGACACCGTGGCATAGGCGAAGAAGCTGCGCCCCGATTCGGCCAGGTCGTCCGTGGGAAGCCCGGCCTCCTGCAAAGCCAGGGCAAGGTCCGGGTCGCTGCCGGCGATCGGCGTATCCACCAGCAGCGGCGTGCCATCCTCCTTGCGAATTTCGCCCGCCGGCCGCTGCGGCAACAGCTCGATCACCATGTCCGAGGGGCGGCACAGACGCACGCCCAAGTGGGACACCACGATGGGCCGATTGATGAGGATCGGGTGCGCCAGCATCTGGTCGATCAGTTCGTCATCGCTCCAGTGCGCGGCATCCAGGCCCAGCTCCTTGTAGGGCGTGCCCTTGACGCGCAACACGTCCCGCACGCGCATGCCCATGCGCGCGATCAGCGTCTTCAAGGTCTCGCGGTCGGGTGGTGTCTTCAGGTACTCGATGACCGTGGGCTCGATGCCGCTGGCGCGGATCAGCGCCAGCGTGTTGCGCGACGTGCCGCAGTCCGGGTTGTGGTAGATCGTGATGGTGCTCATGCCGGATGCCTCGCTGCGTCGCGCGGGGCCTGTTCGTACCAGGCTCGGGAACGGTTGACCACGCGCACCACCAGCAGCATCACCGGCACCTCGATCAGCACGCCGACCACGGTGGCCAGCGCGGCGCCGGAATGGAAACCGAACAGGCTGATGGCCGCCGCCACCGACAGCTCGAAAAAGTTGCTCGCACCGATCAGCGCCGAGGGACAGGCGATGTTGTGTTTCTCGCCCACCTTGCGGTTGAGCCAGTAGGCCAGGCCGGAATTGAAGAACACCTGGATCAGGATCGGCACCGCCAGCATGGCGATCACCAACGGCTGCTGCAGGATGGCCTGGCCCTGGAAGGCGAACAGCAGCACCAGCGTCAGCAGCAGCGCCGCGATCGACAGCGGGCCGATGCGGGCGAGCGCGGCATCGAATGCGGCCCGGCCACGACGCAGCAGCGCGCGGCGCCACAACTGCGCGAGGATGACCGGGATGACGATGTAGAGCACCACCGAGGTCAGCAGCGTGTCCCACGGCACCGTGATCGCCGACAGGCCCAGCAGCAGCCCGACGATGGGTGCGAAGGCGAACACCATGATGGTGTCGTTCAGCGCCACCTGCGACAGCGTGAACACCGGGTCGCCGCCGGTCAGCCGGCTCCAGAGGAACACCATCGCCGTGCAGGGCGCGGCCGCCAGCAGGATCAGCCCGGCGACGTAGCTGTCGAGCTGGTCGGCCGGCAGCCAGTCGGCGAAGACCTGACGGATGAACAGCCACGCCAGCAGCGCCATCGAGAACGGCTTGACGGCCCAGTTGATGAACAGCGTGACGCCGATGCCGCGCCAGTGCTGGCGCACCTGGCCGAGCGCACCGAAGTCCACCTTGAGCAGCATCGGGATCACCATGATCCAGATCAGCAGGCCAACCGGCAGGTTGACCTGGGCCACTTCCATGCGGCCGATGGCCTGGAACGCGCCGGGCGCGAGCTGGCCCAAGGCGATGCCGGCGACGATGCACAACAGCACCCACACCGTCAGGTAGCGCTCGAAGATGCTCATCGGAGTTGGGTTCGACGGATTCATGGCGCCTTCCGGCTGGCCAAGTCCCGCAGACGTTCCACACCGACCGGCTCTTCTGTCAGAAGGGGCACGACGGCAAAGCGCTGGGCATGCCGTGTTGCCACGGCGTCGAGTTCCTGCAACTCGTTATGCGCCCGTTGGCGCAGCAGCGGGGAACGCGGGTGCGCTGCCGCGACACTGCTGTTGACGACCCATGCCCACGGTTCGATGCCTGCTCGGCGCAGATCGGATTGTAGATTGGCCGCTTCCAATACGGGCGTGGTTTCGGCAAGCGTGACGATGAGCACCTTGGTTTGCTTTGGATCTTGCAACTGCATCATCGGCGTCGTGTAGTGCAGACCCGTGCCGCCCATCTGCCGGGCGATTTCGCGGTGGTATGCGCCTGTCGCGTCGAGCAGGAGCAAGGTATGCCCTGTGGGAGCAGTGTCCATCACCACGAACTTCTTGCCGGCCTCGCGGATGATGCGGGAGAACGCCTGGAACACCGCGATTTCCTCGGTGCAGGGGGAGCGCAAGTCTTCCTCCAGCAGGGCACGACCTTCGGCATCGAGCTGAGCGCCCTTGGTGTCCAGCACATGCTGTCGGTAGCGCGCCGTTTCTTCATGCGGGTCGATGCGGCTGATCGTCAGGTTGGCAAGCGAGCCTTCCAGCGTTTCGGCCAGATGCGCGGCCGGGTCTGAGGTGGTCAGGTGAACGGGCAGCCCCTGGTCTGCCAGTTTCACAGCGACGGCTGCGGCCAGTGTCGTCTTGCCTACACCCCCCTTGCCCATCACCATGACCAGTCCGTGCCCATCGGCGGCAATCTGGTCGACCAGGGTGGACAAGTCCGGCGCATCGAGCGTGGCAGGCTCCACGGCATCGGCACAGCCAGGGCTGGCGGTCTCGACCAGCAGACCGCGCAAGGCATCGAGGCCCACGAGGTTGAAGGGTTTGAGCGCGATCCGGTCCCGGGGCAAGGCCTTCAGCGCTTCCGGGACGGCAGTCAGTGCGGCTTGCTCTCGCCGATGAATCGCTGCAGCCAATGCGTCTTGCTCGGCCTCACCGGCGGGGAACACGCCGTTGATGACGAAGTATTGCTGCGACAGCCCGATGGCGGCCAGTTCTTCGTGGGTGCGCGCCGCTTCCTGCAGCGCGGCGCGTTGCGCACGAGCCACCAGAACCAGGCGGGTACGCAACGGATCAGCCAGACCTTCGACGGCTTCCTTGTACTGGGTGCGCTGCTTCTCCAAGCCTGCGAGCGGTCCCAGGCAGGACGCATCGCCCTTGCCGGCTTCCAGAAAGCCAGTCCATGCGCCAGGCAGTTGGAGCAGACGGATGGTGTGGCCGGTGGGTGCCGTATCGAAAATGATGTGCTCGTAGTCGGTCGTCAGCGTCGAGTCGATCAGTAATGCCGTGAACTCGTCGAAGGCGGCGATTTCCGTGGTGCAGGCACCGGAGAGCTGTTCTTCGATACCTCGCACCACCGGATCGGGCAGAACTCCACGCACCGGGCCGACGATGCGATCCCGATAGGCTTGGGCAGCCGCCTGTGGGTCGATTTCCAGTGCCGACAGGTTCGGCACGGCGGGAATCGCCGTAATGCGATTGCCGATGCGCTCGCCGAAAACCTGCCCCACGTTCGAGGCCGGGTCAGTGCTGACGAGCAGGACGCGCCGGCCTTGAGCGGCCAGTTGCACGGCGGTTGCGCATGCAATGGAAGTCTTGCCGACGCCTCCCTTGCCAGTGAAGAAAAGGAAGCGAGGCGGTTGAGCGAGAAAGTGCATTGAAGTTACCTTGTTCAGCAGCAGCGGCTACCGCCGCCGCAGCGCCCTTGTGCTTGGGTTTGCGATTGCGGCGCGGCGGGTGCGGCGATGCCCGCCCAGCGGGCCAGATCGTCACGCGCCGGATAGCGGCCCGCCAGCGCCAGTTGGCCGTCCACCAGCGTCACCGGCAGCACGGTCTGGCCGGTGCGCTCCAGCAAGCCCTTGACGATCGCGTTCTCGGCGAATGCCAGGGGCTGCTGCGACAGATTGAAGCGCTCGATCCGGGCACCGTTGCGGCTGGCCCAATCCACGTCGGCCGCGAAGGTCACGAGGTTCTGGTCCACTTGCGTGCCGCACACGCCGGTGTTGCAGCACAGGGCCGGATCGAAGACTTGGATGTTTCTCATCGTTGTACTCCTGGATTTGGTAACGGGTTCAAGAGGACAAGCTGGGGTCCAGCATGCGGCTCGCGGCAATCATTCCGGCGCGCACCAGCAAGTCTTCGGGGATCACTTCATAACGCTGGCCACCGACTTCCACCGTGCGGCAATCGTTGTCGCCGCATTCGTCGCAGCAGCGGCTGCGGCCCGTCTGCCCGCCCAGCCAGTATTCGATGGGTTGTCCAGCGATCAGGATCTGGTTGGATTGCAGCGGGTCTTGCAGGAACGCGGCTTCGTCGATTTCCTGTGTCTGCAATTCAGGCGCGATGCCCAGCGGTTCCAGCGCCTGTTGCAGCTTCCGGACGGCGCGCTGCACTTCTTCACTCGTGCCCTGGCAGCGCGGGCAGGTCGTTCCCCGTCCGCTAACCAGGCGTTGCCAGGAAATGGGCAGGCGCTTCATTTGAATGTCGGGCATGAGCCGTCCTCTCAGACACGGATGAGAGGCCGCCTTCACTTCTGGCCGATGTCGCGCAACTCGCGCTGCAAGGACATGGCGTCCAGGCGCGCGAGCGGCAACGACAGGAACAGTTCGATGCGGCGCTTGAGGACCAGGGCGGCATCCATGAAAGCCATGCGTTGTTGAACCTCGCTGCCTTCGACGGCCGCCGGATCGGGCACGCCCCAATGGGCCGAGACGGGCTTGCCCGGCCAGACGGGGCAGACCTCGGCGGCGGCGTTGTCGCAGACCGTGAAGATGAAATCGAACACCGGCGCACCGGGTGCCACAAACTCGTCCCAGCTCTTGCTGCGATAGGAGGTGCCGGGCAGGCCCATGCGCTCCAGCGTGGCGAGCGCCAGCGGGTGGACTTCGCCCTTGGGGTGGCTGCCCGCCGAGTAGGCATGAAAGCGCCCTTGCCCCAGCGCGTTCAGGATGCCTTCGGCGAGAATCGACCGGGCCGAATTGCCCGTGCAGATGAACAGCGCGTTGTAGGTGGTCTCTGTTGTCATGGGCGCCTCGCGTCAGCAGCAGGAAGCAGCCGGCTTCGCGGCGGTGCGGCCGTCGCTGGGTGCGCAGCAAGCCGCAGCCGTGCCGCTTGCGGTGTGAGGCGCTTCGTTGAACACCGGGATGTTGCCGAGCGTGTGGAAGTGCTCCCAAGCCACGCCCTGCGGGTCGGTGATCCAATGCTTCTCGCTGCGCGCGTAGCAGCAGGTCGTCGTGCCTTCGTCGAGCATCGTCATGTCGGCCGCCTGCGCGCGGGCCTTCAGGGCGGCGAGTTCGTCGGCGTCGTCGGTCTGGATGCCCAGATGGTCGATGCCCGGCTTGCTGCCGCGCGTGGAGATGGCGAAGTTGACCGGCGGGTCTTGGCGTAGTCGCCCTCGACGCGCGCCGGCTGCGCGGCGAACAGTTGGGAATAGAAGCCGATGCTGCGGTTCGGATCATCGACGTGCAGGTGGACGTGGAAGCGCTTCATGGGAAGTCCTTTCAGCAGGAGGTACAGGCATGGGAGGTAGCGTTAGCCTCGCACACGCCACTTTGGCAGCAGTGCTCGGTCAGGTAGCCGAGCAGCCCGTTCATGTGGGCGAAGTCGGCGCGGTAGATCAGGTTGCGGCCCTGCTGCTCGATCGTGACCAGGCCGGCATGGGCCAGCTCCTTCAGGTGGAAGGACAGGGTGTTGCGGGCCACGTCGAGCTGGTCGGCCAGGACGCTGGGGGTGAGCCCTTCGAGGCCGGCAACGACCAGGGCGCGGAACACGCGCAAGCGCTGGGTGTGGGCCAGGGCATTAAGGGCGGAAACGGCTTGGGTCTCGTTCATGATTCGATGATACAACATTTATCGAATCATTGTGCAAGCGTCTCGCAATGGAGGGTCGGACGCGCCCGGCGAATCGGGGGCGCGGCAGCGTCCGATTGCTGCATGACGCGGCTATCCGGCAGTCGAAAGCTCTCCCCCATGCGCTGCTGACAGTCGTCAGCACCATGCCCTGGCAGCCCCGGTCTTCAAGGCTGCAACGCGCCTCGCCGCGCTGACCGCACCAGTCCGCTTCGCATCGACCACCGCGGACGAGCGTTTCACAACGCCGATGCCGTTCATGTTCAACCCTTCGGGAGTTTCCGCTCCCGTCAGGGCGTGGTCCTCCCGGTCTTTCAACCACCAGGAGAAACCCATGTCCCTCGCGTTCGCATCGGCGCCTTTGAGCGTCGAACAGGCCCGCACCGAATCCATCGGCTTCCAGGCCCTGGCCTACGTCGGCAAGCGCCTGCCCTTGCAGCTGCTTTGCAGCGCAGCCGGCCACTACATCGGCACCGCCGATGCGGACGGCCCGGTCTCGCGTGAATCGGCCAGCTACTTCCGCTCGCACCACGCCGCCGACCAGGCCCTGCGAACGGGCCGCTGGCAGCAGCGCCTCAACCCGTGATTCCGCAACCACCCGGAGCCCATGTCATGAACCAATCTCTGCCCCAAGAGGTACTTGATCAGATCGAGTTGGAACACCAGCACTTCGAGGCCGCACCCCAAGCCTTCTTCGAGGCGTGGAAGCGCGGCGTTCGCATCGCCGGCCACGAGTGGTTCGGCGACGGCACCCGCGAAGGCTTGCAACACGCCAAATCGAAGTGGGATCTGCGGCCGAAGCTGCTGATGCTGAACGACGCCCTTGGCATCCTGAGCAGCGGCCAGCGGATGTTCCTGTCCGCGATGGTGAGCTTCTACAACTCGCGCGAAGGCGGCGCGATGCTCAAGCGCTGCGGCTTCGAGGGCCTGTCCGACCTGGGCGGCCTGGACCTGGAGCGGCGCAAGGTCATCGCCGACCTCACGCTGCACTACAACGGCTGGTGAACCCCCGGCAACCCAGCGCTTCTTCTTCTCCAACCCCACGAGGGACATGCGTCCTTCGGGGCCATGTCCCTCCTTCTTTTCACAGGAGCAGCCATGTCCCGAATCACCGTCTTCCACTGACCTTCGCCGCCCGCCACCAGGGCGGTCCGACACAGCGGCCGGCTCACCGGCTGCCACTTCATCCACTCGCTGGGGTTCAATCCCCGGCAGGGGTTTGGCCCAGCCATCCCCTGCTGGAGAAATCCCATGTCCCATTCCAACAATCCCTTCGTCCGCGGCTACGACGGCCTTTCCGTCGAACGGCTGCTGGCGATTTCCTACGACGACGACTGCCCGCTGAGCTATCTGCCGCTGCACACCTCGCAGTCGCACCTGCCCGACAGCCAGGTCGAGCGCCATGCCGGCGTCTTCTGTGACGACTTCGCGCTGATCACCGAGGGCCAGAACGTGCCGCCCGAGTTGGACGCGCAGTGCCCCAGCCACGGCATCGCCCGAAACCTCGTCTACGCCGTCATGGCCGAAGAAGCCGGCAAGCCGCTGCACGTCGGCGATACCTGCTCTGAGGAAGCCGCGCGCGAGGTTGTGCGGCGATTGAGCTTCGAGACCGGTTTCTACAGCCGGTGCTGGGAAATCAGCAGTGCCCATCTCACCCCCGAGGCGGGCCGCTTCCTCGCCGAACTGGCGGACATCGCCACGCCGAGCGGCTTCTTATTCGTCGCCTTTCGCATTCCGTACAGCCCCGCGATCGGCGTGAAGCTGATTGCTACCCCCTGGACGGATGCGAACCTGTTGCTCGTCGAGTGCATCACCGCCGAACAGCTGCGGCAGGAGCACCGGGCCAAGGGCGTGCCGGAGTGCCTCGTGGAAGTGCTGCACCTGGCTGCGCTCGCCGATGTTCGCATGCTGGTGTTCGATGCCGATGCCCCGGTACTGGACGGGCTCACGCTCTACGACGACGAGTAACCCGAAACCCATTCGAGCCCCCATGTCGGGGCTCTTCCTTTTCATCGAACTCGGTGGCGGCCGCCTTTTTCAGAAGACGATTGCCCGAGATGTCTGACGTCCATGGCGCTTCCCTGATACCCAGGCCAATCCATGACCTATCAGCAATGCAGGGCGGCGATCAGCGGACAGGAAACATTGCCTTGATGCGCATGGCACTCACCAACCAGCGTGGATAAGGCTGCCTCGATCCGGCGCAGGTCGGACAGCTTGGCGCGCACATCGTCCAGCCGCAAGGCAGCCAGTTCCGCCGCCTCGCTGCAATGGGTCCCGTCTTCCAGTTTCAGAAGCTGCCCGATCTCGTCCAGGCTGAAGCCCAGCCGCTGCGCCGCTTTCACGAACTTCACCCGCGCCATGCTGCCGTAAGGCCGGTCCGGCGTCGGCAGCAGTCCCTTGAGTTGATAGAAGCGGATCGTCTCGACGTTGACCCCGGCCGCCTTGGCGAACGCGCCGATGGTCAGGCTGTCCGGATCGGTGTTCATCACGCTTGACTCCGTAGTTGACTACGGAAGTAACGTTAGCGCATCAGACCAAAACCCGGAAGGATTTTCCATGACAGAACCCAAGAGCGGTCGCGGCGCCTTGGCCGCCGGTGGCCTCGCCGCAATCCTCGCCTCGACCTGCTGCCTCGGCCCGCTGGTGCTGGTCGCGCTCGGCTTTTCAGGGGCATGGATCGGCAACCTCACCGTGCTGGAACCGTACCGGCCGATCTTCATCGGCGCGGCGCTGGTCGCGCTGTTCTTCGCCTGGCGCCACATCTTCCGGCCGGCGCAAGCCTGCAAGCCGGGCGAGGTGTGCGCGATTCCCCAAGTTCGCTCGACCTACAAGCTCATCTTCTGGATCGTGGCCGCCCTGGTGGTGGTCGCGCTCGCCTTTCCCTATGTCCTTCCGCTGTTCTACTGACAGGAGATCATCATGATTAAGAAACTTGCCGCTCTCGTGGCCCTGGCCGCCACCCTCGCCACGCCCGCCTGGGCCGCCGTCCAGACCGTCACGCTGTCCGTGCCCGGCATGACCTGCGCCGCCTGCCCGATCACGGTCAAGAAGGCGCTCACCAAGGTCGAGGGCGTCAGCCAAGTGGACGTGAGCTTCGACAAGCGCGAGGCAGTCGTGACCTTCGACGACGCCAAGACTTCCGTCCAGAAGTTGACCGAAGCCACCACCAGCTCCGGCTATCCGTCCAGCGTCAAGCGTTGAACAGGGAGTGATTCCATGACACCGATTGCGCGCATCGCCGACAAGGCCGGGGCATTGGGTACCGTCATTTCCGCGATGGGCTGCGCGGCCTGCTTTCCTGCGATTGCGAGCCTGGGCGCAGCCATCGGGCTCGGTTTTCTGCAGCAATACGAAGGCTTGTTCGTTTCTACGCTGTTGCCGCTGTTCGCCGGTTTGGCGCTGCTGGCGAACGCCCTGGGCTGGCTGCGCCACCGGCAATGGCATCGCAGCGTGCTGGGCATGATCGGCCCTGCGCTCGTGCTGGCTGGACGGTTCCTGTGGATCACGCCCCTGCTCTACACGGGAATCGCCTTGATGGTCGGTGTGTCGATCTGGGATCTGGTGTCACCGGCCAACCGCCGCTGCGGGCCGGACGGCTGCGAACTGCCCGCAAAACAGGGATGAAGCGGTCACCACAAGAGGAATGAGACCATGACACAACTGAAAATCACCGGCATGACCTGCGAATCGTGCGCGGCGCACGTTAGGGAAGCGCTGGAGCGGGTGCCCGGCGTGCGTTCGGCGGAGGTGTCCTACGCCAAGGGCAATGCAACCCTGGCCATGACCGCAGAGACTCCGACCAACGCGCTGTTCGCCGCCGTCGCCGGACTCGGATACCGCGCCGCGCTGGCTGATTCGCCGAATGCGCCACCGCGCGGCGGGCTGTTCGACAAGGTGCGCGAATGGGTTGGCGGCGGGGATAAGACCGACCACGGCGACGGCAAGCTGCATGTCGCCGTCATCGGCAGCGGCGGGGCGGCGATGGCCGCGGCGCTGAAAGCCGTCGAGCAGGGCGCGCGGGTGACGCTCATCGAGCGCGGCACCCTCGGCGGCACCTGCGTCAATGTCGGCTGCGTGCCGTCCAAGATCATGATCCGCGCCGCGCACATCGCCCATCTGCGTGCGAGCAGCCCTTTCGACGAGGGCATCTCGGCAGTCGCGCCGACCATTCTGCGCGAGCGGCTGCTCGCCCAGCAGCAGGCGCGCGTCGAGGAACTGCGCCACGCCAAGTACGAAAGCATTCTGGACGGCAATCCATCCATCACACGGCTGGCGGGCGAGGCCCGGTTCAAGGACGCGCGCACGTTGACCGTGGAGACCGCAGACGGCGGCACGCGCGAAGTGAGTTTCGACCGCTGCCTGATCGCGACCGGCGCGAGTCCGGCGATCCCGCCGATCCCCGGCTTGAAGGACACGCCGTACTGGACCTCGACCGAGGCGCTGGCGAGCGACACGATCCCTCAGCGGCTGGCGGTGATCGGCTCATCGGTGGTCGCCGTCGAACTGGCGCAAGCCTTCGCCCGGCTGGGCAGCCGGGTGACGATCCTGGCGCGCAGCACCTTGTTCTTTCGCGAGGACCCGGCCATCGGCGCGGCCGTCACCGATGCCTTCCGCGCCGAAGGGATCGAGGTGCTGGAGCATACACAGGCGAGCGAAGTCGCTTACCGGGACGGCGAATTCGCGCTCACGATCGGGCAAGGCGAGCTGCGCGCCGACAGGCTGCTGATCGCCACCGGCCGCAGCCCGAATACGCAGGCGCTGAATCTGACAGCGGCGGGCGTGGCGGTTAACAAGCAGGGGGCCATCGTCATCGACTCAGGCATGCGCACCGGCGCGCCGGACATCTACGCCGCCGGCGACTGCACCGACCAGCCGCAGTTCGTCTATGTCGCAGCGGCGGCCGGCACCCGTTCCGCGATCAACATGACCGGCGGCGAAGCTGCGCTCGACCTGACCGCGATGCCGGCCGTGGTCTTCACCGACCCGCAGGTCGCCACGGTCGGGCTCACCGAAGCCGAGGCCCACCTCAAGGGAATCGAGACCGACAGCCGCACCCTCACGCTCGATAACGTGCCGCGCGCGCTCGCCAACTTCGATACCCGCGGCTTCATCAAGCTGGTGATCGAGGAGGGTTCGCGCCGGCTGATCGGCGTGCAGGCGGTCGCGCCGGAGGCGGGCGAACTGATCCAGGCGGCCGCGCTGGCGGTCCGTGCCCGGATGACTGTGGAGGAGCTGGCCGACCAGTTGTTCCCCTACCTGACGATGGTCGAGGGGCTCAAGCTCGCCGCGCAGACCTTCCGCAAGGACGTGAAGCAGCTGTCCTGCTGCGCGGGCTAGCGAGAAACACCTCAAATGCCAACCTCGTTCGATATCGCAGGGATTGCCGAGGCGCTGACACTGACCCGCGTAAGCGGCGCGGGGTCTGCTGATCTCTTCCGCGTTCTTTTGTGCGAGCTGGCGATGGGCCACCCGGTATCGCGCGAAACACTGGCAGCTGCTTTGGGCTGGACGGCGAGCCAGGTGACCGCCGCGCTGAACCAAGTCCGCAGTGTGGAATACGACGACCACGACAACATCGTCGGCTACGGCCTCACGCTGCGCGAGACGGCCCATGCCTTCGAAATGGATGGCCGGCGCCTCTATACCTGGTGCGCTCTCGACGCCCTGATGTTTCCGCCGATGATTGGCAGGACCGCGCGAGTCACCTCGTCCTGCGCTGCAACTCGCGCCCCGGTGCGGATGACGGTCACACCCGACGCGGTTTGCGATATCGATCCCGCCGGCGCCATGGTGTCTCTCGTGGCGCCGGATAGCTCGGCTGACGTTCGCAGCGCGTTCTGCTGCCACGTGCACTTCTTTGCTTCTGCGGCGGCAGCAAATGCCTGGGCCGGCGCGCATGCCCGCGTGGCGGTGGTCGGCGTGCACGACGCGTTCCGTCTCGGGCAATCGCTCGCGCAGCGGCTGAAGGAGCCGGCACTGCCCTCATATAGTTCGGGCGCTACCGAGGCGCGGCCGTGAACACCCACACGCTGCGCGCGGCGACCGAGCGCCCCGAGGCGCCGGCTCTCGGCGGCATGACGGATCTGCGCAGCGCCCAGGCCGATCCCGTGGCCGCTCGCGCGGACCCGGGCCGGCAACGCCGCGCACTGATCCTCTGCGGCGGCGGCGCGCGTGGGGCGATGGAAGTCGGTTTCTATCAGGCTATCACCGAACTGGGACTGTCCTTCGATCTCGTCGTCGGCAGCTCGGTGGGTGCCCTCAACGGCGCGCTCATTGCGGCGGGCTTCTCGCCGGCGGAGCTCGCCGGCCTCTGGCGCGGCATCCGCCGACGCGACCTCATCGCGTGGAGCGGGCGCGCCCTGCTGTCCGGCGGCTTCTACAGTTTCGACCCCCTGCGACGGCTGCTCGAAAAGACACTGCCGGTGCGCCGCTTCGAAGAACTCGAGCGCCCGTTGGTGATCACGACCACCAATCTGCGCACCGGTCACGTCCACTACTGGGATCGCGGCGATCTGCTGGCGCCACTCATCGCCAGCATGAGCCTGCCCGGCGCGTTCCCCCCGGTCTGGATCGGCGGTGAGCCGCATGTGGACGGCGGTGTCGCCAGCAACGTGCCGTTCGAGCCTGCATTCGACCGTGGCATTACCGAGATGATGCTGGCCTTGTGCACCTGCTGCCCGCCCGCTGCGCATCCGCCACATTCACCCTTTGGCGTGCTGCTGCGCAGCTTCCTCATCTCGCTGGACAGCAAGTACGCCTGCGATCTCAACCACTATCGGCGGCAAGGGATCGTCATGCGCGTCGCCCGGCCCGAGTTTCTGCTCGACGTCGGTCTGCTGGACTTCCAATACGCCGATGCGCTGATCCGCGCAGGCCACGAGCAAAGCCTGAAGGCTTTGCCCTGTTTCGCAGGCTAGCGGAAGGAGGAAGCGATGGACGATTACACGATCTCCAGGCTCGCCGGGGCGGCCGGTGTCAGCGTCCATGTCGTGCGCGACTATGTGCTGCGCGGGCTGGTGCGTCCGGTGCGTCACACGCCCGGCGGCTATGGCCTCTATGACGAGCAGGCGCTGGCGCGGCTGCGCCTGGTGCGGGCGCTGTTCGAGGCCGGGATCGGCCTCGACGAGTTGGCCCGCCTGTGCCACGCCCTGGATGCGGACAGCGATGCCGCCGAATGCCTGACCCGCTTGCGCACATGGCTCGCGGCACGGCGCGAGCGGCTGGAGTCCCTCGACCGGCAGCTCGCCGGCATGGCGGGTGCCAATGCGGAGTGCCGTTATGGATAACGATCAAACGCCGGGCTGGCGAGCCTACGCCTGGGGTGTGCTGGCCGCGCTGACCTGCCCGTGCCACTTGCCGATCCTGGCCGCCGTCCTGGCGGGCACGACCGCCGGCGCGTTCCTCAGCGAACATTGGGGAATCGCGGCGCTCGCCCTGGCGGCCCTGTTCCTTTTGGCCCTGACGCGGGCGCTACGGGCCTTCCGGAGCCGGTCATGATCGCGACGTCATCCGATGAACCGACCGCCACGCAATTGGCGCAAGCGGTGCAGCGGCAGGAACTGGTTCTTCACTACCAGCCGATCATCGCCGTGGACGGCGGCGCGCTCATCGGCGCGGAGGCGCTGTTGCGCTGGGCGCACCCCGACCTCGGTCTGCTGGCTCCTGTGCATATCCTGGCGCTGGCCGAGGCTGCCGGGCTGATGCCGCAGATCGGCGACTGGGTATTGCGGGAAGCCTGCCGGCAGATGCATGACTGGCAGACGGTCGTTCCGACATCGTTCCGCCTGGCGGTCAACGTGGCCGCCAGTCAGGTGGGGCCGGATTTCGACAGTGGTCTGCGGCACGTGCTGGCCGACACGCCGTTGCCCGGCGGGCGGCTGGAGATCGAGCTGACCGAATCGGCCGCGTTCGGCGATCCGGCGCTGTTCGCCCTGTTCGACGCACTGCGCGCCGTCGGCGTGCGCTTTGCCGCCGACGACTTCGGCACCGGCTATTCGTGCCTGCGACACCTGAAGTGCTGCCCGATCACCACGCTCAAGATCGACCAGTCCTTCGTGGCGGGACTGGTCGATGATGCCCGCGACCGCACCATCGTGCGGGCGGTGATCCAGCTCGCCCACGGGCTGGGCATGGAGGTGGTCGCCGAAGGCGTCGAATCGCCGGCCAGTCTCGAATGGCTGCGCCAGGCCGGCTGCGACGCCGTGCAAGGATTCCTGTTCTCCCCGCCGCTGCCGGCCGACGAGTTCATCCGCTTCGTCCATCAGAGGAGGTAGACATGATGAGCAACGAACCTGGGACGATTGCCTGCTGCGTCTGCTGCAAGGAAATCCCGCTTGACGCCGCCTTGACTTCGGAAGGCGCCGAGTACGTCGAGCACTTCTGCGGGCTGGAGTGCTATCGGCGCTTCCAGGCGCGCGCCAAGGCCGGCGAGCGCGAGCCCGACCGAGCGCCGGGCGGGCAGCCTGATCCGTTCTGAGCCAGGTCACGCCGCGCCACGTGGGTACGCCACTGCGCTAGAAGTTCAGACGAAAGCCGGTGGTCAGGATGTAGTCGTTTCGCAGCGCGCTGCCGTTCAGGTGCTGCGAGACCGGTATCTGGATGCCGGCTTCGAGCACCCATTTGCGGGTCACATACTGCACGGTCGGCGTCAGGAACAGCGTCGTGCCGCCCGAGTTCGGATCGTCAGCCCCATTGACCCGATCCATGGCGACATGGATCAGGTTGGCCTCCAGCCCGCCGTAGAGAAAGCTGGGGACGCCTTCGCCCAACGTGCCGGGCCACAGCCGGCGCTGGACCGACAGATCGAGGCGGCTGACCGCGCCGGCCCGGAAGCCGTTGGCTTCCCCATTGCGCTGAAAGGCGAGCTGGACGTCACCACCCCAATCCAGCGATTGAAAAGATGCCACCGCGCCGCCCTGCCAGTCCCACGAGCCGGAACCCGGCTGAAGCATCGGCGGCAGCCGTCCAAGGCGGTCGGAAGCGTGGTCGTCGCCGGTCGGCGCCTTGACGCCGAGAAACGGCGCGATGCGGAAGGTATGCCCCGTCGCGTTGTCCTCGTAGGCCGTGTAGCGGCCCATGAACATCGCATCGCCAAAGCCCGACTGGCTGCGCGTCCGCCCCGCCCACGTTCATCGACAGCCGCTTGTCGGCATAGGGCAGCACCGCGAACACAGCAAAGTTGCGGGTGACGCCGTAGCCCAGCACGGACATCAGGCCGGAGACCTCCATTCGGCGGTTCATCGGTGATGGATCGTCGGTGCTCTTCATGTAGACGAACTGCTCGCGCAGAATCCACTCGTCCTTGGAGATGGGCAGGGCCGTGTTGAAGGTCAGCGGCGCGGCGTTGGCGGCCCCCGCCCAGGCGCACAGCACGGCCAGCGCCAGGATGTTTCCGAACGGGACGTTCATTTGGCTTCTTCTTTGGAAACCTTCGCGTCACCGGGCGTGAAGCCGGCGTCATAGATCAACTGCTTGTAGCGTTTGAGGTCGGGTTGCGCGCCGGGCTTGAGCACGATGTGGACGTTTTGCGACTTCAGGCTCGCGCTCACGGAATCGACTTCGCTCGCCTTGCCGAGGTTCTTCTCCAACCCATAGGTGCAGAACGGGCAGGTCATGCCCTTGACGGCAATGTCCACCACCTGGCGCTCCGCGCCGAAGGCCATGAGTGGCAGGCAAAGCGCCAAGGCTGCTGCCAGGTGTTTCAGATAGGGTCTTTGCATGACGATGATCTCCTTCGAGGATGGGAGGCTCAGACCCCGAGCCAGATACGGATCGGCAGCGCCAGATAGGCGGCGAAGAAGCCGATGCCCCAGATAGCGGCCGAGACACCATGAATCCGCCGGTTCCAGCGCTGGGCGCGCTCGCACAAGCGCCCCAACTCGGGATCGCTCGGGCAGGCGCGACCCGGCCGGTAGAGCAGCCAGCCGGAGACCAGCAGCATCAGCCCGGAGCCCGCGAACACCCAGCCCTTGTGCAGGGCCAGCGTGACCAGGAACGGCACGGCGCTGGTGACGGCCGCCACGGTGGCACCCAGGCCCAGCATGACGAACAGGATCGGCAGGGCGCAGCAGATCAGCGTGCCGCTTGAAGCGAACAGCGTCAGCCAACTGACCGTGTTTTGCCGAAGCAGCGACGGGCCGGTCTTCATGGCGTGCCCCTACCAAGTGAGCCAGGGGAAAAAGGCGAACCAGCCATTGAGCAGATACAGGCCGGTGAGCATCAGCAGGATGCTGCCGGTCAGCTCGAAAGCCCTTTGGTACCGTCCGAGCGGTTTCATATGCTCGATCCGCTCCAGCGCGGCCGCCGCCAGAGCCAGGGGAATCGCGCGTCCGATGGCGAAACTGGTCAACATCGCCGCGCCGAACAGCGGCGAGCCGCTGGCCGCCGCCGCGCCCAGCAGTACGACGAGCGCCGGGGCGCAGGAGGGGCAGACGGCGACCGAGAACGGGATGCCGAGCGCGAACGCCCCCCAGCCGCTTGCGACACGCTTGGCCTTGAAGCCGAGCGCCGGCAACGGCAACTTGATCCACCCGGTCCACAGCAGACCAAGAATGATCAGCCAGGGGCCAAGCAGCAGCCCCCACCAGCGCCCGGCCATTGCCTGCACCCCTTGGCCGCCGAGTCCTGCCACCGTTCCCAGCAGAGCATGCGCAGTGATCAGACCCGCGATGAAAGCCAGTCCGTAACGGATCGCCTCCCGTGGCTCGCGCGCCCGCGTCACGTAGGCGAGCGGCACCGGCAGCGCGGCGATCGCCAGGGGGCTCAGGCTGAAGAACAGACCCGCCAGCAGGCTGATGCCGCTGGCGATTCCCACGCTTTGGGAGGCAAGCTGGCGCAGGGTCTCAAGCTCCATCGCCACGCCTCCCATCTCGCCGGCGCAGTTCGGCGACGAGCTGTTCGGCGGTCGGCAGCGCGGTGAACGCCAACTTTCCGTCGATGGCGAGCGCGGGCAGCGTCAGCACGCCCAGATCGACCGCGCGGTCGAGATCGTCGAGAACGTTGACCTCGCGCCACTCGACGCCGGACACGGTTTCGGCAGCCGCCCTGAGCGCTGTCGTCGCCCCCGCGCACTTGGCACAACCTGGCGTAAAGAACAGCTCGATCTTCAGGGGGTGCGCTCCGCCTCGAAGCCGACCGCTTCCAGGGCCGCCAGGATCGGACAGTCATCGAGCGGCAGCGAACCGCCAGCGCACTCGGCGATCAGCACGTCGAGCGCGGCGGACATCTTCTGGATGGCGCGAATCTT
>MKUQ01000045.1 GCA_001898645.1 Burkholderiales bacterium 70-64
TGACTTCTCCGTTGCACCCTGTTCGGGTAGGATATGTCAGATCAAGTCGTGACTACTACAGATGACTTGATGCGCCTGGTTCTTGATGGACTCGCCGCCGAACTCGTCGAAATCAGCGTTCTCTTCTTCGATGATCTTTCCCACTAATCGCAAGAGATCCTCTTTCGTGATTTTGTCGATCGCGACGTAGTCTCCGTTCGCCCCCAAGAATTGGCCCGCATTGTCAGCGATCCTTAATAGCTTCATACGCTTCCCTCCGTTCTTCGTAGGTTTCAGCGCCCGCCTCCAAGGAATCCAATAGCGTGCCGTAGCTGACGATAGTTTCGCCATCCACAGATATGAGGATCTTGTCGGTCGGATGGCCAGAGAAGATGCGGTACCGCGGCCCACCGCTTTCATTCTTCTTCGTAGTGAACAACAAGTAGTCCGCTCCAATCGACGCACCTACCGTGCTGTTGTGCGTGACCACTACGACAGGCATCGTCGAGGAAATGCTCTTCAGAATTTGATTAACCTCGCTTTTGAGAAAGAGGTTGTCGAACGAAGATTCAGGTTCATCGATCAAAAGTAAGTCGTAGTTGCGGGCATCGGCGATCTCCTGCAGGAGTCTGAATTCCGATCGTTCTCCACCCGAGACGGGATGCCCATCCTTGTTCAGGATGCGATAACTTACCTTCGCGAAGAGTTTATAGTAATCTGCGGGAGCGAGGCCATCGATCTTCATCAACTCGCGGAGGTAGGCGTAAGCACCGTCGTACTTCCGAAAGGCTTCGCCGAACGACAACTTTGTCCCGCTTGCCGCCTTGATTTCACCGGCACCCGCGAACGGCTGACTTCTGGCTTCGATCTTGAACCCTTGTAGCGTCTCCTGAAACACGACTTTGTCTTTCTTGACTCGGTCGACGATGTCGGTGAAGCGCTTCACCCTCTTCCTGTCCATTGCGACGGCGTAGAGGTCCACGTCCTGCACCTGCGGTGCCGATGTATGGAAGCTCAGCCCTTGCCTGATCTCTTTCACCAGTTCGTTGACGATCCTCTTTCTGCTCGCTTCCGAAGCCTTCGCACGAAGGACCTCAATAAGTTCACGAGCCAGGCGTTTGAGCGCCGCCAGATCCATGTGCTTCTCGATGACCGAGCGGTACTCGATGTTTTCGATGACGTGCCTAACAGAGCTGATGAGCTCATGGAGGTTCTCCGTTTTCCCGACTGCGAATTCGACTTCATCGAATAGGGCAGCCTTCGAGAAGGCATCCCGCTTGTCCGTCTCCTCTGCGGATCTCAGAAGCGTATTGATGTACTCGTCGATCCGACGGTCATGCGCAGATAGGTCAACCTTGATGACCACGTCGAGCACTCGCTTCAAGCTGGCTAGGTACTCGTCGACCACCAAACTGCGCCTTCGCTCGACGCTGTCCTTGAATTCGCGCTCGTCGATGGATGCGTCATGCTGAACCAACGAGAACTGCCTGATGTACTTGACGTTCTTAACCGAGTCCGCGATTCGATCCAACGTATGGCTCTTGCCGGTTGAACGAGCGCCGATCACGACGTTCAGTCCAGTCGAGAGTTGCTGTCCGTCGTCGAAGACCTGCCACAGATTGTTCCCATCTCGTTCGGAGAGCGCGACCTTCGCTTTGTCTCGAAGGCAGGCTTTCAGCGCTTCCAGCGTCACCTCGCCGCAGTCGACGAACGTCTGTCGCGTCGGCAGCGCGGCGAAGTCGACAGCCATGCGCGAGTCGCTGAACAGGACGGGGGTCAGCTTGTCGGGGTCCTTGAAGTTCCGGACGAACTTCTTTGCGCTGTCCACCTCACCAGCACAGACATATGGTGCGAGCTTCACCAGCGTCTCGCCGGAGATCGCCGGGCCTTTATCGTAGTGAGGGATAACGAGATAGTTGCCCAGATCTCCGAAGATCTCGACCAGTGCTTCCACGGAGATGCGGTCCCCGATCTTGGTGATCCGTCGCGAGACTTCCGCCGTCTTGGCCTGAAAATCGTCGAGCTCCGTCGGTCTCGCAATAACCAGAACGTGCCCCATGTCGACGTTGATTTCGATGCCAGGGAACACAACGATGGGCAGCGCGCCTCTGATCAGTCGAAACTGTGCAGAGTCGAACACGTCGTGATTGGTCACGGCCACGGCATCTAGCTTCGCGTCTGCGACGTACCTTTTAAAGGTATCGATGCTGAAGGTGAATTCCCGATCGCTTATGGTCTTGACGGTGTGAATATGGAGATCGATCTTTTTCAAGTCAGCCTCTCTGCATGCACACGGCTGCGATCGCCGTCGCCCGAATTCTTGCCGTACAAGCCGCTCCTATTCAAGCATCGCACGCGTTTTTCCCTTGCGGACGGCTCGATCAGAGTTTCGACCGGAACGGCTCGGCTGCCGAACCGCTCATTGCGAGCCGACGTTCGTCGATGTCCGCTTCCTGTCGCAGCGGAAGCTCCAACGCCGATCGGCTGCTTGCAGTCTGAAGCGGCCGATCGAGTTGCCATGGCGAACGACCGCTCCTAGCCGATAGCGAACATTGGCGAGTCAGCCTTCGCCAAAGGTCCCCCTGAAGGCCGAGAGCGCGTGGCGCTGATCGGCGTATCGACATCCAACCGGCTGGATCTTCATAGCGAAAATTCCTGTGATCAAAGGAAATTCATTGGCTCTAGTAGCCAGCGGGCTAGTATTCCGACAAGCTTAGGAATCTTACCTCCTTGACCGACAGCTATAATTCCTATTATCATAGGAACATTACTTGACTTCTCAGCGCCGACAGCTATAATTCCTATGATCGCAGGAATTTATACATGAGAATATCTCTCTCCACCGTAGAAGATGCTGGCGCTGTGGTCCGAACCTTGCGCAAGCAAGGACACGTTCGTATCGACGACTTCGCGCTCACCGCCCAAGTCAGCAAGCAGTTCATGACCGACTTGGAGAACGGTAAACCGACCATCCAGATGGGCCGCGTGCTCGCGCTGCTGCAGAAGCTGGGTGTCCGAATCACGTTGGAGCTTCCTGACGCCGTCGCTCCGGCCTTGTCGGCCGAGCAGGAGCGCCGCAGGCGCCGCAAGACTGCTTCAGCGCCCCTTTGAGCCTCGATGCGCGAGCTCAGGGTCTACATTGGTCGCGACCTGGTCGGCACGCTCAGCGACCGGAACAACCTCTGGTCGCTCGAGTACGACCCTGCATGGGCGGCCCGGGAAGACAGCTTCGATCTCTCGCCCGCGCTGCCGCGCTCCACGCAGCACCACGTGGACGGCGCGACGCGGCGCCCGGTGCAGTGGTACTTCGACAACCTGCTGCCGGAAGAAGAGTTGCGTCGCATGGTCGCTCGCGATGCGGGCATCGGCGACCACGAGGATGCTTTCGCCCTGCTCGAGTACCTTGGGGCCGAATCGGCGGGTGCGCTCACGCTCTTACCTCCTGGCACCCCGCTCCCGAGCGAGGAGGCACTCGAGCCCCTGCCGCACGCCGAACTCAGCCAACGCATCCGCAGACTGCCACACGCCGCGTTGACGCGTGAGGCGCCCAAGCACATGTCGGTGGCCGGGGCGCAGCACAAGTTGCTTGTGATCCTCAAAGGGAGCGACCTCTATGAACCGGTCGGGGCTACCGCATCGACACACATCCTGAAGCCTGACCATCCAGACGCGCAGACCTACCCGGCATCGGCCTTCCTCGAGTGCCTGACGATGCGCATGGCCGATGCAGCCGGTCTTTCCGTGCCACCCGTGGGTCTGCTGCAGGTGCCGCAGCCGGTCTACGTCGTCGAACGTTTCGACCGAATCATCGACGCGCGAACCATGCGGCCCGAGACGGTTGAGACTCCACCGAATGTGCGGCGGCTGCACGTCATCGACGCGTGCCAGCTGCTGGACAAGTCGCGCGTGTTTAAACACTCGGGCGCGACTGTTGAGGTCCTGCGCGAGGCCATCGAACGCACTGGAGACGTCCTGACGTTACCGCAGCGCATCTTCCGCTGGCTGGTCTTCAATCTGCTGGTCGCCAATGACGACTGCCACCTCAAGAACCTCTCGTTCATCGTCGAGGCCCATGCCATCACACTGGCGCCGCACTACGATCTGCTGGCCACGGGCGTCTATCACACGCGCACCGTTGCGGCCGGCGACGGCCATTGGCCCGATGTCGAGATGGCCGTACGGCTCGCCGACAACGCACGGTACTTCAGCCAGGTCACGCCCGAGGCAGTGCTGGCCGCTGCAGCGGTTCTCGGCGTGCCGCGTCCGGTAGCACAACGAGCGACGCGTGACGTCGTGACTCGCGCGCTGCGATATTTCGATCGCGTCTACGAACAGTATTTCCCGGAAGAACAGAGGCCGTTGGCAGATTCGGCGTCCGGAAACGACGAGGGATTGGCCGTGACGGGCTCTGAGCCCGTTGCTGCCCCCATGGCGGGAAAGACGTTGGAGGGAGGGCTCGCTTCCGAGCCCTCGGTCCACCAGAGAGGCGTCGAGCGGCTCCTGTTGCGGGGGCTCCGTTACATCGTTCTGCCTGAGATGCGAAGACGTCTGCCCCTGTAGAACCGCGCCGGCGATGCGCATGAACGTCCGGGCACGTCGGGGATCAGACTCTGGTCACTGGCCCGTGACACGCACGTCTGCTGAAGACCGGGTGCTCGGCACCGTCTTCAAGCGACCATGCTGAGAGGATTGAAGCCGCGTCTTCGGCTACGGCGCTTCCGGAGCGGCGGCCGCAGCGCTGGTTCAGTAGCCCACCGTGTAGCGTTGACCGCGGTGGCGCGGCGTCTCGATCTCGTCGAGCAGTGCGACTGCGTAGTCCTCCTGCGAGATCCGGCTTTTCCCGTCTTCGCCTATCAGCAGGTGGTCCTGCCCTTCGCGGAAACGCCCGGTTCGCTCTCCCGGCACGAACAGCAAGGACGGCGAGATGAAGGTCCAGTCAATGTCGGACTGCTGCCACAGGTGCGCCAGCGTCCGTGCGCCCGCGCCTGCCTCGGCCTTGCCGTGCTCAGGGAACGTCGGCGATTCGAACACCAAGACGCCCGAAGGCGTCAGCAGCGATCCCGCTCCTCCGATTCGACCGACTGCTGTCCAGCGTGGGGCCGAGACTCACACTCTCGGCCAGAAGCAGTCATCTCTGGCGCAGTGCGCCACGCTTTCGAGCCCGTTCTATGGGGCAATCGTCCAGTCGCAAGGATCGCGCATGTATATTGGCGTAACTCTATTACCTGCTCGGAATACCGTGGTGGCTGACCAAGAATACGACGAGATGATGGCCCGCTATTTTGCGGACATGGAAAAACAGTCCAGCAAACGGCTGACCGAAGCAGCTGACCTGATTGCGAAGTTCACGGCTCTGGCCGCATCCAAGGGCGTGATCCTCAGCGCGGAGTCATTCGAGTACATCCAGACCACCGGCATCGTTGCCAAGGCGCAAGGCATCGCAAGGACGCTATTGGGTCCAATATGGACCGAGCGCGACGGACTGCTGCCGTTCAACGAGATCGCGAGCCGATTCCCTCCCCGCCCCCATTACGAAGGATACTTTGCTGGGCCCGACTTTATCTTGATGGCCCACCCCTATTACCGGCGCGGAATGCACCCGGTCAACAACTGGGCCCCGAGGTTTATAGACCTGTTCTGGCGGTTCGACGGCCCCGGCATAGAAAAATACATTGCTCTCGACGAAGACCGAGTCCGGATCGACGTCGACAGACTGGGCTATGTCGAGGCCGACACCTGGTACGGCGCTCCCTTCGACGAGGACATACGAAACCTCAAACCTGGAATCGTCAAGCTGCGCCCGCCCCTGGATCTCGAATCTCGGCATGTCTCTTTCTTCTTCGCCGACGCGTACTGTCTAGACATCAAGTGGAGCGAGTCGGATGGCATCAAGTCGTTCCAGGCCCTGGAAATGAAGACGGAGGATATCCAGATCGAGGTCGGGGGGCAGCACTACTTCCCCGCCCGCTACCTACACGCCGAGTTCGACCTCGCGGCCAACTGCTTTAGGCACTTCGACGGCGCGATACAGCTTTTCACGGAAGAGGAATATTTCCAGAGGCGGGATTCCGACTTCAACATAACGATGAAGAACCCTGCTCACATCAAGGCAGGTCGAGCAAGGCCTTCAAGATCAATGGCCCGCTGAGAACGGAAGACTGGGTCGAGTTCTGCTGCCACTTCTATACAGACAATCCGCTTACCTTCGAGTACTTCAGCGGTGAGTATCCGAAGCACGTCACTGAGATCCTCGAAAGGATCAGGGGCCACGCATCGTGACTCACCGACGAGACCTAACCTCGCTGCTGGGTGAGTTTGTGGAGAAGGTCCGCTACGGGTCGGGGCTGCGAGTTCGACCAGCCTCGAAGCAGTCGCTGGCATAGCGCCAACTGCTCCTTGTAAGTCCTGCGCCTGGAATACCTCGTACAGCAGCCGTTCGGTGCAGCGCGAGACGTCGGGCCGAACGACTGCAAGGTGGCGGTCATCGTAATCTCACCCCTCGGCAGTGGCCGGCAGCAGCTGCATAGCGGCCATACAAGCTCTGATCCAGAAGGTCAGCAAGGGGTCGAGAACGGACAATCGCACCACTATCCGCTAGCGACATCCGAGTCATTCGGACCTAGCGACCATCGGCAACAGAGGACTTCGAACCGCTAGGTCCAGCTGATTAGCGAAACATCCTCGGAACGAAAGAGATGCAAACGCCCGCCTCGGCGATGTCCCCGGCTTTGTCTGGCGCGGTAGCGCCGAAGCCGGCGAGCACGGCCCGCTTCCACAGCCGCACCGATTGCGAGATGTTGCCCTGGTGATTCAGCTCGATCATCAGCGCGCACCGGCTAAACGCCCAGCACCACTTCTCGCCAGCGCTGATGGCCCAGCCAGTCGCGCAGCGCCACGGCACCCGCCGGCGTGATGTCCAGCGTGCGGGCGCGCTGCACCAACCAGCCTCGCTCGAGCATGTGATGGCAGATCACCGTGCCCAGCCGACCGGCCACATGCGGGCGGCGCTCGCTCCAGTCCATGCAAGGGCGGCAGTGCGCGCGCCTGCCGTGCGCGGCGTCGAGGGATGCGGTGTCGATGCCCAGCGGTGCGAGTGCAGCAGCACAACGTTCGGTGACCCGGCCGGCCTCGCCGTCGAAGGCGATCGCGCCATCGTCCTGCAGCTTCTGGGCGATGGCCACGCCCAGCCGCCCGGCGATGTGGTCGTAGCACGTGCGTGCGCGGCGCATGGTGGCATCGCGCGGACCCGTCACCACGCGGCGCCCGGATGCGGTGTCGCGGCTGGCGATCTGCATGATGCTCTCCAGCATTCGAGCCACTTGGGCCGAAGCCAGCCGGTGGTAGCGGTGCCGGCCCGACGGCGTGACCTCCAGCAAGCCAGCGTCGACCAGCAGCGCCAGGTGGCGGCTGGCCGCGGCCGCACCGACGCTGGCGGCACGGGCCAGCTCGTTGGCGGTCAGCGAACGGCCGTCCAGCAGCTCCAGCAGCATGGCCGTGCGGGCGGGCTCGCCAACGAGCGCGGCGATGCGGGCGATCTGGTTGGCATTCATGACGGAAGCTTGGCGCAAACGGGCCAGGAATGCTTCGCTCCGAGACGAAGCATTGTGGCATCTGCCAGGCGCAGGATGGGCCCATCGCCCCGCTACCGACGCAAGGAGCCGCCCATGGCCGTCACTGTCTTCATCCGCTACCGGATCGATCCCTTCCAGCGCGAGGCGTTCAAGGCCTACGCGCAGAACTGGGGCCGCATCATCCCGCGCTGCGGCGGCCATCTGCTGGGCTACTTTCTGCCGCACGAGGGCACCAACGACATCGCGTGGGGCCTGATCGGCTTCGACAGCCTGGCCGCTTACGAGGCGTACCGCACCCGCCTGAAGACCGACCCGGAGGGCCGCGCCAATTTCGAGATGGCGCAGGCGCAGCGCTTCATCCTGCGCGAGGAGCGCACCTTCACCGAAGGGGTGGAAGGCACCCTGAACCAGGAGGCGTAGCCATGATGGTCGTAATCTTCGAGGTCGAGCCGGCGGCCGGCCGCCGGCAGGCCTACCTGGACGCCGCGGCGGCGCTCAAGCCGCTGCTGGAACACATCGACGGGTTCATCTCGATCGAGCGCTTCCAGAGCCTGTCTCAGCCCGACAAGCTGCTGTCGCTGTCGTTCTGGCGTGACGAGGCGGCGGTGGCTGCCTGGCGCAACCTGGAAGCGCATCGCCGCACCCAGGCGGCCGGGCGCGGCGGCATCTTCGCCGACTACCGGCTTCGCGTGGCCGGCGTGGTACGCGACTATGGGATGCACGATCGAGCCCAGGCACCATCGGATTCACGTGTGGCGCATCCATGATTGCCCTGCATCAGATTGGCAATTCGTCATCGAAGTCGAACGCAAGCTGCACGTGAGGGCGGCGCAGCCGAAAACTCCGCCAAGGCCCGAGCATGAAGTGTTCGACGATAGGGATTGGTATGTGTGTCACATGAGTTACCAGCCATCGAGCGTTCGCGCAGCGGCGGTAAGCATAGGACCGGGATATGCGCAAATGGTCTGCAACGGCGGACATGTTGTTGCGGAATCGACGTAGGAGATACACATACGCGGCCGCCAACGAGCCGTGTGCACAGAGGCCTGACTCCAGCGCTGAGTCGGCTTCCTGCTCGAGCAGTTCGCCCAAGGGATCGCGCCCGTCATTGCTGACCAGCAAATAGGCCAAGGGATGGGCGTCCCCGTCATGCTCGCTTCCCTTGGGCGCATGGTCGAGCCGCACGGCATTGCGGACTTTCTTCTCGGTGTAGCGGACCAGATGCTGGAAGAGATAACTCAGCAATCTGCGCTGGGAATCCATATCTGAAAGATCCAGGGGCCTGCCATCGCTCGTTTGCAGGCTCGAGGCCATGATCCAGGCCTCGTTGACGACGTCTTCGAACCGGTATTCACCTCGAGTGGCGCGCGCGATGCTCTGCAAGTTCTTCTTCCGCCGAACCGTGAATTGCTGGAAAGCGTCATCGTCAGAGATTTGAGGCACGGCACGCTCCCGTGTCAGGCGAGTCGGAGATCCTCTATCAGGCGGTCTGCCACTGCTTCTTCTGCGATGGCCAGTCCGTGTCGGCACATTGCCGAAACGAGCTGCGGATCCCAAGTGGCGGTGAGATTCGATGCGGTCAGGTCGCGCTGACTGTGCGGAGCGGTTTGCACAGCGGCCTCGTAGTCCCGAGTACTCATTTGCCAGGGCTGTGCCCGCCAGCTGCGCAACACATGGTTGGCGATCTGCAGGCCGGGCCAGTCGAAGTCGCCGTGGTAATGCAGGTGGGCGCCGGCACTGGCCAATTGATCGAGCAGTGCGCGCTGCGCCGCGGCCGGCATGCCGTCGGTGCAAACGAGGGGGGCACAGTGCGCGCCCAGACAGTCGGCAGCGATGGCGACGAGATTAGGGTTCTCACAAACGTAGATGGCGCGGCCTTCGACGGACCATGCGGGCGACTCGCGCAGCAGCCGGCGCAGCGACAGGTAGGTAGGTTCGCCCGGCGCAGCGAGTACCGCCGCGAGCGATGGCAGGTTCAGCACCAGCACGGGCCGCGCCAATTCGTTCACCAGGATGCCGGCGCGGGCCCAGATGTCGCGCGTACCTTCATCGATCGCCTGTGCTTCGCTGTCTGCTGGCGAACAGAGGCCAGTGTCCAAGATCACATCGCGGCTGGAGGGCGCTGCCGAGGCCTCGCAGCGGCGCCATGCGGCCAGCACCAGGCTGGCCACAGGCTGGCCCGCATCGAGTGCATGGGCATTGCCGAGAACCTGTGCGGCCAGTTGCGCACGGGGAAGGCCCGGCGCAGGCAGGCGGCGCAAGACTGCATCGGCTTGCGCGAGCAAGGTTTCAGCGGTCGTGGCGTCCCGTCGGGCCAGGCGCTTAAGCAGGGCGCCGGCGGCGGGTGTTTGCAGCCAGCCCTGCAGGCGTGGGGTGCGCTCTGGTCTCTGGATCACGGCCGACCAGGCAAGCTCAGCGGCCGCACGCAGGGCGACGCGGTTCATGATCGGACCATCCAGCCGTTCGAGCGCGTCGCGCAGGGAGTCGCACAAGCCTGCGGCCCGCAATGCGGCATCGATGCTGGAGATATCGATGCGGACCGAGCGCGCCGTGCGCGAGGGGCGGCCGGTCAGCAAGGCGAGCGCCTCGTGCTCGGCGGGCTCGAGCTGGCTGAGGTGCAGCACCCTGCCTTCGTCTTTCCCGTCCTGCCGCTCGAAGTGGCGCCGCAGGCGCTGGCGCAACGCTGCCAAGGCGGGGCCGCCAAGCAGGCGTTCGAGGCGCGCGTGGGAGCTGTTCATGGGGCTGGCGGAAAGCGGCGGTCCGGGTCGGCTTCGCGCCGCCGGGCACGGCCGTCCCAGGTCCAGCGGGAGACGTGCACAGCGTCAATGCCTTCACGCCGCTGCAATTGCGCGATGGACACGCCGGGCAGCTCGGCGTAGCAGGCCCATTCGCGCTCGCTGGTGATGACGAAGTCGAGGTCGAATTCCCGGATCAGCGCCATGCAATGGGCGCGGGCTGCATCGTCGATGCCGGCGAAGGCTTCGTCCAGCAGCACGAGGCGCGGGACGTGGGCGGCGCCGGCCTGACTATAGTAGCTGGAGACGGCTGCGAACAATGGAACGGTGAGACCCAACGCCCGCTCGCCGCTGGAGGCCGGGCCGGCGAGCGGACGCCATTGCCCGTCTTGCCAGCGCTGCACCCGAAAGCGATGCCAGCGGCGGTAGTCGAGCGCACGCGCGAGTTGCTCCAACAGACTGCCACCTTGTTCGGCGTCGGCACGGCTGCGCTCGGCGGCGATGCGCTGCTGCAGCATCTCGCCAACCACGCGGCGGTCTTCGACGCTCCACAGGTCGGCGCTGGTGTTAAGCAGCCGGCGGCGTGCTGCCTCCAGGCCGACCGGTGCGCCATCCGCGCCTTCGGGCAGCGTCTGCCATTGCAGGCGAAAGCGCACGCCGGTGGAAGTGGGGCGTTTCTCCAACTCGTCGTTGATGGCGTTGATCTGGCGCTCGGCATCGCGCAACAGTTTTTGCACCGCGCTGGCGATCTCGGCTTGCAGGTGATTCTCCAGCACCTGACGTTCGCCTGCGGTGAGCAGTTCGCGACGTTGCGTGATCTCGCCGGCCAGGCTCCGCGCCAACTGGTCCGGCCGCTCAGGCCGGTTCTGGTAGACGATGCTGACGACCAGCCCGTAGTCGCTGGTTTCGGCCTGGGCCTGGTGGCTCAGGGCGGCCAGCGCGCGGCCCAGTTCGGTGTAGTCCTGCGAGACTTGACTTTGTACGCGGCTCCAGGTTTCGTCATCGGCCTTGACGTCGGCGAGCGCCTGTTCGGTACGGCGGGCCAGCGTCAGCGCGGGTTCGATGGTCCAGGGCGTCCGCAGCGGCGGCAGTTCGGCGTCCGGCCAGGCGGTGAGCAGCAGGCCGGTGACCGCGAAGCCCTGCAATTGGGCAATGGCGGCCTGGCGTGTGGCGCTGCGTTCCTCGAGCTTGGCTTCTGCGTCCTCGGTTTTCTGTTCAGCCCTGGCACGCGCTTCGCCGGCTTCGCGCAAAGCCTCGCCGTGCTTCTTGATGTCAGTCTCGTTGACGGTGACAGCCGCGCGGGCATCGCTCAGGCGCTGCCGCAGCTCTTCGACCTCGGCCCCCACGGATTCGCCTAGCGTCTCGAAGCGGATGCGGGCTTCCTCGGCCAAGGCCTCGCGTTCAGCCGCCTGTTCATCAGCCTGCCGGCCATCGGCCTCGGCTTCCTGCTCGCGCCGTTGCTGCTGGGCACGTTCGGCCATCGCATCGCGCAGCTCGCGAGCGGCGTTGACCAGTGCGTGCAGCGTGTCGCCGAAGGCTTGCAGCGCCTGGACGATGGCCTGCAATGCCGGGCGCTCGGACGGAAGCGATAGGTCGCCGGCATCGTGTGCCAGGGTCTGGCGGGCGGCGTCCCAGCGCTGGACGGCTTCGCGCAACTGCTGCTCCGCCTGTTCCAGACGCTGGCTGGCAGCCTGGAACTCGCGTGCGGTCGCTGCGGCAGTGACATGGGCGGCATGCAAGGCATCGTCGGACGGCGCCGTCTGCCATTCGATGGCGGCTTGGCCTTGGTCTGCTTCGAGTTGGATGAAGTCTTGTCGCAGTTGATCCAAGGCGTGGGCCAGGGCATCCAGTCTTTGCTTGATCTCCTCCAACCGGCGTGCGCGGGCGGCGGCGCGCGCGGCGTAGCCGATGAACTCCGCGCGGGGCTTGTGCCAAGCACCAGCCAGTGCGCCGAGGCGGAACCGACCATCGGTGCCGATCCATGTTTCGGCATGGGCATCGTCGTGCACATCGCAGGCCACGCCTTCGAGCAGGCGCTGCAGCACGGCGGGCGCGACTGCCAGCGGCGCGCCGAGCGGGGCGGCGGCGGCTTGCAGACAGTCGGCCAGCGAGCGGACCTGCGGTGGGCGGACCCGCCAGTGCGTATCGTGCACCAGCGGCAAACCATCGGCAGCCAGCAGCGTGCCGTCGGGGTCAACCCAGGCATCGAGCAGGCCGGCCGCCTGCAGGGCGGCTTCGATGCCGGCGCGCTCGGCATCGGGCACTGTGGGAAGGAAGTCCACCAGTTGCCACAGGGGCGCGCCAGCCCGGTCCGTGCGGACCGCGGGATTGCGCCAATGCGGCGGGACGGGCACAGTGTCTTCGCCTTGTTCGAGGCGGGTCTGCTCGGACAACAGTTCGATGCGTTCGTCGCCGAGTGCCTGCCGCTCGGTTTGCAGCGCCGCATGGCGCTGCGCAAGCCGCTGGGCGGTGGTCTGCTGGGCGGCGTGCAGTGCCCCGCGGGCCGGGTTGTCGCCTTCGAGGCTTACGGTCCAAGCGGCCAATGCCTGAAGCAGGTCTGCATCGGCGGAGACCTGCAGTTGCTGCAGGCCGTCCAGGTGCGCCTGCCAGGCCTGGAGCAGCACATCGGCTTGCCGTTCGACGGCGCTGTCGGCGGCCCGGCGCCGTTCGGCCGCGGCGTCGGCTTCATCCAGGCGTTCGTCGCGCCGAGCCTGCGCGTTGGCATGGTCCTGGGCCGCGCGTTCCGCTTCTTCGCAGCGGCCCAGCAGCAGGTCCACCTGCTCGCGGCGCGCGGCAGTGGCGCGGCGCAGATCCTGGCGGGCCGTGTCCAGTGCCAGCGGCGGCAGGGCTGCCAGCGCGGCGACATCGCTGGCAGCCAGGGGATTGGCCGCATAGGCAGCCGTGATGCCGGTGTGCTCGGCGTCGCGGGCGGCTTCGGCGCGCGCCTCGGTCCACACTTGGCCGGCTTGCTCCACGCGCTGGACGCGGATACGGCTGGCTTGCTGCTCACGGTCGAGGCGAGATTGCGCCTCGCGACGTGCGCGCTGGGCCTGCTCCGCATCCCGGTGGCAGCGATCCGCCTCACGCTCGGCCTGTTCGAGTTGTTTGGCACTGGTCATCGCCGGGTCGTTCTGCAGTTCTTCAAGCCGGATGCGGCTGGCCGCTAGCGCGGCCTCGCAATCGGCGTGGCGGATTCGGGCGGCATGCTCGGCCTCCTGGGCCTTCAGCAACGCGGCGCGCCCTTCGCTGAGTTCGCGGCTTGCGTTGTCAAAGCCGGTCTGCGCGCTGCGCAGACCGGCGGCCTGGCGCCGGGCCTGGGTGGCCGCATAGCGCCGGTAGCGCTGGTTGAACTGGCCGACGGCGCGCTCCAGCGCCTCGTACTCCGCCAGCTCGCGGCGGTATTCCTCCAACTGGTTCAGCGCGTCGGCCACGTCGGCCAGCAAGTCGGTGGACATGGGCGGCAGGGCTTCGGTCAGCGCGTTCGACAGATTGGCTTCGTCCGGCCTCTTTGAAAGCTGCGGCTGGCGCAACTGGATCAGCGTGTCCATCAGCGCGGCATAGCGCGCCGGGCCGAGGTGGAACAGACGCTCATCCACCGCCCGGCGATAGGCCGTGGCGGTGTCGAAGACTTGGCCCGCGTAAGTCTGGAGCGCCTCGCGCAGCCGCTCGCGCGTCAGGACTACGCGGCCGGGGTTCATCAGCCACAGATCCTGGCCAATGCGTGCGTGCTCCAGCAGGAAGAACCAGCTATCTACCTGCGCCCTCGCCGCGGCGGCCGCGAGACCGCAGCCGAGCGTGAGGTAGCGCGCCTGTCCTTCCTCGCCGAGGCGACCGAACTCGACCCAGGCGTAGCCCATGCGCCGCTCATGGCGGCCGAGCAGGAGGTTCCAGGCCATTTTCTTGCCCGGGTCACCGTCGGGCTCGACACGCGAGGGCTTGAGCTGCGCGTCGAACAGCAAAGGCAGCGTCAGAGACAGCACTTTGGACTTGCCGGTGCCGTTGTTGCCGCGCAAGAGCAAGTGGCCGTCGCGGAACCAGAATTCCTCGCTGTCGTAATGGAAGAGTTCCACCAGCCCCAGGCGCAGCGGTTGCCAGCGAGGCAAAGCGGGCTGGGGCAATGCAGCGGGTGACGTATCGGTCATTGGAGATCGAACAAGGAGGACGTAGCGGAATCTGCCGGTGTGCGAATGTCGGCCTCGCCTAGCGCGAAGCGGGCCAGCGCCGGCAGCGGCCGAACACGGCCGGCGTCGAAGGAGATGAGTTGCAGCTTCTGCAGCCGTTCCAATGCGATGCGGGCCAGTTCCCGTTCGGCGCCGGCTTCGCGGGCCGACTTGCGCCAGTAGTGGCCATAGCGGCCACGGGCCTCGGCGAGGAAGGCGGCCACGTCGTCCAGGCCGACAGGTTCGGGCCAATCCGCCAGGAATTCGGCCACCAGCAGCGTGGCATGCGCTTCCGTGCCTTCAGCTGGCATAGCCACGTCGGTCAGCTGGCCATCTTCGTCCACCAGGGCCAGACCCTCCGCACGCTGTTCGGCGGCCAGTCCGGTAGCTTCGCAAAGACGGTTGGCCATGGCGCCGCGCTGGTTGGTGAAGTAGGCACGCTGCGCGTCGTCCAAGGTTTCGAGGTAGACCACCGAATCATCCAGCAGCCGGCGTGCGAGGTGATGGCGCAGCGCGGTGCGCTGGCCCTCGTCGCTATCGGGTACATGTTCGGCAACCAGTGCGGCGAGGCGTTCTTCCAACGTCACCGGCGCCTGCTCGGCGGGCCAGGTGGAGGGGCCGCGCGCGGCGGCCAGAAGGCCGGCCAGTACGCGCCGCTGCACGTCATAGAGCGCGTCGCCGCCCTCGGTGCCAGCGGCTGCACCGTGCACGAAGCCTTCTTCGTCGCCGGCCACGCGCCGCAGCACACCCCACTGCAGCAGGCTGCGGCAGACGGCCACCAGTTCGCGGCGCTCGTGGGTGGCGGTGAGCTCGAAGCGGAAACCCCGCGAGGCCAGCGCTGGGTCGGCCGCCAGCAGCAACAGGCGCTCGCCCAGCACGCGCAGCGTGATCTGCGGATCGGCGCGTTCCAGCACGGCACAGGCCAAGCACAGCAGCACATAGCGCCGTCGCTCGTAGTCGGGCAAGCCGCGGCTGGCGTCCCGCAGATCGGCCGGGCGCTTATAGAGCCGGGCGCAATCGCGCTCGATGCGCAGCGTCCAGCCGGTCTCGCGCGCGAACCATGCGCGTAGTTCGTCGGCGTGGCGGCGTACGGCGGCGAAGTCTGCGTGCGCAGGGGTCATCAGCGGCGTCATCAGCAAGGCGCGCAAGGCTTGGATACGTTCGTCGTCGCGGTGCTGGCTCTGCTGGCGGGCAATGTTGCGGGTGTCCGTCATTCATCCAGCCGTGTGATGGTGATCCGGTGGTCGCGGCCGGCGAAGGTGCCGGCGGGCGTGGTGATCTTGGCGCGGCTGCCGGCATCCAGCGGCTGCAGGCGGATGCGCAACAGGCCGTCGCCGCTTTGCAGCTCAACGGCTTCGTCAGGAGAGCTTTGCGCGGTGAGGGCTTCGCCCAGCAGCGACAGGAACAGGGCGAAGGCGTGCCCGTCCAGCGAGCCGAGTTCGGATAGTCGAGCCGGCTGCCCGGTGGCCAAGCGCTGGCGGGCGGCCTCGATCTGGGCATGCTCCTCCCGCAGTTGCGCGGCCAGCAGGCGGCGTTCTTCATCGCGGGCCTGTACGCGCGGCATAGCGCCACGCGGTGCGGCCTCGCCGTATTCGCGAAGGCGGGGGTGGATGCGTAGCGGAGGCGCTTCGGCCCAGGGGGTACTGGCGGGCAGTTCCTGCGTGCCATCCTGCAGTGCCGGGTTCAACGAGAAATGCCGTGCGGGGTTCAGCGCGAAGGCGGCGCGTGCCAAACGATGAGCTTCGTCATCACTGGTGCAGGCGGCAAACCAATCGGCTAGCGTGCGGAAATCGGCCGAGCGGTCGCTGCGTCCGCTGCGGCGCTCGTTCAGCGCGGCGATGGCGGCCAGCAACTGGGGGATGGCCGCGCGCGCCTTCGAGCGCAGCAATTCAGCCTGCGGAGGTTCGTGGGCATGGACGACGAACCAGCGGCGCAAGCCGATCCAGCGTTCGCGCCAGACCTGCCAGCCGCGTGCATTGGCGTCGACTTGCTCTGCTTCGTCGCCAGGTGCGCTGTCGCGGGCTTCGCGCTGCGCAGTTTGCCAAAGAAGCGGGTCGATGCGTGGTGACAAGGACTCGATGCGTTGCGTGATGCCGCCGGATCGACTGACCAAGTCGCCGATGAAGCGTTCCAGATAGTCGATAATGCGTCGCTTGTAGGCCAGTACTGCATCGGCCTGGGCCTGTTGGACCTCGATGCTGCGGCCGATGCCGGCCATGAAGGCCTGCGCGTTGTCGGCCAAGCCTTCGAACACCCGCACCAGGTCGCGCAGGGTGGCATGCACCTTGGCGGCATCAGGCATGGTCTCGTCGGCTAATGCCTGTAAGGTTTGCAGCTGGGCGGTGATGTCCTCCAGTGCCACGGTCTGTAGCTCGGCACGGCGCTTCAAGGTGCGTGCAAAGGCGACTAATGCCGTTTCAACGGCTTCGCCACCCTGCGACAAGCGGTAGAGGAAGCGAGCGCGGTAAAAGTCGTTCAGGCTGGCGACGCGCGCCGTGTCGGGCTGTGATTCGAGATTGCCCCACTCGGTAAGCTGGGTCAGCGCAGCCTGTACTTCCTCGATACGCGGCTGCTGCGTAGCCCAGCGTCCCTCGGCCAGCACTTCGTCAGGCCGAAGGTGCAGGCGGAACTGGCGTTTGGCTGCGGCGAAGGCCTCCATCACGCAGCGATAGAACATGGCCTTCTCTGCGCTGACGTGGCGGAACAGGTCGGCCTGTATAGCGGCTGGAGGTACCGGCATACTGGATACCTACTTTAATGCGAAGCGTGCTGTTTCATGCCTCTCCTTCTCTTTGTGCCCGTTCCTTGCTCCCCTGACTGATATTCAAAGCTTCATATTAACTTCCCCTTGATTTTTCGACTCTTGTAAATCCCAGATACGGTTCCTGCATTCGCTCGTCAAGGGCAGGCTGGCACTGGGCGGCGGTCAGGGCCATGGGCCCGCCCGGTTGGAACGAGAAGGATCACGTTCGCAGCGGTTTGATGCGCTCTGGACACAAAGAGAGATGCGCCACCGACTACCTTAGCAGCGCGGCGACCGCCTTCGTCTGCTCGTGCTCGAACGCGGGCGCGAAATCGTCCAGTTCCGCCGATTCCAGTCCGACTTCCGTGCTGATTGCCCATTGCCGCCAGCTCGACACTGCCGCGTGCACCTCGGCCAGGGCGGCCAGAGCCTGGTCTCTATCCAGCGCGAAGTAGGCCGCACGCTCGAGGAGCATCTGCACATCGGTGATCGGCCCGTCCTGCTCGGACAGCCAGGTCTTGGACTCGCGCTCCTTGTCCGGGAACGGATTGATGTCGAAGGCGGGGGCCAGGCGCCACAGCCCACGTTCCACGTGCAGGAAGCCGTGGTTCTGCAGGTGATCGTCCACATTGGTGATCAGCAGGTTGAACACGAGGCGGCGCCAGAGTTGGCGAACGTCCTGCGTCGGTGCATGGCCGTGGGTGCGGATGGCATCGGCGATCTCGGTGTAGCTGCGATCTTCCTCGCGCGCAGCCTGGAGCAGTGTGGCAGCCGATTGATACGGAATCCGTCCGTCGGCGCCGTCGCGATCGAAGCGGCGGATGACCGCCACGGGCACGTCGCCCCCAACTCCACCCAATTGCACGATGCGCGCCGGGGCGGCCGCTATGCCCGCCTGCGCGGCCAGCTTCAGGGCCAGGACTTCCCCGCGGGTGACGCTGCGCGTATCGCCCACGCTCGGGAACTTGCCGATGGCGAGCCAGCCATCCTCGTCCACCATCGTGCATTTGGGCCGCATGCCGCCCAGCGAGGTGCCCTTGCCTTGCAGGTAGCGCAGGTCCTCGGCCGTTTCCTCCCCGCGCTCGACCGCACGGCTGGCCTGGAAGACCCGCTCCAGCTCGATCGATGGCGGTGTGCTGCGGCGCCCTGCCGCGGCCGTTCGGTGCCAGGCGCCGTCCGGGTCGCGCAGGCGCAGCGCGCCGACGCGGCTGAAGTCATCGACGGCCAGCAGATAGTCCAACTCGGTGAGGGCCGGGAGGCGAGGATCGTCCTTGCGGCGCCTGGCATGGTCGCGGGCGATGACACGCCGGCCCCAGGCATCCGGTGCCGTATCGGCGATCGCGCCGTGAAAGACGGAATCGTGCGGCGAGGCGGCCTTGTGGGTCTGGTAGCCCAGCGCCAGTTGCAGGTCGGCCGAGACGTTGAACCGCTCCGGGTTGGCCAGCCAGGATTCATCGTAGGCGACGGCGCTGTTCTCGCGCCTGCCCTGGCGGACATACACCAGCGAGCCGACCGGCAGGCCCGCCTTGCCGATGCAAAGCTGGACTTGCCGTCGGACCGGTGTCACGGCGGCTTTCACAGTGCTCCCGAGGCGCCGCGTCTGCTGCGCACGCGCTTGGGCAGCTGCGCATCCATCAATGTCAGGCCGATCTCGTCGTTCGGGGTGTCCAGCAGGTGCGCCAGCGCCTGGATCTCGCCAAAGACGTGCAGCGCGCGGGCGAAGAAATGAATGGGCACGCGCGCGTCGCCTTTTTCCATGCGCCGGACGGTGGACAGGGACGCGCCCATGCGCTCTGCCAGCGATGCCTGGGAAATGTGGCGCCGCCGGCGGGCCAGGGAAATGTCACTGCCGAGCTTGTGGATGGCCCGCTCGACAGGCGAAGGGAGGGGGGATTCCATTATGGAGTCCTCATCGGGACTTGAATCAAGCTTTATGGCTCCAATCGGAGCCATTATAGAAAGACTTCGCCTGGGCTACAAGTAACAAGTCTCAGGGGAGTCTTTAAGATCCGAAATCGCTCTTATAGGAATTGATATTTTGTTTCAGTCGGCCACTTGGAATCCATGATCTGCGTTGTAGCCCACAGCGGTTCCGGGCTTCTTGCTCATTGGCTGGACCCTGTCTTCGAGGCCCTGATCTGATTCGCGCTAGCACCCGCTTGCGCGGCGACAGGATCCTGCAGGTTGCCGTCGCTGTCGCCGGTCCTCCGGGTCGATGCGGCCCGGCCGCGAGCCGGACCCCCGTTCGCCAGCCTGCTCTAGTGCAGCGCCGGCCGGCTGAAGTGGCCGTGCCGCGCCGGGCTCATCAGCGCGTGGAACTGCTCGCGCGACACCTGCAGCAGGCACTCGTGGTCGCCGCCCTCCATGTAGACCGTCTCGCCGGCCTCGAGATCGTCATCGACCACCGTCTCGACGCCCCAGGCCATGCCCACCGGCGGCAGTGCGCCGAACTCGCAATCGCCGAACAGCGCCGTGATGCGTTGCTCGTCGGACAGGCGCAGCTCGTGGCGACCGAGCAGCTGCCCGATCCGGCCGAGCATGACCATCCGGTCGGCCGGCACGACCGCCATCACGTACCCGGCGTCGTCTTCGAGGAGCACCGGCTTGGCGAGCTGATGGGGCATCACATGGGCGGCGCGGGCGGTTTCCGCGCTGCTGCGGGTGCGCTCGTGCGCGCACACCTCGTACCGGGCGCCGTGCTGGTCGAGGTAGAGGGCGAGTCGCGAGGGAATCGTCATGATGGACTCCTTTGCGCCGACTGGCGCCGCGCCACGGCCGGCGCACGGCACGTGCTGTATGCCCCGCACGCCGGTCGCACGACCGAGTTTGCGCCGAAGCGGCGCTTCCCGCCAGGGCCGACGGAGTGTGCCGGAGCCCCTCGGGCCGTCTACCGGCCCGGGCGGGCCGGCACCCCTTCGAATCCGACAGGAGCCGCACCGGCGCGCCCGGCATCGGCCTTCGTGCTCGGCCATCCGGCCGATGCGCACCGGGCTACACTGGGGCATCCTTCATCGAGCCCTCGCCCCGCAACCCGGAGCCTGCCCCGTGAGCGCCATCGTCGAGCCCACCCGCCACAAGCTGTCGATCGACGACTTCGAACGGCTCGCCACGGCCGGCATCCTTGCCGAGGACAGCCGCGTCGAGCTGATCGAAGGAGACCTGATCGACATGCCACCGATCGGAACCGGCCACATGTCGGTCAGCCTGCGCCTGACCCGCCTGCTCGTACGCCGCGCCGGCGACGACGCGATCGTCTCGGTTGCGCACCCGCTGCGGCTGCCGCCGTGGTCGATGCCGCAGCCCGACTTCATGCTGCTGAAGCCGCGGCCCGACGACTACGCGAGCGGACATCCCGGCGCCGACGACGTGCTGCTGGCGGTCGAGGTGTCGGACGCCACGCTGCGCTACGACCGGGGCACCAAGGCGCGCGTCTACGCCTCGCACGGCGTGCGCGAATACTGGATCGTCGAGGTCGAGCCGCACCGGCTGTACGTGTTCCGCGAGCCGGTGTCCGCCGAAGGGCGTTACGCCTGGATGCGCACGCTGGATGCTCCGTTCGTCATCGAAGCTTCCGCGCTGCCGCAGGTTTCGCTGCGGTCCGAGGAGATCTGGCGCTGAAACATGGACGCCATCCGCGAGTTGGCGCGTCGGGAAGGACGGCCAATCTCCGAAGTCGTCAATGAGCTGCTTGCCGAAGGTCTGCAGAAGAGACGTTCAAAGGCGGCCGCCGGCTTCGAGCGAAGCGATGGCCGCCCGACGGGCACCGAGAGGTGACCGGGCTCGTCCAGCCTCGATCGTCTTCACATATTGCGCCGGTACTGCCCGCCGACCTCGAACAGCGCGTTGGTGATCTGGCCGAGCGAGCACACCCGCACCGCGTCCATCAGCACCTCGAACACGTTGGCGTCGGCGATCACCGCGGCCTTCAGGCGCGCCAGCATGGCCGGCGCCTCGGCGGCGTGGCGGGCATGGAAGTCGGCCAGGCGCGCCAGCTGCGACTGCTTCTCCTCCTCGGTCGAGCGCGCCAGCTCGAGCTTGGCCGGGATCGGGTCGCCGTGCGGGTTGCGGAAGGTGTTCACGCCGATGACCGGGTGCTCCCCGGTGTGCTTGAGCATCTCGTAGTGCAGGCTCTCGTCCTGGATGCGCCCGCGCTGGTAGCCGGTCTCCATGGCGCCGAGCACGCCGCCGCGCTCGGCGATGCGCTCGAACTCGGCCAGCACCGACTCCTCGACCAGCTCGGTGAGCTCCTCGACGATGAAGCTGCCCTGGTTGGGGTTCTCGTTCTTCGCCAGCCCCCACTCGCGGTTGATGATCAGCTGGATCGCCATGGCGCGACGCACGCTCTCCTCGGTGGGCGTGGTGATGGCCTCGTCGTAGGCGTTGGTGTGCAGGCTGTTGGCGTTGTCGTAGGTGGCGATGAGCGCCTGCAGCGTGGTGCGGATGTCGTTGAAGGCGATCTCCTGCGCGTGCAGGCTCCTGCCGCTGGTCTGGCAGTGGTACTTCAGCTTCTGGCTGCGCTCGTTGGCGCCGTAGCGGTCGCGCATCGCCACCGCCCAGATGCGCCGCGCCACCCGCCCCATCACCGTGTACTCGGGGTCCATGCCGTTGCTGAAGAAGAACGACAGGTTGGGGGCGAAGTCGTCGACGTGCATGCCGCGCGCCAGGTAGGCCTCCACGAAGGTGAAGCCGTTGGACAGCGTGAAGGCGAGCTGGCTGATCGGGTTGGCGCCGGCCTCGGCGATGTGATAGCCGCTGATCGACACCGAGTAGAAGTTGCGCACGTCGTGATGCACGAAGTACTCGGCGATATCGCCCATTACCTTCAGGCTGAACTCGGTGGAGAACAGGCAGGTGTTCTGGCCCTGCTCCTCCTTCAGGATGTCGGCCTGCACCGTGCCGCGCACGGTGGAGATGGTCCACGCCCGGATCTTGGCGTACTCGTCGTCGGTGGGCTCGCGGCCGTTCTCGCGCGCGAACTTCTCCACCTGCTGGTCGATGGCGGTGTTCATGAACATCGCCAGGATGGTCGGCGCCGGGCCGTTGATCGTCATGCTGACGCTGGTGGCCGGATCGCACAGGTCGAAGCCCGAGTACAGCACCTTCATGTCGTCGAGCGTAGCGATGCTCACCCCGGCATTGCCCACCTTGCCGTAGATGTCGGGGCGCGGGCCGGGATCCTGCCCGTACAGCGTGACCGAGTCGAAGGCGGTCGACAGCCGCTTGGCCGGCATGCCTTCGGAGAGCAGCTTGAAGCGCCGGTTGGTGCGGAACGGGTCGCCCTCGCCGGCGAACATGCGCGTGGGGTCCTCGTTCTCGCGCTTGAAGGCGAACACCCCGGCGGTGTAGGGGAACGACCCGGGCACGTTCTCCAGCAGCAGCCACTTCAGCAGCTCGCCGTGGTCCTCGTACGCCGGCAGCGCCACCTTGCGCACCTTGGTGCCCGACAGCGAAGTGTAGGTGAGCCGGGTGCGGATCTCGCGGTCGCGGATCTTCACCACGTACTCGTCGCCTTCGTAGGCGCGCTGCATGGCCGGCCACATCGCCAGCAGCTTCTTCGAGCCGGCCTCGAGCAGCGCCTCGCGCCTGTCGGCCAGCGCCTCCACCGTCTTGCGCGCGCCGCTCCGCTCGGCATCGTCCTCGTGCAGCATGCGCGCGCTCTCGCGCAACTGCTGCACCTCGCGCGCCAGGCGCGCCTGCGCGCGCGCGTGCTGTTTGTAGCCGCGCACCGCCTCGGCGATCTCGGCCAGGTAGCGCGCCCGCCCGGGCGGCACGATCGTCACCCGGCTGGTCGAATGGCGCGTGCCCGCGCGCGGCAGCCGGCCCGCGGGCCGGCCCTCGGCGTCGAGCGGAATGCGCAGGCCGAGCTCGACGAGCCGCGGCAGCATGCCCTGGTAGAGCGCGGTCACGCCGTCGTCGTTGAAATGCGAGGCCTGGGTGCCGTACACCGGCATCTCCTCGGGGCGCCGGGCGAACGCCTCCCGGTTGCGCTGGTACTGCTTGGAGACGTCGCGCAGCGCGTCCATCGCACCCTTGCGGTCGAACTTGTTGATGGCCACGAAGTCGGCGAAGTCCAGCATGTCGATTTTCTCGAGCTGGCTGGCCGCGCCGAACTCCGGCGTCATCACGTACAGCGTGGCGTCCACCAGCGGCACGATGGCCGCGTCGCCCTGGCCGATGCCGGAGGTCTCGACGATGATCAGGTCGAAGCCGGCCACCTTGCAGGCGGCGATCGCGTCGGGCAGCGCCGCGCTCACCTCGCTGCCGGCCTCGCGCGTGGCCAGCGAGCGCATGTAGATGTTGGGATGGCCGATCGCGTTCATGCGGATGCGGTCGCCCAGCAGCGCGCCGCCGCTCTTGCGGCGCGTCGGGTCCACCGACAGCACCGCCACCCGCAGCCGGTCGTCCTGGTCCAGGCGCAGGCGGCGCACCAGCTCGTCGGTGAGGCTGGACTTGCCCGCGCCGCCGGTGCCGGTGATGCCCAGCGTCGGCGTGGCCGCGGCTTCGGCGCGCCGGTGCAGCTCGGTGCGCCAGGCGGCGAAGCCGTCGGCGTCGAGCCGCCCGGCGACGTGGCCGAGCTCGAGCGCGGTGATCGCCTGGGCCAGCGCGCGGCGCGAGGCGGCCAGGCGAGGTGCGGCGGCGGCGTCTTCCGCGCCGTGCGTGCCGTGCGTGCCGTGCGTGCCGTGCGTGCCGTGCGTGCCGTGCGTGCCGTGCGTGCCGCGCGGGTCGCCGGCGGCGCGGGCCGGAGCGACGATGGCATCGAGGTCGATCGGCGCGTACTGCGAGAGATCGGTGTCGCAGCGGCTGATCATGTCGGCGATCATCCCCTGCAGCCCCATGCGCTGGCCGTCCTCCGGGCTGTAGATGCGCGTCACGCCGTAGGCCTGCAGGGCCTCGATCTCCTCGGGCACGATCACCCCGCCGCCGCCGCCGAACACCTTGACGTGGCCGGCGCCGGCCTCGCGCAGCAGGTCGATCATGTAGCGGAAGAACTCGACGTGGCCGCCCTGGTAGGACGACACGGCGATGCCGTGCGCGTCCTCCTGCAGGGCACAGTCGACGATCTCGCGCACCGACCGGTTGTGCCCGAGATGGACCACTTCCGCGCCCTGGCTCTGCAGGATGCGCCGCATGATGTTGATCGATGCGTCGTGCCCGTCGAACAGCGACGCGGCGGTCACGAAGCGCACCCGGTTCTTCATCCGGTACTCGACGAGCTGCTTCTGGTCGGACAGGTCGGTCATGGCGGGAATCCTGCTCGAGGCGGGGCTGACCCAGTATGGCGCGGCATCGGGCCGGTGGCGAGAAGGGCGCAGTCCCGACGTTAATTTACGTTTACGTAAACGTCAATATTAGGGCACCGGATGCTGCAATGCCCATTGCCGACTTCGCGGCCGCAAGCGCTCGCTACGATTCCTTCACACGGTTGCTCAGTCGCCGGCCGGCGCCGCACCCTCGGACGGCTCGGCGCGCGGCACCACGAAGAAGCCCGCCGGCGCCTGGACGAAGCGGCTGCGCAGGCGGCCGAGCAGCGCCCGCTTGCCGGTGAACGCGATGCCACGCGCCTTCAGGGCCATCCACAGCGCCAGGGCGAAGCTCACCGACAGGTTGACCAGCCCGATCAGCGTCACGCCCAGCCCCGCCCAGGCAAGGCTCTGCCAGGGCAGGGCGAAGCCGTAGCCCACCAGGGCATAGCCGAGGTTGGCCGAGGAGAACGCGATGTGGCGGATGTCGATCGGCAGCCCGAGGATGATGCCGACGGTACCGGCCGAGCCGAGCATGCAGCCGAAGAGGAAGTTGCCGGCCAGCCCGCCCAGGTGCCGCTCGAGGTAGTCGCCGATGCGCGCCGCCCTCTCGTCGCCCACGGTGCCGGCGAGCCAGCGCAGGCGCGCCACGCGCGCGCCCAGCCGCGCGAAGCTGGCCTTGTTGTCGAAGTAGCCCGAGATCACGCCCGACAGGAACAGGAAGACACCGGCCACGGCGGCGTGCGGAAGCGCCCAGCCGAGCGGGTCGAGGTCGTGCAGCAGGTGCTCGGCCTTGGCCCGATCGATGACCGGGGCGCCGGTCATGGCCGACAGGCCCCAGGCGAACGCCACCGCGGTGGGCAGCGCCACTGCCACGTTGCCGAGGATGGCGGCGAACTGCGTGCGCGCGACGGCGGCGATCAGGTCCACCAGCCGCTCCAGGTCGGCCGCGCGCGTCTGCCTCGCCTCGCCGAGGTAGCCGGCGATGGTCTGCGCGGTCATCGCCGGCTGCTTGGTCGCCACCGTCATGTGGAGCATGTAGATGATCACGAAGCCGATCCCGTAGATCAGGCTGTAGAGGAAGGCGTAGGCGGCCAGCGGCAGGCTCGCCGCACTGGTGAAGATCTTGATCAGCGCCATGGCGGCGATCAGCAGCCCGGCGCCCATGGCCGAGCGCCACATGCCGAAGTACTCGCCGCGGGAGCCGGCGATGTAGTGCTCGCCGGTGCGCGCGGCGTTGTCGGTGACCCGCAGCGCCAGCATCGACACGCCTTCGGAGACGTGCTGGCGCACGCTGTGACGCCGGTTCTCGGCGCGCAGCGACTGGCCGACCAGCGCGGACCATCCTTCGAGCGCCGCGCGGCGCCGCTCGCGGGCGCTGTCGTCGCCGGCGCGCAACCCGAGCAGCCGGGCCAGCGTGGCGATGCGCTGCAGGCTCTGCCCGGTGCGCCGCAGCAGGTAGGTCATGCGCAGGCTGGTGCCGGAGCGCAGCGAGGCGCGCCGCGCCCGCTGCAGCACCTCCTCGCACTGGTCGACCATCACCAGCAGCTCGGCCTCGTCCTCGAAGGCAGCGCCCGGGTCGGCCACGTGCGCCCGATAGCCGTCGGCGAAGTGCTGCGCCGCGCTCGCCAGGCTGCGGAAGCGCACCGCGTAGCCCGCGTACTCGGCGCCGAGCCGGCCGAACTCGGCCTCCACGTCGAGGCCGCCGACACGGTAGGCCACCACCAGCAGGGCCTCGAGCATCTGGTCGCGCACCGGCTCGATGAGCTGCAATACCGTGGCGACGTCGCCGCCCAGCACCTGCCACAGGCGCAGCGTGAGCTCCGGCGGGATCGCCTCCATCCAGCGCCAGTCGGCACGGTGGTGAAAGACGCGCCCCACGGCGTGGCTGAGCTCCCGCTCGTCGGGCAGTTCCGGCAGCAGGCGGCCGGCAACGATGCGCCCGAGCTCGGTGAAGAAGCCGGTCGCCGGCAGGATGCCGCTGTCGGCGAAGAACGCCACCAGCCGCCGGGTGCCCAGCAGCGTCGCCAGGTGGCGGCGGACCTGCTCGGCACGTACAGGCTCCGATTCGAGCCGCGCCACCACTGCCTCGTAGCGGGCCTGGGCATCGGCCGGCGTTTCGCCGCGGCGCGGCCGGATGTAGTCGAACAGCGCGACGAACGGTGCGACCGGGTCGGTGATGCGGTCGTCGACGACGCCCGTCGAACCATCGGGCGGCGGCTCGGCGACCGGCCCGGCGAAGGCATCGAGCGCCCGCTCCAGCGCTACGCCGGACGCCTCGGTGGAAGTTGCAGCGGCTCCTGCCATGACCGATGGGGCGGGCGCGCCTTGGGCGCGATGCTCGATTATCGCGGGTTTTCGGATAGCATCGCCCGAAACCGGATCCTCGATGCAAGCGCCTCCGACCATCGACACGCGTGCCCTGCGGCGCGCCCTCGGCTGTTTCCCGACCGGCGTCACGATCGTCACCACGCTCGGTGCCGACGGCGCCTTCGTCGGGCTCACCGTCAACTCGTTCAACTCGCTGTCGCTCGATCCGCCGCTGATCCTGTGGTCGCTGTCCACGCACAGCACCAGCCTGCGCGCCTTCGAATCCGCCGAGCACTTCGCGGTCAACATCCTGGCCGACGACCAGGCGGCGATCTCGCGCCGCTTCGCGCTTCGCGGCCCCAACAAGTTCCACGAGGTGGCAGTGCACGCCGGCCTGGGCGGAGTGCCGCTGATCGAGGGCTGTGCCGCGTACATCGAATGCCGCGCGCATTCCTCGATGCCCGCCGGAGACCACGTGCTGTTCGTCGGACGCGTCGAACGCGTGCGCACCAGCGGCCGCGCGCCCCTGGTCTATATCGGCGGCCGCTACCATGGAGCCGGCATCGAGCTGGCCTGAACGCTGCGAATGCCGTGCGGGAGGTGACCCATGCCCGTCGATCTTTCGTCCGTGCCCGGCGCTGCCGGTGAACCGCAGGCGCAGTACGCGCCGCCCCCGATCGTCGGCGAGGGTTACCCTCTCACCGACCGCCAGGCCGAGCTGCTCGCCCTGGCCGCGGACCTCGGGCGCGAGAAGTTCGGCCCACGCGCGGCCCGCTACGACCGCGAGGCGAGCTTCCCCTTCGAGAGCTTCGAAGACCTGCGCAGCGCCGGCCTGCTCGGGCTGTGCGTGCCGCAGCGTTACGGCGGGTTGGGCGCCGACTACGCCACCTACATGATCCTCGACGCCGAGATCGGCCGTCACTGCGGCGCCACGGCGCTCACCTGGAACATGCACGTGTGCCCGACGCTGTGGAGCGGCACGCTGTGCGACGACCTCGACATGACGGTCGAGCAGCGCGCGGAGCACGAACGGCATCGCAGCCTGCACTTCGAGCGCATCGTGAAGGAAGGCAAGGTCTACGCGCAGCCGTTCTCGGAGGGAGGCGCGGCGGCCGCCGGCAAGGCGCCGTTCGGCACGCTGGCCGACAAGGTCGAGGGCGGCTGGCTGCTCAACGGACGCAAGATCTTCGCCTCGCTGTCGGGCGCGGCCGACTACTACGGCGTGCTGTGCACCGAGAACAAACCCGACCGCAGCGTGCGCGACACCCTGTACATGGCGGTGCCGAGCGACGCGCCGGGCTTCTCGATCGCCGGCGAGTGGGACCCCATGGGCATGCGCGGCACGGTCTCGCGCACGCTGATCATGAAGGACGTGTTCGTGCCCGACGAGGCGCAGCTGATGCCGCGCGGCCTGTACTTCCAGGCTGCCAACCGCTGGCCGCACATGTTCACCACGCTGTCGGCCACCTATATGGGCCTCGCCCAGGCGGCCTACGACTTCACCATCCGGTACCTGCGCGGCGAGGTGCCGGGCGCGCCGCCCGTGAAGCGGCGCATGTACCCCACCAAGCAGATCGCCGTGGCGCAAATGCACGTCCAGCTTGAGCAGGCGCGCGCCCTGTTCCTGCGCACCATCGGCGAGGCGAAGATCGATCCGTCGAAGAACGAGCGGCTGCGCGCGTACGCATCGCACTACACGGTGATGGAGTACGCCAACGAGATCGCGCGGCTGGCGATCCGGACCTGCGGCGGCCAATCGATACTGAGATCGCTGCCGCTCGAGCGCATCTACCGCGACAGCCGCTGCGGCGCGCTGATGCTGCCCTGGACCGCCGAGCTGTGCCTCGACCGCATCGGCCGGGAGGCCCTCTATGAATACGGCGAAGCCGACGACTGAACGCGCAGTGATTCTCACAGGCGGATCTCCAGCCCGTACACCGACTTCAGCCACGCGGCGTAGGCCTTCATGTCGACCGCGCCGACGATCGAGGGCAGGCCCGGCGCGTCGAGCAGCCGGCGCAGGTAGGTCTCGATATAGGCACGCGTATCGGACCAGCTCATCCCGGGATACGACGCGCCGCGCTGCGTGGTCTGCTGCGCGATGCGGCCGCTGTCATCGCGCCGGTTCACCTTGCGGTCGCCCGCGCCGACGTAGTTGCGGTCGTGCAGCAGCGGCGAGGCGACCCGCTGCGACTCCTGCGGCAGATCGCGCACGGGCAGGCCCATCGCCTGCGCCATCTTCACCATCCACGCCAGCGTGACGTCGGACAGGTCGCCTTCGCTGTTGCCGCCGCCGATGTCGGAGTGGTCGCCGATGAAGCCGCGCTCGACGACCCAGCTGCCGCCGCCGAGCGCCGACTCGAGCGGAAAGAACGGCCGGTGCTCGTTCAGCGCCACCGCATGGAAGGTGGCCCTCACCGCGGAGGGAATGGCGAGCTTCCAGCTCGAATTGTCGCGCCCGAGCGGCCCGAACTGGGCGACCGTGTCCCACAGGCCGAGGAAGCGCAGGTCGACGCAGATGCCGCGGGAGGAATAGTAGTTGCTGTCGATCAGATCGGAGATCCGGTTGACGAAATCGCGCGCCATGGCCGCGCCACGCGAGAAGCCGACCACGTCGATCGGTACCGTCTTGCCCGCCCAACTGGCGTCGAGAAAGTGGTCCAGCGTACCGAGCATCCAGTCGACGCGCGCCCTCGCGCTGTTCGCATCGAGCAGGTCACGGGTGCTGCCGGGGACGCCGCTGGCCGCGTCGGGGCTCCCCACGCCGGCCGTGTACCACTTGTACGGGTCGTCGTATTGCTCGAAGAACTTGCGGACGTTGGAGATGTCCTGGCGCCCCTGGCGTGTGGCGCCATTGCCGGTGCCGTCGAAGGCGAAGAGGATCAGCCCCAGCGGATCGGCGGCGACCAGGGGGTTGCCGTCGGCATAGACGAACGGATTCAGCCCCGCCGAGAGGCCGAGCGGATCGGGCTCGAGATAGCGCCCCGCATCGGGGTCGTAGGTGCGCAGCAGGTTGTCGTGCAGGCCCGTTTCCGGGTCGTGATACTGCCCGGGTAGCCGCAGCGGCTGATCGAAGGCGCCCCACTCGCGGGCAAGACGCCCGTAGGCATCCCAGTCACCCTGCCACACCACGCCGCCCGCCTCATCGGTTACCGCCACGGGCGTGCCCAGGTGATCCCCGTGTATCCACGTCAACCGGCCGGCCTGCTCCGCCTCGGGACGACGGTCGAGAATCGCAACGACGCGTCCGTCCCAGTAGAGGAACTGGCGCAACAACCTGCCGTCGGCATCGGTCTCAGCGGCCAGCCGGTGGTCGTGGTACAGGAAACCTCGCTTCCCCGCCTGCCCTGACTTCACCACGCGCTCGCCGAGCGCGTCGTAACGGAAGCGCACCACCGTCTGCTCGTCGCGCGCCTCGACCAGGCGCTGCTGTGCGCCGTAGCGCAACTCGAACCTGCCGCGGCGTAGCGGCCGACCCTGTGCATCCCGCGCGACGACATCGGCCCTCCAGTCGCTGCCGTCACGCCGGTGCGCGACCGGCCGATCGCCCACGGGGTCATAGGCAAAGTATTCGACATGCTCGGACACGCCATGCGGCCGGTTCGTCGCGAGCGTCTCACTGACGCTGCCCGCATGGCGTTCGCGCGCGATCAGCCGCCCGAACCGATCGTAGGCGTAGCGGTCCTCGCCGAATTCGTGGGAGACGGAGACCGGCAGCCCGCTGGGATGCCAGCGAAAGCGCCGGAAAGGCGGCCTCGCGAATGCCGCGCCGGCGGCGCCGGGCACGGCCTGCCGCGATGATCCTTCCTTTGCCCGTGCGGATCCCGGAACCCGTTCCCATGACATGACCAGAGGAAGGCCCGATGCATCGTCGCGGCGCTCGAAGCGGATGCCGTTGCCGAGTTGCATCCTCTCGATCTGCGGTTCGGACCGGTCGACCCGATCGACGATCCACCGCGTCCCTTTCGCCCCGACCTCCATCAGGCCGAGGCGCGCCGGGCGACCCTGTGCATCGTAGTCGTAGGCCAGGCGCGAACCATCCGGGAGCCGGTGGACGGACAGACGTCCGGACGAGTCGTATTCGAAGGCTTGGCGGTAGACATGCGCCTCGCGCTCATGCACCAGCTCGACGAGGCGACCCTGATCGTCGTGCCTGGCCGCCGAGCGCTGCTCGGGATGATCGATTCCCACCAGACGCGCTCCCTCGTAGGCGAAGCGCGTCTCGATGCGCTCGTCGCCCGCGATCTGCTCGCGCAGTACGATGCGCCCCACCGAGTCGTGCCGGCGCACGTCCAGGCTCCCGTCGCCGTACTCGATGCTCGCCAGGCGGCCGAGCTCATCGTACCGATGCCTGCGCGCTCCGGTATGCGAGGAGCGGATCTCGACCACCCTGCCGAAGTCGTCCTGCACCTGCTCCGTGCGCCGTCCTGCCGCATCGACGATCGTCTGCCCACCGAGACGGGCATGTGCCAGCGCAACCGGCAATGCCCGCCGCTCGGAGTAGCGGGTCGATGCGGCAGCCGCCCCCCGTGCATCGGCCGAAAGCGGTATCCGTTGCTGCCAGCCATGGTTCGACGCGACTTCGACGCCGGCCGTCGACAAGGTGATCGACCAGCGTTCTCCATCGGACCAGTCAACGGCTCGCGGGCGACCCGCTACGTCGTATTCGAAGTGCACCGTCACGCCTCGAATGCTGCTCGATGCCAGCCGCCAGGCGGCGTCGAAGGCGCGCATGCGCGTCGTGCCATCGGGGAGCCGTTCGGAGATCGCGCGCCCGATCGCATCGCGCTTGATTTCATGTAGGAGCTGGGCACCGTTGCCGATCAGCACCAGCCGGCGCTGGCCGTCGTGCACGAAAGTGCTGCGCATGCCGCGGTTCGCACCTCCCTCGCGCGCCACCGACACCAGCCGCCCCGCCGCCGCACCCGAAGTCGAGTACTGGAAGGTCATCGCCGCCTCGATCGGCTCGGCACCATTGGGGCCCGGCGCGAAGCCGGAAGCGGCGATGCGCGCCAGTCGCCCGGCCGGGGTGTAATGCATCGACACTCGCAGGGTCCGGCCTGGCACCACGCTCGGCCGCTCGATCTGCGCCGGCCCGGTCAACGGGTCGGCATCGGCGTAGGTCAGGCGCTCGACCCACTGCGTGCGTCCCGCCTCGTCGACCATGCGCCGCTCGGCGACGCGCCCAAGCGCGTCGTAGCGCGTGCGCAGGCGGCCGAAGGCGGTCGTGCGGCCGCTGCGATCGAGCTCGACGTGCAGGCCCATGGGCGGGCATTCCTCGCAGCCGTCGCCGTCGGAGGCGGTCAGCGCCGGACCGTGGCGCAGGCCGCTGTCGATCCAGCGAAAGCGGCTCGTGCGCGTGCCGCTGGTCACCACGGTGAGGCCCGGTTGCCCGGCCTTGCGCGGCGCGGCATAGGCGAAGCGCAGGGCCTGGGCTTCGCTGCGGCCGAGCGCCCGCGAGACGCTCACGCGCAGCGCATCGTCGTACTCGTAGCGGCTGCGCCGGCCGTCGGTATCGGTGATGCCGGTGAGCAGGTGGAAGGCGCGCGGATCGTCGTAGTGGTAGCGCTGCGTGCGCCCATCGGGATAGCGCACACCGGCCAGCTGGCCGTGGGCGTCGTACTCGTAGCCGATGCGCTGGCCATCGGGCAGGCGCAGGGCGGTCAGGCGCGCGCCGGCGTATTCGAACCCGAACGCGCGGCCTGCCGCATCGATCGTCTCGAGCAGGCGGCCCGTCTCGTCGCGGCGCAGCCGGATGGTGTCGAGGTCGGCGGACACGATGGCCGCAAGCCGGCCCTCGGCATCGAACAGCAGCCGGCGTCCTCCGGGCCAGCGCCAGGTGTATGCCGCATCGGCATCGGTGCGGCGCTCGTCGAGCAGGCCGTCGGCGAGGTTGCCGGTGGCGTACGTACGCACCGGCGGCACCACGCCCTCGCGCGGCCCGCCCGCGACGGCAGCGCGCGATGATTGCGCGGGCGCCCGGAACACCAGGCGCCGGCCGTCGGCCTGCACCACCTGGAGCTCGATGCGGCCGTCGCGCACGATGCGCGCCAGGCGGGTATCGAAGCTGTGGCTCCAGCCGCGCCCGAGCGAGAGCGCGAAGTCGCTGCGGCTGTTGTAGTGGCGCGCGAGCAGCATCACGATGGAGTCATCGGCCGGCAGGCCGAACGCAACCGCCAGCCCGTCGGGCGACAGCGCGCTCGATTCCAGGTGCGGCAGCACGACGTCGACCTGGCGCTGGTACTTGTTGCCGGTGGCCACGTCGACCGGATTGCCCGCCGAGCGATCGGCGCCCGCGGCGGGCAGGCTGGCCGGCTCGTCGCCGCCGGCGGGCCCTCGTGCCTGCACGGGATTCGAGCGCGCGGCGTCGCAGGGGGAAGGCGGCGGCCCCGACGCCCCGCCCGCGAGCTGCGCGACGAATGCGTCGATGCCGTTGCCGCCGACCCCCGGCCCGATCGCGCCCCCGATCGACGAGGGCGTGCCGGAAAAGGCACCGGGCGCGCCGCCCGCCGGCGTGCACATGGCGGGCGGCGCCGCGAACGCCGGGGGCGACGACAGCCCGGCGAGCACGATGGTGAGCAGGACGACGATCGAGAGCGCGGCCGCCGGCAGCAGGACCGCGACCGCGGCGAAGCGCGAGCGCCGCATACGGGCGCAAGGCCAAGAGCGAGGAAGCGATCGGCAAGACATGCGCCCAAGCTATCGGCGCCGGTGCGCGGCCGCAATCGAGCAAACGGCCTAGGACGCGTTGGTACTCCGATCGTCTTAGCCCCACGACGGGCGAGGATCACCCGCCGGCGCGCTATGCTTGATGCATGTCGAACCGCATGATGGTCCGCTACCGCGTCCAGTGCCCGCCCGAGGCGATCGAGGCGCGCGCGCAGGCGCTCGCGATCGAGCAGTCGATCGAGATGCCTGTGCAGGCGGTGCGGGACACGCGCGTGCGTGCCGAGGTCCTCGGCCAGGTCGCCGCGATCGAGCCTACCGTGGGCCCGGGCGATGCCTTCGAGGTCACGCTCGCGCTGGCCGCCGAGACCGTCGGCGACGAGCCCGGCCAGCTCATGAACATGCTGTTCGGCAACTGCTCGCTGCAGCCCGATGTCGAGCTGCTCGACGCGGTCCTTCCGCCCTCGATGCTCACCGCGCTGCCCGGGCCCCGCTTCGGCATCGAGGGCTGGCGCGCCGCCGTTGGCGACGGCGCGGCGGGCCGGCCGCTGAGCTGTGCCGCGCTCAAGCCGCAGGGCATGTCGGCGCACGCGCTGGCCGCGCTGGCGTATGTCCTCGCGCGCGCCGGCATCGACGTCATCAAGGACGACCACGGCCTCGCCGACCAGGCCGCGGCACCGTTCGCGCAGCGCGTGCCGGCGGTGCAACAGGCCGTCGAGCGCGCCAACCGCGAGAAGGCTGCGGCCGACGGCGCGCTCGCCGGCCATCGCTCGCTGTACGCGCCCAGCCTCTCCGGCGGGCCGGAACGCCTGTCGGCCCAGCTGCGCATCGTGCATGCGGAAGGCGTACGCGCCGCGCTGGCGTGTCCGATGATCATCGGTGTGCCGGCCTTCGTCGAGCTGTTGCGCGCGCACGCCGGCGTGCCGTTGCTGGCGCATCCGGCGCTCGCCGGTCACGCGCGCATCGGCGCGCCGCTGTTGCTGGGCAGGCTGTTCCGCCTGTTCGGCGCCGACGCCACCATCTTTCCGAACTGGGGCGGCCGCTTCAGTTATCCGCGCACGACGTGCCTGGCCATCGCGGAGTGCGCCCGCGCACCGCTGGGGAGCCATGCGCCGGCGCTGCCGGTGCCCGCCGGCGGCATGAGCGTCGAGCGCGTCGACGAGATCCTCGACGACTTCGGCGCGGATACGATGCTGCTCATCGGCGGCGACCTGCTCGCCGCCGGCGACGCGATGGCCGCCCGCGCGGCTGCCTTCGCAGCGCGCGTGGCACGCGCCACGCGCGCCCGGGAGACCACCGATGACTGATCCTCCGGTCCGCAAGGCCGTGCCCGGCTTCCACTGGGAAGGCGTCGAGACGATGCCCTACAAGGACACGGGCGCCGCGCCGTTTCGCGACATCACGCGCCAGGTGCTGTTCCGCGACGATGCGCTGCAGTGCGAATGGCGCTACTTCGAGATCTCGCCCGACGGCCATTCGACCCTCGAGCGGCACGAGCATGCCCACGCGGTGATGATCCTGCGCGGGCGCGGCCGCTGCCTGGTCGGCGACCAGGTGCATGCGGTGGCCGCGCACGACCTGGTTTCGGTACCGCCGATGACCTGGCACCAGTTCCGGGCCGACGCCGCCTCGCCCCTCGGCTTCCTGTGCATGGTCAACCGTGAGCGCGACCGCCCGCAGCTTCCCGGGCCGGCCGATCTCGCAGCGTTGCGGCGCACTCCCGCAGTCGCCGCCTTCATTCGCACCGCAGATGGCTGAACGCTTCGCACCCCTACCCGACACCGGGCCGGCTCACTTCGCTGGCTGCCCTCGGCACGACGGCGCACGCCGCCGGGCGCTGCGGGCCTTGTCCGCAGCGCCCGCGCTGGCATGGGCAGCGAGCCGGCCGGGCACCGCCGCCGCGCAGGAAGCGCGCCCGGCAACGGCGCAGGACCCCGGCACGGCGGTGCGCGTGGCCGTGGTGGCGCGCGATCTCGAGCATCCGTGGTCGCTCGCCTTCCTGCCCGACGGGCGCATGCTGGTCACCGAACGGCCCGGCCGGCTGCGCATCGTCGCGCCCGACGGACGCCTGTCGGCGCCGCTGGTCGGCGTGCCGGCCGTCTACGCCCGCGGGCAGGGCGGGCTGCTCGACGTGGCGCTCGGCCCCGACTTCGCGCGCGACCGCAGCGTGTTCCTGTCGTTCGCCCAGCCGGTGGACGGGCGGGCCCGCACCACGGTCGCGCGCGCCGAGCTGGTCGACGGCCCGGCGCCGGCGCTGCGCGCGGTCACGGTGATCTTCGCGCAGAAAGACGCGGTCGAGGGCGGCAATCACTTCGGCTCGCGGCTCGTGTTCGCGCGCGACGGTACGCTGTTCGTCACCATGGGCGACCGCTTCAACTACCGCGATCGCGTGCAGTCGCTCGACAACCACTTCGGCAAGCTGGTGCGCATCCGGCCCGACGGCAGCATCCCTCCCGACAATCCCTTCGTCGGCCGCGCCGGCGCGCTGCCGGAGATCTATTCGTACGGGCACCGCAACGTGCAGGGCGCCGCCCTGCATCCGGCGACGGGCGAGCTCTGGACCGACGAGCATGGTCCGCAGGGCGGCGACGAGGTCAACATCGAGCGCGCCGGAGGCAACTACGGCTGGCCGGTCATCACCTACGGACGCGAGTACGTCACCGGCATGAAGATCGGCGAAGGCACCGAGCGCGCCGACGTGGTGCCGCCGCTGTGGCAGTGGACCCCGTCGATCGCGCCTTCGGGCCTGGCGTTCTGCACCAGTGAGCGCTACCCCGGATGGCGCGGCAGCGTGTTCGTCGGCTCGCTGAAGTTCCAGCTGCTCTCGCGCCTGGAGACCGACGGCAGGCGAATCGTGCGCGAGCAGCGGCTGCTCACCGGCCTGCGCCAGCGCGTGCGCGACGTACGCCAGGGGCCCGACGGGCTGCTGTACCTGCTGACCGACGAATCCGACGGCCAGCTGCTGCGACTCGACCCGGCCTGAGCCGGCTCACCACGGAACCTCCGGCATGAACGAACATAAAGCCCAGGACCGCATCGTCCACGAAGCTTCGCCGACCCACGGCGTCTTCTTCATCGAACGCGAGGGCACGCGCGTGGCCGAGCTGACCTACCAGCGCGGCCCGAAGTTCGCCACCATCGACCACACCTGGGTCGACGACGCGATGCGCGGCACCGGCGCCGGGCGACGCCTCGTCGATGCCGCCGTGGCGTGGGCACGCACCGAGCAGGTGAAGCTGAGACCGGTCTGCTCGTTCGCACGTGCCGTCCTGCAGCGGGTCCCGGAGTACTCGGACGTGCTGTGAACTAACAGCCGTGTGGGGCTTCCGTCCGGACGGTACCAATCCTTGCCGTCATGCCCCGATGTTCCCTGCCGGCAAGTCCACCCACCTCATCAGCGACGAGGACATGGATAAGCTGTTCCGGCACCGTGGTCCACCTACGTGCGGCTGCTGTCGGTCAAGGACGACCATGCCCGCCAGTTCTATGAAGCCACGGCAAGGATAGGTTTGAAAAAGTAATGTTAATCGTAATATGACTACGATTGGAGAGATTAATCCAAATTGACACTTATTTGGAAAAACGCTATAAATCGTAGCATGGCTACGACTGGATCGAATAAGCTAAATATGCTCTACACTCGGCTGGCGCCGGGCACGCCGCTGACCTCGGAGGACTTGGCGGCGCTGGGCATCTCCGCGGACTTGGCCGTCCATTACGTGAAGGCCGGCTGGCTCACGCGCCTGACGCGCGGAGTGTACTGCCGCCCGAACGACACCCTGGCCCTGCATCCCAGCCTGTTGCTCCTGCAACGGAGGTTCGACGGCCTGCACGTCGGCGGCAAGTCGGCGCTCGACTGGTATGGGCTGCGCCAGTACGTATCGCAGGAGCCGGTGCTGCATCTGTATGGCTGGACCACCGGCCGCCTGCCGGCGTGGTTCACCGAGCGTTTCCCGGCTGAGTACCACCGCAAGCGTCTGTTCGACGAGCAGCCGGATGCCTTGCTGCATGTCGGTCCTTTCGAGCAGCGCAGCGGGGCGCCGCAGGTCTCGGCGCCGGAACGGGCGCTGCTGGAGTTGCTGAGCGATGTCGGCGTGCGCCAGCCGTTGCAGGAAGCGCGCGAGCTCGTCGAAAGCGCCTACAGCCTGCGCGCTGACGTGCTGCGCGCGCTGTTGCAGCGCTGCACAAGCGTCAAGACCGTGCGCCTGTGTCTCCAACTCGGCCGCGAGGGTTCGCTGCCCTGGGCCAGCAAGCTCGACCCGGCCACGCTGCCGACGGGCAGCGACCGTCCCTGGGTGTCCCGATCGGCCGACGGCCTCCTGGTGCTCAAGCCATGAACCCGAAGCTGCACAACCTGGCGCAATTGCAGAAGACGAATGCGAGGAAGCCAGTGCGCCACCGACGTAGCACTGCCTCGACCTCGATTCACGAAAGCGCAGACCATCGACCTGCGCTTTCGTGTTTTGGGACCATGGCTTTCGGGAGCCTTGTCACACTTGGACTTCAGCCGACTTGGCCCCGCTTAGAGGGCGCTTGACATCGGCCTTTTTTACATCCGCTGCCAGCCGGCGCCGGAACGCCTAGACACCGCGGACGGCCGGGTGTCTAGGGCCTGTTCACCCTGCGGTCGTCCCCGCGCCGGAACCGGTAGATCGCCTGCGTCGAGCGCAAGCCGGGCAGCCAGCGCACCGGCCGCCCGTCGTTCAGGAAGGCGCGCCCGGTGATCTCCAGGCCGAGGTGCGCGAGGAAGTCCTCGAAGTCCTTCACCGTGGCCAAGTGCAGGTTGGGCGTGTCGTACCAGTGGTAGGGCATCTCGCGCGACACCGGCATGCGACCGCGCAGGATCGACCACGCGTGGTACCAGTGGCCGAAGTTGGGGAAGGACACGATGCCCTCGCGCCCGACCTCGCTCATCTCGCGCAGCACGCGCTCGGTCTGGTGCGTGGCCTGGATGGCCATCGACAGCACGACCACGTCGAACGAGACGGCGCGGAACATGCCCAGCCCGGCCTCGATGTCCTGCTGGATCACGTCGACGCCGTGGCGCACGCAGGCCAGCACCTGCTCGTCGTTGATCTCGACGCCGTAGCCGCGGCACGCCTTCCGCGACTGCAGCCAGGCCATCAGCGCGCCGTCGCCGCAGCCCAGGTCGAGCACGCGCGCGCCCGGCGCGACCCACTCGGCGATCAGCGCCAGGTCAGGCCGCAGGCCATTGGCCGACCCCGGGCTGCCGATCGGCGCCGGCCCGCCGGCCGATCCTGAGCCGCCGGGCGATCCCGGTCCAGCGGCCGATCCCCAGCCCTGGGCCGATCCCGACCCGGCGACCGGCTGCCGGGCGCCGGCCGGGGACGCGCCGCCGGCCCGGCGCAGGTTGGTCGCGGCACCCGGCGCGTTCACGGCTGCGCCTCCGCGACCGGCTGCGCTCCGGCCGCCGGTGCCGGGACCGGGGCGGCATCCTCGCCCGCCGCCCGCACGCGCGCCGCGACGCGCTCGAACCAGCTGCGCACCACCGCGAGATATTGCGGATCCTCGAGCAGGAACGCGTCGTGGCCGTGCGGCGCGTCGACCTCGGCGTAGGTCACGCGCCGGCCGTTGGCGAGGAGCGCCTCGACGATCTCGCGGCTGCGCTCGGGGGCGAAGCGCCAGTCGGTGGTGAACGAGACGATCAGGAAATCGGCCTGCGCGGACGCCAGCGCGCGCGCCAGGTCGCCGTCGAAGGCGAGCGCGGGATCGAAGTAGTCGAGCGCGCGCGTGATCAGCAGGTAGGTGTTGGCGTCGAAGTACTTCGAGAATTTCTCACCCTGGTAGCGCAGGTACGACTCGATCTCGAACTCGACGTCGAAGGTGAACCGGTAGTCGTCGCGCAGCACCACCTCGTCGACGCGCCGGCGCAGGGCGCGGCCGAACTTCTCGGCCATCACGTCGTCGGAGAGGTAGGTGATGTGGCCGATCATGCGCGCCACCTGCAGCCCGCGCGCCGGCACCACGCCGTGCTCGTAGAAGCTTCCGCCGTGGAAGTCGGGATCGGTGATGATGGCGCGGCGCGCCACTTCGTTGAACGCGATGTTCTGCGCCGACAGCTTGGGCGCGGTGGCCGCCGCCAGGCAGTGCGCGATGCGCTCCGGATAGAGGTAGGTCCAGGCCAGCGCCTGCATGCCGCCGAGGCTGCCGCCCATCACGACGGCGAAGCGCTCGATGCCCAGCGCGTCGGCGAGGCGGGCCTGCGCGTGCACCCAGTCTTCCACCGTGACCACCGGGAAATCGGGGCCGTACGGCTTGCCGGTGGCGGGGTTGGGGCTCATCGGGCCGGTCGATCCGAAGCAGCTGCCGAGGTTGTTCACGCCGAGCACGAAGAAGCGGTCGGTGTCCACCGGCTTGCCGGGGCCGACCATGCTGTCCCACCAGCCGATCTCGTCGGGCCGCTCGGCGTAGTAGCCCGCCACGTGATGCCCGGCGTTGAGCGCGTGGCACACCAGCACCGCGTTGGTACGCGCCGCGTTCAGCGTGCCGTAGGTCTCGTAGACCAGCTCATAGCCGGCGATCGTCGCGCCGCTGCGCAGCGTGAGCGGTTCGTCGAAGCGCATGCGCCGAGGCGCGACGGCGCCGACCGATCCGGCGGGCGGTGCGGCCGACGGCGACAGGGCTGGAGTCTGGTCCGGATGGTTCACTCGAGCAGGCGGGCGGCGACGGACCCCGCAAACGAAAAACCCGACCGGCTTGCTGGCGGGTCGGGCTCGATCGGGCGTGAACCTGGCCGCTTTAGCCGTACTTGTAACGCGCCCGCAAGCTGATCCTCAAATCGGCGCGATGAGACCGATCGAGAATACGTCCGCCGGGCGGCGGATGTCAAATTCGAAGGACTTGTATGTTCAGACCAGGCCAGAACGGTAGAGTCTGAACGCCGATGAGGCGGCCAGACCGGCCCGTGCAG
>MKUQ01000046.1 GCA_001898645.1 Burkholderiales bacterium 70-64
GGGTTGCGGCCCGAGCAGTTGAAGTCGCCGGCGCGCACCCACTGCATCGCGTCGTCGACGGTCCACTGACCATCGTGGAGATCGACCGCGACGTCGACGCGCGTCAGGCGCGACTCCGGTAGCGACTCGATCAGGTCGCGCATGGCCGGCCAGTCGATCAGGCCGCAAGAGGCACCGGGGATGTCGAGCATCGCCCTGCCACGCTGGGACTCACCGCCCCAGCACACGGTGGCCAGGTGCACGAACTCACCGCGCACGAACGCGTGGATCCGCCGGCCATCGGTGAACCCACGAAGGGCCGCCGACTCCACCGCCTGCAGCGGCAGGCCCACGGCGAACGACAGGGCATTGAGCAAGCCCCGGAAGCGCTCCGAGTCGAACTCGAAGGTGGCGGTGCACCAGTCAACGATGGCCGTCATGCCACCAGGTCCAGCTGAAACAGACCCGCATCGCAGCGTGCATCGAGCTTGGCAAAGGCCCGCGACAGCGCACCGCTGCCTGGAAACAAGTCGACGATCGAATCGCCAACCCGGTACCCCAACAGATCTGCGATCCAGGCGGCGAAGACCTCGGGCTTCTGCCCTTCGAACAACTCCCTCTCACCAACCTTGCGGTTGCCGTTCGCGATGACGTAGTCGGTGAACTGCGGCCCGAAGTCCCAGGCCAGCGACGTTCGATAGATCACCGGCTCCCAGCCGAACCGAGCTCGCACGCGCGGCCGAACGCCCGAGAACGGCTTCACCCACGCGCCGACTCGCACGCCAGGTCGACACATCGAGAGCAACACGCCCAGCGAAGGGACATGGCAGCTCAGCGCCCAACCGTCCGGGAACTCGGATTCCAGCCGATCGATCAATGCCCGGTGCCCTTCCACCGTGTCATAGACCGCCGCCTGGTCATGCCGCTTGCCGTAGTAGCGCTTCGCGCAGCCCAGGTACGGCGGATCGGCATACGCGAACCGTCGACCCTCGCCTGTCTGGGACTTTCCCCCCGTGTTACCGGACGGGGGGAGCCCGCCGCGTCGCCCGGTGGCCCCCCGCTCGCGCGGGGGGCACCCGTGCGCCGCGTCGCCTTCAACCACCTCTTGCGCCAGGTGCGCCATCCCCGAAGCTCCAGTAGACTGACCGCTAGCCGAAATTCCGTTAGCTAACGGAAAACTCGGTAGTTGTAATCTAACGGAAAAGTCGTTAGTCGAGGGCGGTATGAATGTAGAGAAAACCCTAATTGACAAGTGGCGCGAAACGAGATCTCAGCGCGAACTTGCGAGGTTACTCGGTGTATCCGAGCAACGACTCAGCAACTGGAAAACGGGCGTCGAAGCGATGCCCGACCATCACTTCGCTCACTTGGCCGAGCTGGTCGAGGGCGAGGAAAAAGCGCGATCGCTGCTGTGGGACTTCGTACAGCAGAAACGCCGGGAGATGAAAGCCACCGGCGTAGTCGCTGGCGGAAAGGGTGGGATTCGAACCCACGTTACGGTGGAACCGTAAACCGGATTTCGAGTCCGGCGCATTCGACCACTCTGCCACCTTTCCGGGTCTCGCGCGGGTCGCGACGCGAAGCCGGCAAGTATAGCAAAGCGTACCCGCTCCGCGCGCCGGGCCGCCCGTCCGCCGCGTCGCTTCAGGCCGTGATGCGCCGCAGCCCGCCCATGTAGGGCACCAGCGCGTCGGGCACGCGTACCGAGCCGTCGGGCTGCTGATGGTTCTCGAGCACGGCGACCAGGGTGCGCCCGACGGCGAGCCCGGAACCGTTCAGGGTGTGGAGCAGGCCGATCCTGCCGTCGGCGCCGCGAAAGCGCGCCTGCATGCGCCGGGCCTGGAAGGCCTCGCAGTTCGACACCGAGGAGATCTCGCGATAGGCCTCCTGCGCCGGCAGCCACACCTCGAGATCGTAGGTCTTGGCGGCGCCGAAGCCCATGTCGCCGGTGCACAGCAGCACCACCCGGTAGGCCAGACCGAGCCGGCGCAGGATCGCCTCGGCGTGGCCCACCATCTGCTCGAGGGCCTCGTAGGAGTGATCGGGATGCACGATCTGCACCATCTCGACCTTGTCGAACTGGTGCTGGCGGATCATGCCGCGCGTATCGCGGCCGTAGGCGCCGGCCTCGGAGCGGAAGCACGGCGTGTGCGCGGTGAGGCGGATCGGCAGGCCGGAGGCCGCGACGATCTGGTCGCGCACGAAATTGGTGAGCGGCACCTCGGAGGTGGGGATGAGGTACAGCGACTCGCCCTCGCCTTCCTGGCCGCCCTTCTTCGCGGCGAAGAGGTCCTGCTCGAACTTGGGCAGTTGCCCGGTGCCGCGCAGGCTGTCGCGGTTGACGATGTATGGCGTGTAGCACTCGGTGTAGCCGTGCTCGCCGGTCTGCACGTCGAGCATGAACTGCGCGATGGCGCGGTGCAGCCGCGCCATCGCGCCCTTCATCACCACGAAGCGTGCGCCGGAAAGCTTCGCCGCGGTCTCGAAGTCGAGGCCGAGCGGGGCGCCGACGTCGACGTGATCGCGCGGCGCGAACCCCAGCGGCTCGGGGTCGCGGCCCTGCGGGCTCCAGCGGCGCACTTCGCGGTTGTGCCGCTCGTCGTGGCCCGCCGGCACCGATTCGTGCGGCAGGTTGGGCACCTGCAGCAGCCAGTCGTGCAGCTTCGCCTGCACGGTTTCGTTCTCTTCAGCGGCGGCCTTCAGCTCGTCGCCCAGGCCGGCCACCTCGGCCATCACCGCCGAGGTGTCTTCGCCGCGCGACTTGAGCTGGCCGATCGACTTCGACAGCGCGTTGCGGCGCGCCTGCAGCGCCTCGGCGCGCGTCTGCAGCGCCTTGCGCGCGGACTCGAGCGTGCGGAACGCGCCGAGGTCGAGCGTATAGCCGCGGGAGGCCAGCCGCGCGGCGACGGCTTCGGGATCCTTGCGGAGCTGGGCGATGTCGAGCATGGAAGCGGGAGGGCGCGCAGGTGTCGTCGATCGCCGAGTGTATCAAGGCGTGGGGTGCGGCGACCCCGAGCCGCCGGGGCTCGCGCCGCACGATCACGTCGACGTCGGCGCTCCGCCCGGCCGATGCGCCGTCAGCCGTTCGGTTCCTGCGGATCCCGCGGATCCTGCGCGCTGTCATCCTGCGTACTGTCGCGCTCGCGCTGCCACGCGAGCTTCTCGCGGATGCGGGTTTCCAGCCCCCGCTCGACCGGCTCGTAGAAGCGCTGCGGCTCGACGCCCTCGGGGAAGTAGCGCTCGCCGGCGGCGTAGCCGCCCTCCTCGTCGTGGGCGTAGCGGTAGCCGCGACCGTAGCCCAGGCCCTTCATGAGGCGGGTGGGCGCGTTGCGCAGATGCATGGGCACGGGGGCCGAGCCGTGCTCCTGCACGAACGCGCCGGCGCGTTTCCAGGCCACGTAGACCGCGTTGGACTTGGCCGCGCAGGCCATGTAGACGACCGCCTCGGCGAGCGCCAGCTCGCCCTCCGGGGAGCCGAGCCGCTCGTAGGCCTCGGCGGCATCCAGCGCGAGGGCGAGCGCGCGCGGATCGGCCAGGCCGACGTCCTCGCTCGCCATGCGCACGATGCGCCGCGCGAGGTAGCGCGCATCGGCACCTCCGTCGAGCATGCGGGCCAGCCAGTAGAGCGAGGCGTCGGGATCGGAGCCGCGCACCGCCTTGTGCAGGGCGCTGATCTGGTCGTAGAAGACCTCGCCGCCCTTGTCGAAGCGGCGCAGGTTCTGCGACATCGCCGTCTCGAGGTAGGCGGCATCGACGCTCGTGCGGCCCTGCGCACGCGCGGCCGCCACGACGATCTCGATGGCATTGAGCAGGCGGCGCGCGTCGCCGTCGGCCCAGCCGATCAGGCGCTCGCGCGCGGGCGCATCGAAGGTGACGGCCGCTTCGGCGACACCGGCGCCAGTACCAGCCGCACCGGCTGCACCAGCCGCGCCGGCAGCGGTGGCCGCGGCCGGCGCGGCGGCAGCCTCGGGACGCCCGGCGCCCCGCTCGAGCGCGCGCGCGAACAGCCGCTCGAGATCGTCGTGCGACAGCGGCTCGAGCACGTAGACGCGCGCACGCGAGAGCAGCGCGCCGTTGACCTCGAACGAGGGGTTCTCGGTGGTCGCGCCGATGAAGGTGAACAGCCCGCTCTCGACGTGCGGCAGGAAGGCGTCCTGCTGCGCCTTGTTGAAGCGGTGCACCTCGTCGACGAACAGGATCGTGCGCCGTCCGCGCTGGCGCGCCTGCTGGGCGGCGGCCACCGCCTCGCGGATCTCCTTGACGCCGCCGAGCACGGCCGAGATGGCGATGAACTGCGCATCGAAGGCATCGGCCATCAGCCGCGCCAGCGTCGTCTTGCCGACGCCGGGCGGGCCCCAGAAGATCATCGAGTGCGGCCGGCCGGACTCGAAGGCCACGCGCAGCGGCTTGCCGGGGCCGAGCAGGTGCGCCTGGCCAATGACCTCGTCGAGGGTGCGCGGCCGCAGCCGCTCGGCCAGCGGCGCGCCCTCGTCGGCCGCGGCCGCCGCGCCGGATGCCTCGGCTGCAGCACCCGTCGTGGCCGCTCCGGCCGCAGCGCTCGCAGTGGCCGCGGCCAGCTCGGCGCCGAAAAGATCGCCGCCCGCCTGGCGCGGGTCGGCCGGGTCGTGCTGTTCAGGCGGTGCCGGGCGCGGCATTGCGAACGCGCGTGGCACGCCCCGCGCGGAACGCGCCGGCGATCAGCGCGGCCTGCGCGGCGGCGATTCCCAGCCACACCAGCTTGGGCTGGTGCGCGTCCATCAGCAGGCCGAACGCCGCCGGCGCCAGCGAGCTGCCGAGGTCGAGGCCGGAGTAGACGACGCCGTAGACGCGCCCGGTGGCGCCGGGCGGCGCGGCGCGCCGGATGAGCATGTCGCGTGAAGGATTGGCAACGCCGCTGGCCAGGCCCATGGCGGCGAACAGCAGCGGAATCGACCAGCCGGGCCAGGGTGCCAGCCCGAGGCTGATCGCGATGGTGGCGGCCACCCCGAAGCACAGGCCGATGACGCGCTCGGCGCGGTCGGCGTCGCCGGCGAGGAACCCGCCCAGGAGCGATCCGCCGGCGCTGCCGAGCATGTAGACCGTCAGGCACAGCGCCACCCATTCCGCTCGCACCCCATGCAGCAGGCGCGCGGCCTCGGGCGCGAAGGTCTGCACGCCGCCCAGTGCGAAGGCATAGGCGGCGAAGAACGCGAAGCTGAGCCACACCTCGGGCAGGCGCAGGAAGGCGAAGGTATCGCCGCTGCGCGCCGGCTGCGCGGCGGCCGCGGCTGCGGCAGCCGCACGCCGCACCGGCGCTTCGAGCAGGGCACGGTTGCGCCAGACGACCACCAGCACCACCAGCGCCAGCAGCGAGGCGGCCGCAAACGCCGTGCGCCAGCTCGCCAGCTGGGTGATCCCGACCAGGAACACCGGCGCGGCTGCCCACCCCAGGTTGCCCGTGACGCCGTGCACGGCGTAGGCGTGGCCGATGCGGCGCGTGCTCACCCTGGCGTTGAGGATGGAGTAGTCGATGGGGTGGAACGAGGCGTTGCCCAGCCCGACCAGCACCGCCCCGGCCAGCAGCGCGGCATAGCCCGGGCTGGCCGCGAGCACCAGCGCCGCCAGCGCGAACAGCCCCAGCGCCCCCAGCATGACGCGCAGTGGACCGACGCGGTCGACCAGGAAGCCCGACAGCGACTGCCCGATGCTCGAGACGACGAAGAGCAGCGTCATGGTCAGCCCCAGCTCGGCGTAGGAAAGGCCGAAGGCCTCCTTGAGCCAGGGAAACAGCGGCGCGAGGATGAGCTGGAAGAAGTGCGACACCCCGTGCGCCAGCCCCACCACCGCGATCACGCGGGTATCGCTCGCGCCACCGGCGGATTCCGTCGCCGGCGCCGCCGGCCCGACCGTACTCATTGCAGATCCCTCGCTACGCCTGGCTGCCGCACAAACGTCGAGCTTACCGCAACCGGCTGCGCCCAGCCGGTGTGCCCGACATCGGCGCAGGCCGCGCGGCCGGCTCGCAGCCTCTTCCGCGCGCAGCCGGCCTGCGGGCCCTTCAGCGCGATGCGCCGCGCGGCAGGACCGGCCAGACCGCCTCGACGCGGTTGGTGCGGCAGGCCACGACCCAGTCGTGCAGGGCCATCGTCGGATCGCAGTGCCCCGGATCGAGCAGGCAGCGCGCACCGAGCGACAGCGCCGGCGTTCCCGGACCGCGGTCGACCACGGTGTGCTCGTCGGAGACGGTGCGCACCGCCCAGCCCGGCAGGCGCATGGCGGGCGGGCCGGAATCGAGGGCCAGCGCCTTGAGCCCGGCATCGAGCACGACGTGCGCATCGCGCACGCTCATCACGGTGGCGAGCACGCCGATCGCCTGGCGCAGGGCCGGTGCGGCGGCATCGGCCTGGTTGGCGCGATAGTCGAGGTCCATCAGCACGTACGAGCCCGGCTGGATCTCCGTGTAGATGCCGCTGGCCGCTTCGTGGATGAACGTGCCGGTACCCCCGCCGCTCACCTCTTCGCAGCGGAAACCGGCGCTGCGCAGGGTATCGCGTACGCGGGCAGCGCGGCGCATGGTCTCGCCGAAGGCCGCGGCCCGCTCGCCGGCGGTGCGCAGGTGCTGCGCGCCGCCATGGTAGGCCTGCAGGCCGCGCAGGCGCAATCGCGGCGCCGCCGCGAGCGCGCGCGCCAGGGCCAGCGCCTCGTCGACGCTCGCCACGCCGCAGCGTCCCTGCCCCACGTCGACCTCGATCAGCACGTCGAGGCGCGAGCCCTCGGCCACGCAGGCCTGTGCCAGGGCCGTCACCGCATCCGGGTGATCGACGCAGACCGCCAGGCGCACCGAGCGCGCCAGCCGCGCCAGGCGCGCGAGCTTGGCGGCGCCCACGATCTCGTTGCTGACCAGGATGTCGTCGATGCCGGCCGCCGCGAACCCTTCGGCCTCGCCGACCTTCTGGCAGCACACGCCGACGGCGCCTGCGGCGAGCTGCCGGCACGCGATCTCGGGGCAGCGATGCGCCTTGCCGTGCGCGCGTACGCGCACGCCGTTCGCCCGCGCGTGGCCATGCACGGCCGCGAGGTTGGCCTCGAAGGCATCGAGATCGAGGACCAGCGCCGGGGTGTCCACGTCGGCGAGCGCATCGCCGGGCGCGGCCGGCGGGTGCGCGGCATGGCCGCTACTGCTCGACGACATCGGCACCCTTGGGGGGCACGAAGCGGAAGCGCGCGGCGTCGATGGCGGCGTTGCGCACGATGTCGCGGAACTCGAACGAGGTGGTGCGCCCGAACGCGTCCTTGACCTCCATCCGCACCGGCAGGCCGCCGCGCCATCCCATTGCGATGTGCTCGAAGCCCGCGTCCTTGCTGCGCGGCACCGCTTCGAGCCACTGCAGGCCGTCGCGGGCGGCGAGCTCACGCAGCGTGAAATCGCGCTCCAGGTCGGCATGGCCGAACAGGATCGCCGCCGGCGTGGCCGCCGTCGAATCGGACAGCTTGCGCACGGTGACCTGGTTCAGGTCCTTGTCGTAGAAGTACAGGCGCTCGCCGTCGGCGACCAGCAGCTGCTCGTAGGGACGCTGCACCTCCCAGCGAAAGCGTCCCGGCCGGGCGAAGGCGAAGCTGCCGCTGCTCGTCTCGGCCGGCCGGCCGTCGGCGCGCAGCAGGGTCTGGATGAACTCGCCGCGCGCGCTGCGCGTGCCGGTGACGAACTCGTGCAGCTGCGCCAGCGCGCCGCTGCCCGCAGGCTGCGCCGACACCGGCGCCCACGCCGCCCAGGCCAGCAGCGGCAGCCACAGCAGGGCGCGGCGCCCGGTCATCACACCTCCTGCGACGACGGCACCAGCAGCTCGCGATTGCCGTTGCTGGCCATCGACGAGACCAGCCCCGACTTCTCCATCTGCTCGAGCAGGCGCGCCGCCCGGTTGTAGCCGATGCGCAGGTGGCGCTGCACCAGCGAGATCGAGGCGCGCTTGTGCTTGACGACCACCGCCACCGCCTGGTCGTACATGGGGTCGGCCTCGCCGTCGACGCCGGCCTCGGCCAGCGTCTGCGACAGCCCGCCGAAGCCGACCGCGCTGCCCGAGTCGACCTCCTCGGGCACGCCGCCCTCGAGGATGCCCTCGACGTACTGCGGCTCGGCGAGCTGCTTCCAGTGCTCGACCACCTTGTGCACCTCCTCGTCGGCGACGAAGGCGCCGTGCACGCGCATCGGCACGCCGCCGCCCGGCGGCAGGTACAGCATGTCGCCCTGCCCGAGCAGCGATTCGGCGCCCATCTGGTCGAGGATGGTGCGCGAGTCGATCTTCGAGGAGACCTGGAAGGCGATGCGGGTCGGGATGTTGGCCTTGATCAGGCCGGTGATCACGTCCACCGACGGACGCTGGGTGGCCAGGATCAGGTGGATGCCGGCGGCGCGCGCCTTCTGCGCCAGCCGCGCGATGAGCTCCTCGATCTTCTTGCCGACCACCATCATCAGGTCGGCCAGCTCGTCGATGATCACCACGATCTGCGGCAGCGCGCCCAGCGGCTCGGGCGCATCGGGGGTGAGCGAGAACGGGTTGGGGATGAGCTGCTCGCGCTTGTGCGCCTCGGAGATCTTGTGGTTGTAGCCCGAGAGGTTGCGCACGCCGAGCTTGCTCATCAGGCGGTAGCGCCGTTCCATCTCGGCCACGCACCAGTTCAGCGCGTTGCCGGCCTGGCGCATGTCGGTGACCACCGGCGCGAGCAGGTGCGGGATGCCCTCGTAGGTGCTCATCTCGAGCATCTTGGGGTCGATCAGGATCAGCCGCACCTGGGTCGGGTCGCTCTTGTAGAGCAGCGACAGCAGCATCGCGTTGATGCCCACCGACTTGCCCGAGCCGGTGGTGCCGGCCACCAGCAGGTGGGGCATGCGGGCCAGGTCGACCACCACCGGATGGCCGGCGATGTCCTTGCCCAGCGCCAGCGTGAGCGGCGAGGCGCTGGTGGCGTAGACCTGCGAGGCGAGGATCTCGGACAGGCGCACCGTCTGGCGGCGCGCGTTGGGCAGCTCGAGCCCCATCAGGTTCTTGCCGGGGATGGTCTCGACCACGCGGATCGATACCAGCGAGAGCGCACGCGCCAGGTCCTTCGAGAGGTTGACGATCTGGCTGCCCTTGACGCCGGTGGCCGGCTCGATCTCGTAACGGGTGATCACCGGCCCCGGATAGGCGGCCACCACGTTGGCCGCCACGTTGAAGTCGGCGAGCTTCTTCTCGATCAGGCGCGAGGTGTACTCGAGCGTCTCCTGCGACACGCTCTCGCCGGCCACGGGCGGCTCGTCGAGCAGCGACACCGGCGGCAGCTGGGTGTCGGCCGGCAGGTCGACGAACAGCACGCTCTGGCGCTCGGCCTCGGCGCGCTCGGAGCGCTCGATGCGCGCCACCGGCGTCTCGATGCGCACCGGCTCGGGGTCGTCGTCGAGGATGCGCCGCTTGACCTGCACCTGCTCGTCGCGCTCGGTGGCTGCGACCTCGCCGATACGCCGGTCGCGCCGCGCCACCACCGCCTGCACCAGGCGCTGCGCGCTCCATTCGAGCGCCAGGCCGATCCGCTCGAAGATCGTCAGCCACGACCAGCCTGACCACAGGCTGAAGCCGCTCGCCACCATCACCAGCAGCGCCAGCGTGCCGCCGACCGGACCGAGCGCGACGAACAGCGGATCGCTGATGAGCGCGCCGACGATGCCCCCGGGCCCGAGCGGCAGGTCGGCCTGCAGGCTGTGCAGGCGCGCCGACTCGACCCCCACGCAGCCCAGCAGCAGCAGCGCGAACCCCAGCCAGCGCTCCCAGGCGAAGCGCTGCGTGGCCAGTGCGCTGTCGGGCGGGCTCGCGCGCAGGGCGCGCAGCCCGCGCAGCACCGCGCCGGCGAGCAGCGCCACGAACAGGTAGGCGCTCAGCCCGAACAGGTACAGCAGCAGGTCGGCGAACCAGGCGCCGACGCGCCCGCCGGCGTTGGCGATGGTGCGCGTGACGATGGCATGCGACCACCCCGGATCGGCCTTGTCGTAGGTGAGCAGGATCAGCAGCAGGAAGGCGCCGAAGGCGGCCATCACCATCCAGCGCGCCTCCTGCATCAGGCGCAGCGCGCGCTCGGGCAGGCCGGAGCCGGGATGGCGGTTGCGAGCCGCGACCGCCCGGGCGGGCGGCGCGGCGGCGACACTGGTACGCGACATCGTGAGGGCGCGGCCCGGTTCAGCTGATGTAGGAGCTGATCTTCTCGCGCAGCAGCAGCCGGCCTTCCGGCATCGGCACGATGAAGCCGTCGATCTCGAGGCCCTTCATCACGCGCGAGACCATCTCGCGCGAGGCGCCGATCATCTTGGCGATCTCCTGGCGCGGCAGCTTGTGCTTGACCACGCGCTCGCCGTCGACGTGCTCGGAGAAGTCGAGCAGCACGCGCGCCACCCGCCCGTAGACGTCGAGCAGCGCCAGCGTCTCGATCTTCTGGTCGGCCTCGCGCAGGCGCGCGACCATGCCCTTCATCACCGCCAGGCACATCTCGTTGCTCTGCATGAGCATCGACTTGAAGCTGTCCTTGGCGATGGACATGAAGTCGCACGATTCCAGCGTGATGACGCTGGCCGAGCGCGGCGCGTCGTCGATGAGGCTCATCTCGCCGAAGAAGTCGCCCGAGCCGAGCACGGCGAGGATCACCTCCTTGCCCTCGGAGTCGGAACGCTGCACCTTGGCGCGCCCGGACAGCAGGATGTACAGCGACTGGGAAGGCTCGCCCTCGGAGACGATGGTGCGCCCCTTCGGGAAGTTGCGTCGCGTGCTGCCCGCCGCCAGGGCTTCGATCTGTTGATCGTTCAGGCTGGACAACAAGGGTACCCTGCGCAGGAAAGCCTTGTTTTGTTCGAGAGACATACCCACCTCGCGATGAACGCCGCCACGCCCCATCCTGGCGCGCTGCACTCCTATAATTCTGCCCTACCCGCGCCAAATATCACAAAACGCTCAAAGATCAACGCCCTAAGCCGATGATTTTTTGAGTTTCTTACAACGCCCGACCCGCTCATCCGCCCATGTCGACCGTTCGCCACGCCCGTTTGCTGATCCTTGGATCCGGCCCCGCCGGGTATACCGCCGCAGTCTACGCGGCCCGCGCCAACCTGCAGCCGGTGCTGATCACCGGCCTGGCGCAGGGCGGCCAGCTGATGACCACCACCGACGTCGACAACTGGCCCGCCGATGCCGACGGCATACAGGGGCCGGAGCTGATGGCGCGCTTCCAGCGCCATGCCGAGCGCTTCGGCACCGAGATCGTGTTCGACCACATCCACACCGCCATGCTGTCCGAGTCGCCGATCAGGCTGGTCGGCGACTCCGGCGAGTACACCTGCGACGCGCTGGTGATCGCCACCGGTGCCTCGGCCAAGTACCTCGGCCTGGCCTCCGAGCAGGCGTTCATGGGCAAGGGCGTGTCGGCCTGCGCCACCTGCGACGGCTTCTTCTACCGCGGCCAGGAGGTGGCGGTGGTCGGCGGCGGCAACACCGCGGTCGAGGAGGCGCTGTACCTGTCCAACATCGCCAGCAAGGTCACCGTGGTGCACCGGCGCGACCGCTTCCGCGCCGAGCCCATCCTGATCGACAAGCTGATGGCCAAGGCGCGCGAAGGCAACGTCGAGGTGCGCTGGTTCCAGGAGCTCGATGCGGTGCTCGGCGACGACAGCGGGGTCACCGGCGTGCGGCTGCGCGACAACCGCAGCGGCGAGACGAGCGACATCGCCGTGAGCGGCCTGTTCGTCGCCATCGGCCACTCGCCGAACACGGCGCTGTTCGAGGGGCAGCTCGAGATGGCCAACGGCTACATCGTCACCCGCGGCGGCTCGAACGGCCAGGCCACGGCCACCAGCATCCGCGGCGTGTTCGCCGCCGGCGACGTGCAGGACCACGTCTATCGCCAGGCAGTGACCAGCGCCGGCAGCGGCTGCATGGCCGCGCTCGACGCCCAGCGCTACCTCGAGGCGCGGCAGGCGGCCTGACGCAGGAGGCGGCACGCATGACGCGAATGCGGCGCAGCGGGCCCGTGGAGCGGCTGGCGGGGCTGCAGGCGCTGGATGCGCTCGGCGAGCGGGCGCGCGTGCAGGCGCGCCAGCGCTCGCTCGAGGAAGAGGAGCACCGCGAGCACGCCCGGCGCCAGGTGCGCGAGGCCGATCTCTTCCGCGAGGCGGTCGCCGGCGCCGTGCCGCTGGCGCCCACCGGCCGCGTCGACCCCCATCGTCCCGCCCCACCCGCCGCCCCGCGCCAGCGCGAGCTCGACGAGCGCGCGGTGCTCGCCGCCTCGCTGTCCGACGAGATCGGCGTCGAGCAGTTCCTCGAGACGGACGAGACGCTGTCGTACCGGCGTCACGGCATCGGGCCGGACGTCGTGCGACGCCTGCGTCGCGGCCAATGGACGGTCAAGGGCCAGATCGACCTGCACGGCCTGCGCACGGACGAGGCGCGCGAGGCGCTGGCCGGCTTCCTGGCGCGCGCGCTGCGCGAGGAGTGGCGCTGCGTGCGGGTGATCCACGGCAAGGGGCTGGGCTCGATCGGCCGCGAGCCGGTGCTCAAGGCCCGGGTGCCGCGCTGGCTCGCGCAGCGCCAGGAAGTGCTGGCCTTCTGCCAGGCCCGCCCGAACGACGGCGGCGCCGGCGCGCTGATCGTGCTGCTCAGGCTGCCGGCGCGCTGAACTTCAGGTGCCGGCGCCCTCCCCGCCGACGCGTACGCCGCGCCCGGCCAGCCGGGCCAGGTCCTCGGCGGTGTCGATGTCGACCACGAAATGGTCGTTGGGCGCCGTCACGCGATGCACCCGCTGCGGGTTGGCCGCGAGATAGCCGCGGCAGCCGGTGTCCGGGCCGGCGGCGAGGATGGGGGCGCGCATCGAGCCGTCGACCACCACCGGGTTGCCGCGCTGCCCGCCGAACTCCGGGATCGCCGCCGACCCCGCCGGCAGGCCGCGCCATCGCGCGACCAGCCAGCGCAGGTCGTCGGCGTCGAGCAGCGGCTGGTCCGAGAGCATGATCAGCACGGCGTCGAGCCCCTCGGGCAGCACGCGCAGCCCGGCGTCGACCGACACCTGCTGGTCGGCTCCTTCGGGCACTTCGCACATCGTGCAGGCGGGCAGCCCGGCAAGCGCCGCACGCACGGCCTGCGGCTCGCGCCCGAGCACCACCACCACCGGCGCGAGCGGCACCGCCTGCAGGACGCACAGCGCCCGGCGCACCATCGGCTCGCCCGCGACCGGGATCAGCAGCTTGTTCGGCCCGCCCATGCGCACCGAGCGCCCGGCTGCCAGCAGCACGGCGCCGATGCCTCGCGCCGGATCGCGCGCTGGCACAATGTCGCTCATGAACGGGTGGTTCCTGTCACCGCCATAGTCTACCGGGCTGCGCCGTGGACGAATCCGCGAGCTGGATCGGTGCGCTGCACACTCTGCTGCCGGCGCCGGTGGCGACGCACCTGCCCGACCTGGCGCTGGCGGGCGCGCTCGCCTGGGGCGCCGGCCTGCGCCTGTACCTGGTGGTGTTCCTGCTCGGGCTGCTCGGACGGCTCGGCGTGTGGCCGCTGCCCGAGCACCTCGAGCTGCTCGAGCACCCGCTGGTGCTGGGTGCGGCCGGCTTCATGACGGCGGTGGAGCTGTTCGCCGACAAGCTGCCGTGGCTGGACAGCGTCTGGGATGCGCTGAACACCTTCGTGCGCATTCCCGCCGGTGCGGCGCTGGCGGCCGCCGTCTTCGGCGACTCGGGCGCCGCCGCGACGCTGGCCGCGGCCCTCCTCGGGGGCACCGTGGCAGCCGCGACGCACTTCGCCAAGTCGGGTGCCCGCGCGGCGGTCAACACCTCGCCGGAGCCCTTCTCCAACCTTGCGGTATCGCTCGGGGAGGACGCGCTGGTGCCGGCCGGCATATGGCTGGCCGTGGCGCACCCGATGGCGTTCCTCGTCGTGCTGCTGCTGTTCCTGGTCGCGGCCGTGCTGCTGGTGCGCTGGCTGCTGCGCGGCCTGCGCCGGCTGCTCGCCCCGCGCGCAGGCACCGCCGGCCCACGCGCCTGAAAGCGTGTGACGTTCCGAGGCGGCGGCGCGCCTCAGACGGCGGCTTCGCCGGTCTCGCCGGTGCGGATGCGCACCACCTGCTCGACGTCGGAGACGAAGATCTTGCCGTCGCCGATGCGCCCGGTGCGCGCGGCGCGCACCACCGCGTCGATCGCGGCCTCGACCGCCGTGCCGGCGATGATCACCTCGACCTTCACCTTGGGCAGGAAGTCGACCACGTACTCCGCGCCGCGATACAGCTCGGTGTGACCCTTCTGCCGGCCGAACCCCTTGACCTCGGTCACGGTCAGACCCGTCACGCCGACCTCGGCGAGCGCCTCGCGCACCTCGTCGAGCTTGAACGGTTTGATGATCGCCGTAATCTTTTTCATGGTCACTTGGTGAGCTCCTGGAAAATCCGTCTGCTCCAATCGTACCTGAGTCTCGTACCCGAGTCGGCGGCCTTCAGCGCCTGTTCACCCTGTGATCGCAGGGTGAACAGGCGCTAGTCGGTGAACCGCGAGGTGATCGGGTAGCGCCAGTCGCGCCCGAAGGCGCGATGCGTGACGCGGATGCCGACCGGAGACTGGCGCCGCTTGTACTCGCTCACGCGGATCAGGCGCACCACGCGGTCGATGACCGCGCGCGGATGTCCCGCCGCCTCGATCTCCTCGATGCTGCGGTTGTCTTCCATGTACATCTGCATGATCGCATCGAGCACCTCGTACGGCGGCAGGCTGTCCTGGTCGGTCTGGCCGGCCCGCAGCTCCGCCGAGGGCGCGCGCGTGATGATGCGCTCGGGGATCACCTCGCCCTGCGCGTTGCGCCAGCGCGCGAGGCGATAGACCATGGTCTTGGCGATGTCCTTGATCACCGCGAAGCCGCCGGCCATGTCGCCGTACAGCGTGCAGTAGCCGACCGCCATCTCGCTCTTGTTGCCGGTGGTGAGCACGATCGAGCCGGACTTGTTGGACAAGGCCATCATCAGGGTGCCGCGCACCCGCGCCTGGATGTTCTCCTCGGTGGCGTCGGGCGCCAGCCCGCGGAACTCTCCGGCAAGCGTGGCGAGGAAGGCCTCGAAGCACGGTTCGATGGAGATCTCGTCGTAGCGCACGCCCACGCGCCCGGCCATGTCGCGCGCGTCGGCGAGCGAGATGTCGGCGGTGTAGCGCGAGGGCATCATCACCGCGCGCACCTTCGCGGGGCCGAGCGCGTCGACGGCGATCGCCAGGGTGAGCGCGGAATCGATGCCGCCCGACATGCCGATCAGCGCGCCGGGGAAGCCGTTCTTGCCGAGGTAGTCGCGCACCCCCAGCACCAGGGCGCCGTAGACCTGCTCCTCGAGCAGCGGCGCGGGCTGGACGGCGCCGGGCGCGAAGTGCGGGTGCGCACCTTCCGATACCTCGACCACCAGCAGGTCCTCGCGGAACGCGGGCGCCTGCGCCCTGAGCTCGCCGCCGGCATCGAGCGCGAACGACAGGCCGTCGAACACCAGCTCGTCCTGGCCGCCCACCAGGTTGGCGGCCAGCATCGGCAGGCCCTGGCTGCACACGTTGGCGCGCGCCACGTCGAGCCGCTCGTGCTGCTTGTTCAGGTGGAAAGGCGAGGCGTTGAGCGCCAGCAGCACCTGCGCGCCGGCCGCGCGCGCGCGCGCCGGCACGTGCGGGAACCAGAAGTCCTCGCACACCGCCATGCCGAAGCGGACGCCGTCGACCTCGAACACCAGCGGGCGATCAGCCGGCTCGTAGTAGCGGTCTTCGTCGAACACGTCGTAGTTGGGCAGCTCGTGCTTGTCGTACTCGCCGATCACCCGGCCGCGGTACACCAGGCTCGCGCCGTTGTAGCGCCGCGCGTCGCGCCGGCGCGGATGCCCGAGCACCAGGTACAGGTCGAGCCCCGCGCTGGCTTCGCACACCGCGGCCAGTGCCTGCTCGCAGCCGCGCAGGAACGCCGCGCGCAGCAGCAGGTCTTCGGGCGGATAGCCGGCCAGCGACAGCTCGGGCGTCAGCAATACCCGCGCGCCGCGTGCGACCGCCTCGCGGGCAGCGGCGATAATCCGGTCGACGTTGCCGCGAAAATCTCCGACGATCTGGTTCAGCTGCGCGGCGGCGATTCGCATGGATGGAGGCGAGAGTGTCGGGCGGGCGGCTACGAGGCGATTATCGCACGCAGGTCCTCGACGATCTGTCGGGCGTGACGGCCGCGGAGTGGAATGCGCTGGCGGCTGCCGGCGCGGGCCGCGCGCAGGCGCAGCCCTTCCTGCGCCACGAGTTCCTGCGCGCGCTCGAGCTCGCCGGCTGCGTCGGCCCGGGCAGCGGCTGGACCGCGCGCCACCTGTTGCTGCGAGACGCATCGGGCACGGCGGTGGCGGCGGTGCCGCTGTACCTGAAGGCGCATTCCTGGGGCGAGTACGTGTTCGACTGGGCCTGGGCCGATGCCTATGAGCGCCACGGCCTGCGCTACTACCCCAAGCTGCTGGGCGCGGTGCCGTTCACGCCCGTGACGGGCACCCGCCTCGGGGCGCGCGACGCCGGGGCGCGCCGGGCCGCGGCGCACGCGCTGCTGGCGCTGGCGCGCTCCTCGGGCGTGTCCTCGCTGCACGTGCTGTTCCCGCTCGAGGCCGAGGCTGCCGCCCTGCGCGAGGCGGGCCTGATGCTGCGCCACGGCGTGCAGTTCCACTGGCGCAACGACGGCTACGACGACTTCGAGGCGTTCCTGGCGACGCTCGCGCAGCCCAAGCGCAAGAAGATCCGCGCCGAGCGTCGCCGCGTGGCGCAGGAACAGGTGCACGTGCGCCGGCTGCACGGCAGCGACATCACGCCGGCGCGCTGGGCGTTCTTCACCCGCTGCTACCAGGCCACCTACGCGGCGCACCATTCCACGCCCTACCTCAACCAGGCGTTCTTCGAGCGCATCGGGCGCGCCCTGCCCGAGCACCTGATCCTGGTGCTGGCCGAGCGCGCCGGCCGCCCGATCGCCGCCGGCCTGCTGGTCCACGACGAGGAGCGGCTGTACGGCCGCTACTGGGGCGCGCTCGAATACGTGCCGTGCCTGCACTTCGAAGTCTGCTACTACCAGGCCATCGAGGCGGCGATCGCGCTGCGCCTGCGCCTGGTCGAGGGCGGCGCGCAAGGCGAGCACAAGATGGCGCGCGGCTTCGAGCCGGTGCCGACGGTCTCGGCGCACTGGCTCGCCGAGCCGGCCTTCGCCCAGGCGGTCGACCGCTTCCTGCAGCGCGAGGACGCGCTGGTCGGGGCCTACCTGGACGAGCTGCGCGAACGCTCGCCGTTTCGCGCCTCGGCCGATGGCTCGGGACCGTCGGACCAGCCGCCGCCCAGCGCCTTCATCAAGTCGACGCTGTAGGCCAGCCGCGCCTGGCGGCTGCGGATCAGCGCCAGCTCGGCGTCGTTCTGGCTGCGCAGGGCGTCGAGCACCTCGAGATAGCCCGAGTAGCCGCCCTCGTAGCGCGTGCGCGCCAGCCGCGAGGTGTTGCGCGCGGCCGCCACGCGCGCCTGCAGCTCGCGCTCGGCCTGCGCGCCGCGCTCGTTGTCGACGAGGGCATCGGCGACCTCGCGAAACGCCGTCTCGGCGGCCTTCTGGTAGGCGATCAGCGCCTGGCGCTCGCGCGCCTCGGTCTGCTCCAGGCGCGCCTGCAGGCGGCCCGCATCGAAGATCGGCAGGCTCAGGCCGAAGCCGATCGACCAGATGCGCGCACCGCCGGCGAGCAGGTCGGACAGCGCGCTGCTCTGGCCGCCGAACGTGCCGGTGAGCGAGATCGTCGGCATCATCGCCGCGCGCGCCACGCCGATGCGGGCGTTGGCCGCCTGCAGCCCGGCCTCGGCCTGGCGGATGTCGGGACGCCGGTCGAGCAGCGCCGAGGGCAGGCCCGGCGGCGGCAACGGCGCCTCGGGCATCGCCTGCAGCTCGCCCGGCGGCACGCGCAGGTCGAGCCGGCCGCTGAGCGTGCCCAGCAGGTGCTCGAGCGCGGTGCGCTGGCGCTGCAACTCGTTCAGCTGCACGGCCGCGTCGGCGCGCGCGCCCTCGGCCTGGTAGACGTCCAGGTCCGAGACCAGGCCGCCGCGCGCCCGCGCGCGCGCCAGCGCCAGGGACTCCTCGCGCACCCCCAGGCCCTCGCGGGTGACGGCGATCTGCGCATCGAGCGAGCGCAGCGCGAACCAGCCCTGGACCACCGTACCGGACAGGCTCAGGGCGATCACGTCGCGGCCGTAGCGGCTCGCCATCAGCTGGGCCTGCGCCGCCTCGGCGCTGCGGCGCAGCCGGCCCCAGAAATCGATCTCGTAGGCGCTCGACAGGGCGAGCCGATGATTGTCGCCGACCACCGGCACGCCCGCCGGGACGGGTTGCGTGGTCATCCGGCTGGCGCGCGAGCGCGCCGACGTCGCGCCCAGGTCGATCTGCGGCGCGAGCACCGCGAACGCCTCGCGCAGCACCGCCTCGGCCTCCTCGACCTGCGCCGCGGCCAGGCGCAGGTCCGCGTTGTGCGCCAGAGCCGCCTCGACCAGGCGATCGAGCTGCGCATCGCCGTACAGCCGCCACCAGTCGGGCGCCACGGCAGCGGAGGCGGCGCCTTCGGCCGGCGCGGCGTCGGCAAAGCGCTCGGGCAGCTCCGACGCCGGGCGCCGGTAGTCGGGCCCCATCGGAGCGCATCCGGCCAGCATCGCCAGCGATGCCGCCAGGCAGGCCAGGCGCGCCCTCACGGCAGCTCCTCCCGCACCGGGGCGGCTTCGGGCGCCCCGTGCGGGCGCCGGCGCCGCGCCGTCAACGCGAAGAACATCGGCACGAAGATGGTGGCGACGAAGGTCGCCACGATCATCCCGCCGAACACCCCGGTGCCCATCGAGCGGCGTGCTGCCGCACCGGCGCCCGAGGCCAGCACCAGCGGCAGCACGCCCAGCACGAAGGCGAGCGAGGTCATCACGATGGGTCGAAAGCGCAGCCGGGCGGCCTGCAGCGCGGCATCGACCGGCGTCATGCCGGCGAGGAAGCCCTGCTGGGCGAATTCGACGATCAGGATGGCGTTCTTCGCCGCCAGGCCGATCAGCACCACCAGGCCGATCTGGAAGTAGATGTCGTTCTCCATGCCGCGCAGGAACACGAAGCCGAGCGCGCCGGCGATGGCGAACGGCACCGCCAGCAGCACCGCCACCGGCAGCCCCCAGCGCTCGTAGAGCGCGGCCAGGATGAGGTAGACCATCACGATCGCGAAGCCGAAGGCGAACACCGAGGCACTGCCCGCGCGCTTCTCCTGATAGGCCTGGCCGGTCCAGGCGATGCCGTAGCCGGACGGCAGCGTGGCGCGCGCGACCTCCTCGACGGTGCGGATCGCCTCGGCCGAGCTCACGCCCGGCGTGCCCGCACCGAGCACCTTGGCCGCGACATAGCCGTTGAAGCGCTCGAGCTGTTCCGGGCCGACCGTGCTGCGGGTGGCGATGAACGCCTTGAGCGGGATCATCTCGCCGGTGGTGGCCGAGCGCACGAAGACGTTGCCCAGGTCTTCCGGGCGGGCGCGGTGGGGGGCATCGGCCTGCACCTGCACCCGGTAGGTACGACCGAACTTGTTGAAGTCGTTGACGTACAGCGTGCCCATCGTGCTCTGCAGGGCGTCGAACACGTCCTGCACCGGCACGCCGAGCGACAGCGCCTTCTCCCGGTCGACCTCGACGCGCAGCTGCGGCACCGTCGGGCGGAAGAAGGTCTCGACGCCCTGCAGCCGCGGATTCGCCGAGAGCTCGCCGACGAAGGCCTGCACCACCTGCTGCAGGCGCATCGGATCGGGGTCGCTGCGCCCCTGCACGTAGACCTCGAAGCCACCCGCGCTGCCCAGGCCGCGGATCGCCGGCGGATTGAAGGCGAGCGCCATGCCGTCGGACAGCGCCATGCCGCGCGCGAAGATATCGCCTTTCACCTCGGCGGCGCTGTGCGTGCGCTGCGACCAGTCCTTCAGCGGCACGAAGATGGTGGCGGCATTGGTCTTGTTGCCCCCGCCGATGAGGTCGAACCCGTTGACCACGAACATGTGCTCGATGGCCGGGTGGTCGGCCAGCATCTTGCGCAGCTGCGCGCCGGCCTTCCCCGTGCGCTCGAGGGTCGCACCGTCGGGCAGGATCACCGAGCCGATGACGTAGCCCTGGTCTTCCGACGGCACGAAGCTGCCGGGGATGCGCGTGAACAGCACGCCGAGCAGCACCAGCACGCCGGCGAAGACCAGCAGGGCCAGCACGCGGCGCGCCAGGGTCAGATTGACCGCCGAGAGGAACAGGCGCGTCAGCGCGGCGAAGCCGGCGTTGAACGGCCTGAACAGCTTCGACTCGTGATCGCCCGGCCGCAGCATCAGGGCGCACAGCGCCGGGGTGAGCGTGAGCGCCACGAAGCCCGAGAGCACCACCGCGATGGCCACCGTGACCGCGAACTGCTTGTAGAGCTGCCCGGCGATGCCGCCCAGGAACGCCACCGGCACGAACACCGCGCACAGCACCAGCACGATCGCCACGATCGCGCCCGAGACCTCGCGCATCGCCTCGATCGCCGCATCGCGCGCGGACATCTTCTGCTCGCGCATCAGCCGCTCGACGTTCTCGAGCACCACGATCGCGTCGTCCACCACGATGCCGATCGCCAGCACCATGGCGAACAGCGTCAGCGTATTGATCGAGAACCCGAACAGCCACAGGCCGGCGAACGTGCCGATGAGCGAGACCGGCACCGCGATCATCGGGATGAAGGTGGCGCGCGCCGTCTGCAGGAACACGAACACCACCAGGATGACCAGCGCCGCGGCCTCCATGATGGTCTTCACCACCTCGCCGATCGAGGATTCGACGAAGCGCGTGGTATCGAACGGGACGACGTAGTCCAGGCCCTCGGGAAAGCCCTTCTTCAGCTCGTCCATGCGCGCCTTGACCGCCTGGGCGACGTCCAGCGCATTGGCGCCCGACTGCAGGAACACCGCGGTGCCGATGGTCGGCTTGCCGTCGAGCGTGTTGAACGCGTCGTAGCTCTGGGCACCCAGCTCGATGCGCGCGACGTCCTTCAGGCGCAGCACGCCGGCCGGCCCGCCCGCGCGCACCACGATCTCGCCGAACTGCTCGGGCTCGACCAGCCGGCCCTGCGCGGTGACCGTGTAGACCAGGCTCTGGCCGGGCAGCGCGGGCTCGGCGCCGATCTTGCCGGCGGCATACTGGGCGTTCTGCGCACGCACCGCGGCGGCCACGTCGGAAGCGGTCACGCCGAGTTGCGCCATGCGGCCGGGATCGAGCCAGATGCGCATGGAGTAGTCGCGCGCGCCGAAGATCGTCACGTCGGCGACCCCGGGCACGCGCTTGAGCTCGTCGACCATGTTCAGCGAGGCGTAGTTCGACAGGTACAGGGTGTCGAAACGGCCGTCGGGCGAGCTCAGGGCCACCACCAGCAGGATGTCGTTGGAGCGCTTCTGGACGGTGACGCCGGTGCGGCGCACCTCGTCGGGCAGGCGCGGCAGCGCCAGCTGCACGCGGTTGTTGACGTTGAAGGTCGCCTGATCGACGTTGGTGCCGACCTCGAACGTGCCGGTGATGGTCATCGTGCCGCTCGAGGACGAGCTCGAGCTGAAGTACAGCAGGCCCTCCACGCCCGAGAGCTGCTCCTCGATCGGCGCGGCCACGGTCTTGGCCAGCGTCTCGGCGCTGGCGCCCGGGTAGGTCGCGGTGATGGTGACCGTCGGCGGAGCGATCTCGGGGTACTGCGCCACCGGCAGCACGCGCGAGGCGATCAGCCCGGCGAGCACCAGCACGATCGAGAGCACCGCCGCGAAGATCGGGCGATCGATGAAGAAGCGCGACATGGGGCGGCCCCGCGGCTCAGCGGGTGGCGCCGCTGCCGCCGGCCGAAGCGGCCGGGGCGGCTGGAGCGGCCGGGGATGCTGCGGCGGCTCGGTCGGCTTGGGCGGCTGGGACGGTGCCGGCGGCGGGCTCGGGCACCTTGGGCTGCACCGTCACGCCCGGATGCAGCCGGATCAGGTTGTCGATGACCACGCGCTCGCCCGCCTGCAGGCCCGAGCGCACCACCCAGTCGGACCCGACCCAGCTGCCGGTCTCCACCGGCCGCATCACCGCCTGGTTCGAGGCGTCGACGACCCACACGAAGCGGCCGCGATCGTTCTGCTGCACGGCCGACTGGGGCACCACCAGGGCGTCGCGCTGGCCGATCTCGACGCGCGCCTTCACGTACTGGCCGGGCAGCAAGGCCAGCGAGGGGTTGGCGAACTCGGCCCGCAGCTGCACGGTGCCCAGGCGCGTGTCGACCGTCGAGCCGGTGAAGTTCAGCCGGCCGCTGCGCCCGTAGGCCGTGCCGTCGGGCAGCGTCAGGCCGACCGTGGCGGCGCGTTCGCCGGCCCCGCGCAGCTGTGCGTACTCGGGTTCCGAGAGCGAGAACCTGACCCAGATCGGATCGGTGCGCGTGAGCGTGGTGAGCAGGCTGCTCTCCCCGCCGGCCGTGACCAGGCTGCCCTCGGAGCGCAGCGCCCGCCCGGTGATGCCGGCGATCGGCGCATCCACGGTGGTGTAGGAAAGATTGAGCTCGGCCTCGCGCACCCGCGCCCGGGCCGCCAGCAGCGACGCCTCCAGCTGCTGGCGGTTGGCGAGCGCGTCGTCGTGCTCGCGCTGGCTGATGGCACGCTCGGCCAGCAGCTTCTCCAGCCGGTCCGCCTCGAGCCGGGCGCGGTCGAGCTTTGCCTGCGTCTCGGCGAGCGCCGCGCGCGCCTGCGCCAGGGCGATCTCGAAGGGCGCGCGGTCGATCCGGTACATCGGTTCGCCGGCGCGGATCGGCTCGCCCTCGCGAAACAGCTGCCGCTCCAGGATGCCGGAGACGCGCGCGCGCACCTCCACCTCGCGCGAGCCCTCGGTGCGGGCCACCGCCTCGAGCACGATGGGCACCCGGCGCGGCTGCAATTCCATCACCGTGACCGGCAGCGCATGGGCGGCGGCCGCTGCTGCGCCATTGGCCGCGGGAACGGCGCGGTCGCAGCCGGCCAGCGCCAGCACGAGCGCGGCCGCTGGCGCGGCGAGCAGGCAGGCACGCGCACGAAACGGGGAGTCGGGCATTGGGGAGTTCGCGGTCGAACGGTTGGACAGGGCAACAAGTATTATATACATTCCAAAATGTATGTAAACTGAGGCATGGCTCGTCGCACCAAGGAAGAGTCGGCCCGCACCCGTGAACGCCTCATCGCGGCGGCGCGCGAGGCATTCGAGCGCCACGGATACGCCGGCGCCACCCTCGAGCAGATCGCGCGCACAGCCGGGCTCACGCGGGGTGCGCTCTATTTCCACTTCCCCGACAAGGCGGCGCTGCTGCGCGCGATGCGCGAGCAGGTCGACCTGCCCCTGATCGACCGCGTCGGCCTGGAGCTGCCTGCCGAGGCCGGCGTCGATGCGCTGGCGGCGATCGAGCGCTTCATGCTCGCGGTGGTGACGGCGATCGAGCAATGCGAGACGATCCGGGGCACCCTGCAGATCCTGTTCTTCCACTGCGAGTACGTCGACGCGCTGGAGCCCGAGCTGGCGCTGCGCCACCGCCGGCACGCCGAGCTGTGCGAGCGGCTGCGCGAAGCCTACCGGCGTGCCGCCGCCGAAGGCCTGCTGCGGTCGCAGGTGGATCCCGGCCTGGCCGCGCTGGAGAGCGCCGCCTTTCTCTCCGGCCTGGTGCGCATGTGGCTGCTGGACCGTCGCGGGGAGCTGGTCGGCCCGAACCTCGCCGCCCTGATCCACGCGCACGTCGAGTCGCGCCGCGCCGCCGCATAGAGGCATCGCGGCCGCCCGCGCCGCGGCGGGCGCACGCCTCAGAGGTCGCGCGTTCAGAACCTCGGCTTGGGCGCGGCGGCCTGGTAGCGGGCCACCCCTTCCATGATCTCGCGCTCGGCATCGCCGGGCTCGCCCCAGCCGAGCACCTTCACCCACTTGCCGGGCTCGAGATCCTTGTAGTGCTCGAAGAAGTGCTGGATCATCGCCAGCCGTTCCGGGGCGATGTCGCCGGCCTTCTTCCAGTGCTTGTAGATCGGCAGGATGCGGTCGATCGGCACGGCCAGGAGCTTGGCGTCGATGCCCGCCTCGTCCTCCATGCGCAGCATCCCCAGCGCACGGCAGCGCACCACCGCGCCCGCCGTGACCGCGAACGGGGTGATCACCAGCACGTCGACGGGGTCGCCGTCGCCGGCGATGGTGTGCGGGATGTAGCCGTAATTGCACGGATAGTGCATCGCGGTCATCATGAAGCGATCGACGAACAGCGCGCCCGTCTCCTCGTCGACCTCGTACTTGATCGGGTCGGCGTTCATCGGGATCTCGATGATGACGTTGAATTCGTCGGGCAGGCGGCTGCCCGTGTCGACGCGATCGAGGTTCATGGCAGGACTGCCCCCGGAAGATGCGGCCGATTCTATCGGAGTCGGCCGCCCGGCGCGGCGCCGGTGCGCACGCGGTCGGTGCGCAAGCGGCGGCTCGCGAGCGGCGGCGCGCGAGTAATCGGAGTGCGAACGATCGGGGCGCGGACGCGCCCTATGGTGCCAGCGCCGCCAGGCGATACTGCGCCTGCGCGTCCTCGGCGCGTCCGAGCCGCTCGTAGAGCTGCGCCAGCAGCAGGTGAGATTGGCGCCCGGGAGCAGCCCGCTCGGCGAGCACCAGGAACTCCTCGGCCTTGCCCCACAGCCCCTCGGCCGCGCACAGGCGCCCGAGCGTCATCAGCAGCACGGGGCTGTCGCCGTAGCGCACGCGCCATCGTTCGGCGTGGCGCAGCCGTTCGCGCGCGCCCACCCCGTCGAGCGCCCCGTACAGCGCCAGCAGCGGTTCGGCCATGCGCTCGTCGAGCGCCTGCTCGACGATGCGCGCCGCCTGCTCGGGCCGCCCGGCCGCCGCGAACGCGTGCGCGGCCGCTTCGGCGATCTCGTCGATCGCGCGATCGGCGAGCGACAGCGAAGCGTACAGCTGCTGCACCGAGAGCAGGTCGTCGCCGCATGCGGCGAACAGCGCCCGGTAGGCGCGGATCTTCAGGCCGCGGATCGCTGCCGGATGCAGGGCGTCGCGCTTCTCGAGCTGGCGCAGCACCTGCAGCAGCGCGTCCCAGCTCTCCGCCTGCTCGTGGGCGCGCAGCGCGATGCGCAGCGCATGGATGTGCCGCGGGCCGCCCGAGCGCAGCGTTTCGATGGCCGCGACGGCGTCGGCGGGGCGGTGATCCTCGACCGCGAGCTCGGCGCTGGTCATGAGCGTCGCGTTGGCCGAACCCGCCTCGTCGCGCGCCGCATCGAGCCAGCGGTCGCGGCGCTCGCTCTCGCGCATGCGGTGCGCGGCGCGCGCGGCCACCAGCGAGGCCACGCCGGCCAGCGAGGAATCACCCAGGGCGCCCTGCGCGAGACGCTCGGCACGCCCGAAACGCCCTTCGAACAGGGCCAGCAGGCCGTCGCGCAGGCCGGCCGTGGCCGTCTCGCGCCGCCGCCGCTCGCGGTAGTCGCGCACCCGCGCGGGCAGGTTCAGCGCGTTCGACAGCGCCAGCAGCACCAGGTGCACCAGCACGAAGGCGACCACCAGCAGCAGCACCGCCAGGTTGACCGACACGTCGACGCGATACGGCGGCCAAAGCACCGCGACATTGCCGTTGTTGAAGCGCATCAGCATGCCCAGCCCGACCGCGGCCGAGACGATCAGCAGGCTCCAGATCAGCCGTCTCATCGGGTCGTTGGCGGAGTGTCGCGCGCGCTGCGCGCGGCGCGCACCGCGGCGAGGCTGTCGGCCAGCGTGGGCGGCTCGAGAGCGAGCTTCGCCCCACGCATCTGGTCGAGCTGGGCAAGCGCGTCGGCCACCAGCCGCTGCTCGGGATCGAAGTACTTGCGCAGCCACGCCACGGCGCGCCCGACGTCGCCGTGGAACAGCGCGTCGTTGCGCATGAGCAGCGACAGCCGTGCGTTGAGCAGCAGCAGGCGCAGGTTCTCGCGCAGGAAGTAGGCCTGCTCGGGCGCCAGCAGCGCCGCCTCGGGCGCATCGATGCGGCGCACCCGGAACAGCTGCTGCAGCTCGTCGCGCAGCGCACTCAGCCCTGCGGCGGCCGCATCGCCGGCGCGTGTCGCCGCGGCGGCGCCGCGGCCGGTTGCCGCCTCTTCGCGGCCGGCCCCCTCGCCCTTGCGCGGAGCACCTGCCGGCACCTGCGCCGCGCGCCGCGGCGCCGCCGCGGCGGCCGGCGCGCGCACCGTGGCGAGCAGGCCGAGCTGGTCCGCGGTCGCCAGCACGCCGTCCAGGCGCTGCGCCAGGGCGCCGACGTCGGCGACCGGCCACGCCTTGACCCGCTCGATGTCGGCGGCCAGCGCACGGCGCACTCCACCCAGCGAGGGGTCGTCCTGCCGGGCCAGCCGCGCATCGATGCCCTGCAGCGCCCGCAGGGTCGCCTGCGGATTGCTGCCCAGCGCCAGCTGCTGCGCAGCCAGCGCCAGCGCCGATTCGGTCTCGGCCAGCATCACGTCGACGGAGTCGTCGGCGAGGTTGCGATAGAGCTTCTCGACCTGCGCCTGCAGGCCGGCGGCCTCGAGCACCTTGCTCTCGAGCACCGCGATGCGGTTGCGCGAATCGCGCAGCTCGTCCCTGGCCTGCCCGAGCTCGGTGTCCAGCCGCAGCTGGTGCTGGTCGAGCGCCTGCAGCCTGCGCGCCGCCTCGCTCTCCAGCCCGGCAAGCCGCGGCCAGGTGAACGCCGCGGCGGCCAGGGCGACGGCCAGCGCGGCCCAGGCGACCAGGCTCTGCAGCGCAGGCCCGGACGGTGGCGACGGCGGGCGCTGCGCCGGCCCGGGCGCCGTGCCCGGAGGCGGCGGCGCCTCGGGAGCCGGGGCGGCGGACTGCGGTGCTGACTCGGGGGGGCCCTTCTCCGGCTCGCTCACTATGGCTGCTGCTCGATGGAACGGGGCGATTCTAACGCGCTCGCCAGGGCGGTTTCACCGGGCTCGATGAGGCGTACGTCGGTCCAGCCCGCGCGCTGCAGGGCGGCCTCGATGCGCGGGTGGATCGCCAGCGCCGGGACGCGGCGCGCTGCCGCCGACAGGCCGCAGCGCGCGAGCAGCGCGTCGAGCCGCCCGACCGCCTCGACCTGGGTGAGCACGAAGACCGGCACCGGCGTGCCGCCCAGCAGCACGGCGAGCGCTTCGAGTGCCTCGGCGGGCGGCTCCACGGGCTGGCGGCAGTACAGCTCGCAGGTGCGCACGTCGGCGCCGCCGGCGCGCAGGCGGGCGATCCAGTCCTCGCTGCCGCCCTCGCCGCGCAGCACCAGCACGCTCAGCCCGCGCGGCGCGCGCAGGGGCGCCATGGCGATCAGCGCTTCGGCGTCGTAGTGCGGACCCGGCGGGCGCAGCACGCGCGCGGGATCGACCGGCAGGCCGTGCTCGACGATGGCCTGCGCGCTGCCGGGGCCGATCACCGCCACGCCGCCCGCGGCCGGCCAGCGCACGCCGGGCAGGCGCGCGGCCGCCGCCACCGCTGCCGGGCTCACCAGCACGATCCAGTCGTAGCGCGACAGGTCGGACATCGCCGCGCGTACCGCGTCGTCGTGGCGCTCGACGATGCGCGACAGCGGCAGTGCGAGCGGCCGGTGGCCGAGCGCGCGCAGCCGCTCGGCGATGCCCTCGACCCGCGGCGCGGGCTGCGTCAGGACGACACTAGCCATCGATCGGCGCCTTGCGCGCGCAGCGCCTGCGCGGCCTGCTCGCCCAGGCCGGCGGCCGCGGCGAGGTCGGCCTGCGGCGTCTCGACGACGGCCTCGGCCAGGCCGCTGCCGTCCTCGGCGGCGACGCGCGCGATCAGCTTCAGGCCGCCCTCCGGGGTGGTGACGCACCACGCGGCCAGCGGCACCCGGCAGCTGCCTCCGAGCAGGCGCGACACCGTACGCTCGGCGTGCACCTCGACGGCGGTGCGCCGGTCGGCCAGGGGCGCCAGCCACCGCTCGAGGTCGGCGCGCCCGGCCAGCGTCTCGATCGCCAGCGCGCCCTGCCCGGCCGCCGGCAGGCTCAGGCTGGGCGGCACGATGGCGCGGATGCGTGCGGCATACCCGAGACGCTTCAGGCCGGCCGCCGCCAGGAGGATGGCGTCGTAGCGTCCTTCGTCCAGGCGCGCCAGCCGCGTATTGACGTTGCCGCGCAGCGGCAGCACCTCCAGCGCAGGAAAGGCGCGGCGGATCTGCGCGGCGCGGCGCAGGCTCGACGTGCCCACCCGCGCGCCGGGCGGCAGCGCCTCGAGCGAGCCGTAGCGGTTCGAGACGAAGGCGTCGCGCGGATCCTCGCGCGCCATGATCGCCGCCAGCGCGAAGGACGCGCCGAGCTCCATCGGCACGTCCTTGAGCGAGTGCACCGCGAGGTCGGCGCGCCCGTCGAGCAGCGCCAGTTCGAGCTCCTTGACGAACAGCCCCTTGCCGCCGATCTCGTTGAGCGCGCGGTCGAGCACGCGATCGCCCTCGGTGGTCATGCCGAGGATCTCGACCTCGCACGGCGGATACAGCTCGCGCAGGCGCGCCTGCACGTGCTCGGCCTGCCACATCGCGAGGCGGCTCTGGCGCGAGGCGATGACCAGCCGGCTCGGCGGCGCGCCGGCCGCGGGCGATTGTTCGGTTGCCATGATTCGTTCTTGCGGGAATCGCCGCGCGCCGCGGGGCCGCGGCACGCGGCGTGGCGGCGCGCGCCTTCTCAGCTGACCAGGTTCTTCACCGTCGACCACTGGCGCCGGCTCACCGGCAGCCGCTCGGTGACGTCGCGCAGCACGACCTGCCAGTATGGGTCGCCGCCGTCGACCTCGCCTTGCGGCATCACCCGCTCGAAGCCGGCGATCGACGGCCGCGCCACCAGCGCGTTGCGGTGGATGCGCACGAAGCGGTCGCTGAACTCCTCTTCCAGAGAGGTGAGCGACTCCTCGATGAGGAACTCGCGCTCCTTGGTGCGCACCGTGATGTACTTGAGCTCGGCCTTCAGGTACACCACCTGCTCCAGCGGCACCAGGATCACGCGGCCGCGCTCGTGCACCGAGAGGTGGCGCCGCCGCGTGTTGGTGGCGCGCGCGAGCTGGTCGATCGCCTGCGCGTGCTCCTGGGGCATGCGCGTGAGCGCGCGCGCCAGCGCCTGGCGCAGGCGCTCGGCGCGCACCGGCTTGAGCAGGTAGTCGATCGCGCGCACCTCGAAGGCCTCGACGGCGAACTCGTCGAAGGCCGTGACGAAGATGATCAGCGGCATCGGCCGCGGCGTCTCGCCCGACTGCGCGCGCGCCGAGATGTGGCGCGCCAGCTCGATGCCGGTCATGCCCGGCATCTGGATGTCGAGCAGCACGATCTGCGGCTGGGCCGCCTCGATCTGCGACAGCGCCTCGGGCGCATTGGGCGCCTCGCCGACGATGCGGTGGGGAAACTCGGGCGCGAGATCGGCCAGCAGCTCGCGCAGGCGCGAGCGTGCCACCGGCTCGTCGTCAACGATCAGGATCGAAGGTGCGTCTGACATCGCGGCGTCTTCTCTCTTTGCGGTAGGGGAAATGGACGATCACGCGGAACTGCCCGTCGCTGTCGACCGTCTCGAGCTGGCCCTCGACGTCGAAGGTCAGGTCGAGCCGTTCGCGCACATTCGACAGCGCCATGTGATTGCCGGGGCGCGCCGGCGGCGCATCCGGGAGCGGGTTGGCGATCTCCACGCGTATGCGATCGCCGTTCTTGGCGATCGCCACGTGGATCTCGCCCGGGAACGAGTTGGGCTCGATGCCGTGATGCACGGCGTTCTCCACCAGCGGCTGCAGCAGCAGCGAGGGCAGCAGCGCATCGCCGGGCATGCCGTCGAGATCCCAGCGCACGTTGAGCCGCTCGGCCAGGCGCAGCTTCTCGATGGTGAGGTACTCCTTGCACAGCAGCACCTCGTCGTCGAGCGGCACCAGCTCGCGGCTGTCCTTCATGAAGACGCGGAACAGGTCGGCGAGGTTCTCCAGCGTACGCTCGGCCTTGCGCGGGTCGCTGCGCATCAGGCCGAGCACGGTGTTCAGGCTGTTGAAGAGGAAGTGCGGGCGGATGCGCGCCTGCAGCGCCTGCAGCCGCCCCTCGGCCTGCGAGGGCTGCATCGAGAGCTGGCGCAGGCGCAGGAACTCGATGAAGACGGCGGCGATCGCGGCGGCCAGCAGCACCCGCGCGAGCAGCCAGCCGAGCAGGGCCGGCGTATCGCGCGCCGCGTCCGCCTCGGGCGCGCTCAGCGCGACGAACACCGTGAGCACGGCCGGCACCCCCAGCCCCAGCGCCCACTGGGCCCAGCGCGGCGCGCCGTTGACGCTGCGGCGCAACGGGCACAGCAGCAGCAGCGAGCCGGCGGCCACCGCGTCCACGCGCAGTGCCGTCTCGAGCAGCGGCCAATGCGCCGCACCGGCCTGCGATGCCAGCCACAGCAGCAGCAGCAGGGCGAGATTCAGCGGCACCAGCACGCGCACGACCGTGCCGAGGTTGCAGCAATCGGGCAGCACCGGCAGATCGGCGCCGTCGGTGAGGCGGCGGCGGCGCGGCAGGCCCTCCCCGGCCGCGCCCGCCGCGGGAACCCCCGCCAGGCTCGCGGGAGCCGCTGTCTGCGGCACCGTCGGCCCCGGATCGTTCATCGGCTGTTTCCCCCCGCTGCATCGGAGCCCGCCCGTCGGGCGAACGAGCTCGAGGCGAACCGTATAATTTTGCCTTTCGAGGCTTCGTCGTTCGCGAAGGATTATGACAGATCAGCTTGCCGGAAAATCCGGGGCGTGGTCGGCGCGCTTTTCCGAGCCGGTCAGCGAGTGGGTGAAACGCTACACGGCCTCGGTCTCGTTCGACCGGCGCCTGGCCCTGGTCGACATCGAAGGCTCGCTCGCCCATGCCGAGATGCTGCACGCGCAGGGCCTGATCGGCGCCGACGATCTCTCGGCCATTCGCAGCGGGATGGCGGCGATCCGCGGCGAGATCGAGCGCGGGGAATTCGCCTGGTCGATCGACCTGGAGGACGTTCACCTCAACATCGAGAAACGCCTCACCGAGCTGGCGGGCGACGCCGGCAAGCGGCTGCACACCGCGCGCTCGCGCAACGACCAGGTGGCCACCGACATCCGGCTGTGGCTGCGCGGCGCGATCGACGATGCACGCGCGCGGCTGCACGCCCTGCAGCGCGCCCTGCTCGACCTGGCCGAGCCGCACGCCGACACCATCATGCCCGGCTTCACCCACCTGCAGGTCGCCCAGCCGGTCACCTTCGGGCACCACCTGCTCGCCTACGTCGAGATGTTCGCGCGCGATGCCGAGCGCCTGGCCGACTGCCGGCGCCGCGTCAACCGGCTGCCGCTGGGCGCCGCCGCGCTGGCCGGCACCTCCTATCCGATCGACCGCGAGCGCGTGGCCCGCGCGCTCGGCTTCGACGGCATCTGCGAGAACTCGCTCGACGCGGTGTCCGATCGCGATTTCGCCATCGAGTTCTGCGCCGCGGCGAGCCTGATCATGATCCACGTCTCGCGCCTGTCCGAGGAGCTCGTGCTGTGGATGTCGCCGCGCGTGGGCTTCATCGACCTGCCCGACCGCTTCTGCACCGGCTCCTCGATCATGCCGCAGAAGAAGAACCCCGACGTGCCCGAGCTGGCGCGCGGCAAGAGCGGACGCGTGGCCGGCCACCTGGTGGCGCTGCTCATGCTGATGAAGGGCCAGCCGCTGGCCTACAACAAGGACAACCAGGAAGACAAGGAGCCGCTGTTCGACACCGCCGACACGGTGGTCGAGACGCTGCACATCTTCGCCGACCTGGTCGCGGGCATCGAGGTGCGCGCCTCGCGCATGCGCCAGGCCGCCGCCGAGGGCTACTCCACCGCGACCGACCTCGCCGACTACCTGGTGAGGAAGGGCCTGCCGTTTCGCGACGCGCACGAGATCGTGGCGCGCGCGGTGCGCAGCGCCGCCGCGCGCGGCGTCGACCTGGCCGACCTGGGGCTGGACGAGCTGCGCGGATTCAGCCCGCTGATCGGGCCGGACGTGGGCGCCGCCCTCACGCTAGAAGGTTCGGTGGCCGCGCGCGACCACCTCGGCGGCACCGCGCCGGCGCAGGTGCGCGCAGCCATTGCACGCCACCGCGCGAGGCTGGCCTCGAACGTGTAAGGGAATCTGCTGCGCGGCACGACCTCGGACCGCTCGCTACGATTCCTTCACTCGTTCCGAGGTTGGCTGCGAGCGGGCGCGCAGCCACTGCGAGGCCAGCGCCAGCGCCACCAGCGCCAGCCCGCTCGCATCGGCCCACGCGTGGGGATAGACCAGCAGCAGCCCGGCCGCGATCAGCGCCAGCCGCTCCCACAGGGCGCAGCGCAGCAGCACCCAGTTCTGCGCGCCGCCGGCCAGCGCCGCGATGCCGATCGAGGCGGTGAGCACCACCCACGCCACCTCCCACCACGACACGCCCGCCGGCGGCGTGAGCAGCAGGCCCGCACCGGCCGGATCGAGCACGAACACGAAGGGCAGCAGGAAGGCCGGCAGCGTGTACTTCCACGACTGCAGCGTGGTGCGGTAGGGATCGCCGTTGGTGATCGCCGCCGCGGCGAAGGGCGACAGCGCGGTGGGCGGCGACACCTCCGAGAGCACCGCGTAGTAGAAGATGAACATGTGCGCGGCGAAATCGGGCACGCCCAGCTTGGTCAGGGCGGGCGCGGCGATCACCGCGCAGATGATGTAGCTGGCCGTCACCGGCACCGCCAGCCCGATGACCCACACGATCAGCGAGGTGTAGATCGCCGTCAGCAGGAGGCTGCCTCCGGCATAGGCGATCACGATCGAGCTGAACTTCAGCCCCAGGCCGGTCTTGCCGACCACGCCCACGATGATGCCGGCGGCCGCGCAGGTGGCCGCCACGTTGAGCGCCTGCTTCGAGCCGTCGGCCAGGGCGGCGATCAGCCGCGGCGGCCACATCGCCGTCTCGCGATCGAAGAAGCTCACCGCGAAGGCCACGACGGTGGCCCAGAACACCGACATCAGGGGCGAGAAGCCGTACACCATGAAGCCGATGATCGCCACCAGCGACAGGAAGTGGAACCAGAAGCGGCGCGCCAGCTGCCCGGCGCTGGCCGCCAGCTTCACTTCCGCCTCGGCGCGCGAGCCGAACTTGCGCGCGTCGATCTCCACCATGAGGAACAGCGACAGGTAGTACAGGCAGGTCGGGATGACCGCCATGCGCAGCACGTCGAGGTAGGAGATCTTCAGGAACTCGGCGATCAGGAAGGCGGCCGCGCCCAGCACCGGCGGCGAGATGATGGCGCCCAGCCCGCCCGCCGCCAGCAGGCCGCCGGCCGAGTTGCGGTCGTAGCCGGCCCGCTCCAGCATCGGCCAGGCGACGGTGCCGATGGTGACGGTGGTGGCCACTCCCGAGCCCGAGGGGCCGCCCAGCAGGAACGACGACAGCACCACCGTGCGCCCGGCGCCCGAGCGGCGTCCGCCCAGCAGCGCGAAGCTGAAGTCGAGGAAGAACTTGCCGGCGCCCGAGTGCTGCAGGAACGCCCCGAAGATGGTGAACATGATGATCAGCGTGGCCGACACGTCGATCGCGGTGCCGAACACGCCCTCGAGCGACATGTACATGACCCCGACCATGCTCGGGATGTCGTAGCCGCGATGCGCCCAGTGCCCCGGCAGCCACGGCCCGAGGAAGGCATAGGCGCCGAACAGGAGCACCACCGCCGGCATGATCCAGCCGGTGGAGCGGCGCGCCGCCTCGAGCACCAGCACCACGAAGGCCACGCCGAAGACGACGTCCCAGCGGTCGGGCATGGTGCTGCGGTCCCAGAAGTCGTCGCCGCCCCACAGCAGGTAGACGATGGTGGCCACGCCCAGCGCCGCCAGCGCCACGTCGTACCACATCAGCCGGTTGCGCAGCCTCGGCGTGGCCGGGAAGGTCAGGAAGATCAGCAGCAGCATGAAGCCGACGTGCACCGGGCGCAGCGTCAGCGTCGGCACGATCCAGGCCGCGGCGTACAGGTGGAACAGCGACATGACCACCAGCAGCGTGGTGATCAGCGCCGACAGCGCGCCGCCGAAGCGGCTGGTGGCGCCCTCCTCCTCCTCGATGAAGCGCTCGGCGGCCTGGCGCCGCTCCTCGCTTACCTGCCCGGGGACGTCCGGGCCGCCCGCGGCGCTCAATGGACGAACTTCACGCCGCGCTCTTCGAAGTACTTGCGGGCCCCGGGGTGGAAGGGGATCGGCGAGCCCGATGCCTGCGCCTCGAGGGTGATGTTCTTCGCCTCACGGTGCACCGCCACCAGCTCGTCCTTCTTCTCCATCAGGGTCTTGACGATCGTGTAGGCCATCTGGTCGCTCATCTTGGCATCGGCCACCAGGAGGTTCCACACGTCGAGGTTGGAGACGTCGGCCGCCTGGCCCTTGTAGGTATTGGCCGGGATCGTGCCCTTGACGTACAGCGGACCCCATTTCTTGTTCATCGCGTCGGCGTACTGGCCGTGGTCGATGAGCTTGACGGTGATGCCGGGCGTGGTGGCGAGGTCGGTGATCGCCGCGGTCGGCAGGCCGCCGACCCAGATCAGCGCGTCGATCTTGCGGTCCTTGATGGCGTTGACGCCCTCGGCCACCGACAGGCGCTCGCGATGCACGTCCTTCTCGATGCCGGCGGCTTCCAGCAGGCGCGTGGCCATGACCTCGGTGCCGCTGTTGGGCTCGCCGGTGGACACCCGCTTGCCCTTGAGATCGGCCACCGTCTTGATGCCGCTGGCCTCGGTGGTGACCACGTGCATCTTGTTCGGGTAGAGCACCATCAGCGTGCGCGCCTCGACCTTGCGGTCCTTGAACTTGGCCAGCCCGCTCACCGCGTCCCAGGCGGCGTCGGCCATGGTGAAGCCGATGTCCTGCTTGCCCTGGCCGATCAGCTGCAGGTTGGCCACCGAGGCGCCGGTGACCTCCGCGGTGGCTTCCCAGCCCGGCACGTACTTCGACAGCACGGCGGCCATGCCGCCCCCGAGCGGGTAGTACACGCCGCCGGTGCCGCCGGTGCCGATCGACAGGCGAGTGGTCTGCGCCGACGCCAGCCCGCCGAGGACCAGGGAAACGGCGGCGAGGAAGGCCAGCAGGATGCGTTTCACGATCGTTGCTCCCCGAGGAAGTATTGGCGCGATCATACCGTCGCGGATTACCCCGCGGCGCTGGGGATATCCCCAGCGGCGGCACGCGCGCCACGCCTCGCGAAGCGGCCGCAGGCCGCCGGACCGGCTCGGCGCAGGGCCCGGCGCCTCGCTGGCGCCGGGGTGGGCGCCCGGTATAATCGACCCGAATGAAAGACCCCGAGCCGCGATGGCGTCAGTGCGACGCAGCCCCCCGCCCGCCTGAACGCGTGGCGCGCATCGCCTGATGGAAATCGTCGTCCTGCTCGCGCTGATCGTCCTGAACGGTCTGTTCGCGATGTCCGAGATCGCCCTGGTCACCGCCCGCAAGGTGCGGCTGCAGAAGCTCATCGACGAGGGCGACCGCTCCGCCGCGCTGGCGCTGGCGCTGGGCTCCGATCCGAACCGCTTCCTCTCGACCATCCAGATCGGGATCACCTCGATCGGCATCCTGAACGGCATCTTCGGCGAGGCGGCGCTGGCGGCCCCCTTCGCCGAACGGCTGACCGCGCTCGGCCTGCCCCAGCCCTGGTCGGGCTACGCGGCCACGGCGCTGGTGGTGGTGGTGGTCACCTACGTGTCGATCGTGATCGGCGAGCTCGTGCCCAAGCGCCTGGGCCAGTTCAACCCGGAGGGCATCGCGCGGCTGGTGGCGCACCCGATGCACCTGCTGGCCGTGGTGTCGATGCCGTTCGTGCGGCTGCTGTCGGCCTCCACCGAGCTGGTGCTGCGCGCGCTCGGCGCCAGTCGCGGCCAGGCACCCTCGGTGACCGAGGAGGAGATCCACGCGCTGCTCGCCGAGGGCTCGGACGCCGGCGTGATCGAGCAGTCCGAGCACGCCATGGTGCGCAACGTGTTCAGGCTGGACGACCGGCAGATCTCCTCGCTGATGGTGCCGCGCGCCGACATCGTGTGGCTCGACGTGGCCGAGCCGCTGCAGGAGAACCTGGACAAGGTCGCCGAGACGGCGCACTCGCGCTTCCCGGTGTGCCGCAGCGGCCTGCACGAGGTGCTCGGATTCGTCCACGCCAAGCAGTTGCTGGTGCAGGCGCTGCGCGGCGCGCCGATCGACCTCACTCAGGGCCTGAGCGAAATGCTCTACGTGCCGGAGACGCTCACCGGCATGGAGCTGCTCGAGAACTTCCGCTCCTCGAACACGCAGCTCGCGCTGGTCATCGACGAGTACGGCGAGGTGCAGGGCCTGATCACGCTGCAGGACCTGATGGAGGCGATCACCGGCGAGTTCGCCACCGGCGATGTCGAGGACAGCTGGGCGTTCCAGCGCGAGGACGGATCCTGGCTGCTCGACGGCCTCATCCCCATCCCCGAGCTGAAGGATCTCCTCGGGCTGCGCTCGCTGCCCGACGAGGAGCGCGAGCGCTACCAGGCGCTCAGCGGCATGCTGATGCTGATGCTCGGGCGCATGCCCCAGACCGGCGACACCGTGGTGTGGGAGAACTGGCGCTTCGAGGTCGTCGACATGGACGGCAAGCGCGTCGACAAGGTGCTCGCCACCCAGGTGCCGGTTGCCGCGCCCAGCGACGACGGGCCGGCGCAGTCCGAGGCCGCCTGAGGGCGGGCGCCGGCGGGTGAACGCCGGCAGGCGGGCGCGCGCAGGCATCCGCGCCGCGCCCGGGCTCGCGGCGCGGCTTCAGCGCTTGCGCCGCGGCAGCAGCTCCGTGCACACGCCCTCGGCGACCTCGGCCGCCAGCCCGATCGACTCGCCGAGGGTCGGATGGGGATGGATGGTGCGCCCGAGGTCGACGGCGTCGGCCCCCATCTCGATGGCCAGCGCGAGCTCGCCGATCATGTCGCCGGCGTGGGTGCCGACGATCGCGGCGCCCGCCAGGCGATGCGTCTGCCCGTCGAACAGCAGCTTGACCGATCCCTCCTCGCGGCCGTTGGCGACCGCACGCGCCAGGGCCGACCACGGGAACGCCGCCTTCTCGAGCGCCAGCCCCTTGGCCTTGGCCTCGTCCTCGGTGACGCCGACCCAGGCGATCTCGGGATCGGTGTAGGCCACCGACGGAATGACGCGCGCATCGAAGAAGCTCTTCTCGCCCGCGGCGGCCTCGGCGGCGACGTGGCCTTCGTGGGTCGCCTTGTGGGCCAGCATCGGCTGGCCGACGACGTCGCCGATCGCGAAGATGTGCGGGACGCTGGTGCGCATCTGCCCGTCCACCTCGATGAAGCCGCGCTCGCTCACCGCCACGCCGGCGCGCTCGGCGCCGATCTTGCTCCCGTTGGGCGCACGCCCGACGGCGCTCAGCACCAGGTCGTAGGTCTGCGGTCCCTCGGGCGCGTTCTCGCCCTCGAACCAGACCGCGATGCCGGCGTCCGAGGCCTCGGCGCGGACGGTCCGGGTGCGCAGCATCACGCGGTCGAAGCGCTTCTCGTTGTACTTCTGCCAGGTCTTCACCAGGTCGCGATCGGCGCCCGGCATCAGGCCGTCGAGCATCTCGACCACGTCGATGCGCGCCCCGAGCGTCGAGTACACGGTGGCCATCTCCAGGCCGATGATGCCGCCGCCGATCACCAGCATCTTCTTCGGCACCGCCGCCAGGGCGAGCGCCCCGGTGGAATCGACGATGCGCGGGTCCTCGGGCAGGAACGGCAGGCGGACCGGCATCGAGCCGGCGGCGATGATCGCCTGCTCGAAGCGCACCACGGTCTTCTCGCCGGTCTTGTCCTGGCCCTCGCCGGCGGTGAGCTCCACCTCCAGGTGGTGAGCGTCGAGGAAGCTGCCATAGCCGCGCACGATGCGCACCTTGCGCGACTTGGCCATGCCGGCCAGGCCGGCGGTCATGCGGCCGATCACCTTTTCCTTGTGGCCGCGCAGCGCGGCCAGGTCGATCGCCGGCGGCGCGAACACCACGCCGGTGCGCGCGAAGTGCGCCGCCTCGTCGATCACCGAGGCCACGTGCAGCAGCGCCTTGGAGGGAATGCAGCCGACGTTCAGGCACACTCCGCCCAGCGTCGCGTAGCGCTCGACGATCACCGTGTCCATGCCGAGGTCGGCCGCGCGAAACGCCGCCGAATAGCCCCCGGGCCCGCCGCCCAGCACCAGCATGCGGCAGGTGATGTCGGCCCGGATGGCGGCCGATGCGCCGGCCGCCGCGGGCGTTGCCGGCGCCGCGGAGGCCGGCACGGAAGCGCCCGCCGGTGCCGCCTGCGCCTGCGCCCCCTCGGCCGCCTCCAGCTCCACGATCGGCGTGCCCTCCGAGACCTTGTCCCCCAGCTTCACCTTCACCGCCTTGACCACCCCGCCCGCCGACGACGGAATCTCCATCGACGCCTTGTCCGACTCCACCGTGATCAGCGACTGCTCCGCCTTCACTTCGTCGCCCACCTTCACCAGCACCTCGATCACCTCGACTTCCTCGAAGTTCCCGATGTCCGGCACCTTCACCTCGATCGTCTGGCTCATGTCTGCTCGCTCGTATGTATCGGGCCGCGCCCGCGGGCGCGGCCGGCCAGGGTGGCGCCTACAGCATCACGCGCCGGAAATCGGCGAGCAGCTGCGACAGGTGGGCATTGAAGCGCGCCGCGCCGGCGCCGTCGACGGCCCGATGGTCCCACGACAGGGATAGCGGCAGGATCAGGCGCGGCTGGAACTCCTTGCCGTCCCACACCGGCCGCATGACCGAGCGGCACACGCCGAGGATCGCCACCTCGGGCGCGTTGATGATGGGCGTGAAGTAGGTGCCGCCGATGCCCCCCAGGCTGGAGATCGAGAACGTGCCGCCCTGCATGTCGGCGGGCGCGAGCTTGCCTTCGCGCGCCTTGGCCGCCAGCTCGGCGGTCTCGCGGGCGATCTGCAGCACCCCCTTGGTGTCGGCATCGCGGATCACCGGCACCACCAGCCCGTTGGGCGTGTCGGCCGCGAAGCCGATGTGCCAGTAGCGCTTGAGCACCATGTTCTCGCCTTCGAGCGAGGCGTTGAACTCGGGGAACTTCTGCAGCGTCGCCACGCAGGCCTTGATCAGGAACGCCAGCATGGTGAGCTTGGCGCCGCCCTGCTTCTCGTTCTCGCGGTTGGTCTGCAGGCGGAACGCCTCGAGCTCGGTGATGTCGGCGTCCTCGTGGTTGGTGACGTGCGGGATCATCACCCAGTTGCGGTGCAGGTTCGCCGCCGAGATCCTGCGGATGCGCGCCACCGGCCGCGCCTCGACCGGGCCGAACTTGGCGAAGTCGACCTTCGGCCACGGGATGAGCCCGAGCGCCGCGCCGGCGTCTCCGCCCGCCGGAGCCGCCGCGGCGGCCGCTCCTCCCCGGCGCATCACGCCCTTGACGAAGTCGCGCACGTCGTCGTGCAGGATGCGCTGCTTCGGACCCGAGCCCTGCACCTGCGCGAGATCCACGCCGAGCTCGCGCGCGAACTTGCGCACCGAGGGCGAAGCGTGCGGCTTGACCACCATCGACTCGGCATACTCGCCGAGCGCGGCCGTCGGCAGCACGCGCCGGGAAAGGCCGGCCGCCGCGCCGGCGCCGGCCGGAGACGCCGCGCCGCCGTCGCCCGGCGAACGCGCCGGCACCGCCTCGGCCTGCGTACCCGCGGCCGGCTCGGCCGCGCTCGCTGCGGGCGTTGCCGGCGCCGCGGAGGCCGGTGCGGAAGCGCCGGCCCGTGCCGTCTCGCCGGCCCGTGCCGGTTCCCCGGACGGTGCCGCCACGCCGGCCGGCGCCGAAACCGCGGCCGGCCCGCTCGCCGATGACGCTGCCGCAGCAGCAGCGCCTGTCGCCGGTGCCGCCGCCGCCTGCGCCTGCGCCCCCTCGGCCGCCTCCAGCTCCACGATCGGCGTGCCCTCCGAGACCTTGTCCCCCAGCTTCACCTTCACCGCCTTGACCACCCCGCCCGCCGACGACGGAATCTCCATCGACGCCTTGTCCGACTCCACCGTGATCAGCGACTGCTCCTCCTTCACCTCGTCGCCCACCTTCACCAGCACCTCGATCACCTCGACTTCCTCGAAGTTCCCGATGTCCGGCACCTTCACCTCGATCGTCTGGCTCATGTCCGGCTCATCTCAGGCGTGGTGGGGGTTGGTCTTGTCGGGATCGATGCCGTACTTGCGGATCGCCTCGGAGACCTTCTTCGCCGGGATCGCGCCGTCCTCGGCGAGCGACTCGAGCGCGGCCAGCACCACGAAACGGCGATCGACCTCGAAGTGCTCGCGCAGCCGCGAGCGGAAATCCGAGCGCCCGAAGCCGTCGGTGCCCAGCACGTGATAGTTGCGCCCCTTGGGCAGGTACGGCCGGATCTGATCGGCGAACAGCTTCATGTAGTCGGTGGCCGCCACCAGCGGTCCGCCGGTCTTCTCGAACAGCCGGGTGACGTAGGGCTGCCTCGGCTTGTCGGTCGGGTGCAGCAGGTTCCAGCGCTCGCAGTCGAGCCCGTCGCGGCGCAGCTCGGTGAAGCTGGTGATGCTCCAGACGTCCCCGGCGATGCCCCAGTCCTTCTCGAGCAGGTCGGCCGCGGCGAGCACCTCGCGCAGGATGGTGCCCGAGCCGAGCAGCTGCACGCGGTGCTCGGCCTTCTTCGGGCCGGGGCGCAGCAGGTAGCCGCCCCGGATGATCCCCTCCTCGTCGCCCTTGCGCAGGCCGGGCTGGGGGTAGTTCTCGTTCATCACCGTGATGTAGTAGAAGACATCCTCCTGGTTCTGGATCATGCGTACCAGGCCGTGGTGGATGATCACCGCCAGCTCGTGCGCGAAGGTCGGGTCGTAGGCCACGCAGTTGGGCACCACCGAGTACAGGATGTGGCTGTGGCCGTCCTGGTGCTGCAGGCCCTCGCCGTTAAGCGTCGTGCGCCCGGCCGTGCCCCCGAGCAGGAAGCCGCGTGCGTGGATGTCGCCGGCTGCCCAGACGAAGTCGCCGAAGCGCTGATACCCGAACATCGAGTAATAGATGTAGAACGGGATCATGATCCGGTCGTTGCTCGAGTACGAGGTCGCCGCGGCGATCCACGAGCAGAAGGCCCCGGCCTCGTTGATGCCCTCCTGCAGGATCTGCCCGGCGGCATCCTCGCGGTAGTACATCACCTGGTCCTTGTCGACCGGCGTGTACTTCTGGCCCTCGGGCGCATAGATGCCGATCTGGCGGAACATGCCCTCGATGCCGAAGGTGCGCGACTCGTCGGGCACGATCGGCACCAGCCGCGGGCCCAGGGTCTTGTCGCGCGTGAGCGCGGTGAGCACGCGCACGAAGGCCTGGGTGGTCGAGACCTCGCGGCCCTCGGCGGTCGGCTCGAGCACCGCCTTGAACATGTCCAGCCCGGGCACCGCCAGCGCCTCGCTCGATTTCTTGCGCCGCTGCGGCAGCGAGCCGCCGAGCGCCGCGCGGCGCTCGAGCATGTACTTCATCTCGGGCGACTCGCGATCGGGCCGGTAGAACGGCAGCTCGTCGAGCCGCTCGTCGGGGATCGGGATGTTGAAGCGGTCGCGGAAGGCGCGCACCGAATCGACGTCGAGCTTCTTGAGCTGGTGGGTGGGGTTCTTGGCCTCGCCCGCCTGGCCCATGCCGTAGCCCTTGACCGTCTTGGCCAGGATCACCGTCGGCTGGCCCTTGTGGTTCACCGCGGCATGGAACGCCGCGTAGACCTTGTGCGGATCGTGGCCGCCGCGGTTGAGCCGCCAGATGTCCTCGTCGGTCATGCGCGAGACCATCTCGAGCAGCTTCGGATGCTTGCCGAAGAAGTGCTTGCGCACGAAGGCGCCGTCGTTGGCCTTGTACGCCTGGTACTCGCCGTCGACGGTCTCCTCCATCACGCGCTGCAGGATGCCGTCCTTGTCGCGCGCCAGCAGCGGATCCCAGTACGAGCCCCAGATCACCTTGATCACGTTCCAGCCCGAACCGCGGAAGTCGCGCTCGAGCTCCTGGATGATCTTGCCGTTGCCGCGCACCGGCCCGTCGAGCCGCTGCAGGTTGCAGTTGACCACGAAGATGAGGTTGTCGAGCTTCTCGCGCGAGGCGAGGCTGATCGCCCCGAGCGATTCGGGCTCGTCCATCTCGCCGTCGCCGCAGAACACCCACACCTTGCGGTTGGAGGTGTCGGCGATGCCGCGCGCGTGCAGGTACTTCAGGAAGCGCGCCTGGTAGATGGCCATCAGCGGGCCCAGGCCCATCGACACGGTGGGGAACTGCCAGAACTCCGGCAGCAGGTTGGGATGCGGGTACGAGGGCAGGCCCTTGCCCGCCACCTCCTGGCGGAAATTGACCAGTTGCTCCTCGCTCAGGCGCCCTTCCAGGAACGCGCGCCCGTACAGGCCGGGCGAGGAATGCCCCTGGAAGTAGACCAGGTCGCCGCCGTGCCCGGCATGCGGGGCATGCCAGAAGTGGTTCATCCCGGTGCCGATCATCGTGGCCAGCGAGGCGAACGAGGCGAGGTGCCCGCCCAGGTCGCCGCCGTCGGGCGGATGCAGGCGGTTGGCGCGCACCACCATCGCCATGGCATTCCAGCGGATGAACGAGCGGATGCGCTCCTCGTAGGCGGCGTTGCCCGGCGAGGGCACCTCCAGGTGGGCCGGGATGGTGTTGACGTAGGCGGTGTTGGCCGAGAACGGGAGATAGGCGCCCGAGCGGCGGGCCTTGTCGATCATCTTCTCGAGCAGGAAGTGCGCGCGCCCGGGGCCTTCGCGATCGATGACCGCCTCGAGGGCATCGAGCCATTCGCGCGTCTCGACGGAATCGGAATCGTTCGGATCGCCGCTCGGAGCGGGTGGAACGGGAAGCGCTGACATGGGATCTCCTCTCTGTTTCCTGCGCGATGGGGCTGTCCGATTCTAGGAAGGGGCTCCCGAAAAGACAAGAAAAATTTTCATGATGCGATAGTTGATTTCAAATTACGATAAATACGGGTTAATGCCGATGCCGATGCCGCAGCGGTCCGGCGCGCGCGGTCCGCACGCCGCGAGCGCAGCAGCTTCCTCTACACTGGCTACACTTCGCACCGATCCGATGAAACACCGCAGCAACCCCTCCACCCGTCGCGCCGAGATACGGGCCATGCGATGGCTCTCGCTGTCGCATGCGTTCGGCGTGGGCCTGTTCGTGCTGCTGATGGGCACCTTCCTCTGGTACCTCAAGACCATCGAGGCCGACCAGCAGAAGCAGACCCTGTACCGCGACGTGGCGAGCGCGCAGACCGCGCTGCGGCGCGAGCTGCGCGACGACCGCGACGAGATCGGCCTGCTCGCCGAAGACTGGTCGGCCGGCGCGCGCGGGCGCGCCGGTGCCACCGACAAGACCATCGGCGACTTCCTTGCCCGCCAGAGCTCGGCGGTCTACGTCGCGCTGGTCGACGCCGAAGGCAGGATCCTGCGCGCGGTGCATGCGCGCGGAGTGGGTCCGCTCGCCTTTCGCCTGCACGGCCCCAGGATCGCCGAGCCGGCCGGGCGCGAGGCATTCGAGCAGTTGCGCCGCGGCCGGCGCGCGGCCTTCGCCGCTCCCTTCACCACCCCCGTCGGCGACGTGATGATGGAGCTGTACGCGCCGGCCTACGACGACGACAGCGGCTTTCGCGGCGCGGTGGTGGTCGGCTACTCGCTCAACCGCATCCTCGGCAGTCCGCTGCTGCAGACGATCCGCGACCGCTACCAGCTCGCCATCGTCGACGGCGGCAACAACACGCTGGTGAGCTCCTCGCTGTTCGAGACCGAGTTCGCGCACCTCACCTACGAGCTGCCGCTCGATCCCCCGGGCCACGGGCTGCGCCTGCGCGCGCTGGCCTACGACCTGCAGCCGCGCCTGATCGACCGCAGCCTGGTCGCGGCGGTGGTGGGCCTGTCGCTGGCCATCCTCGCCACCCTGCTGATGCTGTGGAGCCATGCGCGCCGGCGCCTGTTCGCCGAGTACGAGCGCGACCGCCTGTTCACGCTCTCGCCCGATCCGCTGTGCGTATTCGAGATCGACGGCACGCTGGTGCGCGCCAACCCGGCTTTCGAATCGGCGCTGGGCGCCGGCGAACGCCGGCGCCGCATCGACCGCTGGGTGCATCCCGACGACCGCGAGGCGGTATCGGGCGCGCTGGCCCGCATCAGCCAGCCGGGCGCCTCCTCGGCCAGCTTCGAGGCCCGCTTTCGCGCCCATGACGCGACCTCCGAGGCTGTCGGCGCCGCATCGGCGTGGCGCTGGCTGCACTGGTCGCTGCGCCGCGACCCCGACGCGCAGCGCCCGCTGCTGTATGCCGTCGCGCGCGACGTCACCGAGCGGCGCAGCACCGAGCAGGCGCTGGCGGCCGAGACGGCCTTCCGCCGCGCCATGGAAGACTCCATGCTCACCGGCATGCGCGCCTTCGACATGCACGGGCGCATCACCTACGTCAACCGGGCCTTCTGCCGCATGGTCGGATTCACCGAGCAGGAGCTGATCGGCTCGCCCCCGCCCTATCGCTACTGGCCGGTCGGCAGCGCGGCGAGCAACCGCGAGAACCTCGACCGGGTGCTGCGCGGCGACACCCCGCCCAGCGGCTTCGAGGTCAAGGTGCGGCGCAAGGACGGCTCGCTCTTCGACGCGCGCATGTACGTCTCGGCGCTCATCGACAGCGAAGGCAGGCAGACCGGCTGGATGACCTCGATGACCGACGTCACCGAGCCCAAGCGCATCCGCGAGCAGCTCGCCGCCGCGCACGAGCGCTTCACCACGGTGCTCGACGAGCTCGACGTCGCGGTCTCGGTGGTCGCCCGCCCGCCCGAGGGCTCCAACGACCAGGCCGAGCTGCTGTTCGCCAACCGGATGTACCGCAGCCTGTTCGGCGTCGACGCCCGTCGCCACGAAGTGCTCGCCGCGCGCGAGGCGCGCGAGCCGGACGCCGCCGGCGAGGTGTTCGATCCCCTGCTCGGGCGCTGGTTCGAGGTGCGTAGCCGCCAGATCCGCTGGGTCGACGGCAGCCCGGTGGAGATGCTGGTGGCCACCGACGTCACGCGCCGGCACGAGATCGAGGAGCAGCAGCGCGAGCAGGACCGCAAGCTGCAGCGCACCTCGCGGCTGGTCACCATGGGCGAGATGGCATCCTCGCTGGCGCACGAGCTGAACCAGCCGCTCACGGCCATCGCCAACTACTGCATGGGCCTGTCGGCGCGCCTGCGCGCGAAAATGGCCGCCGGCGAGGTCGTGCCGCCGGCCGAGCTGCTCGGGCTGCTCGGCAAGACCGCCGCTCAGGCCGCGCGCGCCGGCGAGGTGATCCGGCGCATCCGCAACTTCGTCAAGCGCAGCGAGCCCGAGCGGCGCAGCTGCGAGGTCGCCCCCATCGTCGCCGATGCGGTCGGGCTGGCCGAGATCGACGCCCGCCGCTACGGCACCCGCATCACCGCCTCGGTGCCCGCCGGCCTGCCGCCGCTGCTGGCCGATCCCATCCTCATCGAGCAGGTGCTGCTGAACCTGCTCAAGAACGCCATCGAGGCCATGCGCGAGCTGCCCCCCGGGCGCAGCCGCACCGTCGCGCTCGACGTCACGGCCCATCACGAGCAGGTCGAGTTCCGCGTCACCGACCACGGCATGGGGCTCGCCGAAGACGCCCAGCAGCGCCTCTTCGAGCCGTTCTTCACCACCAAGGCGGAAGGCATGGGCATCGGCCTGAACATCTGCCGCTCCATCGTCGAATCGCACAACGGCCGGCTGTGGGCCGAGACCTCCGAAGGCGGCGGCTGTAGCTTCCGCTTCACCGTCCCGGCCGTGGTCGAAGCCGCGGTCGTCGTCGATCCGGCCTGAGCCCCCTCCGTTCCCCGCCGACCTGCCCTCTAGGGCCTGTTCACACTACGATCGACCATCCATGAGCACCGCCATGAATACCGGCCAGCCCTCCCTTCCCGCCGGCGGCGCGGCGCCCTCCCCGGCGCCCGGCCTCGTCTACGTCGTCGACGACGACGAAGCGGTACGCGACTCGATGCGGTGGCTGCTCGAGGCCAACGGCTTCGAGGTCGCTGCCTTCGCCAGCGCCGAGGAATTCCTCGCCCGGCTCCCGGACCCCGAGCCGATCGCCTGCCTGCTGCTCGACGTGCGCATGCCCGGCATGTCCGGCCTGGAGCTGCACGAAGAGCTGGTGCGCCGCGGCTCGACCCTGCCGCTGATCTTCGTCACCGGCCACGGCGACGTGCCGATGGCGGTGTCGCGCATGAAGATGGGCGCGCACGACTTCCTCGAGAAGCCGTTCAGCGACAGCCAGCTGCACCAGCTCGTCTCCGAGTGTCTGACGCGCGCCGCGGCAGCGCGCCACGACCGCGAGGCCGGCCGCGACGCCAGCGAGCGCGTGGAACGGCTCACCGGACGCGAGCGCCAGGTGCTCGAGCTGATCGTGGCCGGGAGGCTCAACAAGCAGATCGCCGACGACCTCGGCATCAGCATCAAGACCGTCGAGGCGCACCGCGCCAACATCATGGACAAGCTGGGCGCGCGCACCATGGCCGACCTCATGCGCATCGCGCTCAGGGCGGGCGCCCCGCGCGCCGAGTGAGCGTCGTTCGTCCTCCTGCTCGCGCCGGCGCGTAGCCGGGCATCGCGCGCGCACGCCGGCGCAGCTCGCGCACCAGCACACGCACATCCGGGTGCTCGCCGAGCGCGCGCGCCCCGCACAGGAAGTACAGCTCGCTGCCCACCGCGACGAAGCCGAGCCCGAACTGCGCCGCCGCCGCGCGCAGCCCGAACCCGGCGTCCGCCGCACCGGCAGCCACCGCCGCCGCGACGGCGAAATGGGTGTACTCCTCCTGCTCGTAGCCGCGGATCTGGCGCGGCTGCAGGCCCTGCTCCGCGAGCAGGCGGTCGAACCACGCCCGCGTGCCAGCTCCGCGCTGACGATTGACGAAGCGCAGTCCGGTGCGCGCGAGGTCGGCCACGTCGCGGATGCGCAGCGGGTTGCCGCGGGCCACGATCAGCCCCTGCTCGCGATGCATCACCGGCTCGACGAACAGCGCACCATCGCGAAACGGCCCCGGCCGCTCGCGCACCGCGGGCAGCGGCTCGGGGAGGTGGAAACCGGCCAGCTCGGCCTCGCCGCGATCGAGCGCGGCCAGTGCATGCTCCGAGCCCACGAAGCTCACGCTCGGGCATGCATCCGGCTTCTCGGAGAGGGCCGCCTGCAGCAGCAGATCGTGGCTGGCCGCCAGCCTCAGCGGCTGCCGCGCCTCCCCGCGCAATGCCGCCAGCGCCGCATCGAGCTCGGCCGCGGGCCCCGCCAGGCGGCGCCGCGCGTTCCGCTCGAAGCGCGCACCGGCGTGCGCCAGCGCGGAGCCGGCCGCCGTGAGGCGGGTGCCGTGCCCCTTGACCCGTTCGACCAGCGCCACCCCGAGCAGGCGCTCCGCGCGCACCAGCTTCCCCCACGCCCCCCGGTACGACAGGCCGAGCGCACGCGCCGCCGCGCTCACCCGCGGTGCCGATCCGAGCGCCGCCAGCAGCCGCGCCAGCTCGGCGAGATCGAGCGAGTCACCGGCCAGGCGCAGCAGTGCGCCCGGATAGACTTCGAGCATGGCAGCCTCGGGGTCGTGGAGGAGCAAGATATGCAAACGATTGCCGAATGGATGCTACTACGCGGGCGATTCGTATACTCGCCGCATGTTCACGGATGCGCTGTCCCAGGCGGTATGGCTGCTGCGCAGCTTCGAGGGCGACACCTTCGCCATCATCCTGCTGTCGCTGCGCGTGAGCCTCACCGCCGTGGCGATCGCCACGCTCATCGGCCTGCCGCTCGGCGCGCTGACCGCGGTCACGCGCTTTCCGGGCCGCGCCGGCGTGGTGGTCGCGCTCAACACCACCATGGGCCTGCCGGCGGTCATCGTCGGGGTCGGCGTCTACCTCGTGCTGTCGCGCAGCGGCCCGCTGGGCGTGCTCGGCCTGCTGTTCACGCCCACCGCGATGATCGTCGCGCAGGCCACCCTCACCACCCCGCTCATCGCCGCGCTCACCCGCCAGGTGGTCGAGGATGCCTGGCGCCTGCACGGCGAGACGCTGCGCTCGCTGCGCCTGTCGCTGCCGGCGCGGGTGCGCGTGCTGCTGTGGGACTGCCGCTTCTCGCTGGTCGCCGTGTTCCTGGCCGGGCTCGGGCGCGCGATGTCCGAGGTCGGCTCGGTGATGATCGTCGGCGGCAACATCGACCGCGTCACGCGGGTGATGACCACCGCGATCGCCCTGGAAACCAGCAAGGGCGATCTCGCGCTCGCGCTGGCGCTGGGCATCGTGCTGCTCGGCCTGGTGCTCGTGCTCAACATGCTCGCCAGCGCGATCCGCGCCGCCACCATGCGCCGCTATGGCCACTGAGGACCGCGCCTCCCTGCTCAGCCTGCGCGCGGTCACCTTCCGTACCGACGAGCGGGTGATCCTCGACGCGGTCGACTTCGAGTGGGGCGATGCCGGCATCTGCGCGCTCATGGGCGCCAACGGCTCGGGCAAGACGGTGCTGCTGCGCACCATCCACGGCCTGCTCGCGCCCAGCTCCGGCGACGTGCGCTTCGAAGGCCGTCGCCGCGCCGGCGGCGACCTCGCCTTCGAGGGCCAGGCCCTGATGTTCCAGTACCCCTCGCTGTTCCGCGGCACGGCGCTGGAGAACCTGCTGCTGGTGCCGTGCGCGGGCACCTCGCGCCGCGCCAGGCGCACCCGTGCGCTGGCCATGCTCGAGCGCGTCGGCCTGCGCGCGCTCGCGCACGCGCCGGCGCCCAGACTGTCGGGCGGCGAGCGCCAGCGCCTCGCGCTCGCCCGTGCCTGGATGATCGCCCCGCGCCTGCTGCTGCTCGACGAGCCCACTGCGAGCCTCGACCCCTCGGCCACCGAGCAGGTCGAGCAGATCGTGCGCGACATCCGCGCCAGCGGCTGCCGCGTCCTCATGACCTCGCACAACCTCGGCCAGGTCGCGCGCCTGGCCGACGAGGTGGTGTTCATCGACCACGGCCGCCTGCTCGAGCGGCAGCCGACCACTGCCTTCTTCGCTCACCCTCGCAGCCGCGAGGCCCGCCAATTCCTGCAAGGAGTCCTCCCATGGCAACTCTCCGATCGATCCGGCAACGACTGAAGACCGCCGCCGCCAGGCTGTCCGCGAGGCTGTCCGCCACGCTGCCGGCCACCGCTGCACTGCCGGCCGCTGCTGCGCTGTCGGCCGCCGTCCTCCTGGCCGCCCCCCTCGCCGCGCAGGCGCAGGAGTCCATCGTCGTGGCCTCGACCACCTCCACCGAGCAGTCGGGCCTGTTCCGGCACCTGCTGCCGGCCTTCGAGAAGGAAAGCGGCATCCAGGTGAAGGTGGTGGCCGTGGGCACCGGACAGGCGCTCGACATCGGCCGCCGCGGCGACGCCGACGTGGTGTTCGTGCACGACGCCAAGGCCGAGGAGAAGTTCATGGCCGAGGGCTACGGCGTCGGGCGCCACGAGGTCATGTACAACGACTTCATCCTCGTCGGCCCGAAGAGCGATCCGGCGCACGTCGGCGGCGGCAAGGACATCCTCGAGGCGATGCGCAAGATCGCCGCCGCCGGCGCCCCCTTCGCCTCGCGCGGCGACCGCAGCGGCACGCACGCCGCCGAGCTGCGCTACTGGGAGGCGGCCGGCGTCGACCTCTCCCCCGCCAAGGGCAAGTGGTACAAGGAGACCGGCTCCGGCATGGGCCCGACCCTGAACACCGCCTCGGGGCTGAACGCCTACGCCCTCACCGACCGAGGCACCTGGCTGTCGTTCAAGAACCGCGGCGAGCTGGCCATCCTCGTCGAAGGCGACAAGCGCCTCTTCAACCAGTACGGCGTGATGCTGGTCAACCCCGCCAAGCACCCGCAGGTGAAGCGCCAGGCCGGCCAGAAGTTCATCGACTGGCTGATCTCGCCCGAGGGCCAGGCCACCATCGCCGGCTACAAGATCAACGGCGAGCAGCTCTTCTTCCCCAACGCGCGGAAATGAGCGTGTTCGGGCCATGCTATACTTCGCGGCTTCGCGCCCGTAGCTCAGTTGGATAGAGTACCTGGCTACGAACCAGGGGGTCGTGGGTTCGAATCCTGCCGGGCGCGCCAGTAGAACACTTAGGCCAGATCCTCGGATCTGGCTTTTGTGTTTCTAGGGCTCCGTGTCCGAAAAAGCGAGGTCGAATCATGGGCCCTACAGACTTGCCGGTCTGTGCGGAAGCGGTAACAGGCACGCTGGCCCTCGCATGGGACGTGATCAAGTGGCGCCCGGATCATCGTCGAAGCGCAAGCCGATATGACAATCGTCATACCTGGCGAGAAGACCGACAAGAACCGATCGTTCGTATGCGTAACTCTCTGGGGCAGCCCGGCCGGGCGGGCTCACTAGATCGGTGAATTGCAGGCCCTCGGCGTTGATTCATTGGTGCCGGAAACAGCTATCGTTCGTCCAAGATGGCAAGAGCGACGAGCATGAGGACGATCGCTGGCCCTGTCTTGACCAGGGCGCCCAGCGGTTCGAACCAAAGCGACGGTGCGATCGCGGCTGCGCCAACCATATAGAACAGGGACAGCGCGATACCTGCCATCAAGCCTGCACGGCAACTCTTGCGCCACGAAATCGCCATTCCGACCAGGATATCGGCGACACTGCTCACCACAGTCATGAGCTCCGCCGAAAGCCGCGCGAAACCGTGCCGGGCCAGGATGGAGACTGCCGCATCGAACGATGCCGTCAGCGCGATCAACCCGGAGGCGAGCCAGAACAGCGCGAGCGAGCCGATGACGAGCGCTTTGACGAGATAGAGCCGGGCAAACCATTTCTCCTGAACGGTGGCGGTTCGGCGCGCCAGAATGCCCGCCAGCGGCACGGGCTCCATACCGGTTGCGGCGATCCAGGCATCGGGGTTTCCGGCGACACCCTGGCGCATCTCGGCGAGCGCAGTCGTTCGGACAGGAGGAGACCATCCCAGGCGCGAGACCAGGTCGCCCAATCTGGCGCCGACCGACACCATCCATGGCGCGAGCCGCAACCGCCGCATCGGCCCGCCGAGATGCGTCCGGAATGCCGCGATGACGGCGCCCACAGGTGGCGCCTCTCGATCCATGACCTCCCATACAGCGTTCCACTGACGTTCGCCAAGGCGCCATTGACGGCCCACACCGGCGATGGTCCCGGCAATATCGGTGACGCATGTTGTCGCGAAAGGGCGCCGCGATTCTCGTTCCGGCAATTCGATGGGTAAAGCCGCCAGTGCCCGAACCAGCGCGCTTCCGCCATAGGCGGTTGGCGCCACGACAAAGCCGGGACGCAGAATAACGTAGGAAACGGCGCTATCGGCGATGACTCTTTCAGCCTGACGCTTGGTCACGCTGAACGCTGTCTGATCGTCGTGGCCGCTGCCCGGAATGGACACGTGGATGAGCAAACGAGGCTCGCGTGCCAAAGTCAGGGCCTGGATCAAGCGGGAGGTGAAACTGGCATGGACATCCAGAACCCTGCCGCGTTGTGAACTGTCCTGAAGTGCGCCGATGCAGTTGACGACTATCTCCGCTGCGTGCTGCGAGATCAATGCCCCGAGAGCTTCAGCCGTCAGATCCATGATCGGGTATTCAACAGCCCTTCCCGCAAACGCGGCCTTCTGCGCGGGAGTGAAGCAGCGCGCGACAGGGATGATGGGGAAGCCCTCTCGTATCAAACTCATCGCGACAGCTTGGCCAATGAGCCCCGAAGCGCCGAGGACGACCATGGAGGGAAGTTGTCCTGCCATCACTCAGAATCCCGGTTTGGCGATCATCAGCCACACGATCAGCAGCACTGCACCGAAGCCGGGAAAGCCAAAGATGAACCATGTACGAAACAGTCGATGATAGCCCGGCGGTAACGGCGTCTCGGCGCGAGCGGCTTCCAGTGCAATGTCGCGCATGCGTGCCTGAATCCATACGACGGGAAGCCAAAACACGCCGGCCACGAGATAGAGCACCAGGGAAGCCGCCACCCACCCTTCAGAGAGTGGAACCCCTATATGCCGTATCAGGAAATAGCCGGTGATCGGCTGTATGGCGACTGCCGTGGCCGTGAAAACCATATCCGCCTGGACGACGACAACGGCAGTTTTTCCGATGAATCGGGCATTCCCCGTCCGATGTGCTGCCAGCATGAAGAATGCAATTCCGGTTCCGGTACCGAGGATCACGATTGCACCCAGCACATGCAAGAACTTGAGAATTTCGTAAGACAAAAGGGTTGCCTGCACAAATTTGAAAGTCAGACCGCAATGTCTTCCGGCACCGAATGGGTGAAAGCCGGGCCCCTGCTCAGCGCGCCAGCCCCGGATAGAGCCGCGAGGCCAGCGCCACCAGCACGGCGAGCACGCCCAGCATCACGGCAAAGCTGAAGGTGCGCGCATACGCGCTCGCGCCGCCGGCGATCATCGTGCCGCGCAGCACGTCGACCAGGTAGGTGAGCGGATTCACGCGCGCGAGCGCCTTCAGCCAGCCCGGCATCATCTCGAGCGGGTAGATCGCGTTCGACGCGAAGAACAGCGGCATCGTCATCATCTGGCCGATGCCCATGAAGCGCTCGCGCGTCTTGACGATGCAGGCGATGAACAGCGAGAAGGTCGAGAAGATGCACGACCCCGTGAACACGGCGATGACGACGACCGCGATCGAGGCCGCGTCCCATCGCACGCCGACGTGGAGCAGGATCGCGATCACGTACACCACCGCCGCCTGGAGCAGCCCGCGGAAGCCGGCGGCGACCGCCTTGCCCGCGACCAGCGCGCTGCGGTGCGCGGGCGTCACCAGGAGCTTGTGGACGATGCCGAGGTCGCGCTCCCAGATCACCGCGATGCCGTAGAAGATGGCGCTGAACAGGATGCTCTGCGCGAGGATGCCCGGCGCCATGAAGTCGAGGTAGCTCAGCGTGCCCGTCGGCATGCCGCGCATCCGGCCGAACACCTGCCCGAACACCGCCAGCCAGAGCACCGGCTGCACCGCGCGCGAGAGCAGCTCCGTCGGGTCGCGCATCAGCTTGCGCACCTCGGCGTCCGCGATCGCGGCCGTCTCCCTCGCGAAGGCGCGCAGCGGGTTCATCCGAGCCGGTGCGCGGCCTGTCGCGCCTCGCGGACGTCGCGATAGGCGCCGCCGTGCTCGATCGCCGCGCCGCTGAAATGGATGAAGACGTCGTCGAGGCTGGCCCCCGGGCCGGCGCGCTCCTTGAGCGCGGCCGGGCTGCCGACGGCCGCCAGCCGGCCCTGGTGCAGGATCGCCAGCTCGCCGCACAGCACGTCGGCTTCCTCCATGTCGTGGGTGGTGATGAGGATGGTCAGCCCCCGGTCGCGGCGCAGCTCCTGCAGCCGCTCCCAGACGGTGCGGCGCGCCACCGGATCCAGGCCTATCGTCGGCTCGTCGAGGAACAGCACCTCGGGCTCGTGCAGCGTGGCCTGCGCGATCTCGAGCCGCCGGATCATGCCGCCCGAGTAGGTCTTCACGAGCCGGTTGCCGACGCCCTCGAGCCCGGCGAAGGAGAGCGCATCGCGCACGCGCGCCGCGCGCGTCGCGCCGCCCAGGCCGTGCAGGCGCGCCGACAGGGTCAGGTTCTCGACGGCCGTCAGGGCACCGTCGGCCGACAGCATCTGCGGCACGTAGCCGATGCGCCGGCGGACCTCGACCGGGTCGGTCCGGACGTCGAACCCCGCGACCATCGCCGTGCCCGCGCTCGCCTCGAGCAGCGTGGTGAGGATCTTGATCGCCGTCGTCTTGCCGGCGCCGTTCGGCCCGAGCACGCCGAAGATCACGCCGCGGCCGACCGACAGGCTCAGCTGGTCGAGCGCCGTGACGTCGCCGTAGCGCTTGGTGAGATCGCGGGTCAGGATGGCGACGGGGCCGGCGATGTCGGGCATGCGAGCATCTTAGCGTTTCGCGGGCCCGACCGGCCCGGGGGCGCAGCGCGCTCCCCCGCCGCTCACTTCCAGGCGAACACCGGCTGCTCGAAGTGCGCCACGCGGGTGTGCCGGCCCGCGAGGCAGACCTCGCAGAACTGGTACAGGATCGCCGCGGTGGGCGCGGCGATCCAGTCGTTGCCCACCGGCATGCGCAGCAGCGGGTGCGGGCTGCCCTCGACCGGGAGCAGCACCGGCGAATCGGCACGCAGGAACTCGGCCAGCGGGACGCGATGGACGCTGTGCACCTCGCCCGGGTTGGGGGCGAGGCGCCGCGCGCTGCCGGCCCACACCACCACCGGGGTGATGACGAAGCCGGACCGGGTCACGAAATCGTCGAGCCGGCCGAGGATCGTGCCCGCCTCGAGCCGCAGGTCGACCTCCTCGGCGAGCTCGCGCAGTGCCGCCTGCTCGGGGCTCTCCCCGGCATCGATGCGCCCGCCCGGCAGCGCCCATTGCCCGGCATGGGTGCGCAGGCGTACCGATCGGCGCGTGAGGATCACGGCCGCGCGCCTGCTCCAGTGCTCGTGCTGCGGCAGGCCCTCGAGCGCTGCACCGAACCCCTCGTCGGCGACGGCCAGGGCCACCGCGGCCGCCATGCGCGGCTGCGCGCCGTCCGGCTCGCTCGGTGCGAACCCGTGCAGGTTTGCCTCGATGATGTCCTTCAGCCGCCGGTCGCGCCGCACACCGCCTCCCCGCTCGCCGCCGCGCTCCGGGAAGAAACGCTTGCGACCACCGGCCTCACCATAACCGAAAGCGCAGCTGCAACGCCACGAAGCTGGGCGAATCATTGATCCGCACCGGCTGCAGCAGCAGCGCGAGCTCGAGCCGCCGCCAGCGCGCCACCACCTCGCCCAGCGGAACGGGCACGACCGGTGAGCGATAGCCGGTGGCGCCCACCAGGATGCCTCCGATGCTCAGCGGCCCGGCAAGCGGCCACAACCATTCGCGGCCGACGTAGACCGACTGCCGGTCCAGGCTGTTGCGGTAGGTGCCGGCCAGCCAGCCGGTCCAGCGGCCGGAATCGACGCGCACCCCGAGCCCCGGGTTGGACTCGCGATAGCCGGACTTGTCGTGGTGCGAGACGAACCCGCTGAGCAGGGTCAGGTCGGCCGCCGATGCGGCGAACGTGAACGCGAGCAGGAACGCGGCCACCGGCAGGCCGTGCCGCCATGCGGCAGCCCCTGCATCGCCGCGCGACGGCCGGCCGGCACGGAATCGCCGGAAAAGCGCTTCGCAGTGCCGATCGCGCCGCGCACCTCCTTTCGGGATCATGACACCCCCCTTGGATGCCATGATAAGAGGAACGGCGGGGCATGCCCCGGGCAGGGGCTCGATCCGGGATCGAACAGCCCCTATGATGGCGCCTTCGATTCCGGACGGGAAACGTGCATGAGCAAGACCACCACGATGAAGGTCGAAGTGCGCTTCGGCGACTGCGACCCGGCGGGCATCGTGTTCTATCCGCGCTATCACCGCTGGATGGATGCCGCTTCGCTGCATTTCTTCATGAGCTGCGGGATGCCGCCCTGGCACGAGCTGGAGAAGCGCAACGGCATCATCGGCACGCCGATGCTGGAGCACCACACGCGCTTCATGAAGAGCTCCACCTACGGCGAGACCATCGAGATCCACACCCGCGTCGAGGAATGGCGCCCCAAGGTCTTCATCCAGCTGCACCGTATCCTGCGCGGCGACGACCTGCTGTGCGAGAGCCGCGAGACGCGGGTGTTCTGCGTGCGCGATCCGCACGACCGGGCACGCATCCATGCCATCCCGATCCCGGAGGACATCCGGCGCCTGTGCGAGTGAGGGCATGACCTCGCCGCGCCTCTTCCATGGCTGGATCGTGGTCTGGGCCGCCTTCGGCTGCACCACGGTCATCTTCGGCGTCGCATACTCCTTCGCTGCGTTCTTCGAGCCCTTCGCCCGGGCGTTCGGCGCACAGCGCGCCGAGGTGTCCTGGGTGTTCGGGGTCTCTTCGCTGCTCTTCTTCTCGCTCGGCGCGGTGGGCGGCGCCCTGGCCGACCGCTTCGGGCCGCGCACCACCGCCGTGGCCGGCATGGTCTGCATCGCGCTCGGCCTGCTGCTGTCGAGCTTCGCCGGCGACCTGCGCACCATCTATTTCGCCTACGGCCTGGGAATCGGCCTGGGCGTGGCGCTGACCTACACGCCCTCGATGGGCGCGGTGCAGCCGTGGTTCCTGCGCCAGCGCGGCCTCGCCTCGGGGATCGCCAGCTCCGGTATCGGTGCCGGCACCCTGGTCGTGCCGCTGGCGGCCGCCTGGCTGATCGACGTCGCCGGCTGGCGCGGCGCGATGCGCTGGATGGCCGCTGCGACGCTCGCGCTGGGCTGCGCGGTCGCCTGGCTGCTCGAGCGCGATCCTGCCGCGCGCGGGCTGGCGCCCGACGGCGTGCCGGGTGCGGCCGGCGCGATGGGATCGGCCGCAGCGATCGGAGCGACCGTCGCAACCGGCGTGTCGGGCATGTCCGGAACGGGCATCGCTTCCGGTGCGCCCGGTGCGCCCGGTGCTTCCGGCGCAACCGGTACACCCGGCGTCTCCGGTGCGCCCCGCGCGGCGGGCCTGCGCCTGAGCGAGACCGTGCGCACGGCCGAATACCGCTGGCTCTACCTGGCGACGCTGGCCGCCGGCATCCCCATGTTCATTCCGTTCGCCCACCTGTCGGCGGCCGCCCGCGACCGCGGCATCGGCGAGGCCGAGGCGGTCGCCCTGGTGGGCCTGATCGGCATCGGCAGCCTGGTGGGCCGCTTCGGCATCGGCGCCCTGGCCGATCGGCTCGGTCGGCTGCAGACGCACGTCGTGGCCCAGGCAGTGCTCGGCGCATCGTTCCTGCTGTGGTGGCTGGGCGCCGGCTATGCAGCCTACGCGCTGTTCGCGCTGGTGTTCGGCCTGTCCTACGGCGGCATCGTGTCGCTGCTGCCGCCGATCTGCAGCGACCTCTTCGGGCTGCGCGCGGTCTCCGGGACCATCGGCCTGCTCTACACCGGCGCCGGCTTCGGCGCCCTGATCGGCCCGGTGGCGGCCGGCGCGCTGTTCGATCGCTACGGCGGCTACCAGTTGGCGATCGCGCTGTGCATGATCGCCTCGGCGCTGGCCACGTCGTGCGCCTGGCGAGTGTGGCGCCTGGGCACCGTCGCGCCGGGGCGCGCCGGGGTGCCCGGCTGATCCCGCGAGAGGCCGTGCGATCGAGAGCTTCTAGACCATCAGGCTGGAGCCGCCGGCAGCGCCGGCCATCGGCATGGCCGCCCTCATCGCGGGCGCATCGGGGTGGACCGCGCCGGTCTCGGCGGCCGCGCAGCGATGCACGGCGCTCGAGCAGCGCATGCGGCCCGCGTCGAGGGTGAGCACCAGATCGGGATAGCGGCGCGCATCGGGGCACGCCTGCGCCTTGCCCTCCTCGAGGCGGAAGCCGTGCAGCGTGCCGCTGAACCAGGTGGCGAAGATGCTGTCCCCGGCAAAGGGGAACAGCTGGTGCAGGGTCATCGAGGAGCGATCGGACCACCGCCCCGCCACGGCGAGCAGGTACAGCCAGCCGTCGTCGATGCGCCAGCTCGCGGCGTAGCCGCGTCCCGCCGCCGGCGCCGCCTCGAGCAGGCTCGGACGCTGGCCGATCAGATCGAAGTAGGGCTCGAGCGGCTGCTCGAGCAGCAGGAAGCTGCGCCCGCGAAAGGCGAGCACGTCACCGTGATGCGTCTCCATGCCGGACTCCCGCCGAGGCTGCCGGATCCATGCATCGACTATGGACGCGTCCGCGCACCCCGGGGGATCGGGCAGCGGACGAAGCGCGGCCGCACGCCGCCGGACGGCGGGGCGTCGTCGTCGCCGGCCACGAACCGGAGGCTGGAGAGGTCGCAGCGGCCAAACTTCTAGACCGAAGCCGGCACCTTCTGCGCGTGCCCGCTCCAGCGCCGGAACAGCTGGTGCTCCACGCCGACCTGGTCGAGCGCCTTGCCGATGCTCTGGTGGACGATGTCGATGATCGACTCGGGCCGATGGTAGAAGGCGGGCATCGGCGGCAGGATCACCGCGCCGCAGTCGGCCGCGCGCGTCATCAGCTCGAGGTGCCCCTTGTGCAGCGGCGTCTCGCGCACCATCAGCACCAGCGGGCGGCGCTCCTTGAGCGTGACGTCGGCCGCGCGCACGACCAGGTTGTAGGTGAACGAATTGGCGATCGCCGAGAGCGTCTTCACCGTGCACGGCGCGACGATCATGCCGCGGGTGCGGAACGAGCCGCTCGCCAACGCCGCGCCCACGTCCTTGTTCGGGTAGACCACGTCGGCCAGCGAGCGCACGTCGTCGAGCGTGTAATCGGTCTCGATCGCCAGGTTCATCCCGGCAGCTTCGCTGAGGATCAGATGCGTCTCCTGCTTCAGGTCCTTGAGCACCCGCAGCAGCTCGACGCCGTAGATGACTCCGGTCGCACCGGTGATGGCGACCACCAGCGGCAGGCTCATGGCTCGATTTCCTCGCGGTGGGTGTCCACCGCCTCGATGATGGCGAAGCCGGCGGCCTCGAGCGCACGCACGACCGCCCCGAAGTCGCCTCCCTGGAAGCGCACGATGACCGGACGCACGGGATAGGTCTGCGCCGGGCCGGAATCGTGGCGGCCGATGGGGTAGATGCCCTGCACCGCCGCCCCGGCCGTGCCCACGGCCTCGCAGATGCGCGCCAGCACGCCCGGGCCGAGCCGGATCGCGGCCAGGGTGACGCCGTTGCGCGGCCCCCAGGCGCCGATGCAGTGCGCGGCGAGCTGGAAGATCTCGTTGGCCGAGATCACGCCGACCACCCGATCGCCTTCCATGACCGGGAACTGCGCGATGCCCAGCTCCTGCCCGAGCCGCAGGCAGTGCTCCATGGTGTCGGAGGCGGCCACGCACATCGGCTGGCGCACCATGACGTCGCGCACCTTCAGCCGCGCAACGAAGAAGTTGAACTCGTCGGGATTCTGCGTGCGCAGCACGAACTGGCCCATGCGCAGCAGGTTGGCACGCGTGACCAGCCCGCGCAGCCGGTCGTCGTCGACCACCGGCAGCGCGTGCAGGTTGTTGTCGCTCATCAGGCGCTTGGCCTCCGAGACCAGCGTGTCGCCGCGGATCGTGATCGGATCCGGATGCATCCAGTTGCGTACCAGCATCGCCTCGCTCTCCTTAGTCCAGTGAAACCTAGGCCAGCGCGGGCGCCGGCGTCCCGGCGCGCCGGTACAGCTGCACGAAGGCGTCGACCGCCACGCGGGCGAACTCCGGCGTGTACAGGTGCAGGTCGACGCTGCGCACCCGCCCGGGCTCGTTCAGCCGCTCCTTCAACCTGGCCACGAATGCCGCGTCGGCCACCGGGTCGTAGATGGGACGGCCTTCGCGGTCCAGCGACGACCAGCCCTTCAGGGGCACCAGGAAGGTCCACGGTCCGCTCGCCCGGTTCAGCCGCTCGGCGATCACGTCGGCCGCCTGGAGCAGCTCCTCGGCGGTGGTGCGCACCTGCACGCGCAGCCGGTCCTGCACGTACTGCGGCCGGTCCTTGGTCTTCTCAAGCATGTCGGCACGTCCGCCGTACGACAGGATGTCCAGGCCGCAGGGCGCCAGCACCATCGGGATGCCGGTCTCGACCGCGGCCATCAGCCGGTCCGGCCCGGGATCGCGATTGCCCTTGAACAGGTGCTCCATGATCCCGCCGATGCACAGGTCGAGCACGCCGTGGAAGGCGCCGTCGCGGATCATCTCCTCCATCGCCCGGTCGCCCTTGCCCTGCGCGTGACAGACGATGGGCGTGAAGCCCGCCTCCTCGAGCATGCCGAGGGCGGCCTGCACCGCCATCTCGCCGAAGCCGAACGAGGAGACCGCCACGCACGGCTTGTCGAAGCGGATGTCGGTGCCCTGGGTCATCTCGACCATGCCGCAGATCGCGCCCACGGCGTTGACGATCTGCGCGCGCAGCAGGGGGTTCATCTTGACGATGTCGAGCACCGTGTGGTGCATGGTGATGTCGCGCGTGCCGACGTACTGCTCGATGTAGGCCGGGTGCGCAGCCATCGGGGAGGCCATCACCTTGGGCATGCCGAACGGCAGCCGCTTCATGATCGAGGTGGACACCAGCGTCGCCGTTCCGCCGCCGATGCCGATGATGCCGTGCACCCTGCCTTCGCGCAGCAGGTCGTCGACGATGGCCGCCGCGCCGCGGATCTGGTTGTCGGTGGCCGTATCGCGATCGGAGCGGTATTTCTCGCGCACCACCTCGATGGGCAGGCCGCCGCGCGCGGCCACCTCCTCGGTGCGGATGTCGCCCGGGAACGGCGGCGGCTCCTCCATGCTGAAGTCGAGCAGGATCGGTTGATGACCCCGATCGGCGATCAGCTGGCGCACGAAGGCGATGTCCTCGCCGCGCGTGTCCAGGTTGCAGACGATGACGATGCCCTTCTTGCCGCTCATGGCGTGCCCTTCCTCCGTGTGGTGACGCCGGCGGGCGATGGCGCCCGCCGGCGGGCGCGCTTCACTCGGCCTTCTTGGCCGCCTTCTTGACCTCCGGGCGCGTCAGGCGCGGGATCATGTCGGCCACCGGGCTGACCCCGGGGAAGCCGTACTCGTTCCAGCGATTCGACACCCGCTGCAGCATGGCGCGGTCCATGAAGATCTCCTGCGGCTTGTTCGCCCATTCATAGGGCGTGCAGGCATCCAGGATGATGCGGCTGGTGATGTCGCGCGCCTCGATGGGCAGGCCCGGGTCGAGCGGCGTCGAGCGCCCGCGGTCGATGATCTGCGCCGAGCGCTTCGGATCGAAGCGCGTGGCGAGCGCCCACCAGACCCGGTCCATGTCGTCGGCCTCGATGTCGTGGTCGACCACGATCACGCCCTTCAGCCCGTAGTGCCCGGTGGTGCTGGCGATCACCGCGTTGCCGACGTGGTTCGAGTGGCCCGGGTACATCTGCTTGACCGACACCACCGCCCAGAAGCGGCCGGTGGCCGCCGCCGGCAGGTACACGCTCTGGATGCCCGGCACCTTCATCGTCTCCAGGTCGTACCACAGCGCGCCGGTGCGGTTGAGCGACTGGATCATGTGGATGTCGTTGATCGGCTTGCCGACCGTGGTCGACCAGAACACCGGCTTGTTGCGGTGCAGGATGCGCTTGACGCGCAGCACCGGCTTCGGATAGTCCTTGCCCTTGTTGCCCGAGTAGTAGCCGGTGTACTCGCCGAACGGCCCTTCGTCCATCAGCTCGTTCGGATCGATCCAGCCCTCGGCGATGATCTCGGCGTTGGCGGGCAGGGTGAGGCCGGTGAGGTCCGACTTGAACACCGGCACCGGCCGGCCGCGCAACGCGCCGGCCACGTCGTACTCGTCGGTCTGCGAGCTCACCAGCGTGGAGCTGGCCAGGAACAGCACCGGGTCGCAGCCGACCACGGCCGCGGCCGGCATCAGCTCGCCGCGCTCCTGGTACTTCTTCATGTGCATGTCGCCATGCTTGCCCTTGATGATCTGAGAGCCGAGGATGTTCTTGCCGAGCACCTGCGAGCGGTAGGTGCCGAGGTTGGTCCAGCCGGTGTCGGGATCCTGCGTGACGAGATAGCCCGCGGTGACGAAGAAGCGCCCGCCGTCGTCCGGGTAGAACCACGGCACCGGGAACTTCTCCAGGTCGACCGCATCGCCCTCGATCACGTTCTCCATCACCGGGGGGTTGTCGACGAAAGTCGGCTTGACCATCTGCTTGGTGGTGAGCTCCATCCACTTGCGCGAGAGCTGGCACATCGTCAGCCCCGGATCCTGCTCGAGCGCGATCGCGATCCGCTCCGGGGTCGTGAACGCACTGGTGAACACCGGGATCGAATGTCCCTTGACGTTCTCGTACAGCAGCGCCGGGCCCTTCTTCTCCTCGTTGACCTTCGAGACGTGGCACAGCTCGTACTTCCAGTCGACCTCGGCCTTCACGCGATGAAGCTGCCCGTTGGCCTCGAGCGCCGCGATGTAGCTGCGCAGATCGTCGATCAGTCCCACTTCCGTTCTTGCGTTCATGTCTGCTCCGTTGCGTTTTCCCAGCTCAGCCGACTCTCTTGCCCTTGAGCAGGCTCGAGAGGATGTAATCCATGGCGGTGCCCGATGATCCGGCCACCGCGGTCTGGCTCCGGGCGCTCCATACCGTCTCGGGCCGCGCCTGGAGGATGAAGATGTTCCCGCCCTCGGGCAGGTCTTTGTCGATCGCCCACTCGATGTCCATCGGGCGCCCGTAGTGCTTTTCGATCCGCTTGCCCATCCAGGCGAGCTCGGTGATCTCGTCGTCGATGAGCGACTGCACCTTCTGGCGCTCGAACGGGACGTCGGTGAGGCGCGAGGTCTGCGTCTTCGCGTCGACCGTGTAGCAGACCTCCTTGCACGAGACGGTGCGATCGATGATGTCGAGGGTGATCTTGTTGACCACGAAGTGATCGGGAGTGACCTGGCCCGAGACCACCGATTCGCCGAAGCCGAAGTTCGAATCGATCACGATCACCGAGCGGTCGCCGTTGGCCGGATGGATGGTGAACATCACGCCGGCGGTGTAGGAGTTGGCCATCTTCTGCACGCCGACGGCGATCGCCACGTCGTGCTCGGCATAGCCGTTCTTCGCCCGGTAGGCGATCGCACGCCCGGTGTACAGGCTGGAGATGCAGCGGCGCACGTGCGCGAGCACCTCGTCGATGCCGCGGATCCACAGGTAGGTGTCTTGCTGGCCGGCGAAGCTGGCGTCGGGCAGGTCCTCGGCGGTGGCGCTCGAGCGCACCGCCACCGGCACCGCCGGCATGCAGCAGCGCACGCCCAGCTTGCGGTAGCCCTCCGCGACCAGGTCCTCCAGCTCGGTCGGGAAGGGCTGCGCCTCGATCCTCGAGCGGATGCGCTCGCTGGCAGCCTCGAGGGCATCGAGGTCGGCGACCTCGATGCCGGCCAGCAGCGCAGCCACCTCGCGATCGAGGCTGGCCCCGGCCATGAAGCGCCGGTAGCCCTCGGTGGTCAGGGCGAAGCCCGGCGGCACGCGTACCCCGGCGTGGATCAGCTCACCCAGCGAGGCGCACTTGCCGCCCACCAGCGGCAGCGACTCCTTCAGGCAATCTTCGAACCAGCACAGCAGCGGCATGCCGGCGCCAACCGTGCCGGCCGACGCCTTGCCGATCGCTTCCGCCAAATTGCCCATGTCCACCTCTCAGCGCGTGATGGTGATCGCGCCCGTCGAGCCGTCGACGCGCACCCGCATGCCGGTCTTGATGATCTTCGTCGCGTGTCCGGTGCCGACCACCGCCGGCATCCCGTACTCGCGGCAGACGATCGCCGCGTGGCTCATCACGCCGCCCACGTCGGTCACGCAGGCGCCGATCTTGGCGAAGGCCGGTGCCCACGAGGGCGAGGTGGTCGGTGCCACCAGGATCTCGCCTTCCTGCAGGGTGCCGACCTCGCTCACCGTGCGGCACACGCGCGCCTTGCCCTCGACCACGCCCGGGCTGCCGGCGAAGCCCTTGAGCTCGGTGATGCTGTCGGGGTCGCTGACCTCCTGCACCGAGGCCCAGTCGGCGAGCGACTTGTTGGTCACGCCCCACAGCACGATGGTGAACGGCTCCTGGATCACCTCGGGTGCCGTGCCGATGGCCGGCGGCGCGTTCCATTCCTTGAATTTCTGCATCACGCCCTTGCGCCAGCCGATCTCCTTGGGCCAGGTGGCGGTGCCGCGCGGGGTGACCCCGGTGGCCCAGGCGGTGACGATGTCCCACAGCGCCGTCTTGATCTCGTCGCGGCGCATCAGCCAGACGTCCTCGATGTCCTCGATGACGCCGTGCTCCTTCATGATCGCGGCGACCTCGCGCATCTTGTTCCAGAACACCGAGTGGAACCAGTGCTCGACATAGAACAGGTGGTTCTCGACGTAGGGGAACACGGTCTTGGCGCAGCCGAGCAGCTCGTCGAACTGCTTGCGGTCCTCCTCCTTCTCGATCAGGTCGCGGTACTCGGCCGTGATGCGGTCGCGCTCGGCGCGCACCTTCTCGGTGGGGCGGTCGATGCTCTGGCCCTTGCGCAGCTTGCCGATGTAGGTGGCGATGCCCGACAGCGGCACGTTCATCTGGTCGTTCCACGAGCGGTCGTGGTGGAACCAGCCGGTGCCGGTGGAGACGTTGAACCACGGCTCGCGCGCCAGGTCGAGCGACTTCAGCCACTCCACGCCGGCGGGCAGCTTCTTGAGCGCCGCCTCCACGTCGGCCCACTCGGGGCTGAAGGTCACCGCCTCGTCCACGCCCAGCTCGATCGCGCGGCGCGCGAGCTTCTTCAGCTCTTCGTCGGGCTGGTACATCATCACGTCGATGCCCGAGATCATCTGCGTGACGCGCTGGGTCGGGATGCTCGGGAACAGCTTCTGGACGAAATCGAGGAAGAACACGTAGGCGGCGTACCCGAGGTTGAGGAACTCGAAGTGGTACTGCCAGCACTTGATGCCCAGGTTGATCAGGTCGTCGTAGTTCTTGAGCAGGTGATAGCCGTTGGACTCGCCGATGGCATCGGTCACCACCGAGATGTCCTCCATCTCGGCCAGGCGCGGGATCTTCAGCGCCTCGAGCTCGCGGATGGTGGCCTCCATCTTCACCTTCCATCTCGCCTCGAGCTCGTCCCAGTTCTTGTAGTAGTAGCCGGCGCGCTCCATGAAGTTCGGCACCCGCCTGCCGATCTCCTCCGGGTCCTTCACCGGCACCGGCGAGACATAGACGTAGCCGTTGATGATCCGGTGATCGACCCCGCGCACCGGCGGCACCATGAAGATGCGGTTGTTGAACTGCGACAGCGCCAGGTACCAGGCCTCGTCCCAGATCGTGTCGAACGGATACAGGGGCTCCGGATAATGCAGGCCGTCGTAGAACCAGAAGGTGTCCTTCTCGTACTGATTGCGTGCGGCGTCGTCGGTGACGAACTGGTACTGGTACGGATACATCCGCTCCCAGCCTTCGGTGCCCGGTATCGTTTTCGCCTTGACGTCGTGCGGCACTGGAAATTTCATCGCTTGCCCGCTCCCCTGATCGATGGATGTCTGCAACCGGCCCGGACGTTCTTCGCGACCGGCGCTCGTGTCCTATGCAATGCAACGGGCGTGCCACCCGCTCATTGCGCACAGCAGCATCGACGCCTTCGCCGCCGCGCCCGCAAGGCGCGATACCCGCGCCGGACAAGGCTCGCGAGCGATTACGGCGTACTCCTCGCGCGGCCGCGCCGGCTCGGCGCGCCTGCGCCCGGCGGCTGCGGAGGGCGCCGGACAACCGTTGATCCTTTGGTCAAAACCGCGGCGCGCCGGCCGCTCGAATTGATCATTTGATCAACGGTCGCCGCAGCGGCGGCCGACGGTCGATGCGCCGCCCGCCGCGAACGCGCGACGCATCGCCGACGATTGGTTGATGCCGATCAAGGCGAGCGCCGATCGCGGCGCCTAGAAGTGAATCCTTTACGGCGAGCGGACGACGAGGCGATGACCCAGCTCCGTGCCTACGACCACGCCGACAGCGACGACCTGCGCGCGCAGGTCCGCTTCTGCGCCGATACCGGACAGATCTGGCTGCACGAGCACCGCATGCTGCTGGTGCACGCCGAGGCCCAGGCCTGCCTGCGCAAGGAGCTCATCGACACGCTCGGCATGGAGCGCGCGCAGGGGCTGCTCACCCGCATGGGCTACGCCTCGGGCGTGCGCGATGCCGAGCTGGCGCGCGCGCGCGCCGAGGGGCTGGACGACATCGAGGCGTTCATGGCCGGGCCGCGTCTGCACACGCTCGAGGGCATCGTGCGCGTGGTGCCGGTCAGGATCGAGGTGGTGCGCGCCAGCGGGCGCTTCTACGGCGAGTTCATCTGGGAGCACTCCTGGGAAGGCCAGTGGCACCGCCACTTCTACGGCACCCATTCCGAGCCGGTGTGCTGGACGCAGATCGGCTACGCCTGCGGCTACACCTCCGCCTTCATGGGCCGGCCCATCCTCTACAAGGAGGTCGAGTGCGTCGGCATGGGCGACAACAACTGCCGCATCATCGGCAAGCCGATCGAGGAATGGCCCGACGCCGACGAGCACAAGCATTTCTTCAGCCGCGAATCGATCGCCGAGCAGCTGTTCGACCTGCAGACCCAGGTGACGCAGCTGCGCTCGACGATCGGCGACAAGGAGAAGCTGCCGGCCGACATGACCGGCAACTCGCCCGGCTTTCGCGCCGCCTACGAGCTGCTGCGGCAGGCGGCAGGCACGCGTATCGCGGTGCTGCTGCTGGGCGAGACCGGCGTCGGCAAGGAGCTGTTCGCGCGCGCCCTGCACGAGATGGGGCCGCGCGCGGCGCGCCCGTTCGTGGCGGTCAACTGCGCGGCGATCCCGCACGACCTGGTCGAATCGGAGCTGTTCGGCGTCGAGAAAGGGGCCTACACCGGCGCCCAGGTCTCGCGCCCGGGCCGCTTCGAGCGCGCCGACCGCGGAACGCTGTTCCTCGACGAGATCGGGGACCTGCCGCTGCCCGCGCAGAGCAAGCTGCTGCGCGTGCTCCAGGAGGGCGAGGTGGAGCGGCTGGGCGACCAGAAGGCGCGCCGCATCGACGTGCGCCTGGTGGCCGCCACCAACGCCAACCTGGCCGAGCAGGTGAAGAACGGGCGTTTCCGCTCCGACCTGTACTACCGGCTCAACGCGTGGCAGATCGAGATCCCGCCGCTGCGCGAGCGCAAGGAGGACATCGCGCTGCTGGCCAAGCGCTTCCTCGAGAAGCACTGCGCCATCCACGGCAAGAAGCTGCGCGGCTTCACCGACAAGGCCAAGCGCGCGCTGCTCGGCTACGCCTGGCCCGGCAACATCCGCGAGCTGCAGAACCTGGTCGAGCGCGGCGTGATCCTGGCCCCCAGCGGCACCCGCATCGAGGTGAACCATCTCTTTCCGTCGCGCACGGACGAGCACGCGCGCGAGTTCGGGCTCGACGTCAACGGCGGGCTCGACGTCAACCGCTGGGAGACCGGCAAGGAGCTGTGCGAGGCGGTCTTCAACGGCGTGATGACCCTCGACCAGGTCGAGGCGATGCTGCTCGAGACCGCGGTCGACAAGGCGCGCGGCAACCTCTCCTCGGCGGCGCGCATGCTCGGCCTCACCCGCCCGCAGCTGGCCTACCGGCTCAAGCGCCTGCACGATGGCCCCGAGGCACGCGCCGAGCCGGCGCCGGCCGCCACGGCCGGCCGCCCGACGGTGGCGGGCTAGACATCACGATCGCCCCCGCGTGAACAGGCCCTGATCCGATGCCGCCGGCGCTGCGCGAACGCGTCCTCGACTACCTGCGCGGGCATAGCGTGATGACCCTTGCCACGCAGGGCGAGGACGGTCCCTGGGCGGCAGCGGTGTTCTATGCCAGCGGCGACGACTTCACGCTGTACTTCCTCTCGGCGCCCGGCAGCCTGCACGCGACGCAGCTGGCGCGCAGCCCCCGCGTCGCCGCGACCATCCAGGAAGACCAGAGCGACTGGGCGCGGATCAAGGGCGTGCAGCTCGCCGGCCTGGCCGGCGAGATCACCGGCGAGGAGGCCCGCCACGCGCAGCGCCTGTACGGCGCCAAATATCCCTTCATCGGCGGCGCGACACGGGTCCCGCAGGCGATCGCCGCGGCGCTGGCCCGCATACGCTGGTACAGGGTCGTGCCCGACAGCCTCTACTTCGTCGACAACTCGGTGGCGTTCGGCCACCGCGACCGGATCTTGTGAGCGGAGGCGCCGTCATGCGTCGCGGTCCGGCGCCCGGGCTGCCTGCAGGCCGGCCAGCAGCTGGCCGAACTCGATCGGGAACGGGAAGACGATGGTCGAGCTGCCCTGCCCGCCGATCGCATTGAGCGTGTGCAGGTAGCGCAGCTGCATCGACTCCGGGCGGCTGGCGAGGATCTCGGCGGCATCGCGCAGCTTGCGCGCCGCCTGCTCCTCGCCCTCGGCGCTGATCACCTTGGCGCGGCGCTCGCGCTCGGCCTCGGCCTGGCGCGCGATCACGCGGATCATGCTCTCGTCGAGGTCGACGCGCTTGATCTCGACGATCGACACCTTGATCCCCCAGCCGTCGGTCTGGGCATCGAGGATCTCCTGGATCGCGTTGTTCAGGCGATCGCGCTCCGAGAGCATCTCGTCCAGCTCGTGCTTGCCGAGCACCGAGCGCAGCGTGGTCTGGGCCAGCTCGCTGGTGGCCTGGCGGAAGTTCTCCACCTGGATCACCGACTTCTCGGCATCGACCACGTGGAAGTAGATCACCGCGTTGACCTTCACCGAGACGTTGTCGCGCGAGATCACGTCCTGCGTGGGCACATCCAGCACCAGCGTGCGCAGGTCGACCCGCACCATCTGCTGCACGTAGGGAATCAGCAGGATCAGCCCCGGCCCCTTCACGCCGGTGAAGCGCCCGAGCGTGAACACCACGCCGCGCTCGTACTCGCGCAGGATGCGGATCGCGGTGGCCACCAGGGCCGCGGCGATCACGACGATCGGCAGATAGAACACCAGGTCGAACATCGTCTCGCCCTCCTCGTTCACGCGCCTTCGGCGGGCTCGCGGCGCACCTCGAGCACCAACCCGCGGCGCGCCGTCACCCGCACCCGCTCGCCGGGCGCCAGCGGGGCCGCGGATTCGGCCTGCCAGCGCTCGCCGAGCACCAGCACCCGGCCCTGGCCGCCCGCCCAGTCGAGCACTGTGCCAGCCTGCCCGATGATCGCTTCCTGGCCGGCCACGACCGGGCGGCGGCGCGAGCGCCAGGCCAGCCGCAGCACCAGCAGCGAGAACCCGAGGCTCGCCGCCACCACTCCGCCGATCACCGACCACGACACCGCGAACCCTGGCGCCTCGGTGTCCACCAGGATGGTCGCCCCGAGGATGAACGAGATCGCCCCGCCGATGCCCAGCACGCCGGCCGAGGGCGTGAACGCCTCGCCGAGCATCAGGGCCAGGCCGAGCACGATCAGCGCCAGCCCGGCGTAGTTCACCGGCAGCACGGAGAGCGCGTACAGGCCGACCAGCAGGCAGATCGCGCCGATCGTGCCGGGATAGAAGGAGCCCGGGTGGATGAACTCGAAGATCAGGCCGTAGAAGCCGATGGTCAGCAGGATCAGCGCCAGGCTCGGGTTGGTGATGGTCGCCAGCAGGCGGGTGCGCCAGTCGGGCTCGGCCGTCTGCACGGTGAGGCCGCGCGTCTCGAGGGTGACCTGGTGCCCGCTCACGTCGACCACCCTGCCCTGCGCCTGCGCGAGCAGGTCGGGGAGGTCGCGCGCGACGAAGTCGATCACCTCGCGCGCCTTCGCCTCCTCGGCCGAGAGGCTGGCAGCCGTGCGCACCGCCGACTCGGCCCACTCGGCATTGCGCCCGCGCAGCTGCGCCAGCGAACGGATGTAGGCCACCGCGTCGTTGATCGCCTTGCTCTCCTCGGTGGAAGCGGGGCGCTGCGGCGGTGCGGCGCCATCGTCCTTCGCGCCGCCCTTTCCCGATGCGCCCCCGGACGCTCCGTCCTTGCTCGCGCCGCTGCCGCCCGCGCCTTCGCCCGGCGCACGGTCGCGATCGCCGCCGCCGCCGGGCAGGGGCAGCCCACCGCCGCCGATCGATATCGGCGTGGCCGCGCCGAGGTTGGTGCCGGGCGCCATGGCCGCGACGTGGCAGGCGTAGAGGATGTAGGTGCCGGCGCTGGCCGCCCGCGCGCCGCTGGGCGCGACGAAGCCGAGCACCGGGACCGGCGAGGCGAGGATGGCGCGCACGATCGCGCGCATGGAGGTATCGAGCCCGCCCGGGGTGTCGATGCGCAGTACCACCGCTGCATTGCCGCGCGCGGCGGCACGCGCGATGCCGCGCACGACGTAATCGGCGCCGGCCGGGCCGATGGCGCCGTCGATGTCCAGCACGAGCGCCGTGCCCGACGCCGGGTCCGCACCGTGCCCGACCACGGTGATCGCCGATCCGACGGCCAGCAGCGCGAGCCAGACCACGGCTCGCAACCGCCTGCCGAGATTCCGGAGCAAGCTCATTGCGGCCCTCGTCGTTGCCACCGGTCCATCATACAGGCGCGAAGCGGCTACGCGCCGATGCCCCCTTCGCCAGGGCTGCCCCAAGGCGCGGAAAGCCGCCGGCGTGCGGGCGCACTGGTTATATATCGATGTATATTACGATTTTTTCGACCGGGATCGACCATGCGCCGCCTATCCGCCCGTTTGTTCGCATCATTGCTGTTCGTGCTGGCCGGCATTGCGCCGGCCCATGCCGAAGACCTGATCGTCTCGGCAGCCGCCAGCCTCACCGACGCCTTCAAGGAGATCGCCACCGGGTTCGAGGCCGCCCACGCCGGAGCCAAGATCCAGTTCAACTTCGCGGCCTCGGGAACGCTGCTGCAGCAGATCGCCAAGGGCGCACCGGTCGACGTCTTCGCCTCGGCCGACCTGGCTACCATGGACCGGGCGCAGTCCCAGGGGCTGATCGTGGTGGCGGAGCGCCGCAACTTCGCCGCCAACACGCTGGTGCTGATCGTGCCGAAGGGCTCGGCCAGGCCCGCGGCGATCGGCGACCTCGCGCAGCCGGCCTACAAGCGCGTCGCGGTCGGCAATCCGGCCAGCGTGCCGGTGGGCCGCTACACCCAGGCGGCGCTCACCAAGGCCGGCCTGTGGGGCCCGCTCGAGCCGAAGCTGATCAACGCGCAGAGCGTGCGCCAGGTGCTCGACTACGTGGCGCGCTCCGAGGTCGAGGCGGGCTTCGTCTACTCCACGGACGCCGCGATCATGAAGGACAAGGTCGATGTGGTCCTCACGGTGCCGCTGGAGGAGCCGGTGACGTACCCGATCGCCCCGATCGCCGCCTCGACGCACTCGGCCATGGCCAAGGCCTTCGTCGACTGGGTCAGCGGCGCGCAGGCGCAGGCAGTGCTCGCCCGCTACGGGTTCTCCAAGCCCTGAAACACCCGTGGAGCACGCGTGGATCCCGCTCAGCCTGTCGCTGAAGGTCGCCGGATGGGCCACCCTGCTCGACCTGCTCCTGGGCATCGCCATCGGCTTCGCGCTGGCGCGGCTGAAATTCCCCGGCCGCGACCTGATCGACGCGATGCTGACCCTGCCGATGGTGATGCCCCCCACGGTGCTCGGCTACTACCTACTGGTCCTCATCGGCCGCAAGGGGCCGATCGGCGCATGGCTCTACGAGCACTTCGGCATCCAGCTGATCTTCACGCTGACCGGCGCGATCATCGCCGCCACCATCGTCGCCTTTCCGCTGGTCTTCAAGTCGGCGCGCACGGCGTTCGAGTCGGTCGATCCGCAGCTCGAGAAGGCCGCGCGCGTGCTCGGCAGCTCGGAGCTGGCGGTGTTCTTCCGGGTCACCCTGCCGCTGGCCTGGCGCGGCATCCTGGCCGGCGTGCTGCTGGCCTTCGCGCGCGCGCTGGGCGAGTTCGGCGCCACCCTCATGGTCGCGGGCAGCATCCCGGGGCGCACCCAGACCCTGTCGATCGCCGTCTACGAGGCCGTGCAGGCAGGCCAGGACGACACCGCCAACCTGCTGGTGATCATCGTCTCGATCACCTGCGTCGTGGTGCTGGTGACGGTCGGGCGGCTGTCGCCGCCGCGCACCGCCGGCTGAGGGCGCCCGCGCCGTGACTGCCTCTCCCATGGGCTCCTCGACGTCCGCACGCCCTTCCGGGGCAGAGGTCGCCGATGCGACGCTGGCGGTCGACTTCGCCAAGTCGCTGCGCTCGCGCGACCGGCACTTCGAGCTGCAGGTGCGCTTCAGGACGGCGGCCGGCCGGCTGGTCATCCACGGGCCGTCGGGCTCGGGCAAGAGCCTCACCCTGCAGGCCATCGCCGGCCTGCTGCGGCCGGACAGCGGATGCATCACGCTGGCCGGGCGGTGCCTGTTCGACAGCGCCCGCGGCATCGACGTCAGCGCCCGCGAGCGCGAGGTGGGCTACCTGTTCCAGGACTACGCGCTGTTTCCGCACCTGACGGTGCGCCAGAACGTCAACTTCGGGCTCACCCGGTCGCTGATCAACCCCCTGCCGTGGCGCCGCGAACCGCAGGCCGAGCACTGGCTGGCGGCGCTGGGCATCGGCGAGCTGGCCGGCCAGTACCCGGCACAGCTCTCGGGCGGCCAGCGCCAGCGCACCGCGCTGGCCAGGGCGCTGGTGCGCAAGCCGCGCGCCCTGCTGCTCGACGAGCCGTTCGCGGCCCTCGACCCCGACCTGCGCACGCGGCTGCGCGACGAGCTCGATGCGCTGCAGAAGCGTCTCGCCATTCCCATGGTGCTGGTCACGCACGACCCGGCCGACGTCGAGCGCTTCGGTGACGACGTGATCGAGATCCGCCAGGGGCGCGTCACGCGCGACGGCGACCGCACCGGCGCCGCCGCCGGACACGCAGGGCTGGCGGCAGCCTGAATCCTGCCGTGAGACAATCCCCGTGCGGCGCTCCCCGCGCCGGCACAGGGATAGGCATGACGCATCCGCTCGAGGTACGGGGCCTGTTGTGGCTCAGTGCCGGCGACCGCAACTTCGGCGGCCCCGGGCGCATCGCCCTGCTCGAAGCCATCCGTGACGAAGGCTCGATCACGCAGGCCGCGCGCAGGATCGGGCTCAGCTACAAGGCCGCCTGGGACGCCGTCGACACGATGAACAACCTGGCCGGCGAGCCGCTGGTCTCGCGCGTCACCGGCGGCAAGGGGGGTGGCTCCACGCGGCTGACCACGCGCGGCGAGCGCCTGATCGAGAACTTCCACGTGATCGAGACCGAGCACCGGCGCTTCCTCGACCTGCTGTCGAAGTACGCGCACGGCATGCCCGACGAGATCCAACTGCTCAGGAGGCTGAACCTCATGAAAACCAGTGCACGCAACCAGTTCGCCGGCAAGGTCGCTGCCGTGGAGCGCGGCGCGGTCAACGACGAGGTCGTGATCGAGATCGCCGGCGGCCAACGCATCGTCGCCGTCGTCACTCACGGCAGCGTCGAGAACCTCGGCCTGAAGGCGGGACGCGAGGCCTTCGCGCTGATCAAGGCGTCCTCGGTGATCCTGGCCGTCGATGCCGACAAGGCGAAGCTGTCCACGCGCAACCGCTTCACCGGCAAGGTGTCGCGCATCGAGCCCGGCGCGGTCAACAGCGAGGTGGTCATCGACCTGCCCGGCGGCGGCGCGATCGCGGCGATCATCACCAACGGAAGCGTGAAGAACCTCGAGCTGAAGGCCGGCAAGGCGGTCACCGCCCTGTTCAAGGCATCGAGCGTGATCGTCGGCACCGCCGACTAGGGCCCACCCTACGATCGCCTCCGCACCCGCAAGCCGCACCCGCGTAGTGCGGCGGCGGGGCGGCGCCGGCCCTCGCAGGCACTCTTCAGTGAGCGGCCTTCGGAGCCTTCCAGCCCGGATGCTCGAAGTATTCTGCGTAGCGATCGAGCGCCTGCACCACCTTGACCACGCCGGCGCTGCGCCTGACGCCGGGCTTCTGTCCGCGCAACACCTCGTTGCCTGCGCCCAGGTCGGCGAGGATCACGTGCAGCGCTTCGTCGGCTTGCGGATCGAGCTTGCAGTGGCTCACGATGTAGCCCACCTGCGTCTCGATCCGCGCGCCGAGCGCATCGTACTGTGCGCTCGAGAGCTTGCCGCGATGGATGGCGGACAGATCCGCGTCGACCGCATCGCGGATCTTCGTCATGCCTTCGCGCAGCGCTTCGTCGGTCGCCCACTTCTTGCCCGCGTTCAGCTTCAGCGCGTGCGCCGCGCCATGCGGGTCGTGATCGTGCCCACCCGCCGCGTGCGCTGCCGACGAGAGGCCGCCGGCGGCCACCGCGAAGGCACCGGCCACGAGCGTTGCGAGGAATTTCCGGGTCATGGTGTCATCTCCGTATGAGGTGAATCGCGACGGCGTCCCATGCACCGTCCCTACTCCCTTGAACGCGGCGCGGCAGGGAAGGTTCCCTCAATCGCGATGCAGCTGCTCGAAGCCCGATGCGGCTGCCGGCTGGCTCTTGAGCACCTGCGCGAGCCGCTCGCGCTGCGCGGCATCGAGCATAGCGCTCTCGCGCTGCAACTGCTCGATGACCAGTCGCTGCTGGCGCTCCTGCAGCTGCGCGATGGCGGCGCGCTCGGCCTCGATCGCCCGCTCGTCGGGCGACGAGGCAAAGATGAGATCGACCAGGCGGTTGCGCCGGCGCTCGATCTCCTGCGATTCGGCGTCGAGTCGGGCCAGGAAACCGGATTCCAGTTCGCGCCAGCGCTGCAATTGCGCCGCGTCCAGCCCCAGCTGCCTGACCAGCGACGGCGGCGTGCGCTGCTGGATCGCGCGATAGCCCAGCGCCCCGACCACGCCCAGGTTGACCAGCACCGAAAGCGCGAGGGCAATGCGCAGCGCGGAGGTCTTCATCGCGACGAGCCCCGGAACGCGGGGCGCTGCCAGGGGCAGGTGCGCGGCTCGACGCACAGCCCACCCGGGGCGACCGGCGCAAAGACCGACATGACAGCCACCTGCGGCGCCGCGGCCACGCCGGCTCCCCCTGTCGCCGCCAGGCCCAGCGCCGAGCCCAGCGCGAGGGAGGCGGCCGCCCCGGCCCCGAGGGGCAGCCATCCGAACCGGCGCGGCACACGCCGGCGAGTTGCCCGCGGCGCCGGGGCGCCCTCGAGCCGCGCGCGCAGCACCTCCGCCAGGTCGTAGCCGAGCGTCTCTTCGGGCAGGTTGCGCAGGTGGCTGCTCAGCCTGCCGAGGTCGGCCAGCATCGCCGCGCACACCGGGCAGCCGGCCACGTGCGCATCGAGGCGCGCGCGTTCGTGCGGCGCGAGCTCATCGTCGAGACGTGCCGACAGGGCGATCGTCTTCGGGCACGGTTCATTCATCGCCGATCCCTCCGGTCGCACGCCGGGTCGCCGCCAGCAGGGCGGAGCGTGCCCGCGCGATGCGCGACTTGACGGTTCCTTCCTCGATGCGCAACGTGGCGGCGATCTGCGCATACGACAGGCCCTCCACTTCGCGCAGCAGCAGCACTTCGCGATGCTCCGGCACGAGCCGGCGCAGCGCCTCCTCGAGCTGGCCGAAGCGCTGGCGCGTGTGCAGGCGCTCCTCCGGCGTGGGGCCGTGATCGACGATCACCGCATCCTCGTCGAGCGCCTCGAACGCCACCACGCTCTTGCGCCGCAACGCATCGAGCGCTCCGTTGCGCGCGATCTGCAGCAGCCAGGTGCGGAACTGCGCCTGCGGCTGCCATTGCGGCAGCGCTTGCCAGGCCTTCATGAACGTATCCTGGGTCAGGTCCATCGCCTCGTCGCGCGAGCCGGTCATGCGCAGCAGGAAGCGGAACACGCCGTCCTGGTGACGCCTGACCAGCGCCGTGAACGCCTGCCGGTCACCCCGGCCGGCGCGCGCCGCCAGCGGCGTGTCGCCCTCGTTCAATGCGGACACGACCCGCTGCGGCTGGCACTCCACACGCCGATTCGAACGAACGACCGCGAGAAAAGTTCCGCGCCCGGCTGCAGTTCCGTGCCCGACTGCGCGGCGGGCGCGCGACGCGCGAGGCGCACATCCCGCCGGCTCAGGCCGTGCGCCCGAGCCGACGCCACGCGATCGCGGCGATGACCGCCCACACCACCGTGCGCAAGGTCAGTGCCCCGACGGTGCGCGGCTCCCAGGCGCCGCCCGAGGCGACGTGAAGGCCGAAGGCGGCGAACACCACGAGCGTCGCAATGGCCAGGGCGGCCGCGAGGACGAAGCCCCAGCGCCGGCGCAGCCACAGGCCGATGCCTGCCGCGACGTATGCGAAGCCGGCGAGGAAATTGAACCAGACGACGAAGCCCACGTAGGCTCCGGCCGCGCGGCGCGCCTCCTCGCTGCCGAACAGCACCGAGCCGCCGGCACGGATCGTCGCCACGCCGAACACGATGGCCAGCACGGCCACGACCATCATCCACGCATCCCGTCTCGCCGCCATGGCTATCTTTCCCTCGCATAGGTGCCGGGCGCATCGGCGATGGGCGCGTAGGCCCCTTGCGCGCCGCCCATGGGCGGCGGCGCCATGCGTCCCGAGGAGCGCCGCGCCAGCCAGTCCTGCCAGGCAGGCCACCACGATCCCTCGCGCACCGGCATGTCGGCGCGCCAGCGCTGCGGGTCCACGTAGCGCTCGCCCGCGGCACGCGTGCCCACCTGGAAGCTGCGCCCGGGGTGGCCCGGCTCGCTCACCACACCCGCGTTGTGTCCGCCGCTGGTGAGCACGAAGCTCACCTCGGTATCGCTGAGCAGGTGGATCTTGTAGACCGACTGCCAGGGCGCCACGTGGTCGCGCACCGTGCCGATGGCGAAGATCGGCACCCGGATGTCGGCCAGCACCACCGGGCGGCCGTCGACGCGGTAGCGCCCCTCGGCCAGGTCGTTGCCGAGGTACAGGCGCCGGAGGTACTCGCTGTGCATGCGAAACGGCATGCGCGTGGTGTCGGCGTTCCAGGCCATCAGGTCGTTGAAGGTCTCCCGCTCGCCGAGCAGGTATTCGCGCACCCGCCGCGACCACACCAGGTCGCGCGAATTCAGCAGCTGGAACGCGCCGGCCATCTGCCGGCCCTCGAGGTAGCCCTGGTCCCACATGATCGCTTCGAGCCACGCGAGCTGACTTTCGTCGATGAACAGCGACAGCTCGCCCGACTCGCGGAAGTCGGTCTCCGCGGCCATCAGCGTCATGCCGTGCAGGCGCTCGTCGCCGTCGCGCGCCATGGCCGCCGCCGCGATGGCGAGCAGCGTGCCGCCCAGGCAGTAGCCGACCGCATCCACCTTGCGGCCCGGCACGATCGACGTCACCGCATCGAGCGCATCCATGACGCCGAGCCGGAGATAGTCGTCCATGCCGAGGTCGCGTTCGGCCCGCCCCGGGTTCTTCCAGGACACGATGAAGACCGTGTGGCCCTGCCCGACGAGGTACTTCACCATCGAGTCGTGCGGCGACAGGTCGAGGATGTAGTACTTCATGATCCACGACGGCACGATCAGCACCGGCTCGGCATGCACCTCGGGCGTGGCCGGCGCGTACTGGATCAGCTCGATCAGCCGGTTGCGGTAGACGACCTTGCCCGGCGTCGTGGCCAGGTTCCTGCCGACCTCGAATCCGTCGGTGCCGGTCGGGGTCTCGTCGAGCAGGGTGCGCCGGAGATCCTCGGCGAAGTTCAGCGCGCCGCGCCACAGGCTGGCGCCGCCGCTGGCGGCGATCGCATCCAGCACCTCGGGATTGGTCCACGGGAAGTTGGCCGGCGACCACATGTCGAGCAGCTGGCGCCCGCCGAAGGTGACGAGGTCCTCGTGATGGCGCGAGACGCCGCGCACGCCGGTGGTGGCGTTGTGCCACCACTGCTGCTGGAGCAGGAAGGCCTGGTGGACGACGTTGAACGGCCACCGCTGCCATGCGGGATCGGCGAAGCGGCGGTCCTGTGCCAGCGGCTCGATGCAGGCAGGGCAGTCGGGCATCACCGCCGCGCGCAGCGCGTACTGCGCCAAGCGCTGCTGCTGACGCAGCGCCTTGTCGAGCAGGCTGCGCTGCTTGCCCGGCGATGTCGCCAGGTGGATCGCCCAGTCGTACCAGGCGAGCAGGCCGGCAGCCGGCGACAGCCCGCCGGTGACGCGCGCCAGCGCGGCGTGCGCCAGGGAATCGAGTGCATCGGGCCGGCCCCGCTCGACGGCGGCCGGTTCGCCGGCAGCGATCGACGTCGTACCCGCCATTCTTGTTTCATCCTTTTTGCAAGTAAGTTGTTACTAGCTTAATACGATCGCCGCGCTCCATCAAGTCTCGCCGGGCGGCACGTCCGACGGCGCCTCCATCGGCTCGACGTGCGTGCTGAGCGTGGTCCCGGTGCGGGCCACCGCCGCCTCCACCGCATCGGCCAGGTCGTGGGCGTGCGCGACGCTCCAGTGTCCCGGCACGCGCAGGTCGACGTGCGCGAACTGCATGGCGCCCGCCGCACGGGTGCGCAGGTTCGCGAAGGTGCATCCCTCCTGCGCGAACGGGCGCAGCGCGGCTTCGATCTCGGCGATGCGCTGCGGCTCGAGCGCGCGGTCCATCAACCCGTCCACCGAGCGCCGCATCAGGTGCCAGCCTTCGCGCAGGATGTTCAGCGCGACTGCCGCAGCCACCAGCGGATCGAGCCAGCCCCAGCCGCTGGCATTGGCCAGGCCGACCCCGATCACCACGCCGGCGGTGGTCCAGACGTCGGTCATCAGGTGGCGCGCATCGGCCTCCAGGGCCAGCGAGCGATGCACGCGCCCGACCCGGAACAGCACCCTGGCCACACCGTAGTTCACCAGGCTCGCCATCACCGACAGGGCCGTGCCGGGCCCGAGGTGGCCGAGCTCGCGCGGGTGCAGCAGGCGTTCGGCAGCCGCGACGATGATCGCCAGGGCGGCGAGGAAGATCAGCGTGCCCTCCAAGGCCGCCGAGAAGTACTCGGCCTTGCCGTGCCCGTAGGGGTGGCTGTCGTCGGCGGGTGCGCGCGCCAGCGAGACCATCCACAGGGCGAAGGTCGCCCCGACCAGGTTGACCAGCGACTCCAGCGCATCCGAGAGGTAGCCCACCGATCCGGTGAGCTTCCAGGCGCCTGCCTTCATCGCGATCGTCGCCAGGGCGGCGGAAACGGAAAGCCACAGGGCGTGGCGCGGGGTCAGGGTCTTCATGAAGGCGGCATGGGCGGCGCAGGCGCCGGGAGAGTCGGCGTCGGGTCCGACGCCCCGCCGAACGATAGCAAGTTCGCCGTCGGGCCGGTGCCGGGCAGCGCGAGCGGGCCCATGCCGGTGCGGCGGCGATGCCTGCTGGCATTGCGGGAATTCATGAAGATATATTCTAGATATTTCTAAAACTGCCGCCCTTCGAAGGAGGCGTAGATGGACATGTCGGAGAACATCCTGCCCGCATCGGCGCGGCACGACCCGGGCGCCCGGATACCGGTCTACCAGGCGCTGGCCGAGGACATCGCCGCGCTGGGCGCTCCGGTCTTCGGCCTGATGAGCGACGACACGATGCTGCTGGCCGCCACGCTCGACGCCATGGGCGGCGGCTTCCACGGCGCGCGGCACGAGAACGGCGCCATCGCCATGGCCGAAGGCTACGCGACGGCCACCGGCGAGCTGGGCGTCGCGCTGATCGGGCGCGGCCCGGCCGCGGCCAACGGCCTGCACGGCGCCGTCCATGCCGGCCGCACCGGCTCCAGAGTGCTCGTCGTCTTCGGCGACGGCGCGAGCCTGGCGGGCGATCCCAACGCCCCGGGCCCGGACGGAAAGGCGTTCGACGCGGCAGGTGTCCTGCGCGCCGCCGGGCTGCGCATCTTCGTGGCCCGCTCGCCCGGCACGGCCCGCGCCGTGCTGGCCGAGGCGGTGCAGGCAGCCCGACGCGGCGCGGCGGTGGCCTTGCTGCTGCCCCTGGACGTGCAGCGAGCGGACATCACGCCCGGCCCGGCGCCCGAGCCGCCGCCACGGCCGCACGCCGCGACGGGCCCGGCGGCACCGCGCCCGCAGTCGATCGCCGCCGCGGCGGCGCTCCTCGCGCGCAGCCGCAGGCCCCTCTTCGTATCCGGCCTCGGCGCGCACCGCGCCAACGCGCGCGAGGCCATCGCGGCGCTGGCGAACCGCGTCGGCGCGCTGCTCGCCACCACGCTCAAGGCCAAGGACATGTTCCGCGGCGACCCGTGGGACCTGGGCATCATCGGTTCCTTCTCGCACTCGGCCGCCCGGCAACTGATCGACCAGGCCGACTGCGTCGTGGTGTTCGGCGCCAGCTTCAACCAGCGCACCACCAGCGGCGGCGAGGCACTGCCGCATGCGGCGCCGGTGATCCACGTCGACCTGGTGCGCAGCCACATCGGGCGCTGGGGTCCGGCCGACCTGGCCGTGGTCGGAGACGTGCGTGAGGTCGTCCGGCAACTGGCCGATGCCGTGCCGGCACGCGCGCCCGAGGACAAGCCCTTCCATGCCGGCGCCGTCCGCCAGCGCCTGGCCGCGTTCGACATGGCGGACGAATTCCGCCCCGAGCACACCGCCCGCACCGTCGACCCGCGCGCGCTCGCCCTCGAGCTCGACCGCCTGCTGCCCGCCGATCGCAACCTGGTCTACGACTCGGGCAACTTCCTGCAGGTGCTGCCCTACCTGCGCACCCGCGGGCCCGACCACCTCAAGCACACCAGCGACTTCTTCTCGGTGGGCATGGGCTTCGGCACGGCGCTCGGCTTCGCCAAGGCGCGTCCGGGCGAGACCACCGTGCTGATCATCGGCGACGGCGGATTCGCGATGACCCTCAGCGAGCTGGACACCGCCGCGCGCGAGGGCATCCCGTTGATCGTCGTGGTGATGAACGACTGCGCCTACGGCGCCGAACGGCACTACCTGGAGCTCGAGCGCATGCCGATCGCTCGCGCGCTCTTCCCAGACGTCGACTATGCGCCGGTGGCCGAGGCGTTCGGCTTTCGCGCCGCCACCATCCGCTCGCTCGACGACCTGCGCCGCGCCGCGCCCCTGCTGCAGACCGCCGACGGACCGGTGCTGCTCGACTGCAAGATCAACGCCTCGGTGGCCGCGCCGTTCACGCCCGAGATGGCGGCGCACTGAGTAGCCGTGCTCGACGTCGAGCGGTCGTGAGCCGATCGTGGGCGTTCAGGTGATCACGGGCGATGGCGCCTCACGGCTGTGCCTCGCGCAGCCGTTGCCGGCCGGCAGCCAGTCCGAGCAGCGTCAGCACGCAGAATATCGCCCCGGCCACGAACGTGGCGGTCGCGCCGAGCGCGTCCCACAGCCATCCTGCCAGCATGCTCGAGACGAGCATGGCCACGCCGCACACCAGGTTGAAGATGCCGAAGGCAGTGCCGCGCAGCGGCGCGGGCGCGTGCTCGGCCACCATGGCCGCCAGCAAACCCTGCGTCATGCCCATGTGCAGGCCCCACAGCGCGACGCCCAGCAGCACGAGCCCCCAGTGCGCCGCGGCGGCAAGCGCCGCGTCGGAAGCCACCAGGACCAGCATGCCGGCGGCCAGCAGGCGGGCATGGCTCATGCGGTCGGCGAGCTTGCCGAACGGATAGGCGCTCGCCGCGTAGACCGCGTTCATCGCCACCATCACCAGCGGGACCAGCGCCACCGGCACGCCGCGCTGCTGCGCGCGCAGCACCAGGAACGCCTCGCTGAAGCGCGCCAGCGTGAACACGCCTCCGAGGGCCACCACCCACCAGTAGGAGCGGCCCAGGCGCGCCAGCGCCTCGCGGCGGATCGGATTGACGCCCGCCTGCGCGGGGCGCTCGTCCGGCTCGCGCACCCCGGCCACGAGCAGCAGCACGCACAGCAGCGCCGGAGCGACCGACGCCCAGAACACCGCCCGGAAGTCGTTCGCCCACAGCAGCATCAGCCCGGCCGCCAGCAGCGGGCCGAGGAAGGCGCCCACCGTGTCCAGCGACTGCCGCAGGCCGAACGATGCGCCGCGCAGGCCGGCCGGCGCAATGTCGGCCAGCAGCGCATCGCGCGGCGCACCGCGGATGCCCTTGCCGACCCGGTCGACGAAGCGCGCTGCGACCACCATCCCGAGCCCGTTGGCCAGCGCGAAGGCCGGCTTGGTGAAGGCGCCCAGCGCATAGCCGAGCACCGCCAGCCCCTTGCGCCTGCCCAGGTAGTCGCTCAGCGCGCCGGAGAAAACCTTGACCACCAGGGCCGTGGACTCGGCGATGCCCTCGATGATCCCGACGGCGAACACGCTGGCCCCGAGCACACCCACCAGGAACATCGGCAGCAGGCTGTGGATCATCTCCGAGGAGACGTCCATCAGCAGGCTGACCAGCCCCAGGACCCAGACACCGGAGGGGATCCGCTTGAGCGTCGCGAAGCGGGTATTCACGGCGTGCGGGGGCATGAAGGTCGCAGCCGTCCAATCAGACGGCGCGGCGCCCGCCCAGCAACGCCGCGCGGGTGACCGGGCTCTCCAGCTGTGCCAGCCACCACTGCAACGCCCGCCCCTGATCGGGCCGCCCGCTGCCGCGCCACGCATAGCTGGCCTGAACCTGCTGCTCCGGCCGTTCCACGCGCCTGACGACCAGGCGTCCGGCGTCGATGTAGCGCTGCGCCAGGCAGGTCGGCAGGAAGCCTGCGCCCAGCCCCCGGATCTGCGCATCGACCTTGGCGGGCATGCTCGAGACCGTGAAGACGTCCTGGCCCGGCAGCAGCCCGATCGTCAGGCCGTCGCCGGAGCGGACCGAGTCGGCGACCGCCACCGCCCGATGGCGGCGGACGAGATCGTCGGTCAGCGGTTCGGGCGCGCTCGCCAGCGGATGATGCGGCGCCACTGCGAACACGAAGCGCACGCTGCCCAGCGGCTCCCGCTGCAGGCCGGCCGCGGCGTCGCCGGCGACGACCGCGCCCAGCGCCAGGTCCGCCTGGCCGGAAGCCAGCGCCTGCAGCGTTCCCGACAGCGTCTCGGCGCGCAGCCTGACCCGCGTCGGCGGCTGCAGCGAGAGGAACGCCTCGCACAACTCCATCACGGTGGCGTCGTCGATGATGCTGTCGACCGCGATCGTGAACTGCGGCTCCCATCCGGTGGCGACGCGCTTGACGCGGTTGGCGATCGCGTCGACGTCGGCCAGCAGCCGCGCGCCCTCGCGCAGCAGCTCGGCACCCGCCTCGGTGAGGCGGGCCTGGCGCGAGCTGCGATCGAACAGCAGCACGTCGAGCGCATCTTCCATCTGCCGCACCCGGTACGTCAGCGCGCTCGGCGCGACGTTGCCGGCACGCGCTGCCGCGGCAAAGCTGCCGGCGCTGGCAATGCTCTGCAGCATGGCGAGCGCATCGGGGGTCAGGACATCGCGGGGCGCGGGCATCGAGCCGGTTCGTTCGGGAAATTCGAATGATGCCTTCAAATCACACGACTCCGAAGCCGCGCCGCCGGCCCCACACTCGGACTCATCGACAAGGAGATCCGACCATGCTCACGCTTCGCAAATCACAGGACCGCGGCTATGCGGACCACGGCTGGCTGAAGAGCTACCACTCGTTCTCGTTCGCCGGCTACTACGACCCGGCGCACATGGGCTGGGGCAACCTGCGCGTGATCAACGAGGACCGCATCGCGCCGGGCACCGGCTTCGGCAAGCACGGCCACCGCGACATGGAGATCATCAGCTACGTGCTTTCGGGCGAGCTGGCCCATCAGGACAGCATGGGCAACATCGTGGCGATTCCTCCCGGCGACGTGCAGCGGATGAGTGCCGGGACCGGCGTGATGCACAGCGAGTTCAACCACGCGCAAGACCGGACCACCCATTTCCTGCAGATCTGGATCGAGCCGAACGTGACCGGCATCGCGCCGGGATATGAGCAGAAGACCATTCCCGACGCGCAGAAGCGGGGCCGCCTGCGACTGGTGGCGTCCCCCGACGGCGCGCAGGGCTCGGTGACCATCCACGCCGACGCGTCGCTGCATGCGGGGCTGCTCGACGGGGCCGAAACCGCCGAGCTCGCGCTGGCGCCGGGCCGCAAGGGCTACGTGCACCTGGTGCGCGGCACGCTCGAGGTCAACGGCCGGCGGCTCGACGCCGGAGACGCGGCACTGCTCGAGAACGAAAGGCGGATCGTGCTCGCCAACGCCGCCGACGCCGAGGTGCTGGTGTTCGACCTGACGGCGTGATCGGGCCGGCGCCGGCGCGGCAGCGCTGCCGCGCCGGCGCGCCCCCCGAGGGCGTGCAGGCACGCCCGGTGCTCGGTACACTAGATCGATCTCGCGACGGCAAAACACCGATGACCATCCCCGCACGCCTGCGCATCGACTTCGTCTCCGACGTGGCCTGCCCGTGGTGCGCGATCGGCTTCGCCAGCCTCCGGCAGGCGCTGGCGCGGCTGGACGGCAGCATGCAGGCAGACCTCCACCTGCAGCCCTTCGAGCTCAACCCGGATCTGCCGTTCGAGGGCGAGGATGCGACCGAGCACCTGATGCGCAAGTACGGCATCGACGAGGCGCAGCTCGAAGCCAACCGCGCGGTGATCCGCGAGCGCGCCGCGCCGCTCGGTGTCGTCATCAACAACGGCCGCGGCAGCCGCGTCTGGAACACCTTCGACGCCCACCGGCTGCTGCACTGGGCGGGCTCGCAGGGCCGCGACCAGGCGCCGGCATTGAAGCAGGCGCTGTTCCGCGCCTACTTCACGGACAACGAGAACGTCGCCGACCGCGGCATCCTGGTGCGCATCGCCGGTGCCACGGGACTGGATGCAGACGAAGCACGCCGGATACTGGAAAGCGGCGAATACGCCGACGAAGTGCGTGCGCAGGAACGCCACTTCCAACGGGCCGGCATCCGCTCCGTCCCCGCCACCATCGTCGAAAACACCCACCTCATCTCGGGCGGGCAGCCGCCGGAAGTATTCGAAATGGCGCTGCGCAAGATCATCGCAGCCGCAGGAAACACGGCGGCCTGAGCGCCGGACGGCGCGCGCGGCATCCTGCGGACGGTGCCCGCGGCGACTTGCTGGGTTACAATCGCGGCCGAGCCGGCATCGAGGAAGGGCGTTATCCCGTCATCGAAGCCCGGAGACGTGGCCGAGAGGTCGAAGGCACTCCCCTGCTAAGGGAGCATGCGGCCAAAAACTGCATCGAGGGTTCGAATCCCTCCGTCTCCGCCAGAATTCTAATAAAATCAAGGGCTTACGTAGATTTCTCCATTCAGACCCACATAGAAGCCCACAACAAAAAGCCCGTTGATCGCGAGGCTGCGCTTGATTGCAGCGGGTTCGTGAGGCTTTCAGGGTGTTGCGCTTGGCACAAACCCATAGCCGGGGTCGCGTGAAAAAGCGAAGCTAGACCGGATCGCCTTGCCCTTTGTCGGATGTAGGGTCACTGTCACCTGTAGGCGCTTGCGGCCATCGTGAACATCCATGCCCATGGGTTCGGGTAGCGTCGCGTCTAGCCATAGCTCCTTGCTTGCACCGGCTGCGATTGTCCCGGCAACGTCCATGGCCCCAATGCCTGCCTTAACAGGTAATCCGTCAACCGTAGCATGCACTTCCGTGCGGGCAATCTCTGTCACGGCGTTTCCGTGGTTGGTGATCGTGGCAATGAAAAGATTGTCCCCATCGCTAATGGACATGTACCTGAGGGCTACCCCGTCAATTCGTGCATCAGGCTTTGGTGTCTGCCTCCATGCTGCCCAATAGGTGACACCCGCCCCCAAAAACGCACCTACCACGCCAGCGAATGCAATAGCCATGTTTGCGTAATCGCAATTCATCATCTGCCCTCTTTGTTGCCGTTAGTTTAAAAGGCTTGCAACCAGTTGCAGGCAACAAAAAACCCGGCCGAAGCCGGGCAAAGAATCCCGATGGCAGCCGGGATCGTCAAATCTGGACGCGAAGCTTCGCCTTGGCCGCAAGCGTCGGATTGTAGAAGCTGGCACGAATACTGCCGATAGCCTTGATGAACTTCGGCGTAAGTTCGCTAAGTGCGATGCTGTCGGTCATGCGCTTGTAAGCGTCTGGGACCCAACGTTCCGTCGCCTCGAATCGAAGCTTCGAATGGGTCGCATCGTTCAAGCCCACAAGGAAGCCGGGCGAGTGATAGATAACGGCGGCAACGTCCTTGCTTTCGAGCATCGCCGCGCGCACCTTCACCGGGCCGTCCGGCTCCTTCGCCTGTTCGCGGATGTACGCTCGGATTTCGCTTTCAAGGGCGGCATGGCTGGCACGCGGCGCAAATTCGCGCTCGGCCTGCGCTACGCCATCGCCGTACAGCACTTCGGCCCTGCGTTCGATGGCGGCCTTTGATTTCTCCAACACTTCAATGGTTCGCGCGGCCACAACGCCCGCGACTTCGTGCCGCTGAACGTCATTGCGCGTCGGGTCTTGCAGAAGCCTGCCGATGGTTTCGACGCCATCGCGTAAGGCAATGTGGGCATTGGTCAAGTCCGGCCCGACGCCGCTATCGAACTTTTCGGGGTCGCCAAGGAAAGCTTTGCGGCCCGTTTCGGTCGCGGCCAACGACAGAAACGACGACGCGGCTTCGGTCTGAACAAGGCTGTTCGTATACGACGGGGCAAGGGTGTTCGTTGCTTGGTTCATGATGCGATTCCTTCGAAGGTTGCGACGCGGGATGCGCCGACGCCTGAACAGTTCGCGGCCATCAACCCCCTTCGAATTCGCCGGTTTCGCGGTCAAACGTGCGCCCGTCCGGCAATTCAACGTAACGCTTGCCCTTCTCGCCTTTGCGCTTCGGTGCGGGCACGTCGTCGGGGATAGCGCCCACACTTGCGGCCACCGCTTCGACGGGTTTGTTCGTGCGCGACCTTGCTACGGCCAATAGCTGTTTCTGCTGCGTCGATGCCGCCGCTTCCCATGCCGCCTCATTCGCAAAGCGGGGAAACAGGATCAGCCGGCCATTGAGGATGCCCGCGTGACGCGCCAGAAGGGCCGCAGGCGCGTTCTCTGCCCGTGGGAAAGGGGTAGATAGCCAAGCGGCCATTTCCGGGTCTGTGGGCGTGCCTGCCGCGTCGCACTCGAATTCCAGCGCAACCGCATTCACGCGCTGCTTGCTTCGGCGGCTTTCAAGCTTCTTCAACTTCATTTTGAGCCCGATACGCATTTCAGTAGCTCCGAAGTTCAAGGGCTTCAATGCGAAGTTCCAATTCGCCATCGGCACGAACCTTCGCCAGCGTCGAAAGGATGTAGACAAGCTTCGTCGCTACGTTGGGATCAAGTTCGCCCGACTTCGCGGCGCGGTACACGCGGGCGATTTCGTGCGCAATGTCATTCGCGGTTTGCAGCCTCGCCCGTGCGTACTTCTTCGGCATCTTGAAGTCCGATTCGATGACTACGACCGGGGCGGGGGGAGGATCGGACGCTTCGCCAGACGTGGCGGGCGTTTGCGACGGCCAAGGGTGCAAAACTTGTTCGTTACTCACGGGGCAGTCCTTCAACTTTCCAGCCTTCAACCGTGCAAATCAGGGTCGCCAGTTCGATGATGTTTCGTTGCCGCTCCATCGCCATGCGGCCCGCGCTTATGTCTTCGATGCAGCGGCAAACGAAGTCGAAGAACTGCACTTTGCTAACGGAATACTGTCCCGTTTCGAACCCTTCGTTCAGTGCCAGAAGATGCGCGATCACTACGGGGTCTTTCGGCCATTCCATAGCGATGTAGCGCGCGACCTTCGTTGACACGTCATACGGGTACACATGGCGCGCGGAGTTGTACGCCGCGATTGCCGGGTCAAATACGGTCTTACGTTCGAAGTAAAGATGCGTTGCGAACTGCCGCTTCATCGTCGGCACGCCGCCATCCTTCGGCGCTACGGCGGCAAGGGCTTGGTTCACTTCGCGCATAAACGCTTCGTCCGATTTGTACGCTTCAATGTTCCACATACGATCACCTTCAGGAATTCGATGCCCACATGGGGAGGCTGCTAGCGGCCGGGAAATCGGCCATCGCATCCGGCGTGACATGGGACACACCTAAAGGTGTGTGTCCCGTTTGTCCCGCAAAAGGCAGGGATGCGACGCGGGACATGTCACGCCCTTGTCCCGCCTTTGTCCCGTGTCCCGCTACGGCCTTCTTCAATACTTCGGCGATACAGCTTTCGGCGATTGATGCGTGCAGTCCGTCAAGCCGATAAATGTTGTCGCTGACCGATAGACGATTGAGTTCGACAAGTTCGCCGCGTGCGCGATTGAACGCCTTGCGCTTGCTGGCTTCATTGTCTGCGGTGGACTTCTGATAGAAGACTTCGCGCCACTTGTTGACGTGCAGACCGGCGAAGTTCCCTTGTGCGTCAAGACCGCCGTACATGCGCGCGGCTTCGTTGTAGGTGTCAAGGCCGAACTTCTGGCTTGCGGTCAGTCCCCTTTCGCTGCCCGGCACTGTGGGCAACGAACTGTCCGGGGTAACGACGCAAGACGTAATCGCTTCGCCGTCTTCGTCCATACCGATTTCAACGATGGTCAAGCGGAAGCGGTGTTCGTCGCCGTCCTTGCCGTCCTTCGCCTTATCGACCTTCCAGCTACGCACGTCGCCATCGCGGCCAACGAGAATCGCGGCGTCGAGTGCGGCGAACAGGCTTGAATGGCCGCGAAGTCCTTTCGTCGAATCCTTGCCAGTGTGGGCGATCAAGACGACAAGGCCGCCGATCAAGCGTTGAAGCGTCTTCGCACCTTCGATGACTGCGCCCATGTCCTTCGAACTGTTTTCGTCCATGCCCGGCGCAGCGCGGTTCAACGTGTCGATGAAGACGACGCAGCCGGGCGGGCAGACGGCGGCAAGGTCGGCCACGTCCTGCGGATCGGTCAGGCGGAAGGGTTGCAGCAGGAAGCGCACGCCATCGGCCATTGCGCGCCCGTTGACGCGCTGCCACGCGATCACGCGGCCCCGATAGCCGCCTTCGCCCTCAAGGCCGACGTACAGCACGGCGGCGGGCTTCGTGGCGTGCCCGAAGATGGGTGAACCTTCGGCGATGGCTGCGGCCAGTGCGACGCCTAGAAACGACTTGCCCGAACCCGAAGGGCCGTAGATAGCTGCGATGCCTTCGACGGGAAGTACGCCCTTGATTCGCTGCTGTTGCAGCGGCCTTCCTTCCAAAGCTTCGGCGGCCAGCAGGGTGAACCGTTGCTTCTTGCCAAGGGCCGTAACCTGCCGTTCGATAACTTCGGTCATCGCGTCGGGGTCGGCCTTGACCTTTGCCCACAATCCCTTGGCCTTGTATCGCCCGTAAGGCGTCGCCCATTCGTAGAAGACTTCTTCGAACTTCGGGCCGTGCGTCTTCAACGCAGCGGCAACCATCCGCACGTCGTCTTCTTTCTTCGGCGCAAGGTGCGACAGGATTTCGCGCATCGTTGCCTGTTCATCGTCGGGCGACGGTGGGCCGAAGTTAAGGTTTTCGAGTGCCATCGGTTCGGAGATTCGTTCTTCTATGTGGGTTCGTATGTGGGTTTATGAGTTATTTGCTCGCTTAACCCCTATAGCTACTGCGTTCACGGCGGATACGTGCTCCGCTTACGCCTTCGCCATGCGCTGCTGTTCAAGCTGCGTCACCAGTTCGCGGATTTCTTCGTCGGACTTTCCGGCGATGCGCGCGGCATTGATTGCGGCGATTTCGTGCAACGGCCATGCGGCGCAGCGTTCGCCCAACTTGACCGGGGGCGTCATAAGCCGCTGCTTGATGCGCAAGTAAAGCGTGCTACGGGTCAGACCCGTAGCAGTCATGACGGCGGGGAGCCGTAGAAGATTGTTCATACCATTCGCTCCAATGGGACGCCTTGAAATACAAGGCATGGGCGAATGGTCGGGGCAGGCAGTCCCCGGAAAGAAGACGGGGCTTTGCGGGAACAGCGGGCGCTACCCGCTGCGGCGGCTATTCGTTTGCTTCAATGTACTTCGCCGCTCGTTCGATCAGTTCATCGGCCTTCGTCTTGCCGATCCCGGCTTGCTTCGCCAGTGTTGACGCTGCGGCGTTCTTGGTCGTGCCGGGTGCGTACTTCAACACTTCGTATGCGTCTAGCCAATCGGGTTTCGCCTTGCGACGGTTGTTCGCCGTAAGGTGCAATTCGTCCGTTAGGGAAGGTCTGCATAACCCGATGTCAAGCAACGGCATGATGCGATGATTTGGGAAGCG
>MKUQ01000047.1 GCA_001898645.1 Burkholderiales bacterium 70-64
GGGGCCTGCTCCTCGGACCATTGCTGATCCTGCTGGGGCTGATGTGGCCCGGATGGATTCGCCTGCCCATGCCAGCCTTGGCGATGCGCGTTCGACGCCCAACCGGCGCGTGGGGTGCATTCGCGCTCGGCGTCCCTTTTTCCATTGCCGTCTGCCCCGTATGCACCCCCGCACTGGTCGTGTTGCTGGGTGTGTCGGCCAGCTTGGGGTCCCCCCTGATCGGTACCCTGCTGCTGCTCGCATTTGCAGTCGGCCGCGCAGTTCCCGTCGCGCTCGGCGCCTTCGCCGTCGGCTGGCTGGAAAACCTGAAAAGCCTTGCTACCTACCGACGTGCCTTCGAGGCAATCGGCGGACTGACACTGGTGGCCGCAGGGTTGTATATGCTGAACGCTTATTTTTTCTGGATTCCGGAGTTGGCAGGATGATGCGCCGGGAGACATGCGGCAACGCAAAAACAAAGACAGCCATAGACTTTGAATCGGTCTTGACCTGCCCCAACTGTGGCTTCGCCAAACAGGAAACGATGCCCAGTCAAGCTTGCCAGTTTTTCTACGAGTGCGTGCAATGCCATACGATCCTCAAACCAAAGCCGGGCGACTGCTGCGTGTTCTGCTCCTACGGTTCAGTCGAGTGTCCGTCGAGGCAAGTGCAGAGCGGTTGCTGCTGATCTGGTTCCGGTCCGGCGCTGACCAACCGTTGTGAGGCGAAACGGAGGATGAAATGCACAACGATAATCTGACGTTGCGCGACGAGGTATCCGCCCTGTTCGAGCGGGCGTGTCAGGAACACGATTACCTGGTGGCCGAGTATCTGCTGCAGGCGCTCGAAGCGATGGCACAGCGCGATGGAGACGCACAGCCAGTAGAGCACGCCTATCTGGAATTGGCACAGTCCTTCCGCGCGCATCGTGGCCATTGACCCGAATTCACGCCCTCAAGATTAAAACATTACTATTCTGCTTGGAAAACGGACGCGGGTTCGGTTCCGTGTTCCACCACCATCAAGGACGCCCGCCGACAATGAACGACTGTCGGCGGGCGGCAGACGAAACCGTCGTGACCGCCCCTGATCGGCGCTGGATTCGCACGCCAGTCGCACGGTAATTCGCACGTGGGCCTGGGCCGCCCGCCCAATCCCGCGGCGACGTGCACCCGAGCGGGCAACACGTCGGTTCCAGGGAAGAGGTTTACGCGACTGGATGGATCAAGTACACTTTCTAATATTTATATAATTATCGAATTATGGAAGAACAATCCGTTCTGAAGGCTCTCACCGCTCTGTCGCAGTCCCACCGGCTGCGGATCTTCCGCGCCCTCGTGATCGCCGGCCAAGCCGGCTCGACACCCGGCCGGATCGCGGATGACCTGCACATTCCTCCGGCCACTCTCTCGTTTCATCTCAAGGAGTTGGCAAACGCCGGGCTGGTCACGCAGGAGCGTAACGGCCGGAACTTGATCTATCGGGCCGATTTCGAACAGATGAACGCCCTGCTGGCCTACCTGACCGAAAACTGCTGTCAGGGAGAGCCCTGCCTCGACGTCGCCCATACGTCGTGCCGTTGCTAGCCGTCTTCTTACGGCCACCCATGTCCTCATTCTTTGACGAATTCGCGGCTTCCGGCGCGCCCTCGATGCGAATCGTGATCACCGTGCGCGACAGCGTGGCCAAGGAAACATGTCCGTACTGGCCCGATTTCCCGGTTTCACCGGACTAGCATGGCTGCCGCGGCCAGCAGACTCTCCGTTCTCGACCGCTACCTGACGGTCTGGATCTTCGCCGCGATGGCCCTCGGGATCGGCATCGGCTGGTTCGTGCCAGGCGTCGAGCAGCTCGTGGATTCCTTCAGCGTCGGCACCACGAATGTGCCGATCGCCATCGGCCTCATCTTGATGATGTACCCCCCGTTCGCAAAGGTGCGCTACGAGGAACTCCCCGACGTCTTCCGTGACAGGAAGGTGCTGTGGCTGTCCCTGGTGCAGAACTGGCTCGTGGGACCAGTGCTGATGTTCACGCTCGCCATTGTCTTCCTGCCTGACAAGCCGGAGTACATGGCGGGCTTGATCCTGATCGGACTGGCTCGTTGCATCGCGATGGTGATCGTGTGGAACGAACTCGCGGGCGGCTCGACGGAGTACGCAGCGGGGCTGGTTGCCTTCAACTCGATCTTCCAGGTGCTGTTCTACAGCGTGTACGCGTGGCTGTTCGTCACGGTGCTGCCGCCGATGTTCGGGCTTACCGGATCGGTCGTCGACATCTCCATCGGCCAGATCGCGCAGAGTGTCTTCGTCTACCTCGGCATCCCGTGCATTGCCGGTGTGCTGACGCGCGTGGTGATGCTTCGCTTCGTCACGAAGGACTGGTACCACACACACTTCGTTGCGAGGATCGGCCCGATCACTCTGGTGGCGCTGCTCTTCACCATCTTCGTGATGTTCAGCATCAAGGGCGAGCTGATCGTGACCATCCCGCTGGATGTCGTGCGGATCGCGGTGCCCCTGCTGATCTACTTCGTGGCGATGTTCCTGATTTCCTTTGCGATGGGGCGCCGCGCAAGCGCCGGGTACCCGAAGTGCGCAACCCTGTCCTTCACCGCGGCCTCGAACAACTTCGAGCTTGCCATTGCCGTTGCGGTGGCCGTGTACGGGATCAACTCGGGGGCCGCGTTCGCGGCCGTCATCGGTCCGCTGGTCGAAGTTCCAGTGATGATCGCGCTGGTGAATGTGGCGCTGCGCTTTCAGCGTACGTGGTTCGGCGGTGGGCAGGCGAACCCGCAGAAGGCCGGCATCTAGGTTTGCATCAACGGGAGAAGAGCGATGGCTCGAGTCGATATCAGGCAAGTCGTGAAGGAGAAGTACGGTGAAGCGGCTCGCCGCGTCATCAACATCGGCGCCGCTCCATCATGCTGCGGCAGCACGGCGACGGCGCCTGCGACGTCCTGCTGCGCGACCGGTCCACTCGCTGGCAGCGACCCGATCACACGCGACCTTTACGACTCCGTACAGACGTGTGATCTTCCGGAGGCCGCTGTCCTGGCGTCGCTGGGTTGCGGCAACCCGACCGCGCTGGCCGAGCTTCGGCCTGGCGAGGTCGTCCTCGACCTCGGCTCCGGTGGCGGCATCGACGTGCTGTTGTCGGCGAAACGGGTTGGTCCGAGCGGGAAGGCCTATGGCCTCGATATGACCGACGACATGCTCGCGCTCGCCGACGAGAACAAGCGCAGGGCCGGTGCCACGAACGCCGAGTTTTTGAAGGGCGAGATCGAACACATTCCGCTGCCTGATGCCTCAGTCGACGTGATCATTTCGAATTGCGTAATCAACTTGTCGGCGGACAAGGACCAGGTGCTGCGCGAAGCGTTCCGCGTGCTCAAGCCCGGCGGACGTTTTGCTGTTGCGGACGTAGTCACCCGAGGGGAAATCCGTCCAGAGGTTCGGCGCAGCGTGCTGGCCTGGGTCGGCTGCGTGGCGGGCGCCCTCGATGAGGAGGAGTACCGCAGCAAACTTGCGGCGGCCGGCTTCTTCGACATCGGCATGGAGCCGACGCGGATCTATACGGCCGCGGACGCGTGTGAGTTCCTCACGGCCAACGGACTGGATGCGTCAGCCGTTGCGTCCGAAATGGACGGCAAGTTTCTAAGCGCGTTCATCCGCGCGAGCAAGCCCCCGCGCTAACGGGGCGCGGCTGCAGCGTCTCGACGGGCTGGTCCGGATTCTCCCGTCCGGGTCATCCATCGCGCAGCCGCGCCATGAGGCGGCTGCGCAGGTGCTGTGCCACCAGGGCCACCGCCTGACGGTTGCTGCCGCGGTTGCGCCAGGCCAGCCACACCTGGGCGTTGGGCAGTTGCCATGTCGGCAACAGCACGTCCAGCCGTCCCGCGACCACGCGCGGGCGGGCCAGCCAGTGCGGCAACACGGCGCAGCCGGCGCCTTGCTCTGCCATGCGCACCACTGCCAGAACGTCACTGCCCCACAGCGAGGCTTGCGCGCGCAGTGTTTCGCGGTGTTTGCCGCGGCGAAGCAGCATGGCCTGGTCGGCAAAGCCCAGGTGCCCCACCCACGGCAGAGCGGCCAATGCGCGCGGCGTGGCGCGCGCCCCCACCCCTGCCGCCAGCTCGGGGGCGGCGTAGAGACCAAGGCCAAAGGCGCCGAGCTTGCGCACCACCAGATCGGGCGGCTGCCTATAGTGAGGCCATGGAACACAGTGGATCCGGGGCTTCGATGAACGTCTTCCTCACGGGCGGCAGTGGCCTGGTAGGCCGGCGCGTACTGGCGCACCTGCTGCAGCAAGGGCACCGTGTGCATGCCCTGGCCCGTTCTGCCGCTGCGGCCCAGCGGGTGCGCGAGGCCGGAGCGATGGTTGTTGCGTCCCTCGCCCTGTACCGTCGTGCGGCGGCTCAGGGGGTGCGGCGCTTCATTTACATCTCGTCCGAATCGGTCATGCAAGGGCGCGGCGAGCTGCTGGATATCGACGCCAGCCAGCTCTATGCCGATCCGCCCAATTCGGACTATGGCAAGGCCAAGAAGGCCGCCGAGATCGCCTTGCGCGAGGCCTTCGCGCAGGCACCGGCATGCGAGCTCATCATCCTGCGGCCCGCCTTCGTATGGTCACGCCAGGCGCCTGCGGTGCAAGGCATCCGGCAGCGCGTACGGCAAGGGCAGTTCATGTGGATCGATCACGGGCGGCGTCCCTTCGAGGCGGTGCATGTGGACAACGTTGCACGGGCGGTGGCCTGTGCGCTGCAGCGAGGGCAACCGGGGCATGTCTATCTCGTCACCGACGGACGCCCCTGGACTGCGCGCGAGCTTCTGGGCCCGCTGCTGAGGGCCGGACCCGACGGCATGCAGGTGCCCGAGCACAGCTTTCCCTCGGCCGTGGCGCGGCCGCTGGCAGCCGTCGTGGAAGCGCTGTGGCGCGCGCTGGACCGGTGGGAGAACGCACCGCCGATCAGCCGCTTCGACGTTGCCTTCCTCTCGCAAGGGCGACGGTATCGCATCCAGGAGACGGTGAGCGATCTGGGTTATCGACCCGTGTCGTACGTGCCCGGGACGGACGACGCGCCGGCCTGATGTGTAGTAGTCACGACTTGATCTGACATATCCTACCCGAACAGGGTGCAACGGAGAAGTCAGATGACTCAG
>MKUQ01000048.1 GCA_001898645.1 Burkholderiales bacterium 70-64
AGCTGCACGGGCCGGTCTGGCCGCCTCATCGGCGTTCAGACTCTACCGTTCTGGCCTGGTCTGAACATACAAGCCGCCGCGCCATGACCAGGAGCGGCACAGCCGCCGTCAAGCCGTGGCTGTGGCTCGCCGCGCTGGTGATCGCGGCCGACCAGCTCACCAAGTTCGCCGTCGAGCGCAGCTTCGCCTTCGGCGAACGGCTGGCGGTGCTGCCGGGCTTCTTCGACCTCACGCTGGTGTACAACCGCGGCGCGGCCTTCAGCTTCCTCGCCCGCGCCGCCGGCTGGCAGCGCTGGTTCTTCATCGCGCTGGGGCTCGCTGCGGCCGTCTTCATCGTGTGGCTGCTGGCGCGCCACGGCTCGCAGCGGCTGTTCGCCTTCGCCCTGGCGCTGATCCTGGGCGGCGCGCTCGGCAACGTGATCGACCGCATCGCGCGCGGCCACGTGGTCGACTTCCTCCTGGTGTACTGGCAGCGGCACCACTTTCCCGCCTTCAACGTAGCCGACAGCGCGATCACCGTCGGCGCAGTGCTGCTGATCATCGATGAGCTGAGGCGGGTGCGGCGCTCGCGCTGAGAACGTGCGAATGAACCTACTGCGCGGCCCGATCTCGCGCCTGCGATGCTCGCCGTACTCTCGTACGGCTGCGCTTCTCGGCGCGACCTCGGGCCGCTCGCTACGGTTCCTTCACACGTTCTGAGCCGAAGATGCGCGGCCCGGGGACGCCCGGCTTGTGCTATACAGCGCGGATGAACCTCGACGGCAAGCACATCGTCCTCGGCGTCACCGGCGGCGTGGCCGCCTACAAGGCGGCCGAGCTGGCCCGCGAGCTGCAGCGCGCAGGCGCAACGGTCCAGGCGGTGATGACCGCGGCGGCCACCCGCTTCGTCACGCCGGTGACGTTCCAGGCGCTCACCGGCAGGCCGGTGTACGTCGACCAGTGGGACGCGCGCATCGACGACAACATGGCGCACATCGAGCTGTCGCGCCGCGCCGACGCGATCCTGGTGGCGCCGGCCACCGCCGACTTCATCGCGAAGCTGGCGCACGGGCTGGCCGACGACCTGCTCGCCACGCTGTGCGTGGCCCGCGACTGCCCGCTGCTGGTGGCCCCGGCGATGAACCGGCAGATGTGGCTGCATCCGGCCACGCAGCGCAACGTCGCGCAGCTGGCCGCCGACGGCGTGGCCGTCCTCGGCCCGGCCAGCGGCGAGCAGGCCTGCGGCGAGACCGGCCTGGGCCGCATGCTCGAGCCGCTCGAGCTGGTCGACGAGCTGGCGGCCCACTTCGTGCCGAAGGCGCTGGCCGGACGCCACGTGCTGCTCACCGCCGGCCCCACCTACGAACCGATCGACCCGGTGCGCGGCATCACCAACCTGTCCTCGGGCAAGATGGGCTTCGCGCTCGCGCGTGCATGCAGCGCCGCCGGCGCGCAGGTCACGCTGGTGGCCGGGCCGACCGCGCTGGTCACCCCGCGCGGCGTGCGGCGCATCGACGTGCGCACCGCGCAGCAGATGCACGATGCCGTGATGGCGACGCTCGATGCGCCCGCCGCCGATGAGCCGCGCCCGGACGTCTTCGTGGCGGTGGCCGCGGTGGCCGACTGGCGCGTCGCCAACGCCAGCGATCGCAAGCTGAAGAAGCGCGACGCCCATGACCTGCCGCAGCTCGAGTTCGTGCAGAACCCCGACATCCTTGCCGCCGTCGCGCGCCGCCCCGATGCGCCCTGGTGCGTCGGCTTCGCGGCCGAGAGCGAAGACCTCGAAGCCAACGGCGCGGCCAAGCGCGCCGCCAAGGGCGTGCCGCTGCTGGTCGCCAACATCGGGCACGCCACCTTCGGCCGCGACGACAACGAGCTGCTGCTGATCGACGCCCACGGCAGCCGGCGCCTGCCGCGCGCCGGCAAGGCGGAGTTGGCGCAGGCGCTGGTCGCGGAGATCGCCCAGCGCCTGCCGCCGCGCGGCAGCTGAAGCGCCGCGCACGATGAACACCCTCGATCGCGACGGACCGCCCGACGGCGACTTCGCCCGCTACGTCGAACGGCTCACCGGGGGGGTCGGCGCGCCCGGACGCGTGGGCGCCGGCGGGCCGGCCGGGCAACGCGCACGCTCGCGTACCGCTGCCCCTGCGGCTACCGGCGGCACCGCGCCTCCCGGGGCGGTCGGCCGGCACGCATCGGCGGGACAGCGCGCACAGGCCGGGCAGCACGTATCGGCCGGACGGCGCGAGCCGGCCGGGCCGCACGGACTGGCCGGGCCGCAGGGACTGGCCGAGGAAGCCCGCCAGGCGCTGCAGCGGGCAGCCGGGCGGACACGCGCACAGGCCGGCACGCGCCCGGCCGATGACGCGCTGCGCGCCGCGGGACGCTCGGCGACGCGCCGGCTGAGCCGCTGGCTGGCGCTCGGCGGCTTCGCGCTGGTCGCTGCCGCCCTCCTCGATCTGTCTCCGGCGCTATCGCCGCTGCCCGGCTTCGTGCTGCTGGCGCTCTCGTTCATGCTGCACAGGCTGTCCACCCGATGATCAAGCTCGACGTCCGCATCCTCGATCCGCGCATGCTCGACCGGCTGCCCGCCTACGCCACCGGCGGCAGCGCCGGCCTCGACCTGCGCGCGTGCATCGATGCGCCGCTCGTCCTCGCGCCGGGCGACGCGAACCTGATCCCCACCGGGCTGGCGATCCACATCGGCGATCCCGGCCATGCCGCCATGATCCTGCCGCGCTCGGGCCTGGGCACCAAGCACGGCATCGTGCTGGGCAACCTGGTCGGGCTGATCGACTCCGACTACCAGGGCCCGCTCATGGTGTCGTGCTGGAACCGCGGCCGCCAGCCGTTCACCATCGAGCCGATGGAGCGCATCGCGCAGATGATCGTGGTGCCGGTGGTGCAGGTGCAGTGGAACCCGGTCGAGGACTTCGTGCAGACCGCGCGCGGCGCCGGCGGCTTCGGCAGCACCGGCAAGACGTGACGTGAGCAGGCGGCTGCTGGCGGTCTGGTGGTCGATGACCGGCGGCACCCGGCAGCTGGTCGAGGCGTTCTGCGAAGGTGCGCGCGGGCAGGAGGGCATCGAGCTCGACGTGCGCCGCGCCGACCAGGCCGATGCCGCGGCCGTGCTGGCCGCCGACGTCATGCTCTTCGCCACCCCCGAGAACCTTGCCTCGATGGCCGGCATGATGAAGGACTTCTTCGACCGGACCTACTACGGGGTGCTCGGGCGCATCGACGGGCGGCCGTACGCGACCCTGGTGTGCGCCGGCTCCGACGGCGAGGGTGCCGCGCGCCAGATCGCGCGCATCGCCACCGGCTGGCGCCTCAATGCGGTGGCCGAGCCGCTGATCGTGATCACCCACGCGCAGACGCCCGAGGCGATCCTCGCCCCCAAGACCATTGCCGCCGCCGACCTGGCGCGTGCGCGCGAGCTCGGCGCGACGCTGGCCGCCGGCGTCAGCCTCGGCATCTGGTAGGTGTGGGCTCGGAACGTGTGAAGGAACCGTTCAGCGCGCCTGCGCGACCAGGCTTTCCAGCTTCACCGCGTCGGCCGCGAAGATGCGGATTCCCTCGGCGAGCTTCTCGGTGGCCATGGCGTCTTCGTTGACCGCATAGCGGAAGTGCTTCTCGTCGAAGCGCACCCGCTCGACGGCCTCCTCGCGCGCCTGGCGCGGGTCGAGCCGGCGCTCGACCTCGCGTTCGTCCTTGCTGAGCTGCTCGAGCAGCTCGGGGCTGATGGTGAGCAGGTCGCAGCCGGCCAGGGCGAGCACCTGGCCGACGCTGCGGAAGCTCGCACCCATCACCTCGGTGGGGTAGCCGAACTTCTTGTAGTAGGTGTAGATGCGCCTGACCGACAGCACCCCGGGATCTTCCTCGGGCGCGTAATCGTCGACGCCGTCGTGCTTGCGGTACCAGTCGTAGATGCGGCCCACGAAAGGCGAGATCAGCGTCACCCCGGCATCGGCACAGGCCACCGCCTGCGGGAACGAGAACAGCAGGGTCAGGTTGCAGTGGATGCCCTCGTTCTCCAGCGCCTCGGCCGCGCGGATGCCCTCCCAGGTCGAGGCGACCTTGACCAGCACCCGCTCGCGCCCGAAGCCGGCCTCTTCGTACAGCGCGACGAGGTGACGCGCCTTGGCGATGGTGGCCTCGACATCGAACGCCAGCCGTGCATCGACCTCGGTCGATACGCGTCCCGGCACGATCGCCAGGATCTCGGCGCCGAAGCCCACCAGCAGCCGGTCGCACACCGCGGCCACGTCCTCGCCGGGGTGCGCCGCGAGCGTGCGCGTGAGCAGCGAGCGGTACTCGGGCTTGCTCACCGCCTTCAGGATGAGCGACGGATTGGTGGTGGCGTCGCGCGGCCCGTAGGCGCGCATGGTGTTGAAGTCGCCGGTGTCGGCCACGACGGTGGTGAAACGCTTGAGCTGTTCGAGTGCGTTCATGCGCAGGATCCTCCGGTTGCCCGTGCAGCCGCAGGCGATCGCGTCAGACCGCCGGCCGTGCCGCCGGCGCGGGCGGCCGGGCCCGCAGCGCCGCGCGCCCGGCCAGCAGCGCCAGCACCACGAACAGGGCGGCGCTCCAGAGGGCGAACGGCAGGCCCAGCAGCGCGACGTTGGCCTCGCTGCACGAAGCCGTGGCTTCGAACAGCCACGGCAGGAATTCATCGAGGCGGGTGTTCATCAGCACGCGATCGGCCAGCGTGAAGGCGCACGACTGCGCCTGGGCCGCCACGAACTGCTGGTGCAGCGCCGCCCACACGCCGCCCACGGCCACCAGGCCCGCCAGCGCCGCGCACGCGGCAGCCGCACCGCGCACGCGGCCCAGCGCCCAGCCGGCCAGCGCCAGCACGGCCACCAGCAGGAACAGCAGGCGCTGGAAGGTGCACCAGGCACAGGGCCGCATGTCGAAGGCATGCTGCAGCACCAGCGCGACGCCCACCGCGCCGACGGCCAGTACCGCGCACGCCAGGAGGGTCGGATCGCCGCGACGGAACATGCAAACACTATACGGCATCGCCGCGGCCGACCCGGAGGCGCCTTCGGGTCGGCCCGGAGCCAGCCGGGGCATCCGGGGTGCCCGCCCCGACAGGCCCTGGAGCTAGGTGAGCATGTCGTTCCAGATGTTGCGCGCCCAGGCGTTGGCGTACTGCCCCTCGAGCTCGCTCGGCGCGCTGGACAGGCCGCCGGCGCCGGCCACCGGCTCGATGGTCTTCTTCTCCGGCGAGTAGCGGTGCACCGACGCCACGTGCACCACGTTGCGGTCGTCGATGAAGCTGTAGCAGGTGTTGGCCATCATCTGCGGCTGCGGCGTGCGCCCGTTCAGGATCTCGACGATGGCCGCGGCCGCCGCCTTGCCGTGCTGGTTGGCCATGTGGCCGGACTTCGGCATCGCCGGCGCCGACAGCGTGGCGTCGCCCAGTACGTGGATGCCGGGAGCGGCGGTGGACTCCAGCGTGACCCAGTCGACCAGGCACCAGCGGTTGTTGGCGTTGACCAGCCCGGTCTTGGCGGCGATGGCGCCGGCGCGCTGCGCCGGCACGATGTTGAGCACGTCGGCCTTGACCTTGTCGCCGAGCTCGGTGACCGCGACCCTGTTGCGCGCATCAACTTCGGTCACGTTCATGTTCGGCTGGTAGTCGATCAGCCCCTTGTACTGGCCGTTCCAGGCCGCCAGGAACAGGCCCTTCTTGGACTGGATGTCGGGATTGGCATCGAGCACCACGATCTTCGAGCGCGGCTTGGCGGTCTTGAAGTAGTGCGCGACCTGGCACACCCGCTCGTAGGGGCCCGGCGGGCAGCGATAGGGCGACTTGGGGATGGAGAGCACGTAGACGCCGCCGTCGGGCATCGCCTCGAGCTGGGCGCGCAGCGCCACCGTCTGCGGCCCCGCCTTCCAGGCGTGCAGGATGGTCTTCTGCGCCTCGGCGTCGAGCCCCTGCACCGAATCGAAGTCGAGCTCGATGCCCGGCGACACCACGATGCGGTCGAACTCCTGGTCGGCGATCTTGCGGAAGCTGGCGCGCCGGCGCGCCGCGTCGATGGCCTGGACCTCGTCGTGGATCACCACCACACCGGCCTCGCGCAGCCCGGTATAGGGCACGGTGAGGTCGGCGATCCGGCGCGAGCCGCCGATCACCAGGTTCGACAGCGGGCACGAGACGAACGCGGTCTCGCGCTCCACCAGCACCACCTCCACGCCCGGGCCGCCCCACTTCTTGAGGTACTTCGCGGCGGTGGCACCGCCGTAACCGCCGCCCACCACCAGCACCCGCCCGAGCTTGCGCCCGGACGCCGCCGAGGGCTCGCCGCCCGGCGCGGCGCAGCCGGCCAGGGACAGGGCCGCGCCGCCGCCCGCGAGCGACAGCACCGGGCCCGAGCCGAGCGCCTGCACGAAGCGGCGGCGACCGATGCGGATGCGATTCATGTCGTGGTCCTCCGCTGCCCGGCTCATTGGCCGGCCTTCTGTTGTCGGGAGAAGAACTCGGCCAGGGCGGCAAGCTGCTCTTCGCTGTAGCCCTTGGCGATCTGGTTCATGATCGTCGCCTTGCGCGTGCCGTCGCGAAACGCCTTCATCTGCTCCATGAAGTAGGTCTGCGACAGCCCCGCCAGCCCGGGCATGCCGCCGCCGCCGGCCGAACGCCCGTCGGTGCCGTGGCAGTTGGCGCAGTTGCCGGCCAGGTACCGGGCCTGCGAGTCGGCCTGGGCATGCGCGGGCCCCGCGCCTGCCAGGACGACGAACGCGGCCAGCACGGCCGGCGCGAAGATCGTCGATCGCATGGACATTGCGTCTCCTCCTGAACGAAACGACGGATGCTGCAGGCCGGGCCGCGCATCTGCCACCTTTTGCATTCTGAACATATCGTCATGTACCGGCCCGGGCCACGATACCCGAGATGGCCGGACGGCGGAAAGCAGGGAAAACGAGGCAGCGAGGCAGCGAGGCAGGCGGACGCCTCACCACGCGGGGAAGATCACGCAACGCGAGCCGCGCCGGCGCGCACCAGACGGCGTCCCGCCGGCACCAGCCCACCCTCAGAAGGTCAGAAGGTCCCGTAGTCAGCCCACCTCCAGAACGTGTGAAGGAACCGCAGCGAGCGACCGGAGGTCACGCCGAGAAGCGCAGCCGGTTCCTTCACACGTTCAGGCGGGCAGCACCTCGATGAACTCCTCACCCTCGCCGCCCGCGGCCGGCGGCGCGCCCTCGGCAAACGACAGCGTGACCTGCCCGGCCTCGTCGACGTCCACCGTGACCCGCCCGCCGTTGACCAGCTTGCCGAACAGCAGCTCGTCGGCCAGCGCCTTGCGGATGGTGTCCTGGATCAGGCGCTGCATCGGGCGCGCGCCCATCAGCGGATCGAAGCCCTTCTTCGCCAGCATGGCGCGCAGCGCATCGGTGAAGATGGCCTCGACCTTCTTCTCGTGCAGCTGCTCCTCGAGCTGCATCAGGAACTTGTCGACCACGCGCAGGATGATCTCCTCGTCGAGCGCGGCGAAGCTGATGGTGGCATCGAGCCGGTTGCGGAACTCGGGCGTGAACATGCGCTTGATCTCGACCATCTCGTCGCCCGCCTTGCGCGTGTCGGAGAAGCCGATGGCGCGCTTCTGCAAGTCGGCCGCGCCCGCGTTGGTGGTCATGATGAGGATCACGTTGCGGAAATCGGCCTTGCGCCCGTTGTTGTCGGTGAGGGTGCCGTGGTCCATCACCTGCAGCAGGATGTTGAAGATGTCGGGGTGGGCCTTCTCGATCTCGTCGAGCAGCAGCACCGCATGCGGCTTCTTGCTGATCGCCTCGGTGAGCAGCCCGCCCTGGTCGAAGCCGACATAGCCGGGCGGCGCGCCGATCAGGCGCGAGACCGCGTGGCGCTCCATGTACTCGGACATGTCGAAGCGGATCAGCTCGATGCCGAGGATGAAGGCGAGCTGGCGCGCGACCTCGGTCTTGCCCACGCCGGTGGGCCCCGAGAACAGGAACGCGCCGATCGGCTTGTCGGGCTTGCCCAGCCCGGAGCGCGACATCTTGATCGCCGCGGCCAGCGCCTCGATGGCCGGATCCTGGCCGAACACCGTGGCCTTGAGGTCGCGATCGAGGGTCTGCAGGCGGCCGCGGTCGTCGGACGACACCGACGCCGGCGGGATGCGCGCGATCTTGGCGACGATGTCCTCGATCTCGCCCTTGCTGATGATCTTCTTCTGCCGGCTCTTGGGCAGGATGCGCTGGGCCGCGCCCGCCTCGTCGATGACGTCGATCGCCTTGTCGGGCAGGTGCCGGTCGTTGATGAACTTGGCCGACAGCTCGGCGGCCGCCGACAGCGCCGAGGACGAGTACTTGATGCCGTGGTGCTCCTCGAAGCGCGACTTCAGCCCGCGCAGGATCTGCACCGTCTGCTCCACCGTGGGCTCGACCACATCGATCTTCTGGAACCGGCGCGACAGCGCGTGGTCTTTCTCGAAGATGCCGCGGTACTCGTTGTAGGTGGTCGCGCCGATGCACTTGAGCTGCCCGGTGGACAGCGCCGGCTTGAGCAGGTTCGAGGCGTCGAGGGTGCCGCCCGAGGCCGAGCCCGCGCCGATCAGGGTGTGGATCTCGTCGATGAACAGCACCGCGTTCTGCGCTGCCTTGAGCTGCTTGAGCACGGTTTTCAGGCGCTGCTCGAAGTCGCCCCGGTACTTGGTGCCGGCCAGCAGCGCGCCCATGTCGAGGGAGTAGACCACCGCGTCGGCCAGCACCTCGGGCACGTCGCCCTGGGTGATGCGCCACGCCAGGCCCTCGGCGATGGCGGTCTTGCCGACCCCGGCCTCGCCCACCAGCAGCGGGTTGTTCTTGCGCCGCCGGCACAGCACCTGGATGACCCGCTCGACCTCGTTCTCGCGGCCGATGAGGGGGTCGATGCGGCCCTCCTTGGCGGCGGCGTTGAGGTTCTGCGTGTACTGCTCGAGCGCGCCCTGCTGGCTGCCCGCGCCTTCCTGCTCGGCCTCGGCCTGCTCTTCCTTCTGCGGCTCCTTGGGCTGCGGCGTCTTGGTGATGCCGTGCGAGATGTAGTTCACCACGTCGAGCCGCGTGATGCCCTGCTGGTGCAGGTAGTACACGGCGTGTGAATCCTTCTCGCCGAAGATCGCCACCAGCACGTTGGCGCCGGTGACCTCCTTCTTGCCGTTGGAGGTGCTCTGCACGTGCATGATCGCGCGCTGGATGACGCGCTGGAACCCGAGGGTCGGCTGCGTGTCGATCTCCTCGCTGCCGGGCACGACCGGCGTGTTCTCCTTGATGAACGTGGTGAGGCTCTTGCGCAGGTCTTCCACGTTGGCGGCACAGGCGCGCAGCACCTCGGCAGCCGACGGGTTGTCGAGCAGCGCCAGCAGCAGGTGCTCCACGGTGATGAACTCGTGGCGCTGCTGCCTGGCCTCGACAAAGGCCATGTGCAGACTGACTTCCAATTCCTGCGCGATCATGCTTCCTCCATCACGCACTGCAGCGGATGCTGGTGCTGGCGTGAGTAACTGCTAACCTGTTCGACCTTCGTGGACGCCACGTCGCGCGGAAAGACTCCACACACTCCACGCCCTTCCCGGTGCACCTTCAGCATCACCTGCGTCGCCTTCTCCCGGCCCATGCCGAAGAACTTCTGCAATACACCGACGACGAATTCCATAGGGGTGAAGTCGTCATTGAGCAACATCACCTGGTACATCGGCGGCGGCTCGAGCTGCCTCTCCTTGCGCTCGAGCACCGTGGAGGGATCGTGCCGCGTTGCCATGGATCCATTCTAGCGAGTCATGCTGCTGCTGCAACAACGGATGAAACCGATCGTCGGACGACCGTGATCGCCGTCACGCCCTGCTGCGCCGCACACCCCTGTCCTGCTTGACTCCGGAACACTTTTGCCAAAAAATCCGAGCGCTGTCCGGGGCCTTCCCCGGGCGAGGGCTTTCCGATTTTCCAAACAGAAATGGGGGGCCACGCCACCGGTTTCAAGCCGGCGACAGCATCGAGCTGGTCGCGTCAGAGGAGCCGGGCGGCGGTGTCCGCCGCGCTCCCCACAACCCTGGTGTCTGGCCGACCTTGTCCACAGGATGATTGGGGGATGGTTAGGCATGGCAACAGGCACCGTCAAATGGTTCAACGACTCCAAGGGGTACGGCTTCATTACCCCTGACGATGGAGGGGAGGATCTGTTCGCGCACTTTTCCGCGATCCAGATGAACGGCTTCAAGACGCTCAAGGAAGGCCAGAAGGTCCAGTTCGACGTGGTCGCTGGTCCCAAGGGCAAGCAGGCCTCGAACATCAAGGAAAACTGATGCCGTCGCGGCTGCCGGCGGCCCGCGCCCCGGCAGCCCGATCGGCCGGTGCCAGGTGACCGCACCGGTACGGCGCGCCCTGAACGATTATCGATTCGGAATGCCCTGCGGGGCAAGCGGTCAGGCGTACTGCCGCCCGGCCGGAAATGCCCGCGTCAACCCGGATCGAGCGACGGCTCCGTAGCGGCCACGGGGCCGAAGGCTCCCCCGGCGCGCATGGCGGCCAGCCGCGCGTCGTCGTAGCCGAGCACGGTCCGCAGCACTTCCTCGGTGTGCCGGCCGAGATGGGGCAGCACGTTTCGCGCCTCCGTACGGCTCTCCGAGAGCCGGTACGGAGGATTCGGGACCTCGAACGGCTCGCCCTGCGTCCCGATGGCGGCCATCGATCCGCGGTGCTGCGCCTGCGGATCCGACATCGCCTCGCCCACGGTCCGGTAGCGCGAGCAGGGAACCCCTGCCTGCATCAGCGTGCGCTCGCACTCGAGCGCGGTGCGCTGCGAGGTCCAGTCCTCGACGATGCGCAGCAGCGCGTGCCAGTTCGCCTCCTTCTCGGCGACGGTGGCGAAGCGGGGATCGGTCTTGCCCTGCGGAAACCCGATCGCGTCGAACAGCGCCGACAGGTTGCGCGGCGTGATGGCAGCGACCATCACCCAGCCGTCGCTGGCGCGCACCGGCTGGTAGACCTGGCGCTGCCGCTCGGCGGGGAATTGCGCGTTCTGCAATTCGTAGATCAGCATCCCCAGCACCGAGTCCATCAGCGACACGTCGATGCTCTGCCCGCGCCCGGTGCGGCATCGCTGCAGCAGCGCCGTCTGGATGGCGCTCGCGGCGTGGATCGCCCCCAGGACATCGGCGATGAAGATGCCGTTGTTCGCCGGCTGCGAGCCTTCCCCCTGATAGCGCGTGAAGGCGTCCTCGTAGCCCGATGCCGCGTGGATGATCGGCGCATAGGCCGGCGCCTGGGACATCGGCCCCGTCTGGCCGAAGCCGGAGATCGAGCAGTAGATCAGCCGCGGGTTGGCGCGCGCGAGCGTCTCGTAGTCCAGGCCCAGCCGTTTCATCACGCCGGGCCGGAAGTTCTCGACCACGACGTCGGCCTGGCCGGCGAGCTCGAGCGCCGCCTGCCGCCCCGCCGGCGTGTGCAGATCGAGCACGGTGCTGCGCTTGCCGCAGTTCATGGAGGCGAAATAGGTGCTGATGCCGGCGCGAAACGGCGGGCGCTGGCGCACCATGTCGCCCTCGGGCGGCTCGATCTTGATCACGTCGGCGCCCGCATCGGCGAGGATGCGCGTGCACATCGGGCCGGACATCACGATCGTGAAGTCGACGACGCGAATGCCGGCGAGTGCGTCCACCCGCGCGGGCCCGGGACTGGATTCCATCATTTGCTTCCTCGCTATCTGGGCAGGCCGAGCGCGCGCTGCGCGATCAGGCTGCGCTGGATTTCATTGGTGCCGATGCTGATCACCCACATCAGCGAGTGGCGCAGCTTCTGCTCGAGCCGCCCGCGCATCGGAGCCCCGGCGGCACCGGCCGACAGGGTCGCCTCCATGCCGAGGATGTCGAGCGCCGACTCGTGGAAGCGCTCCATCAGCTCGCCGGCGTACACCTTGGTGACGGCCGCTTCCCAGGTCGGCATCCCGCCCCGCGCCAGGATCCGGACGCACTCGAGCGCGAGCTGGCGGCCCGCCTCGATCTGCGCCGCGTAGCTGCCGATGACGTCGCGCACCCGCGGATCGAGCCGCAGCGGCCGGCCGCCGACCTCGATCCCGCGGATGCAGGCGCACAGCTCCTCGAACTGGCGTGCGAGCTTCATCAGGATGCCGGCGCCGACGTACGCGCGCTCGGTGCCCAGCGATCCGGTGAGGATCTCCCAGCCGCGGCCGGGCTCGCCCACCAGGGCATCGGCCGGAACGCGCACGTCGTCGAAGAAGGTGTTGCAGAACTCGCCGTCGTACATCGTCCTGATCGGCCTGCGCGTGATGCCGGGCGTGTCGGTATGCACGACGAACATGCTGATGCCGGCGTGGGGCGGCTTCGCGGCGGGATCGGTGCGCGCGGCCAGCCACATGTAGTCGCTCCAGTAGGTGGTGGTCCAGATCTTCTGGCCGTTGATCACCCATTCGTCGCCGTCGCGCACGGCGGTGGTGCGGATCGAGGCCAGGTCGGAACCCGAGTCGGGTTCGCTGTACCACATGCCGTACATGACTTCGCCGCGCAGCAGCTCCGGCAGGTAGCGCGCCTGCTGTTCGGGGCGGCCGAAGCTCATCCACGCGGCCGCCTGGATCGGCGCGCCGGCACGGGGCGCATCGACGCGATTCATTTCCTCCAGAAAGGCCATCCAGTGGTAAGGCGAGCGTTCCTGGCCGCCGAAGCGCGCCGGCCAGGTCAGGCCCAGCCATCCGGTCTCGCCGAGCTCACGGGCGAAGCGCGGCTCGTAGTCGCGATGCGCGTTCTCCGACGCCTCGTAGGCCTCGCGCCGCTCGCTCGGCCAGTGCTCGGCGAGCCATGCGCGCACCTCCCGCCGGAACGCGTTGGCATCCTCGCCCAGGTCGAGCTCGGGCAGCTCGCCGGGAGTTTCCGCCAGGTAGCGCGCCGCGAGCGCCTCGTGCGCGGCGTGCGCGCCGCCGTGCCGGGCGACGTCCAGGTGCACGCGCCTGAAGTGGCGCGGCGCCTCGTGGTCCTCGGCATAGCCGATGGCGCCGAAGGCATGATGGGTTTCGAGCGAGACCTGGCGCAGCGACGGGCCCGCATGGGCGAAGGCGGCCGCCGCGAAGCTGCGCCAGTCGTCGACGCGGCGGTCGTGATGGGCGGCGGCGTTGTCCAGGCTCGCCTGCACCGCCCGCAGCGCGATCAGGTTGTTGGCGAGCTTGTGCTGGATCGCCTGGAAACGGCCGATCGGCTGGCCGAACTGCCTGCGCTCCTTCGCATACTGCACGACGAGCTCGAACGAGCGGTCCGCTGCACCCCAGGCGCGGGCGGCGTGCGCCAGGCGCGAGATCGACAGCAGATCGCGCAGGTGCGCCCGGTCCACCCCGACGACGACGGCGGGCACGTCGCGCAGGTCGACGCGGCACAGTCCATCCGTTCCCATCGCGCGAGTCGGCGTGATCGTGACGCCCGCGGCCGTCGCCTGGACGATCGCGAGCAGCGGTTCGCAGCCGGCCACCACCACGACGAAGTGCGTCGCCGCCGGTGCGCCTTCGACGAAATCCAGCTGCCCGGATACGCAGCCGTGCGCAAGCGACGCCCTGCCGGTCGCGCGGTCGGGGTCGACGTCACCGAACGACAGGCAAGGATAGGCCTCACCGCCCTCGATATCGGCGAGCAGGCGATCGATCGCCGCCGCGTCGCCGCGGCGATCGCCGAGCGCCAGGTTGAGGAGCACCGCATCGATCAGCGGCGCCGGGCACGCCGCCCGGCCCAGTTCCTGCAGCACCACCAGCAGCTCGCGCACGCCGCCCTCGGCCGGCTCGCTCCCGAGCGCCGCGACGCCCTGCCCGGCGAGCTGCCGCCAGATGCGCCGGAGCGCGGCATGGTCCGCGCCCCGCTCGACCGCCCCCGCGACCGGCCAGGCCTGCGCGAGGAAGCGCCGGACCGAATCCCGCAGCAGGCCCCGCTCCTCGTCGGTGGGAAGGATCGCGGCGGGCGATTGCGCATCATCGGGCATCGCTGTCTCTCCGATCGTGATGGCGCCGGGTCGTGATGGAGCCGGGCAAGGCGCGGCGATGGCCGCGTCACTCGGCCTTGATGCCGGCCTCCCGGATCACCGTTCCCCAGCGCTCGACCTCGGCGACGTTGCGCTCGCGCAGCTGCTCGGGCGTGCTGGACACCGCGACCAGCCCGAAGGTATTGAGCCGCTGCTGCAGGTCCGGCAGCGCCAGTGCCTTGTTCAGCGACTTGTTCAGCCTCGCGATCACGTCGGGCGGCGTGCCGGCGGGAGCGAGCAGCGCGAACCACGACTCCGCCTGGTAGCCCGGCAGGACCGTCGAGACGGTCGGCGTGTCCGGATACAGCGGCGATCGCGCGGGCGTGCCGACGCCGAGCAATTTCAGCTTGCCCGAGGCGATATGGCTGTTCATCGCCGACGAGGGAGAGGTGATGAGCAGCTTCACCTCGCCGCCGAGCACCGCATTCAGCGTCGGCGCCTGTCCCTTGTACGGGACGTGCACCATCTGCAGCCCGGCAGCGCGCAGGAACAGCTCGGTGGAGAGGTGGCCGAACGAACCGGGCCCGGCGCTGGCGTACTCGAGCTTGCCGGCATTCTTCTTCGCGTAGTCGATGAACCCCTTCAGGTCGTCGACCGGCAGCTCGCCGTTGACGACGACGAGCATCGGCGAGGAAGAGACCATCCCGATCGGCGCGAAGTCGCGCAATCCATCGTAACCGGCGCCCTTTTGCAGGATCGGGGTGGTCGCGACCAGGCCGTTGTTGATGAACACGATCGTGTAGCCGTCGGGCGCCGCATGGGCCGCGTCCTTCATCCCGATCGCGCCGCCCGCGCCGGCCTTGTTGTCCACGACGATGGGCTGACCGAGATCCTCCTGCATCGGCACCTGCAGCACTCGCGCCATGATGTCGGTGGTGCCGCCGGGGGCATAGGGCACGACGAGCCTGATCGGCCGCGACGGATAGCCCGGCTGCGCCATTGCGCCGGCAGCGAAGGCGCACAGCAGTACCGCGCCCAGATGTTGCAACAGTCTCTTCATGGTTCTCCTCCTTAATGAAAACCGGGAACGGAATTCCGGAACGACGCAAGCCCGGCCGCGCAGCGGACGCGGCGCGGAGCCGGCATCTCCGGCGACCTAGGCGAGCAGGTGCCGCGCGATGACGAGGCGCTGGATCTGGTTGGTGCCCTCGAAGATCTGCGCGAGCTTGGCGTCGCGCATCATGCGTTCCACCGGGTAGTCCCTGGTGTAGCCGTAGCCGCCGAAGACCTGCACGGCGTCGGTGGTCACCCGCATCGCCATGTCGCTCGCGAAGCACTTGGCCATGCTCGCCAGCACGTTCAGGCGATCCCAGTCGCCCTCGTCGCCGGCGCGCGCGCACTCGTACACCAGGGCGCGCGCGGCCTCGATCTGCATCACCATGTCGGCGAGCATGAACTGCACGCCCTGGAACTCGGCGATGCTGCGCTTGAACTGCTTGCGCTCCCTGGCATAGGCGACCGCCGCATCGAGCGCTCCCTGCGCCAGCCCGACCGACTGCGCACCGATCGTCGGCCGGTTGAGATCGAGGGCGCGCATCGACGCCTTGAACCCCTTGCCTTCCTCGCCGATCAGGTTCCCGGCCGGCACCCGCACGTTGTCCAGGAAGATCGGCGTGTTCGGCGCGCCGCGCCAGCCCATCTTGCGCTCGTGGCGGCCGAAGGTGATGCCCTTCATCCTCGCGGGCTCGATCACGAAGGCGCTGATCCCCTCGGCGCCCCCGCTGCCGGCCGTGCGCGCCATCAGCACGATGTACTCGGCCTCGACGCCGTAGCTGCACCACTGCTTGCGGCCGTTGATCACGTAGCTGTCGCCCTCGCGCACCGCCCGCGTGGTCATCGCGCCGACGTCCGAGCCGGCCTGAGGCTCGGAGATCGCGATCGCGGTGACCACCCCACCCTTGGCGATGACCGGCAGGAAGCGCCGGCGCTGCTCCTCGGAGCCGAAGTGGAGCAGCGGCATGATGAACATCGTGTTCAACCCGGCGATGGAGCCGCAGGCCGGCGACACGCGCGAGATCTCCTCGCGTGCGATGCACATCATCGTGAGGTTGCCTTCCGGCCCGCCATAGCGCTCGGGCACCCACAGCTGCATCAGCCCCATCTCTCCGAACAGCTCGACGAGCTCCCTCGGAAAGCGGTCGGTCTCGTCGATCTCGGCCGCGATGGGCGCGACATGCCGCTCGACCATGCGGCGAACGCTGTCGCGAAATGCGACCTGCTCCTCGTTGAATTTCATCCAGGCTGCTCCGGGAGGCGCCCTGCCCGCAGGCAGGGCGCCGATGACAAAGGGGTCTTGTATTGAATGGACCCTCCATTCATACTATTGCGACCCCACCCCGGATGTCAACAAAGGATTCGAAAGATGGACTACTCCCGCTACGAGTGCCTGAAGATCGAGAAAGCCGATCGCGTCGCCACGGTGACGCTGAACCGCCCCGAGACGGGCAACCGCATCGAGCACCGCTTCCATGTCGAGCTGCAGGACATCTGGGCCGACCTGGCGCGCGACAAGGAGGTCAACGCGATCCTGCTCACCGGCTCGGGCAAGTACTTCAGCGTCGGCGGCAACGTGAAGGGCATGCAGGACCGGCCCGGCGGCGACGTCTTCGAGGAAGGCGAGATGCTCGAGCCCAGCGGCGGCCGGCGCATCGTGCAGAACATCCTCGACTGCGAGCAGCCCATCGTGTGCGCGATCAACGGCGACTGCATCGGGCTGGCGGCCACGGTGGCGCTGCTGTGCGACATCACGGTCGCATCGCGCACGGCGCGCATCGCCGATCCGCACGTGAAGATCGGCCTGGTGGCGGGCGACGGCGGGGCGGTGATCTGGCCGATGCTCGTCGGCCCGAACCGGGCGAAGGAGTTCCTGATGCGCGGCAACCTGATCGATGCGGTCGACGCCGAGCGCATGGGCCTCGTAAACTACGCCCTGCCGCAGGAGCAGGTGCTGCCCAAGGCCCGCGAACTCGCGCAGGAGCTTGCCGACGGCGCCCCCTGGGCGATCCGCTGGACCAAGCTCGCGGTCAACAAGGCAATCAAGGACCAGTTCAACCTGATCATGGATGCATCCTACGCGCTCGAGATGTGCACCTTCCAGACCAGCGATCATCGCGAGGCGGTCCGCGCCTTTGTCGAGAAGCGCAAGCCGCGCTTCACGGGCCGCTGACATGGACGCCCCCCCGCGCCCGATCGCCTTCGATCCGATCCGGCCGCGCCGCGCCTTCGAGGAGATCTGCGAGCGCATCCGCGACCAGCTCGCAGCCGGCGCGCTCAAGCCGGGCGACAAGCTTCCGGCCGAGCGCGAGCTGGCCCTGCAGCTCGGCGTGGGCCGCAACGCGGTGCGCGAAGCGCTGCACACGCTGGAGTTCGCCGGCATCGTCGAGCTGCGCAAGGGCGTCAAGGGCGGGGCGTTCATCCGCCAGGGCGATCCGGGCAGCATGACGCAGGTCATGCAGGACCTCATGCACCTGGGGTCGATCTCGCTGAGAGAGCTCACCGAGGCGCGCCTGCATATCCAGGACACCGTCGTGCGGCTCGCCTGCGAGCGCGCGACCCGTGCCGACCTGGAGGCGCTGGCGGCCAACGTCGACGCCACGGAGAAGGTGACGCGCTCGGGCGACTACGTCGCGCGCATCGAATCCTCGCGGGAGTTCTACCGCCTGCTCGCCGCCGCGAGCCACAACGCGGCGCTGTGCCTGATCGTCGATTCCCTGACCGACATCCTGATGAAGTACCTGCACGCCCGCGTGTCCGCGGGCGCGCGCCTGAAACCGGACCTGGTCCAGGCGCGCAGGCGCTTCCTCGGCCTGCTCGCCTCGCGCGACGCAGAGGCAGCGGCGCTCGAGATGCGCACGCATCTCAAGGGCGTGCACCGGCTGTTGACCGGCGACGACAGGGAGGTGGGTACCCCCGCCGGCGCGGCACCGAAGGCGGCCGGGCCGCCGTCGCGGCGCCGCATCCGGGCGGCCGCCTGAGGCAACCCGGCGCTACGCCACGGCGGCCGATGGCGACCGCAGGCTGTCGCTCGAGCCGCCGCGCCTGCGCACGCTCTGCAGGCGGGAGCAGGCGAGCACGGCCGCACCGAGGGCGCCCGCGTACGGGCCCAGCTCCGGATCGAAATTGATCGGCTGCCCCATGCACCGTTCCAGGGCCATGCGCATCCCCGGATTCGCCCCGATGCCGCCGGTCAGGGTCACCTGCTGCTCGACGCCGAGGCGCTTGAGCAGGGCCTGGGCGCGCGAGGCGATCGACATCATGGCGCCCATCAGGATGTCCTCGATGCGCTTTCCGGCCGTCACGAGATTGATGATCTCCGACTCCGCCAGGACGGCGCACACCGAGCTGATCTGCTGAGGCTCCTGCGCTTCGACGGCCAGCGCCCCGATCTCCGCGATCGAGAGCTCCAGATACTTGGCCACGCGCACGAGAAAGGCCCCCGCCCCGGCCGCGCACTTGTCGTTCATGCGCAGCAGCTTCACTTGGCCCGTATCCGCGATGCGCATGGCGCGAGTGCTCTGCGCGCCGATGTCCAGCACGCTGCGGGTCTCGGGGAACAGGCAGCGGGCGCCCTGCCCGTTGGCAGTGAGGTCGGTCATCTGGATATGCCTGAAGGACACCGTGGACCGGCCGAAGCCGGTGCTCGCCACGTAGTCGACATCCTCCCGATTCGCCCCTGCCTGCGCCAATGCCTGGTCGAAAGCAGCTCCCGCGGCGCCTTCCAGGTTCGAGCCCGTACGCACCAGGCCCTTGCCCAGGATCGTCGAGCCGTGCTCCAGGACGATCGCCTTGGTGTTGCTGCTTCCTACGTCGATGCCGGCCGTGATCATCTCTTCCTCCGCAAATTTCGATCCGGACGGCCGGCTACGCCGTCGCCAGCGCCCGCTCGAGCGCGAACACGCAGGCGCCGATCGCGCCGGTGTAGTGCGATTCCTCGCTGACGTTCAGGGAGACGTCCAGCCCCTCCTCGAGCGCCAGCACCATCCCCTGGTTGCGCGAGACGCCGCCGGTGAAGGTGACTTCGTCGTTCATGCCGACCCTGCGCAGCAGCGAAGCCGTGCGCGCGGCGATCGCATGGTGCATCCCCATCAGGATGTCCTCCAGCTTCTTCTTCTGCGCCAGGTAGGAGAGGATTTCCGTCTCCGCGAATACGGTGCACGTGCTGTTGATGTCCACCGGCCGCGTCGCCTGCAACGACAGCGGGCCGAGATCGTCGAGCGGCAGGTCCAGGACCTGCGCCGCCACGCCGAGGAAGCGGCCCGTGCCCGCCGCGCACTTGTCGTTCATCACGAAGTCGAGCACCTCGCCGTCCTCGCCGATGCGGATTCCCTTGGTGTCCTGCCCCCCGATGTCCACGACCGTCCGCGTGCGCGGGAAGATGAAGTGCGCCCCCTTCGCGTGGCAGGTGATCTCCGTGATCTGCGTATCGCCGAAAGTGATCTTGTAGCGGCCGTAGCCGGTGCCCACCGTGTACCGGATGTCCTCGCGGTCGAGCCCGGCATCGGCCAGCGCCGCCTCGAACGCCCGGTCGGCCGACTTGACCGTGTTCGCTCCGGTGTCCACCAGGCCGCGGCCCACGATGCGCCGGTGCTCGTCGAGGATGATGCCCTTGGTCTGGGTGGATCCCGAATCCACCCCCGCCGCGTAGACCGTCATTGCGCCCCCCCTTTCGACTCCGCCTTGTCCGCGGAGGCGCCGCGTATGTATTTCTTCTCCTGCAGCGCTTCCATGAACGCCTCGATGCGATTGCGGACCTGGGCTTCCGAGAAATAGCGCGGATCGGCGATGTCCGATTCGAGCATCAGCACGGGCACGCCCTCGCGGCTGAGGTGCTCGCGCAGGTCGGCGAATCCGCCCGAGTTGAGCCGGCAGCTCTTGATGGCATGCAGCACGATGCCGTCCGCGCCGAAGCGCCGGATCAGGTCGAGCTGGTTTCCGATGTCGTCCTTGCCGCCCCACCAGCCCATCGACCACTGCGGCGCCTGCCGCGGATTGCGCGCGTGGAAGTAGTCCATCAGGCACTCGGCATAGCTCTCCAGGGGTCGATCGAGGTCGTACATGCGCGAGCGATAGGTGCCCCGCGTGCCCTGCATGAACTGCGGCGTGTAGACGAAGGTGGCTCCCCAGCGCCGGAACATCTCGGGGATCTTGCGGAAGTGCGGATAACAGGGCGCGCTCATCCACAACAGCCGGAACCGCTCCTCGGGCACGGCGCCGATGCCCTTGGCGATCCTGTCGTCGAGCTCCGCCTTGACCGACTCCAGGTAGGCCACGCCCTCCGGCGTCGCCTTGTGCGTCGTCATGGCGCCCATGTAGCCGTAGCCGTCGAGCACGGCGTCGAACGGCGAAGGCACGTGCCGCGTCTTCTCGATGATCTCGCACCAGAGCTCGCCCATGCGATTGCCCAGGACGAGGTTGCGCTTGAACCTGTCTTCGTCGAACTTGCGCCCGGTCAGCTTCTCGCACGCGTCGATGAGCTCCTCGAGCTGCCTGACCACGTAGTCGCGGTCCTGCCGATACACCTCCTCGATGTCGTAGGGGTAGCCGCCGTCCTTCTTGAGGCGCACCGGATGATCCAGCGTGAAGACGGGGCAGCCCCAGAAGTCGTGGATGACCTCCGACCACTTGTAGTAGGTATTGCACAGCGTATCGTTCACCACCAGGTCCGGCGGCGGAACCTTGCCGAGCGGATGCTCGTTCCCGCTCAGGTACAGGCCAACGTCCGCGGTCACGTAGGAGCAGGTGTCGGCAGAGTAGCCGTAGTCCTCCGCCTTGCGGATGAAGGGCAGCGACGCCTTCTTGGCGGCCATGTTCGCGCTGCTGATCTCCGGGTAGACGAGGTACATGTCGAATGCCCTGAGGATCTCGACCGGGCCCAGCACGAACAGGTAGCAGATCTTGCGGCCTGCCTCCTTGGCCTGCCACGCCTCGGCGAAGGCCGAGTTCACGAGGTTCTTCGAAGCCCCTCGCACGGCGTCCGCCTCGCCCTGCGCGGCTGCCGCCGGTATCGATGTGCTCATCGCGCTGCCTCCGTCGTCGTGATTTCCGCTACCGGCGCCGCCACCGGATCCGGCCTCTGCTCCTGCGAATAGAACAGGATCGCCTCGGCGAAGGTCTCGGTCTGCGTGCGCACGTTGTCGAAGTCCTTCATCCGCTCCTGGAACTCCATCTGCAGGCACGACACGCCCTCCTTCTCCGCGCGCTTCAGGTGGTGGACCTGATCGTCGAGGCCCGGCTCGCAGAACTTCGCCGGACTGAGGACGATCGCCTCCGCATTCGAGGATCGGTACTTCGCCATCAGCCCGTCGGACTTGAGCCGGCGCATGTCGTGCTGCACGGAGCTGTAGGTGGAGCCGTTGCAGTAGCTCGCGGCCAGATTCAGGATCGGATCGCCGTCCTCGGGCACGTCGCCGGAGAACAGCCTCGCCCCGACCGCGAGATCGTCGTCGACGACGTAGCACGCCTCCTCGATGGCCCGCAGGAAGTCGATGGGCGGCTGCTCGCAGAATCCGCCCTCGAAGACGACGCGGATCTTGTCGAGGGGGCGCGCCTCCCTCTCGGAGGCGAGCGCGATGAACTCCCGCAGCAGCGGCAGGTGCTCCTCGACCGGCATGAGCATGCCCGCGCGCACCAGCACGTAGCACTCCACTGCGGAGACCAGCCACGGCGACGCGCGGCGCATCTCGTAGAGCCGGCGCACCAGGCGGCGGCTCTGGTTGTAGGTCCGGATGCTGTCGCGGATCTGCTCGTCGCCGACGGCATGCCCGACCTCGGTCTCGACGAGCACGCGCAGCCGGCCGAACTCCCGCTGCAGGTACGGAACCGCGAGCCCGGTCCGCAGGTTGGCCGGCAGGTAGAGGATGTCCGTCAGCAGCCCGGGGACATTGCGCTCCATCAGCCCGGGCATGTGCCGCGCGGCATCGCAGATCGGGGTTCCGATGAAGACGTCGAGGAAGTCGAACCGGCCGCTCAGGCCCTGCTCGAGCGTCGACTTGCAGATCGAGCACATGAACGAATACATGTGCGTATCCGCGCGCTTGAGCACGACGCGATTGCCGCCGCCGAAGATGCCGATCGGCAGCATGCCCGCCGCGTGCGCGATCTCGACCGGAAAATAGACCGGGAAGTAGCCCAGCACCTTGTTGCCCGCGCGCCTGCCTTTCCACTGCCGGCAGGCGTTCAGCGATGCGTCCTCCACCTGGTCCCGGCACTGCCCAACGATGTCGTCGATTCTGCTCATCAGGGTCCGCCTCTCTCCGATTGATCTGCCGATCGAAGGATCTCGGCAGCCGCTTGCCCTATTATTGGTCCAACCTTTATTTGGTTGATCCATTTTATTAAAGAGATAGATCGGTGTCAACGCCGCCGCAATCCCATGACGCAATCATTGACTTTCGATCGAGCCATACCTATCATAGGTTGATCCATTCTATACAACAAGAACAGTGCCACGCAGCGGCGACACGAAGCCGCAACGATCACGCAACGGGCTTCCCGAGTGCACGGACACCAAGGAGACAGGAGATGGGACGATTGCTTTCGCGCATGGCGGCGCTCGCCGCATTCGCAGTGCTTGCCTCGCCTCTCGCGCAGGCGCAGGACTGGCCGTCGAAGCCGATCAGGCTGGTCGTGCCCTATCCGCCGGGCGGCACGACCGACCAGATGGCCCGCATCCTGCAGCGCCAGCTCACCGAGAGACTCGGGCAACCGATCATCGTCGAGAACAAGGCCGGCGCCGCGGGCCTGATCGGCATCGAGACGGTCGCGCATTCCGCGCCCGACGGCTATACCCTGGCCTTCCTCAATACCGGGAACGTGATCGCGCAGGTCTTCAAGAAGGTGCCGTACGATCCGGTCAGGGACTTCCAGCCCATCTCGTTCGTGGCCACCTTTCCCCTCATCCTGTCGGTCCCCAATTCGCTGCCCGTCAACAACGTGCGGGACCTCATCGCGCTGGCGCGCACCAGGCCCGACCACATCAACTACGGCTCCACCGGAGTGGGCGGGTTCTCGCACCTCACCAGCGAGTACTTCAACGTGGCCGCCGGCATCAAGGCGACCCATGTGCCCTACAAGGGAGGCGCCCCCGGGGTCATGGCGCTTCGCTCCGGCGAGATCGAGATGATGTTCGTCACGCCGATCGACGGGGAGGCCCATCGGCGCGCCGGCGAGATCAAGTACCTCGGCCTGACCTCCACTGCGCCGAACGAGCTGCTCCCCGACGTACCTCCGATCGCCGACACGCTCCCGGGTTTCAACAGCGTGGTGTGGTTCGGAGTGCTCGCGCCGAGCGGCGTGCCGGCGAACGTGGTCGACAGACTCTCGTCGGCGATCGGTTGGGCAGTGCAGCAGCCCGACGTGAAGAGCAATTTCGCCAATCTGCGCGTGAATCCGGTCAGCAATACGCCGGGGCAGTTCCGCGACGTGATCAAGGCGGAAATCAGGCACTGGGCCGGCATCGTCAGGGAGGCGAACCTGAGCGCCGACTGACCCGTTCCCGCCGGATCGACCGGCGCCGCGGGGACATCCGCGGCGCCGGGCAAGCTCATTCACAACGAACGGCCGATTCCGCTTCCGCGGGCCAGATCATCGCGCCGCTGCGACCCAGGGCTGCGATCCTCTCGCCGCCATACCCGAGCAGGCCGGCCAATATCGCCGGACCGTCCTCCCCGAGCGCAGGCACCGAGTTGCGCGCGCAGGCAGCCGTGTTGGCGAAGCGGAACGCCGGATTGGGCACCTCGATCGGGCCGGCCCCGTCATCGATGATCGCCAGCGTCCCGCGCTCGCGCAGCGGCGGCAGCTGCATCGTCTCGCGCACGGTGAAATAGCGCGAGCAAGGCACGCCCGCCGCGTTCATCGCCGCCTCGCACTCGGCGGCGCTGCGCACGCCGGCCCACTCGTCCAGCAGCCGCATCAGCTCCGACCAGTAGTGCTCGCGTGCACGGACCGTCGCGAAGCGCTCGTCGCCGATCCACTCCGGGTGACCCGTGCCGCGCGCAAGCGCCTCGAAGCTCTTCTGGCTCACCGGCGCGATCAGGAGGAAGCCGTCGCTCGCCCTGGTCGGCGTATACAGCGGCCGGCGACGCTCCGCCGGAAACTGCGCTTCCTGGCACTCGTACACCAGCAGGCCCACCATCGCATCGAGCAGGGAAAGATCGACGCTCTCTCCCCTTCCGGTGCGCGCCACGCCCAGCAGCGCAGCCTGGATCGCGCCGAACGCGAGCGAGCCGCCGAGCACGTCGGCGACGAAGATGCCGTTCTTCATCGGGCGATCGAGGTCGCCTTCCTGGTAGTCGAGATTGGCCATGTCGTAGCCGCTCGCGGCGTGCAGCACCGGCGCATAGGCGCTGCGGCCCGCCCACGAGCCCTGCTGCCCGAAGCCGGAGATGGCGCAATACACGAGCCTCGGATTCAAGGCCGACAGTGCTTCGTAGTCGAGCCCGAATCGCTTCATCACGCCGGGACGATAGTTCTCGACGACCACGTCGCACTTGGCGGCGAGCTCGCGAACCAGCGCAACGGCTTCCGGACGTTTCAGGTCGAGAGCGATGCTCTTCTTGCCGGCGTTGAGCTGGGCGAAATAGGCGCTTCGGCCGTTGCGGCTCGGCGGCCGCGTGCGGACGAGATCGCCCTCCGGCGATTCGACCTTGATGATCTCGGCGCCCAGGTCCGCCATCAGCCGCGTGGCATAGGGGCCCGACATCATGGTGGTGAAGTCCAGCACCCGCACGCCGTCGAGAATGCCGGGCTTGGCGCAAGCGACCATCGGAGACTCCATCGCGGGAGACCGGCTTGTGCCGCGGTCGGCGGCAGTCGCGCGATCTTTTTAATTAGGTTGAACCATTTTAAATGGTAGGGTCTCCGTGTAGCGCCTGTCAACGGCGAGCGTCCTCCTGCCCGCCGCCGGATCAGCCTGCGGCCGGCCCTGCAGCGTTCTTGCGGCGCGACCGGCCAGGCAGGCGGGGAGCCGTCTTCCGTGCGGCTTCGTGCTCGCGCGGCTCGGCCTCGATGCGCGAGAGGTAGCTGCGTTGCAGGCGTTTCAGGCACGCTTCCATTTCACGGACCGCCGCATCGGCATCGCACTCCACCAGATGCTTCATGAAGCGGCGCCGGGACGGGAGCACGAAGGCGTTCTCCGAGTCGCCGATCTTCCGGATGAGATGCGCCAGCACCTCCAGCATGCCGTTCATCACGATCACCATGATGGGGTTGCCGGTCATCCGCGCGAGAATGCGGTGGAACTCGAGATGGCGCTCCGACCGCAGCGCGAAATCGCCCTGCCTGCCCGCCTCTTCCGCCAGCCGGATGTTCTCCTCGAGCTCGTCGATGCCCTGCTGCGTCGCGCGGACGCAGGCCTCCCGCACGATGATCGACTCCAGCCAGATGCGCGCCTCGGTCAGATGCGCCGGCCCGATCACGCCGAGGTGGTACATGTCGAGCAGGCCGGTGGTCACGGCCTCGCCGCCGCCCTCGCTGATGAACGCGCCGCCGGTGGCGCCCTTCTGCAGCCGGATGAGGCCCGCGTTTTCCAGGGAACGCAGCGCTTCGCGCAGCGTGTTGCGCGAAACCCCGAACTGCTCCGACAAGGCGCGCTCCGAGGGCAACCGGCTGCCGACACGCAGCCGGCCCTCGGCGAGCTCGGTCCGGATCTGGGCGGCGATCTCCTCGAAGGCCCGGGCGGAACGTACGGCACGGAACTTGGCGTGGGGCGAAGCCGCGTCCGGATCGGAGGGGGAAGGATGGCTCTCCTGCATGGGGCGTTCCCGGCAGGCCTACGACGCAGCAGCCCTGGCCCTGGCGGGGCGAGCGGGCTTCGTGCGCGCCATGTTCTCCATGCTCTGCTCCTCGAGGTAGTCGTTGAGGAGCTTGAAATGCTGCGCCATGGCGCTGGTCGCCCGCTCGACGTCGCGGGCCCTGAGGTAGCGCAGCACGCGCCTGCGCATCTGGGGAACTTCCTTCAGCGGCTTCGGATCGATGCGCGCCAGCAGCGCCCGGACGATCTCCGAGAGCGCCTCGACCAGCATCACGATCACCTCGTTGTGCGTTGCGCGGGCAAGCAGCTGGTAGAACTGGATCACCGCGGGGCTGGTGCGCGACGCCCGGCCCTGCGCGAGCGATCGCTCGTAGCTCGTGATGTCGTCTTCGATCGCCTGCAGATCGGCCTCGGTGGCGCGCTCGCAGGCAAGCCGGATCGCCAGGTTGGTGAGCTCGATGCGGGCCTCGGTGATGCTGGCAGTCGAAACCTGCCCGAGCGCGACCATGTCGCGCACCGCCTGCGCAATACCTGCGGAATGACCCTGCTCGATGAAATAGCCGCCGGTGGCACCCGTGCGGGTCCGGACGATGCCGGCCATCTCGAGGCTGCGCAGCGCCTCCCGCACCGTGCCGCGGCTCACCCCGAACTGCTCGGCAAGCTCGCGTTCCCCCGGCAGCCGATCGCCGGGGCCGAGCCGGCGATCGGCCACCAGCTGGCGGATCTGGTCGCAGACCTCCGTGGAGGCGCGCCGTGTGCGCACCGGGACGAATGTCGGCGACGGGCCGGCGTCCACCGGCGCCAGGACCGCCCGCTTGATTCTCGATTCAGCCATTTCCCCTCGTTCCGATGCACTACGCGCGCCGATCCGGCGATCCATCGACGAGCAGTTTATCAATGAACGACCAATGGCAGGACCATTCGCGCAAGCCCCCATCGGCCTCGACCGGCCGGAGGGTTCCCGGGACGACGAGCGAGCACGGACCGGACCGGAATTCGACCGCAAGAGCCGGAGTGTCTCGCGGCCGGATCGGCCCTACAGTCATGCCTATCGATAATCGTCGACGGGAATGACGATGAACAGGAAGACGAGAATCTTGCAGCCGCCTGCCGGCATCCGGCAGGACCCGCGCTGGGCCGCCGTGGTGGCCCGCGACCCGGCGGCCGACGGCCGCTTCGTCTACGCCGTGCGCACCACGGGGGTGTACTGCCGCCCGAGCAGCGCTTCGCGCCTGCCCAGCCCCGAGAACGTGGAGTTCTTCGACTCGGCCCAGGCCGCCGAGGCGGCCGGCTATCGCCCCAGCCGCCGCGCGGCCGGCGACCGCACCTCGAGCGCGACGCGGCATGCCGCGCTGGTGGCCGAGGCGTGCCGCCGCATCGAGGCCGCCGAGGCCATCCCCAGCCTGGACGAGCTGGCGCAGGCCGCCCGCCTGAGCCCGCATCACTTCCATCGCATCTTCAAGAGCGTCACCGGCCTCACGCCCAGGGCCTATGCGTCGGCGCACCGGGCGCAGCGAATGCGCGAGCGCCTGTCGGGGCGCGACGCATCGATCACCGATGCGATCTACGCCGCCGGCTTCGGCTCCGGCAGCCGCTTCTACGAGGCCTCGGACCGCGTCCTGGGCATGCGGCCGAAGGACTATCGCGCCGGCGGCGCCAACGCCGTGATCCGCTTCGCGGTCGGCCAATGCTCACTGGGCGCCATCCTGGTCGCGCAGAGCGAGCAGGGCGTCTGCGCCATCCTGCTGGGCGACGACCCGCACCAGCTGGTGCGCGACCTGCAGGACCAGTTCCCGCGCGCCGAGCTGATCGGCGGCGATGCCGCCTTCGAACGGCGGGTGGCGCAGGTGGTGGGGTTCGTCGAGGCGCCGCGGCTCGGCCTCGACCTGCCGCTGGACCTGCGGGGCACCGCGTTCCAGAAGCGCGTCTGGCAGGCCCTCAAGGACATCCCCGCCGGCACCACGGTGAGCTACACCGACATCGCCCGGCGCATCGGGCGGCCCGAAGCGGTGCGCGCCGTGGGGCAGGCGTGCGGCGCCAACCGCCTGGCGGTGGCCATCCCCTGCCACCGCGTGGTGCGCAGCGACGGCGACCTGGCCGGATACCGCTGGGGCGTGGAGCGCAAGCAGTCGCTGCTGGAGCGCGAGCGGCAGCAGGCCCGCGCGTCCGGCCGGACTGCGGAGGCGGCGGGCCGGCGCTGACGTTCAGGACGGCAGCGCGCGCGCCTGCTGCTGCGGCAGCCAGCGGCAGGCCAGCAGCGCCAGCAACGCGGCAGCCGCGGTGCAGGCGAACACCGGCTGCAGCCCGTGAGCCAAAGCTGAGGCGATCGCCTGCGCCACGGCGGCGGGCACGGTCGAGGCCGTCATCCGCCCTGCCCCCGCAGCGCCGGCCAGCGCGTGCAGCGGCGCCAGCTCGTCCTTCACCAGCCGCGCCAGCAGGGCCGCCAGCAGCGCCACCCCGCAGGCTCCGCCCAGGCTGCGCAACATGACCGGCGCGGCCGTGGCGATGCCCATGTGCTGCGCGGGCGACACGCGCTGCGCCACCACGGTGACGACCGGAAACAGCAGCCCCAGCCCAAGGCCCAGCGGCAGCAGGCCGGCCGAGAGCGCCATCGGCGTGCCCGGCAGCCAGTGCAGCACCGCCACCAGCAGGCCGAATGACAGCAGCATCAGCGCGCAGGCCGCACGCGCCAGCACGGCCACGCGCATGCGCGCGCGCAGCAGCCTGCCGCTGGCGACGGCCGCCGCGGTGACACCCGCCATCAACGGCAGCAGATGCCAGGCCGAGGCAGTGGGCGACAGGTGCAGGCCGGCCTGCAGGTACTGCGGCAGGAACACCACCGCGGCGTACAGCGCCACGCCCATGGCCAGGCCGATGAAGCTGGCCGCCGCATAGGCCGGCCGGGCGAACAGCGACAGGGGCAGCAGCGGATGGGCGGCGCGGCGCTGGCGCCACAGGAAAGCCAGCGTGAGCTTGGCCCCCAGCACCAGCAGCAGCCACAGCGACAAGCGCTCGGGCAGGTTCAGGTTGCCGTGCTGGGTGGCCAGCAGCAGGCTGGACAGGGCGCCGGCGAGCAGCGCGGCGCCGAGCCAGTCGATCGCCACGCGCCCCGGGGGCGGGTCTTCCGACGCCGGCCCCGAGGGCAACGTTTGCGCCAGCACGCCCCAGGCCAGCAGCGCCGGCGGCACGTTCATCCAGAACGCCCAGCGCCACGACAGGTGCTCCACCAGCGCGCCGCCCACCAGTGGCCCGAACATCGTCGACACGCCGTAGGCCGCGCCCAGCAGCGCCTGGTAGCGGCCCCGCTGCTCGGGCGGGAACAGGTCGACCATGGTCAGCATGGTCAACGTCATCAGGCCGCCGCCGCCCGCGCCCTGCAGCGCCCGCGCCAGCACCAGCTGGGGCAGGTCGCGGCTCGCGCCGCAGGCCAGCGAACCCGCCAGGAACAGGCCGATGGCCGCGAGCAGCATGGGCTTGCTGCCCAGCAGGTCGGCCAGCCGCCCGTACAGCGCGATCACCACCGTGGCAGCCAGCAGGTAGGTGGAGAACACCCATGCCAGCGGCCAGCGGCCGGGCAGCTCGCGCGCCATCACCGGCAGCGCGGTCGACAGGATGGTCTGGTCGAGCGCGGCCAGCACCAGGACCAGCACCAGCATGCCGAACGGCAGCAGGGGCGGCCGATCGTTCGGGATCTCCATGGAAAGGTTTCCGATGCAACGACGGCTGCCAGTGTCGGCCGCGGCATGGATTTTGTACAGTGCAATGTTTCGAACATACGGTTTCATGAAATGAACACGTACGATCTCAACCTGCTGACCGCGCTCGACGCCCTGCTGGCCACCGGCAGCGTCACCGCGGCGGCCGGGCGCATGCACCTGAGCACGCCCGCCATGAGCCACACGCTGGCGCGCATCCGCGAGACCTTCGGCGATCCCATCCTGGTGCGCGCCGGCCGCAAGCTGGTGCCGACGCCGCGCGCGCTGGCGCTCGCCGAGCCGGTGCGCGCCCTGCTCGCCCAGGCGCAGGCGCTGCGCACGCCTGCTGACGGGCAAGGCCTGGCCGGCATACGGCGGCGCTTCGTGGTGCGCGCGCCCGAAGGCATCGCCGTGGTCTACGGCGCGAGCCTGTCGTGCGCGCTGGAGGCCGACATGCCGCTGGCCGCCCTGCAGTTCCTGCCCGAGACCCACGACGACCCCGGCGCGCTGCGCGAGGGGCGCATCGACCTGGACGTGGGCAGCTTTCGCAGCACCGACCCCGAGACCGAGGCGGTGGTGCTCTCGCAGCAGGCGCTCGTGGGGGCGGTGCGAACCGGGCACCCCCTGCTGAGATCACGGAGAAAGACACCCATGACGGTGCAGCGCTTCGCCGCCGCGCGCCACGTCGGCGTCACGCTGCGCCCGGGCGAGGCCTCCGCGGTGGACACCGCCCTGGCCGCGCTCGGCCTGCAGCGCCAGGTGGCCCTGCTGGTGCCCAGCGCCTTCTCGGCGGCGATCGCCGCCTCGCGCATCGACCTGGTGGCCTGCATCCCCGAGCGCACGGCGCGCGCCCTCGCCGGCTCGCTGGGCCTGGCGGTGTTCACGCTGCCCGTGCCGGTGCACACCGAGCCCATGCGCATGGCCTGGCACCCGCGCCACAACGCCGACCCGGCCCACCGCTGGCTGCGCGAGTGCGTCCAGCGCGTGCTCAATGCCCCGCGTCGGGCGATGTCCGCGGTGACGTCGCTGGCGGGCAGCGCTCCGAAACCGAAATCACCTCGCTAATCGAGCGGCCACGGCATCGATTTCGGCACCGGCACCGCCTCGGCCGGCCCGGCCGGTCCGGCCGGCAGGCTCTCTCGAATGGTCTCCTCGCCGCTGCGCCACCACGCAACCGGCTCCTGCCCATGCACCGGCTCCACCGGCTCGCCGAGGCGCGGCATCAGCAGCCGGGCCCCGCTCTTCGGGCCCAGCGCGAGCAGCGTCTCGGCCGGCTCGTCCCAGTCGTGCATCGCCAGCGCGAACGTACCCCAATGCACCGGCAGGAAGGCGCCGCCTCCCAGCAGGGCCAGCGCTTTCAGCGCGTTCCCGGGCCCCAGATGGACGTCGCCCCACGAGGGATGGAACCCGCCCACCTCGAGCATCACCAGGTCGAACGGGCCGAAGCGTTCCCGGATGGCCGCGTACTCGGTCGTCAGGCCGGTGTCGCCGCTGAAGAACACCCGGTGGCGCGCCGACTGGATCACCAGCGAGGACCACAGGGTGGCGTTGCGGTTCTTCAGGGTGCGACCCGAGAAGTGCTGCGACGGCGCGGCGTGAACGCTGAGCTCGGCATGCGGCAGCGTGTACGACTCCCACCAGTCGAGCTCGGTGATGCGCTCGGGCGGCACGCCCCACGCCTGCAGGTGCGCGCCGACGCCCAGCGAGGTGACGAAGGGCACCTGCAGGCGTGCGAGTTGCCGGATCGTGGGGTAGTCGAGGTGGTCGTAGTGGTCGTGCGACACGAGCACCAGGTCCAGCGGCGGCAGCGCGCGCAGCGGCACCGGCACGGGCTGGAAGCGCTTCGGGCCGGCCAGCCGCAGGGGCGATGCGCGCGTGCCCCAGACGGGATCGGTCAGCACGCGCAGGCCATCGATCTCGATCAGCACCGTCGAATGGCCGAGCCAGGTGGCCCGCAGGCCGCTCCCTGCCGGCCGGCGCCAGGTGTCGAGCGGATCCAGCGAGGGCAGCGGTGCCGGCGGCACGCGCCGGCCGCCGGGGAAGAGAACGTCGCTCAGCGACGGCCGCTGCACCGTGGCGCTGCGCAGGCCGGGAAGCACGGGATGAACGTTGCGGAAAGCCTCGCCGCCCCAGAGGGGAGAGGCTTTCATGCGCTCGAGCCGCAGGCCTTCCGCGCGCTTGCCGAATGACATCATCCCTGCATTATGGGTTCATGCGCGGAATGCCGTTCGCGCGCCGCTGTATAGAATCGGGAACCGGCGACGGCCCTGTCGCACCGGATCCCGATCATGGCTGGATCACCGACCACGAACCTGTCCCTGGCCCGACGCAGCCTGGATGCCGTCTGGCACCCCTGCACGCAGATGGCCCGCGCCGAGCACGTGCCTCCATTGGCCATCGCCCGCGGCGAGGGGCCATGGCTGTACGACGCCGAGGGCCGGCGCTACTTCGACGCCAACAGCTCGTGGTGGGTCAATCTCTTCGGCCATGCGGATGCGGGGCTCAATGCCGCGGTCAAGCGCCAGCTCGATACCCTGCCCCACGTCATGCTGGCCGGCTGCACGCACGAGCCGGCGGTCCGCCTGGCCGAGCGGCTGGGCGCCCGCACGGGAGGCGCGCTGGGGCACGTGTTCTTCGCCTCGGACGGCGCCAGCGCGGTGGAGATCGCGCTCAAGCAGAGCTTCCACAGCGGGCGCAACCTGGGCCAGGCCGACCGGCGCGAGTTCGTGTGCCTGAGGAACGGCTACCACGGAGAGACCATCGGTGCGCTGGCCGTGACCGACGTGGCCGTCTTCCGCGACGCCTACGACCCGCTGCTGATGCGTGCGCACATCGTCGAATCGCCGGACAGCCGGCTCGACAACGAAGCCGAGGCGCTCGCCGCCCTGAGGCGCCTGCTGGCCGAGCGCGGCGCGCACATCGCAGCCGTCATCGTCGAGCCCCTGGTGCAGGGCGCGGCCGGGATGGTCATGCACTCGCCGGACTATCTGCGCGCGGTGCGGGCCGCGACGCGCGAAGCCGGCGTGCACCTGATCGCCGACGAGATCGCGGTGGGCTGCGGCCGCACCGGCTCGTTCTTCGCCTGGGAGCAGGTGGATGCCGCTCATTGGCCAGCTCATTGGCCCGACTTCGTCCTGCTCTCCAAGGGCATCACGGGCGGCACCCTGCCCCTGTCGCTGGTGCTGACCACCGATGCGGTCTATCGCGCCTTCTGGAGCGAGGACGCCGCGCGAGGCTTCCTGCACTCCCATTCCTACACCGGCAACGCCCTCGCCTGCGCCGCGGCCAACGCCGTGCTCGACCGGTTCGACGCCGGCCAGCTCGAGGCGAACCGAGCCCAGGCAGCCGCCCTGGCCGAAGCGTTCGCGCCGCTGGCCGCGCACGGCCGCGTGCGCCACCTGCGGCAGCGCGGCATGATCCTGGCCTTCGACGTCGAGGCGCCCGGCGAACGCTTCAGCGAGCGCTTCCACCTCGCGGCCCGGCGTCATGCGCTGCTGATCCGCCCGATCGGCGACACGGTCTACCTGATGCCTCCGTACCTGATCGATGCCGAAGCGGCGCACTTCCTCGCCGAAGCGGTCGCCGCGACCCTGGACGACGTCCTGAACCGTGCTGCTTGAACACCTGCAGGCCAAGCTGGACGCCATCGCCGCGCGCCACCTGACGCGCACGCTGCGCGCTGCCGAAACGCCGACCGCGCCGCGCCAGACCGTACGCGGCGCCGACGGCGTCGCGCGCCGGCAGCTGATGTTCTGCTCGAACGACTACCTCGGCCTGGCCGCCCACCCCGACATCGCCGCGGCGCTGGCCGAAGGCGCGCAGCGGTGGGCCGGCGGATCGGGCGCCTCCCACCTGATCAGCGGCCACACCCTGGCGCACGAGCGCCTGGAGGAAACGCTGGCGGGCTGGTACGCGCCCCATGTTCCGCATGCCCGCGCATTGAGCTTCAGCACCGGCTACATGGCCAACCTGGCCGTGATCACGGCGCTGGGCGACGCCGAGGCCGAGATCTTCTCGGACGAGCTCAATCACGCTTCGCTCATCGACGGCGCGCGCCTGGCCAGGGCTGCGGTGCGGTGCTATCCGCATGCCGATGCAGCGGCGCTGCGCGCTGCGCTCGCCGCCAGCACCGCCCGGATCAAGCTCATCGTCAGCGACGGCGTCTTCAGCATGGACGGCGACATCGCGCCCCTGCCCGAGCTGCTGACCCTGGCCGACGAATTCGATGCCTGGCTGGTCGTCGACGACGCCCACGGCTTCGGTGTTCTCGGCGAGCAAGGCAGGGGCGCGCTGGAGCACTTCGGCCTGCACAGCGAGCGCATCGTCCTCGTGGGCACCCTGGGCAAGGCCGCGGGCCTGTGCGGCGCCTTCGTGGTCGCCCATGCGCGCATCGTCGAGTACCTCCTGCAGGCCGCTCGCCCCTACATCTTCACGACCGCCTCCCTGCCGGCCGTGGCCCATGCGCTGCTCGCCAGCCTGGACCTCGTCCAGGGCGAGGCCGGGCGCGAGCGCCGCGCCCGTCTCCAGGTGCTGCAATGGCATCTGCGCGACGGCGTCGCGGCCCTGCTCGAGCGCCATCCGCGGCTCACCTGGCGCCTGGCCGATTCCCGCACCCCGATCCAGCCCCTGATCGTCGGCGACAACGCCGGCGTCATGGCCCTGGCCGCACGACTCGACGGCGCCGGCCTGAGGGTGCCGGGCATCCGGCCGCCGACCGTCCCGCCCGGGCAGGCGCGCCTGCGCATCGCCCTGTGCGCCACCCACGGCACAGCCGACGTGGACCGCCTGCTGTCCGGGCTCGAGTCGGCGGCCCGGCACCTGGAGCCGGCATGACGGCCTGCTTCGTGACCGGCACCGACACCGAGGTCGGCAAGACCGCCGTCACCGCGGGCCTCGCGCACCTGGGCGGCCAAGCCGGCTGGCGTACGGTAGCGGTCAAGCCGGTGGCCGCCGGGCAGGAATGGGTGAACGGCCGCTGGGTCAACGACGACGTGCGGCGTTTGCGCGCAGCAGCCAGCGTGCCGCTCGACGAGGCACAGGTCGGCCCATGCCAGCTGCGCACCCCCTGCGCGCCGCACATCGCCGCCCGCCTCGAGGGCGTGGCGATCGATCGCGCGCCGCTGCTCGAGGCGGTCCGCTCGACCCTGGCCCTGGGGGAGCTGGGATTCGTGGAAGGCGTGGGCGGCTTTCGCGTGCCGCTGACCCAGGGGTGGGACACCGCCGACCTGGCGACGGACCTGGAGCTGCCCGTGATCCTGGTGGTGGGCCTGCGCCTGGGCTGTCTCAACCACGCTTTGCTGACCGCCGAGGCCGTGCGCGCGCGCGGCCTGCGCCTGGCGGGCTGGGTGGCCAACACCGTGGACCCGGCCATGCCTCACCTCGACGACAACCTGGCGGCGCTCTCGAGCGGCCTGGAGGCGCCCTGCTGGGGCTGCGTTCCTCGCCTGGAGGCGCCCACTCCCGCGGCGGTGGCCGCTCACCTGCGCCTGGAAGCCCTGCGCAACGCTCTGGAACTGCCATGAAAGCCGATCAAGCTCCGACCCTCGCTCCCGCCGCCGATGCCCGCCGCCGCAACGCCGTGCCCTGGACCGTGGACGAGGTGGCCCGACTGTTCGAGCTGCCCTTCAACGACCTGCTCTTCCGTGCCCAGCAGGTGCACCGCGAGCACTTCGACCCCAATGCCATCCAGCTCTCCACGCTCCTGTCCATCAAGACCGGCGGCTGCGAGGAGGACTGCAAATACTGTCCGCAATCGGCGCATTTCGATACCGGCCTGGAGGCGGGCAAGCTGCTGCCGCTCGACGAGGTGCTCCACGCCGCGCGCGCGGCCAAGGCCAGCGGCGCCACGCGCTTCTGCATGGGCGCGGCCTGGCGCTCTCCGAAGGAACGCCACATCGAAGTCATCGGCGAGATGATCTCCGGCGTCAAGGCCATCGGCCTCGAAACCTGCCTGACCGCCGGCATGCTGGCCGACGGCCAGGCCGAGCAGCTTCGCGAGGCGGGCCTGGACTACTACAACCACAACCTGGACACCGCGCCGGAGTTCTACGGCCAGATCATCACCACGCGCACCTACCAGGACCGTCTCGACACCCTGGAGCGGGTGCGCAACGTCGGCCTCAAGGTCTGCGCGGGCGGCATCGTCGGCATGGGAGAGACCCGCCGCCATCGGGCCGGCCTGATCGTGCAGCTGGCCAATCTCGATCCCTACCCCGAGTCGGTGCCCATCAACAACCTGGTGCAGGTCGAAGGCACGCCGCTGGCAGGATCCGAGGAGCTCGATCCCTTCGAGTTCGTGCGCACCGTGGCAGTGGCGCGCATCTGCATGCCGCAAGCGATGGTGCGCCTGTCGGCAGGGCGCGAGCAGATGCCCGAGACCATGCAGAGCCTGTGCTTCCTGGCCGGCGCCAACAGCATGTTCTACGGCGACAGGCTGCTCACCACGGGCAACCCCCAGACGGCGAAAGACCGCGACCTGCTCGAGCGCCTGGGGATGCAATGCGTGCCCGAGGAGCGGCTCAAGGGCGCGTAGCCGGCACGAGCGGCAGCGCCGGGCGCCCGAGGGTCGGCAGCGCCACCAGGGCCGGTTCCCGTTCGGGCTCCAGGTCGACTCGCAGGCACGCGAGCGTCGCGGCCGGCAACGGCGCATGCCACGAATAGGCCGGATGCGTGCATCCGATGGCAACGGCCGCGCCGGCCAGGAGCTGCGCGCGCATCGGCGGCGGCAGCCGGAACCTCAGGAAATGCACTCCGCTCGGCCGCGAGCGATGGCGATCGGGCTGGTCCTCGTTGGCCGACACGAGCACCCGCGCCCGGCCCCGCGCCTGGACGTACAGGAAGTGGACCGCCTCGCTCAGCACCGGCATTGCGCGGGCCCGCTCCGCGGCCTCGGGAAGCTCGATCAGCAGCGAGGCCGTCCATTCGGTGCCGTTCGGCAACAGGTGCGCATAGGCATGGAGCTCGTGCCGAGCCGCCTCCGGATCGGCCACCCGCTCCGCATGGAGCACCTCCTGGACCTGGTAGCGGATCGTGTGCGCATCCTCGAACTGCAGCCGCATCGCCGGGCCAAGCTGCACCGTCCGGGCGCGCCGGTGCGCGATGGCACGCTCCCGATACGCGGGGCGGCATGCGGCGTAGGCCTGGAGGCTCATGAGGTCGCGGGCGTCGAGGTTCATTAGGGATTCAGTCGGGGAAGGCGGCGGTGGGAGGCAGGGGCCCGAATCGGTGGCCGAGGGGATCGGCCACCGATCCTGAATATTAGATGAGAATGGATTTCGTTCTCAACTGAAATCTGCCGTCAGGATACGAGCAGGAGCAGATGTCCATCTTTGTCAGTTATTGATAACATGGGCTGCCTGCATCAGGGATCCGCACATGGGCATGAACGTCAACCTCACGCCGCAGCTCGAAGAGATGGTCCGCGCCAAGGTGGCGTCCGGCATGTACACATCGGCCAGTGAAGTCGTTCGGGAAGCGCTACGCCTGATGGAAGAACAGGATCGCCTGCGGGCAGCCAGGCTCGAGCAATTGCGCAGCGACATCCGCAAGGGGTTGGAAAGTGGTCCCGGCGAAGACTGGGCTGCGCACGAGATCAAGCGCCAGGCCCGTACGCGTCGCGCCGCCAAGGTCGCGCCGGCGTAGATGCCGCCTGTCACGCGTCGGCCGCTAGGTAGACCTCGATGAGAAGTTCGTCCTGCTTGCGATGCAACCTCTGATGGGCCAGGCTCGGAGCGAACTCAGCCTGGGCCTGTGCAGCTTCCCCTCCGGCCGTGACGTGATCTTCTACGAGCCCGTACAAGAGGGGATCGATGTTGTGCTCGTGCTCCACGCGGCACGGGACATCGATATCGGGTTCGCCGGATGAGGTGTAGACGCATGCTCCTCAACGATGCTGTGGGAGGTTGTCCCGACGGATATGGTCGTTATCAGGTATCAGCCATCAACTGCCGTTCGAGGTTAGCAGTCTCCAGGGGGTTTCTATCTAGGACAAACAGGAGACGTGTCTTATTTGGTTTGGCTAGGCAGGGTTTTCGCTAATCTGTAGTAGTCACGACTTGATCTGACATATCCTACCCGAACAGGGTGCAACGGAGAAGTCAGATGACT
>MKUQ01000049.1 GCA_001898645.1 Burkholderiales bacterium 70-64
GACAAGTGGCTCTCCTCGATTTGCTCTAACGAGATGCTACGCCCGCGAGCGGAATGGGTTCGTGCCGCCTAACGGAAAAGTTCAGCGGCGCTTGACGCGGCCGGCCAGCCGCGGAAGCGGGTGGGCGGACGGGTCAAGCGTCCGTTGGAACAAAGGGTTAGACGTCGCGCTCATTTGAGGAGAGTGATCAATGCGACGATGGCAGCGGCGAAGGCCCCACTGCCCAAAAGCGGAACAACGACATAACGCACCCACCATCTTGGCCCGTGAGAATCAGAGGAGATTGCCGGCATTGACTCATGCGCGGCCTTCTTTCCGCCGGTATAATTAATCGCGATGCGCTCCCGGTACTTTCGGAGACAGTGCTCTGACACCTTTCGCAACTCGGAGTACAGGTCTGCCTCAGGCGCAACTACGGCTGAGCAGGTGATATTGATGCCTGAATCCCAAGGTTGAACAACTGCCTCCACAAGTTGGCCCTCGGCCAGAGCAACGGCGTATTCGTCCGCGAAAGCTGAAAGACTGACTGGAAGATGCCAGTCGGAGTGAGCGAAGGAAACTTCGACCGATAGAGTGAGTGTGTCCTTTTGCTTTCGGGCGGTGAGAAAGTGGATATTGCGAAACACAGGGTTAGACTTCTCCAACCGCTCAATGGCCAGGTAGAACCCATTGGGCAAATCGAGGGGCCGCACCGTCTTCAACTCGTGCGGCGCTAGATGTTGTGCATAGCGATGATTCGAGTCGGCCGAGGCTTCAATTATGCAGCGATCGCCGGCTACGTCTCCGGCTGGAGTGAGAAACGCCTTCAGCTCGCGGGGGCCGAGGCGAACCCTGCCATCGCCAACAACTTCGAAGATCGGCGTGGTCGTCATTGCGACGTCTAACGTTTGAGTTCAGCCGCCGCCGAAGGCGGTCGGCTGGAACGATCGGTTAGCCGGCAGAGCGAGCAAAGCGGCCACGAATTGAAGGTCGCACATTGCAGCTACCCGAACTGCGCGAAAAATCCTAGGGCAGCAAGACCCACAGTGATGACCAGTGAGCGGGCAGCAAATAGAGAGGCCTTGCGCCCACCTGTATACGGCGGCGGCGTGGATCCGTCAGGGTTGTCGAAGCCGCCGGCGCGTGCATCTTCAGCGTAGGCGAGAGAGCCGTTGATGAATAGCGACGCGGAGGTCCAGAGCGATGCGGCGAGCCACTTCGCTGGCGTAAAGGCCGCGATAAGGCCGCCTACGACGAGGCAAATGGCGATGTGAATAGCAGCGGCGCGCGTATCCATGACGGCTAGCGTTCGACATGAGCGGACAGATTCAAGCTGCGCTTGAATCTGTCCGCTCGATGGAAGGGTTAGGCCACATCTAGCGCTCAGACGCGCTTACAGCCAGCGCCATGTCCCCGACGGGGTACGACAGAACTTGCAAGTTCATGATAGAGATACCGAACTGATCGACCAATAGAATCTTCTTAACGGGGGAGTCCGGAAGCGAATTGTCCGCGAGCAGCAGTAGCCGGAATATCTTTGCTCCGGAGGTTTGGATCTGCCCGGACAGGACGATGCGAAGCGGAGTGATGCCAGACGCTTTCATCACTTCATAGCGAATACCGTCAATCTGCAGATACCGACCAACCGTGTCAAACGCCAAGAGGATCGGGATAACCACTCGCTTGTCAAACCCAAAGCAGGAGCAAAACGATGTAACCGTGACGGCAACTTCGCCATGGTTCTCCGCTTCGACCTCAACTGTCCGGTAGAAAGAGTGAAACATGTCATACGCCACCACGCGGTTGCTTGCCTCGAGCGACGTAGAGAGCCCAGATGAGGGCGTCACCTTCAGTGGCCTCGCTAGTGCTGCGACAGACAACGGATCGATCCTCTCCGACTCATGTAGGGCACCTGAGAAGCTAGAGGTGGGTGGCTTGGTGGCGCACCCGGTAAGGCTGGCCAGAATTGCTGCTAGCAGAATGATTCTCAACAAATACCTCTCCAATGCGACTATTGATTGATGGGGCCTAACGCCTGAATTAAGCCGCGCCGCGAAGCGGCGTCGGCTTGAATGAATTGTTAGGTGCTTGTCCGATGATCTCAATGCCCAGTGTCATTGGCGGCATGAGATGCCGAAACAGCAGAGAACCGTCCGACCCAAGCAGCACAATCTCACTGACCGCACCTTCCCCGAGTGGATCAGACTCTTGGAACTGAGACACGGTGAAAGGCAACAATCCAGCGGCCTCGGCAAGTGGGTGCATAGAGTAGGTCTTCCCATCTCTGACCCATTGCAGCACGCTTGAGTCGCAAGGCTCTACAGAGAGACCGAGCGAAGGGTATTTGCCAGGTTCTACCTCCACCTCGCAAGGAGCAAGCTGAATTAGTTCGCCGCTGGCCAGCCGAAGGACCGCCGTGGACGTTGCGATAGGCGTCGTGTGCTCATTGACCCACGCGGCATGCACTGGCTCGCAAACTGGAGTCAAGATTTCGAGCACTACCTTGTCAATCAACGATTGAGTTTCCACAAGCACCTAATTTGTATTTCGCTCGCGCACTCTAGCGGCTAACTCGTCGTCCCGAATCTAACTGCCGACGACCGGCGTCTCGAACGCCGCGCCTGGGCTCGATCAGCGCCCTCTATCGCCAGCTAACGCCGCCCGCTTCCCGCCGCCTAACCCGCCTACCTCTCTTCGGCGCCCCGGGTTCCCAATCTCTCCCGCTTTCCAGCCGGGTCGTATCGTTTTTCGAGGGACTCTATATCGGTGTTTCGAAAAAGGGAGTGATTGGCCCATCGAGGATGGAATTCGATTGATGCGGATCATGGAATCCTTCGGTGCGGCGCACATCAGTCCGGCTCGAGCACTTGGCGGATATGGCGGTGTGCTCGGTGCCGACCGGATGGGCTGGTACCGAAATCTAACTTCCGGTACCATAGCTTCATCCCGGATCGGACCGGCGGAGGCAGGGATGGGTTACCGGATCGGCATCGACGTCGGCGGCACGTTCACCGACTATCTGCTGCTCGACGAGCGCGGCGGCACGCGCGCGCACAAGGTGCTGTCGACGCCGGCTGATCCGTCGCAGGCGGTCCTGCAGGGGCTGGGCGACCTCGCCGCCGGCACGGGGGCGTCGCTGGGCGAGTTCCTGGGCAAGGTCGACATCATCGTCCACGGCACGACGGTGACCACGAACGCCGTGCTGACCGGGCGCATCGCGCGCACCGGCCTGCTGACCACGCACGGCTTTCGCGACGCGCTGGAGATGCGCCGCGGGGTCCGCGAGTCGTTCTACGACAACAAGCTCACCGCGCCGCGGCCGCTGGTGCCGCGCCGGCTGCGCCTGCCGGTGCGCGGGCGCATCGACCACCGCGGCCTCGAGATCGAGCCGTTCGCGCCCGATGACGTCGAGCGCGGCATCGCCACGCTGCAGGCCGCCGGCGTCGAGGCGGTCGCGATCAGCTTCATGCATGCCTATGCGAACCCTGCCCACGAGGAGGCCGCCGCCGAGCTCGTCGCCCGGCGCATGCCCGAGGCCTACCTGTCGGTGTCGAGCCGCGTGCTGCCGCAGGTGCGCTTCTACGAACGCACTAGCACGGCGGTGCTCAACGCGGTCATCGGGCCGATCCTGCGCCGCTACGTCGAGAACCTGCGCCGGCGCCTCGCCGACGGCGGCTTTCGCGGCGCGCTGCGCATCATGCAGTCCAACGGCGGCGTGACCTCGCCGGAAGCGGTCGCCGCACTCGCGGCCTCGACGCTATTGTCCGGGCCGGCGGCGGCGCCCACCGCGGGGCTGGCCGCGCTGTCGGTGCACGGCGAGGACGGCTTCATCACCGTCGACATGGGCGGCACTAGCTTCGACGCCGCGCTGGTGGTCGGGGGGGCGCCGTCGGTCACCACCGCCAGCCGGGTCAACCGCTTCGCGCTGGCGCTGCCTTCGATGGAGATCGCCACGATCGGTGCGGGCGGCGGTTCGATCGCGTGGATCGACGACGGCCTGCTGCGCATGGGCCCGCAAAGCGCCGGTGCCGACCCGGGGCCCGCCTGCTACGGACGCGGCGGCGAGGAGCCCACCTGCAGCGACGCCAACCTGGTGCTCGGCTATCTCTCACCGGACTTCTTCGCCGGCGGCACCATGCGGCTCGATGCCGAGGCCGCGCGCGCGGCGATCGAGCGCCGCGTCGCCGCGCCGCTCGGCATGGACGTGGTGCGCGCGGCCTGGGGCATGTACCAGGTCATGAACGTGAACATGGCCTCGGCGATCCGCGAGATCTCGGTGCAGAAGGGCTGGGATCCGCGCGAGTTCCCGCTGGTCTGCGCGGGCGGCGCCGGCGCGGTCCACGCCGCGATGATCGCGCGCGAGCTCGGCATCCGGCGCATCGTGGTGCCGCGCGATGCGGCCATCTTCTGCGCCTCGGGCATGCTGCGCACCGACCTCAAGCACGATTTCGTACGCAGCCATGCGGCGGTGCTCGGCGCCTCGCCCGAGGACCGCGACCGCATCGGCGCGCTGGTCGATGCCATGGCCGCCGAGGCCGACGCGGTGCTGGCTTCCGAAGGCATCGCCGCGGCGGACCGGCGTTATGCCTATGCGGCCGACCTGCGCTACCGCGGCCAGTACCACGAGGTGTCGGTCGCGGTGGACGGCGATCTCCTGCGCGAGGGCGCATGGGACGCGATCCGCGAAGCATTCCACGCCTGCCACGACCGGCTGTACGGCTATGCGCTGCGCGACGAGGCGACGCCGGTCGAGATGGTCAGCGTGCGCCTGAGCGCGCTCGGCGAGACCGGCAAGCCGCCGCAGATCCACGAGCCGCGGGACGGCCCGGATGCGAGCCATGCGCTCAAGGGCCGACGTGCGGTGTTCCAGCCGGCCGAGGGCCGCCACGCGGACACGCCGGTCTACGACGGCGACCGGCTGCGGCACGGCAACCGCCTCGAAGGTCCGGCGATCGTCGAGAAGGTGACCACCACCATTTTCGTGCCGGCGGGTTTTGCGCTGGCGGTCGACGCGCTCGGCGGCTGCGTGCTCGAGGACCGCCTCGCCGAGGGCCTCGCCGGCCAGGCGCATACGACGGAGGCATACGCATGAAACCGGCCGTGGATCCGATCCGGGCGTCGGTGCTGCACCGGCGGCTGAAGTCGATCACCGAGGAGATGGGGCTGACGCTGCTGCGCACGACGCGCTCGCCCATCCTGAACGAGGCGCGCGACTTCGTCACCGGGCTGTACGACGCCCAGGGGCGCATGCTCGAGCAGTGCGAGTACATCCCGGTGCTGGCGTTTGCGCTGCAGCCGGCCTGCGAGGAGGTGGTGCGCTGGTTCGGCGACGACGTCCACGAGGGCGACGTCATCCTGCACAACGACGTGTTCTCGGGCGGCAACCAGAACAACGACGTGGCGGTCTTCAGGCCCATCTTTCGCGACGGGCGGCTCGTTGCCTGGGCCGCGTGCAAGGGCCACCAGGCCGACATCGGCGGAGCGCAGGCCGGCGGCTACAACCCGGAGGCGCGCGAGGTCTGGCAGGAGGCGCTGCGCATCACGCCGATCAAGGTGTACGAGCGCGGGCAGCTGCGCCGCGACGTCTGGCGGATGATCTTCGCCAACATCCGCTACCCGATCGTCGAGGAGGACATGAAGGCGCAGGTGGGCGCCACGCGCATCGGCGAGCGGGCCATGCACGAGCTGTTCCGCCGCTTCGACGCGCAGGAGTTCGACGCCTGCATCCAGTACCTGTTCGAGGCTTCGGAGCGGATGGTGCGGCGCGAGATCGCGGCGATCCCCGACGGCGTGTACCGCGGCCTCAGCTGGGTGTTCTACGACGGCGTCAACGAAGGCTCGCGCATGAAGATCGAGCTGGCCGTCACCGTGGCCGGCGACGAGGTGACCTTCGACTTCACGGGCTCGTCGCCGCAGACGCCCGGCTTCGTCAACGCGCCGTATTCGGCCACCGCCTCGGCTCTGCTGCTGACCTTCCTGATGCTGATCAACCCCGAGGTGCCGCACAACGCGGGCATCCTGCGCCCGATCCGCATCGTCAACCCGGAGGGATCGTTCCTCAATGCGCGTTTCCCGGCGGCGACGACCTTCGGCAACTCGATCACCGGGGCGACCTCGGACGCGATCTTCCGCGCGTTCGCGCAGGCATTGCCGAAGATGGTCACGGCGGGCTGGAACCGGGCGATGAACTTCACGATCACCGGCCGCGACCCGCGCCACGACCGGCCCTACGTCGACATCCTGTTTCTCGCGCTCAAGGGCGGGTCCGGTGCCACCTGGGGCGCCGACGGCTACGACCACATCGGCCTGATCAACTGCGCCGGCGGCATCCTCGCGCAGGACTACGAGATGTTCGAGATCCACGATCCGCACCGGCTGGTGCGCCATGAGTACGCGCGCGACTCGGCCGGCGCGGGGCGCTGGCGCGGCGGACTGGGCGTGGAGACCGAGTTCGTCATCGACGCAGAGGACGTCACCGGCATCGCCTTCGGCGACGGCATCGAGGAGGAGGCGCGCGCCTTCGGTCTGTTCGGCGGCAAGCCCGGCAGCATCAACGAGATCACGATCACCGCGCCGGACGGCAGCGTGCGCCGGCCGAAGGCGAAGGAGACCCTGCGCGGCATCGCGCACGGCTCGGTCTATCGCCAGCACGCCGGCGGCGGGGGCGGCTACGGCGATCCGCTCGAGCGGCCGGTGCAGCAGGTGGTCGACGACGTCGTCGACGGCGTGCTGAGCGCGGAAGCGGCGCGCGAGGACTACGGCGTGGTCGTCGATGCGCACACGTTCGCCCTCGACGAGGCGGCGACGCGCCTGCGCCGGCAGCAGCGATGAAGCCTCCGCGCATCGACCACATCGGCATCGTCGTCGACGAGCTCGAGCCGGCGATCACGGCCATGGCGCGCATGCTGCCGGGGGCGCCGCTGCACCGCCGCTCGCTGCCGGAGGCCGGGCTCGAGGTGGCCGAGTTCCACGCCGAGAACCTGATCGTCGAGCTGCTGCGCTATACCGACGGCGGCGACGGCTTCGGGCGCGAGGTGATGGGCAGCGCGGCGGGCGTGAACCACCTGTCGCTGTCGGTGACCGACCTCGATGCCGCGCTCGCGCAGTTGCGCGCCGGGGGTCTCGAGCCGCTGGCGGGCTTTCCGCGGCGCGGCGCGCATGGCCGTATCGCGTTCCTGCCGCGCGACGCCGTCACCGGGCTGCGTTTCGAGCTGTGCCAGCCCGACGGGGAGGCACACGAGGGCGAGGAACCCGAGGGGGGAGTGCCCGACGGGAAGGCATCCGGCGCGGAGCGATCGTCATGAGCGGCACGCCCGGAACACCCGCGCACGCCGGCCGCGACGGCGGCCGCCGCCTGTGGAACGAAGCGGTCGAGACGCTGTCGCGCGAGGCGATCGCCGAGCTGCAGCTGCGCCGCCTGCAGTACCAGGTCCGCTACAACTACGAGCGCTCGCCGGTGCACCGGCGCAAGTTCGAGGAGGCCGGCGCGCGCCCCGAGGACATCCGCAGCCTCGAGGACTTCGCGCGGATCCCGGTGATGACCAAGGACGAGCACCGTCGCATCCAGGAGGAGTCGCTCGAGCGCCACGGCAGCCCGTTCACGCTGATGGCGTGCGCAGCGCCCGAGGAGATCGTGCGCATCAACGCAACCTCGGGCACCACCGGCGTGCCGACGCTGTACACGCTGACCGCGCACGACGTGGCGATCGTCAACGAGATGCACGCGCGCAAGTACTGGCGCACCGGCATCCGGCCCGGGCACGTGATGCTGCAGGCGCTGTCGCTGAGCATGTTCACCGGCGGCCTGCCGCTGTCGCAGGGCATCATGCACATGGGCGCGTGCGTCGTGCCGGTGGGCATCGAGGGCGGCACCAAGCGGGTGCTCGATATCGCGCGCATCACGCGCCCGCACGCGATCGTCGCCACGCCGTCGTTCGGCCAGTACCTGATCGAGGAGGCGCCCAGGCTCACCGGCCGCCCGGCCACCGAGCTGGGGCTGCGCTGGTTCTTCTGCGCCGGCGAGGGCGGCGGCTCGGACCCGCAGGTGCGGCGCGCGCTCGCCGAGGGCTTCGGCGCGCGCGTGTTCGACCACACCGGCGGCGGGCACGCCTTCCACGGCATCTCGTGCGAGGCGCAGGACGAAGGCTGCACGGGTATGCACCTGGTCTCCGAGGACCACTGCCTGCTCGAGCTCGTCGATCCGGGCACGCGCGCTCCGATCGCGCTCGCCGACGGCGCGGTCGGCGAGATGGTCTTCACCTTCCTCGACTGGCGCGGCGGCCCCTTCATGCGTTACGCGCTGGGCGACCTCCTGCAGGTGAGGACCCGGCCCTGCAGCTGCGGCCTGCCGGGCATCCGCTTCGCGATCCTCGGGCGCGCCGACGACATGCTCACCGTCAAGGGCGTCAACGTCTACCCGCAGGCGATCGCCAACGTGATCTTCAGGCTCTATCCGCGGGTCACGGGCGCCTTCCGCATCATGCTGGACCGGCCCGGCCCGAAGGTCGCGCCGCCGCTGCGCATCCGCATCGAGCACGGCGGCGTCGGCGAGCAGGACATCGAGGCGCTCGAGCGCGAGCTCACCGCACTGTTTCGCCAGGATCTGCGCATCCGGCCCGCCTTCGAGTGGCTGGCGCCGGGAACGCTGCCGCGCGAGGCCGGCAAGACGCGCTACATCGAGATCGCCGCGCCCTAGATCAAGAAGGAGGAATCCGCATGGACATGAGACTGACCGGCCGCACCGCGCTGATCACCGGGGCATCGAAGGGGATCGGCTTCGCGATCGCGCGCATGCTCGCCGCCGAGGGCTGCCACCTGCACCTGGTGGCCCGTTCGGCCGGCGATCTCGAGGCGGCGCGCGCGCAGCTGAGCGGGACCGCCGGCGTCGAGGTGCGCGTCCACGCGATGGACCTGTCGCAGCGCGGCCGCGTCGAGGAGCTCGCCGCCCGCTGTCCCGACATCGACATCCTGGTGAACAACGCAGGGTCGAACCCGCGCGGCTCGATCGAGGAGATCGACGAGGAGACCTGGCGCGCGGCCTTCGACCTGAAGGTGTTCGGCTACATCAACATGTGCCGCGCGTACTACCCGGCGATGAAGGCGCGGCGCAGCGGCGTGATCATCAACATCCTCGGCAACGGCGGCGAACGGGTCGATGCCGGCTACATCGTCGGCGCCGCCGCCAATGCATCCCTGATGGCATTCACGCGCGCCCTGGGCGGCAACAGCCCCGTCGACGGCGTGCGCGTCATCGGCGTGAACCCGGGGCCGGTCGCCACCGACCGCCTGGTGGGGCTGATGCGCAGGGAGGCCGGCAAACGCTTCGGCGATCCCGAGCGCTGGCAGGAGCTGGAGGCGTCGTGCCCATTCGGCCGCGCCGCGACGGTCGACGAGATCGCCGCCACCGTGGTACTGCTCGCCTCCGACCACTCGTCGTACACGACCGGTACGATCGTGACCATCGACGGCGGCATGGCGAACCGCGGATCGCTCATTTGAAGCCGTGACCCGGGCGCCGCCCCGCGGCACCCTGTGCTAGTCTCGACCGCGACGGACTTCCATCCCGCGGATCGATGACCTCAACCGACGCCGATTGCCGCCTCGAGCAGGGTGCCGACGGCAGCGTGGTGTACCTCGCAGGCGTGTGGCGGCTGTCGCGGCTGGCCGAGCTCGACGCGTCGCTGCGTGCGCTCGGCGCGGCGGCCGGGCGCCTGCCCGCGCCGGTGGTGCTCGACGGCGGTGGGCTGCGCGAGATCGACACGGCATCCGCCCTGCTGCTGTGGCGCTCGCTCGAAGCGTCCGGCGTGGCGGCCGGGACGGTTTCCACGCGCGGCTTCGGCGATGCCCATGCGCGCATCCTCGAGCTGGTCCGCCAGCGCCTGCCGCAGGTGCAGGGGCGGCCGGCGGCGCCTGCCCGCGGCCTGGTCGCGCAGGTGGGGGCCGCCTGTGCGGGCCTGCTCGGGCTGCTGTACGGCCACCTCGACTACTTCGGCCGCGTGCTGACCGAGTTCGCGCGCGTCGCGCTGCGCCCGGCGCGGCTGCGCACGAAGGAGCTGTTCGCCCAGTTCTCGCAGGTATGCGTGTCGGCGATCCCGGTGGTGGCGCTGGTCACCTTCCTGATCGGGCTGGTGGTGGCCTATCTGCTCGGTCTGCAGGCCGAGCAGTACGGCGCCAACATCTTCGTGGTCGACGGCGTGGCCCTGGGGCTGGCGCGCGAGTTCTCGCCGCTGATCGTGGCGGTGATCATCGCCGGGCGCTCGGGGGCGGCCTTCACCGCGCAGCTCGGCACGATGAAGCTCACCGAGGAGATCGACGCCATCCGCACGCTGGGCCTGTCGGCCGAGCAGGTGCTGGTGGTGCCGCGCGTGCTCGCGCTGGTGCTCTCGCTGCCGCTGCTGGTATTCGTCGGCGACGTGATGGGCATGCTCGGGGCGATGGTGATCGCGCAGCAGAAGCTCGACATCCCGCCGGCGGCGTTCGTCAGCCGGCTGCACGAGGCGCTGGCGCCGCGGCACTTCGTCATCGGGCTCGCCAAGGCGCCGGTCTTTGCGCTGTTCATCGCGGTGATCGGCTGCCGCATGGGCATGGCGGTGAGCCGCGACACGCGCTCGATCGGCATGAACACCACGTCCACCGTGGTCCAGGGCATCGTCGCGGTGATCCTGCTCGATGCGCTGTTCGCGGTGCTGCTGCAGGCGCTCGAGCTGTGAGCGCTTCCGCGACCGCCGCCGCGGGCCGGGTCGGCTCGGGCCCTGGCTCCGGCGCCGCGCCGGTGATCGAGATCGAGGCGGTGCGCACGCGCTTCGGCAGCCAGGTGGTCCACGACGGCGTGGACCTGCGCATCGGCCGCGGCGAGCTGGTGGCGCTGATCGGCGGCAGCGGCAGCGGCAAGTCGGTGCTGCTGCGCGAGATCATCGGCCTGCAGCGGCCCAGCGGCGGGCGCGTCCGGCTGCTCGGCAGCGACGTCTGGTCGGCCTCGGCCGCGCAGCTCACCGCCCTGCGCCGGCGCATCGGCGTGATGTTCCAGGACGGCGCGCTGTTCTCCTCGCTCACGGTGGCGGGCAACGTCACCACCCCGATGATCGAGCACGGCGGCATCCCGCGTGCATTCATGGCCGCCCTGGTCGAGCTGCGCCTGTCGATGGCGGGCCTGCCCGGATCGGCCGGCGCCATGCGCCCGAGCGAGCTCTCGGGAGGGATGCGCAAGCGCGCGGCCATCGCGCGAGCGCTGGCGCTCGAGCCCGAGGTGCTGTTCCTGGACGAGCCCACCGCCGGCCTCGACCCGATCACCGCCCGCGCCTTCGACGCGCTGCTCGCCTCGCTGTGCCGCGACCTCGGCATCACCGTGCTGATCGTCACGCACGACCTCGATACGCTGCTGTCGATCGCGCAGCGGGTGGTGGTGCTCGGCAAAGGGCGCGTCATCGCCGACGGGCCGCTGGCCGAGGTCACCGCCGTGGACGATCCGTGGATACGCGCCTACTTCTCGGGCCGTAGAATGCTTGCAGCGGAGGAATCGAGCGATGGAGCCTGAGGCCCGGTACACGCTGGTCGGCGCGATCGTGCTGGCCCTGATCGTCGCGGTAGCGGCGGGCTACGTATGGCTCGCGCACACCGGCGGCGGCAGCGGCTACCACTACTACACGATCCACTTCGAGCGCCAGTCGCTCGATGGCCTGCAGCTGGGCAGCGACGTCAACATGCGCGGGGTGAAGGTCGGGCGCGTGCAGGAGTACTCGATCTCGCGCGACAACATCAACCGGGTCGACGTCACCGTGCGCGTCGACCGGGAGACGCCGGTGAGCCTGAACACGAAGGCGGTGATCGCGCGCAACCTGGTCACCGGGCTGGCCCGCATCGACCTGGTCACGCCGGGCACGCCGGGCCCGGAGCTGGTCGAGGTGACCCCGGGCGAGCGCTATCCGGTCATCCCGGAAGGCACCTCCGATCTCGACCAGATCGCCGGGGCGCTGAGCCGGCTCGCGGTCACCGGCGAGTCGGCGCTCAGGAACGTCGAGGACCTGCTCAATGCCGACAACCGCGAGAAGCTGATGGGCGCGATCACCTCGGTGCGCGACCTCGCGAGCAACCTCGACCAGCGGCTCGCGCACGTCGACGAGACGGTCGACGGCATCCGCAGCTCCGCGCTGGCCATGCAGCGATCGAGCCTCGACATCGCGGCTTCGATCGACCGGCTCTCGCGGCAGGCCGCCGAGACGCTGAGCGGCATCCAGCCGCTGGTGAGCGACGCGCAGACGGCGCTCGGCAGCGTGTCGCAGGCGGCGCATGCCCTCGAGCGCGAATCCACGGCGGTGGTGCAGCGGTTCGATTCCGCCGCCGATGCGAGCACGCTCGAGCTGCGCGCCACCGCGCGCGACCTGCGCCGCAGCGCCGAGCAGGTGTCCAGGGCCGTGGAGCGTCTGAACGATCCGCGCGCCGCGCTGCTCGGGCCCTCGCCCGCGCAGCTCGGCCCCGGGGAGGGCACGCGATGAGCCATGCCGCATCGGGCCGCCGCACGGGCGGACGGGCGCCGCGCAGCGCCGCGCGCAGGCGGCTGCTCGGCGCGTTCGCCGCGGCGCCGCTGGCCGGCGCGCTGGCCGGCTGCGTCGGCCTGGGCGAGGCGCCCGCGCACGTGTACTACGAGCTCGACGACCTCGGCGGCGGCACTCCTCCCGCAGCGGGCGCGCGCGTCGAGCACACCCTGCTGGTGGCGGGTTCGGCGGTCAACGGCCTGCTCGATTCCACTGCCCTGGCGTTCAGCCGCGCGGCGGGAGCGCGCCAGCAATATCAGTTCGCGAGCTGGAGCGAGCGCCCCGCCCAGCGCATCGCGCGCCTGATGGCGAGGCGCCTGCGCGAGGCGCAGGTGTTTCGCGACGTGGTCGCCGAGACCGCGCCGGTGCGCGGCGACTGGCTGCTCGAGCTGCAGCTGGAGCAGCTGTTCCACGACGATGCCGCCCCGCCGGGCGAGGCGCGCATCGAGGTCACCGCCGACCTCGTCGACCGCCTTGCGCGCCGCTCGATCGCGAGGCGCCGGTTCGTGCAGCGTGAGCCGCTGGCGGGCGAATCGGCTGCGCAGGCGGTGGCCGCGTTCGACCGCGCGCTCACGCGGCTGCTCGACGAGGCCTCGGCCTGGGTGCTCGCGCAGGCCGCCCGCCCCCCGGGCTGAACCGCCCGTCTCCGTAGCCTGTCCGCCGGTCGGCGGCAACAGGAAATCCGTCACGCCTGTTGCGATCTTCTCGCGAACGCGGGAAACGTGCCGCTTTTTCGCCGATGCGCGGCCGCGGCGCCTGATACGGGGGGCTCCATGACGACGTTGTCGCAACGTGCCGTACGGGCGGTGCAGTTGGTGCTCCTGTCCGCGGCGCTCGCCGCGTGCGGCGGCGGTGGCGGCAGCGGATCGGACGGCACCGCGCTGAAGGAGCCTCCGACGCTGCCGCCGGCCGAGCAGCCGAGCGAGAAGGACACCGTGCGCTTTCTCGCGCAGGCCGGGTTCGGCGCGCCGACCGCGGCCATCGAGCGTACCCGGCGCATCGGCTTCGAAGCCTGGCTCGCCGAGCAGTTCGCGCTGCCGCAGAGCCGCCACCAGCCCTATGTCGATGCGCAGATCGAGGCGGCGGCCGCGGCGGGCCAGTCGACCAACCAGCACAACTGGGTCTACGAGAGCTTCTGGCGCACCGCGATCGAAGGCAACGACCAGCTGCGCCACCGCGTGGCATTCGCCCTGTCGCAGATCTTCGTGGTTTCGCTGGTCGACGACAACGTCGGCGGCTACGCGCGCGGCGTGGCGAGCTATTTCGACATGCTCGGGCGCGACGCCTTCGGAAACTTCCGCGTCCTGCTCGAGGACGTCGCGCTGCATCCGATGATGGGGCTGTACCTCTCGCACCTGCGCAACCAGAAGGAAGACCCGGCGCGCGGGCGCGTGCCCGACGAGAACTTCGCGCGCGAGGTGATGCAGCTGTTCACCATTGGCCTGCGCGAGCTGAACCCGGACGGCACGCCGCGGCTGGGCGCGCACAACGAGCCGATCGAGACCTACACCAACGAGGACGTGACCGGCCTGGCGAAGGTCTTCACCGGTTGGAGCTGGGCCGGCCCGGACAAGTCGGACACGCGCTTCTTCGGCGGCAATCCGCATCCCGATCGCGCGGTGCTGCCGATGCAGTCCTATCCCAGGTTCCACTCCACCTCGGAAAAGCGCTTCCTCGGCATCTCCATCTCCGCGCAGGGCTCGGCCGATCCGGAGGCGAGCCTGCGCGCGGCGCTCGACCGCCTGGTCGCGCACCCGAACGTCGGCCCGTTCATCGGCAGGCAGCTGATCCAGCGGCTGGTGACGAGCAACCCGAGCCCGGCCTATGTCGCGCGCGTGGCCGCCGCTTTCGCCGACAACGGCGCCGGGGTGCGCGGCGACATGAAGGCCGTGATCCGGGCGGTGCTGCTCGATCCGGAGGCGCGCCGGCCGGCGCCGGAGGCGGGCGACGGCAAGCTGCGCGAGCCGGTGCTGCGCATGGCGCACTGGCTGCGTACCTTCAACGGCCGCTCGGCCTCCGGGCGCTTCCTCATCGGCAACACCGACGACCCGAACTCCAGCCTCGGGCAGACGCCGATGCGCTCGCCCTCGGTGTTCAACTTCTATCGTCCCGGCTACGTGCCGCCCAATACCGGCATCGCCGCCGCCGGCCTGGTGGCGCCGGAATTCCAGATCACGCACGAGTCCTCGGTGGCCGGCTACCTCAACGCCATGCGCAGCGCGCTCACCAGCGGCGCGGGCAGCGGCAACCCGCGCGACGTGCAGCCGGACTACGGCGAGGTGATCGCGCTGGCCGATACGCCCGCCGCGCTGGTCGATCGCATCGGCCTGCTGCTGATGGCCGGCGAGATGTCGGCGGAGCTGCGCGCTCAGCTCATCGACGCGGTCGGCTCGGTGGCGATCTCCTCGAGCAACGCGCAGTCGGCGGCCAACGCGCGGCTGAACCGGGTGAGGCTGGCCATCTTCCTCACCATGGCGTCGGCCGAGTACCTGATCCAGAAGTGAGCCCGGAGCGAACATGAAGAGAGTCGATGCCTCGCGCCGTGAGTTCCTGCGCATCTCGTCGCTGCTGTCGGTGCTCGGACCGGCCGGCGCGCCGTTCGCGCTGAACCTGGCCGCCGTCGGCGCGGCCGCCGCCCAGTCGGCCGACGACTACCGCGCGCTGGTGTGCCTGTTCTTCTTCGGCGGCAACGACAGCCACAACATGGTTCTCGCCACCGATCCCGATTCCTGGGCCGAGTACCAGCGCCTGCGCGCCACGCCGCCCGATCCGATCGCACTGCCGGCGCCGGGGGCCGCCGGCGGGGTGCTGCCCATCGTGCCGAACACGCCGCAATCCGGCCGCAGCTTCGCGCTGCATCCCAACCTCGGTCCGCTGCAGGCGCTGTTCGAGGCCGGGCGCGCGGCGGTGGTCGCCAACGTCGGCCCGCTGATCGCGCCGCTGACCCGCACGCAGTACGACCGCGGTACCGTGCCGCGCCCGGCCAACCTGTTCTCGCACAACGACCAGCAGTCGACCTGGCAGGCCTACGGGCCCGAGGGGGCGCGCTTCGGCTGGGGCGGGCGGATGGGAGACCTGCTCGCCGGCCGCAACGCCGCCTCCACCTTCACCTGCATGTCGGTGTCGGGCAATGCCGTCTGGCTGGCCGGCCGCTCGACGCTGCAGTACCCGATCGGGCCCAACGGCGGCATCGCGATCGCGGGCCTGAGCGGTTCGCTGTTCGGCTCATCGAGCGCGCCCAGCGTGCTGCGCTCCATCGTCACCGCCGACCGCGCGCATCCCATGGAGAAGGAATGGGGACGCATCACCGCCCGCTCGATCGGCGCGCAGGCCGCGCTCAATGCGGCGATGCTGCCCGCCACCAGCCTCGAGGCGGTGCCCCAGGTGCCGGGCACGACGCAGGCCAACGGCCTGGCTGCGCAGCTGCAGACGGTCGCCCGCGTCATCGGCGGGCGCGGCGCGCTCGGCGCCAGGCGCCAGATCTTCTTCGTCGGCCTGGGCGGCTTCGACACCCACGACGTGCAGCGGGTGAACCAGGGCAACCTGATGACGCGCATCGGCCAGGCGCTGGACTACTTCGACCGGCTGCTCTCGAGCTCCGCGGTCAACGCCCTGAACGACGTGACGCTGTTCACCGCTTCCGACTTCGGCCGCACGCTGACCAGCAACGGCGATGGGACCGACCACGGCTGGGGCGCGCACCACTTCGTGGCCGGCGGCGCGGTGCGCGGCAAGGACATCTACGGCCGCTATCCGGTGATCGGCGTGAACACCGCCGACGACGTCGGCCAGGGCAGGCTGCTGCCCGCCATCTCGGTCGACCAGTACGCGGCCACGCTGGCGCGCTGGTTCGGGCTCGACGCGGGCCAGCTCGCCGACGTCTTCCCGAACCTGGGCAACTTCGCGCAGGCCGACCTCGGCTTCATGCGTTGATCGTGTCGGGCGGCCCCAGTGCAGACCACGGCATGCACGGACCACGGCATGCACGGGCCGCAGCGCGCCGACCGCGGCGCGCAACGGCCGCCTACGCGCGCCGTCCCGGCAGCAGCGCGCTGAGCGCCCAGCTGATCAGGCTGTAGACGATCGCCGCGAGGATCGCCCAGCCGAAGCTGCGCACGGTGAAGCCCTCGAGGAAATTGGCCGCCAGCCAGAACAGGAAGCCGTTGATGACGAAGGTGAACAGGCCCAGGGTGAGCACGTTCACCGGCAGCGTGAGCACCAGCAGCACCGGGCGGATGATGGCGTTGAGCAGCCCCAGCACCAGCGCGGCCACCAGCGCCGTGCCGAAGCTGGCGACCTGCACCGCCGGCATGATCCACGCCAGCGCCAGCAGGCTGAGTGCATTGACGATCCAGGCGATGATCAGCGACATGGCTTCGGTCCCCCGTTCGGTGCGTTCTATTTGACCAGCAGGACCGGGACCTTGGAGATCTCGCTCACGCGCCGCGCCACCGAGCCGATGAGCAGGTCCTTCAGGCCGCCGCGCCCCTTGGAGCCGAGGACCAGCAGGTCGAACTTGCCGTCGTCGGCGGCCTTGGCGATGGCCCCGGCGACCTGGCCGGTGAGGATCAGCGTCTCGTGCTCCCGGCCGGCCTTCTCGAGCAGCTTGCGCGCCTCGCCGAGATCTTCCTCGCTCAGCTCGCGCAGGTAGTCGGTCACCGCCTGCTTGCCCACGAAACGCCGCGCGTGGCGCAGCGCGGTGTCGTCGTGCACGCTGATGAGCGTGATCGATCCGCCCTCGCGCAGCGCCTCGACCAGCTGCAGCGCGTACTTCGCCGCGCGCAGCGAGTTCTTCGAGCCATCGATGGCCACGAGCAGCTTCATCCGTTTTCTCCTTCTTCTGCAGTGCGCAGCCCGCCCCACCGGGGTGCGAACTGGTGCTCGATCCCGAACGGGTCGAGCACGCGTACCCCGTCCACGGCGCCCGAGGCGCCGGTGATCGCGACGATGAGTAGGCTCAGGTGAGCGATTCCTGCGGCAGCAGCTTCTGCAGCTCGCCCGACTGGTACATCTCGTAGACGATGTCGGAACCGCCGACGAACTCGCCGCCGATGTAGAGCTGCGGGATCGTCGGCCAGTTGGCGTACTCCTTGATGGCCTGGCGGACCTCGTCGTCCTCGAGGACGTTGACGGTGACCAGGTTCTTCACGCCGCAGGCCTTGAGGATCTGGATGGCCCGGCCCGAGAAGCCGCACTGCGGGAATTCCGCGGTGCCCTTCATGAAGAGGACCACCGGATTCTCGGTGACGGTCTTCTCGATGAACGCCTTTGCTTCCATGGATGCCTCGAAATGGGTGCGATGCCGCAAGGGCAGAATGTTCATTCTAGGAAGGTCTGCGCGCCGAGGTCAAACCGGGCTCTCCGCCGCGGGCGCCGCCGGCGCGCGCTGTCGTGACCCGCGGCAGGCCGGCGGCATCGGGCAGGGTGGCGATGTCGCGCCAGCCGCCCGCCGCGAGCAGCGCCTGCAGGGCCTGCTGCTGGTCGTGGCCGTGCTCGAGCAGCAGCCAGCCGCCGGCGGCCAGGTGGCGCGGGGCTGCGGCCACGATCGCGCGCACGGCCTCGAGGCCGTCGGGACCCGCTGCGAGCGCCTCGCGCGGCTCGAAGCGCAGGTCGCCGCGCGCCAGGTGCGCGTCGCCTTCGGCGACGTAGGGCGGGTTGGAGAGCACCAGCTCGAAGCGCTCGCGGCTGTCCACGGCCTGCCACCAGCTGCCGCGGCGCAGGCGCAGGCGGGCGCCGGCCAGCGCCGCGCCGGCCAGCCGGCCGGCGTTGCGGCGCGCCACGGCCAGGGCCGCAGCCGAACGGTCGGTGGCCAGCACCTGCAGGTCGGGGCGCTCGCAGGCGAGGCTGACGGCCAGCACCCCGCTGCCGGTGCCCAGCTCGAGCACGCGCGCCTGCCGCGGCGCGCGTTCGAGCGCCAGCTGCAGCAGCAGCTCGGTTTCGGGCCGCGGGATAAGCACGTCGGTGCTCACTTCGAACTGTCGGCCGGCAAACTCGCGCCGGCCGGTCAGGTAGGCGATGGGTTCGCCGGCGAGCCGCCGGCGCGCGAGGTTCGCGAAGACCTGGGCGGCCTGCGCCTCGGCCGCCTCGTCACCGTGAGCGATCAGCCATTCGCGCGAGCGCCCGCTGGCATGTTCGAGCAGCACCCGGGCCTCGAGCCGGGGCAGGCCGCTGGCGTGCGCGAGGCTGTCCCAGTCGGCAGCCGGGGCGGCGAGGGCGGGCCGGGACGTCATGGTGCGCGGGGGCGGCGGGGCGGCGGGGCGGATCAGGCGGCGTCCTCGCCGAGCTCGGCGAGCAGGCGCGCCTGATTCTCGGCGCCCAGCGCGTCGAGCAGCTCGTCGAGGTCACCGTCCATCACCTGCTGCAGCTTGTACAGCGTCAGGTTGATGCGGTGGTCGGTGACCCGGCCCTGCGGAAAATTGTAGGTACGGATGCGCTCGGAGCGGTCGCCCGTGCCGACCAGCGACTTGCGCTGGGCCGCTTCGCGTGCCTGCGCCTCGCGCGTGCGGCGGTCTTTCAGGCGGGCCGCGAGCACCTGCATCGCGCGTTCGCGGTTGCGGTGCTGCGAGCGGTCGTCCTGGCATTCGACCACGATGCCCGTGGGCAGGTGGGTGATGCGCACCGCCGATTCGGTCTTGTTCACGTGCTGGCCGCCTGCGCCGGAGGCGCGGAACACGTCGATGCGCAGCTCCTCCGGATCGATGTCGACATCGCCCACGGCGTCGGCCTCGGGCAGCACCGCCACCGTGCAGGCCGAGGTGTGGATGCGCCCCTGCGCCTCGGTCTCGGGCACGCGCTGCACGCGATGCACGCCGGATTCGAACTTCAACCGCGAGTACGCTCCTTCGCCGGCGATGCGCACGATGACCTCCTTGTAGCCGCCCAGCTCGGACTCGCTGGCTGACATCAGCTCGGTGCGCCAGTGCTGGCGCTCGGCGAAGCGCAGGTACATGCGCAGCAGGTCGCCCGCGAACAGCGCCGATTCGTCGCCGCCGGTGCCGGCGCGGATCTCGAGGAACACGTTGCGCTCGTCGTTCGGGTCGCGCGGCAGCAGCAGGCGCTGCAGCAGCGCGGTCTGCTCCTCGGCACGCGCGGCGGCCGCGCTCGATTCCTCGTCGGCGAAGGCGCGCAGCTCGGGGTCGGCGCGCATCTGCTCGGCGGTCTGCAGGTCGCTCACGGCGCGCTTCCAGGCGTGGAAGCACTCCACCACCTGCGCAAGCTCGGCCTGCTCGCGGCTGGCGCGGCGAAAGGCCTCGAGGTCGCGCGCGGCGTCCTCGCCCGAGAGCATCAGGTTGACTTCGGCCAGGCGGCGTTCGAGCTGCTCGAGCCTGGCCTGCATCGAGGCCTTCATCGGCAACTTAGAACGTGTGAAGGAATCGTAGCGAGCGGCCCGAGGTCGTGCCGAGAAGCGCAGCCGTACGAGAGTACGGCGAGCATCGCAGGCGCGAGATCGGGGCGCGCAGTAGGTTCATTCACACATTCTCATTGTTCGGGCGTGGCGGCTTGCGTAGCCGGTGAGGCTTCCGGCGCCGACTGCGCGGCGCGCTCGGGCAGCAACTGGTCGAGCAGCGGCAGCAGCTGTTCGCGCTGCGCCTCCGGGCCGTGCAGCAGCGCGGTGGGGCCGTGCAGGAACTTGCTGGTCAGGCCGTGGGCAAGCGCCTCCAGCACCTCGACGGGCGCGTCGCCGCGCGCCAGGGCGCGGCGCGCGCGCTCCAGCTCGGCCTGCTTGATCGCCTCGCCGCGGGCATGCAGCGAGCGGATCGCCGGCACCGCACGACGCGTGGACATCCACTGCATGAAGGCGTCGACGCGCGTCTCGATGATCGCCTCGGCCTGGGCGACCGCCGCCCGGCGGTTCTCGGCGCCGGTCGTGACCTGGCGGCCGAGGTCGTCCACCGTGTAGAGGAACACGTCGTCGAGCCGTCCCACTTCGGCCTCGATGTCGCGCGGCACGGCCAGGTCGACCATGAACATCGGGCGCCGGCGCCGCGCGCGCGTGGCGCGCTCGACCATGCCCAGGCCGATGATGGGCAGCGAGCTGGCCGTACACGAGACGAGGATGTCGAATTCGTCGAGGCGCTCGGGCAGATCGGCCAGCCGCAGGCACTCGGCGCCCAGGCGCTGGGCGAGCTTGGCGGCGCGCTCGATGGTGCGGTTGGCCACCACGATGCGCTTGGGATGCTGGGCGGCGAAGTGGGTGGCGGCCAGCTCGATCATCTCGCCGGCGCCCACGAACAGCACCTGGGTTTCGCGCAGATCCTCGAAGATGCGCCGCGCCAGCCGCACCGCGGCTGCGGCCATGGACACCGAATGGGCGCCGATCTCGGTGGTGCTGCGCACCACCTTGGCCACCTCGAACGAGCGCTGGAACAGCTGGTGCAGGTGCGTGCCCAGCGCGCCGGCCTCGTGGGCCACGCGCGCAGCCTGCTTCATCTGGCCGAGGATCTGGGGCTCGCCGAGCACCATGGAATCGAGGCCGGCGGCGACCCGGAAGGCGTGGCGCACCGCCTCGCCGCCGGGCAGGGCGTAGAGGTGGGGCTGCAGGCTTTCGGCGCGATGCCGGGTATCGAGCCAGCCGGCGATCGCGGCCTGGGCCTCGTGCGGCTCGCGCGTGGCGCAGTAGATCTCGGTGCGGTTGCAGGTCGACAGGATGGCCGATTCGGGGACCACCGCCGACAGGTGCCGGCGCAGGTCGGCCAGCGCCGAGCGCAGGACTTCGCCGGGGAATGCGATCTGCTCGCGCAGCGTGAGCGGCGCGCTCTGGTGGTTCAGGCCGAGCGTCAGCAGTTGCATAACCGGCTGAATTTTATCGGATTATGGCGTGCGCTCCAAGGAATAGCCGATAGGCCGGATGCTGGGTTTCGTCACGGTGCGGGTAGCCCAGGGTGGCCAGGAATTCGCGGAACATCTTCTTCTCGCCGGCCGGCACCTGGATGCCGACCAGGATCTTCCCGTAGTCGGCGCCGTGGTTGCGGTAGTGGAACAGCGAGATGTTCCAGTTCGGGCTCATGCTCGAGAGGAAGCGCATCAGCGCGCCGGGGCGCTCCGGGAACTCGAAGCTGTAGAGCAGCTCGTTCTTCGCCAGCGGCGAGTGCCCGCCCACCATGTGCCGCAGGTGCAGCTTGCCCAGCTCGTCGTCGGTCAGGTCGAGCGCCTGGAAGCCGGCCTCGCCGAACGCCTGTGCGATCTGCGCGGCTTCGCCCGGCCGCGAGGTCTGGATGCCGACGAACACGTGCGCCTGCTGCGCGTCGGCGATCCGGTAGTTGAACTCGGTGACGTTGCGCGGGCCGACCGCCTCGCAGAAGCGCCGGAAGCTGCCGCGTTCCTCGGGGATGGTGACCGCGAACACCGCCTCGCGCCGCTCGCCGATCTCGGCGCGCTCGGACACGAAGCGCAGCCGATCGAAGTTCATGTTGGCCCCGGAGGCGACCGCGACCAGCGTTTCGCCGTGCAGGCGCTCGCGCTCGACGTAGGCCTTGAGCCCGGCCACCGAGAGCGCGCCGGCCGGCTCGAGGATGGAGCGGGTGTCGGTGAAGACGTCCTTGATGGCCGCGCAGATGGCGTCGGTGTCGACCAGCACGACGCCGTCGAGCAGCGCGCGGCACAGGCGGAAGGTTTCCTCGCCGACCTTCTTGACCGCGGTGCCGTCCGAGAACAGCCCCACGTCGTGCAGCTCGACGCGTCGGCCGCTGGCGATCGAGCGCGCCATCGCGTCGGAATCGGTGGTCTGCACGCCGATCACGCGGATATCGGGCCGCACCTGCTTGACGTAGGCGGCGATGCCCGAGGCCAGGCCGCCGCCGCCGATGGCCACGAAGATGGCGTGGATCGGGCCCGGGTGCTGGCGCAGGATCTCCATGCCTATGGTGCCCTGGCCGGCGATCACGTCCGGGTCGTCGAACGGGTGGACGAAGGTGAGCTGCTCGCGCGCCTGGCGCTCGTCGGCAGCGGCGGCGGCGTCGCTGTAGGACTCGCCGCTGAGCACCACCTCGCCTCCGAGGGCGCGCACCGCATCGATCTTCACCTGCGGCGTGGTGACCGGCATCACGATCACCGCCCGGCAGCCGAGCCGGCGCGCCGCCAGCGCCACGCCCTGCGCGTGGTTGCCCGCCGAGGCGGCGATCACCCCGCGGGCGAGCTGCTCGGCCGAGAGCTGCGCCATGCGGTTGTAGGCGCCGCGCAGCTTGAACGAGAAGACCGGCTGCAGGTCTTCGCACTTGAGCAGCACGGAGTTGTTCAGCCGCTCGGACAGCCCGCCGGCCAGCTCGAGGGGGGTCTCCCGGGCGACGTCGTAGACCTTGGCTGTGAGGATGCGCTTGAGGTAGTCGATCGACATGACCGGCGGGATTCTACCGTTCCGCGCCGGTGGCGTCGTCGGCACCGCTGGTAGACTGCGCACCCGATGGACGCCTTGGCCCGGATGCTGGTCGGCTGGTTCTCGCTGCCCGGGAACGGGCTGTCGACGATTTTCGCCGTCGCCTTCGTCTCGGCCACGCTGCTGCCGATGGGGTCCGAGCCGGTGGTGTTCGGCTTCGTGAAGCTCGAGCCGGATCAGTTCTGGGTTGCCATCGCCGTGGCCACGGCCGGCAATACGCTCGGGGGCATGGTCGACTACTGGCTCGGCCTGGGCGCGCACGAAGCGGTGGCGCGCGGCAAGCAGACGATCCACCTGAAATGGCTGCAGCGGCTCGGGCCCCGGGCGCTGTTCTTCGCCTGGCTGCCCGTGCTCGGTGACCCGCTGTGCGCGGTGGCCGGCTGGCTGCGGCTGCCGTTCTGGCCCAGCGTGGGCTGGATGGCGCTCGGCAAGTTCCTGCGCTACGTGGCGATGACGGCGGCGCTGATGGGCGTGCCCGATGCCTGGTGGCACGCCCTGGTGCGGCCGTTCTCGGGCGGTTGAGCAGCGTCGGCCGGGCGCTCTGCGCGCTCCGGTCGGCTAGAATCGGCGCTCCGATGAATTCCCCGTTCGCAGCCCGGCCCGCAGCGGTCCCCGACCCCGTCGCCGGCCGGGCAGACGTCTGCGACGCCGGCACGGCCGGTCCGGTGCGCCTGCGCGAGATCCCCTACAACTACACCTCGTTCTCCGATCGCGAGATCGTCATCCGCCTGCTCGGCGCCGAGGGCTGGTCGCTGGTGAGCGAGCTGCGCGGCGAGCGCCGCACCGGCCGCTCCGCGCGCATGCTCTACGAGGTGCTGGGCGACATCTGGGCGGTGCGGCGCAACCCGTACCTGCAGGACGACCTGCTCGACGACCCGAAGCGCCGGCGCCTGCTGGTCGAGGCGCTGCACCACCGGCTCGGCGAGATCGAGAAGCGCCGCCGGCTCGACCTGAGCGCCGCGGCCGACGATGCGGCCGGCGAACGCAGTCAGCGGGTGAGCCGGCTGCTCGAGCTGGCGCGCCGCGCGGTGGCCGGCTTCGAGGACGAATGCGCGCGCACCGGCGCGCTGCGCGTGCGCGCGATGCGGCGGCTGTCGCGCCATACCGCGCGCGACAACGTCCGCTTCGACGGCATGAGCCGCGTCTCGCACGTCACCGACGCCACCGACTGGCGGGTCGAGTACCCGTTCGTGGTGCTCACGCCCGACGCCGAGGCCGAGATCGCCCCGCTGGTGGCCGCGTGCATCGAGCTGGGCCTGACCGTCATACCGCGCGGCGGCGGCACCGGCTACACCGGCGGCGCGATTCCGCTCACGCCGATGTCGGCAGTGATCAATACCGAGAAGCTCGAGCGCATGAGCGGCATCGAGCGGCTGCGCCTGCCCGGCATCGAGCACGAGGTGTCCACCGTGTTCACCGAGGCGGGCGTGGTCACGCGTCGCGTCACCGATGCGGCCGAGCGCGCCGGGCTGGTGTTCGCGGTCGACCCTACTTCGCTCGACGCCTCGTGCATCGGCGGCAACATCGCGATGAACGCCGGCGGCAAGAAGGCGGTGCTGTGGGGCACGGCGCTGGACAACCTCGCCTGGTGGCGGATGGTCGACCCCGACGGCAACTGGCTCGAGGTCACGCGCCTGGCGCACAACCTGGGCAAGATCCACGATGCGCCGAGCGCGTCGTTCGAGCTGAAGTGGTACGCGCCGAAGCAGCTCGGCGCCGACGGCACGATGCGCGGCGCGCCGATCCGCAGCGAGCGGCTCGACATCGAGGGCCGGCGCTTCCGCAAGCCCGGCCTGGGCAAGGACGTCACCGACAAGTTCCTCGCCGGCCTGCCCGGCGTGCAGAAGGAAGGCTGCGACGGCCTGATCACGTCGGCGCGCTGGGTGCTGCACCGGATGCCGAAGTGCATCCGCACCGTCTGCCTGGAGTTCTTCGGCCAGCCCAAGGATGCGGTGCCGTCCATCGTCGAGATCAAGTCGTACCTCGACGCGCGCCCGCAGGGCGCGATCCTCGCCGGCCTGGAGCACCTCGACGAACGCTACCTGCGCGCGGTGGGCTATACCACCAAGTCGCGCCGCGGTGGGCTGCCGAAGATGGTGCTGATCGGCGACATCGTCGGCGACGACGACGAGGCGGTGGCGCGCGCCGCTTCGGAAGTGGTGCGGCTGGCCAACCGGCGCAGCGGCGAGGGCTTCGTCGCCGTGTCGGCCGAGGCGCGCAAGGCGTTCTGGGCCGACCGTTCGCGCACCGCGGCGATCGCGCGCCACACCAATGCGTTCAAGATCAACGAGGACGTCGTCATCCCGCTGGCGCGGATGGGCGAGTACACCGACGGCATCGAGCGCATCAACATCGAGCTGTCGACGAGGAACAAGCTGGCGGTGCTCGATGCGCTCGAGCGGCTGATGGGCGACGAGACGCAGCTGCCGCAGGCCGCAGCAGCCGGGCGCGGCGGGGCGGGCGGGCATGCCGGGGCGGGCGGTGAAGCGGCCGGCGAGGCCCTGACCGCCGACCGCCGCGGGCAGGCGCTCGAGGTGATCGGCGCCGTGCGCCGGCGCTGGCGCTTCCTGCTCGATCGCATCGATGCGCCGCTGGCGCCGCTGCGCGAGACGCTCGACGAGCTCGGCCTGGAGCAGCTGCGCGCGAAGCTCGGCGAGCGGCTGGCGCAGGAGCCCGACGCCACCTTGTTCCGCGTCATGCAGGACCGCACCGTGCGCGTGTCGTGGAAGACCGAGGTGCGCGCGCCGCTGGACCGGATCTTCTCGGGGCTGGCCTTCGCGCCGCTGCTCGAGGCGATCGATGCAGCACACCGCAGGGTGCTGCGCGCCCGCGTGTTCGTCGCGCTGCACATGCACGCCGGCGACGGCAACGTGCACACCAACATCCCGGTGAACTCCGACGACTACGCGATGCTCGAGCAGGCGCACGCGACGGTGGCGCGCATCATGGCGCTGGCGCGCTCGCTCGACGGCGTGATCTCGGGCGAGCACGGCATCGGCATCACCAAGCTCGAGTTCCTCGGCAGCGAGGAGACGGCCGACTTCCGCGCCTACAAGCAGCGCATCGATCCGCACGGGCACTTCAACCGCGGCAAGCTGCTCGACGATCCGGCGCTGCCGGGCGACCTGCGCAACGCCTACACGCCGAGCTTCGGGCTGATGGGTGCCGAGTCGCTGATCCTGCAGCAGTCCGACATCGGCGCGATCGCCGATTCGGTGAAGAACTGCCTGCGCTGCGGCAAGTGCAAGCCGGTGTGCGCCACCCACGTGCCGCGCGCCAGCCTGCTCTATTCGCCGCGCAACAAGATCCTCGCCACCTCGCTGCTGGTCGAGGCTTTCCTGTACGAGGAGCAGACCCGGCGCGGCGTATCGGTGCGCCACTGGGACGAGTTCTCCGACGTGGCCGACCACTGTACCGTCTGCCACAAGTGCGTGACGCCGTGCCCGGTGGACATCGACTTCGGCGACGTGTCGATGAACATGCGCAACCTGCTGCGCAAGATGGGCAGGAAGAAGTTCAATCCAGGCAATGCGGCGGCGATGTTCTTCCTCAATGCCACCGATCCCGACACGATCCGCGCCACGCGCGCGGCGATGGTCGGCATCGGCTACAAGGCGCAGCGGCTGGCCCACGACGCGCTCGCGCGTTTCGCGAAGGAGCAGACGAGGCGGCCGCCGGCTACCGTGGGCAAGGCGCCGCTGAGGGAGCAGGTGATCCACTTCGTCAACAAGAAGATGCCGGGCAACCTGCCGAGCAAGACCGCGCGGGCGCTGCTCGACATCGAGGACCACCGCTACGTGCCGATCATCCGCGATCCGCGCTCGACCACGGTCGATTCCGAGGCGGTGTTCTACTTCCCGGGCTGCGGCTCGGAGCGCCTGTTCTCGCAGGTGGGCCTGGCCACGCAGGCCATGCTGTGGCACGTCGGCGTGCAGACCGTGCTGCCGCCCGGCTACCTGTGCTGCGGCTATCCGCAGCGGGGATCGGGGCAGTACGACCGCGCCGAGAAGATGATCACCGACAACCGGGTGCTGTTCCACCGCGTGGCCACCACCCTGAACTACCTCGACATCCGCACCGTGGTGGTCAGCTGCGGCACCTGCCACGACCAGCTCCAGGGCTACGAGTTCGGGAAGATCTTCCCGGGCAGCCGCATCGTGGACATCCACGAGTTCCTGATGGAGAAGGGCGTGAAGCTGGACGGCGTCACCGGCGCGCGCTACATGTACCACGATCCCTGCCACAGCCCGATCAAGCGCTACGCGCCGCTGAAGGTCGTCAACGCGCTGATCGACGTTGCGCTCAACGGGCGCGTGGAGCTCAACGACCGCTGCTGCGGCGAATCGGGCACGCTCGCCGTGTCGCGCCCCGACATCAGCACCCAGGTGCGCTTCCGCAAGGAAGAGGAGATGCGCCGCGGTGCCGCGGCGCTGCGCGCGCGGCCGGCGAATGCGGCGGCGGGCACAGTGGCGGGCACGGCGACGGGCACGGCAGCGACCGCGGAGCCGGGCGCCGCGGCGCGGGCCGATGCACGGCCCTTCGACGGTCCGGTGAAGGTGCTCACCTCGTGCCCCTCGTGCCTGCAGGGGCTGTGGCGCTATGCCGGGGACGCCGGCATCGAGGCCGACTACATCGTCGTGGAGCTGGCGCGCCACCTGCTCGGCGACGACTGGCTGCCGCGCTACGTGCAGCGCGCCAACGACGGCGGCATCGAGCGCGTGCTGGTATAGGACCTGGCGCACCCCCATGGCCCCGCCCGCGCTCCTCGATCCCGGCTGCCCGCTGTGCGCGGACGCGGGCGGCCGCGTGCTGGTGCGCGCCGGCGCGTGGCGCATCGTGCTCGCCGGGGACCCGGACTATCCGGCCTTCACGCGCGTGGTGTGGAGCACGCACGTCGCCGAGATGAGCGATCTCGGCGAAGAGCAGCGCGGCGAGCTCATGCGCGTGGTGCTGGAAGTCGAGCGCGCGCAGCGCGCCGCGCTGTCGCCCGACAAGATCAACCTCGCCAGCTTCGGCAACGTCGTGCCGCATCTGCATTGGCACGTGATCCCGCGCTGGCGTGACGACCGGCATTTCCCCGAGCCCGTATGGGGGCGCCCCGCCGCGGGGCGCGACGAAGCGGTCGCGGCGCGCCGCGCCGCGGTGCTCGGGCGGCTCGACGCCTATATCGAGACGCTGCGCCGCCGGCTGGGCGGCTCGGCAGACCCCGGCGCGGGGACGATCGTAGCGTGAGCCGGCCCTGAGCGGGGACGGCGGCCGCGGCGCGGGAGCCGCCGGTCGGCCGGCCGCCGCCGCGCGTCGCGGCGAAGCGCCGCCGCGACGCGCGGCACCTCCGGTCGCCTCACGGCTGACGCACACTGTCGCATCGAGCACCGGGGATCGACGAAGACGAGCATGGGCGCTGGTACCGAATCCGACCTCGCGCGGATACGCGACGCAGATTCGTGCAGGGAGTGGCTGCGTACGCTGCCGCCCGATCCGGGCGACTGGCTGGCGGCGATCGCGGGGCTGCTGGCCCGGCTGATGCGCCCCGGCCCCGGGGCGGACGTGCTGTTCGAGGTGCTCGAGCCGCTGCGCGTCGCACAGGTTCGCGCGATCGAGCAGTGGCTGGCGCCGCTGGCTGCGCGGGCAGTCCCGTATGCCGAGGAGGAATGGCACCGGGTCGGCGTGGCGCTGGCGAACCTGCGCGGCACCCGCGACCTGTTCAAGCGCGCGTATTCGCAGATGCTGCGTGCCGACGGCGGCGATACGCACGCCGTGATCCCCGGCGCCACCAACGCCCTGCGCGTGGTGCTGCCGCTGGCGCGCGCGCTCGACGCGCAGGCACGCATCGTCTCGCTGCTGCTGGGCCACCGCAGTGCGCCGCTGCCGGCCGACTGGGACGCGCTGTGCGTGCTGGCGCGCCACCTGCGCCGCACCACTTTCCTGGACGAGACCCTGCTCGACGAGGTGCCGCTGGTCAAGCCCGTCACCGCGCGCGCGCTGTTCACCTATCCGCTGCTGCTGCGCCTGGCGGCGCTGCCGCTGCGACCCGCGGCGGATGCACGGTTCGCGGAGCGGCTCGCCAGCCGGCTGGCCGCGCGCGTCGGTTTCCGGATCGATCGTGCGCCGGCGGCCGCGAACCCGCACGGCCCCAGCCTCGGGCTGACCCCCGAGCATGCCGTGCGCCTGGATACGCACCGGGTGCCGGCCAGCCTGGCGCGTCGGCGCGAGCAGTGGCTGGCGACGGGCGCCCACGAGGCGGTGCGGCGGCAGGTGCCGCTCACGCCCGCGGCGCTCGCCGCGCTGCTCGACGATCTCGAGCGCCGCTGGACGGCCGCCGCGCCGGTGCCGGCCGTTGCCAGGGGCGCGCGCGCCGCCGCCGACGCGCCGCCGGTCCAGGCCCCGACCCAGGCCCAAGCCCAGGCGGCCGGTGCGCTCGCGGGCGGTCCGGCGCGCCTGCGCTTCGGGCTGCCGCGCATGCATTCGGCCGACGTGCGGGTAAAGGTCGGCGCACGCACCCCGCAGACCGGCACGCGCGCGCCTCAGGCCGGGGCCGCGCCGAGGTACGTGTATGGCCGCTGGGAACAGAACACGATCATCCGGCTCGCCCTGGGCACCGAAAGCGAGAAGCTCGATCACGCCGCGCTGCTGATGGCCGAGGGCGAGACCGTGAGCTGCCTCGAGGCGCGTCCGGACGGATGCCTCGTGCTCGAGCGCCACGAGCCGATGCCGCGGCCCGGGCTCGGCATGCTGGTGGCGGTGGCGCCGGCGGGCGAGGGCACTCCCCTGGCCGGCCTGTCCCTGGGAGTCGTGGAAGCGATCGAGCAGGTTCCGGAGACCGACTACCTGCGCCTGCGCGCCCACCGGATCACCGTGCGTCCCTGGCGCGGCAAGCCGATGCCGGTGGGCGTGAAGATCGGCGACGCGATGTTCTTCGAGGACGCCTGGCTGTTGCCCGGCGATGCGCCGAGCGGGGAGCCGCCCAGCCTGGTGCTCGCGCCCAGCCGTGCGCACGCGGGAGCGCGCGGCCTTCTGCGCGAGCCCGATCGCGATGCGAGCGTCCGCTTCGTGGCGCTGGCTGCGCGCGGTCCCGGCTACGAACGCCTGTCGCTGCGCATCGAGGCGGGTGAATTGGGCTAACATTGCAGCTCACCCCCTGCAATGCGTCCATGGCCGGCCTCGATTCCCGCACCCCGCTGCCCACCCGTCTCGTCGTTCACCAGCAGTCACGCTTGCTCGAAGTCGAGTTCGACGACGGCAAGCTGTTCCGGTTGCCGTTCGAGCTGCTGCGCGTGTACTCGCCCTCGGCCGAAGTGCGCGGGCACGGACCCGGCCAGGAGGTGGTGCAGGCCGGCAAGGCCTCGGTCGGCATCGAGTCGGTCGAGGCGGTCGGCCGCTACGCGATCCAGCCCGTGTTCACCGACGGCCACACCAGCGGCATCTATTCCTGGGACTACCTCTACTGGCTGGGCGACAAGCAGGAGCAGTTGTGGCAGGAGTACCTGTCACGCCTCGAGGCGGCCGGCCTGAGTCGCGAGGCAGCCGCGCCGTCCGGTGGTGCCACCGCGGCGAAACGGCCGAAGTCCTGAGCGGGGCGGGGCGCCGATGAGCGAATCCCGCCAGACGCATTTCGGCTACCAGACGGTCGACGAAGCGCAGAAGGCCGGCCGCGTGGCCGGCGTGTTCCATTCGGTGGCCACGCGCTACGACCTGATGAACGACCTCATGTCGGGCGGGCTGCACCGGCTGTGGAAGATCTTCACCGTGCGCCAGGCCGCGGTGCGCCCGGGCATGCGGGTGCTCGACGTTGCCGGCGGCACCGCCGATCTGGCACGGGCGTTCGCGCGCCGGGTCGGGCCGCGCGGCGAGGTCTGGCTCACGGACATCAACGGGTCGATGCTCGCGGTCGGCCGCGACCGCCTGATCGACGACGGCTGCCTGCATCCGGCGGTGCAGTGCGATGCCGAGGCGCTGCCGTTTCCCGACGCGTACTTCGATCGCGTGAGCGTCGCCTTCGGCCTGCGCAACATGACGCACAAGGAGCGCGCCCTGGCCGAGATGCATCGCGTGCTCGCGCCGGGAGGCCGGCTGCTGGTGCTCGAATTCTCCCGTGTGCGTAAGGCCCTGGCGCCGTTGTACGACATCTACTCGTTCTCGGTCCTGCCGTGGCTGGGGGCGCGTGTGGCCGGCGACGAGGCCAGCTATCGCTACCTCGCCGAATCGATCCGCATGCACCCCGACCAGGAGACGCTGAAGACGATGATGGAGTCCGCGGGTTTCACGCGGGTGCGTTATTTCAATCTGACGGGCGGCGTGGTGGCGCTGCACGAGGGCTTCAAGCCTTGACCGTTCCAACGATCCTGACTCCGGAGTGCTCATGAAACGCATGCTGTCCCGAACCCTGGCCGTGTTCGTCGCCGTCCTGGCGGCACTGGCCTTCGTCATCCCCGACGCCGAAGCCCGGCGCATGGGAGGCGGCCGCTCGATCGGCAAGCAGTCCTCGGGGGTGACGCAGCGCCAGGCGGCTCCGCAGCAGCCCGCCGCCGCGCCGCAGACTGCGCCGCGCCAGGGGGCGGCGGCGCAAGGCGGCAACCGCTGGCTCGGCCCGATCGCCGGCCTGGCCGCCGGCCTGGGTCTGGCCGCGCTGGCCAGCCACCTCGGTTTCGGCGAGGAGCTGGCGAGCTTCATGCTGCTGGCGCTCCTGGTGGTGGCCGCGATCGTGGTGTTCCGGCTGCTGGTCGGCCGGCGCCCGCCCGCCGGGCCGCGTCCCGCCTACCAGGGCGGCTACTCCAATGCCAGCGTCGGGCAGGAAGCGAGCGTGCGCTACGCACCGCTGCCCCAGGGCCCCGAGACGGGGGCGCCCGCGCGGCCGGCCATGCCCGCGGCAGCAGGCGACGGCGCGGCCTCCACGGCCGCTGCCTGGCGGGTGCCTGCCGAGATGGACGTCGAGGCGTTCCTGCGGACCGCGAAGGTGCAGTTCGTCCGCCTGCAGGCGGCTTACGATGCAGGCAATCTGGACGATCTGCGCGAGTTCACCTCGCCCGAGATGTTCGCCGAGCTGAAGCTGGAGATCGACGAGCGCCGCGGCGGCACCAACCGCACCGACGTCGTCACGCTCGATGCGCAGCTGCTCGGCGTCGAAACCAGTGCCGCCGAGCACATGGCCAGCGTGCGCTTCACCGGCATGATCCGCGAGGAAGCCGCCAGCGAGGCCAAGCCCTTCGACGAGGTCTGGAACCTGGTCAAGCCGGTCGATGGCCGCGGCGGCTGGACGCTTGCCGGCATCCAGCAGCTCTGAGACACAGGAGCGGCGGCCGTGACCGCGGGCCGGCGCCTTGCCGATCAGGGCGCTGCGGCGCTGGTCGCGGCGGTCAACCACCTGCTGCGCCAGAACGATTGGGCGCGCGCCAAGCTGGCGACGTTCGCCGGCCGCATCGTGCGCATCGGGGTCGAGGCGCCGGGCCTGCCGGGCCTGCCGCCCCCGCGCCTGCAGACCCGCGTCGGCGAAGGCGGCCTGCTCGAGGTCCAGGGTTGGGCCGAGGAAAGCGAGGGCGAGATCGCCGTCCACATGCTCCTGAAGCCGTCGGTGGATGCGGCATTCGGGTTGCTGCGCGGCGGGCCGCAGGCGCTCAGGCCCCACCTGCGCATCGAGGGCGACGCGATGCTCGCCGCCGCCCTCGGCGAGATCGCCGAGCACCTGCGCTGGGACGCCGAGGAAGACCTCAGCCGGATCACCGGCGATGCCGTGGCGCACCGTATCGGGCGCGGCCTCGAATCGGCCCGTGCCGCGGCGCAAGACCTGCGCACGCGCCTCGAAACCTCGGCCGGCACCCATCTGGCGGGCGACAGCGGCCAGCTGGTCGGTCGCGCGGAGCTGGCCGCCCTGCGCGCCTCGCTGGACGAGCTGGAGCTGCGCGTGGACCGGCTCGATGCAAAGCATGCCGCCGCCACGGCGAGCCGGCCGGTGCGCTGACGCCGCGAGGCGGATCGTGATCGTCGCCGCGCCGCTCGTGCAGCCGCCGCACCGGCGCGCGCCCAGCCGGGTGATCGCCGCAGCGCTGGCGAGTCTCTGCGCGAGCGTCGCCGTCAACGTCGGCGTTGCCGCGACTCCATCCGCTACGACCCCATCCGTCGTGCCCCCCGCTCTGGCGGCTGCTGCAGGCGTCGCCTCTGCGAACGCCACGCCTGCGAACGTCATCCCGGCGAATGCCGCCTCCGCGAACACCACCCCCGCGAACGCCGCCCCCGCGAACGCCGCCCCCGCCGCGGGTCTGCCTCCCCTCGGGGCCGCGCTGCGCGAGGCGCTCACGCGAGCGGGCCTGATCGGTCGCGCGGTCGATCCGGTGCAGGCCTTCTCCTGGACTCTCGAGTCCTCGCGCCCTGCGCGCCCGCCGCGCTGGCAGCGCGAGCGTTTCGCCGGCACGCCGCCCGGCCTTGCGGCCGGGCTGAGCCCGATCTGGCGCGAGTACCTGCCCGGCAATCCGCAGGAGGCGGCGCCGGGGTCACCCGGAGCCGGCAGCGCGCCGCCCGCGCCGGCCGCCGCCTCGGGGCCGGCCGACGGCTACAGCGTGCGCGGCTTGATGATCGTGCACCCCGACGACAGCGAGCTGCCGGTGCAAGTGGAGGGCCTCTCCCTGCCGCTGACCGAGGGTGCGCGTTTCCGCCTCGACTACAACGAGGACGGTGCCTCCCTCTCGCAGACCTGCACCGTGGGCGCCTCGGGGCCCGCCGCCAGCCTGTATCCGGCCCTTCCCGGCGAGACGCGGACCATCGCCTGTGCGGGCCAGGGCAGCTACCGCGGCATCCCGGTGCGGGGTGGCGCGACCGTGGCCTACCTGCCGCGGCTGGGCGTCTTTCTGAATGTCGAGCAGCACATCGACAGCCCCTTGGGCAGGCTGCGCTGGGCCACGCGCATCGTCAATTTCGAGATGGCCCGCCCCTGATACGGTTCTGCGTTCGTTCGCATGACTGTGGCGGGGCACCTTGCCGTGCTGCAGCACTGCCTGCGGCGCCCAGCCTTATCCTGCGAACGAACGCAAAACCACATGAATCGTCCGGCGGCGGGATCGCCGCCACGGAGCGGGCAGCCCTCAGGCGTCGGCAGTAGGCATGTCGAGCGGCTCCAGCCGCGCCTCGACGACGCCGAGGCGGACCATGCCGAGGGCGCGCGCGGCCGCCAGGCTGACGTCGCCGACGCGCCTGTCCACGTGCGGGCCGCGGTCGTTCACGCGCACGATCACCGAGCGGTGATTGCGCAGGTTGGTCACCCGGACCAGGGTGCCGAAGGGCAGCGTCCGGTGCGCCATGGTGAACGCCTGCGGGTCGAAGGGCTCGCCGCTGGCGGTGCTGCGCTGCGCGAAGCGGCGGCCATAGAACGAGATCCGGCCGCGCTGGTGCGCGGCATGCCGGGGCGCGGCATGGGTGTGGTGGGCTTGGGCAGCGGCCGGTTGCAGCGGCGCGGGGGCCGGCCGTGCGCTCGGTGCCGCGAAAGCGGCGGCGGCCGCGGCAATCGCGATGGCGATCGTGCGGCCGGACGATATTCGTGGCATTCGCATGGGATCTCCCTCGGAGTCGATCGGTCCATAATGCCCGAGAAATACGCCCCACCCGGCACCGCTCGTCAGGTTCGGAGGACGCAGGCATGCATATTTCTTTCAACCAGCGAAAGGTTCTTGTTGCCGGCGCCAGCCGCGGGATCGGACGCTCCATCGCGCTGGGCTTTGCCGCCGCCGGTGCCGACGTCGCCATCTGCGCGCGCGGCCTGGAGCGCCTGCGCCAGACCGAGGCCGAACTGCGCAACCTCGGCGGCACCGTCCACGCCGGCGCCTGCGACCTCGCCGACGCCGGTGCCGTCATCGACTGGGTCGAGGGTGCCGCCGAGGCTCTCGGCGGCATCGATGTCCTGGTCAACAACGCGTCCGGATTCGGGCACGGCGACGACGAAGCCGGCTGGGGCGCGAGCCTCGACGTCGACCTGATGGCCAGCGTGCGCGCCTCGCACGCGGCGCTGCCCTGGCTCGAGCAGGCCGGCGGCGCCATCGTCCACATCGCCTCGATCGCCGGCCTCGGCGCCAACCCCCGCATGCCGGCCTACGGCGCGGCGAAGGCGGCGCTGATCCAGTACACCCGGACGCAGGCCCTGACGCTGGCCGACCGGCGCATACGCGTGAACTGCGTGGCGCCGGGCTCGATCGAGTTTCCCGGCGGATTGTGGGACGAGGCGCGGCACGACGACCCGGCGCTCTACCAGCGCATCCTGGGGCACATCCCCTGGGGGCGCCTCGGGCGGCCGGAAGAGGTGGCCCAGGCGGTGCTGTTCCTGGCGAGCGACCTGGCCAGCTGGATCACCGGGCAGACCCTGGTCGTCGACGGCGGGCAGCGCCTGGCCTAGGAGGGCGGTGTGGTCCACCACCCGTCCCCAGTGCTGCATAGCCTAGTGCCTGGGCACGCTCCACCAGCTCCTCGGCGTGCGAGGCGCCGCGCCGAAAGCTGAAGTTGTTCACAGAGTGCTCGGTGTAGGGGCTGCATGGTGCTCGCTCAGGCGAGGGCTGGCATGCGGTCGAGAGGGCTTGCCACCGTACCGGCCGCGAGGCGCAGCACGTGTGTGTAGATTATCGTGGTCCTTACATCGGCGTGGCCGAGCAGTTCCTGCACCGTGCGGATCAGTGCCAACTCCAGGAAGTGCCGCCGTTCGGGTACTTTCGGACGAGTGCACCGGGCATTTCCACCCCAGGAAGGTTCAGCGCGCGGTCCTGCTCCCAAAAGGTTCGGGAATGCGCGCACTGCTGACGCAGATCCGCGAGCAGGGATTGGGGGAGCATGGTCACACGATCCTTGCCGCCTTTGCCGTCGCGCACCACGATGACCCGCCGTGTGAAGTCCACGTCCTTGATGCGCAGGCGCATCGCCTCCATCAGGCGCATACCGGTGCCGTACAGCAGGCGACAAATCAGAGCCGGCCGACCCTGCAGCTGATCGAGTACCCGGCGCACCTCGTCCACCGTCAGCACAGACGGGATGCGCTTGCGAACCGAAGGGCGTTCGATCTGCGTCATCCACGGCAGGTTCTCGCCGAGCACTTCGCGATAGAGGAAAAGGAGAGCGCACAACGCCTGCTTGTGGGTGGATGCGGAGACTTTCCGCTCATTGACGAGCGCGTTCAGGAAGCGTTCGACATCGGGGCCGCCGAGCGTTCGAGGATGGCGACGATCATGGAAACGCACATAGGCCCGAATCCAGTGAACGTAAGCTTCCTCGGTACGCAGGCTGTAGTGCAGGTACCGGATGCGCTCACGAACCTGGTCCAGCAAGCGTGGGGGCGTCGGGGCCAGGGAGTGACACAGTGCGGATTCTAGGTTACTGTACATAACAACAGTATCCGAATCCAGATGCCGCGCTGCAAGTCGATCGGTTGGATTAGGACGATTGCGAGGGGTTCGAGCGGAAGGGCGGAAACCCGGGCCGTCGAAGAGATGCGGGCGGGTTAGGCGGCGGGAAGCAGATGACGTTAGCTGACAATATGGGACACGGATCGAGTCCAGGCGCGGCGTTCGACAGGCCGATCGTCGGCGGTTAGATTCGGGACGGCGAGTTAGCCGCTAGACTGCACGAGCGAAATACAAGTTAGGCAGTACATGTACACATGTTAGCGAATGTGCTAACATCCCCTCGTGGCCTACACAGTCGAGTACTTTCACCCTCGAGTCTTGTCCGAGATCGAGTCTTGGCCGATCGACGTAGTCGCCGACTACGCACGCCTTGTCGAACTCTTGATCGAGCACGGCCCAAATCTGCGTCTGCCGCACTCTCGCAGCATGAGTGACGGGCTCTTCGAGCTGCGTCCTCACGGCCGCTCGGGCATTGGCCGGGCAATGTACTGCTTCCTTGTGGGCAAACGGATAGTCGTTGTGCACGCCTTCATCAAGAAGTCTCCACAGACACCGGACCGAGACTTGAAGCTCGCGCGCAAGCGCGTCAAGGAGTTGTTGGATGGCTAACCTCAAGTTCACGCCTGTCAAACATGATCACAAGGCTTTCCTGGCGAAAGCGGGCGCTCGTGATGGCTTCGCTGAGGCTTATGAGGCGCTCGAGCTCGAATACCAAGTGGTCAGTCAACTTCTCAAGGCGCGCACAAAGGCAGGTCTCACTCAAGATGCTGTCGCCGAGCGTATGGGCACGACCAAGAGCGCGATCTCTCGCTTGGAGTCCGCCGGCAAACATACGCCGTCGCTCGGCACACTCAGGCGGTATGCCGAGGCAGTTGGCTGCGAGCTGCAAGTCAAGCTCGTGCCGCAGAAGTGATTCCTAACTTTTCGTTGCAACGGACGCTTGACCCGTCCGGTCGTCCGCTGCCGCAGACGCCCGGCCGCATCAAGCGCCGCTGAACTTGGACGTTAAAAGGCTCAGCGTTGAACCGCCTCTTTCCAATGCTTCCGCTCTCCCCGGAGCTGGCTTTCGAGCTCTTGGGGACGTTCGCTCGCGCCGAGTATGCGCTCAAGGGCGCGGGGTTCGCCAGAGGCAGCGCGAGATCCGTAGAGGCTGATTGGGACAAGTTTGCCAAAGCCATCGGCTGGCACTTTGCTCGCGTGAAGGACGCCCCATTTCAAGAGGCGGTGACCTTCTTGCTAACTGAGCCGCCTCGCAAGCAGGTGCTACACAACGGCCACATCTCTTGGCGAAACTCTCCTCCTGATGCTACCCAGCCGAGGGCGCAGCAGGTATTGCTGATGGTTCGCCGTGAATCGCCCCGGCTTCTCTAGACACATTCGAGCCGG
>MKUQ01000050.1:0-34126 GCA_001898645.1 Burkholderiales bacterium 70-64
CCTACGGGACGCCACCGCTCACATGTGCGCCGGCAGGAAGGTGGCGATCACCGGGAAGGCCACCAGCACGACCAGGCGCACGATGTCGGTGACCACGAAGGGCGCGACGCCCAGGAAGATGGTCGAGAGCTTCACGTCGCGCACGACGCTCTTGATGACGAACACGTTCATGCCGACCGGGGGGTGGATCAGCCCCAGCTCGACGGTGACCACGACGATCACGCCGAACCAGATCGGATCGAAGCCGAGCTGCGTGATGACCGGAAAGATGATCGGCACGGTCAGGATGATCATGGCCATGGCGTCCATGATGCAGCCCAGCAGCAGGTACATCAGCAGGATCATCGCCAGCACTTCGTACTTGCCCAGGCCCAGGCCGGTGAGCCAGGTGGTGAGGGCCTGCGGCGTCTGCGTGATGGTGAGGAAGTAGCCGAAGAGCAGCGCGCCGATCAGGATGGTGAACACCGCGGCGGTGGTGCGCAGCGATTCGACGAGGCAGCGCATGAACTGCGCGCGGCTGAGCTTGCGGCGGATCACGCCGATGATGAAGGCGCCGCCCGCGCCCATGCCGCCGGCCTCGGTGGCGGTGAACAGGCCGCCGTACAGCCCTCCGATGATGAACACGAACAGCAGCGCCACGGCCCAGACGTCGCGCAGCGAGGCGAGGCGTTCGCGCCAGGGGTGGCGGGTGCCGGAGGGCAGGAACTTCGGGCGCACGAAGCCGATGATGTTGATGGTGATGATGTACATCGCCACCGCGAGGATGCCGGGCAGGATGCCGGCGATGAACAGCTTGCCGATGTCCTGCTCGGTGATGAGCCCATAGACGGCCAGCACGGTCGACGGCGGGATCATGATGCCCAGCGATCCGCCGGCGGCGATCACCCCGGTGGAGAAGCTCTGCGGGTAGCCGTAGCGGCGCATCTCGGGGTAGGCCACCGAGGAGAAGGTGGCGGCGGTGGCCACCGAAGAGCCGCAGATGGCGGCGAAGCCGCCGCAGGCCGCGATGGTGGCGATGCCCAGGCCGCCCTTGAGGTGACCGAGGAAGGCGTTGGAAAGGCGGAACAGCTCGCGGCTCATCCCCGAGGCGGAGGCGAAGGCGCCCATCAGCAGGAACAGGGGGATGACGGCGAACTGGACGTCGGCTACGGTGCGGATGGGCGACTGCGCGAGCAGGCTCAGCGCGGCCTCGAAGTCGTCGGTCATGACGCCGAAGCCCACGATGCCGATCAGCCCCATGGCGATGCCTACCGGCACGCGCAGCAGCATCAGGACGAACAGCAGGACGAAGCCGGTGACGGCGATCGCGTGGGCGCTCATCGGCGGTTCGCTCGGCGACTCACTCCACGCTCGGGGAGTGCCCGGGCGGTTCGAGTGCCTCCGGGCGCAGCGCCATGCGATAGACGCGGACCGCCAGCAGCAGCACCGAGGCGGCCAGGCCCAGCCAGGCGACCAGGTAGTAGATCCACACCGGCTGGCGCAGGTCGAAGGTGAGCACGTGTTCTTCGCGCGTGTCGAGCACCTTGAGCCACATCATGAGCGCGAACATGGCCATCGCGAACAGCGTGACGGCATTGGAGAAGAGGTCCATCGCGCGGCGCATGCGGGGCCCGAGCGCGCCCCACAGGAGGTCGACGGTGATGTGCTCGCCGCGGTAGCCGGCGCCGGCCATGCCCCAGAAGATGAGGATGGCGAGCAGCAGCCGGCTGAAGTCGTAGGTGTCGGGGATCGCCCAGTTGAAGAAGTAGCGCAGGATCACCGACACGAAGGTGAGGGCGGTGACGGCGGCGAGGAACCACGCCGCCGTCACTTCGATCGCCTCGATGAACCGGTCGAGGCGGCCGCCCGCGCTGGGATCGCCGGCGGTCACTTGGCGGCGGCGCCGAACTTCTCGAGGCTGGCTTCGAGCTCCTTCATGGCCTTGTCGGGATCGATGCCGACCTTGCGCACGTTGTCGGCCCAGGTCTTGTGCAGCGGCAGGGCGGCCTTCTTCCACATCGCCGTCTGCTCGGGCGAGATCGTGTAGACCTCGTGGCCGGGCTCGGCGGCGAGCTTGGCGATGCCGCCGTGCTCGAAGTCGTCCCACGGCCCGGCCACCTTGCCGGCCCACTCGTTGTTGCAGTGGTTGTCGATGACCTTCTTCTGCGCCGCCGACATGCGGTTGTACTTCGACTTGTTGAAGACGAAGGCGAACGTGGTGACGTAGAGCGGGGCGTTCATGTGGTACTTGGTGACCTTGTCGATGCCGAACAGGATCACCGAGCCCCACGGGAAGGTGACCGCATCGGCCACGCCCTTCTCGATGACGTCGCGCACCTCGGGGGCCGAGGCCTGCACGTTGGTGCCGCCCAGCATGGTGACGAAGGTGGCCATGGTGGCGTGCGCGGGGCGGATCTTCATGCCCTTGAGGTCGTCGGGCACGACGATCTTCTTGGTGCGCGAGTGGAAGCTGCCCGGATCGTGCACGAAGGCGAGGCAGAACTTGACGTCCTTCATCTCGCGTTCGGCGTACTTGCGGTACCAGGCGTCGAGCGCCTGGGAGCCGCCCTTGCCGTTGGCGATGAGGAAGGGCAGCTCGCCGGCGCCGATGATCGGGAAGCGCCCCGGCTGGTAGCCCGGGTTGACGTAGGTGAGGTCGGCGATGCCGTCACGCGCCATGTCGTAGTGATCGAACGCCTTGCCCAGCTGCTGGGCAGGGTAGACCTTGGAGGTGATCGTGCCGTTGGAGTCTTTCTCCACCGAGGCGGCCCAGTCTTCGAGCGCCTTCTGCAGCGGGTGCGAGGCCGGCACCCAGTGGGAGATCTTCAGGTCGAAGTGCTTGTCCTGCGCGTGCAGGGCCGGGGCGATGCCGAGCGCAAGCGCGGCACCCGCCAGCATGGCGGCGAACGATGCCGCACGACGGGCCGTCATGGATGTCTCCTCCTCGATGGGCGGTCGAAGCCCTTGTCAGATGACCGGACGCAGGGTCTGCGGCGATTCTAAGGGGCGGGTTCGGCGCATTACAAGTCGGTAGCGCGCCCGGTTGCGCGGCGGCCCGCTTGGGGGTATAGGGTGCGCCCGGCGCCGGCCGTCACGGGCGCCGGCGCCGCGCGACTGCCCGCGAGAGCGTCTCGAGCAGTGCCACCGAATCGTCCCATCCGAGGCAGCCGTCGGTGATGCTCTGGCCGTAGACCAGCGTCGCCGGATCGTCGCTGCCGGGCGTGAATGCCTGGCGCCCGGCGAGGAGATGGCTTTCGACCATGACCCCGAGGATGCGGGTGCTGCCCGCAGCGATCTGGCCGGCGATGTCCTCGGCCACATGGGCTTGGCGCTCGGGCTGCTTGCTGCTGTTGGCGTGCGAGCAGTCGATCATCAGCGACGGCTGGCAGCCGCTGGCTTGCAGCGCCGCGCAGGCGGCCTCGACGCTGGCGCGGTCGTAGTTCGGCGCGCGGCCGCCGCGCAGGATCAGGTGGCAGTCGGGATTGCCGCGCGTGCGCACCATGGCGACGTGGCCGTTCTTGTGGATGCCGAGGAAGTTGTGCGCGCTGCGTGCGGACAGCAGCGCATCGATGGCCACACGCACGTTGCCGTCGGTGCCGTTCTTGAAGCCGATCGGCGCCGAGGTGCCCGAGGCCAGCTCGCGGTGCACCTGGCTCTCGGTGGTGCGGGCGCCGATCGCGCCCCAGGCGACGAGATCGCCGAGGTACTGCGGCGACATCGTGTCGAGCAGCTCGCTGCCGGCGGGCACGCCGAGCCGCGCGATGTCGATGAGCAGGGCGCGCGCGATGCGCAGGCCCTCGTTGATGCGGCAGCTCTCGTCGAGGTAGGGATCGTTGATCAGCCCTTTCCAGCCGACCGTGGTGCGCGGCTTCTCGAAGTACACGCGCATGACGATCTCGAGCGTGTCGCGTAGGCGCTCGCGTTCGGCGGCCAGGCGCCGGGCATACTCGAGCGCGGCCCGCGGGTCGTGGATCGAGCACGGGCCGATCACCACCAGCAGCCGGTCGTCCTCGCCGCGCACGATGCGGCGCACCGCCGAGCGGGCCTGGCCGACCGTCGTTTCGACGGGGCTGCCCTCGATCGGGAAGAAGCGGATCAGGTCCTCCGGCGGCGGCAGCAGCTGCATCTGCGCCACGCGTTCGTCGTCGGTGCGCGAGGTCTTGTCGGGTTGGTCGGGGTTCATCGCATGCCGAAATGGAACAGTCTATTCCGTCCGCCGTACTTTATCGCCACCGGCTCGCGAACGAGAATCGGAGTCCTACCAGCGGAGCATTCGACATGACCAAGGTTCTCGTTCTCTACTATTCGTCCTATGGCCACATCGAGACGATGGCGCAGGCCGTCGCCGAAGGGGTTCGGGAAGCCGGCGCGCAGGCGGTGATCAAGCGCGTGCCCGAGCTCGTTCCAGAAGAGGTGGCGCGCAAGTCCGGCATGAAGGTCGACCAGGCCGCGCCGGTGGCCACGGTGGACGAGCTGCCTGATTACGACGCGATCGTCTTCGGCACGCCCACGCGCTTCGGCAACATGACGGCGCAGATGCGCAACTTCCTCGACCAGACCGGCCCGCTGTGGGTCAAGGGTGCCCTGGTCGGCAAGGTGGCCTCGGTGTTCACCTCCTCGGCCACCCAGCACGGCGGCCAGGAATCGACCATCCTCACCTTCATCCCGACCCTGCTGCACCAGGGGATGATCGTGGTCGGCCTGCCGTACACGTTCCAGGGTCAGATGGGCGTGGACGAGATCAAGGGCTGCTCGCCGTACGGCGCCTCGACCATCGCCGGCGGCGACGGCACGCGTCAGCCGTCGCAGACCGAGCTCGCCGGAGCCCGCTTCCAGGGGCGGCACGTGGCGCAGATCGCCGCCAGGCTGGTCGCGCAGTAGATTCATTCACACGTTCTTCAGGCGCCGATCCAGGCCTCGAGTTGCGCCGCGCTCATGGCGCCGGCGCTGCGCCGCACCTCGCGCCCGCCGCGAAACAGCGCCACGGTGGGGATGCTGCGGATCGCGTACTGCTGGCTGAGGCCGGGGTTGGCGTCGGTATCGACCTTCAGGAACTGCACGCGGCCCGCGAGGCGCCCGGCCGCCTGCTCGAACTGCGGCGCCATGACGCGGCACGGCCCGCACCAGCTGGCCCAGAAGTCGACCACCACCGGCAGCTCGGTGCGCTGCAGGTAGTCGTGGAAGCGCGCCTCGTCGATCTCGACCGGCTTGCCGGGAAACAGCGGCTTGCTGCAGGCGCCGCAGTCGGGCTGCTGGCCGGCCCGCTCGGCGGGCAGCCGGTTGGTCTTGCCGCAGTGGGGGCAGACGACGTGGATGGTTTCGGACATGGACACGGCTCCGGACGGTGCAGGCATCGCGCGACCGCATGGCGGCCGGTCTCGCCCAATGCTTTTTTATTTGGGGATCGGGAGCCGGCGCTTCAAGCGTTGAAGGCGAGCCGCAGGCCCGGGGTGGGCCAGTCGTCGATGGCCACCAGCCGGCCGCTGCCCGACAGCGTGACATAGGCGGTGCGCAGGCCGGGTCCGCCGAAGCAGAGGTTGGTCGTGAAGAGGTCCGGCAGCGGCAGGTGGTTGTACCAGCGGCCGTCGGGCGAGACCACGGTGATCCCGCCATGCATCATGGTGGCGACGCACAGGTTGCCGAACGCGTCGACGGCCATCGAGTCGAAACGCTGGTAGTGGCCTCCGGGCGCGGCCACGACCAGGCGCCCGCCGTGCGGCGAGGGCCAGGGGGCCTTGCGCACCGTGCCCGGAGCGACGACCTCGAATGCCCAGACGCGCGCGCCTTCGGTCTCGGCGTAGTACAGCGTCGCGCCGTCGGGCGAGAGCGCGATGCCGTTGGGCGTCGTGACCGGGCGCGCGACGGCGTGGATGGAGCGTCCGTCGGGGCGTGCGTAGTACACGGCGCCGCGGTCCATGTCGTGCTCGCGGATCTTGCCCAGGTCGGTGAACCAGAATCCGCCGTGCGCATCGAACACCAGGTCGTTCGGGCCGTGCAGGGGATGCCCGTCGACGCGCTCGTACAGGCGCTCGACCTTGCCGGTGGCGAGCTCGACGCGCTCGATGCGTCCGCACGTGTAGTCGGCGGCCTGCCCGGCCGGCCGCAGGCAGCCGTCGGCCTCGGTCACCCATCGGAAGCCGCCGTTGTTGCAGACATAGACGGCACCGTCGGGGCCGATCGCGGCGCCGTTGGGGCCGCCGTCGAGATCGGCCACGACCTGGAGGCGGCCGTCGCTGCGCACCCGCGTGAGCGTACCGCGCGCGATCTCGACCACCAGGATCGATCCGTCGTCCATGGCCACCGGCCCCTCGGGGAACTGCAGGCCCGAGGCGATCTCACGCATCCGCATTGCGGGATCCCCGTTTCGGCGCGCCGCGGCGGGCGGGGGGTGTGGACGTGCGGGCCGAAGCAGGGCCCGCCGCCAGGCCGGTGCTCTCGCGCACGATCAGCGTCACCGGCAGGGGGGCGGGTGCAGGCGGCTGCCGGCCGCGCAGCCGCGCGATCAGGTGGCGGCCGGCCTGCTGGCCGATTCCGGAGATCGGCAGCCTCACCGTCGTGAGCGGCGGGTGCAGGTAGGCCGCGAACTCGTTGTCGTTGAAGCTGGCGATGGACAGCTGCCGCGGCACCTCGATGCGCGCCCGGTCGAGCGCGGACAGGGCGCCCGCCGCGAGGTAGTCATTGCCGCACAGGATCGCGCTCACCGGCGCGCCGGCCCGGAGGATCTGCTGCATGGCCTCGAAGCCCTGGCGAAAGCCGTAGTCGGTTTCGACCGAAGCCCCCTTGCACAGGCTCATGCCGCGGCGCGCGACCGCTTCGACGATGCCGCGATAGCGGTTGCGTGCTCGCTCGTTGTCGGCGGTGTGCCCGCCGATGAACCCGATGCTGCGGTGGCCGAGACTGCTCAGGTGGTCGATGACGCACGCCGCCGCCGCGCTCTCGTCGAAGCCTATGCAGTCGCCGTCGCGGCTGTGCAGCGCCCACATCATCACGAACGGGATGCGATGAGCCGACAGGATGGCGAAGGTCTGCGGCGGCTGTTCCGCGCCGAGCAGCGCCACGGCATCGACCCCGCGCTCGAGGAGGGTGCGCAGGATGGCGGGTTCGCGCGCCGCCTCGTGCGCGGGCGCGGACAGGAGCAGGGTGTACCCCTCGGCCGCGAGGGCGGACTCGAGTCCCTGGACCATGGTCGGAAACGACGAGCTGCCGTAGCGCGGCACGATCGCCCCGACGGTCAGCGTGCGGCGCAGGGCGAGTGCGCGCGCCGAGCCGTTGGCCACGTAGCCGAGGCGATCGGCCGCGGCCAGCACGCGCATGCGGGTGGCATCGCTGATCATGCCGGGGCGCGAGAGCGCGCGCGAGACGGTGCCGGTCGAGACGCCGGCGAGATTCGCCACGTCGGCGAGCGAAGTCGGTCGTGCCGCCGCGGGTGCGGCGGCGGGCGAACGCGCGGGTGGGCGGGGCGGACGAGCCATCGGCGGTGTCGGCGTAGCGGGCGTGAAGGCCTATGTTACCTGCTGGTTCACCTGCTGGTGCAAGCGGATGCGCGAGACGCGGCGGGCATTGACCGCCTTCCCCGCAGGCGCTAGCATGCAAGCGTTTGCATGAATCGGCAGGGATATTTCGACGAGGAGACCCGGATGAAGAACGACAAGCCCATGCCTTCGAAGTCGCGTCGCTCGGTCATGCTGGCGGGCGCCCTGTCCGCGACCGGTGCGCTCGCCCTGGGCGTGCCTGCGGCGGCCAGCCGCGCGCAGGCGCTCAAGCGGGTCAACGTCGGCATGCAGCCGATCGTGAACGGGCCGATCTACATCGCGATCAGGGAGAAGTACTTCGAGAAGCTGGGCATCGACCTCAACCTGGTGAAGTTCACCTCGGGCCCGGCGCAGTTCGCCGCGCTCGCGGGCGGGCAGATCGACCTGGCGTGGGGCGGCATGGGTGCATTCCTGCTCGCCAAGGCCAACGGGCAGGACCTGAACTTCATCTCGGTGTTCATGGACTACAACCCGCTCGAGGCGCTGGTGGTGCCGGCGGGCAGCCCGGTGCGGTCGGTGAAGGACCTGGCAGGCAGGAAAGTGGGCCTGGTGACGGGCTCCGACGCGCACTACGGCATGGTCAGGGCGATGCAGGCCAACCGCATGGACAAGGGCTCGGTCACTCTCCTCGGCATGGCGCCGCCGCAGCAGATCGCGGCGCTGCAGTCCGGCGACGTCGATGCGCTGTACCTGTGGGAGCCGTTCCTGACGCCGCTCTACGAGAAGGGCGCGCGGCCGCTGCTGCGCCTGTCCGACCTCGATCCCGGTTCGGCCTTCCTCGGCTGGGCTGGCAAGCGGGCGTGGCTCGAGGCCAACGCCGACGTGATCGAGAAGATCCTGAAGGGCTGGGACATGGGGCTGAAGCGGATGCGCGAGGAGCCCGGGCTGGCCGTGCGCTACACGATGGAGTTCACCGGCATGCAGGCCGCGCAGGCGCAGGCGATCCTCAAGGGGCTGGGGCACTTCGGCGCCACCGACGCGGTCGATCCGGCCAGCCCGGTGCACTGGGCCAAGGGCAGTCCGCTGAACCGCGTGATGCACGACTTCATCGCCTTCGGCAAGGAGCAGGGGCTGGTGAAGCCGGAGGTCGAGGTGGACGTCGACGGCTACGTGATGACCCGGTTCATGAAGGCGGCCGCGCAGGGCCGCTGAGTTGAGCCGGCAACGAACCACGCGCGCCGCCCACGGACGGCGCTACCGGCTGATCAGCATCGCCAGCGTCGGCCTGGCGCTGGGGATCTGGATCGTCGCCAGCGTCGCCGGCTGGCTGGATCCGAACAAGCTGCCGCCGGTGCAGGCGCTGTGGGAGGCGCTGGTCGAGTTGCTGCGCCACGGCTACTCGGGGCGATCGCTGCTCGCCCAGGTCTCCGCTTCGGTGGGCCGCGCGCTGGCGGGGTTCGCGCTGGCGGTGGTGATCGGCGTGCCGGTCGGCATCTGGCTGGGTACGCGGCGCGGCTTCGATGCGGCGGTCAGCCCCTTCCTCACTTTCATGCGGCCGATCCCGCCGATCGCGCTGGTGCCCCTGTTCACCTTCTATTTCGGCATCGGCGAGGCGTCGAAGGTGGCGCTGATCTTCCTCACCGCCTTCCTCTACCTCACCGTGAGCACGGCCAGCGGGGTGAAGGGCGTGCCGGCCGACCTGATCCTCGCCTCGCGCTCGCTCGGGCTGACTTCGCGCCAGATCTTCTTCAGCGTCATCATGCCGGCGGCCTCGGCGCAGATACTGACCGGCATGCGCATTTCGATGACGCTTTCGTGGACGCTGGTGGTCGCGGCCGAGCTGATCGCGGCGCAGGTGGGCCTGGGCTTCATGATCATGGACGCGACCACGTTCTACCGGATCCCGGTCGTGTTCATCGGGATCATCGTGATCGGCCTGATCGGGCTGGCGCTCGAATCGGCGCTGCTCATGGTGGAGCGGCGCGCGCTGCACTGGCGGGGCATGCAATGACGCGCACCGCGACGCTGACCCTGGAGCGCGTCGAGCGGATGTTCGACGCGGTGCAGCCCGGCGGCGTGCCGTTCAAGGCGCTCGAGGGCATCGACCTGGTGGTGGAGCCGGCGCAGATCGTCTCCCTCGTCGGGCCTTCGGGCTGCGGCAAGAGCACGCTGCTGCGGATGGTGGCGGGCTTCGACCGGCCCAGCGCCGGCGTGATCCGCCTCGACGATCGCCCGATCGGCGAACCCGGCGCCGACCGCGGCGTGGTCTTCCAGCAGCCGCAGCTCTATCCGTGGCTGAACGTGCGCGAGAACGTGGTGTTCGGCCCGAAGAAGCGCGGCGTCGACAAGGCGCGCTACGAAGCCGATGCCAGGCGCTACATCGAGGCGGTCGGGCTGGCGGGCTTCGAGCGCCACTACCCCTACCAGCTCTCGGGCGGCATGCGCCAGCGGCTGCAGATCGCGCGGGTGCTGATCAACGAGCCGAGCATCCTGCTGATGGACGAGCCGTTCGGGGCGCTCGACTACCAGACGCGGCTCGACATGCAGCGGCTGCTGCTCGAGCTGAGCGAGCGCTACCGGCCGACGGTGCTGTTCATCACCCACGACATCGAGGAGGCGGTGTTCATCTCGGACCGCGTCCATGTCATGAGCGCGCGGCCCGGGCGCATCGTCGAGAGCCTGGAGGTGGATCTGCCGCGCCCGCGGGTCTACGAGGAGGTCTCGGTGACCGAGACGTTCATGCGGCTCAAGCTGCGGGTGCTGGCGCATCTGAAGGGCTGAGCGTCTCGCCGCGCCGGCGCCGTGCGCCGGGATTGACCGGCACGGCGGCACGCACTATCATTTATGCAAGCGCTTGCATGAAGCGGGCCGGCAGCGGTGACGGCCCGGACGCCGGCGCCGGCCATGCGGACATCGCGGAGACCTTCACTTGACCACCACCAAGCGCGCCCTCGTGAGCACCCTGCTCGAATGCGGAGCGGACCACGCTTTCACCCTGCCCGGGCTGGGCGTGACCTGGATGCTCGACGAGTTCTACGAGGTGCGCGAGCGCCTGCGGGTGGTGCTCGCCCGCAGCGAGCAGATCGCCTCGGTCATGGCCCAGGTCTACGGTAAGCTGACCGGCCGGCCGGGCGTCTTTATGGGGCAGGGGCCGTTCGCCAGCACCACCGGGGCCTTCGGGATCCTCGAGGCGCGCTTTTCCGGCTCGCCGATGGTGGTGCTGACCGATACCTCGTGCTACGACGGGTTCGGCATGTACGGGGTCTACCAGACGATGACCGGCGACTACGGCGCGGCCGACGTGCGCACGGTGCTCTCGACCATGACCAAGTACACCGGCTACGCGACCGAGCCGCACGAGGCGGTCTACGGCCTGCAACTCGCCTTCAAGCATGCGCAGCTTCCGCGCATGGGTCCGGCGGCGCTGGTGCTGAAGTCGCCGATCATCCGCCGCGAGATGCCGGAACAGGCGCGGGTGAAGCTGTACCCGTCCGACGGCTACCTGCGCTACACGCCGGCGCGGCCGGATGCGCCGGCCGTCGATCGCCTGGCCGCGATGATCGCGCAGGCCCGCCATCCGGTGATCGTTGCTGGCCAGGGGGTGCAGTCGGCGCGCGCGCGCGCGCTGCTGGCGCAGCTCGCCGAGCGCGCCGGCATCGCGGTGGCGACCAGCTACAACGGCAAGGGCGCCGTCGACGAGACCGCGCCCACCTCCGTCGGGATGCTCGGCACCTGGGGCGCGCGCAGCGCGAACCGGATGCTGGGCAGGGCGGACCTGCTGGTGGCGATCGGCGCGAGCCTGGGCCCGGACTACCTGCGCTTTCGCGACGAGGCGCTGATCGACCCGTCGCGCCAGAAGATCGCCCAGGTCGACGTCGATGCGCGCCATGCGGGCTGGGTGTACCCGGTCGACCTCGCGATCACGGGCGATGCCGCCGACGTGATGGCGATGCTGGCCGAGCGGCCGCTCGGCGAGGCCGGGCGCGACGCGCGCCTGGCGGCGATCGCGGCGAACAACCGCGAGCACGGCTTCGGCGTGCTGCCGGCGGCGGCCGCGGCCGCGGGCTCGCTGCACTACGCCGACATCGTGCGCGTGCTCGACCGCTCGCTCACACCGCAGGACATGCTGGTGCTGGATGCGGGCAACAACCGCATCTGGATCACCAGCGGCCTGCGGCTGCGCACGCCGGGCCAGCTGGTGGCGCCGGGCGGCATCGGCGGCATGGGATGGGGGCTGCCGGCGGCGGCCGCCACGCGCCTGGTCCACCGCGATCGCCACGTCATCTGCGTGATCGGCGACGGCGGCATCGCGATGACGCTGAGCACGCTGGCGACCTGCGTGCAGGAGCGCCTGCCGATCACGGTGATCGTCGCGAACAACCATGGCCTGGGCATGGTGCGCGACAACATGAAGGGGCGCCGCATCGCGGTCGACTTCTCTCCGATGGACTTCGCGGCGATCGCACGCGGCATGGGCTGCAACGGCGTGCGCGTGGATCGCGCCGACGCGCTGGGCGACGCGCTCGCACAGTCGCGCGCGGCGATCCTGAACGGAGGCGAGGGGGCCGTGCCGACCCTGATCGAGGTCGCAGTCGATCCCGAGGCGAGCCACGTGCCGGCTTCGGACTACTGAGCAGGCGATGACGCACGCGCGTGCGCACCGCGAAGGAGCGTCGATGAGCAGCAAGCCGATCGCCATCGTCACCGGCGGAAGCCGCAACATCGGCTGGGCGATCGCGCAGCGCTTCGCCGCGACGCACCGCGTGGTCATCGGCGACCTGCACCCGCCCGATGCTCCGATGCCCGAGTCGATGATGTGGATCGGCTGCGACGTGCGCGACTATGCCGCCTGCGAGGAACTGATGGCTGCGGCGGCCGACATGGGGCCGATCGCCGCGCTCGTGCACTCGGCGGCGATCACCAGGCCGGCGGTGCCGATCTGCGAGCTGGAGCCTTCGGAGTGGGCCGCGGTCATCGACGTCAACCTGACCGGCGCCTTCCACGTCGCGCGCGCCGCGGTCCCCGCCCTGAGGAGGGCCTGCGGCAGCGCGGTGCTCATCGCCTCGCGTGCGGCGCGCGTCGGCTACGCGGCGCTCGAGCCCTCGCCCGACGGAACCAAGCCGCACTACTGCGCCTCGAAGGCCGGCGTGATCTCGCTCGTGCGCTCGCTGGCCATCGAGCTCGCGCCCGACGGCGTGCGCGTGAACTGCGTCGCGCCCGGCTCGATCGAGGGCGACATGATCCCGCGCGAGCGCTGGCCGCAGATCGCCGCGCGCGTGCCGCTCGGGCGCATGGGGCTTCCGGCCGAGGTCGCCGAGGCGTGCTGGTTCCTGTGCTCGCCGGCCGCGTCCTACGTGACGGGGCATGTGCTCGACGTCAACGGCGGCACCTGGATGAATTGACCGCGAGAAGAGGAGATCCCCCATGAAGTGGCTCAAACGACTGACCGCCGTCGCCGCGATCGCCTGCGCTTCGTTCGCGCATGCCCAGGCCGCCTATCCGGCGAGGCCGGTGCGCATCGTCGTGCCGTTCCCCCCGGGCGGCGCGACCGACATCGTCGCCCGCGAGATCGCCGAGCGGCTCACCAAGGCGATGGGCCAGCCGTTCGTGGTCGAGAACCGGGCCGGCGCCAGCGGCAATATCGGCGTGGAGCTGGTGGCCCGCTCGGCGCCCGACGGCTACACGCTGGTGGTCGGCGCGCCGCAGACGCTGACCATCAATCCGCAGCTGTTCCGCAACCTGCCGTTCGACCCGCAGCGCGACCTCGCGCCCATCGTCGTCATCGCCTCCGTGCCCAACGTGCTGCTCGTCACCAACCGCCTGCCGGTGAAGACGCCCCAGGAGCTGATCGCGCTGGCGCGCGCGCAGCCCGGCAAGCTCAACTACGGTTCGTCGAGCATCGGCGGCACGCCGCACCTGTCGGCCGAGCTGTTCAAGTCGATGACCAACTCCTACATCGTGCACATCCCGTACCGGGGCAGCTCGCCGGCGCTGCAGGACCTGATCGGCGGACAGATCGAGATGATGTTCGACAACCTGCCGGCGGCGCTGCCGCACATCCGTTCGGGCAAGGTCAGGGCGCTGGCGGTCACCACGCTGGAGCGCACCGCCTCGGCCCCGGAGCTGCCCACGCTGGACGAGTCGGGAGTCAAGGGATTCGACTCGCAGGGATGGTTCGCGCTGCTGGCGCCCGCCGGCACGCCGCAGCCCGTCCTCGAGCGGATCAACGCCGAGGTGAACCGGATCCTCGCGACGCAGGAGTTCCGCGAGCGCCTGCAGCGGGTCGGCGCGGACCCGGTCGGCGGCTCGATCGCGGATTTCCGGCAGCGCCTGCGCAACGAGACCGAGCGCTGGGGCAAGGTGATCCGCTTCGCGAACATCACCGCCGAATGAGCAGGGGCGGCCGGCGGATGGATGCGGCACCGAGCGCCGGCGGTGCGGAGGCGGCGGCTTCCTCGCCGACGGACCTCGCGCGCGGCTGCCGGCGCATGGAGGGCAGGAACGCGCTGCTGACGGCGGCCGCGCGCGGCCTGGGGCTGGCCTCGGCGCTGCGGCTGGCCGCCGAGGGCGCGCAGGTCTGGATCACCGATCGCGACGAGACGGCGCTGGCGGAAGCGGCGCGCGAGGCCGCGCACGGGGGTCTGGCGCTGCGTACGCTGCGGATGGATTCGTCGGACCCGCGTGACGTCGCCGCACGGGTGGGCGAGGTGATCGCCGCGGCCGGCGCGCTCGACGTGCTGGTCAACAACGCCGGCGGATCGCTCCACACGCCGTACCGCTTCGGCGACGAGTCCGACGAGGACTGGAAGCGCGTGCTCGACCTGAACCTGATGGGGGCGGTGTGGGCCAGCCGCGCGGCGCTGCCGGCGATGGTCGCGCGCGGCTATGGCCGCATCGTGAACTTCGGTTCGAAGGCCGGCCGCTTCGGGAGTCTGATCGCGGGTCCCAACTATGCGGCCGCCAAGGGCGCCATCGCGTCGCTGACCCGGCAGATGGCGATGGAGTACGGTCCGCGGGGCATCACGGTGAACTGCATCTGCCCGGGCGTGGTCATGACCGAGCGCACGCGCGCCCTGTGGGCCGAGCGGCGCACGCCGCAGGAGCGCGCGCAGGTGCTGCAGGACATCCCGCTGCGGCGGCACTGCGAGGTCGAGGACGCGGCAGCCGCGGTCGCCTTCTTCGCCTCCGACGACTCGGCCTTCGTCACCGGCGTGACGCTCGACCTCAACGGCGGCCAGGCGATGGCCTGACCTGCTCCTGCATGCGCAGGCCGAGCCGGCTGGCCGCGATCACCGCCTGCGTGCGGTTGCGTACGCCCAGCGCACGCAGCACGGCGCTCACGTGGACCTTGACCGTGCCCTCCGCGAGGTCGAGGTGGCGGCAGATGATCTTGTTCGGCAGGCCGCGCAGGATCAGCCTGAGCACCTCGCACTGGCGGTCGGTGAGGCCGAGGCCGCGCGGATCGCCGCCGGGCGGACCGATGCGGATGGGCTCGTGGACATTGCGGCGCGGATCGATCGCCTCGCGCGGCACGTAGACGTGCCCGGAGACGACCAGGCGCAGCGCATGGGTGATCACCTCGCCGTGGTAGGTCTTGGGGATGTAGCCGGACGCGCCCAGGTCGAGGCAGCGCAGGATCGTCTCCCGGTCGGTTTCGGCCGACAGGATCACGGTGGGCAGCTGCGGGTACTGCGCGCGCAGGGCCTTGAGCGCCTCGAACCCGGTGCTGTCGGGCAGGTTGAGGTCGAGCAGCGTGAAGTCGTAGGCGGTGTTCAGGGCCAGCATGCGGCGCGCTTCGGCAAAGCTCGAGGCGAGGTCGATGCGGCTTTCCGGCGCGATGGCCTCCATGGTCATGCATACGGCGTCGCGCATCAGCGGATGGTCGTCGATGACCAGTACGCAGACCCCCATGGATTTCTCCCTCTCGGCGCTGTTTTTCTTGATTCCGTTCCTTCGCAGGAATCTTTTTACGGAGGAGCCGCGCGGCCGTCAAGCGGACCTGCGGATCGGGCGGCGGTCTCGGCCGAACGGCCTAGGCCTGTTCTCCCTGCGATCGGCCGGGATGAGCCGGGCATAATGAGCGGCTTTGCCTCCTTCGCGTCATGAGCCCCCACCGCTTCTGCGTGGCGCCGATGCTCGATCAGACTGATCGGCATTGTCGCTACTTTCATCGGCAGCTGAGCCGGCATGCACGCCTGTACACCGAGATGGTGACCACCGGCGCGCTCGTGCACGGCCCGCGCGAGCGGCTGCTGGCGTTCGATGCAGCCGAGCATCCGGTGGCCCTGCAGCTCGGGGGCAGCGATCCGGCCGAGCTGGCGCGGGCGGCACGCCTGGGCGAGCAGGCCGGCTACGACGAGATCAACCTGAATTGCGGCTGCCCCAGCGAGCGCGTGCAGCGCGGCGCCTTCGGGGCCTGCCTGATGGCGGAGCCGGCGCTGGTGGCCGACTGCGTGCGCGCGATGCGCGACGCGGTGGCGGTGCCGGTCACGGTCAAGCATCGCATCGGGCTCGACCGCGGCGAAGACTACGGCTTCGTGCGCGACTTCGTCGGGGCGCTGGCGCAGGCCGGCTGCGAGGTGTTCATCGTACATGCACGCAACGCATGGCTGCAGGGCCTGAGCCCGCGCGAGAACCGCACCGTGCCGCCACTGCGCTACGAGACGGTGGCCCGGCTCGCGCGCGATTTCCCGGCGGCGCGGTTCGTGCTCAACGGCGGCCTGCGCGATCACGCCGCGGCGCTCGCGCAGCTGTGCCATGTCGACGGCGTGATGCTCGGCCGCGCGGCCTTCGACGAACCGTGGCTGCTGGCCGAGGTCGACCCGCGCTACTTCGGGCAGCCGGCGCCGTGCGCCACGCGCGAATCGGCGGTCGCGGCCATGGGCCCCTATGTGCGGCGCGAGGTCGCCGCCGGCGCGCCGGTGCGCGTCGTGGTGCGCCCGATGACCGGGCTGTTCAACGGTCTTCCCGGCGCGCGCCACTGGCGTCGCGCGCTCGGCGATCCGGCGCTGCTGGCGCGCGCGGGCGACCGGGTGCTCGAAGCGGCGCTCGAGGCGATGCATCGCGGCGCATCCGCCGCACATACAGCAGGATGCCTGTGAAGGCGAGCAGCGCCAGGGCGGCTTCGAGAAGCGCCAGCAGCGCCGAGGGGCCGTGATCGGAGGCGGCCCGCACCGCACCCTCGCACAGATAGGCGAGCACTCCCATCGACCACCCCTGGAAGGCGCGCACGCGGCCGCTGCGCAGCGCGGGCAGGGCGAGGACGAGCGGCGCCACCTTCAGCGACAGCAGCCAGGCGCCCGGTCGCAGCGGCGCCAGCCACAGCTCCCAGGCGAGCCCCAGCGCGATCAGGGCGATGAACGAGCCGACCACCAGTTGGCGCAACGCGACCGTCGACATGGCCGCGAATTATAGTGGCGGCTCCGTGCCGCCTCCTTCACCTCCTTCGTCCCGCATGTCGCCGCCCCTTGGCCGGTCGCTCGCCCGGCTGGGAGGCGCGATGCTGCGCCAGGCCCGCCAGCTGCAATTGCCGCAGACCGCGGGCAGCCTCGCCTTCCTGTCGCTGCTGGCCATCGTGCCGATGTTCTCGATCGTGTTCGCGGTGACCACGGCCTCGCCGCTGTTCGCGCGCATGCGTGCGGCGCTGCAGGCATTCCTGGTGCACAACCTGTTCCCGCCCGCGATCAGCGACACCGTCATCGTCTATCTCAACCAGTTCGCCGCCAAGGCGAGCGAGCTGTCGCTGATCGGTACGGCGGCATTCATGCTGACCGCGTTCACCGCCCTGATGACCATCGAGCGCACCCTCAACCGCATCTGGCTCGCCGACCGGCCGCGCCCGATGGCCAGCCGCTTCACGCTGTACTGGATGCTGCTCACGCTGGGGCCGCTGCTGCTCGGGGCCTATCTCGCCGGCTACGGGATGGTGGCCAGCGCGTGGCTGCGCGGGGCCGACCTGCGCGAGCTGCGCAGCATCTGGCTGGTGGTGCTGCCGTGGATCACCGGCATCGGGCTGCTGTCGGCGATGTTCCGCCTGCTGCCGAGCGCGGCGGTGCGCTGGCGCGAGGCGTTCGCCGGGGCGCTGCTGTCGGCGCTGCTGTTCGAGCTGCTGCGCCAGCTGTTCGGGCGCTACCTGGTGCGCCTGCCCAGCTACGCCATCGTCTACGGCACGTTCGCCGCGCTGCCGCTGCTCCTGCTATGGCTGTACCTGGGCTGGCTGGCGCTGCTCGCGGGCGCCCTGCTGGCGGCCAACCTGCGCTTCTGGGGCCAGCCGGGCGAGCCGCACCGCTCGCGCACGCCCGGCGAGCGCTTCGACGACGCGTACGCGGCGCTGCTGGCGCTGCGCGACGCCCTGGGCGCCAACCGCCACGGTGCGCTGGCGGTCGCCGCGCTGGCGCAGGCGCTCGGCCACGACCGCGAGCGGGCCGCCCAGGTGGCGCTGCTGCTGGCGCGGCTGGGCTACATCACCCGCTTCATGACGGTGGGTGAGCCCGGCCAGGCCGCCGGGCCGGGGGCGGCCGCGGCGCGGGCGGCCGCGGGCGTGGCCCTGGCGCGGCGAGTGGCGCGGCACTGGTCGGTGCAGCGGGCGGATCCGGAATCGATCTGGTCGGAGCGCTGGGCCTGGGCCGATGACCCGCGCACGATGACGGCGCGCGCGCTGTTCGAGACGATCTGGCACGGCCGCGGCGAGGGCGCCGGCGCGCGCCTGGACGCTCCGGCGCTGGACGAGGCGCTAGTCAGAACGGAATCCGGCCGACCAGGATGTCCTTGAACATCACCCACTCGCCGGCCAGGGCGTACAGGGGCCGGCGGAACGACGCCGGGCGGTTCTTCTCGAAGGCGAAGTGGCCGATCCAGGACAGGCCGTAGCCCCACAGCAGGGCGGCCGGCAGCCAGAGCGGATTCAGCGTGGCGATCAGCTTGGCGAGGCAGAACAGGGCGCCCAGGCAGCCGAAGAAGTGCAGCCTGCGGCAGTTGGGATTGCGATGCTCGCCGAGGTAGTAGGCGTAGAACTCTGCGAACGACCGGGCCGGCGCTCGCTGCGTCGTCTGCATCGGGTTCCTCCTGTGAGGGTCCGGAGCGCGTCCGGCCCTGCGTCTCGGGCGCTGTCGGCGCGCCTCTATGCCCGCAGTGTAGCCCCGGCCGGCGGAACGAGGAAACCTCGCAGCGCGGCGAGGACCGCATCGGGCCGCTGCGCCATCAGCGCATGGCCCGCGGCGGGGATCTCGACCACCTGCGGCGCCGGCAGGCCGTTGCGCGCCAGGGCGGCCGCCGCGCGCGCGATCAGCTCGCGCGCCTGCCGCGGCGGCGTCATGGCATCGAGCGCGCCCAGCACGAACAGCACCGGGCAGGCGAGGGCGTCGGCGCGTTCGAGGCCGCCGCCGTAGGCGTTGCAGGCGGCGAAGTCGGCCAGCAGCACGCCCGGGCGCTGGCGCTCCATCAGGCGGCGGTTCTGCACGAAGATCGAGAAGCCCGGCGCCGGGCAGCCGGGGTGCGCTTCGATGCCCGCGTGCGACCAGTAGTTGATCATGTCGAGGGCGCGCGGCTCGTCGTCGCGCGCGGCCGTGAGCAGCGCCTCGGAGACCTTCATCGGGAACGCGGTGCCGATCATGGCCACGCGCGCCACGCGCTGCGGCGCGCGCCCCGCGGCCTCGAGCGCGATCAGCGAGCCCATGCTGTGGCCCGCCAGCGCGGCGCGATCGACTCCCGCCGCATCGAGCGCCGCCAGCAGCCAGGCCGCCATCGCCTCGACCGAGGCGAGCGGCATGCCGGCGCTGCGTCCGTGGCCGGGCAGGTCGAAGGCCAGCACCGACCAGCCGTGGTGGGCGAGGTAGCGCGACTGCAGGATCCACACGCTGTGGTCGTGCTGCGCGCCGTGCACGAACACCGCCACCGGCTGTCGTGGGTCGAAAGCGCACCCGCCGGTGTAGGCATAGGCCGGCACTCCGTCGACTTCGATGCGCATGGCCTGCGTTCGCTCCCGTGTGCGTGTCAGCCCCTGGGCGTCCGGGCCACCGCCTTGAACGCCGCCTCGAGGTCGGCGATCAGGTCGTCCGGGTCTTCCAGGCCCACCGACAGGCGCAGCGTGCCCTCGCCGATGCCCGCGGCGAGCAGCGCCTGTGCGTCCATGCGGAAATGCGTGGTGCTGGCCGGATGGATGACCAGCGAGCGCACGTCGCCGACGTTGGCGAGGTGCGAGAACAGCCTCAGGGATTCGACGAACCGGCGCCCGGCGGCCCGGTCGCCCTTGATCTCGAAGGTGAACACCGCGCCGCAGCCGCGCGGCATCAGGCGCGCGGCGAGGGCATGGTCGGGGTGCCCGGGCAGCCCCGGGTAGCGTACGCGCTCGACCATGGGGTGGCCGGCCAGGAACTGCGCGATGCGGGAGGCGTTCGCGACGTGGCGTGCCATGCGCAGGGGCAGCGTCTCGATGCCCTGCAGGATCTGGAATGCGGCGAGCGGGCTCATGCAGGCGCCGAAGTCGCGCAGCCCCTCGCGTCGGGCGCGCAGCAGGAAGGGCGCCACGGTGGACTCCTCGCTGAACACCATGCCGTGGAAGCCCTCGTAGGGCTCGGTGAGCTCGGGGAAGCGCCCGGAGGCGTCCCAGTCGAAGCGCCCGATGTCGACCAGCAGCCCGCCGATCACGGTGCCGTGCCCGCACAGGAACTTGGTGGCGGAGTGATAGACGAGATCGGCGCCGAGCTCGCCCGGGCGCATCAGCCACGGCGTGGTGAAGGTGGCATCGACCACCAGCGGCACCCGGTGCGCGTGGGCGATCCCGGCCACCGTGGGGATATCCAGCACGTCGAGCCCCGGGTTGCCGAGCGTCTCGCCGAAGAGCAGGCGCGTTTCGGGCCGCAGCGCGGCGCGCCAGGCATCGGGGTCGCGCGGATCGACGAACGTGGTGGCGATGCCGAAGCGGGGCAGGGTGAACTGGAGCAGGTTGTGCGAGCCGCCGTAGAGCGCGCGCGAGGCGACGATGTGGCCGCCGGCGCCCGTCAGGGTGGCGATGGCCAGGTGCAGCGCGGCCTGCCCGCTGGCGGTGGCGATCGCGCCGACGCCGGCTTCGAGGGCCGCGATGCGCTCCTCCAGGACCGCAACCGTGGGGTTGCTCAGCCGCGAGTAGACGTGCCCCGACTGCTCCATGTCGAACAGCGCGGCGGCGTGGTCGGCATCGCGGAAGACGAAGGAGCTCGAGAGGTAGATCGGGGTGGCGCGTGCGCCGGTCTCCGGGTCGGGCGCCGCGCCCGCATGGACCGACAGCGTGTCGAAGCCGTAGTAGTCGCGCTGGCTCATGGAGGCGCCCTCCCGAGGCGGGATCGCAGGGATGCTAGCACGCTGCCGGCGGCCGATCGGCGCCGGCCGGCCGTCGGTCCGCCCGTCCGCCCGTGGCCGCGGCGTGACAGCACGGCGGGGGCGGCTTGGGTTCCGGCGCGCTTGCGGCGACAATGCGGGATCAACGACGGAACCCGCCGACGCAAAGCCCATGGAAAGCCGCCCGGTCTATCGCGTCGCCGCCGCCGGACTCGATCCGCGCGACGTGCGCCTGATCGAAATCGTCTTCAAGCACAGCCAGTACAACCGCTACGAGTTCGTGATCGAGCCGCGGCTGGTGCCCGAGCGGGTCGACATCCTGGTGGCCAATCCGGCCGAGCAGGAGGGCCTGCGCGCGCTGGCGCGGCTGCGCACCCTCGGGCGCAAGGTGGCGGTGGTGTCGGCCCTGCCGCACGGCATGGCGAGCATCACCCGGCACGCGATCTCGATCGATCGCCTCACGCTGCAGCTGCTGCCGATCCTGAACCGCGTCGTGGAGCTGGAGCTGGCGGCACCCGACACCCGTCCGGGGGCAGCCGCGCAGGCTTCGGCCGCTGGACCGGCACCGGCATCGACCTCCGGCGTTGCGCCGGGCTCGGCATCCGCACCCGCCTCGTCGTCACCCGCGCCGGCGCCCGCCTCGACGCCGCTCGACGCGGCGGCGTCGCGGGAGCAGGGGGCGCCGGGCGAGACCGGCGCTCCGGCCGCGGAGGCCGGCCCGCCTTCGAACCCGCTCAACCTCGAGCTGCCCACGCGCGACTTCCTGCGCGAGGCGGCGCGCAAGTCGCGCGAGGGCGACCGGGCGCGCGAGGCGGCCCATCGTTTCGCGATGCCGCCCGCAGAACCCGCGAGACGCCCCGCCGCGGCCGCACCGGCCTACGACCTCATCGTTCCGCCGCTGCCGGCGCGGCCCGAGCGGCATGCCGGGAGCGGCCCCGGCGTGCCGGGGCCGTCGCAGTCCGCCGCCCCCGGGCCGGCCGCTGCGCCGCCCGCCCGGCCTGCTCCGGCTGCGCCACCGTCGAACCTGGTCGAGTTCCCGCGCAGCCCGGAGGCGCCGGTGCAGCGGGTGCGCGTGCTGGTGGTCGACGACAGCCCGACGGTGCGCCAGCAGCTGTCGCTGGCGTTCGCGCGCATGGGGGTGCTGTGCGACGCGGTCGCCAGCGCGGCCGAGGCGCTGCGGCGGCTCGCGCAATGCCATTACGACCTCACCCTGGTCGACGTGGTGATGCCCGACATGGACGGCTACAAGCTCACCCGGCAGATCCGGCGCCGGCACCGCGGCACCCCGGTGATCATCCTGACCAGCCGCTCCTCGCCGTTCGACCTGGCGCGCGGCGCGCTGGCTGGCTGCGACACCTACCTGGTCAAGCCGGTGCCGCTGAAGCGGCTCGAGGCAGCGGTGGCCAAGCTGCTGCGCCGGGTGCTCGCCATCGACGACCTGAGCGGCCTGATCCGGCTCAGCGGCGAGGCGCCGCCGCGCCGCGCCGCGCCGTCCGCACGCCCGGCGCCGCCGCAGGCGCCCGACGGCGATCCGCGCTCGCAGCCGCCGCGGTCGGCGGGGGGTTGACGTGGAGCGGCCGGCATGAGGGACGCGGAGGCGCGGGAAAGCGTGGCGACGGCGCTGGTGGTGGACGACCTGGGCACCGAGCGCGAGCGCATGGCGGCGATCCTGCTCGATGCCGGCTGGCAGGTGAGCACGGCCGGCAGCGGCGCCGAGGCGCTCGAGAAGGCGCGTGCGGAGCGTCCGGCGATCATCTTCATGGACATCGTGATGCCCGGCATGGACGGCTACCAGGCCTGCCGCCGGCTGGCCGGCGATCCGCTGACGCGCACGATCCCGGTGGTGTTCGTGTCCACCAAGTGCCAGCGCGCCGACCAGGTCTGGGCGCGCATGCAGGGCGGCAAGGCGCTGATCGGCAAGCCGTACAGCGAGGCCCAGGTGCTCGATGCGCTGAGGTTCGCGGCCCGATGACCACGGCCTGCGCGGACGGAACGCGAAGCCCGGATGCGCCGGCATCCGCGGCGTGGCTCGAGGCGGACGTGCCGGCCGCGGCGGGGCCCGAGGCGGCCCCGGCGGCGCGCTTCGGCGTCCGCCTGGGCGCGGTCCCGGTGCTCATGCCGCCGGGCACGCCGCTCGAGTTCGTCGCCGACACGGCGATCCACCCTCTGCCGCTGGCGCCGGCACGCGTGGCCGGCCTGATGCAGTTGCGCGGACAGCCCATGGTCGTTCTCGATGCGGCGACGCCCCCGGCGCAGCGCGATGCCGCGCGCCGCCACGCCGTGCTGGTGGTCGGGCAGCCGCCCGAGGCAGCCGCCCTGCTGGTGGACGCGCCGCCGGTGGCGGTGGACGTGGCCGGCGCCGGCGACAGCCCCGCGCCCTCGGCCGATGCATGCGCATACGCCGATGCCCTGGGTGCCTGCGTGTCCGCTCGCGGCGAGCATGCCGGCTGCTGGTACGAAGTCGAGCCGGCGCGGCTCTTCGATGCCCTGGCGCACAGCTGACGCAATGGCCGCGCACTCGTTCGCCCGTCGGCTCAGGCTGGGCATCGCCGTGCTCGCCGCCGTGCCGCTGGCGGTGACGGTGCTGGCGGCCGGCCTGGCCTGGCTGCTCGGCCGCAGCGCCTTCGATCCGGCCCAGAGCGAGCGCATCGTGGTCGGGGTGCTGGCGGCCGCCGCGCTGCTCGCCCTGGTCGGCCTGGTCTACGGCCGGCGCCTGGCGCGCTCGGCGAGCGAGCCGATCGAGCGCATCCAGGCCACCCTCGAGGCGCTCTCCGACGGCGACCTCGACGCGCGCGTGCATTGGTCGGGACACGACGAGTTCGCGGGCATGGCCGATGCGCTCGACCGCCTGCTCGACGATCGCGTGGCGAGCCTGAACCGCACCATCCGCGACAACGAGGAGCTGAACAACTCGGTGATCGAGATCATGAAGGCGGTGGGGACGATCGCCGCCACCAAGGATCTCGGCCTGCGCGTGCCGGTCACCGAGAACGTCACCGGGGCGATCGCCGACGCGCTGAACCTGCTGACCGAGGAGACCGGACGCGTGCTGCGCAACGTGGCGGCGCTCTCGAGCGATGTCGCGCAGGCGACGCTGGCGGTGCGCGGACAGTCCGACCTGGCCATCCAGGCCGCGGCACGCGAGCAGCGCGAGGTGGTGATGGCCGCCGGCGAGCTGGCGCAGGCCGCGCAGGCGCTGGTCACCGTGGCCGAGCGTGCCCGCGAGGTCGACGATTCGGCCGGGCGCGCCGCGCTCGAGACCGGCGCGGCGGTGCGCGTGGTCGGCGCGACCGTGCAGGGCATCGCCCAGTCGCGCGAGCTGATCCGCCAGACCGAGAAGCGCATCAAGCGCCTGGGGGAGCGTTCCCAGGAGATCGGCCAGGTGGTGGGCATCATCCAGGCGATCGCCGAGCGTACCGGCATCCTGGCCCTGAACGCATCGATGCAGGCCGCTTCGGCCGGCGAGGCGGGCCGCAGCTTCGCCGTCGTCGCCGACGAGGTGAAGCGGCTGTCGGAGTCGGCGCGCGAATCGACCACCCGCATCGCGCGGCTGGTCAATGCCATCCAGACCGAGACGCACGAGACGGTGCGCGCCATGAACGAGGCGATCACCCAGGTGGTCGAGATCAGCCGCATGGCCGACGACGCCGGCCAGGCAATGCGGCGCACGCAGCGCGAGACCGAGTCGCTGGTCGCCAACGTGCGCGAGATCGCCACCACCTCGGAGGAGCAGGCGCAGGTGAGCTCGGCGCTGCAGACGCGCGCCGACGTCATCCGCGAGGCGAGCGCCGAGACCGCGCGCCAGCTGCGCGCGCAATCGATCGAGACGCGCCGCCTGGTCGAATACGCGCGTTCCCTGGTCGACGAGGTCAGCGTCTTCAAGACCGCCCCGGCGTCGTCGGCCGCGGACAAGGTGTGAAGCGGTGAGTCCGGATACCGGTCGCCCCGCGACGCTGCACGAATTCCGGGCCGGGGCCGGCTCGCCCGCTGCGCTGCTCGACGCCCTCGATGCGGCAGCGGTCGGGCTGCTCGAGCCCATGCTCGGCGCGGTGCTGCTCGAAGGCCCGGGCGAGGGTGCCGGCGAAGACGCGGGCGGCCACGAAGACGATGCCGCGCGAGCCTCGCGCGATCCCGGCGGCGCATGGCGCGCCGGCCTGGCCGAGGCGCTCGACCGCCTGGCCCATGCTGCCCTGGCGCTCGAGCTGATCGGGCTCGGCCACGTGGCGACGCTGCTGCGCGCGCATCTCCTGGAGCCCTGCGCGCCCGATGCCGCCGAGTTCGAGATTGCCGTGGCCGAGGCCTGGATATCGGACGCGATCGCGTTCTGCGGCGGCCAGCTCCCGGCCGCCGAGGCCGCCGTCCTCGTCGAGCGGCTGCGTGACTGGCCTGCCTTGGCCACGCGGATCTCCCCCGACCTGATCGAGCCGATCGCCGCGCGCCTGCGCCAGGATGCCGAGCGCATCGCCGCGGCCACCCTGGCCGAGATGCGGGCGCGGCGCGGCGGCGACGGGCCGTCGGTCGAAGCGCCGCCCGCGCCGGTGTCGATCGGCGAGGACGAGCTTGCCATGCTGGCCGAGGCGGCCGACCAGCTCGCCGAGGAATTCGAGGAAGCGCTCGGCGCTGCCGGCGGCACGCAGGCGCGTGCACCCGCTGCCGCGAGCGGCGGGCAGGGCGGTGCCGGCACCGTGGCCGCGACCCCGCCGGCCGAGGGGCTCGAGCTGGCGGCCGACGCGATCGAGCGCTATGCCAACGCGGTGAGCTACGTCGGGCTCGAGATCCTCGGCAAGGCGCTCGCCACGCTGCATGCCAACCTGCTCGGGCTGGCGCACCGGCCCGACGCGTTCGGCGTGCGCCAGCGCGCGCTGCTGCAGCACCTGCCGGGCGCCTGGGCGCGGCTCTTTCGCGGGCTCCCGCGGACGGGTACGCCGGAGGCCGCCGTGGACGGCACGCCCGAGGCCGTCTCGACCGGCGCGGCTGCCGATGCGCTGGCCCTGCTCGGCGACGAGGCATGGCCGGCGCCCGCGTCGCCCGAGCTGCTCGAGTCCGCCCGCCGCTCGCTCGCCGCGGTGACCACCGTGAGCACGCGCCGGGTATCGGTGTCCGAAGAGTCCGTCGACGAGCAGGACCTGTCGCTCGAGATCCCGCTCGACGCCGACCGCGTGGTGGTCGAGAACCTGCTGCGCGAGCTGCCCATGCTGTCGCACCAGTTCTCCGAGTGCATCGAGCGCATCGACGGCGGATCGGCCGCGGCGATCGGCCCTGCGCAGCGCATCGCGCACACCCTCAAGGGCTCGGCCAATACCGTCGGCGTGCGGGGCATCGCGCTGCTCACCCATCAGCTCGAAGACCTGCTGCAGCTGCTCGATCCGCTGCAGGGCGCGCTGGCCGCGCCGCTGCGCGCGACGCTCTCGGACGCTGCCGACTGCCTGGCCGAAATGAGCGAGGCGGTGGCCGGCCTCGGGCCGGCGCCCGCAGGCGCGGCGGCGATCCTCGGGCGCGTGCGCGAGTGGACGCAGCGCGTGCTGGACGAGCCCGCGGCGGCGCTGGCCGGCGGCCCGGCGTCGCCGCAGGGGCCGCACGAGCCCGGGGCAGCCGGCGAGCCCGGAGCGGCCGGCGCAGCCGGGCGGGCGGGCGAATCCGGGCGTGCCGGCCCATCCGGAGCGGCTGGCGCAGGAGCGGCCGGCGCGTCTGCCGAGGCCGGCCCGTCCGCTGCCGACATGCCCGCTGCCGACATGCCCGCTGCCGCCATATCCGCCGACGCCGCCGCCAGGTCCGCCGGCGTCGCGTCATCCCCGCCATCGCCGCAGCCGATCCCGGCCGGAGATGCCGCGGCGACACCCGAGGCGCCCGCCGCCGAGGGCAGTCCCGCGGCGCCGCCCGAGGCGCAGGAATGGTTGCGCGTGCCCGCCTCGCTGATCGAGCGCCTGCTGGCCTTCGCCAACGAGGCCTCGATCCTGTTGTCGCAGGCGCAGGAGCAGGCGATCGAGGTCGATCGCGGACGCGCCGGCCTGCGGGGCGCGACCGACCAGCTGCAGGATCTGGCCGGCGAGCTCGAGCGCCTGGTCGACGTGCGCGGGCTCGCCCTGAGCGAGCGGCGCGCGCGCGAGGATTTCGACACGCTCGAGCTCGACGAGTACAACGACCTGCACATGGTGTCGCGCCGCATCGCCGAGTCGGGCGCCGACGGACGCCTGATCGAGCAGCAGCTCGGGCAGAGCGTCGCGGCGCTGCGCGATTCGCTCTCCCAGCTCGAGCGCATCCAGGTCGACCTGCGCGAGGCGGCGCTGCGCACGCGCACGGTGTGCGTCGACACGGTGGTGCCGCGCTGGCGCCGGACGGTGCGCCAGGCGGCGCGCATGGCCGGGCGCGAGGCATCGCTGCAGGTCGACGGCGAGTCCATCGAGATCGATTCGCAGCTGCTGCAGTCGCTCGTCGAGCCGCTGGCGCATCTGCTGCGCAACGCCATCGATCACGGCATCGAGCCGCCGGCGCAGCGCGAGCGCCTCGGCAAGCCCGCGGCCGGCCGTCTGGTGCTCGGCTTCGCGCGCGACGGCCCCGACCTGCTCATCGAGTGCCGCGACGACGGCGCGGGGTTCGACCTGCCGGCGGTCCGCGCGCGCGCGATCGCGCTCGGCCTGCTCGATGCGGACGAGCCCTGCGACGACGAAACGCTGCTGCAGTGGGTGCTGCTGCCGGGCTTCTCGACGCGCAGCCAGGCGACCCAGCTCTCGGGGCGCGGCATCGGGCTGGACGTGGTCAGCCAGGCGGTGCGCGAGCTGCGCGGCACGCTCGAGATCGAGACGTTGCCGGGGCGCGGCACGCGCTTCAGGCTGCGCCTGCCGGTGCGCCTGGCGGCCCTGCCGGTGATCGTCGTGCGTTCGCCTACTCACGTGCTGGCCCTGTCGGTGCGCGAGGTCGAGCAGGTGCTGGCGGCCGAGGCGATGATCGAGGAGGCCGACGGCGCGCGCCACGTGCAGGTCGCCGCGGGCCGCCTGCCGGTGGTGCGCCTCGAGGACGCGCTCGGCCTGCCCGAGGACGCGTTCGCGCCGCCGCCGGGCGTCGAGCCCGGCACCGCGGCGCTGCTGCAGGTACGCCTGCCAGGCGGCGAGCGCGTCGCGGTCCTGGTGCCCGAGCCGGGGCAGACGCGCAGCGTGGTGCTGCGTCCGCTGGCGTCGTTCCTGCCGCCGCTGCCGGGGATCGAGGGCGCCGCGGTGCTGGGCGACGGCGCGGCGGCAGCGGTGATCGACCTGCCGCATCTGCTCGCGGCGCGCCGCGGCGCGCGCGCGGCCCCGGCGCTGAGCCCGTCGCTGCGCCAGGCGCCGGTGTGCCTGGTGGTCGACGATTCGGTGAGCGTGCGGCGCACGATGGAGCAGTTCGTGCGCGATCTCGGCTACGACACCGACAGCGCCGCCGACGGAGTCGAAGCGCTCGAGCATGTGCAGCGGCGCATTCCCGCACTGGTCCTCGCAGACCTCGAGATGCCGCGCATGAACGGCGTCGAGCTGGTGCGCGCCCTGCGCGCGCGGCCCGAGACCCGCGCCGTGCCGGTGATCATGATCACCTCGCGTTCCTCGGACAAGCATCGCAAGCTCGCGCTCGAGGCCGGCGTCGACGTGTTCCTGACCAAGCCCTACACCGAGGACGCGCTGGCGGGGCACATCGCCCGTCTGCGCTTGTCCGGCCGCTCGGGGATGGGATAGCATCGGCTTGCAGGCAGGCCGCCCGGGCCTGTCCCCGAAGAATGCGGGAGGTGGTGCATGCAGGCCAGCGAAGTGCTTCGGGTGAAGGGCAATACGCTGTTCACCGTCAGCCCGGCGACGATGCTGTCGGACTGCGTGATCACCATGGCCGAGCACGACATCGGCTCGCTGGTGGTCATGGACCGCGGCCGCCTCGCCGGCATGCTCACGTTCCGCGAGGTCCTGCAGGTGCTGGCGCGGCGCCAGCTCGAGCACCGCGCGGGCCCGACCCGGCCGGTGGCCGAGATCGTGGTGGCCGACATCATGAAGACCGATCCGTTCGTCGTTTCGCCGAGCATGGATCTCAACGAGCTGCGCCGCGTCATGCTGGAGACGCGCCAGCGTTACCTGCCCGTCATGGACGGCGACACCCTGCTGGGCGTGATCTCGTTCCACGACGTCGCGCGCGCCGTGCTGGAAGAGCAGGGCTTCGAGAACCGCATGCTCAAGGCGTACATCCGCGACTGGCCGGCCGAGGGGTGAACCGAGCGCGCGGGCGGATTCGATAGAATCCTTCCATGCGCATCCTGATCAGCAACGACGACGGCTATTTCTCCCCCGGCATCGAGGCCCTCGCCGCGGTGGCCAGGGCCTTCGGCGAGGTCACCGTGGTCGCGCCCGAGCGCGACCGCAGCGGTGCATCGAACTCGCTCACCCTCGATCGTCCGCTGTCGGTGCGCGTGGCCGCGAGCGGCTTCCTGTACATGAACGGCACGCCCACCGATTGCGTGCACGTCGCGATTACCGGCCTGTTCGATCACAAGCCCGACCTGGTGCTCTCGGGCATCAACGACGGCGCCAACATGGGTGACGACACCATCTATTCGGGCACCGTGGCGGCGGCCATGGAAGGCTACCTGCTGGGCGTGCCGTCGATCGCGTTCTCGCTGGCGCAGCGCGGCCAGGAGCACCTGTCCACCGCGGCCTCGGTGGCGCAGGATCTGCTGGAGCGGCTCACGCGCCGCCCGCCGCCGGGCCCGATGCTGCTCAACGTGAACGTGCCGGCGTGTCCCCGCGAGGCGCTGCGCGGCATCCGCATCACGCGCCTGGGACGGCGCCACATGGGCGAGGCGGTGGTGCGCAGCACCAGCCCGCGCGGCGACACCATCTACTGGATCGGGCCTGCCGGCGGCGCCAAGGAGGCCGGGCCGGGCACCGACTTCCACGCGGTCGCCAACGGCTGGGCGTCGGTGACGCCGCTCGAATCCGACCTGACCGCCTACTCGCTCGATCCGGCGCGCGACTGGCTGGGCATCGAATGACGCGCCGCCCGGCGTGGCTGGCGGCCGCGCCGCCCGCCACCGCACGCAAGCGTCCGGCGGTCACGGTGACCGTGCCCGGCGGTCTCGGGCTCGCCTCGGAACGCGCGCGCGCCAGCATGGTCGATGCGCTGCGCCGCCTCGGCGTGCGCGACGCCGGCGTGCTCGACGCCATGGCGCAGGTGCCGCGGCACGCCTTCATCGACGCGGCGCTCGCCAGCCGCGCCTACGAAGACGTCGCCTTGCCGATCGGCCATGGCCAGACGATCTCCCGGCCGAGCACGGTGGCGCGCATGATCGAGACGGTGGTCGCGCACCTGCCGGCGGCGCGGCGCGCCGATGCGCAGGTGCTCGAGGTCGGCACCGGCTGCGGCTACCAGGCGGCGGTGCTGGCGCGCGTGTTCGGCCAGGTGGTGTCGATCGAGCGCGTGCGCGCGTTGCACGAGCAGGCGCGCGGCAACCTGCGCGCGCTGCGCCTGCCCAACCTGCGGCTGGTGTTCGGCGACGGTCATGCGGGCGTGTCCCAGGCCGCTCCCTACGACGCGATCGTGGTGGCTGCGGCGGCCGACGCCATCCCCGATGCGCTGCTCGAGCAGATGAAGACCGGTGCGCGATTGATCGCTCCGATCGGCACGACGCGCCAGGCGCTGCACCTGGTCGAGCGCGTCGAGCGCGATCGATGGCAGCTCACGGTGCTCGATGCGGTACGATTCGTACCGCTGCGCGCCGGTACGTCCTAGCTCTGCTTCGAAGACCGCCCGCAGCGCCCTCGTTCATTGCACGCGCCCCGGCGGCGCCCCACATCGATGGCGAACTACAGCTCGAGCGTCCGTCTCACCGGCGCTGCGGCCTGCATTGCGGGTCGATCCACTCTCCTCGCGTTGGCGGCGGCTACTCTGCTGGCCGCCTGCACGGCGCCGCATCCCGCGCCGATCGTGCGTCGCGACAGCCCGGGGCGCAGCGTCGCGGCGCCGCCCCCGGCGGCCAGCGCGCCGGCCGCCGCCCCGCCCATGGTGACGGCCCCGCCCGCACCCGCGGTCGAGACGACGCCGGTGCAGCCGAGCAGCGTCGAGCTGCGGCCGCTGCCGGGCAGCGGCGGCACGGCAGCGCCGGCCACCTCCAACCTGCTCAAGTCGGAGCCGAGCGCGCTCAAGAGGCCGTATTCCGATGCCTTGCTGGCCGAGTTGAAGGCGGCGCAGGCCGATGCACCGCCGACGCTCGCGATGGCGCCGGCCACGGCGCCTGCGGCCGCACCGCCCGCCGCGCCGGCGGCAACCGCGCCGTCCGTCGCGCCGCCGCCGGCGGCGCCCGACGCCGGGGCTGCCGCCAGCGAGAGCGGCTTCATCTGGCCCGCCACCGGCCAGGTGGTGCAGGATTTCGCCCAGCCGGGCAGCATGGGGCTGTCGATCGCCGGCAAGCCCGGCGACCCGATCGTGGCGGCCTCCGACGGCCGCGTCATCTTCAGCGGGCCGGGGCCGCGCGGCTACGGCAACCTGCTGATCGTCAAGCACGACTCCGACACGCTCTCGGTGTATGCCCACAACCGCACGCTGCTGGTCAAGGAGGGCCAGAGCGTCAAGCGCGGCCAGCGCATCGCGGAGCTCGGCAGCTCGGGCTCCGACCGGCCGCAGCTGCACTTCGAGATCCGCAAGCAGGGCAAGCCGGTCGACCCGCGCAAGTACCTCCCGCAACGCTGAGAACGTGCGAATGAGCCTTCCTTCACGCGTTCCGAGCGGGGTTTGCCGATGACGCCCGTCCTGTGCTTCGACATCGAGACCGTGCCCGACGTCGCCGGGCTGCGCACGCTGCGCGGCTTCGACGCGTCGATCGACGATGCCGAGGTGGCCGAGCGCGCCTTCGCGCAGCGGCGCGAGCAGACCGGCAGCGACTTCCTGCCGCTGCACCTGCAGCGGGTGGTCGCGATCGCCTGCCTGCTGCGCGACGACGACGGCCTGCAGGTGCGCTGCCTCGGCCAGCCCGACGATCCCGAGGCCAAGCTGGTGCAGATGTTCTACCGCTTCGTCGAGCGCTACACGCCGCAGCTGGTGTCGTGGAACGGCGGCGGCTTCGACCTGCAGGTGCTGCACTACCGCGGCCTGGTGCACGGGGTGCAGGCCGGGCGCTACTGGGAGCAGGGCGACGAGGACCGCGATTTCAAGTGGAACAACTACCTCGGGCGCTACCACAGCCGTCATCTCGACCTGATGGACCTGCTCGCGCTCTATACGCCGCGCGCCAATGCACCGCTGGACGAGCTGGCAAAGCTGTGCGGGTTCCCGGGCAAGCTGGGCATGGACGGCGCGCAGGTGTGGCCGGCCTACCGGGCCGGCCGCCTGACGGAGATCCGCGCCTACTGCGAGACCGACGTCGCCAACACCTACCTGGTGTTCTGCCGCTTCCAGCTGATGCGCGGGCTGTGGACTCCCGAGCACTACCGGCGCGAGATCGCGCTGCTGCGCGAGACGCTGCAGGCGCAGGCCGGGCAGGCTGCGCACTGGCGCGAGTTCCTGCAGGCGTGGCCGGAGCGGTGAACGCGCCGCCGTCGGTGGCGGCCGGCGCGGCGCACGTGTCAGCCCAGGGCGCGGGCGGGGCGGCCGGCGCGCCTGCCGCCGCTGCGCGCAGCGGCGCGCCGCACGGCGGCCCGACGCTCGAGCTCGAAGTCGCCTCGATCGACCTCGAGGCCAACGGCGTCGCGCACCACGACGGCAAGGTGGTGTTCGTGCGCGGCGCGCTGCCCGGCGAGCGCGTGCGCGCGACGCTGGTGCGCAGCAAGCCGCGCTTCGAGGTGGCACAGACCGTCGAGGTGCTGCGCGAGTCGCACGCGCGGGTGGTGCCGCGCTGCCCGCACTTCGGCGTGTGCGGCGGCTGCTCGATGCAGCACCTCGACGCCGACGCCCAGCTCGCGATCAAGCAGCGGGCGCTGGAAGACCAGCTGTGGCACATCGGCCGGCTGCGCCCGGGCATCGTCCTGCGGCCGCTGGCCGGCCCGCGCTGGGGGTACCGCTACCGCGCGCGGCTGTCGGTGCGCCACGTGCCGAAGAAGGGCGGCGTGCTGGTCGGGTTCCACGAGCGCGCCTCCAGCTACGTGGCCGACATGCACGAGTGCCACGTGCTGCCGCCGCGCGTCTCGGCGCTGCTGCTGCCGCTGCGCGATCTGGTTGGCGGCCTGGCCCTGCGCGAGCGCCTGCCGCAGATCGAGGTGGCGGTCGGGCAGATCCAGCGCGCGCCGGGGCCGTCGCCGGATGCACCCGGGCTGCCCGGGCACGCGCCGGGGCAGCCCGCGGGCGCACCCGACTCCGGCCTGTTGGTCGCGCTGGCGCTGCGCGTGCTCGATGCGCCCGGCGCCGCCGATCGCGCGCGGCTGCTCGAGTTCGCCGCGCGCGAGGGCGTCGAGCTGTGGCTGCAGCCGGCGGGGCCCGACAGCGTCACGCTGCTGTGCACGCGCGAAGGCAGGCCGGCGCGCAGCGACGACGATTCCGGGCTGGCCTATCGGCTACCCGAGTTCGACGTCACCATGCCGTTCCGGCCCACCGACTTCACCCAGGTCAACCACCGGATCAACGAGGTGCTGGTGTCGCGCGCGCTGCGGCTGCTCGATGCGCAGCCCGGCGAGCGGGTGGCCGATCTCTTCTGCGGGCTGGGCAACTTCACGCTGCCGCTGGCGCGGCGCGCCGGCGAGGTGATCGGCATCGAAGGCAACGCCGCGCTGGTGGCGCGCGCCCGGCGCAACGCCGCCTTCAACGGCCTGTCGGCGCGCACCGACTTCCGCACCGCCAACCTGTTCGAGGAAGGTGCCCCGCAGTGGCGCGCGCTCGGGCGCTTCGACCGGGTGCTGATCGACCCGCCGCGCGAGGGCGCGCTCGAGGTGGCCAGGGCGCTGGCGGACGATGCCGCGCCGCCGCGCCGCATCGTCTACGTGTCGTGCAATCCGGCGACGCTGGCGCGCGATGCGGCCATCCTCGTGCACCAGGGCGGCTACACGCTCGAGGCCGCGGGCGTGGTCGACATGTTCCCGCAGACCTCGCACGTGGAATCGATCGCGGTGTTCGGGCCGCGGTCCTGAGTCGTCTCACGCCGGTTCTGCCGTGAGCCGGCACGGCCGTGGCGATTGCGTGCCTCGGCCTGCGCGTGCGTCGGTTTGCGCGAGCAAAGGCGCGGGCCGCCCGGGGCCGGCGCACCGGTGCTTGCCCCCGCTACGCGGGGGTACCCTGCGATGCTCCAGCACCGGCTGGCGCGGCGCAACTCGCTGCGCTCGCTGCGCTCGCTGCGCTCAGACAGGGCGCCGCGAGAATGAAGTACGAAGCGCGCTGCGCGCGCCGCCGGTGCTGCTGCGCTTCTCGGCTGCGCACAGGCGCGCCGGCCC
>MKUQ01000050.1:34138-87742 GCA_001898645.1 Burkholderiales bacterium 70-64
TCGTGGCGGCCTGCGCAGGCAACGGCCCCGGTGCCTGCGGCGTGCCGATGCGTGGGGACGCCCTGCTGCACGCGAGCGTCGGCTCCGTCGTTGCTGCGAACACTGCACTCGTTCGCGCTGCGAGCACCGCTTCCGCCTTCGGCCCGAACACCACCCGCGGTGCCCGAGCGGCAGTCGGCGGGCGGCCGGGCCCAGGGGGTTGCGGGGCTGTGTGCGGCGCCGAGCAGCGCAGTCTCGGGGTCGGCGCGCGTAGCGCGCTTCGTACTTCTGACTTGCGGCGCCCTGTCTGAGCGGAGCTCGCATAGCGAGCGCAGCGAGTTGCGCCGCACGACCCCGAGGCGAGCAGCGGAGGGAAGTCGGTGCGCAGCACCGACCGCCGTACCCAGCGCCGCAACCCCCTGGGCCCGGCCGCCCGCCGACTGCCGCGTCCGCGCCAAATGTCGCAGTCGCAGTCGCAGTGGGCCGGCCCGGTGATACAGCCGTGCTGCGCGCGAGATCAGGCCGCGCGCGCAGCAGCGGCGGTTCAGTCGCGCTCGCCGCCCAGCACGCCGAGCAGCATCAGCAGGTTGGCGAAGACGTTGTACAGGCTGAGGTAGACCGACAGCGTGGCGGTGACGTAGTTGGTCTCGCCGCCGTTCACGACCCGCTGCAGGTCGTAGAGGATGAAGGCCGAGAAGATCAGCACGGCCAGCGTCGAGACGGTGAGCGTGAGCGCCGGCATCTGCAGCCAGATGTTGGCGATGGCCGCGACGAACACCACCATGAATCCGATGAACAGCCACTTGCCCATGCCGCTGAAGTCGCGCCGGGACACCGTGGCGACGGTGGCCATCACCGCGAAGATCGCGGCGGTGCCGCCGAAGGCGGTCATCACCAGGCTGGAGCCGTTGGAGAAGCCGAGCACCGCGCCGAGCAGGCGCGACAGCATCAGGCCCATGAAGAAGGTGAAGCCCAGCAGCAGGGCGACGCCGATCGCGCTGTTCTTGAAGCGCTCGATGGCGAAGAAGAATCCGAAGGCGACGCCGAGGAACACCACCAGGCCCATGAAGGGGCTGCCGGCGAACAGGCTGAAGCCGGTCTGCACCCCGATCCATGCACCCAGGACGGTCGGGACCATCGACAGCGCGAGCAGCCAGTAGGTGTTGCGCAGCACCCGGTTTCGCGCTGCGGCGGACAGGGCGCCGCCGATCGGGCCGTAGCCGCGCGTGTCCAGTCGGTTTTGCTCGTATGCCATGCGTGTGCCTCCAGAGAACGTGAGAAACAGACTTCCCCGGGGGCTTCCCGGACCGGGGGTCGACCCCCGCGATGATGCCAGTCGCGGGGAGCCGGGTACAGCGCTTTTGTCTCTGGCCTATGTTAAACTTACAAGTTACCCGAAATCGTGAGAAACAGGCATAATTTAATAGCCCAAGTGGCTATTTTTGCTCGGTTTTTCGTCAGCGCCCGAGGAGCGCGCCCGCGGCGCCCAAGGAATGCGACCCGTGTTTCGGGCACCGGCTTCGGCTCTGGCCGGCCGTTCGCGATCCTGCAATCGAAGGCAGCTGCGGGCCCATTGCCCGCGGCAGCACCCGCAACGTGGAAACCAACATGACCGTAGAACGCACCTTGTCGATCATCAAGCCGGACGCCGTCGCGAAGAACGTCATCGGCCAGATCTACTCGCGCTTCGAGCAGGCCGGCCTGAAGATCGTCGCCGCGCGCATGATGCATCTGTCGCGCGAGCAGGCCGGCGCTTTCTACGCGGTGCACCGCGAGCGGCCGTTCTTCAAGGACCTGGTCGAGTTCATGACCTCGGGGCCGGTGATGATCCAGGTGCTCGAGGGCCCGGACGCGATCCAGAAGAATCGCGACCTGATGGGCGCCACCGATCCGAAGAAAGCCGCCGCGGGCACGATCCGCGCCGACTTCGCCGACAGCATCGATGCCAACGCGGTGCACGGCTCGGACGCGGCCGAGACCGCGCGCACCGAGATCGCGTTCTTCTTCCCCGCGCTGGACGTGCATTCGCGTTAAGCTCGCGGGAGTCGCCTTTCGCACCCTCGGTTCATCGATGAACGACCTCGTCGACCTGCTCGGGCTGGATGCTGACGGGTTGGCGCAGCGTTGCGCCGACTGGGGGCAGAAGCCGTTTCGTGCGCGTCAGCTGATGCGCTGGATCCACCAGCGCGGCGAGCACGACTTCGAGGCCATGAGCGACCTCGCCAAGGATTTCCGTGCCTCGCTCGCCGCGCGGGCACGGGTGGCGGCGCCGGCCGTGGTGTCCGATCGCGCCGCGGCCGACGGCACGCGCAAGTGGCTGCTCGACGTCGGCGCCGGCAACGCCATCGAGACGGTGTTCATCCCCGAGGTCGATCGTGGCACGCTGTGCGTCTCGACCCAGGTCGGCTGCGCGGTGAACTGCCTGTTCTGCTCCACCGGCAAGCAGGGCTTCTCGCGCAATCTCGACGCCCACGAGATCATCGCCCAGGTCTGGCACGCCAACCGCGCGCTGGGCGCCGGCGATCCGGCGCGGCGCGCCCGCGGCGAGCGCCCGGTGACCAACGTGGTGTTCATGGGCATGGGCGAGCCGCTGCAGAACTACGGCGCCACGCTGACGGCGCTGCGCATCCTGCTCGACGACCATGCCTACGGGCTGTCGCGGCGCCGGGTTACGGTCTCCACCTCGGGCGTGGTCCCGATGATCGATCGCCTGCGCGACGATTGCCCGGTGGCGCTGGCCGTCTCGCTGCATGCCCCCGACGATGCACTGCGCGACCAGCTGGTGCCGCTCAATCGCAAGTACCCGCTGGCCGAGCTGATGGCGGCGTGCCGGCGCTACCTCGAGCGCGCTCCGCGCGATTTCATCACCTTCGAGTACGTGCTGCTCGACGGCGTCAATGACGCCGACCTGCATGCCCGGCAGCTGCTGGCGCTGGTGCGCGAGGTGCCCTGCAAGTTCAACCTCATCCCGTTCAATCCGTTCCCGAACTCCGGCCTGCGGCGCTCGCCGCCCGAGCGCATCCGGCGCTTCGCGCAGATCCTCGCGGACGCCGGCATCGTCACCACGGTGCGGCGCACGCGCGGCGACGACATCGACGCGGCGTGCGGCCAGCTGGCCGGCGAGGTGCGCGACCGCACCCGGCTCGCCGCGCGTCGCGCGCGTGCGACCGGTGCCGCGATGGGTGCCGTCGGGCTGGCGGAGGCGAGATGAGCATTGCGGCGGGGATCGCGATGGACGCGGCTGGCGCATCCGGGCGCGGGCGCCTGGCGCTGTGCCGGCGCCTGGGCTGGGCGCTGGCCTTCGGCGTGGCGCTGGCGGGCTGCGCCGGCCCCGGAGCGCCCGCCTTGTCCTCCTCGTCGCGCAGCGCGGCCTCCGTGATCCCCGAATCCACCGAGGAGACCGAGCAGCGCCGCCGCGCCCGCATCCGGCTCGAGCTGGCCTCGAAGTACTACCAGCAGGGCAATTACACCGTCGCGCTGGACGAGCTGCGCCAGGCCCTGGAGGTCGATCCGGGCTACGCCCCCGCCTACGGCATGCTCGGGCTGGTGTACATGGACCTGGGCGATCGCGACCGCGCCGAAGACAGCTTCCAGCGCGCACTGCAGCTGCGCCCGAACGATCCCGACCTGAACAACGGCTACGGCTGGTTCCTGTGCCAGACCGGACGCGAGCAGCGCTCGATCGAGTTCTTCAACCGGGCGCTGCGCGACCCGCTCTATCGCACGCCGGCCAAGCCGCTGCACAACGCGGGCATCTGCTCGCTGCGGCTCGGCGACGAGGCGCAGGCCGAGAAGTACTTCCTGCGCGCCTTCGAGATCGACCCCTCGAACGCGGTCGCGATGCTCAACCTGGGCGAGCTCTACCTCAGGCGCTCCGATCTCGATCGGGCGCGCTTCTACGCCCAGCGCCTCGTCACCACCTACGAGCCGACCGCGCCGGCGCTGTGGCTGGCGCTGAAGGTGGAGCACGCGCGCGGCAACCGCGACAGCGAGGCGAGCCTGGCCACGCAGCTGCGGCGCCGCTTCCCCGGTTCGCGCGAGGCCGGCCTGCTCGATGCCGGCAACTTCAGGGATTGACCCGCGCATGTCGACGTCATCGAACGAGGCAGCGGTCGGCGCACCCGAGGCGGCGGGCGAGACGGCGGCCGCTCGGGCCGCCGCCGCCATCGGCACCGTCGAGCAGCTGATCGCGGCGCGCGAGGCGCGCAGCTGGTCGGTCGCCGACGTGGCGGCCAAGCTCGGCATGATGCCGAGACAGATCGAGGCCATCGAGCGCGGCGACTGGAGCACCCTGCCTGGGCAGGCCTTCGTGCGCGGCGCCATCCGCGCCTACGGCAAGGCGCTGCAGGCCGACGTGGAGCCGCTGCTCGCCTCGGTCGGCCGCGAGGTCTCGGCGCCGGTGCTGCGCCCCGCTGCGTCGCTCGAGGCGCCGCTGCCTCGGCACGGTGCGCTCGGGTTCGACAGCGGCGGCTCGGGCAGCCGCCTGACGTGGATCCTGCTCGCCGTCCTGGGCGTGGTGGCGATCGCGCTCTACTTCGGCCGCGGCGGCGAGCTGGCGCGCGTGCTCGAGGGCGGCGCCCCGGCCGCGACCCCGGGCCGCAGCGTCGAAACGGTGCCGGTGCAGCCGCCTGCGCCGTCCGAGCCGGCTTCCTCCCCGTCGGCGCCCGCGGACTCTTCCTCACTGGCGCCCGTGCGCGGCGTACCGGCGGTGCTGCCGGCGCAGGCCGAGGCGGCACCGGCGGCCGCATCGACGGCGACGCAGCCGCCGGGCGCCGGCGCGCCCGGCAATGCACCCGCGGTGAATGCCGCGGCAGCCGGTCTGCTCGAGGCGAATGCGTCTGCAACCAAAGTTCGCCCTGGAGCAGTAGCAGGGGCTACCGGCACTGCGAGTCCAGCCGCGGCGAATGGGTCCGCCGGGCAGGGCAGCGCGCCCGCCGCCGCAGCCGCCGACGTGCTGCGCTTCCGCTTCGAGGGCGAGTCGTGGGTCGACGTGCGCGATGCGGCCGGCAGCGTGCTGCTGCACGGCACGCAGCCGGCGCAGAGCACGCGCGAGGTCGGCGGCAAGCGCCCGTACGTGCTGGTGGTGGGCAATGCCGAGCACGTGCGCCTGGAGCACGACGGGCGCAGCATCGACCTGGCAGGCCTGGCGCGACAGGGCGTGGCGCGCCTGACCATCCGATGAATCGCGCCGAACGGCTGCCCGCGATGCACGAGCCTTGTCTGCCGCGCGAGGCGGGACCGGGGCCGCGGCGCGCCGCGCGCACTATGCGGGTGGCATGGGGTGCACGGGTCGTGTGCATCGGGGGCGATGCCCCGGTGGCGGTGCAGTCGATGACCAATACCGATACGGCCGATGCGCCGGCCACCGCGCTGCAGGCGCAGGCGCTGGCGCGTGCCGGCTCGGAGCTGGTGCGCATCACCGTGAACAGCCCCGAGGCCGCGGCCGCGGTCCCGGAGATCCGCGAGCGGCTCGATCGCGCCGGGGTCGACGTGCCGCTGGTGGGCGATTTCCACTACAACGGGCACAAGCTGCTGGCCGGCTTCCCCGGCTGCGCGCAGGCGCTGTCGAAGTACCGGATCAACCCGGGCAACGTGGGCAGCGGGCGCAAGCGCGACGACAACTTCGCGCAGATGATCGAGGTCGCCTGCCGCTTCGGCAAGCCGGTGCGCATCGGCGTGAACTGGGGCAGCCTCGACCAGAGCGTGCTGGCGCGGCTGATGGACGAGAACGCCGCGCGCGCGCAGCCCTGGGACGCGCGCGCGGTGATGCGCGAAGCGCTGGTCACCTCGGCGATCGACAGCGCGCGCCGCGCCGAGGCGCTCGGGCTGCCCGGCGAGGCGGTCTGCCTCTCTGCGAAGGTGTCCAACGTGCAGGACCTGATCGCCGTGTACCGCGAGCTGGGCGAGCGCTGCGACTGGCCGCTGCACCTCGGGCTGACCGAGGCCGGCATGGGCAGCAAGGGCATCGTCGCCTCGACCGCGGCGATGGCGGTGCTGCTGCAGCAGGGCATCGGCGACACCATCCGCGTGTCGCTCACCCCGGAGCCGGGCGGCGACCGCACGCGCGAGGTGGTGGTGGCGCAGGAGATCCTGCAGACCATGGGCCTGCGCGCGTTCACGCCGCAGGTGGTGGCCTGCCCGGGGTGCGGGCGCACCAGCAGCACCTTCTTCCAGGAGCTCGCCGCGAAGATCCAGGGATGGCTGCGCGACCAGATGCCGGCATGGAAGGAGCGCTATCCGGGTGTCGAGGCGATGCAGGTGGCGGTGATGGGCTGCGTGGTCAACGGCCCCGGCGAGAGCCGCCACGCCGACGTCGGCATCTCTCTGCCCGGCTCGGGCGAGACGCCGGTGGCCCCGGTGTTCGTCGACGGCGAGCGCACGGTCACGCTCAAGGGCGAGCGCATCGCCGAGGAATTCCAGGCCATCGTCGACGAGTACGTCAGGCGCCGCTACGGTGCGGGCGAACGTGGCAGCGAGACGTCCTGACAACCCGCTGGCGCCCTTGCCGGCGCCGCCGCATGGATGACGATGGAGCCATCGACCCCACCCCGCAAGGCGCAGCCCGAGAAGCTCTCCGGCGTGCGCGGCATGAACGACGTGCTGCCGGCCGACGAGCCGCTGTGGCGCCGTCTCGAGGAAGCGGTGGCCGGCGCCATGCGCGCCTACGGCTACCGCCGCATCCGTACGCCCATCGTCGAGCACACGCGGCTGTTCGTGCGCAGCATCGGCGAGGTCACCGACATCGTCGAGAAGGAGATGTACTCGTTCACCGACGCGCTCAACGGCGAGGATCTCACCCTGCGCCCCGAGAACACCGCCGGCGTGGTGCGCGCGAGCATCGAGCACAACCTCCTCTATGACGGCCCCAAGCGCCTGTGGTATGCCGGGCCGATGTTCCGCCACGAGCGCCCGCAGAAGGGCCGCTACCGGCAGTTCCACCAGGTCGGCGCCGAGGCGCTCGGGCTGGCCGGGCCCGACGCCGATGCGGAGGTGATCCTGCTGTGCCAGCGCCTGTGGGACGAGCTCGGCCTGCCCGGCGTGCGGCTGGAGATCAATTCGCTGGGCGCTTCGGACGAACGCCGCGCGCACCGCGCGGCGCTGGTCGAATACTTCGAGGCCCGCCGCGACGCGCTCGATGCCGACGCGCAGCGCCGGCTGCACAGCAACCCGCTGCGCATCCTCGACTCCAAGAACCCGGCGATGCAGGCCCTGATCGAAGGTGCTCCCCGCCTGGTCGATTTCCTCGGCGAGGCGTCGCGGGCGCATTTCGAGCGCCTGCAGGCGCTGCTGCGCTCGCAGAACCTGCCGTTTCGCATCAACCCGCGGCTGGTGCGCGGGCTCGACTACTACAACCTCACCGTGTTCGAGTGGATCGCCGACATCGGCGGCACGCCGCTGACCATCTGCGGCGGCGGGCGCTACGACCCGCTGGTCGAGATGCTGGGCGGCAAGCCCGCACCGGCCTGCGGCTTCGCCATGGGCGTGGAGCGCGTGCTCGAGCACATGCGCGCGCAGGGCGGCGAGGCGGCGCCGGCGCAGTGCGAGGTCTACGTCGTGCACCAGGGCGACGAGACGCTCGAGGCGGCGCTGCAGGCGGCCGAGCGGCTGCGCGACGCCGGGCTCGAGGTGATCCTGCACTGCGGAGGAGGCGGCTTCAAGGCACAATTCCGTCGCGCCGACGCCAGCGGCGCGCGGCTGGCGGTGATCGTCGGCGGCGACGAGCTGGCGCGTCGTGCAGCCTCGGTGAAGTGGCTGCGCGCCGGCGAGGGCGAGGCCGCGCGCCAGGAGTCGGTCCCCCTCGAGCGGCTCGCCGAGTTCATCGCCGATGCCCTCGTCGCCTAACCCACGAACCCAAGACAGCCGATGGCCTACAACTTCGAAGAGCAGGAACAGCTCGAAAACCTCAAGGCGTTCTGGAAGCAGTACGGCAACTTCATCCTCACCGTGGTCACGGTGGCGGCGCTGGCGGTCGCCGGCTGGCGCGGCTGGGGCTGGTACCAGGGCAACCAGGCCGCACAGGCGGCGGTGGTCTACGAGCAGCTGCGCGAGGCGGCCGCGGCACGCAACGTCGACAAGGTGCGCGAGGCCGCGGGCACGCTGTTCGCGAGCTACCGCAGCACCGCCTACGGCCAGATGGGGGCGCTGGTGGCCGCGCACGCCTACGCCGGGGCGGGCGACGCCAAGGCGGCCCGGGCGGCGCTGGAGTGGGCAGTCTCCAACGCCCGTGACGAGGCCTTCCGCAGCGCCGCACGGCTGCGCCTGGCTGCCCTGCTGCTCGACGAGAAGGCCTACGACGAGGGGCTGAAGGTGCTCCAGACGGGGGGCGAAGGCTCCTACGCCGGCGAGTTCGCCGACCGGCGCGGCGACCTGCTGGTGGCCCAGGGCAAGCAGGCCGAGGCGCGCAGCGCCTACCGCCAGGCGCTCGAGGCGCTGGCGCCCGACAGCGCGCTGCGCCGCGTGGTGCAGCTCAAGCTCGAAGCACTGGGCACGGAGGGCGCATGATGCGTGCCATTCCTTCGTTGCCGCGCCGCGCCGGCCTGCTCGCCGCCTCGATGGTGCTGGCCGCAAGCGCCGGCTGCAGCCTCTGGCCGTGGTCGAAATCGCGCCCCAAGCCACCCGAGCTGCCGCCGGTCACCGCGCCGGCCAGCGCGCGCGTCGCCTGGTCGCTGTCGCTGCCCGGCGCCGGTGTCGGCTTCCAGCCGGTGGCGGTGGGCGACAGCCTGTGGGCCTCGGCGCGCGACGGAACCGTGGTGCGCGTCGATGCCGCCAGCGGCCGCCCGCAGTGGCGTGTCAGCGCCGGCCAGCCGCTGATCGGCGGCGTGGGCAGCGACGGCGAGACGGCGGTGGTGGCCGGCCGCGACGGCTCGCTGATCGCCTTCGACCGTGACGGCAAGCACAAGTGGAGCACGCCGACCGGTGCCGAAGTGGTGACCGTGCCCAGCGTCGCCGTGGGGCTGGTATTGGTGCGCACCAGCGACAACCGCGTCGCGGCGTTCGACGCCGAAACCGGCCGGCGCCGCTGGACCTTCCAGCGCCAGAACCCGCCGCTGGTGCTGCGCCAGACCTCGCTGATCGCGATGGATCCGGGCACGGCCTACGTCGGCCTGCCGGGCGGGCGGCTGGTCGCGCTGTCGCTCGAGACCGGCGCGCTGCGCTGGGAGGCTGCGGTGGCCGTGCCGCGCGGCTCCAACGAGATCGAGCGCATTGCCGACGTGGTCGGCTCGCCGCTGCTGAGCGGGCGAGAGATCTGCGCGGTCACCTTCCAGGGCCGCCTGGGCTGTTTCGAGAGCGCCTCCGGGCGCGCGTTGTGGGGGCGCGACCTGTCCTCGCCGGCGGGGCTCGACCTCGACGCCCGCCTGGTGGTGGTGCCCGACGAGCGCGGCGAAGTGCATGCCTTCTCGCGCAGCGGCGCCAGCTTGTGGCGACAGGACAAGCTGCGCGGACGTACCCTCGCGGCGCCGCTGCTGCTGCCGCGCTTCATCACGCTGGGCGACGGCACCGGCCTGGTGCACGTGCTCGAGCGCGACGGCGGCGCGATCGCCGGGCGCGTGCCGACCGATGGCTCGGCGATCGTCAGCGCGCCGGTGGCGGCCGCGGGCCTGGCGGTGGTCCAGACCACCGCGGGCGCGCTGTACGCGCTGCGGATCGAGTAGCTCCCGCCGTGGGCGCGGCCGTTGCGCGCTTGCCGGTGCTGGCGCTGGTGGGGCGACCCAACGTCGGCAAGTCGACGTTGTTCAACCGGTTCACGCGCAGCCGCGCCGCGCTGGTCGCCGACGTGCCCGGCCTCACGCGCGACCGGCAGTATGGGCGCGGCCGCTTCGACGATCGACCGTTCATCGTGATCGACAGCGGCGGCTTCGAGCCGGTGGCCAAGGAGGGGATCGCCGCGCAGATGGCGCGCCAGACGCGCCAGGCGGTGATCGAGGCCGATGTGGTGGTCTTCCTGGTCGACGGCCGCCAGGGCCTGTCGCCGCGCGACCGCGAGATCGCCGCCGAGCTGCGCCGCACCGCGCAGCGCGTGGTGCTCGCCGTCAACAAGACCGAGGGCATGCCGCGCGAGCAGGCGTGCGCCGAATTCCACGCGCTGGGCCTGGGCGAGCCGTTCGCGGTCTCGTCGGCGCACGGCGACGGCGTGCGCGAGCTGCTCGAGGCGGCGCTGGGGCCGCTCGTGGTCACCGCGGGTGCAGGAGCGGCAACTGCAGGCGAGGGCGGGATCGAGGGGAGCGGCGAAGGCAGGGGCGAAAGCGAAGGCGAGGGCGGAGAGGGAAGCGAAGGCGAAGCGACCGTCGCGCCGGCTGCCGGCCGGGGGCGCAGGCATGCCGGGGTCGATGCCCGCGGCGGCGCCCCGCGGCGCGTGCGCGTGGCGGTGGTCGGGCGGCCCAATACCGGCAAGTCGACGCTCGTCAACGCGCTGCTCGGCGAGGAGCGCCTGATCGCGTTCGACCAGCCGGGCACCACGCGCGATGCAGTGGCCATCGACTTCGAGCGCGCCGGCCGCGGCTACACGCTGGTCGACACGGCCGGCCTGCGCCGGCGCGGCAAGGTGGTCGAGGCGATCGAGAAGTTCTCGGTGATCAAGACGCTGCAGGCCATCGAGGACTGCAACGTCTGCGTGCTGCTGCTCGATGCCGTGGAAGGGGTCTCCGACCAGGATGCGACGATCGCCGGCTACATCCTCGAGGCCGGCCGGGCCGTGGTCGTGGCCGTCAACAAGTGGGATGCCGCCGACGAATCGGCGCGCACCCGCGTCAAGAGCGAGCTCGAGCGCAAGCTGCACTTCCTGCATTTCGCCCGGGTGCTGTACATCTCGGCGCTCGAGGGCAGCGGGCTCGGCGCCCTCATGCGCACGGTCGACGAAGCCTGCGCCGCGGCGATGAGCAAACTGCCCACGCCCAAGCTCACGCGTGCCCTGCAGGAGGCCGTGGAGCGCCAGGCGCCGCCGCGCCGCGGGCCGATCCGCCCCAAGCTGCGCTATGCCCACCAGGGCGGCCAGAACCCGCCCATCGTGGTGATCCACGGCAGTGCGCTCGAGCGGGTGCCCGAAGGCTACAAGCGCTACCTCGAAGGATGGTTCCGCGAACGCTTCGCGCTGCAGGGAACGCCGCTGCGGGTCGAGTTCCGCAGCGCCGCCAATCCCTATGCCGAGCGCGGCTGAGCGCGGCCGTTGCTTGCGCGGCCCGACCCCGCCCGTCGGCGCGGCCTTGAATCGGGGGCGGTCGGCCTCAAATTAAGATAGAGTTGTTCGACGGCCCGCCTTCGAGGGCCGATCGAACCACAACAATCGGAGTCTCCGTCATGAGCAACAAAGGGCAGCTGCTACAAGACCCGTTCCTGAACCTGCTTCGCAAGGAGCACGTTCCGGTTTCGATTTACCTGGTGAACGGCATCAAGCTGCAAGGCCAGATCGAGTCGTTCGACCAGTATGTCGTGCTGTTGCGCAATACCGTGACGCAGATGGTCTACAAACACGCCATTTCCACCGTCGTGCCCGGGCGCGCGGTCAACTTCCAGCAAGAAGGCCCCGAAAGCTGAGCGCTTCCGCCAAGCCGACCTCCTGCCTGCTGATCGGCGCCGTCTTCGGCGGCGCCGGGCGTGCCGACGAGTCGCTCGACGAGCTGGCGGCACTGGCCGAATCGGCCGGACTGGCGCCGCACGACCGGCTGGTGGTGCGCCGCCAGCGCGCCGACGCCGCGTTGTTCATCGGATCGGGCAAGGCCGACGAGATCGGCGCGCGCCTCGCTGCCGAGGGCGTGGCGATGGTGCTGTTCGACCAGGCGCTGACGCCGATCCAGCAGCGCAACCTCGAGCAGCGCTGGAACGTGCCGGTACTCGACCGCACCGAGCTGATCCTCGACATCTTCGCGCGGCGCGCACGCAGCCACGAAGGCAAGCTGCAGGTCGAGCTGGCGCGCCTCGAGCACCTGTCGGCGCGCCTGGTGCGCGGCTGGACCCACCTGGAGCGCCAGCGCGGCGGCATCGGCGTGCGCGGCGGGCCGGGCGAGACCCAGCTCGAGCTCGACCGGCGGATGCTCTCGGTGCGCATCAAGCGGCTGCGCGCGCAGCTCGAGCAGCTGCGCAAGCAGCGCCGCACGCGGCGGCGCGCGCGCGACCGGCGTCCGGCTTTCGCGGTGTCGATCGTCGGCTATACCAATGCCGGCAAGTCCACGCTGTTCAACGCGCTCACCGGCGCCGGCAGCTACGCCGCCGATCAGCTGTTCGCCACCCTCGATACGCTCACGCGCCGCCTGCGCCTGCCCTCGGGCACCGAGGCGGTGGTCTCCGACACGGTCGGTTTCGTGCGCGATCTGCCGCACCAGCTGGTCGACGCGTTCAACGCCACGCTCGAGGAAACCGCGCAGGCCGACCTGCTGCTGCACGTGGTCGACGCCTCGGCGCCGGACCGCGACGAGCAGCTCGCGCAGGTCGATCGCGTGCTCGCGGAGATCGGCGCCGCCGAGGTGCCGCGCATCCTCGTGCACAACAAGATCGACTGCACCGGCCGGGCACCCGGCGTCGCGCTCGACCGCTATGGTAGGATCGACAGGGTTTGGGTCAGCGCCGTGTCGGGCGAGGGGCTGGATCTGCTGCGCCGCGCGATCGACGAGCAGGTGCTGGTCTGGCGCGATGCGCGCGCGCGCGGCGAACGCGGCGACGCGCCCGCCGCGCTGTCCGAACCCGCGCAGGCGGCCGCCCCCGATGAGCCTGCCGCGCCTCGCGCGGCTTGAATCCACCCTCTCTCGTTCCGTCCAATATGTGGAAGTCCGTCCGCTCGATCTTCTCGCTCAACGATCCCGGCTGGGGTCGCGGCGGCGGCGGTGACCAGCGCCCGCCGCAGCGTCCGGGCGGCGATGGCCCGCCCGATCTCGACGAGCTGTGGCGCGACTTCAACCGGCGCCTGAACGGCATGTTCCGGCGCGGCGGCGGGTCTTCGCAGCCGCCCTCGGGCGGCAACGGCGGCGCCTCGTTCAAGGGTGCCGGTGCCGGCGTCGGCCTGCTGGTGCTGGTGGCGCTGCTGCTGTGGCTGGGCAGCGGCTTCTACATCGTCCAGGAAGGCCAGGCCTCGATCGTGCTGCGCTTCGGCAAGTTCGAGCAGGTCATCGACCGCGCGGGCTTCACCTGGCGCATGCCGTACCCGATCGAGACCAACGAGATCGTCAACGTGCAGCAGCTGCGCACGGTCGAGGTGGGCTACCGCAACGCGGTGCGCAACAAGACGCTGCGCGAGTCGCTCATGCTCACGCAGGACCAGAGCATCGTCGACATGCAGTTCACCGTGCAGTACCGCGTGGGCGACCCCCAGGCCTACCTGTTCAACAACAACTTCGGCGCCGTGCCCGAGGAGATCGTGCGCCAGACGGCCGAGACCGCCATGCGCGAGGTGGTCGGGCGCACCGGCGTCGACCAGGTGCTCTACGAGGAGAAGGAGCAGGTGGCGCAGGGCGCGCGCAAGCAGATCCAGACGCTGCTCGACCAGTACCAGTCGGGCATCTCGATCGTCGACGTGACCATCCAGCAGGTGCAGCCGCCCGAGCAGGTGCAGGCCGCCTTCGAAGACGCCAACAAGGCCGCCCAGGACCGCGAGCGCCTGATCAACGAGGGCCGGGCCTACGCCAACGACGTGATCCCGAAGGCGCGCGGCAACGCCGCGCGGCTGATCGAGGAGGCCAACGGCTATCGCCAGCGCGTGGTGGCCGCCGCCGAGGGCGACACCAGCCGCTTCAAGCAGGTGCTCGCCGAGTACGGCAAGGCGCCGCAGGTCACGCGCGAGCGCATGTATCTCGAGACGATGCAGGAGATCTTCGCCAACACCAGCAAGGTCTACGTCGATTCGCGCGCCGGCAGCAACCTGCTGTACCTGCCGCTCGACCGGCTGCTGCAGCAGGCCGATGGCGCGCGCGGGGCCCGCCCGCCCGCCGCGCCTGCCGCGCCGCCGTCGGGCGAGAACGCACCCGCGGGCACGCGCCCCGATTCGCTGCGCAATCGCGAGCGCGACAGCCGCTGAGGCGAACGAGAACCCGATCATGCAGAGAATCGTTCCCATCCTGGTCGCAATCATCGTCGCGCTGGTGGTGCTGCTGTCGTGCATCTTCGTGGTCGATCAGCGCCAGTTCGCGGTGGTGTACGCGCTGGGCGAGATCCGCCAGGTCATCGACAAGCCGGGGCTGTACTTCAAGCTGCCCCCGCCGTTCCAGAACGTGGTGTATTTCGACAAGCGCATCCTCACCATCGACACCGCCGAGAGCGATCGCTTCATCACGTCGGAAAAGCTCAACGTGATGATCGACACCTTCGTGAAGTGGCGCATCGTCGATCCGCGCACCTTCGTGCGCTCGGTCTCGGGCAGCCAGCAGGTCGCCGTCGACCGGATCAACCGCAGCCTGCGCGACTCGCTGAACAACGAGGTGGCGCGGCGCACCGTGTCCGACATGATCTCCGGCTCGCGCAAGCAGGTCGACGAAAGCGTGCGCGCCAAGGTCGACGAGGATTCGCGCCAGATCGGCGTGCAGATCGTCGACGTGCGGCTCAAGCGCGTCGATTTCGCGCCCGAGGTGTCCGAGCGGGTGTTCGCCCGCATGGAATCCGAGCGCAAGCAGGTCGCCAACGAGCGCCGTGCTACCGGTTCGGCCGAATCCGAGAAGATCCGCGCCGACGCCGATCGCCAGCGCGAGGTCATCCTCGCCGAGGCCTACCGCGAGGCGCAGCGTACCAAGGGGGAGGGCGACGCCCGCGTGGTGAGCCTGTTCGGCGCCGCGTTCGGCCAGAACCCGGAGTTCGCCGCCTTCTACCGCAGCCTGGAAGCCTATCGCGCCTCGTTCCACGGGCGCAGCGACCTGCTGGTGGTCGACCCGTCGTCCGACTTCTTCAAGTACTTCAGGGCGCCGGCCGACCGGCCGCGTTGAGCTGCGGCCGGGGACGGAACGATGGCGTTCGAAGACTGGCTGCGGGCGATCGGCCTGGTGCTGATCCTCGAGGGGCTGATGCCGCTGCTGGCGCCGGCGCGCTGGCGCGAGGTGTTCCTGCAGGTCGCGCGCCTGCGCGACGGCCAGATCCGCTTCGTCGGCTTCGGCTCGGCGCTGATCGGCGCCGCGCTGCTGCTGATCTAGCCGACTCAGGTTGCCCGAGATGCCCACCATGCGCTGGCTGCTGCCCGAGAGCATCGCCGACGTCCTGCCTTCGGAGGCGCGTCGCATCGAGGAGCTGCGCCGACGCCTGCTCGACCTGTACCGCTCGTACGGCTACGAGCTGGTCATGCCGCCGCTCATCGAGCACCTCGATTCGCTGCTCACCGGCTCGGGCAGGGACCTCGGGCTGCGCACCTTCCAGCTGGTCGACCAGCTCTCGGGCCGCACGCTGGGCGTGCGCGCCGACATGACGCCGCAGGTCGCGCGCATCGACGCGCACCTGCTCAACCGCGAGGGCGTGGCGCGCCTGTGCTACGCCGGTTCGGTGCTGCACACGCGCGCCCAGGGCCTGCTGGCCACCCGCGAGCCCATCCACGCCGGCGCCGAGCTGTACGGCCACGCCGGCATCGAGGCCGACCTGGAAGTGATCGACCTGCTGGTGCGCTCGCTCGGCGCGGCCGGCATCGAGCGCGTGCGCATCGACCTGTGCCATGCGGCCATCGTGCCGGCGCTGCTGGCGCTCGAAGGCCCGATCGAGGAATCCGAGATCGATGCGCTCTATGCGCTGCTGCAGGGCAAGGACGCGCCGGGGCTGGACGACTGGCTCGCCGGCGCCCCGGCGGGCCTGCACGCGCCGCTGCGCGCGCTGCTGCAGCTGCACGGCCGCGTGCGTGCCGGCGAGCCCCCGGCGGTGCTCGCGCGCGCGCGCACGCTGCTGCCGCAGGCGCAGCCGGTCGCGGCGGCGCTCGAGCAGCTCGAGCGCCTGTGCGCCTCGCCGCTGTGGGCGCGCTGGCCGGGCGTGGAGCCCTCGATCGACCTGGCCGACCTGCGCGGCTATCGCTACCACAGCGGCATCGCTTTCGCCGCCTACGTCGAAGGTCTGCCCTACGCCATCGCCCGCGGCGGGCGCTACGACAACGTCGGGCGCGCCTTCGGCCGCGCGCGGCCGGCCACCGGCTTCTCGATCGAGCTGCGCGCCCTGGCCGGGCTGCGCGACGAAGAACCGCCCGCACCCGCGATCTGCGCGCCGTGGTCCGACGACGCGGCGCTCATCGAGACCGTGGCCGCGCTGCGCGCCGGCGGCGAGATCGTCATCCAGGCGCTGCCGGGCAACGAACAGCGACAGCAGGAATTCACCTGCGACCGCGACCTGGTGCTGCACGAGGGGCGCTGGGTGGTGCGCCCGCGCGGCGGCGCAACCCGATAGCGCGCCGCAGGCGCCAAGCAGGATCGAGTCATGGCAAAGAACGTGGTCATCATCGGCACTCAGTGGGGCGACGAAGGCAAGGGCAAGGTCGTCGACTGGCTCACCGATACCGCACGCGGCGTGGTGCGCTTCCAGGGCGGCCACAACGCCGGGCACACGCTGGTGATCGGCGGGCGCAGGCAGGTGCTGAGGCTGATCCCCTCGGGCATCCTGCGCGAGGGCGTGGTGTGCTACATCGGCAACGGTGTGGTGGTGTCGCCCTCGGCCCTGCTGCAGGAGATCGACGAGCTGGAGTCGGTCGGCGTGTCGGTGCGTCCGCGGCTGCGCATCAGCGAGGCCTGCGCGCTGATCCTGCCCTACCACGTGGCGCTCGACCAGGCGCGCGAGGCGCGCCGCGGCGCGGCCCGCATCGGCACCACCGGCCGCGGCATCGGTCCGGCCTACGAGGACAAGGCCGCGCGGCGCGCGCTGCGCATCGCCGACCTGGCCGATCCAGCGCGCTTTCGCGAGCGCCTGGCCGAGGTGCTCGATCTGCACAACTTCACCCTGAAGCACTACCTCGGAGCCGAGCCGCTGGACGGCGAGCGCGTGGCAGAGGAGACGCTGGCGCTGGGCGAGCGCATCGCGCCCATGCTGGCCGACGTGCCGGCGCTGCTGGCGCAGGAGATGGCGCGCGGCGTGCCGCTGCTGTTCGAGGGCGCGCAGGGCGCGCTGCTCGACGTCGACCACGGCACCTACCCCTATGTCACCAGCAGCCACTGCGTGGCCGGGCACGCCGCTGCGGGCGCCGGCGTCGGGCCGCAGTCGCTGCACTACGTGCTGGGCATCGTCAAGGCCTACGCCACGCGGGTCGGCGCCGGGCCGTTCCCCACCGAGCTGCACGACGAGGTCGGCCGGCACCTGGCCAGCGTCGGCAAGGAGTTCGGCTCGGTCACCGGCCGCCCGCGCCGCTGCGGCTGGTTCGATGCCCCGGCGCTGGCGCGCTCGATCCAGCTCAACGGCCTCTCGGGCCTGGTGGTCACCAAGCTCGACGTGCTCGACGGCCTGCCGGCGGTCAAGCTGTGCACCGGCTACCGGCGCAAGGGCAGCACCGTGGGCATCCTGCCCTTCGGCGCCGACGCCGTGGCCGAGTGCGAGCCCGTCTACGAGGAGATGCCGGGCTGGAGCGAGAGCACGGTGGGCGTGCGCGAGTGGTCGGCGCTGCCGCTCAATGCGCGGCGCTACCTGGAGCGGCTCTCCGAGGCGGCCGGCGCGCCCATCGACATGATCTCCACCGGCCCCGATCGCGACCAGACCATCCTGCTGCGCCATCCCTTCCACTGAACGCGTGAATGAACCTGCTGCGCGTCCCGATCGGGTGCCGATGAACGATCTCCACGTCTCCTGGGACGAGTACCACCGGCTGATCGAGCGGCTGGCCCTGCAGGTGTGGGAGTCGGGTTGGAGCTTCGATGCGGTGGTGTGCCTGGCGCGCGGCGGCCTGCGCATCGGCGACGTGTTCTCGCGGCTGTTCGACAAGCCGCTCGGCGTGCTGTTCACCAGCTCGTATCGCGCCGATGCAGGTACCCGGCGCGACGCGCTGCTGATCGGCGAGCACCTGGCATCGGCCCGGCCGCTGCCGGGGCCGCGCTGGCTGCTGGTGGACGACCTGGTCGATTCCGGCGAGACGCTGCTGCACGTGCTGCCGGCGCTGCGCGAACGCCATGCGCGGCTGCACGAGATTCGATCGGCGGTACTATGGCGCAAGGGCGCGTCGGTGGCCACGCCTGATTACTTCGTCGAGCACCTGCCGGCCAATCCGTGGATCCATCAGCCCTTCGAGGAGTACGACCACATGCGGCCGGCCGAGCTGAAGGCGTGCCGCGATCGATGAACGCCGGCGGCCGAAAGAGGGATGCCCAAAAAGAAATGCCTGCTCGCGCAGGCATTCGCATTGGTGCCCAGAAGAGGACTCGAACCTCCACAGTGTTGCCACCGCCAGGACCTGAACCTGGTGCGTCTACCAATTCCGCCATCTGGGCGACGGGCCCGCAGGGCATTTCCCGCAGGCGGCGGCCGGGTACGACCGCCAGCAGAGCCCGCCAGTTTAATGGACCGGTCGCGTTTGTCAAATTTCCGGTGAGCCCGTGAGGAGCGCAGCCTGGTTCGCGCCGACGCGCGAGGCGATCCTCGAGTGCCTGCGCGCGGCGGGCGTGCCGATGACGCCGGCCGAGCTGGCCGAGCGCCTGGGCGTGCCCTCGACGCACATCGAGAACCTCGGCCGGCGCCTGCAGGCCATGGAGCGCGACGGCCAGCTGCTGCCCAACCGCAAGGGCGTGCTGCTGCTGGCCAGCAAGCTCGACCTCACCGCCGGCCGCGTGCAGGGCCATCGCGACGGGTTCGGCTTCCTCATTCCCGACGCCGGCGGCCCCGACGTGTTTTTGTCGCCGCGCGAGATGCAGAAGGTGATGCACGGCGACCGCGTGCTGGTCAAGTGCACCGGCTACGACTCGCGCGGCCGGCCCGAGGGCCGCATCGTCGAGGTCACCGAGCGCGCCCATCGCCGCCTGGTCGGGCGCTTCCTGAACGAGCGCGGCGTGCACATCGTGGTGCCGGAAGACCAGCGCATCAAGCACGACATCCTGATCCCGCCGGGCGACACGCAGCGCGCGCAGCAGGGGCAGGTGGTGAGCGTGGAGATCGTCGAGCCGCCCAGCGGGCAGGGGCCGCCGATCGGGCGCGTGGTCGAGGTGCTCGGCGAGATCGGCGACCCGGGCATGGAGATCGAGATCGCGGTGCGCAAGTTCGACGTGCCGCACCGTTTCGGCGAAGCGGCCGCCGCGCTGGCCGCGAAGCTGCCGGGCGCGGTGCGCCGCGCCGATCTCGCCGGCCGCGTCGACCTGCGCGACGTGCCGCTGGTGACCATCGACGGCGAGGACGCGCGCGACTTCGACGACGCGGTCTACTGCGAGCCGATCGATGCCGTGGCCACGCGCGGCGAGTCGATCGGGGCACGCGAGGCCGATGCGCACGACGAAGCCGGGGCCGGCGCGGGCGAGGCCGGCGCCGCCGGCGGAACGGGCGCGGGCGGCGCACGCACGCGCCGGGCGCACGGCTTCCGGCTGATCGTCGCGATCGCCGACGTCTCGCACTACGTGAAGCCGGACGACGCGCTGGATCGCGAGGCGCTCGAGCGCAGCACCTCGGTGTACTTTCCACGCCGCGTCATCCCGATGCTGCCCGAGAAGCTCTCCAACGGGCTGTGCTCGCTCAACCCGCAGGTCGACCGGCTGGTGCTGGTGTGCGACATGGTGATCGGCCCGCGCGGCCACATCCGTGCCTACCAGTTCTACGAGGCGGTGATGCACTCCGCGGCGCGGCTCACCTACGACGAGGTGTGGTCGATGCTCTCGGGCGGGGCGGCACCGGCGCTGCCCGCGCCGCGCGCCGCGCTGCTGCCGCACCTGCGCAACCTGCACGAGCTGTACCGCGCGCTGGCGGCGGCGCGCCAGGCGCGCGGCGCGATCGATTTCGAGACGGTGGAGACGAAGATCGTGTGCGACCCGGCAGGGCGCATCGAGCGCATCGTGCCCAGCCAGCGCAACGACGCGCACCGGCTGATCGAGGAGTGCATGCTGGCGGCCAACGTGTGCACCGCCGATTTCATGCGCCGCAGCCGCCATCCCGGCCTGTATCGCGTGCACGAGGGCCCGACGTCGCAGCGGCTGCAGGCCTTGCGCGAATTCCTGCGCACCGTCGGGCTGTCGCTCGGCGGAGGCGAGGACCCCACGCCGCGCGACTACGCCGCGCTGGCGGCGCAGGTGCGCGCGCGCCCCGACGCGGAGCTGCTGCAGACGATGCTGCTGCGCTCGATGCAGCAGGCGGTCTACTCACCCGACAACAGCGGGCACTTCGGGCTGGCCTATGGCGCCTACGCGCACTTCACCTCGCCCATCCGCCGCTATCCCGACCTGCTCACCCACCGCGTGATCAAGGCGCTGCTGGGCGGCGCGCGCTTCGTGCCGAAGTTCGGCGGAGAGGCCACCGCCCCGACGCCCGAGAGCGAGCACGAAACCTGGCAGATGCTCGGCGTGGTGTGCTCCAACAACGAGCGGCGTGCCGACGAGGCGTCGCGCGACGTCGAGGCGTGGCTCAAGTGCATGTACGTGCGCGAGCGCGTGGGCGAGCAGTTCGCCGGCCGCATCACCGGCGTCGCGCCGTTCGGGGTGTTCGTGACGCTCAACGAACTCTATGTCGAGGGGCTGGTGCACGTGTCCGAGCTCGGCAGCGAGTACTTCCAGTTCAACGAGACCACCCACGAGTTGCGCGGCGAGCGTACCGGCCGGCGCTTCCGGCTCACCGACGAGCTCGACGTGCAGGTGTCGCGCGTCGATCTCGAGGCTCGGCGCATCGAGTTCAGACTGGTCGAGCGGGTCGATTTCCGCGCCTTGAAGCGCATGCGCCAGCGCGAGGCGGACGACGAGGCGGCACGCGGCCAGGCACGCGCCGCCGCCTCGCCGCACGCTTCCTCCGCTCTGCCCGAGGCCGGCGGCGCGCCGCGCGCTGCCGCGGCACGCGGCGCGGAGGCGAAGCCGGCTCCCGGCAGGGCGGCCTCGAAGACCGGTGGTGCGCGGTCCGCGACGGGACCGGCCGCGGAGCGCAAGACGCGCAAGGCAGCCAAGCCCATGAGCGAGGCGGCGCGCCGCGCGCGTGCCGAGCGTCTGGCGGCCAAGCGCGGCCCGACCGCCTCGGCCGCGCCGCGGCGCAAGCGGCGCGGGTGAGGCGATACGGTTAGTGCGGGACGATCGAAGCGGCATGGTCGCGGCGGCGCGCTTTGAGCGTTGCGGCCGAGCCGGGACGGTAGCAACGGAGGAAGGCATTTGCTGATCCACGGCTTTCACGCGGTGATGGCGCGACTGCGGCGCGCGCCCGAGAGCGTCGGCGAGCTCTACATCGACGACGGGCGCGACGATGCGCGCGTGCGCGAGCTGGTCGGGCTGGCCCGGGAGCGCGGGGTGCGGCCGCATTTCGTGCCCGCCGCGCGCATCGCCAGGCTGTGCCCGGGCAGGCGCCATCAGGGCGTGGTGGCGATGGTCGAGGCCACTGCGCCCACGCTCACGCTCGAGGCGCTGCTCGATGCGGCGAGCACGCCGCTCACCCTGCTGCTGCTCGACGGCGTGACCGATCCGCGCAACCTCGGCGCATGCCTGCGCGTGGCCGACGGCGCCGGTGCGGCGGCGGTGATCGCCCCCAAGGACCACGCCTGCGCGCTCACCGAGGTCGCGATGCAGACCGCCAGCGGCGCGGCCGAGAGCGTCCCCTACATCATGGTGACCAACCTCGCGCGCGCCATGGACGCGATCGCCGAGCGCGACATCCGGCTGATCGGCACCGACGACGCGGCGCCGGACGCGCTCTACGAGGCGCCTCTTCCTGCCTCGGTGGGCTGGGTGCTGGGGGCCGAGGGCCGCGGCATGCGCAGGCTCACGCGCGAGCGCTGCGATGCGCTGGTGCGCATCCCGATGGCCGGGCGGGTGGCCAGCCTGAACGTGTCGGTCGCCGCCGGGGTCGTGCTGTACGAGACGCTGCGCCGGCGCCTTTATCCGTGACGCCGCGCATGCGCGCCCGGTGCTCCCAGGGCGGCAGCGGCGCCTCGTCGCGCCACAGCCCGATGCGCTGCAGCCGCGCCTGCCGCTCGGCTCGCGCGTAGCGCCGCGCCACGCGCGACGGAAGATCGGTGTCGTAGCGCGCGAAATGCCACGCCAGCCCGGCTCGCAGCTGGGCCATGCCGGCGTCGCGGCTGGCCACGAACACCCGGCCCACCGTCCGTCCGTAGAGGTCGACCTTCAGCGGCTCGATGCGCACGTCGCGCCCGTGCAGCAGCGCCTGCAAGGCACGACGCGACGCGTCGGCATGGGGCTGTGCGCGCTCCGGCGCATCGATGCCGGCGAGCCGCACGCCGTACGGCCGCTGCCCGGCGCCGCGCACCAGCAGGGAATCGCCGTCGTAGACCTGCAGCACGCGCGCCTCGAGGAGGGCCGGCGCCTCCTTCGGCGTTGCGGCGTGCACGGCCGCGGGCGGTGCAGCGCGCACATCGGCGGCCTCGGCCGGTAGCGTCAGGGTGAGCGCGGCGCTCCAGCTCGCCGCGAGGACCGCGCCCGCGAGCCGGCTGGCGAGGCGGGCGGCCAGGCTGGGAGCGAGGCGGGAGGCGGTATGGGCGAGGGTCAAGACGGGCCGCCGCGGGCGGTGCGCAGGGCCCGCCACAGCGTCAACAGGACGGATGCGCCCGCAGCCAGGCGCCATCCCGTGCGTACGCGGCCGAGCAGGCGCCTGCCGCGGCCGCCGGCGAGCAGGCCGGTGGCCGAGAGGGTCGCCAACCCGAGCGCGACCGGATGCCGGCGTAGCCGGCGCAGGCGCGCCAGGGCCGCGTCGACAGCGGACAGGGTCGGCTCGATGCGCTGCCAGTCGGCCTCGAGCGTATCGCGCTGGTGCGTGCTGCGCAGCCGCAGGCGTGCCTGTCGCTGCGCAGCGCTCTCGGGTGCCGGGGCGGAACGGGCCGCTTGCGTCATGGCGGATTCGTTCACACCTTCTCAGCGCCGCAGGCGCGAAAGATCGTGCTGCAGCTCGGCGATGGTCGCCTCGAAGGGCTTCGGGCTGTCGCGCATGCGACGGCGCGCGACGAGCAGGCAGGCGATGCCGGCCGCTGCGTACACCAGCGTGACGCCGGCGATCGCGGCGAGCCGGTACGTCTCCCAGAAGATCACGATGACGAAGGCCGAGCCGAAGATCAGGGCGAGCGCCAGCAGCAGCAGGCCCGCCAGGGCCAGCAGGGCGGCGCTGCGCAGTCGCTCGAGCTGCAGCTCGATGTCCGAGCCGGCGAGCTCGATGCGCGTAGCGACGATCTCGATCAGCCCCGCCAGCACGGCCTGCACTCGTGCCGCCAGGCCGGCGGGTTCGTCCGGCGGGCTCATCGCGAGCGCTGCGCGGCTGCGGCGCTCAGCGCCTGCCGATCAGCAGCCCGATCAGCAGCCCGGCGCCGGCGGCGACGCCGATCGCGCTCCATGGATGGTCGTGGACGTACTCGTCGGTCTCGCGGGCATGCCGGCGTGCACGCGCGACCAGGGCCTGCTCCGCGTCGGCGAGCTCCGCCTTGGCGACGCTCACGCTGCGCTCGAGGCGCTCGCGCGCGGCACCGAGATATTCGCCGCCCTGCTTGGCAGCGGCCTTGAGCACGTCTTCGGCATCGCCGACCAGCGTGCGCATCTCCTCGGCCAGCTTCTGTCGTGATGCCTCGATGCGTTCGATCGAATCCATGTGTCGTTCTCCCTGCGGTTCCGGAACGGGGGAAGCCATCAGCGAAACACGAGCACCGGGATGCTCGAGTGCGTCAGGACCTTGTTGGTCTCGCTGCCGAGCACCAGGGCGCTCAGGCCGCGTCGGCCGTGCGAAGCCATGAAGATCAGGTCGCAGCCCTTCTCGCGGGCCACGTCGATGATCGCGCGATAGGGCTGGGTGTGCCGGACCGACATCGTCTCGCACTGCACGCCGGCGGCCTGCGCCGCCTGGCTGGCCGCGCCCAGGACGGTGGCGGCCGTCTCCTCGGTGGCCTTCATGAACTCGGCGAACGATGCCTGTCCGGCGGCCGGGAACTCGGCGAACGCCGGCGGGATGTACTCGGGCATCACGTGCAGGGCGAGCACGCGTGCGCCGGTCTCCTTCGCGAACTGGATCGCCCGCTCCACGGCATCGGTCGAGAGCTTGGAGCCGTCGGTCGGAACCAGCAGGTGCTTGTACATGCCAGGCCTCCTTGCGCACAGTGAAGTGATTTTCGATCGTAGATCCTGACCATGCTTGCGTCATTGACGAAGCGCAAGCGCGGCACCGTCCACCCCGAGCTGCACGGCGGCGATCGCCGCCAGCAGGCCCGCCGCGCTCGCCGCGAAGCCCGGCGCACAGCGGCGCGCGAGAACCTGCCCGCCCACCGAACCCACCAACGCGAACTTCAGCATGATATTGGCACAGAGTGCCACCGCAATGGCAATCACGACCTGCGCCGCGGGGATGCTGCCGACCGTGTGCAGGCGCAGGCCGGTGAGCGTGACCGCGTCGACGTCGCTCAGGCCGGACACGAAGGCGATGACGTACAGACCGGTGCTGCCCAGGCGATGCGTGAGCTCGGCCGCCAGCAGCAGCACCAGCGCATAGAAGGCGCCGAAGGAGAGGGCGGTACGCAGCTCGGCCGGATTGCGCACCTGCAGCGCGGCCGCGGGCGATTCCTGCGGCAGGCGGCGCAGCGCCAGCAGACCGGCGAGCGCCATCGGAACGAAGCCCGCGGCCAGCACCGCGCCGAGCAGGCCGAGCAGCGGCGGCGCGAGTGCGGCCGCGAGCACGGCGATGCGCACGAACACGACCGCCCCGGCGATCAGCACGATCGCCGGGGCGGTGCCGGCCTGGCCGGGTTCCTCGCGGGCGCGGCGCGCATAGGTGAGCGTGGTCGCGGTCGAGGAGACCAGGCCCCCGAACAGGCCGATCAGCAGCAGGCCGCGCGAGCCGGCGATGCGCAGCGCCAGGTAGCCCGCCAGGCTGACGCCGGAGATCAGCACCACCATCATCCAGATCTGTGACGGGTTGAGCGCCTCGTGCGGGCCGTAGCCGCGGTCGGGCAGCACCGGCAGCACCACCAGGCTGAGCGCGCCGAACTGGAGGATGGACAGCATGTCGCGCCGCGTCACGCGCGCGCTCATGCCCTCGAGCTCGGGCTTGAAGTGGAGCAGGGCGGTGACCCCCACGGCGAGCGAAGCGGCCAGGGCGGTGAGCTCGTACCAGACCATCATGCCGAGCGCGAAGCACACCAACAGGGCCACGGTGGTGGTGGTGCCGGGGTCGGCCTCGGTGCCCCGGCGCTCGCTGTTGCGATACTGCGCGGCGATCGACATGGCCCCCAGCATCACCAGGGCAGCCGCGGGCAGCCACACGGCGCGCGCCGCCTCGGCCAGCATCGCACAGGCGGTGCCGAGCAGCGCCGTGAGCGCGAAGGTGCGCAGGCCGGAGCTCGCCTCGGCATGGCGCTCGCGCTCGAGCCCGATCAGCAGCCCGATGGCGATGCTGGTCGCGAAGATCTTCAGCAGCTCGAGCTCGGTCGCTTCGCCGAGCCGGGTGCCGAGGAGCGCGGAGGAATCCATGCTGACGATTATGGCAGGCCGCACGCGACACGCCTGCCACCGGCGGACGCCAGGCGTTACAAATCGTTACCGTCCGTAGCCGGACGGCCATCGGCGCGGCGGCCGGGACGGGTACCTTGTCGAAGGTGCCGGATCGCCGGATCCGCATCGACTCGTTCGAATGCGTTGCCAAGAGGATGCCGAGATGTCGAATCCGTTCATGCGTGCCGTACCCTCCACTCGGATCCACCCGCAGCGCATGGTCGCCGGGGAATCGCTGACCTCCGACCTGGATACGCTGCTGGCATGCGTTGGCGGCACGCCGCGGCGCATCCGGCGCGGCGAGTTCCTGTACCGCGTCGGCGCGAGCTTCCATGCGTTGTACGGGATCCGCGCAGGCTCGTTCAAGTCGGTGCTGCTCACCGAGGACGGTCGCGAACAGATCACCGGCTTCCACATGGCCGGCGAAGTGCTCGGGCTCGAGGGCATCGGCGCCGAGACCTATGCGGGCGACGCGGTCGCGCTCGAAGACGGCGAAGTGATCGAGATCCCGTTCGCGGAGCTCGATGCGCTCGCCTGCCGCGATCCTGCCCTGCAGCGCGAGCTGTTCCGCATGCTGGCAGGCGAGATCCATCGCGAGCGTTCGCTGATGCTGCTGCTGGGCTCGATGCGCGCGGAAGAGCGGCTGGCGGCCTTCCTCATCAACCTGTCGCAGCGCATGGCGGCGCGCGGCTTCTCGGCACATCGCTTCATGCTGCGCATGACGCGCGAGGAGATCGGCAGCCTGCTCGGCCTGAAGCTCGAGACGGTGAGCCGCATCCTGTCGCGCTTCCAGGTGGAGGGCCTGATCGAGGTGCGCAATCGCGAGATCGGCATCGTTGCCATGGCGGCGCTGCGCGGGGTGATCGGGCGCACCGACCTGCGGCGCGAACGCGAGGCAGCCTAGGAGGCTCCTGCGAGGCTGTCGGCGTCGAATCCGGCCCGCGCCGCCGCCAGGTCCTGGGGCGGGAATGCTGGCTGCTATGAATCGGCCGGCGGCGGTTCCCGCGGCTCGGCGAGCGGGGCCTCATCGAGCGCGCGGCGCAGCATGCGGGCCAGCTGGTCGATGCGATAGGGCTTGGAGAGCAGCTCGACGCGGCGATCGAGCGCCTCGCGCAGCGGCAGCGCGTCGGGTGCATAGCCCGATGCGAACACCACGCGCAGGCCGGGGCGCAGCGCGAGCGCTTCCCGTGCAAGCGCCGGGCCGTTCACGTCGCCGCGCAGCACGATGTCGCTGAACAGCAGGTCGATGTCGCGTTCCCTCTCGAGCAGCGCGAGCGCGTGCGGCGCATCGGGCGCCTGCAGGACCCGGTAGCCGAGCCGGCGCAGGAAGGCGACGGCGACCTCGCGCACGCCCTCGTCGTCTTCCACCACCAGTATCGTTTCGTTGCCGCCGCGGTACCCGGCATCGGCGTGCCCCGCGACGCGGTGCGCCCCGGCCTGCTCGTCGGTGGGCAGGTAGAGCCGGATGCTGGTGCCCACGCCCGGCTCGCTCTGCACCTGGATGTGGCCGCCCGACTGCTTGACGAAGCCGTAGACGAGGCTCAGGCCCAGGCCGCTGCCCTTGCCGCTTTCCTTGGTGGTGAAGAACGGCTCGAAGGCGCGCGCACGCACGTCGGGCGGCATGCCGGTGCCGGTGTCGGTGACCGCGATCATCACGTAGCGGCCCGGAGCCGGGCCGTCCTCGCGCGCGGCGAAGCCGGCGTCGAGCACCTCCGCGCGCGCCTCGAGGGTGAGCAGCCCGCCGTCGGGCATCGCGTCGCGCGCGTTGACCGCGAGGTTGAGCAGCGCCGTATCGAGCATGCCCGGGTCGGCCTTGATCGAGGGCAATCCGTCGCCGACGCGCGCCTGCACGTCGATGTGCGCGCCCAGCGTGCGGCGCAGGATGTCGGCCAGCCACACCAGCAGCTGGCGCACCTCGATCGCCCGCGGCTGCAGCGTCTGGCGCCGCGAGAAGGCGAGCAGCTTGCGGGTGAGATCGGCCCCGCGCCCGGTGGCGCGCAGCGCCGCCTTGACCAGCCGTGCCGACAGCGCGTCGACCGCCACCCGCTCCTCGAGGATCTGCAGATTGCCCGAGACCACCGTGAGCAGGTTGTTGAAGTCGTGCGCCACCCCGCCGGTGAGCTGGCCGAGCGCCTCGAGCCGCTGCGCCTGGAACAGCTGCTGCTCGGTGCGCTCGCGCTGCAGCGCCGCGCCCAGGATGTTGGCGAGCGCCTGGAGGAAGTTCGCGTCGTCGCGCGTGAAGCTGCGCGTGTGGCGGGCGCCGGCCACCAGGGCTCCCGGGCAGAAGTCCTCGCCGGGGATCGCGCACAGCATCGCCCCCTGCAGCGGGGGTTCGGCGGATTCGCCGCCCGCGTCGTCCCGCTCCGACTCGCCCAGCACTACCGGCTGGTCGGTCGATCCGGCTGGCGTCGCGCAATAGCCGTCGAGCCGCGACACGATGGCCGTGCGCATGTCGTCGTCGAAACCCAGGCTCGCGCCGATCTGGAACGGTGCGCCGGCGTGCTCGCGCCGGGCCACCAGCGCGCAGCCGACGCCGAGATGGCGCCCGACCAGCCGGCAGGCCTCCTGCTGGATCAGATCGAGGTCCTTGCTCGCCAGCGCCAGGCGTCCGAAGTCGGCCACGGCGTTGGACTGGCGCGCGCGCGCGAGCAGGTCCTGGGTGCGCCGCAGGTCGCTCACGTCGCGAATGGCTGCGCACACCATCGCCGTCGCGCCATGGCGAAACGGGCTCAGCCCGATCTCGACCGGGAACTCGTGGCCGTCGGCGCGCTGCGCCCACAGCGCGAGGTTCATGCCCATCGGGCGCGACTCGGGGCGGGCGGCGTAGACGCTGCGATGGCGCCGGTGGTCGTCGCGGAAGCGGGGCGGGATCAGGTGCTCGATCGGCCGGCCGACCAGCTCGTCGACGCGGTGGCCGAACAGGATCTCGCTCTGCCGGTTGGCCAGCCGGATCAGGCCCTGGTCGTCCACCACCAGCAGAGCGTCCGACGCGCTCTGGAAGATCTGCTCGAACAGCTGCGGATCGGCATGGGATGCCGGACCTGCGGGCGCAACGGGCGCCGCGTCGGCGGCCGGCGGCAGGGTGTCCGGCGGTGCGGCGGCCGCAGGCGCGGGGTCCGGGTGCTCCACGGGCGGCCGCCTAGGCGCGCGAGACGCGCGGTGCGAAGAGGTAGCCGACGCCGCGCACCGACTTGATCAGCTCGGGGTCGGAGGGATCGCGCTCGATCTTGCGGCGCAGGCGCCCGACCTGCACGTCGATGGCCCGGTCGAACGGCCCGGCCTCGCGGCGATGCATGATCTCCATCAGCCGGTCGCGCGAGAGCACGCGGTTGGGATGGCGCACGAAGGCCGTGAGCAGGTCGAACTCGCCGGTGGTCAGCGTCACGTCGCTGCCGTCGGGGGCGGTGAGCGAGCGCGCCGAGAGGTCGATGTGCCAGCCCGCGAACTCCAGGCGCTCGGCCGCATCGAGCGCCTTGGCGGCGGGGCCTTCGCCGCGCACGCGGCGCAGCACGCTGCGGATGCGCGCGACCAGCTCGCGCAGCTCGAAGGGCTTGGCGACGTAGTCGTCGGCGCCCAGCTCCAGGCCGATGATGCGATCGACCGGCTGGCCGCGGCCGGTGACGATGATGATGCCGGGCGCGTGCGCCTGCTCGCGCAGCTCGCGCGCCAGCGTCAGTCCGTCCTCGCCGGGCAGTCCGAGGTCGAGCAGGACCAGGTCGACCGGCGTGTGCGCCAGCGCTGCGCGCATCGATGCACCGTCGGCGGCCAGGGCCACCTCGTAGCCGAAGCCGCTCAGGTAGTCCGAGAGCAGGTCGCGAATGCCCTCTTCGTCGTCGACGACCAGAATCCGTTCTGCCATGCGCGTCAGGAGAGGGCGCTCAGCCGCATTCGCCCTGGTGCCCGCAGGCGGTGCAGAACATGCAGCCATCGCGCTTGATGTACGCATGGGTGCCGCAGGCGGGGCAGGGCTGGCCGGCGATCAGCGGCGCCGCGGTGCCCTGCGGCGCCGACTCGCCGTCGGGCAGGGCGAGCGCGCCGGCGCCGCCCACCGCGTGGCCTTCGTCGTCGAGCAGGCCGAGCACCTTGAAGCGGTGCAGCAGCAGCGCAGCCACGTAGGCCACCGTGCTCGGCCAGATCTGCTGGCGGGCCTCGCCGGGCACCGGCGCCCAGAACGAGCCGTTGAGCTCGCCGAAGCTGAGCAGCTTGCGCAGCTTCAGGCCGATCCAGTTGACGTCGATGACGTACATGTCGATCGACAGCAGCTTGCACAGCCCGTCGAGCACGCGCGGATAGTCGCCCGAGAGCCAGATCGAGTACGGCCGCCGCGTGCCGTCGGGCAGCTGCAGCTCCTTCAGGCCGAGCACGAAGTCGTCGCCGGTGGCCGCGTTGCTGACGTCGGCCGTCCACGACAGGGTGCCCAGCGGGCCCGACTTCGGCTCCTTGCGGAACATCATCGCGTCGAGCATCGGCGTGGGCTGCTCGTCGAGCGCCTCGAACACGCCGAGCTCCTCGCAGCGATAGCGCACGATCTCGGCGAAGCCGGCCACGATGCCGGGGGTCCAGCGGACCTCGCCGGTCGGCGGGAAGGGCATCTGCAGGGGCTGCTCGTCGCGCGTGAGCGCCAGTGCGTCGAGCTTGAGCTTGAGCCAGCCGCGGTCGTTCGAGCGCATGTCCATCGACAGCGCCTTGGCGATCGCGCCCAGGCCGCGCGGCTGCTCGTTGCCGTTGACCCAGGTCTCGAACGGCACGCTGCGCAGCCTGCCGTCGGGGCGGGCATACGACTCCTCGGTCTGGCCGATGAAGATGCAGAACGAGGCGCGCCGGTCGAGCGGCTCGACCATGTACGAGTAGGCCATGTTGCCGTCGGCCAGCTTGGGACGGCTCGGCCAGCGCAGCGACGACAGTGCCGGCTGCGGGATGCGCTCCAGGCGCAGGCGCCGGTCGGGCTCGTACTGCAGGTCCTGGGGCTGCTGGGCCGAGGAGGCCGGGCCGGAAACGCTGAGCACCGAGCCGATGACCGAGTTCGGGCGGTAGGTGGTGATGCCCTTGAGGCCGGCGCGCCAGGCTTCGAGATAGAGCGACTTGAACTCTTCGTAGGGATAGTCTTCGGCGACGTTGACGGTCTTGCTGATCGCCGAATCGATGTACGGCTGCACGGTCGCGCTCATGCGCATGTGGTCGAGCGCCGAGATCTGCATCGCCGAGACGAAGTAGTCGGGCAGGGCATTGACGTCGTGGCCGAGGTGGCGCCACAGGCGGTAGGCGAAGTCCTCGACCTCGTACTCCTGCTTGCTGCCGTCGGGCATGCGCTTGCGCCGGGTGTAGGTCCAGGAGAAGGCGGGCTCGATGCCTCCCGAGGCGTTGCCGGCGAAGGCGATGGAGATCGTGCCGGTGGGCGCGATCGACAGCAGGTGCGAGTTGCGGATACCGTGCTGGCGGATGCGCTCGCGCAGCGTCTCGGGCAGGCGCGCGGCGGCGTGCGGCTGGGCGAGATAGGCTTCGGCGTCGAAGAGCGGGAACGCCCCGCGCTCCTGGGCCAGCGCCACCGAAGCCTCGTAGGCGACGTCGCGCATGGTCTGCGCAATGGCGGCGGCGAAGGCGCGCCCGGCCTCGCTGTCGTAGCGCAGCTTCATCATGGTGAGCGCGTTGCCCAGGCCGGTGAAGCCCAGCCCGATGCGGCGCTTGGACTGCGCTTCGCGCTCCTGCGCCTGCAGCGGCCACATGGTGAGGTCGAGCACGTTGTCCAGGGCGCGCACCGAGATCGTCACCGCGCGGCGGAAGCGCTCGTAGTCGAACGAGGGCGCGTCGCCGAACGGGTCGGCGATGAAGCGGGTGAGGTTCATGCTGCCGAGGTCGCAGCAGCCGTAGGGCGGCAGGAACTGCTCGCCGCACGGGTTGCTGGCGGCGATGGCTTCGCAGTACGAGAGGTTGTTGTCCTGGTTGACGCGGTCGATGAAGATCACGCCCGGCTCGGCGTGATCGTACGTCGAGTGCATGATCTGGTCCCACAGATCGCGCGCGCGCACCGTGCGGTAGATCCAGGCGCCGTCGGCGTTCTGGCCGGCGCCGTTGTCGTCGAAGGGCTGCACCGCGTGGACCAGCTGGAACGAGCCGTCGCTCTCCACGGCGCGCATGAACTCGTGGGTAACGGCGACCGACATGTTGAAGTTCGTCAGCGAGCCGTCGTTCTTGGCGTTGATGAACTCCTCGACGTCGGGGTGGTCGACGCGCATCACGCCCATCTGCGCGCCGCGCCGCGACCCGGCCGACTCGAGCGTCTCGCACGACTTGTCGAACACACGCATGTACGAGACCGGGCCCGAGGCGCGCGACAGCGTGCCCTTGACCAGCGCGCCGCGCGGCCGGATGCTGGAGAAGTCGTAGCCCACCCCGCCGCCGCGGCGCATGGTCTCGGCGGCCTCCTGCAGCGCGGCGTAGATGCCGGGCGTGCCCTGCGCGTCGTGACCCCAGACCGCATCCCCGATGGGCTGCACGAAGCAGTTGATCAGGGTGGCCCGGATGTCGGTGCCGGCGGCCGAGTTGATGCGCCCGGCCGGCACGAAGCCGTTCTCCATTGCCCACAGGAACTCGGCCTGCCAGTGCTCGCGCCGCGCCTCGGCCTCCACCGACGCCAGGGCGCGCGCCACGCGCACCCGCACCTCGTGGGCGCTCGACTCGTCGCCCTTGGCGTATTTCTCGCGAAGCACGTCGATCGTGACTTCCTGTTCGGGGAGGGCGGCGAGCAGGTCTTCGATTTTCATCGGCGGGGTTTCCGGAGCGTCGGACGGCGGTGGGAAGCGGGCCGGGCAGGCACCGCGAGAGTATCCGGAATTCTATCTCCGTTCCATCCCCGCACGGGCAGGTGCGGAAACCGGCCGGCGCGGAAATCGAGACAGCGTCGACAGACTGGGCGAGAATGCGGCTTCCCGGGAGCCCAGCGCCCATGCCGATGCCAACGCCCAAGCAGGTCCAGTGGAACGTCTGGTACGTGGTCATCGCGATCATCGCGATGATCGCCATCAACGACGTATTGCGCGCCTGGCGCCAGGTCGAGCCGCTCGCCTACAGCGACTTCCTCACCCAGCTCGACGCCGGCAACATCGAAGAGATCAGCGTCTCGGCCGACCGCATCGTGGGCACCTTCAAGCACCCGCAGAACGGGCGCAGCCAGTTCGTCACCGTGCGCATCGACCCGGCGCTGGCCGACAGCCTGGAGCAGCACCACGTCAAGTTTCGCGGCGTCGTCGAGAGCACGCTGCTGCGCGACATCCTCGGCTGGGTGATCCCGGCGGCGATCTTCTTCGGGCTGTGGATGTTCCTCATGCGCCGCTTCGCCGAGCGTAGCGGCCTCGGCCCGGGCGGCGGCCTGATGTCGATCGGGCGCAGCAAGGCCAAGGTCTACGTCGAGACCGGGGTGCGCGTCACCTTCGCCGACGTCGCCGGCGTGGACGAGGCCAAGGAAGAGCTGCGCGAGGTGGTCGGCTTCCTCAAGGATCCCGGCCGCTACGGGCGGCTGGGCGCCCGGCTGCCCAAGGGCATCCTGCTGATCGGCCCGCCGGGCACCGGCAAGACGCTGCTGGCGCGCGCCGTGGCCGGCGAGGCAGGGGTGCCGTTCTTCTCGATCAACGGCTCGGAGTTCGTCGAGATGTTCGTCGGCGTGGGCGCGGCGCGCGTGCGCGACCTGTTCGAGCAGGCGCGCCAGAAGGCGCCGGCGATCATCTTCATCGACGAGATCGATGCGCTGGGCCGCGCCCGCGGCGCCTTCGGCGGCCTCGGCGGACACGACGAGAAGGAGCAGACGCTCAACCAGCTGCTGGCCGAGCTCGACGGCTTCGACCCGAGCAAGGGGGTGGTGCTGCTGGCCGCGACCAACCGCCCCGAGGTGCTCGACCCGGCGCTGCTGCGCGCCGGCCGCTTCGACCGGCAGGTGCTGGTCGACCGGCCCGACCGCGTCGGCCGGGTGCAGATCCTGGGGGTGCACCTGAAGAAGGTGCAGCTCGCCGCCGATGTCGACCCCGAGAAGATCGCCGCGCTCACCCCGGGGTTCTCGGGGGCCGACCTGGCCAACCTGGTCAACGAGGCGGCGCTGCTGGCCACGCGGCGCGGCCGCTCCGCGGTGGCCCTGGAAGACTTCACCGGCGCCGTCGAGCGCATCGTGGCCGGCCTCGAGAAGAAGAACCGCCTGCTCAATCCGGAGGAGCGGCGCATCGTCGCGCACCACGAGATGGGCCACGCGCTGGTGGCCGCAGCGCTGACCGGCGGCGACGTGGTGCACAAGGTGTCGATCATCCCGCGCGGCGTGGGCGCGCTCGGCTACACCATCCAGCGTCCCATCGAGGACCGGTTCCTCATGCAGCGCGACGAGCTGATGAACAAGATGGCGGTGCTGCTCGGCGGGCGCGCGGCCGAGATGCTGATCTTCGGCAAGGCTTCCACCGGTGCCGCCGACGACCTGGTCAAGGTGACCGACATCGCGCGCACGATGGTCACGCAGTACGGCATGGAGCCGTCGCTCGGCCAGCTGGTGTACGAGCCGGCGCGCCCCTCGTTGCTCGGCAGCCCGCAGTGGCCCGAGCAGCCGCCGCGCTATTCCGAGCAGACCGCGCAGCGCATCGACGCCGCCGTGCGCGACCTCGTGGCGCATGCCTTCGATCTCAGCCTCTCGATCCTGCGCGCCCAGCGCCGGCGGCTGGAGACGGGCGCCGCGCGCCTGCTCGAGCGCGAGACGCTCAGCGAGGACGATCTGCACGTCCTTTTCGACGAGGTTCCTCCCGATGACCCGGCTCGCGCCTGAGCAGCTGGCCCGGCGCTGGCCGGCACAGGCCTTCGATTTCGAAACCACCGCCTCGCTCGCCCCGCTCGAGGGCACGCCCGGCCAGCAGCGTGCCCTCGAGGCGCTCGATCTCGCCCTGGGCGTCGTGCAGCCCGGCTACAACCTGTTCGTGCTGGGCGCTCCCGAGACCGGGCGCTTCGCGGCGACCCTGCGCCGGGTGCAGGAGCTGGCCGGCGCGGCCGCGCCGCCCGACCGCTGGTGCTACGTCAACAACTTCCGCGATCCGACGCGCCCGATCGCGCTGCGGCTGCCGGGCGCGATCGCCGTGCGGCTGCGCGACGACATGCAGCAGCTGGTCGAGGAGCTGCGCACCGCCATCCCGGCAGTGCTCGAGAGCGACGACTACCGCTCGCGCGTCGAGCAGATCGACGCCCATTTCGCCTCGCTGCAGGAGCAGGCCTTCGGCGAGCTGGTCGAAGAGGCGCAGGGCCAGGGCATCGTGCTGCTGCGCACGCCGGCGGGTTTCTCGTTCGCGCCCGCGCGCGGCGGCGAGGTCATGCCGCAGGAAGAGTTCGAGAAGCTGCCCGACCCCGAGAAGGAGCGCATCGCCCAGGCCATCCGTGCCCTGCAGGAGAAGCTGCAGCGCATCCTGCGCCAGGCCGTGGGCTGGCGGCGCTCGCACCACGACGAGATGAAGCGGCTGAACCGCGAGGTCACCACCTTCGCCGTCGGCAACTTGGTCGACGACCTGGTGCGCAAGTACGTCGCGTTGCCGGGCGTGGTCGCCTACCTGCAGGAAGTGGCGCGCGACGTGGTCGAGAACGCCGACATCTTCCGCGCCGGCGCCGAGGGCGGCCAGGCCCAGCCGATGCAGGCCGACGAGCTGCCGCCGCTGCGCCGCTACCGGATCAACCTGCTGGTCGAGGACGACGGTGCCGGAGCGCCGGTGGTGAGCGAGGAGAACCCGACCTGCCAGAACCTGGTCGGACGCATCGAGCACGTGGCCCGCTTCGGCGCGCTGATGACCGACTTCGCCCTCATCCGCGGCGGCGCCCTGCATCGCGCCAACGGCGGCTACCTGCTGCTCGACCTGCGCAAGCTGCTGATGGCGCCGTTCTCGTGGGAGGCGCTCAAGCGTGCGCTGCTCGCGCGCGAGATCCGCATCGAGTCGCCGGCCCAGCAGTACGGGCTGGCGAGCGCGGTCTCGCTCGAGCCCCAGCCGATCCCGCTCGACGTCAAGGTGGTGCTGTTCGGCGACCGGCTGCATCACGCGCTGTTGCAGGCCTGGGACCCGGAGTTCGTCGAGCTGTTCAAGGTCGATGCCGATTTCGAGGACGACATCGCGATCGACGACGGCGCGCTGCCGACCTACGCGCGCCTGGTCGCGACGCTGACCAGGGAGGCCGGCGTGCCGCCCCTCGAGCGCGAAGCGGTGGCGCGCGTGATCGAGTACGCCGCGCGCGAGGCCGGCGACCGCGAGCGCCTCACGCTGCACGTGCGCCGGCTGCGCGACCTGCTCGCCGAGGCCGCCTGGCAGGGGCGGCGGGCCGGGCGCACCGTCGTCTCGCGCGCCGACGTGCAGGCGGCGCTCGATGCGCGGCGCGAGCGCGGCGGGCGGCTGCGCCGGCGCCTGCAGGAGCAGATCCTGCAGGGCACGATCGTGATCGACACGCAGGGAGCCGAGGCCGGCCAAGTCAACGGGCTGTCGGTCTACGTGCTGGGCGAGACGTCGTTCGCCCAGCCCACCCGCATCACCGCCACCACCCGCATCGGCGAGGGCAGCCTGATCGACATCCAGCGCGAGGCTTCGCTGTCGGGGGCCATCCACTCCAAGGGGGTGATGATCCTCGCGGCCTTCCTCGCCGCGCGCTACGCCGCGCGCCAGCCGTTCGCGCTCAATGCCAGCCTGGCGTTCGAGCAGACCTACGGCCCGGTCGACGGCGACAGCGCCTCGCTCGCCGAGCTGTGCGCGATCCTGTCCTCGCTGGCCGATCTGGCCATCGACCAGTCGTGGGCGGTCACCGGCTCGGTCGACCAGCGCGGCACCGTGCAGGCCATCGGCGCGGTCAACGAGAAGATCGAGGGATTCTTCGACGTGTGCACGGCACGCGGCCTCGACGGCCGCCACGGAGTGCTGATCCCGGCCACCAACGTGCGCCATCTGATGCTGCGCGAGGACGTGGTCGAGGCGGTGCGCGCGGGCAGGTTCGCGGTCCATGCCGTGGCCACGGTCGACGAGGCGCTGCGCCTGCTCACCGGCCGCGACGACGTCGACGCCGCCGTGCGCGCGCGGCTCGCCCAGTACGGCAAGCTGCGCGAGAAGCAGCTCCTGGCGCTGCCCGCGCGCGAGCGGCGCCGGCGGCGCTGAACGGAGCGCGGGCAATGAATACCGAGGCGGCCGCCGCGCGCATCTGGATCGCGGTCGATGCGCTCGATCGCTGCAGCGACGCGATCGGGGCGGCGATCCGCCTGGCGCAGGGCCGCATGGTCGAGCTGGCCGGCGTGTTCGTCGAGGACGACGACCTGCTGCGGCTGGCCGGCTGGCCGGCGGCCACCGAGACCGGCCTGTTCGAGCTCGCCAGCCGCCCCTTCGGCCTGTCCGAAGCCGAGCGCGCGATGCAGGTGCAGGCGGCCGTGCTGCACCGGCGCCTGGAGGCGCTGGCGCGCGACGTGGGCCTGTCTTCCTCGTTCCGCACGGTGCGCGGCCGCATCGTGCCGCAGGCGCTCAGCCTGGCCGCATCGGGCGAATCGGTGGTGATGGCCGCCGCCTCCACCAGCGTGCGGCTGCACAGCCGGCGCGCGCCGGTGGCCGCGCGGCCGGTGCTGTGGCTGGTGCCCGACGATGCGCCGGCGCTGCGGGCGCTGCTCGAGGCGGCGCTGCGCCTCGACCCCGGCGGCACGATCGAGCGCCGGCTGGTGCTGCCCGAAGAGCCGGCGCGCGCCGCGGCGGTGAGCGCCGAGGCGCGACGGGCGGAGAGCCTGCGATCGGCGGTGCCGCCCGCGGGGACGTCGCAGGGACGCGCGGGCTTGCGCACGGCCACGGTCTCCGAGCTGCTGGCGCGCGGCGCCGCGGGCGCCCTGGCCGCCGGCGATCTGGTGCTGATGACGCGCGCCGGCGCCCAGGCCGACCCCGAGCGCGTGCAGCGGCTGCTGCGGCGCGGTGCAGCGCCGCTGGTGCTGGTCTAGGGCCGAGGTACCAGGCGTCTACCCCCGGCGCGCCCGTCCCCGGGGGCGTGTCGGCGCTACGAGCCTCCGCGTTCGATGCGATCGATGCGTTCGCCCAGCTCGCCCACGAACGCCGACAGCGAATTGCCCTGCTGCTCGATGTCCAGCTTGAGCTGCCGCTCGAGCGTGTCGAGTCGAGCGCGCAGCGCCGCGTCGAGCTCGGCCTGTCGCTGCCCGAGGCGGGCGAATTCGCCGTCGAGAAAGCCGCGCAGCTCGGTGAAGCGCGAGGCCTCGGCCTGGTCGGCCAGCGTGCGCTGCGTCTGCAGCTCCTTGCCGTGGCGGCGCGTCTCGAGCAGGCCCGACATCTGCAGGTACACGATGTAGGCGAGGAACAGCACTGTCACCGCGACCACGAAGCCGAGCATCACGATGCCCAGCGGCGCCTGCACCTGCGCGAAGGCCAGCGACAGCGTGGTCGGCGCGTTGAGCGCGCCCCAGTTCACCAGCACGAAGGCGGCGAGGACGCCGAAGACCAGAAGGAAGAGCAGCGAGCGCAGCGACATCGGAGGGCTCCGGGGCGGCAATGCCCCGATTCAACGCGATGACGGGCGTGCTGTCAAAGCGCGCGCTCCGGCAGGTGTGTGACCCGGCCCGGCGGGTGGTCCGATCAGCACCCGCTCAGTAGTGAAGCGCGCGCGGCAGCCACAGCGCCAGGTCGGGGATCGCGATCAGCATCACCAGCACGACCAGCATGGCGAACACGAACCAGATGACCCACGGCACGGTCTGCTCCATGCGCACCCCTGCCAGCCGCGAGGAGACCATCAGGTTGACCGCCATCGGCGGCGTGAACTGCCCGATGGCGACCATGTAGGTGAGCAGCACGCCGAACCACACCGGATCCCAGTCGAAGCCCTTCATCAGCGGCGTGAGCAGCGGCACGAAGATGAGGAAGATCGAGATGCCGTCGAGCACCATTCCCACGCCGAGCAGGACCACCACGATGACCGTCAGCGCCCAGCCGGCGTGCATGCCGCTGTCGATCACCATGCGGGTGAGCGGGTCGGCGAGGCCGAGCGTGCTCACCGCGTAGGCGAAGACGCTCGCCAGCGCGACCACGATCATGATCACGCCCGACACCTCGGCGGCCTCGACGAAGATCTCGATCAGGTCGGCCGCGCGCATGGTGCGGTACACCACCATGCCGACGAACAGCCCGTAGACCACCGCGACCACCGCCGCCTCGGTGGGCGTGAACCAGCCCGCACGCATGCCGCCGAGGATCAGCACCGGGGCGAACAGGCCCCAGGTGGCTTCGCGCAGGGCGCGCAGGAACGGCGGGCGCGGGGTCGCGCGGTCGTTGACGCCGAAGCCGTGGTGCCGTGCCAGCCACACCGCCGGCACGATCAGCGCGAAGCCGGCGAGCACGCCCGGCACCATGCCCGCGGCGAACAGCGCCGGTACCGAGGCGCCGGGCACCATCACCGAGTAGACGATGAAGGCGATCGAGGGCGGGATCAGGATGTCGGTGGCCGCGGCCGCACCGATCACGCTGGCCGAGTAGGCCGGCGGATAGCCGGCGCGCGCCATCGCCGCGAGCATCACGCCGCCGACCGCGGCCGCGTTGGCCGGGCCCGAGCCGGAGATGCCGCCGAGGAACATGGCCACGCCGATGGCCACCATGGGCAGCATGCCAGGGCCGCGTCCGACGATGGCCAGCGCGAAGTTGACCAGGCGCTGCGCGACCCCGGAGCGATCGAAGATCGAGCCGACCAGCACGAACATCGGCAGCGCCAGCAGCGGGTATTTCGCGATGCCGGCGTAGAAGTTGTTGGGGATGGACAGCCAGCCCAGGTCGGCGAAGCCGATGCCCACCGAGCCGGCCAGCATCAGCGCCACGCCGATCGGCACCCCGGCGAGCATCAGCACGATGAAGACCGCGAAGATCGCGAACCCGGTCATCCCGGCGGCCCCTGGCGGGGCGTCCGCAGCAGGTGCACCAGCGCCTGCACCGCGCGCGCCGCGCACAGCAGCGACAGCGCCGGCAGCCACAGCGTGTACCACCACTGCGGCACGCCGATGCCGGGCGAGGTGACGTCGTAGCGGTAGTCGTCCCAGAGCAGGCGCAGGCCCAGCCCGAACACGATCAGGAACGCCGCCGCGGTGGCCGCCGCCGAGAGCATGGCCAGCCGGCGGCGCCGGCGCGGCGAGCCCGAATCGAAGAGGAACTCGATGCGGATGTGGCGGTCGCGCGCGATCGCGGCGCTGGCCGCGACCAGGGTGAGCACGACCATCAGCGCGATCGAGACCTCCTCGCTCCACGCGAACGATTCGTCGGTGAAGTAGCGCACGATCACGTTGGCGAAGGTGATCGCGGCCAGCAGGGCCATCGCGGCGGCGCCGACCCAGTCCTCGGGGCGGCGCCGCATGTCCGGCGCACCCGGCGCACCGGGCGGCTCGGCCGGGGGCGAGGGCGCCGGATCGGGCATGAAGCGCGGCCGGCTGCGCTCAGGCCGGCTTGCGCGCAGCGACCGCGGCTTCCGCGCGCTTGACCAGGTCGGTGCCGATCTGCCGCGTCCACTTCTCGTACACCGGCCGGACCGCCTGCTCGAACTGCTTCTTCTCGGCCGCACCGAGCTCGGTGACCTTCACGCCGAGCGCCTCGACCTCCTTGATCATCGAGCGGTCGCTGCCGCTCAGGCCCTTGCGGGCGATCGCGACCTCCTGCTTGCCGGCCTCGATCGCCGCGGCGCGCACGATGTCGCGATCGGCCGGCGTCCACGAGCTCCAGACGTCGTTGTTGACCACGTAGATGAGCGGGTCGGCGACGTAGTCCCACAGCGTCACGTACTTCTGGCCGAGCGTGTGCAGCTTGGCCGCGGTGAAGATGTGCAGGGGATTCTCCTGGCCCTCGACCGCGCCCGAGGCGAGTGCCGGCTGGGCGTCGGCCCAGCTCATCTGGGTCGGGTTGGCGCCCAGGGCGGTGAAGGTATCGTTGAAGATCGGCGAGCCCACCACGCGGAACTTCAGGCCCTTCATGTCGGCCGGCGTGCGGATCTCGCGCTTGGAGTTGGTGACCTCGCGAAAGCCGTTCTCGCCCCAGGCGAGCGGCACCACACCCGCCTTCTCGACGATCTGCAGGATGCGCTTGCCGACCTCGCCCTGCGTCAGCGCGTCGAGCCCGGCGTGGTCGCGCGCGAGGAAGGGCAGGGAGAACAGGTTGAGCTCCCTGACCTGCGGCGACCAGTTGATCGTCGAGCCGACGGCCACGTCGATCACGCCCTGGCGGATCGCCGAGAACTCGCGGGTCTGGTCGCCGTTGATCAGCGACACGTTGGGATACAGCTTCATGTTGATCCGGCCCTGGGTGCGCTCGCGCACCAGGTTGATCCAGATCTCGGCGCCCTTGCCCCAGGGGAAGGCGGTGCCGACCACGGTGGACAGGCGGTACTCGGCCTTGTAGTGCTGCGCATGCGCGGCGCGGGTGACGACGAACGGCGCGGCGAGCGCGGCCGAGCCGGCGGCGCCGGCCTTGAGCAGGGAGCGACGGTCCATGGCTTCCTCCTTCGGTGATCGTGGTGTGAGCAGACCCTACGCTTCGGCGGGCAGGTAGCGCACGGCCAGCACGCCGTCGATGGCGCCGATGGCCGCGATGGCCTGCGGCGGCACCGGGCTGCCGACGTCGACGATGGTGTAGGCCATGTCGCCGCGCGACTTGTTCAGCATGTTGGTGATGTTCAGGCCGGCGCGCGCCATCTCGGTGGAGATCTGCCCGAGCATGTTGGGCACGTTGGCGTTGGCGATGGCCACGCGGAAGCCCCCTTCGCGCGGCACCTGCACGTCGGGGAAGTTGACCGCGTTGCGCACGTTGCCGTGCTCGAAGTAGTCGCGCAGCTGCTCGGCGACCATGCGCGCGCAGTTGTCCTCGGCCTCGCGGGTCGATGCGCCCAGGTGCGGCAGCGCCGTGACGTTCGGTTGCCCGATGAACGCGGCGGAGGGAAAGTCGCACACGTAGTGGCGCAGCCGGCCCGCCTCGAGGGCAGCCAGCGCGGCGGCCTCGTCGACCACCCCCTCGCGCGAGAAGTTCAGCAGCACCGCGCCGTGGCGCAATTGCGCCAGCGCCTCGGCGCCGATCAGGTGGCGCGTGGCCGCGACCAGCGGCACGTGCAGCGTCACGAAGTGCGAGGCGCGGACGATCTCGGCCACCGAGTGCGCCTTGCGCACCTGCGAGGGCAGGCTCCAGGCGGCATCGACGGTGATCTCCGGGTCGTAGCCGATCACGTGCATGCCGAGGTGGATCGCCGCATCGGCGACCAGGCAGCCGATGCGCCCGAGGCCGATCACGCCCAGCGTGTGGCCGGCGAGCTCGAAGCCGGCGAACTTCTTCTTGCCGTTCTCGACTGCGTGCTCGATGTCGGGCAGGCCGGGGTCGAGCGCGTCGACGAAGCGCAGCGCCGCGGGCAGGTTGCGCGCGGCCAGCAGCATGGCGGCGATCACCAGCTCCTTCACCGCGTTGGCGTTGGCCCCGGGTGCGTTGAACACCGGCACGCCGCGCGCGCTCATCGCGGCCACCGGGATGTTGTTGGTGCCCGCCCCGGCGCGGCCGATGGCTCGCACGCTGGCCGGGATGTCCATGGCGTGCAGGTCGGCCGAACGCAGCAGGATGGCGTCGGGCTGCGCCACCTCCTTGCCGGTCAGATAGCGCGGCGGAGGCAGGCGTTCGAGGCCGTGCGGGGAGATCTGGTTGAGGACCAGCACGCGGATCGGGTCTGCCATGTCGTGCCCTTCAGCCGTGCTGGCGCTCGAACTCGCGCATGTAGTCGACCAGGGCGCGCACGCCCTCGATCGGCATCGCGTTGTAGATCGAGGCGCGCATGCCGCCCACCGAGCGATGGCCCTTGAGCTGGATCATGCCGCGCTCCTTGGCGCCCTTGAGGAACGGCTCGTCGAGGGCGGCGTCGCGCAGGGTGAACGGCACGTTCATGCGCGAGCGGTCGGCGCGCTCGACGGGGTTGCGGTAGAACTGCGTGCCGTCGAGGTAGTCATAGAGCAGCTGCGCCTTCTCGATGTTGCGCTTCTCGATGCCCGCCACGCCGCCCTGGCGCTCGAGCCACTGGAACACCAGGCCCGCGATGTACACCGCGTAGGTGGGCGGCGTATTGAGCATCGAGTCGGCGTCGGCCTGCACCTTGTAGTCGAGCATCGTGGGCGTGCCCTTGGGCGTATGGCCCAGCAGGTCCTCGCGCACGATCACGATGGTCAGCCCGGCCGGCCCGATGTTCTTCTGCGCGCCGCCGTAGAGGAGGCCGAACTTCGAGACGTCGAGCGGCCGCGACAGGAAGGTGGAGGAGATGTCGGCCACCAGCGGCACGTCGCCGGCATCGGGCACCCAGCCGAACTCCACGCCGCCGATGGTCTCGTTGGCGCAGTAGTGCAGGTAGGCGGCGTCGCGCGAGGTCTTCCACGCCGACTGCGGCGGCACGTAGGTGAAGCGCCGGTCCTCGGAGGAAGCCACCACGTTGACCGCGCCGAAGAGCTTGGCCTCCTTGATGGCCTTGCGCGACCACTCGCCGGTGTCGACGTAGTCGGCGCCGGCCTTGCCCCGCATCAGGTTGGCCGGCACCATGGCGAACTGCAGCGTCGCACCGCCCTGCAGGAACAGCACCTTGTAGCCGGCCGGAATACCCATGAGACGGCGCAGGTCGCTCTCGGCCTGCTCGTGGATGCTCATGTACTCCTTGCCGCGGTGGCTCATCTCCATCACCGACTGGCCGCTGCCGTGCCAGTCGAGCATTTCGGCGGCCGCCTGCGCCAGCACTTCCTCGGGCAGGACCGCCGGCCCGGCGCTGAAGTTGAAGACCTTTCGCATGGTGCGTTCCCGGTTGGCGAAAGCGTGGATTCTACAGCCAGCCGGCGCGCCGGAAACGCCAGAACAATACGGCGCATACGGATGCGATGAGCAGCAGGGCCGCCGGATATCCCCACTCCCATCGCAGCTCCGGCATGTGCTCGAAGTTCATGCCCCAGATGCCGGCGAAGGCGGTGGCCACCGCGAAGATGCCGGCCCAGGCCGCCAAGCGCTTGGTGACCTCGCTCTCCTCGATGGCGACCATCGACAGGTTGACGTGGATCGCGGTGGCCGCGGTGTCGCGGATCGACTCGATCGAGCCGTGGATGCGCGCCAGGTGATCGATGACGTCGCGGAAGTAATCCTGGGTGCTCGCGCACATGGGCGGAACGCGGCCGCCGTGCAGCTTGCCGGCGGCCTCGAGCAGCGGTGCGACCGCGTGCCTGAGCACCCCGACACGGCGCTTGAGGTCGTACAGGCTCTCGATGTTGGCGCGCGCGGTGCCCCGGGTGAAGATGCGTTCCTCGATGGCCTCCAGCTCGGATTCCAGCGCATCGATGATCGGGAAGTAGCGATCGACCACCGCGTCCATCAGGGCGTACAGCACGAAGCCGGCGCCGTGGCGCAGCAACTGGGGCTGGCGCTCGCCGCGCTCGCGCACCCCGAGAAAGCCCTGTGAGCTGCGGTTGCGCACCGACAGGACGTAGTTGGTGCCGACGAACACGTCGAGCTCGCCCACGTTGAGCTCATCGCCGACCGGCTCGACCAGGTGCATGACCACGAACAGCGAATCGCCGTACTCCTCGATCTTGGGACGCTGGTGGCCGTGGCGCGCGTCTTCCACGGCCAGCTCGTGCAGGTCGAACTCGCGGCGCATCGTCTCGAGCTCCTGCGCGGTGGCGTCCTGCAGGGCGACCCAGACGAAGCAGTCGGGCCGGGCGAGGTAGTCGCTGATCTCCTCGATCGCGATGTCCGCGAGCTTGCTGCCGTTCTGGTAGACCACGCAGTTGATCAGCATCGGACGGGTTCCCGCGAGCGACGTGGAGCCGGATGGAAGGACGGCACGCATCTTGACATGCGGACGGCCGCGGCTGGAAGTCGGGCTATGATCGCGGGGCCATGCCATTCCCGCCGCCCCCGGCTGCCGTCTCCGGCGACGCGCCCGACGCGCTGATCGAAGCCTTGCGCGGGCTCCTGCAGGCGCGCACCGGCCGCGCGGTGCAGCGCATCGAGACGCACATCTCGTGGGTGCTGCTCGACGGCGAGCATGCGTGGAAGATCAAGAAGCCGGTGCGCCTCGGCTTCCTCGACTTCAGCGCCCTGGAGGCGCGCCGGCACTACTGCGACGAGGAGCTGCGCCTGAACCGGCGGCTGGCGCCAGCGCTCTATCGCGACGTGGTGGCGATCCGCGGCAGCGTCGCGGCGCCGCGTCTGGAGGGGCCCGGCGAACCGATCGAATACGTGCTGCGCATGCGGCAATTCGCGCCCGGAGCGCTGCTGAGCGAGCGGCTGGCCGCCGGCACGCTCGAGCCGTCGCACCTCGATCGCCTGGCGGCCCGGCTGGCCGCGTTCCACGAAGGGATTCCGGCGGCCGGTCCCGAGACGCCGTGGGGTACCGTGGCGCGCATCGAGGCCGATACCGCGGCCGCGCTCGACGGCCTGGGCCGCTTCGTCGAGCCGGCCGTCCTCGGCGGCCTGCGCGGCCGGCTCGACGACGAGGCGCGGCGGCTGCGGCCGCTGTTCGAACAACGCAAGGCCGCCGGCCGGGTGCGCGAGTGCCACGGCGACCTGCACCTGTCCAACGCGGTGGTGCTGGGCGACGAGGTGACCGCTTTCGACTGCCTCGAATTCGATCCCGCCCTGCGCTGGATCGACGTGTGCAGCGACGTCGCCTTCCTCGCCATGGATCTCGAGGCGAACGGCCGGCGCGACCTGGCCTTCCGCTTCCTGGATGCCTGGCTCGCCGAGGGCGGCGACTACGACGGCGTGCCGGTGCTGCGCTACTACCGCGCCTATCGCGCGCTGGTGCGTGCGCTGGTGACGCGCATCCGCGCCGCGCAGGCGGGCGACGCCGGCGGCCCCGACTACCTGGCGCTGGCGCAGCGCCTGGCGCACGAGGGCGACGCGCGGCTGCTGATCACCCACGGCCTGTCGGGCTCGGGCAAGAGCTGGCTGGCCCAGCGGCTGCTGGAGCGGGCGGGCGCCATCCGCCTGCGCTCCGACGTCGAGCGCAAGCGCCTGTTCGCGCTGGGCGCGCTCGAGCGCGCCGGCGCGCTGCCGGGGCAGGGGATCTACGCCGCCTCGGCCACGCAGCGCACCTACGCGCGCCTGCTGGAGCTCGCCGGGCTCGTGCTCGAGGCGGGCTACCCGACCGTCGTCGATGCGAGCTTCCTGGCCGCGGGCGAGCGCGAGGTGTTCCGCCGGCTCGCGGCGGCGCGGGGCGTGCCGTTCACCATCCTGCACTGCCGCGCCGATCCGGCGCTGCTGCGCGAGCGCGTGGCCGCGCGCAGCGCCGCGGGCAGCGACGCTTCGGATGCCGACCTGGCGGTGCTCGAGGCGCAGCAGGCCGGCTACGCGCCGCCGGGCGAGGACGAGCAGGCGTTCGTGATCGAGGTCGATACCGGACGGGCGTCCGATCCAGGCGCGCTCGCGGCCCGCTGGCTGGCCGCGGGCGGCCCTGCGGGCGGCGCAGCAGTGAGCGGCTCGGCCCGGCGCGGCTGATCCGGCCCGGCCGCGATGGGAGGAAGGCGACATGATGCTGTTTTCGCTGGAGCCCGGCAGCGCGTTCGCCGCGGCGCTCGCACAGGCGCTGGGCGTGGAGATCGCTGCGCACGAGGAGCGGCGCTTCCCGGACGGGGAATGCAAGCTGCGGCCGCTGGTCGACGTACGCGGCGCCGACGCCTATGTCGTGCTGAGCCTGCACGGCGGCCCGATCGACAGCCCGCACGACAAGCTGTGGCGCCTGCTCGCCTTCGTTGCCACCCTGCGCGACCACGGTGCGCAGCGGGTGACCGCGGTGGCGCCGTATCTCGCCTACGCGCGCAAGGACCGGCGCACCAAGCCGCACGACCCGGTCGGGCTGCGCTACCTGGCCCAGCTGTTCGAGGCAGTGGGAACCGACGCGGTGATCGTCCTCGAAGCGCACAACGTCGCGGCGTACCAGAACGCGTTCCGCATCCCGGCGACCAGCCTGGAAGCGCATCGCGCCTTCGGTCCGCTGGCGGCCGGCCCGGCGGGCGGCGGCGCGCTGGCGGTGGCATCGCCGGATCCGGGCGGCGTCAAGCGTGCGCAGCTGTGGCGCGAGGCGCTCGAGGAGACGCTGGCCGCGCCGGTCGGCTTCGCCATGGTCGACAAGCGCCGCAGCGCCGGCGTGCTGTCCACGCACGGCCTGGTCGCGGGCGACGTCGCCGGCGCCACGGTGCTGCTGCTCGACGACCTGATCGGCAGCGGCGAGACCATGCAGCAGGCCGCCGCGGCGCTGCGCGGCGCCGGCGCGGCCGCGGTGCTGGCCTGCGCGGCCCACGGCCTGTTCATCGGGCGGGCCGCCGAGGTGCTGGCCGACGAGGCGATCGCGCAGGTGGCCGTGACCGACAGCGTTCCCGCCTTCCGGGTGGCGGCGGACGCGCCGCTGCGCGCCAGGCTGCAGATCGTCTCGTGCGCGCCGCTGTTCGCCGAAGCGATCCGCCGGCGGCACGCGGCGGGCTGAGCGCGGCGGGCCGGCTTCGGCCCCGGTGGGCTCCGAGGCATCGCGGCCGCCGGCGCGCGATGGACTACGGTGCCTGGCCGGCCCGCTCGAAGGCATCGAGCGCGGATGCCGCCTGCTCGAGATAGCGCCGCCCGAGCGGCAGCCAGCGCTGCGGCGTGCGCGGCTGCGCATCGAGCAGATGCGCGACCGTCAGGCGCGCGCGCAGCACGGCACGATTGGCCGTGTAGAAGTGCAGCAGCGCCTCCGGCGGCCGGTCGGCCAGCGCCGCGGCCGCGCCGTCGACCAGGCGCTGCGCGACCCACGGCGCACCCGCCACCGCGCACTCCAGCCCGAGGAAGGCCAGCTCGTCGAAGGGATCGACCTGCCGCAACTCGGTGCTGAACTCGAGGCAGTCGATGACCACCGGCGGATGGTTCAGGCACACGTGCTCGGGCCGCAGGTCGCCGTGCCCGTCGACCACCCTGCCGTCGGCCACGCGCCCGCGCAGCACGGCTGCCTGGGCCTCGATCGCCGCGTCGAGCCGCTCGAGGGTGCGAGCGGCCTGCACGGCGGAAAAACGCGGTTGCCGCAGCAGCTCGCGATTGACCGCCTGCTCGCGCCGGAAGCGTGCCACGTAGGCATCGGGGGCGAGGCCGGTGCGCACGGCGTCGCGGTAGAAAGCCGACAGCAGCGCGACCACCTCATCGATGTCCTCGGGCCGCAGCGTACCGGCCGCGATGACTCGGTCGAGCATGCGCTCGGCCGGCAGCCGGCGCATCAGCACCAGCCAGTCGACGGTGACCCCCGGGGCCGGCAGGCGGTCCTCGGGGACGAGCGCGAAGCGGCCCTCGTGCCACTGCAGCGCGAGCAGGCCGAGGTAGACCCGGGGAGCCAGACGGCGGTTGAGGTGCAGCTCCTCGCGACAGTAGCGTTCGCGCAGCTGGGGCGTCGAGAAGTCGAGGAAGGGGTAGCGCACCGGCTTCTTCATCTTCAGCACGTGCTCGCCGGCGACGATGACCCACGACATGTGGGTTTCGACGAGCTGCGCGTCGGCCGGATCCGCACCGTGCGCGGCATGCGACATCAGGAAGCCGAGCCGCGCTTCGGTGTCCGGGTCGGTATCGCGATGGACGTCGGGACGGGCGTCGCGGTCGCCGGCGGGATCGCTCATCGCGTGTGCCCGGATCACGAAGCGGCCGCGTCGATCTCGCTCGCCAGTGCGCGCAGCGCCTGCGAGATCTCCACCGCAACCGGCACCGCTGCCGGCGCGAGGGCGCGCAGCGCCGGGGGCAGCCGCGCCAGCTGCGCACGGGCGTGCGTCCGTGCTGCCTCCAGCGCCGGCTGCCCCGGCAGCCGCCGGCCGGCGCGGTCGAGCATCGCGCGCACCGCCCGCGCGTGCGCGGCGAGGTCGCTGCTGTCCAGCCGCACCCCGGCGATGCGGATGCCCTCGGCCGCCAGCGCGGGGTACAGCGCGATCACCTTCGCCACCGCCGCTTCGGTGTCATAGGTGTCGACCAGCATCACGGGTCGCTGCGGGCGCGCCCGTGCGAAGGCCTCGAAGGCATCGCGCTCGTCGTGGTGGGCCTGCACGAACGAGTGGGCCATGGTGCCGAACGCGGGGATCCCGAATCGCCGGCCGGCTTCGGCGGTCGCAGTGCCGTCGAAGCCGGCGAGCCAGGCCGAGCGAGCCGCGAACAGCGCGGCTTCGGCGCCGTGCGCGCGGCGCATGCCGAAGTCGATCAGCTGGCGGCCTTCGGTCGAGAGCACGATGCGTGCGGCCTTGGAGGCGATCAGCGTCTGCAGGTGGACGAACTCGAGCGCCTGCTCCAGCCCCGCCGCGACCAGGAAGTTGCGCTGCGCAGGGAGCTTGCGCACGAACAGCTCGAAGACGGCGGGCTCCTCCATCCCTCGATCGAGGTAGGCCCGCATCATGGCGAGCTGGTACAGATCGGTGAGCAGGGCGGTCATCGCAGTGCGACGCGGTGCTGTCGTTCGCACTGTACGCCGGATGCCCGGCTTGGCGGACCGCGGGCGGGCGTGCGCCGGGCCGGCCGGATGCCGGTCTCGATGCCCGCCGGCCGGAGCGCCCGCAGCATGGCTGAGAAGTACCGAATGTATACAAGAAGAGCTCCAGTTTCGCCAGGCGTGGACTACTGCAGGCCGGTGTGCTGGTTTTTTCAGAGGGAGATCAGAACGGTGGGCAAGGCGAGCGTAAATCTGCTTGACCTGTCTGCCTCGTCTATGTATACAATCCGGCCATAACAAGTCCGGCCATAACGAGACTACGGAGGTGACGATGTCTGCCCGCACTGCCGATCCCACCTTTCCGATCAACGCCTGGTACGCGGCCGCCTACGACGTCGAGCTGCGCCGCGAGCTGATGCCGCGCACGATCTGCGATCGCAGGCTGGTGATGTACCGTCGCGCCGACGGCTCGCCGGTGGCGCTCGAGGACGCCTGCTGGCACCGGCTGCTGCCGCTGTCGAAGGGGAGGCTGGTCGGCGACGACGTGCAGTGCGGCTATCACGGCCTGGTCTTCGACGCCGGCGGCCGATGCGTGCGCATGCCTTCGCAGGAGACCCTGAATCCCTCGGCCTGCGTGCGCAGCTACCCGGTGCACGAGAAGCATCGCTTCATCTGGGTCTGGCCGGGCGATCCGGCACTGGCCGATCCGGCGCGCATTCCCGATCTGCACTGGAACGACGATCCGGCCTGGGCCGGCGACGGCAAGCTCATGCACGTGAAGTGCGATTACCGCCTCGTGGTGGACAACCTGATGGACCTGACCCACGAGACCTTCGTCCACGGCGGCAGCATCGGCCACGAAGCGGTGGCCGAGGCGCCGTTCGAGGTGACCAGCACCGAGCGCTCGGTGACGGTCACGCGCTGGATGCACGGCATCGATCCGCCGCCGTTCTGGGCCGAGCAGCTGCGCAAGCCGGGCCCGGCCGACCGCTGGCAGATCATCCGCTTCGAGCCGCCGTGCACCGTCACCATCGACGTCGGCGTGGCGCCCGCGGGCACCGGCGCGCCGCAGGGCGATCGCTCGCAGGGCGTCAACGGCTACGTGCTCAACACCATCACGCCCGAGACCGGGACGTCGTGCCACTACTTCTGGGCGTTCTGTCGCAACTACCGCATCCACGAGCAGGGCATCACGCAGAAGCTGCGCGAAGGCGTCGCGCGCGTGTTCGCCGAGGACGAGGTGATCCTCGAGGCGCAGCAGCAGGCGATCCTCGACCACCCCGACAAGGAGTTCTACAACCTCAACATCGATGCCGGGCCGATGTGGGCGCGGCGCATCATCGCGCGGATGATCGCGCAGGAGCGCGAGATCGCCGGCGGCGCCCGCGCCGCGGGTGACGGTGCCGCAGCCGGCGGCGCACCCACCGCAGGCGCGGCAGCCAAGAGCGCGGTCCGGCCGACGCCCCTGCGCGCCGGCATGCCCGATCTGGCCGCGGCCGGCCATTGACCTCCGCAACGGCGCAGCGCCCGATGGCCGCTCCGATCCCGCTCGGCCGCGATCCATCGCAGACCGATCGCGCGGTGCTCGGCATCCGCGACATGGTGCTGCGCGGCGATTTCGCGGCCGGCGACCGCCTCACCGAGCTGGGGCTGGTCGAGATCCTCGGCGTGTCGCGCACGCCCATCCGGGCGGCGCTGCAGCGGCTCGCGCAGGAAGGGCTGCTGGTGGCGTCGCCTTCGTCGGGCTACCTGGTGCGCGGCTTCAGCGAGGCCGAGGTGTTCGACGCCATCGAGCTGCGCGGCGCGATCGAGGGGCTGGCCGCCCGCATGGCGGCCGAGCGCGGTGCCTCGCCCGCCATGCTGCGCGACATGCGCGAGTGCCTGGCCCGCATCGACGAGCTGCTGTCCGGGGCCGCGCCGGGCGACGAGCACCTCGCCCGCTACAGCGCGCTGAATTCGCGCTTCCACGAGCTGATGCTGGCGGCTTCCGGCAGCACTACCGTGGCGCAGGCCATGCAGCGGGTGGCGGCGACCCCGTTCGCCGCGCCCAACGCCTTCGTGCAGGTGCAGTCGCGCCTGCCCGGCTCGTTGAAGATCCTCGGCATCGCGCAGGCGCAGCACCACGAGATCGTGGACGCGATCGAGGAGCGTTCGAGCGCGCGGGTGGAGCCGCTGGTGCGCGAGCACGCGCGCAATGCGCGGCGCAACCTGGAGCTGGTGCTGCGCCACAGCGATGCGCTCGGGCACCTGGTCGGCGCGCCGCTGATCCGCCGGGGCGGCGGCGCATGACGAGGAGGCGCAGGCCATGAGATACCACGACCGATGGACGGCGGCGCGCATCGCGCGCACCGAAGACCTCACTCCGTCGATCCGGCTGTTCGAGCTCGAGCCGGCCGGGGGAGCGATCCGCTACGCGCCGGGCGCGCATCTGCGCGTGAAGGTCCGCGTCGACGGACGCGAGGAAGTGCGCTCGTACTCGCTGCTCGATACCGGGGTCGACGACGGGCGCTATCGCATCGCCGTCAAGCGCATCGACGACGGGCTGGGCGGCTCGCGCTACCTGCGCACGCTGGCCGCGGGCGACGAGATCGTGGTCTCCCAGCCGCACAACCAGTTCGAGCTCGGCGCGCAGGCAGTCTCGCGCACCCTGGTGGCCGGCGGCGTCGGGATCACCGCGCTGCTGGGCATGGCGCGCGCGCTGGCCGGCGGCTCGCGTCCGGTGCGCTTCCACTACGCGGTGCGCACGCAGGACGAGGCGGCCTTCGCCGGGCTGCTGCGCGGCTGGCTCGGCGATCGCTTCGAGCTGCACGTCTCCGGGCAGGGCGGTCGGCTCGATCTGCGCCGCGTCGTCGCGGACATGGACCCGCAGGGCGAGCTCTACGTGTGCGGCCCGATCGGCATGCTCGAGGCGGCCCGCCAGGCATGGAAGGAGGCCGGTCGGCCGGCCAGCCTGCTGCGCTTCGAGAGCTTCGCCGCCAGCGGCCATCACCCGAACCGGGCCTTCACGGCGGTGCTGCCGCGCTTCGGGCTGGAGATCGAGGTGCCGGCGCACCAGTCGCTGCTCGGCGCGCTCGAGCAGGCGGGCATCCCGGTGCTGTCGGACTGCCTGCGCGGCGAGTGCGGCCTGTGCGCGGTGGACGTGCTGGGCTGCGACAGCGCGCTCGATCATCGCGACGTGTTCATGAGCGAGGCGCAGAAGGCCGGCAACCGCAGGCTGTGCGCGTGCGTGTCGCGCCCGGCCGGCGGCCGCATCGAGATCGATACCGGCTACCGCGGCCGACGGCTCGATGCCGCCGGCCTCGACGGCGGTTCTGCGGCAGCCCGTCCCGCGTCATAATCGGCCCGCCCCATCACACCAAAGGAGACATGATGAGCCCATCCGTCGATACCCGCCGCCGCGCCACCCTGATCGGAGGCGCGGCCGCACTCGGCGCCGGCCTGCTGCCGCGCATCGCGGCCGCGGCCGATCCGGTCAAGGTCGGCCTGATCCTGCCCATGTCGGGGCCGTTCGCCTCGACCGGTCGCGAGATCGACACGGCGGTGAGGCTGTACCAGCAGAAGTACGGCGACTCCGCCGGCGGGCGCAAGGTCGAGATCCTGCTCAAGGACGACGGCGGCCTGATGCCCGACGCCACCAAGCGCATCGCCCAGGAGCTGGTGGTCAATGAAAAGGTGCAGGTGCTGGCCGGCTTCGGCCTGACGCCGCTCGCTTTCGCAGCCGCTCCCATCGCCACGCAGGCGAAGGTTCCGATGGTGGTGATGGCCGCGGCCACCTCGATCATCCCGCAGCGCTCGCCCTACATCGTGCGCACCGGCTTCACCCTGGCGCAGGTCACTGCGCCGCTGGCCGACTGGGCGGCGAAGGACAACACCCTGAAGATCCGCTCGGTGATGACGCTGGTGAGCGACTACGGGCCCGGCATCGATGCGGAGAGAGTGTTCACCAAGCACTTCACGGCCGGCGGCGGCAAGATCCTCGACAGCCTGCGCGTGCCGCTGCAGAACCCCGACTTCGCTCCCTTCATGCAGCGCATCAAGGATTCCAAGCCCGATGCGGTGTTCGCGTTCGTGCCGTCGGGCGCCGGCGCGGCGGTGATGAAGCAGTTCGCCGAGCGCGGGCTGAGCGCCGCCGGCGTCCGGCTGATCTGCACCGGCGACGTGCTCGACGACGAGCTGATGCCCAGTATCGGCCAGGTCGCGGTGGGCGTGCACAGCTCGCACCACTACTCCGCTGCGCACCCCTCGCCGGAGAACAAGGAGTACGTGCGCGACTTCATGAAGCTGTCGAAGGGCATGCGGCCGAACTTCCACTCGGTGGGCGGCTACGACGGCATCCACCTCGTCTACGAAGCGCTCAAGAAGACCGGCGGCGACGCCGACGGCGACAAGCTGCTCGCGGCGATGAAGGGCATGAAGTGGACCAGCGTGCGCGGACCGGTCAGCATCGATCCGGACACGCGCGACATCGTCCAGAACGTGTACATCCGCAAGGCCGAGATGGTCGACGGCGGGGTGTACAACGTGGAGTTCGAGACCATCCCGAACTTCAAGGACCCGGGCGTCTGACCGCCCCGGCGCAGCGGCCCGGCGACCAGGCATCGTCATGCACGCTCTGCGGCGCTGGTCGGTGCGCCACGCGCGCGGCTGGCGCCGGGCGTATGCGCTGTTCGAGCGCTGC
>MKUQ01000051.1 GCA_001898645.1 Burkholderiales bacterium 70-64
AGGGCAAGGGCGGGCGCTTCCGCCAGAACCTGCTCGGCAAGCGTGTCGACTACTCGGGCCGCTCGGTGATCGTGGTCGGCCCGCAGCTCAAGCTGCACCAGTGCGGGCTGCCCAAGCTGATGGCGCTGGAGCTGTTCAAGCCGTTCATCTTCAACAAGCTCGAGACGATGGGCGTGGCCACGACCATCAAGCAGGCCAAGAAGTACGTCGAGAGCCAGGAACCGATCGTCTGGGACATCCTCGAGGAGGTCATCCGCGAGCACCCGGTGCTGCTGAACCGCGCGCCGACGCTGCACCGGCTGGGCATCCAGGCGTTCGAGCCGGTGCTGATCGAGGGCAAGGCGATCCAGCTGCACCCGCTGGTGTGCGCGGCGTTCAACGCCGACTTCGACGGCGACCAGATGGCCGTGCACGTGCCGCTGTCGCTCGAGGCGCAGCTCGAGGCGCGCGCGCTCATGCTGGCCTCGAACAACGTGCTGTTCCCGTCCAACGGCGAGCCGTCGATCGTGCCGTCGCAGGACATCGTGCTGGGGCTGTACTACACCACGCGCGAGAAGATCAACGGCAAGGGTGAAGGCATGCTCTTCGCCGACGTCGGCGAGGTGCAGCGCGCCTACGACAACAGCCAGGTCGAGCTGGGCACGAAGATCGTGGTGCGGCTGGTCGAGTACACGCGCGACCGCGACACCGGCGAGACCGCGCCCCGTCCGATCCGCGTCGAGACCACCGTGGGCCGCGCCCTGCTCTCGGAGATCCTGCCCAAGGGGCTGCCCTTCGATCTGCTCAACCGGGCGCTGAAGAAGAAGGAGATCAGCCGCCTCATCAACGCCTCGTTCCGGCGCTGCGGCCTGCGCGATACCGTCATCTTCGCCGACCAGCTGATGCAGAACGGCTTCCGGCTGGCCACCCGGGCCGGCATCTCGATCGCCATCGACGACATGCTGGTGCCGGCGCAGAAGGCCGAGATCCTGGCGCAGGCCGAGAAGGAGGTGAAGGAGATCGAGCAGCAGTACACCTCGGGCCTGGTCACGCAGGGCGAACGCTACAACAAGGTGGTCGACATCTGGGGCCGTGCCGGCGACGACGTCGGCAAGGCCATGATGCGCCAGCTCGAGACCCAGACCGTCACCGACCGCCAGGGCAACCAGGCCAGGCAGGAGTCGTTCAACTCGATCTACATGATGGCCGACTCGGGCGCGCGCGGCTCGGCTGCGCAGATCCGCCAGCTGGCCGGCATGCGCGGCCTCATGGCCAAGCCCGACGGCTCGATCATCGAGACGCCGATCACGGCCAACTTCCGCGAGGGCCTGAACGTCCTGCAGTACTTCATCTCGACGCACGGCGCGCGCAAGGGCCTGGCCGACACGGCGCTCAAGACCGCCAACTCCGGCTACCTGACGCGCCGCCTGGTCGACGTCACCCAGGACCTGGTGGTCACCGAGGACGACTGCGGCACCAGCAACGGCGTGTCGATGAAGGCGCTGATCGAAGGCGGCGAGGTCATCGAGGCGCTGCGCGACCGCATCCTCGGGCGCGTGGCCGCGGTCGACGTGATCCACCCCGAGACGCAGGAAACGCTGTTCGAGGCCGGCACGCTGCTCGACGAGGACCGCGTCGAGGAGATCGGTCGCGTCGGCATCGACGAGGTGCGCGTGCGCACCCCGCTCACCTGCGAGACCCGCTACGGCCTGTGCGCCAAATGCTACGGGCGCGACCTCGGCCGCGGCGTGCTGGTCAACAGCGGCGAGGCGGTCGGGGTGATCGCCGCCCAGTCGATCGGCGAGCCCGGCACGCAGCTGACCATGCGCACCTTCCACATCGGCGGCGCGGCGTCGCGCGCGGCGGTGGCGAGCGCAGTCGAGGCGAAGTCCAATGGCACGGTGCGCTTCACCGCCACCATGCGCTACGTCACCAACGCCAAGGGCGAGCAGATCGTCATCTCGCGTTCGGGCGAGATCGTGATCGTCGACGACAACGGCCGCGAGCGCGAGCGCCACAAGGTGCCCTACGGCGCGACGCTGCTGGCGGTCGACGGCAAGGCGGTCAAGGCCGGAACGCAGGTGGCCACCTGGGATCCGCTGACGCGGCCGATCATCACCGAGTATTCCGGCACCATCCGCTTCGAGAACGTCGAGGAAGGCTCGACCGTGGCCAAGCAGATCGACGAGGTCACCGGCCTGTCGACGCTGGTCGTCATCGACGCCAAGCGGCGCGGCTCGACGGCCAAGTCGGTGCGCCCGCAGGTCAAGCTGATCAACGAGATGGGCGAGGAGGTCAAGATCGCCAACACCGACCACGCCGTCACCATCAGCTTCCCGGTCGGGGCGCTGATCACGGTGCGCGACGGCCAGCAGGTCGGCGTGGGCGAGATCCTCGCGCGCATCCCGCTCGAGTCGCAGAAGACGCGCGACATCACCGGCGGCCTGCCGCGGGTGGCCGAGCTGTTCGAGGCGCGCTCGCCGAAGGACGCCGGCATGCTCGCCGAGGTCACCGGCACCGTGTCGTTCGGCAAGGACACCAAGGGCAAGCAGCGCCTGGTCATCACCGACCTCGACGGCAACGCTCACGAGTTCCTGATCCCGAAGGACAAGAACGTGCTGGTGCACGACGGCCAGGTGGTGAACAAGGGCGAGATGATCGTCGACGGCCCGGCCGATCCGCACGACATCCTGCGCCTGCTCGGCATCGAGGCGCTGGCGCGCTACATCGTCGACGAGGTGCAGGACGTCTACCGGCTGCAGGGCGTGAAGATCAACGACAAGCACATCGAGGTGATCGTGCGCCAGATGCTGCGCCGGGTGCAGGTCACCGACCCGGGCGATGCGCCGTTCATCACCGGCGAGCAGGTCGAGCGCTCCGAGATGCTGGACGAGAACGACAAGGCCATCGCCGCCGGCAAGCAGCCGGCCAGCTACATCAACCTGCTGCTGGGCATCACCAAGGCCTCGCTGTCGACCGACTCGTTCATCTCGGCGGCCTCGTTCCAGGAAACCACCCGGGTGCTCACCGAGGCGGCCATCATGGGCAAGCGCGACGAGCTGCGCGGGCTCAAGGAGAACGTGATCGTCGGGCGCCTGATTCCCGCGGGCACCGGGCTGGCCTACCACCGGGCACGGCGCGCCAAGGAGCAGAACGAGGCGCAGGAGCAGGCCGCGCTGGCTGCCGCGGAGGCGCTGTTCGAGCCGATGCCGGCGGGCGATGCCGAGGCCGAGGCCGAGACGACGACGCCGGGCGCTACGGCCGAGGGCGGCGAGTCTTAAGCATGACGGCGCCCGGACGGGCGGCAATGCGGCGCGCGGCGGCCGTGTTCTCCGCCGGGGCGCTGGCGGCTGCGCTGGCCGGCTGCGCCGGCCTGCCGCTGCCGGGCACCGGGCCTGGCGCCGGACCCGGAGCGGCGGGCGCAGCGGGGACGGCGCCGATGGCGCTGCCGGTCGCCAAGCCGGCGCTGCGCGTCGGCGATCGCTGGGTCTATGCCGGCCGTGAAACGGGCGAGGGCGCCGCGGGCGGCTCGACCGTCCTGGCGCGCACCGTCACCCGCCTCGCCGGCGATCGTGTCGAGCTGGCCCAGGTGCCGCTCGACCCGGCGACCCATCGCCCGACCGGGCCGGCGCGCACCCGCAACGCGAAACTGTCGGTCTGGCACCTGGATCCCGCCGCGCGCTCGTCGGGCGAGATCCGCGCCCTGGTGTTCCCGCTGGCGCCGGGCAAGGTCTGGCAGTACGAATACTGGATCGCCGGCGGGGCGCGCGACGTCGTCACCACCTATCGGTACCGGGCGCGAGTCGAGGCGCCGGAGACCGTGCGCACGCCGGCCGGGCGCTTCGAGACGCTGCGCGTGGTGCACGAGGGCGAGTGGAGCCGCCCGGTGCTCGAGGACGGACAGCCATCGGTGCGCACCGGCACGGTCACCACCACTTACTGGTACGCGCCTGCGGTGGGCAGCTGGGTGCGGCTCGAAGTCGATCTGCGCCGGCCCGACGGCCGGCGCGAGCTCGGAGTGGTCCAGGAGCTGGTCGAGTACCGCCGCGGGGACTGACCCGGGTCGCTTGCTCTTCCATGCGCTCCGATCTATACTAAAAAGCTTTCCGGAATTCATGGCGGCGGCCGATCGGCCGCCTCCTGGCAGGAACACGAGGATCTCAGATGCCCACCATCAGCCAGCTCGTTCGCCAAGGTCGCGAGACGGCCGTCACGAAGAGCAAGAGCCCGGCGCTGCAGGACTGCCCGCAGCGCCGCGGCGTCTGCACCCGGGTCTACACCACCACGCCGAAGAAGCCGAACTCGGCGCTGCGCAAGGTGGCCAAGGTGCGGCTGACCAACGGTTTCGAGGTGATCTCCTACATCGGCGGCGAAGGGCACAACCTGCAGGAGCACTCGGTGGTGCTGATCCGCGGCGGGCGGGTGAAAGACCTCCCCGGCGTGCGCTATCACATCGTGCGCGGCTCGCTCGACCTGCAGGGAGTGAAGGATCGCAAGCAGGCCCGTTCGAAGTACGGAGCCAAGCGGCCGAAGAAGGCCTGAGCCCGGCGGCGAGCCGCCGTCGGCGGCGGACGCCAGCCAGGAAAGCTGGGGCGCGAGCCGGCAGGCGGGGCTCGCGCTCTTGTTGTTTTTGCGGTGCGCGCGGCCGGTGGCCGGCGGGCGCCAAGTAAGCGGCGGTCTCCGTCGTCCCGATGGGCGGGGCGGCGAGTAGGACCGCCACGCGGACGGGCGGCCGGTGGCCGGCGGCCCGTCGGCCAGCTGAACGAAGTGAGGTGAAACATGCCACGTCGTCGCGAAGTTCCGAAGCGCGAAATCCTCCCCGATCCGCTGTACGGCAGCGTCGAGGTCTCGAAGTTCGTCAACGTGCTGATGCTCGACGGCAAGAAGGCCGTGGCCGAGCGCATGCTCTACGGCGCCTTCGATCAGATCAAGAGCAAGTCCGGCAAGGACCCGATCGAGGTCTTCGTGCAGGCGCTGCAGAACACCAAGCCGATGGTGGAGGTGAAGAGCCGCCGCGTCGGCGGCGCCAACTACCAGGTGCCGGTCGAGGTGCGCCCGGTGCGCCGGCTGGCGCTGGCGATGCGCTGGCTGCGCGAGGCCGCCAAGAAGCGCGGCGAGAAGTCCATGGGGGTGCGGCTCGCCAACGAGCTGATGGAAGCCTCCGAGAACCGTGGCGGTGCGGTCAAGAAGCGCGACGAGGTGCACCGCATGGCCGAGGCGAACAAGGCATTCGCCCACTTCCGCTTCTGACGGGACGGCGTTGCCGTCCCGAACCCGGGCGGCACCGGGAAGGTGCCGCCGAACCTGACGAAAGCATTGATCATGGCCCGCAAGACTCCCATCGAGCGCTACCGCAACATCGGTATCTCCGCTCACATCGACGCCGGTAAGACCACCACCACCGAGCGCATCCTCTTCTACACGGGCGTCAACCACAAGCTCGGGGAGGTGCACGACGGCGCCGCCACGACCGACTGGATGGAGCAGGAGCAGGAGCGCGGCATCACGATCACCTCGGCCGCGGTCACCTGCTTCTGGAAGGGCATGGACCTGTCCATGCCCGAGCACCGGATCAACATCATCGACACCCCGGGGCACGTCGACTTCACCATCGAGGTCGAGCGCTCGATGCGCGTGCTCGACGGCGCGTGCATGGTCTATTGCGCGGTCGGCGGCGTGCAGCCGCAGTCCGAGACGGTATGGCGCCAGGCCAACAAGTACGGCGTGCCGCGGCTGGCGTTCGTCAACAAGATGGACCGCATGGGCGCGAACTTCTTCAAGGTCTACGACCAGATGAAGACGCGCCTGAAGGCCAACCCGGTGCCCATCGTCGTGCCGATCGGCGCCGAGGAAGGCTTCAAGGGCGTGGTCGACCTGATCAAGATGAAGGCCATCGTGTGGGACGAGGCTTCGCAGGGGATGAAGTTCAGCTATGCGGACGTCCCCGCCGATCTCCTCGACACCTGCAACAAGTGGCGCGAGAACATGGTCGAGGCGGCGGCCGAGGCCGATGAAGAGCTGATGAACAAGTACCTCGAGGAGGGCGAGCTCTCCGAGGACCTCATCCGCCAGGGCCTGCGCAAGCGTACCATCGCCAACGAGATCCAGCCGATGATGTGCGGCACCGCCTTCAAGAACAAGGGCGTGCAGCGCATGCTCGACGCGGTGATCGAGTTCCTGCCGTCGCCGGTCGACATCCCGCCGGTGCAGGGCACCGACGACCGCGACGCCGAGGTGGTGCGCAAGGCCGATGACGGCGAGAAGTTCGCCGCGCTGGCGTTCAAGCTCATGACCGACCCCTTCGTCGGCCAGCTCACGTTCGTGCGCGTCTACTCGGGCGTGCTGAATTCCGGCGACACCGTGCTGAACTCGGTGAGGGGCAAGAAGGAGCGCATCGGCCGCATCCTGCAGATGCACGCCAACCAGCGCGAGGAGATCAAGGAGCTGCGCGCCGGCGACATCGCCGCCTGCGTCGGCCTGAAGGAGGTCACCACCGGCGAGACGCTGTGCGCCGTGGAGGCGCCGATCGTCCTCGAGCGCATGGAGTTCCCCGAGCCGGTGATCTCGCAGGCCGTGGAGCCCAAGACCAAGGCCGACCAGGAGAAGATGGGCATCGCGCTCGGCCGCCTGGCGCAGGAGGATCCGTCCTTCCGCGTGCGCACCGACGAGGAGTCGGGCCAGACCATCATCGCCGGCATGGGCGAGCTGCACCTGGAGATCATCGTCGACCGCATGAAGCGCGAGTTCGGCGTCGAGGCCTCGGTCGGCAAGCCGCAGGTGGCCTATCGCGAGACCATCCGCAAGACCTGCGACGAGGTCGAGGGCAAGTTCATCAAGCAGTCGGGCGGGCGCGGCCAGTACGGTCACGTGGTGCTCAAGCTCGAGCCGCTCGAGCCGGGCGGTCCGAACTTCGAGTTCGTCGACGCGATCAAGGGCGGCGTGGTGCCGCGCGAGTACATCCCTGCGGTGCAGAAGGGCATCGAGGAAACCCTGCCGTCCGGCGTGCTGGCCGGCTACCCGGTGGTGAACGTCAAGGCCACCCTGTTCTTCGGCTCGTACCACGACGTCGACTCCAACGAGAACGCGTTCAAGCAGGCCGGCTCCATCGCCTTCAAGGAAGGCATGCGCCGCGCCAGCCCGGTGCTGCTCGAGCCGATGATGGCGGTCGAGGTCGAGACGCCCGAAGACTACGCCGGCACGGTGATGGGCGATCTCTCCTCGCGGCGCGGCATGGTGCAGGGCATGGAAGACATGGTGGGCGGCGGCAAGGTGATCCGCGCCGAGGTGCCGCTGTCGGAGATGTTCGGCTATGCCACGACGCTGCGCTCGCTCACGCAGGGCCGCGCCACCTACACCATGGAGTTCAAGCACTACGCCGAGGCCCCGAAGAACGTGGCCGAGGCCATCATCTCGGCGCGCGCGAAGTAGCGCAGTCATTCAACGGAAATCGGGAACCGGAGTCTCCAGATGGCAAAAGGAAAGTTCGAGCGCACGAAGCCGCACGTGAACGTAGGGACGATAGGTCACGT
>MKUQ01000052.1 GCA_001898645.1 Burkholderiales bacterium 70-64
TGCGCTTTGCCATCCGCGAGGGCGGGCGCACCGTGGGCGCCGGCGTCGTGGCCAAGGTCATCGAGTGATCGCAGGGGTTCCGCAGGGGTATAGCTCAACTGGCAGAGCGTCGGTCTCCAAAACCGAAGGTTGGGGGTTCGATTCCCTCTGCCCCTGCCACCGAATCGCTGCATGGAAGCAAGATGGCGAATCAGACCGTCGATACCGTCACCTCCGGCGCCGATCGCGTTAAGGTCGTCCTGGCCATCGCGGCGGTGATCGCGGGGCTCATCGGCTATTACCTGCTCGGGCAGCAGCCGATGATCGCGCGCGTGGGCGCGGTGCTGGGTGGGCTGGTGGCGGGAGGGGCGATCGCCGCCTTCTCCGGACCCGGCCAGCGCTTCTTCGCCTTCGCCAGGGACTCCTGGAACGAGACGCGCCGGGTGGTCTGGCCCGATCGCAAGGAGACCACGCAGGTGACGCTGATCGTGTTCGGGTTCGTGGTGTCGATGGCCATCTTCCTGTGGGTGGTGGACAAATCCCTGGAGTGGGCGTTGTACGACCTCGTCCTGGGTTGGAAGGGTTAAATGGCCAAGCGTTGGTACGTCGTGCATGCCTACTCCGGCATGGAGAAGAGCGTGGCGCGCGCCATCCAGGAACGGGTCGACCGTGCCGGGATGAGCGAGAAGTTCGGGCGCATCCTCGTGCCGACCGAAGAGGTCGTCGAGATGAAGGGTGGGCAGCGCAAGACCACCGAGCGTCGTTTCTTTCCCGGCTACGTGCTGGTCGAGATGGAGATGGACGACGACACCTGGCACCTGGTCAAGCACACCAACAAGGTAACGGGCTTCATCGGCGGCACGGGCAACCGGCCGACCCCGATCTCCGAGAAGGAGGTCGAGAAGATCATGGCGCAGATGCAGGAAGGCGTCGAGAAGCCCAGGCCCAAGACGCTGTTCGAGGTCGGCGAGATGGTCCGCGTGCGCGAGGGCCCGTTCACCGACTTCAACGGCAACGTCGAGGAAGTCAATTACGAGAAGAGCCGCCTGCGCGTGTCGGTCACGATCTTCGGTCGTGCCACGCCGGTCGAGCTCGAATTCGGGCAGGTCGAGAAGGTTTGACGCTTGCGGCGGATGCGTCCGCCGCGCAACGAGGAGCTCCAGTAGGCCGGCCGGCCGACCGGGCGTTCGAACTCAAACGGGAGTAGCTGCACATGGCGAAGAAGATCGTCGGTTTCGTGAAGTTGCAGGTGCCGGCCGGCAAGGCCAATCCTGCGCCCCCGATCGGCCCTGCGCTGGGCCAGCGCGGGCTGAACATCATGGAGTTCTGCAAGGCGTTCAACGCGCAGACGCAGGGCGTCGAGCCCGGGCTGCCGATCCCGGTGGTCATCACCGCCTACGCCGACAAGAGCTTCACCTTCGTGATGAAGACGCCGCCGGCCACGGTGCTGATCAAGAAGGCGGCCAAGATCGAGAAGGGCTCGCCCAAGCCGCACACCGACAAGGTCGGCACGATCACCCGCGCGCAGGCCGAGGAGATCGCCAAGGCCAAGATGCCCGATCTCACCGCGGCCGACATGGACGCCGCGGTGCGCACCATCGCGGGATCGGCGCGCAGCATCGGCATCACCGTGGAGGGCGTGTAAATGGCCAAGCTCACCAAGCGCGCGAAGGCGATCCGCGCCAAGATCGATCGCCAGAAGGCCTATGCGCTGGGCGAGGCGCTGACGGTGATCAAGTCCTGCGCGGTCGCGAAGTTCGACGAATCGATCGACGTCGCGGTGCAGCTGGGCGTCGATCCGAAGAAATCCGACCAGGTGGTGCGCGGCTCGGTGGTCCTGCCCGCGGGCACGGGCCGCAGCGTGCGCGTGGCGGTCTTCACCCAGGGTGACAAGGTCGAGGCCGCACGCGCCGCCGGGGCCGACATCGTGGGCATGGAAGACCTCGCCGAGCAGGTCAAGGCGGGCAACCTGAACTTCGACGTGGTGATCGCATCGCCCGACGCGATGCGGGTGGTCGGCACGCTGGGCCAGATCCTCGGCCCGCGCGGCCTGATGCCCAACCCCAAGGTCGGAACGGTCACGCCCGACGTCGCCACCGCGGTGAAGAACGCCAAGGCCGGCCAGGTGCAGTACCGCACCGACAAGGCGGGCATCGTGCACGCCTCGGTCGGGCGCGCCTCGTTCGGCGTGGAGCAGCTCGAGACCAACATCAAGGCGCTGGTCGAGGCGCTCAATCGCGCCAAGCCGCAGAGCTCGAAAGGGATCTACCTGCGCAAGGTGGCCGTCTCGAGCACCATGGGCGTCGGGGTGAAGGTCGACCCGGCGGCATTCTCCGCGGCTGCGACGGCAGCCTGAGAAGCGGGGAGCGAACAAGTCAGGTATGGAACTTTGGGCCGCTGGCCGGGCTCGTCGACGTCAGGGGGACGCTCCCGGCGCCGAGGTGTCGGGCCGGCGGGTTGTCAAAGACCGCAGGGAGTCGATGGCCGTTCCGGCCCGAGACCTTAATCAGCGGATGCCGGCGGCATGCAGGTGCCGGCGGCTTTCGCCACCCTGCGCAGATGGCGGTCCCGAAGCGGGAGTTTTCGGCAAGTCCGGTTCTTTCGAGACTGTGGTTGCGCAAAGACTCACTCTCGGTCGCCGTGTAGCAACGGGCGCCGGCAGCATCGGCGTCCAACACCTGGAGCAAGACCGTGGCACTCAATCGTGAAGCGAAAGCGGCAGTGGTCGCCGAAGTCTCCGCCGAAGTGGCGAAGGCGCAGGCGATCGTCGTCGCCGAGTACCGTGGCCTGGAGGTCGGTGCGATCACCGCCCTGCGCAAGCAGGCGCGCAACCAGGGGGTGTACCTGCGCGTGTTGAAGAACACGCTCGCGCGCCGCGCGGTCGCCGGCACGCCGTTCGAGGGGCTGTCCGACAGGATGGTCGGCCCGCTCATCTACGGCCTGTCCGACGATCCCGTGTCGGCCGCGAAGGTATTGAGCGCCTTTGCCAAGGACAACGACAAGCTGGTCCTGAAGGCCGGAGCGATGCCGAACAACGTTCTCGACGAGAACGGGGTGAAGGCGCTCGCTTCGATGCCCAGCCGCGAGGAGTTGCTGGCGAAGTTGCTCGGCACCATGCAGGCCCCGATCGCGCAGTTCGTTCGCACGCTCAACGAGGTGCCGGGCCGTTTCGTCCGCACCGTGGCCGCCCTGCGCGACCAGAAAGAGCAGGCGAGCGCCTGAGCACCGACATCCGGATCCCGCAACCCATCCCGAATCGAACGGAGCAATCCCCAAATGGCACTCAACAAAGACGAAATCCTCGACGCGATCGCCGGCATGACGGTGCTCGAGCTGTCGGAGCTCATCAAGCAGATGGAAGAGAAGTTCGGCGTCTCGGCGGCCGCGGCCGCCGTCGCCGTGGCGGCCCCGGCAGCGGGCGCCGCCGCCCCGGCCGTGGAAGAGCAGACCGAGTTCACCGTCATGCTCAACGCCGCCGGCGAGAAGAAGGTCGAGGTGATCAAGGTCGTGCGTGCGGTCACCGGCCTGGGCCTGAAGGAGGCCAAGGACCTGGTCGACGGCGCACCGAAGCCGGTCAAGGAAGGCATCAGCAAGGCCGATGCCGAGGCGCTGAAGAAGCAGCTCGAAGATGCCGGCGCGAAGGTCGAACTGAAGTAAGGATCCGTCCCAGGTTGTACGCCTCACCCTTGCGACGCCCGGACGCCGCCTGCCCGACGGGGCGGGCGGCCCCGGGTTTTCGCGCCTGCGTTTCCCGCCCCGTCGCGCGGAACGCGGCCTGCCGGTCTCCCGCGAGCCGCCAGACCACGTCCCGCGGATGCGCGTTCGCAGTATCCGCCCCACTTGCCTGAACAGGACACGGAGTGCCCATGGCCAACGCTTCCCACTACTCGTTCACCGAGAAAAAGCGCATCCGCAAGAGCTTCGCCAAGCGGCGCGTGGTGCTCGACGTGCCCTACCTGCTGACCACCCAGATCGAATCGTACGAGCACTTCCTGCAGTCCGGCGTGCCGGCCGAGGCGCGCCGGCCCGACGGGCTGCAGGCCGCCTTCAACTCGATCTTCCCGATCGTCTCGCACAACGAGTTCGCGCGCCTGGAGTTCGTCAACTACTCGCTGGGCAACCCCGCCTTCGACGTCAAGGAATGCCAGCAGCGCGGCCTCACCTTCTGCGCGCCGCTGCGCGCCCGCGTGCGCCTGGTCATCATGGACCGCGAGGCGGCCAAGCCGACCGTCAAGGAGGTCAAGGAGCAGGAGGTCTACATGGGCGAGATCCCGCTCATGACGACCACGGGTTCCTTCATCGTCAACGGCACCGAGCGCGTCATCGTCTCGCAGCTGCACCGCTCGCCGGGCGTGTTCTTCGAGCACGACCGCGGCAAGACCCACAGCTCGGGCAAGCTGCTGTTCTCGGCGCGCATCATCCCCTACCGCGGCTCCTGGCTCGACTTCGAGTTCGATCCCAAGGATGTCCTGTACTTCCGCGTCGATCGCCGCCGCAAGATGCCGGTGACGATCCTGCTCAAGTCCATCGGCCTGACGCCCGAGCAGATCCTCGCGCACTTCTTCGTGTTCGACAGCTTCCGCCTGATGGGCGAAGGCGCGCAGCTCGAGCTGGTGCCCGAGCGCATGCGCGGCGAGATCGCCCGCTTCGACATCGCCGACAAGGACGGCAAGGTCATCGTCGCCAAGGACAAGCGCATCAACGCCCGCCACATCCGCGACATGGACGCGGCCGGCCTCAAGCACGTGTCGGTGCCGGAAGACTACATCCTCGGGCGCACGCTGGCGCACAACGTCGTCGACGCCGAAACCGGCGAGATCGTCGCCAAGGCCAACGACGAGCTCACCGAGGAGGTTCTGAAGAAGCTGCGCCTGGCGGGCATCAAGGAGATCCGCGCGCTCTACACCAACGACCTCGACCAGGGTCCCTACATCTCGCAGACCCTGCGCATCGACGAGACCGCCGACCAGACCGCCGCGCGCATCGCCATCTACCGCATGATGCGTCCCGGCGAGCCGCCCACCGAGGACGCGGTCGAGGCGCTGTTCAACCGGCTCTTCTACAGCGAGGACGCCTACGACCTGTCCAAGGTCGGACGCATGAAGTTCAACCGCCGCGTCGGGCGCGAGGAGCTCACCGGCACGATGACGCTCACCAACGAGGACATCCTCGCCGTCATCAAGATCCTGGTCGACCTGCGCAACGGCAAGGGTGAGATCGACGACATCGATCACCTCGGCAACCGCCGCGTGCGCTGCGTCGGCGAGCTGGCCGAGAACCAGTTCCGCGCCGGCCTGGTGCGCGTCGAGCGCGCGGTCAAGGAGCGCCTCGGCCAGGCCGAGACCGAGAACCTGATGCCGCACGACCTGATCAACAGCAAGCCGATCAGCGCCGCCATCCGCGAGTTCTTCGGCTCGTCGCAGCTGTCGCAGTTCATGGACCAGACCAACCCGCTGTCGGAGATCACGCACAAGCGGCGCGTCTCGGCGCTGGGCCCGGGCGGCCTGACGCGCGAGCGCGCCGGCTTCGAGGTGCGCGACGTGCACCCCACGCACTACGGCCGGGTGTGCCCGATCGAGACGCCGGAAGGCCCGAACATCGGCCTGATCAACTCGCTGTCGCTGTACGCGCAGCTGAACGAGTACGGCTTCCTCGAGACGCCCTACCGCAAGGTGGTCGACCATCGCGTCACCGACGAGATCCACTACCTGTCGGCGATCGAGGAGGGCCGCTACGTCATCGCGCAGGCCAACGCCGCGGTCGACGACGACAACCGCCTCACCGGCGACCTGGTCTCGGTGCGCAAGGCCGGCGAATCCGAGCTGACCTCGCCCGAGCACGTCGAGTACATGGACGTGGCGCCCTCGCAGATCGTGTCGGTGGCCGCCTCGCTGATCCCCTTCCTCGAGCACGACGACGCCAACCGCGCGTTGATGGGCTCGAACATGCAGCGCCAGGCGGTGCCCTGCCTGCGTCCGGAGAAGCCGGTGGTCGGCACCGGCATCGAGCGCACCTGCGCGGTCGACTCGGGCACGGTGGTCACCGCGCTGCGCGGCGGGGCGGTCGACTACGTCGACGCCGACCGCATCGTGGTGCGGGTGAACGACGCCGAGGCCGCGGCCGGCGAGGTCGGCGTCGACATCTACAACCTCATCAAGTACACGCGCAGCAACCAGAATACCAACATCAACCAGCGCCCGATCGTCAAGAAGGGCGACGTGATCGCCAAGGGCGACGTGATCGCCGACGGCGCGTCCACCGACCTCGGCGAGCTCGCGCTCGGCCAGAACATGCTGGTCGCGTTCATGCCGTGGAACGGCTACAACTTCGAGGATTCCATCCTCATCTCCGAGAAGGTGGTCGCCGACGACCGCTACACCTCGATCCACATCGAGGAGCTCTCGGTGCTGGCGCGCGACACCAAGCTCGGCCCCGAGGACATCACGCGCGACATCTCCAACCTGTCCGAGTCGCAGCTCGGCCGGCTGGACGACTCGGGCATCGTCTACATCGGCGCCGAGGTGCAGGCCGGCGACACGCTGGTCGGCAAGGTCACGCCGAAGGGCGAGACCCAGCTCACGCCCGAGGAGAAGCTGCTGCGCGCGATCTTCGGCGAGAAGGCCTCCGACGTGAAGGACACCTCGCTGCGCGTGCCCTCGGGCATGAGCGGCACCGTCATCGACGTGCAGGTGTTCACCCGCGAGGGCATCCAGCGCGACAAGCGCGCGCAGTCGATCATCGACGACGAGCTCAAGCGCTACCGCCTCGACCTCAACGACCAGCTGCGCATCGTCGAGAACGACGCGTTCTCGCGCATCGAGCGGCTGCTGGTCGGCAAGACCGTCAACGGCGGGCCGAAGAAGCTGCCCAAGGGCGCGACGGTTACCGCCGAGTACCTCGCCGACCTCGATCGCTACCACTGGTTCGAGGTGCGCCTGGCCGACGAGGCGGCCGCCAACCAGCTCGAGGCGCTCAAGGAGTCCATCGAGCAGAAGCGCCACCAGTTCGACCTCGCCTTCGAGGAGAAGCGCAAGAAGCTCACCCAGGGCGACGAGCTGCCCCCGGGCGTGCTCAAGATGGTCAAGGTCTACCTGGCCGTCAAGCGGCGCCTGCAGCCGGGCGACAAGATGGCCGGCCGCCACGGCAACAAGGGCGTGGTGTCGCGCATCGTGCCGGTCGAGGACATGCCCTGCATGGCCGACGGCACGCCGGTCGACATCGTGCTCAACCCGCTCGGCGTGCCGTCGCGGATGAACGTCGGGCAGATCCTCGAGACGCACCTCGGCTGGGCCGCCAAGGGCATCGGCCAGCGCATCGGCGAGATGCTCCGGCGCCAGGCCAGGGCGGCCGACCTGCGCAAGCTGTTCGACCAGATCTACGACGGCAACGGCCAGGGCGCCGAGATCGCCCAGCTCGACGACGAGGAGCTCCTCGAGCTGGCCGGCAACCTGCGCAACGGCGTGCCGTTCGCCACGCCGGTGTTCGACGGCGCATCGGAGTCCGAGATCCGGCGCATGCTCGAGATCGCCTATCCCGCCGACGAGGAGCGCACCAAGCTGATCGGCTTCACGCCGAGCAAGACCCAGGTCACGCTGTACGACGGCCGCACCGGCGACGCTTTCGACCGTCCGGTCACGGTGGGCTACATGCACATGCTGAAGCTGCATCACCTGGTCGACGACAAGATGCACGCGCGTTCGACCGGGCCGTACTCGCTGGTCACCCAGCAGCCGCTGGGCGGCAAGGCGCAGTTCGGCGGCCAGCGCTTCGGCGAGATGGAAGTCTGGGCCCTCGAGGCCTACGGCGCCTCGTACATGCTGCAGGAGATGCTCACCGTCAAGTCCGACGACGTGAACGGGCGCACCAAGGTCTACGAGAACCTGGTCAAGGGCGAGCACACCATCGACGCCGGCATGCCCGAGTCGTTCAACGTGCTGGTCAAGGAGATCCGTTCGCTCGGCATCGACATCGACCTCGAGCGCAACTGATCGCGGCCAGACCCCGGAAAGGATTCAGGAGCAGCACATGAAAGCATTGCTCGATCTGTTCAAGCAGGTCCAGGAAGAAGAGCATTTCGACGCGATCAAGATCGGGCTCGCCTCGCCCGAGAAGATCCGCTCGTGGTCGTTCGGCGAGGTCAAGAAGCCCGAGACGATCAACTACCGCACCTTCAAGCCCGAGCGCGACGGCCTGTTCTGCGCCAAGATCTTCGGGCCGATCAAGGACTACGAGTGCCTGTGCGGCAAGTACAAGCGCCTCAAGCACCGCGGCGTCATCTGCGAGAAGTGCGGCGTCGAGGTCACGCTGGCCAAGGTGCGCCGCGAGCGCATGGGCCACATCGAGCTGGCCAGCCCGGTGGCGCACATCTGGTTCCTCAAGTCGCTGCCGTCGCGCCTGGGCATGGTGCTCGACATGACGCTGCGCGACATCGAGCGCGTGCTGTACTTCGAGGCGTTCGTGGTCATCGAGCCGGGCATGACGCCGCTCAAGCGCGGCCAGATCATGACCGAGGACGACTACCTCGCCAAGGTCGAGGAGCACGGCGACGAGTTCCGCGCCATGATGGGCGCCGAAGGCGTGCGCGAGCTGCTGCGCACCATCGACATCAACCGCGACATCGAGGCGCTGCGCAAGGATCTCGAGGCCACCGGCTCCGAGGCCAAGATCAAGAAGATCGCCAAGCGCCTGAAGGTGCTCGAGGGCTTCCAGCGTTCGGGCATCAAGCCCGACTGGATGGTCATGGAGGTGCTGCCGGTGCTGCCGCCCGAGCTGCGCCCGCTAGTGCCGCTGGACGGCGGGCGCTTCGCCACCTCCGACCTCAACGACCTGTACCGGCGCGTCATCAACCGCAACAACCGCCTCAAGCGCCTGCTCGAGCTCAAGGCGCCCGAGATCATCGTGCGCAACGAGAAGCGCATGCTGCAGGAGTCGGTCGACTCGCTGCTCGACAACGGGCGCCGCGGCAAGGCCATGACCGGCGCCAACAAGCGCGCGCTGAAGTCGCTCGCCGACATGATCAAGGGCAAGGGCGGGCGCTTCCGCCAGAACCTGCTCGGCAAGCGTGTCGACTACTCG
>MKUQ01000053.1:0-33767 GCA_001898645.1 Burkholderiales bacterium 70-64
AAGCTGCACGGGCCGGTCTGGCCGCCTCATCGGCGTTCAGACTCTACCGTTCTGGCCTGGTCTGAACATACAAGCACGCTGCGCTATCGCGCCAACCTGCGCCGCCGGCGGCGCTATGAGTTGGGCTCCGCGGACATTCCCTGGTCGGCGGATCGGCTCTTCCTGGGGCGCGGGTTTCGGTGGGACTAGCGTCACACCCAACGCTTGTTCGAGGCGCGGCTCCCGGTGAACCGGCCGCTGCTCAAGGGCGGACCTCTTGGAGGTGCGTTGGCGGCGTTCTTGCCCGCAGTGGAAGACACCGGTGGCGTCGGCGGCGATCCCGCCATCCACGGTGTCGAGCCCGACGAGACCGAGATCTGGATGGACCTGGAGGATCGGGTCGGGCACACGCTGGTGCTCGGCACCACGCGCGTCGGCAAGACGCGCCTGGCGGAGTTGCTGATCGCTCAGGACATCCGTCGCGGCGAGGTGGTCATCGTCTTCGACCCGAAGGGCGACGTCGATCTGCTGCGCCGCGTGTTCGCGGAGGCCGAGCGGGCGGGGCGCGGCGGGGAGTTCTTCATGTTCCACCTCGGACATCCGGAGATCTCGGCGCGCTACAACCCGGTGGGCAGCTTCTCGCGCATCACCGAGGTCGCCACCCGCATCGCGGGCCAGTTGCCCTCGGAAGGCCAGTCCGCCGCCTTCAAGGAGTTCGTCTGGCGCTTCGTGAACGTGATGGCGCGGGCGCTCGTGGCGCTCGGTCGCAAGCCCGACTACCAGGAGATCAACCGCTACGCGTCCGATGTCGAGCCACTGCTGATCGACTACTTCGAGTACTGGCTCGACCGGGAACCCGCCGCCGCGGGCTGGCGTGACGAGCTGCGATCACTGGCAATCGACAAGAAGAATCTCGACAAGGGCCTGCAGTCGCGCGGCGCGCGTGCGGTGAGCCTCGTGGAGTACGCGCGGCGCAAGAAGCTCTACGACCCGATCGCCCACGCGCTCGCATCGACGCTCAACTACGAGAAGAGCCACTTTGACAAGTTGGTGGCGTCGCTGCTACCGCTGATGGAGAAGCTCACCACCGGTCGCACCGCGTCGCTGCTGTCGCCGGAGCTCGACGATTCGAGCGACTGGCGCCCGGTGTTCGACTGGACCGCGGTGATCCACCTGGGCGGCATCGTCTACGTCGGGCTCGATGCGCTCTCCGACTACGAGGTGGCGGCGGCGGTGGGCAATTCGATGTTCGCCGACCTGACCAGCGTGGCCGGCAGTCTCTACAAGTTCGGCGCCGGTCGGGGGCTGCCGGGCGAGGTGACGCCCCGGCGGATCGCGATCCACGCCGACGAGTTCAACGAGCTGATCGGCGACGAGTTCATTCCGCTGCTCAACAAGGCGGGCGGTGCAGGCTTCCAGGTGACGGCGTACACGCAGACCTGGTCGGACGTGGAAGCCCGCATCGGCTCGCCCGCCAAGGCCGGACAGATCGCCGGCAACTTCAACACCCTGATCATGCTGCGGGTAAAGGAGGTGGCGACCGCCGAGCTGTTGACGAGCCAGCTGCCCGAAGTGCACGTGGTCTCGACCGTCGTGTCGTCGTCGGTTTCCGACACCAACGATCCGATCGACTTCGCGGACTTCGCCAGCCGCAACGAAGACCGCATCGCCCCGGAAACGGTCCGGATGCTCGAGCCGACCGATCTCGTGCAACTGCCCAAGGGTGAAGCCTTCGCGCTCATCCACGGCGGCCAGTTGCACAAGATCCGCATGCCGCTGCCGTCGGCATCGAGCGATCCGCTGATGCCTGCGAGTCTCGCCGCGATCGGGGAGACGCTGCGCGCGCGCCTCGACGGGCCCTGGAATCAGCCGGAGGACCGCTCCGAACCAGAGGGTCGACGTGTCGTCTAGAAATGCGGCCTTCCGCGAGGGCGCCTTGGCCGGTGTGCTGCTGAGCCCGCTGAAACTGGCCTTCTCGTTGGCCTTGGGTCTGGTCGCGCTCCTGGTGTGCGCCTGGATCGTCGACTGGCTGCTCGTGTTCAAGGTCTGGCCGCAGGGGATCGAGCGACTGCGTGAACTGCTGACGCACGATCTAGCGAGTGGCATCGCGCTCGCCGCTCGGCAGGGCGCTGATGCCGGCGTCATCACCGCGCCGGCGAATGCCCTCTACTCGATAGTGTTCGAGGCCACCGGCATCCACGACATGGGCACACAGTTCGCCAACGGGTCCGCGCTGTCGATCCCTGACACGATCATGCGGCGCAGCTATGTCTCGCACCGGGAGGGCATCGAGGCGGCGATGGTCGGCACGCAGCTGCTCGGCGTGCGCACGGCGATCCTGGCGCGGTTCGCGCCGCTCTTGCTTCTTCTGTATGCGGTCGGTGCCGCCGATGGGTTCACCCAGCGTGCGATCCGCCGAGCTTGCGGCGGACGCGAGTCGGCCAGCCTATACCACCGGGCGAAGTACCTGCAGTTGGCGGTGCTGGGGCTGGGCGGGGTTGCCATGTTGCTCTGGCCAGGGCCGGTGCAGTGGGAAATGTGCGTGGTGCTGGGCGCGTTGCTGGCAGGCGGCTTGGCGAGTTTGCAGTGGGCGTACTACAAGAAGCACATGTAGGCCGGGCACCGTGGCGTGCGCGAGGGGCCCGGCCGGTTTCAGAAGTGCCAGAAGCTCGGCGCCTCCGGCTCCGGCGCATCGAGGATCGGGTCGCTTCGTCGCACGAGCGGATCGAGCCAGTCCGCCTTGGCCTTGGCCCACTCGATCCACTGCTGCTTCTCGGGCGTGAGCTCATCGTCGTGGCTTGCTCGGTCCTCGACGGCGGCGATGAACTCGCGCAACCGGTTCGCGCGCTGCAGCCGGCTGGCGTCGCGGAACAGGGCGTGCAGCTGGCGACGTTCCTCGTTGCGCGCGCGTACCTGCGCTTCGTATCGGGCGCGCGCTTCCTCGTAGGTCCGCCGGCGGCGCTCCTCTTCCTCCTCCTTCGCGCGTTTCGCTTCGGCCAGGCCGACGATGGCAGCGACGATGCCGCTCAGCCGCGAGTCGATGAGGCTGCGTTCCGTGTCGTTCCACTTCCGTGACGGCCACGATCCCACCGTGAGCGTCAGCCGTCCGGTGGGGTGCCAATCGAACTGCGGGATGTTCGGATACTCTCCCCGGGCACCCACGCGAAAGGAGTCGTAGTACCGGTCGCGCGCCCGCACCTCCGCGCGTGTCGGCGTGTGGCTGGTTCGCGTCACCTGCTCGACGATCGAGATCGTCAGCGTCGTGCCGCCGCCGACCAGCAGGGTCTCGCCCTTCTCCTCGTCCACCCGCGCCGTGAAGCCGCTGGGCTCGAGCGACTTGAGCAGCGTGTCCATCAGCAGAAGGGCGCGGTCGAGGGTGTTCCTCGTGACCTGCAGGTCGAGCACTTCCTTCGGCGCGCTTCGCACGCCCGCAGGGTGATCCCAGCCGTCGCGCCGCTTCAAGCGCGTCGCTGCCGCCCGTACGAGCGGGTGCGGGTCGACGAGCTCGGCGGGCACGCTGATGCTCGCCTGGCTTTCGCGGGTCTGCTGGAGAGCGTCACGGACGCGCGCGTGCACGGCCGCCTCCTGTTCGGACAGCGGTATCGGTCCGGAAGGGTCGCGCGCGCCGGCGGGGAGGGCGGGCAGCGGCACCTTGCAGGTGGGGCGGCCGGCCTTGAGCTTCGCCCAGTAGCCCCTCGGCGGCACCGGAATGCCGAGCTTCTTGCAGATCTTGACCAGGCCCACGTCGGACAGGCCGTAGCGGGGTGCGACGACCGTCACCGCGTCCGTCCAGACCTCTTCGTACAGCGCCTCCCGGCTGACGGGGGTGCCTCGGCGTCTCATCGCGTGTCTCCCGGTTCGGGCCGGAGCCGCTTGGCGGCGACTCCTGGCAACTCTAAGATTTGCTGTTCAGTAAATCTTGCTATTGCACCGAATATTCGGTATGGTGCGCATATTTACTGCACAGTGAACCTAGGCGGTGACCATGCTTCATGCGCAGGCGAGCGAACGGGAGCTGATCGATCAGTTCCTCGCCGCACTTCGGTCGCTGCCTGAAGTGCAGGCCGAACTCGAACGCGTCGGCTCGCCGGAGCTCGACGCCCAGCTTGCGCTCGACGTCGCCGGTAAGCCTATCCACGCGCTCGTCGAGCTGAGGAAGGCCGTCTATCCGCGCGACGTCCGTCAGCTCGTCTGGCGGATCAGGGACCTTGCCCGCCAGCAACCCGCCGGCGAGAGCGGCATCGAGCCGCTTGCGATCCTGGTCGCCGAATCCATCTCGCCGGGCGCGAAGGAGCTGCTTCGAGCCGAGCGGGTCGGGTACTACGACAGTGGGGGCAGCCTCTACCTGCCGGCCCGGGGAGCCTACCTCTACGTCGATCGGCCGCCGCCCAAGTCGTTGTCCCGCGCGATGCGCTCGCTGTTCACGGGGCGGCGCGCTCAGGTCCTGCACGGCCTGTTGGTTCGCCACCAGGACTGGTTCGGCGTGAAGGACCTGGCCGAGCAGACGCTGGTCTCGTCCGCCACGGCGTCCCAGGTGCTCACGGAGATGGAGCGCTTCGACTGGCTGGAGTCGCGCGGGCAGGGCCCCAGCAAGCAGAGGCACCTTCGGGAACCCGCGGCGCTGCTGGATGCCTGGGCGAAGCAGCTGAGCTCGTTAAGGCCCCCGACGCTGCGACGCTACTTCGTGCCCGCGATGAAGCCCGACGGCCTGATGGAGCGCCTCGGCCAGGTTTGCGAGGCGCATAGCGTCGACTACGCCGTCAGCTTCGAGGCCGCCGCGCAGCGCTACGCGCCGTTCCTGTCGGCGGTATCGCAGGTTCGATGCCGACTGCTGGCGGGGTCGGGGGGCGATGCCGCGATCGCGGACCTGGGCGCACGCGTCGTCAGTGAGGGCGCGAATCTCGCCGTCATCGAAGCGAAGTCGGCCGGTGACCTGCTCTTTCGCGAGCGGGTCGGCGGGGTCTGGCTGGCCAGTCCGGTCCAGGTGTACCTCGACCTCCTGCGTGGCGAGGGTCGAGCCAAGGAGATGGCTGAACACCTGCGTCGAGAAAGGATCGGCTTCTGATGGCCAAGCCCGCAACCTTCGACGGTTACAGCGACCAGTACACGCTCGACTGCGAGCGGGTGCTGGTGACGCTGCTGCGGGGCCTGGGGCCGTGGAAGGACTCGGTCTACCTGGTCGGCGGCCTCACGCCGAGGTATCTGGTCCCCGCGCGTCCGCCGGTCGTGCCTGCGCACGCCGGCACTCTGGATGTCGACATCGTCATCGACCTGCAGATCCTGGCCGACACCGAGGCATACCACACGCTCGAAGAGAACCTGAAGCGCATGGGGTTCGAGAGGGCCGAGAACGAGCAAGGGGCCAAGCTCTCCTGGCGTTGGCAGACCAGGACCGAGCACGGTGCGCTGATGGTGCTGGAGCTGCTAACCGACGCCCCGCAGATCGCCGGCGGGCGCGTGCAGCCGCTGCCGACAGACGGCACGATCTCGGCGCTCAACATCCCGCACTCGTCGATCGTGTTCGACCTGTGCCAGGTGGCCGAGATCCGCGCCGAGTTGCTCGGCGGGAACGGTGTGGCGACCGAGCGCGTGCAGCACGCCGACATCGTCAGCTTCACCTGCCTGAAGGCTTTCGCGTTCGATCAGCGCTTCGAGCGCAAGGACGCCCACGACCTGGTCTACTGCATCGAGCATGCCCCGGAGGGGCTGGACGCCGTCGTCGGGGCCTTCACCCGGGCGCTTGCGGGCAAGCACGCGGCCGTGGTCCGAGAGGCCCTGGACATCCTTCGACGACGCTTCGCCGACGAGGAAGCGACCGAGGGCTATCGCAAGGACGGGCCGGTCGCCGTGGCCAAGTTCGAGCTGGGGGAGGGTGACGAGGCGGATCAGCGCGAGGCGAGGGTGTTGCGGCAGCGCCAGGCCAGCGACGTGATCGATCGACTCCTGGCAGGCATCGGCTAGTGGCTGAGGCGACGAGATGCTCATCACCTTTGGATTGCGACTGGACGGAGAACGTGGCTGGCGCCCAGCGAATCGGCTGGGGAGGCCGGTGTTCGGCCCGCTGGGGCTGCTGAACCTGCTCGAGACCCGTCTCGGCTTGCTGCGTGCCGACTGCGCGCACGCGCAGCGCGTCACGCAGTACCGCGAATGCCTCAAACAATTCGACACGCCGGATCGCTTCTATCACGCCTCGTTCGGCATCGATCCGATCGGTACATCCGCGTCGCTGCTGTCGTGGCGCGATATCTGGCATCTCCACGGCTGGAACGGCCAGTCGCCGTCGGCGGCTGGTGTCCGGATGACCGACATGGCCGCCGTCGAGTCCGCCGCGCGCGAACTTCTGTTCCCGTCGATCGGCGAGCGACTGGCCCGAGTAGCCGAGTTCCTCGCTCGACAGCAATCAAGTATCGACGGCATCGAGCTCGTCGACCCGCTGGATGCCTTTCCCAAGCGTTGGCGGGAGGTGCTCGCAAAGCTGCCGGTACGGTCGATCAGGGCGTACGGTCCGTCGGCAGACCCGACCACGGTGCTGGGCAGGCTCCAGATCGCGCTCAATGCTGCGCACGAAGGCGAGAAGCCTGCAGGGAAGATCGCCTGGTTGGACGACGGCAGTCTGCACGTCGTGCGTGCGGAGACGGGCTTGGTCGCCGCGCGCTGCGTCGCCGACGATCTCGCAGCGCCGCACGAGGGAACCGCGATCGTCGCCGAGCAGAGCCGTTCGCTGCTCGACGCCACGCTCGATGGCTCCGATGTGGCCCGGCAGGGGTTCCTGGACGCGAGTCCGCTCGCACCTGCGCTTCAAGTCCTGCCTCTCGCGCTCGCCACGGTCTGGGAGCCGCTCGACGTCTACGCGCTGCTCCAGTTCCTCTCGCACCCGATCGGGCCGGTGCCCGGCTATGCCCGGCGACGGCTGGCCGAGGTGGTGGCTCAGTTCCCCGGCGTCGGCGGCCCCCGATGGCGGGAGGCGGTCGAGGAGATCGTGCGGCGCCACCCGGAGCGTGCCGACGATCTCCGTCGGGCGCTGGCGTTCTGGGTCGAGCACACGCGCTTCGACCCCAAGCAGGGTGCGCCGACCTCTGCGCTGCTCGAAAGAACCCGGGCGATTCGCGACTACTTCGGCGCGCGGCTCGCGGATCAGGACGCCAATCGCAGCGCAGCTGCTGCAACGGGTCTCGCACAGGCCGCCGCGGTGACCGCGGCCCTCGAGGCGCTCGCAGCGCAGGGCGAGGCCTCGGTCGCCCCGGTGGAGCTCGAGGCGCTTGTGGCGCAGTGCACAGCGCGAGGTGCGCCCAACTTCGCGATGCACGCGCAGGTCGGCTGCGCACCGGCAGCTACGGATCCGGGTGCGCTGCTGGAGCCCTTCGACCGGGTGATCTGGTGGCAGATGGGTGCGCCGTCGTTGCCGGGTCACTACCCCTGGAGTGCGAGCGAGATAGCGTCGCTCTCCCGTGCGGGCGTGGAACTCCCGCCGCTCGAAGAGCTACTGAAGCGGCGCGGCGAAGAGTGGCTCAGGCCCGTCTTGAACGCACGGCGGCAACTCGTGCTCGTGCTTCCTCCGCACGGCGAGGAGATGCACCCGCTGTGGCAAGAGATCCAGTGGTTCGTCGATGGCGTACGGCCCGAGCCTTTGGAGAGTCTCCTGACCGGCCGCGCCGGCAACGAACTGCCGGCGGTCGAGCACGCGGCGCTGCCGGCCCGCAGGCGTTGGTGGCACTTGGCGGCGCAAGCGACGATTCCGCCGCGCACCCGCGAGTCCTATTCCAGCCTCAGTGCGTTCCTGAATGCGCCCCATCAGTGGGTTCTGAAGTATGCGGCTCGGCTCAATCCGTCCAACCTCCTCGCGGTCGCCGATGCGAACTTGCTCTACGGAAACCTCGCCCATCGGTTGATCGATCGGTTCTTTCGGACGAGCGGTGCGCTCGCGCTTCGCGGCGAAGCATTGAGGGCCTGGTTCTCGCGCGAGTTCGAGACGGTCGTGGCCGAGGAGGGCGCGGTTCTCCTGATGCCAGGTCGACGCGGAGACTACGAACGGCTTCGCTCCTCCCTGGAGCGCGCCATCGCGGAGTTCCAGCGGCAGTTCGCGGCGGCGGGCGTCGATGCCGTCGAGCCCGAGCGCGCGCTCGCCGGGAGCTTCACCGGCGGCGAGCTCGAGGGCGTCGCCGATCTCGTCGTGCGCAACCGGTCCGGCCAGCACGCGATCGTCGACATGAAGTGGTCCGGCGGCAACTACCACCAGGAACGGCTCGCAAAGAATCGCCATCTGCAGCTCGCGGTGTATGCGGAGCTGCTTCGGCAGGAGACGGGAGCGTGGCCGCAGGTCTCCTACTTCATCCTCGAAGCAGCGCGCCTCATCGCGCCGGACACGGGGTTCTTTCCGGAGGCGCGGGCGGTCCAGCAAGGCGGCTCGGGATCCACGGCGGTGCTGTGGGATCGATTCGTCGCAGCCTGGAACTGGCGCCGCTCCCAGATCGATGCGGGCTTGATCGAAGTTGCGGCCCGGGGCATCGAACCCACCGCCGAATCGGTGGGGCCGGCCGAGGCGCTCGAACCGGAAGAGCTGCGGGAGGACTACGACGACTACCGGTGGCTGACGGGCTGGGAGGGCTGAGCGATGGCCGGCAACCTCAGGTTCGTCAGCGCGGGGGCGGGAAGCGGCAAGACCTACCGCCTCACGCAGATCCTGCACGAGAAGCTCAGCTCGGGACAGGCCAGGCCCGGCGGGGTGATCGCGACCACCTTCACGCGCAAGGCCGCGACCGAGCTTCGCGAGCGGGTCAGAACGGCGCTGATCGAGAAGGGCGAGTTCGCACTGGCCAATTCGATCGGACAGGCGCGCATCGGCACGGTGAACAGCGTCTGCGGCGGGTATCTCGAGCGCTTTGCGTTCGAGGCGGGCCTCGCCACGGAGCAGCGCGTGCTGGAGGAGGCGCAGTCGGGCGCACTCGTGAGGGAGGCCATCGACAGGGTCTCCGACAGCGCCTCCGTGCAGGAACTGGTCGAGCTCGCGCGGCGCCTCGGCATCGAGAGCTGGGAAGACGCGCTCAAGTCGATCATCGACCAGGCTCGCGCGAACGACATCGCGCACACGCGTCTCGCCGCGTTCGGGGAACGCAACGCGAGAGAGCTTCTTGCCCACTTCCCCGCGACGGCGACGGACGACCTCGACGCACTGCTCATGAGTGCGATCGAGGCCGCCGTACCCGAGCTCGAGAAGCGCGCCACCGGCAAGAAGAACACGGCCGACTTCATCGCGCTTGCGCGCGAAGCGCTGCGTTTGGTGCGCGGTGGAACCGCCACTTGGTCCGACTGGGTCAAGCTCTCCAAGAGCGCGCCGGAGGCGGGCCTAAGGACGGTCGCGCAGCCCGCGACGGACATCGCCGGTCGCTTCCCGGCGCATCCGCGCCTGCGCCAGGACATCGAGCGCTACCTTGCGGCGATCTTCGCGCTGGGCGCGAGGGCGCTGGATGCCTACGCCCAGAGAAAGCGCGAGCTGGGCGTCATCGACTTCGTGGACCAGGAGCACCTCTTTCTCCGTCTGCTGGACCAACCCGCAGTCGTCGAGGCTCTCTCGGAGGAACTCGATCTCCTTCTCGTGGACGAGTTCCAGGACACGAGCCCCATCCAGCTCGAACTCTTCGTGCGCCTGTCGCGCATTGCCCGCGAGAGCGTGTGGGTCGGCGACGTGAAACAGGCCATCTACGGTTTCAGGGGCAGCGACGCCGAGCTCATGAAGGCGGTGCTCGCCGAGCTTCCGGCGATGGGCGGGACGAAGGAGGTGCTCGGCCAGTCGCGGCGTTCTCGGCCTGGCCTGGTTCGACTGGTCAACGGCGCTTTCGGCGACGCGTTTGCGCCCGGGCTCTCGCGCCAGGAGGTGGAACTGGCGCCCGTGCGCAAAGAGCTGGCCCCCGACGCGGCACTCGCGAACTGGGTGCTCAATGGTAGGAACGTGACGGAGCGGGCTGCCGCACTCGCCGAAGGCGTCAAAGCTCTCGTCGCTTCAGGCTATCGCGTCGTCGACCCGTCGAGCGGCAACCCCCGACCCGCTCACTTCGGGGACATCGCGGTGTTGTGCAAGACCAACGCGGGCGTCCAGACGGTGGCGGAGGCCCTGCGCATCGCGTCGGTGCCATGGGCCACGCAGCAGTCCGGGCTCCTCTCCACACCCGAGGCCGTCCTTGCGGTCGCGTGCCTGCGTCGATTCAACGACCCGCGCGACACCCTGGCGAGCGCGGAGATCGTTTCGCTGGCCGACTGCGAGGAGCCCGAGTCCTGGCTCGCGGACCGCCTGCACTACCTCGAAGCCGGGGGTGACAGCGCGCAGTGGCGGGACGGCACCGAGGGCGGTCACCCGCTGCTCGCGCGCATAGCGAAGCTGCGAGAGCAGGCGCCGCTGCTCTCGCCCTACGCCGCGATGGAGCTCGTCGTCGTCCAGTGCGATCTCGCCGGCCGCGTGCTGCGCTGGCGGCGCAACGAACTCGTCGCCCAGGTGCGCTTGGCGAACCTCCAGGCTCTCCTCGGCCTCGCTAGGACCTACGAAGACGCGTGCCTTGCTCGGCGCGAGCCGGGTACGGTTTCCGGCCTGATTCTCTGGCTCGGCGAGCAGGCCGGTGCCCAACAGGACATGCTCGCGCAACCGCCCGTCGATGCGGTCAAGATCATGACGCACCACGCGGCCAAGGGACTGGAGTGGCCGATCGTCGTCCTGCTGGACCTGGAGAAGGACATCCAGGACCGCATCTGGTCGGTCGGCGCGCGGTCCGAGGGACGCCTCGACGTCGCCGCCCCGCTCAGGGACCGGTGGATCCGATACTGGCCGTGGCCGTTCGGCGCCCAGAAGAAGGTCGACATCGCCGACACCATTAGCCAGTCGGCGGAGGGAACTCGCCTGCGTGCGGAGGCGATCGAAGAGGCCAAGCGCCTCCTGTACGTGAGCGCGACACGGGCACGCGACTGCCTGGTTCTGGCGTTCCCCGCCAAGCGAGGCGCGTGCGAGTGGCTCGGGTCGCTGAATGCGCCGTGGCTGGCGCCGGACGTCGCGGACGACGCGGTGTCTCTCCCCGATGGTTCGCGCGTCTCGTGCGACTTCCGCAGCTTCGACGCGCCGGCCGCGCCCTCTGTCGCGGTCGAACCCGATGCGCCGCTCCATTGGTTCCGTGGCACTGAATCGCGCACCGAGCGGCTGCCAGCGACCTTGGTTGCCTCGGCCACCCAGGCCCGGGCTTGCAGGATCACGGATTCCGCATCGATCGGCGATCGCATCCCGCTCTCGGCGGGAATCGACATGACCGCTCTCGGCGACGCGATCCACGCCTGCATCGCGACGGCGTTCACCGATGCGAGCGTGCCCTTCGACGAGCCCCGGGCAGCGCGCATCCTCGGCGGTTTCGGACTCGCGGGCGCACTCGAACCGTCCGCACTGGTTCGACAGATCGCGGCATTGGATGCGTGGATCTCCGCGCGCTGGCCGGACTGCAGGCGCCATGCCGAGATTCCCATAGAGTCGATTCTTCCCAGCGGGCAGGTCATGCACGGTCGCATCGATCTCCTGCTGGAGACGACGACTGGCTGGGTGCTTCTCGATCACAAGGCAAATCCGGCGCCGCGGGATCGATGGGATCAGGTTGCCCAGGAGCACGGCGGGCAACTGTCCGTCTACGCAGATGCCCTCGCGCGTGCCACGGGGCGTTCCGTCGCGGAGATGTGGATTGTCCTGCCCGTCGGAGCCGGCGCGATCCAGGTGGCGGCGAGCGAGCTATGAGCGGCAGACCATCGCATCGGCGAGAGTCCAGGGCGACGCCAAGCACGGGGCGGCGCCCAGCGGTGGGGAGGCGGCCGTGAGGCACGACGCGGTGACGTGGCTGGACTTCCGCGCGGACGATCTCGCGCGAGCGCGCGACTTCATCCGATCCCTTCAGGAAGAAGGCGTCATCGACGAGCTCGGGTTCCTCGCTCTTCTGGGACGGTTCTCCGACCTGCTGCATCCGGCGACGACCACCCTGATGCGGTCTGCCCGATATTTCTGCTTCATCGCCGGCATCTATCGGTCGCTCGAGCGCGAAGGGGTTCGTGCGAGCCAGATTCCTCATCTGTCTCGGCAACGGCAGGACGAGCTGAGGGACGTCCTCTCGGATACGGAGACGGTAGGCGTCATCGGTCGGGACGCAGGCATCAACCTGAGGCAGTTCCCATCGCAGATCTACTGGAGCGGGCTGAAGAAACTCGGGATGTTCACGTCGAATCTCTCCGAAAGCGCCTATCAGGAGCAGTTCGACGACATCAGGCGCAGCCGCCGCGGGTATCAGGACGACGACAAGACGCCGCAGGGGCCGGAGGGCGTGCGGTTCTGGTCCGACGATCTGCCGCCGGCAAGTTTTCTGGATTCGGATGGCCGGATAAGGCCAGGCGCAACCTTCAAGCTCACCAGGGCGGAAGCCTCGGACCTGCACAAGAGGTTTACGTCGCGTTTCTCCGAGTCGCTGCTGTCGCACATGCTCAAACATCGACTCATCGGCATCGACTGGCCTTGGGAGTGCCCGAAGCTCCCCGAGAGTCTCGCCGTCTGGGTCTGGCACGCCAGGAACATGAGCCTCCTCGTCCGAGGAGCCACGCTGCAGTACTACTCCCTGCTGATGGAGGAGCGCGACAAGCTGAGGATCGAGGAGGACACGGACCTCGTGGCTCCCATCTTCAACGATTGGTGGATCGCGGCCAAAGAGCCTCTGAAGAAGTGGCGCACGAGCGAGTTCGTGACGGTCCCGACCGTCGCCTCGGCATTGCGTCTCGGCAACCGAGGCGATCGCTGGTTCATCGACGGCTGGCTCGAGCGCTGTGTCGCGGCGTCGACGGCCGAAGCACTGCTGCGCGACGAGAAGGCCAGGCATCTGATCCGAGAGCGAGAGCGACGCGTCAAGCCGGCGAAAGCGCGGCTCAAGTACGAGAAGCACCTGAGGCAGTGGAAGCCCGATCGGGTCGGCGAAGGCATCTACCAGTTCGACTACCGACACAGCATCGGGTCCCGCTTCGTTTCCGAGATCCTCGACGGCATGGAGCGCGGCCAGTGAGCGTTCTCGACGTTACTCGCCAGCGCAGTGCGTTCACCGACGCACTGCGTCCCCCGCCTGGATTCGTGCTCGGCGCGTGCATCGGCACGACCTTCAGCCTGGACTTCGAGCTCTTCACCGCCGTGCTCCTGGCATTCGTCGGGGCCGACGTGGAGGAACCCCTGAACAACGCGCCTGCAGTGCTGACGTCGGTGGCGAGGCTGAGGTCTCGCCTTAGAGTCTTCGTGAACGGGGGAAGCCTTCACCCGCCGGCGACGACGAACCGGCTCTACGCGCTCTACGACCGAATACTCCGGCCGAAGGCGGTGGACGGGGGCGCATTCCACCCCAAGGTCTGGGTCCTGCGTTTCGATCCGGTGGCCCGCCCCGAGCGGCACAGCGTCGAGCCCGCTTATCGGTTGCTGACGGCGAGCAGGAACGTGACGGATTCCGGTTGCTGGGAGCTCGGCGCACTGTTCGAAGGGTCGCGGCGAACCGGCACACAGAAGTTCGGATCGGACGTCGCGGCCTTCTGCCGGAAAGTGGCGGCTTCCCGCGATCTCCCCAAGGCCTTGTGGAAGCTGATCGAGGAGCTGAAGTACGTCGAGTTCGTGGCACCTCGGGAGGCGGCGCAGGGCCTGAGATTCGACTGGCAGTGGCCTGGCGATCGCGTGCTCATCAACCGGCTGCCGCGGACCATGTCGCGCGTCCTTCTGATATCGCCGTTCCTGCGCGCGGATTTCCTCAAGCGTCTGTGCGATCGGACCGACGAACTGACGCTCGTCAGCACCCAGGACGAACTCGATCAACTGTCCGACGAGACTCACCAGTGCCTGGCGAACGCCCGGGTCTTTGTGGTCTCCGCCGAAGCCGACGAAGAGGCGCCGTCGCTGGACCTTCACGCCAAGCTGCTGGCCTGGGAGTCCGAGGGCGTCAGCGAGACCCTGATCGGGTCGGCGAACGCAACGGGTCCAGGCTGGGGGTGCGGTCCGAACGTCAACTGCGAGGCGATGGTGTCGCTCAACCCCGGCCTTGGCATCGATGCGGTTGTGAAAGCCTTCGTCGCGCCCGCCAAGGACCAGCTGCAACCGTGGATCGACAGGTACGTCCGCCAGACCGCGGTCGCCAACCCCGAGCGGGAGGCGGCCAAGCGCCTGGAGCACTTCAAACGTCTCCTGCGCGCGGACCAGATTCGCGGCGAGTACGACCCGGTGAAGAAGACCCTTCTGCTGCTCGCGCCGTCCTCGGCCGGCGAGCAGACGTGGCCGGCGGACATGCGCGCGGAGACCGCGCCACTCCTCCAGCGAGATCAGTCGGCACGCGCGGACTACCGGCTCGTTTACGGTCCGGGGGCGGCCTTCCAAGGGATCGAGCTCGAGGACGTCGCGGCTTTCGCCTACGTCGTGGTCTGGAGCGAGCACCACCGGGACGTCGAACTCGCGTTTGTCGTGCAGTTCGAGCTGAACCTCGGAGCACTGGAGGCGGATGAACGGGACAAGGCCGTGAACGCCCGCCTTCTCGAGGGAGTCGACGCGCGCAGCCTGCTGTTAGACGTGCTGGCGGGCTTGCCCGGCGGGACATCGCGGCCCGCAGGCGGGGGACAGTCCGGGGTCTGGCAGGCGGGCGATCCGCTGCTGAGGCGAGCGACGATCGAAAGAATCCTCGAGGCGTGCACGGCGGACCCGAGCCGCATCCACGAGGTCGAGGCCGTCTTGGCGGCGTGCGGCGACGCATGCAACATGAGCACGTTCCGCGAGTTCTGGGCGGTGTTCCGCGAATCGCTCGAAGAGGAAGGTGCCGGTGTCTAGTCTCGAGCTCGCCGAGTTTCAGCGCGCCGCGGTCGAGACGATCTGCGAGCGTTTGACGAACGCAGGCGGATCGCGTCGATTTCTTCTCGCCGACGAAGTCGGGCTGGGCAAGACCGTCGTCGCGCGCGGCGTGATCGACGAACTCTTGCGGCGCCGGCGGGGCCGAGAGCTGGTGGTGGTGTACTTGTGTTCGAACACCGAGATCGCCGACCAGAACCGAACGAAGCTTGCGCCGAACGCCCCACCATCGCTGCGAAGGATCACCCAGCTCGCGTGGAGCACCAAAGCCGGCGACAACCTTCAGCTGTATTCATTCACTCCCGGCACGTCGCTGTCCGAGGGCACCGGATTGGCCTGGGAGCGGCAGCTGCTGCTGTTCCTGGTTCACCGCGTCCTCCGGCAGGACATCCGGAAGGGTAAGTGGCGGGAGTATTTCCGATGCGGCGCCGGAGAAGAGCGCTGGAAGGCGGCGACGAAGTTCGCCGTCCTGCGGCTGGAGTTCAATCGCAAGCTCCGCCCCGGGCTGCAGCAGAGGATCGCCGAGGAGTGGAGAAAGCCGATCGAGGTCGACGGTGCGACGCTCGTGCTGTCCGAAGTCCTGCGCGGCGAGGTCGACCAGTTCAAGCCGACCGATGCCGGAAGCCGGAGGCGCCGGAACCTGATCGTCGGGATGCTTCGCAGCGCCGCGCAGCGCGTTCTCCTCGACGATCTACAGCCTCACCTCGTCATTCTCGATGAGGTCCAGCGGTTCCGGGAAGTGATCGAGGAGGCGACCAGCCGCAGGTCCATCGCGGCGCGTCTCTTCGAGAGGCGTCCGGGCGTCCTCATTCTGTCGGCGACGCCCTACCGCATGCTTGCCCTGGACCATGAAGGGCAGGGGCACTACGACGAGTTCCTGGACACGGTGCGTTTCCTGTTTGCAGACCAGGGCAAGCAGGAGGTCGCTCGCCTGCGGAGCGATCTGAAGGCGTTTCGCGAACGCCTCGAACTCGGGGCCTTCCTTCGAGGGCACGATCACGAGCTGCTGGCGCTTCGAGCGCGCATCGAGCAGCGCCTCCGCAAGGTGATCTGCAGGACGGAGCGCAACGCGTACATACACGACCCGACGAAGGGCGTACAGGAAGTGCGGCCGACGGGGAACGTGTTCGCCGTGCCTCAGAAGGAAGAGGTCGTCGACTACATCCGACTGCGAAGGTTCCTCCTGGACAAGGTCGACACCTCCCAGCACATCACGGAGTACTGGAAGTCGTGTCCCGCGCCTTTCACGTTCATGGACGCGCAGTACGCGCCGATGGCGGCGGCGAAGCGCAAGAAGGCCGTAGTTCCGGCGGGCGTCATCGAGCAAGCGTCGAAATTGGGCGCGTTGCCGCGTCGGAACTTGCGGTTCCGAGAGCTCTTCCAGGCGATGTTCGGCGGTCCCGACGAGCGTTGGCGGTTCTTGTGGACGCGGCCGACCTACACCTACTACCGCGACGATTTCTTCCGGGATGCCGATCCGAAGAAGATGCTCGTGTTCTCCGGCTGGCGCTTCGTGCCGAAAGCCATCGCTCTGCTGACAAGCCACGAGGCCGAACAACGAATCGCTCCGCGCGGTCGCCTGTGGGAGGGCGACGACCGGCCGCCACTGCGCTTCACCGAGAAGGGCTCTTTCCACATCTTCGATGTCTGTTTGCCATCGCCGGCGCTCGCTCGGCTCGTCGAACCCTCGGCTCTGGCGAGCGACGCCCTCACGGCCAAGGAACTGCTCAGACGCACGCGGAAAGCTCTGAAGAGGGCGCTCGAGGAGGCTGGCGTCGAGGTTGCAGCCACGAGCCGTTCGCCGATATGGCAAGTCGTCGCGCGCCTGGAACGGCACTCGGATTCGTCGATCCGAGATGCTCTGGAAGGGAGCGCGGCCTACAACGGGGACGACATCACCGAGCGCTTCGCCGAGCACGTCGATACCTTCGTCGACTGGATGGAGGAGGAGGGGTCGTTGCGCATCTCCGAGGAGCGGCTCACGCATCTTGCGCGCATCGCTGCCTTTTCACCGGCCGTCTCTCTCCTGCGCGCCTTCTGGACGACTTATCCCGACAGCCGCGGCGAGGTGCACGAAAGGCTCGTCGACCTTTGCTTTGGCGAGCTCCGGAGCTATTTCAACCGGCGCACCGTTCGAGCGATCGTCGAGCGCTCGGTGCCGGCAGGGCGCGGCTATGCGCGTGCTGCGATCGAGTACTGCGAGCGCGCGCACTTCCAGGCAATTGCCGACGAGTACTTGTACCTCGGCAAGAACGTTCTGCAGCGCAACGGCCCGGCCGAAATGGCGGAACACTTGGCTCGCGTGCTGGGCGTAGGCACGGGGAGCCCCAACATCAATCTGACGACCGATACGGGGCGCATACGTGCCGAGCAACTGGTCCGCCGGTCGCACTTCGCGCTCGCGTTCGGCGAGGACGTCAAGGTCGACCAAGGAGTCCCCTTGGAGCAATCGGGGCCTAGCCGGAAGACGGCAGTGCGCGAGGCCTTCAACTCGCCGTTCTGGCCGTTTGTCCTGTCGACTACGTCGGTCGGGCAAGAGGGGCTGGACTTCCACCTCTTCTGCCGCGACATCGTCCATTGGAACCTGCCGTCGAATCCCGTCGACCTCGAGCAGAGGGAGGGCCGTATCAACCGACGCGACGGATTGGCGATTCGTCGGGCGATCGCAAGAGAATGGCCGCTCGAGCGCCTCGACCAAGCGGGCCCGGGAAGCAGCCCGAACTTCTGGGAGCGAGTCTTCTCGTTGGTCGGGGAGGCACCCGATATCCAGCGTTACAAGCACGGGCTCTACCCCCACTGGGTCTTCGAGCCGAGGGGCGGCCAGGTCGAGAGGATCCGCCGGCACCTCTTCTTCTACACCGACAGTCAGGATGCGAGCCGCTACGAAGAGCTCAAGGAACGACTCGCTCTGTACCGTTTGGTGTTCGGCCAACCGCGTCAGCAAGATCTACTCGAGCGAATTCAGCGCACCGTTCGCGACGAAGCCGGCCGGGAGGTGAGCCACGCCGCACTGACCCGCTACATGGTCAACCTTTCGCCCTTGGGGGAAGAGCATGCGCAGGTCAGGGCGGCGCTTGAAGCCCAGGAGATCGCGGCATCCCCCGACAAGCTGCAGCAGCTCTTGCGAGACGTCGAACAGATCGAAGCCGAGCGTGTAGCGGAACTGCTTCCGGCGAGAGGCGATCTGGACCGGTTCAAGGCGATGGTTCGGCGGCACATCGAGTCGCCCTACGAGGATCACGGCAAGCTCGTCACGGCGATTCGCGTCCTGACCTACCTTCGCGATCCGTACGACGCCATCATGGATCAGTACGTCGATCTCGGATTGCAGGACGACGTCGCGCTGATCCGTTCTGCCGCACGGTCGCTTGCCTCCGCTCGATCCGTCAGGTCGACACCCTGACCGCTCGGCCAACCATGCTTCAGCGCGCGACGAACTACTACGACGACCTGTTCGTTCGCTTGATCGGCGACGGTGTCCCGCAGCGGATCGCCGTCGAGCGAGTCGCGACTGCCTACCTCGACGGAAAGCCCTTGCCGGTAGGCAAGAAGAAGATCACGAAGAAGGAGCGCGACGGCCTCTTCTGGGCTAGCGCCGTTGTGAAGGGCTGCCCGCCCGACGACTGGGGTGGCGAAGCGATGTCGCTCGCCTTGGCGCGATACCTCGGGCAGGAGCCTGTGGCTGCCGACGGATTGGTGACGCGGGTCGCGCGCGAGGCGCCAGAGACGTTGATTCGCGCCGTCAGGCACGCAGGGCTCGTCTTGAACCCGCACTCTCCACGACGATTCGAGCTGGGTCAGGCTGCGTCCGAAAGCGAAGCCGTGGCCGAGATCTGCCGAGTGCTCGACCTGTTTGCCCTGGCGCATCGCGAACGGGTCGCAGCCGTGGAGGCGCAGAAGGCGCAGCTGGCGGAGCTGTCGGTCTTCGACCTCTTGATCTACGCGAGCCTTTACGCCTTCGAGGTTCTGGTTCCAAGGGACTTCAAGGTGAAGGCACTTGCACTGCCTTCGAGGGTTGATCTCGAGCTCGCCTGGGATGCACTCGGCGATCTACTTGCATGGAAGCTCGCAGAGGCGAACGCCTCGTCCCTGAAGCTGACGGACGACAGCATCGGGAGGTCGATCGCGCGGCATCTTCGACCGATCCTCTTCGAATCCGGCACGGCGAGCGCGGGCGAAGCCCTGCGGAATCTGCGCGCCTTTCACGCGCTCATGGATGCTCAGATCGAGTTGAACGAGTTCAACTCCAGGTCCGCCGACGCGTTCAGCTACGACGAAGGCATTCGGTTCGAGCGGCGGGGCGATCGGCTCGAGATCGTCCAGGTGGATCCAGCGGCGAGGGCGGCATGGCAACGTGAGGGACTGAAGCTCGAGCGCCTGCATGGCTACTGGTTCCATCGCGCCCTCGACACCTACGTCGAGCAGGTCGCGGCTGATCCGGCCAAGTGGAGGATCGGTCGACCGGAAAACGCCGAGGCCAACCGACTGGCTTGGCTGCGGGCGCTGCAAGCGCAGCTTCGACTGCGTGAGGCGTACGGTGTCGCCGACGTAGTGACGTCCGATTCCGGAGACGCGGTCGATCTCTTCCGGGCGTTGCTGTCGCTCAACCTGATGTCCGTCTTCTTCCAGCAGGACTTCCTGGCCGCCTTTGCAGAGCGCCTCGATGCGTCGGGCGACTGGATCGTCGCGTTGCAGCGTCTGGCCATGGACGGCCTTCGCGAGGGGCTCCAGAACCGAATGCCGGTCATGTGGTCGAGCCGAGACTCGAAGGTGTCGAACATCACCGGGTGGACCGTCACGGCGTCAGAGCCTGCAGGCAATCCCAGGATGGCATCTGCGATCCTGGACTTCTGGTCCTACGACATGGTCGCGACGGCAGAGCGGCTTCAGCGCAATGAGCCCGGCCTTCAGCCCCACCTGTTCGAGCGGCCGGTCCTGAAGTTTGGTGCGACCCTGGTGCAGTGTCCGTGGGTCGTCGGCATGCAGAACAACAGCACGGCCGCGATCAACAACCTGAGGCGAATCGGCGCTCGCCGCGGGCAGGCTCGCGACGAGGCGCGGCGGATCGAAGCCGGGCTCGCCAGGCTGCTCGAGAAGCGCGGGTTCAGGACGCTGCTCAACTGGGTGCCGCCGCGCGGCCCTGACGACGCCGGCGAGGTGGATCTGATCGCCGTCCTCGACGGGCATTTGTTCGTCATCGAGGTGAAGTCGACGTTCATGCGGCGATCTCAGCGGGACGCGTGGTTGCACGCGACCACTACGCTTCGCAAGGCCGGACAGCAGCTTCGCCGTAAGGTCGAAGCGGTGTCGGTGGCCATCGCCTCGGATCCTGGGTTTCGCACGGTGCTGGGTTTGTCCGAGGGCCTGACTCCGACTCGACAAACTGTGTGGATCGCCGACACCTGCATCGAATGCGACCACCAACGGTTCGGCGGCTTCCTGAAGGTCTCCGTCGAAGAGCTGCTTATCGCGCTTCGCGACGATCGTCACCTGCTGAACGATCCTGCAGGGCTGCTTGCCGGGAGCTACGGAGTCGACGAGGCGCGTGAAGCAGATGCAAGCGAGTCAGGCTGGAGTCTGTACCCCGACGGCTTCAGCGCGGAACGCTTCGCCGAGGTCATCGAGACGGAGGCTGTGTGGGATGTGCGCGATCCAACGCAGCGTCGGCCAAGTTCCTCAGTAGCAGTGGGTGAGGATTGCAGTCGAGCTTCACACGAGAACGATCAGAGAAAGTAGATGCCAGACTACTTTGCACAGCACTCGGGCGCCCTGAACTTGAGCGCGCAGACCACGACGCCAAACCGAGGATTTAGGCCGGGGCAGCTAGGAGCGCTGCACGCCGTTCTCGCGCACGCTTCGGTGCATGACGATCCAGCTATCGTTTGTCTGCCGACCGGCTACGGAAAGACCTCCGTAATGATGGCGCTTCCTCTTCTCCTGCAGCCACGCCGTGTCTTAGTTGTCGAACCTTCGGATGCGCTGCGAAAGCAGGTGACGTCGCATTTCCGAGAGCTGTCCACGCTCCGTCGGATCGGTGCCGTAGGTGATGCCGTCGCGAACCCATCTGTTCTGCGGCATGAAGGGCGCCCTGAATCACCTGAAGATTGGCAGTTGCTTGCTGCTCATGACGTGGTTGTCTCGACGCCGGCGAGTTCGTCGCCGTCGCTTGCAACTGGCGCGCCGCGTGATCTGTTTGACTTGGTCATATTCGACGAAGCGCATCATGCGCCAGCTGATACTTGGGCGGCGTACCTCGAGCACTATTCCGGCGCCCGCTTTGTGTTCGTAACGGCAACTCCATTCAGACGGGATGGCCGGGTGATCCCCGGCAAGCTTGTCTACCGGTACCCAGTAATGCGTGCGGTTGCAGAAGGCGCCTTCGACCCCGTTGCATTCCGCGCGGCGCCAGTGCAGAACGAGCTTGACGATCAGCATGTCGATCGCGTCATCGCCGAAGCGGCGGTTCAACAGCTTCGCGCGGACCGTGACGCGGGCCACGATCATCGATTATTCGTCAGGGCGGCCAGCATCAGCGCCGCGCGCAACTTGGCTCCCCTGTATCGAGAGCTTGGCGTCAAGGTGGAAGCAGTGGACAGCAGGCTCAGCAAGCGACGCCAGGACGATTGCGAGCGTCGTCTTGTGAGCGGCGAACTCGATGGCATCGTTTGCGTTGATATGTTCGGGGAGGGCTATGACTTCCCAAAGCTCAAAGTCGCGGCACTGCATGCGCCGCACCGTTCGCTGGTCCCTACCATTCAGTTCATCGGCCGCTTCGCGAGGATCGATCCGACGACGGGAAGAGCGACTCTCATTGCTCCGACCTCGCGCATTCAGAATGCGACCAGCGCGCTGTTGCGCGAAGGCATCGACCTGGCGCGCTTGATCGACGAGGCGGCACTTGGGGAGCTAGCCGGAGATGCGGCGGAGCAGGCCATCTTGGAGCGACTGCCTGTCCGGCGGGTGGCCGAGTCGGACTACGACGCGGTATCGCCACTAGCGCTGCAGCTCTACGCACATGTCCGGCTGTTTCGCTGTGCCCGGCCGCCCGATTTCTCACTATTCGGAGAGACGGTCGGCAAGGAGTTGCGGGTCATGAAGCAGTGGGCGTCGGACGACGGTACCGTCGCACTGCTGTTGACCGCTGACGAGAACCCGCCGAACTGGGCAACATCCGATGTGTTGGTCAACATCCGGCATGACGCCTTTCTGTTCGTCTACCTGCCCGCATCCAGGCTGTGCTACATCGGCTCCACGCGAAGGACGGAAAAGCTGTACCTGGGGATGATGGACAAGGTTTGCGCCGAGAGCTATCGCGCGCTCAGTTACGAAGAGACGAGCCGAGCTAGAGCCGGCTTGCAGGCGGTCAAGTTCTTCAACGTCGGCCTGAAGAACACCACGTTTAACTCGCAGAGCGAGACCTACAGAACACTCACGGGGCCGCAGGCTGAGAGGGCCGTCACCGCAGGTGATGGGCGCGCGTACGTTCAGGGTCACTTCTTTGGCAGCGGTTTCGATGGCGAGGAGAAGGAGACCATTGGAGCGAGCAGCAGTTCGCGCATCTGGAGCAATCAGCGGCTGACGGTCGCAGAATTCCTGGATTGGGTCGAACGGCTTGATAGGCGGTTGGCGGGGACGAGCCCGTTTGCGGAGACGCACCTCGACATCGTTCGAGCCGCCTCGACTCTTCGACGGCTACCCGACGTCGTCATTGCTGCGACCTGGGCAAAGGCCGGCTTCAAGGCGAATCCTAGGGTTCGCTGCCGCCCGGCGCCAGGCGCACCGCTCGTTTTCCGTCGCCTGACGGACTGGGAAATGCAGGACTTCGAATGTCGTCCAGAAGCGTCGCAGCTTCATTTCTCGCTGGTTTCCGAGGAGTTGAAGGTTCGGATGTGCTTCAGCATCGGACACGGTCGCATGGTGACTTCGGTGCAGCCGGACGTCGTTGTCGAAGTCGAGTCCGCCACCGATGACTGGATGCCGCTAGCGGATTGGCTATCGGACCATCCACCTCGGTTCTACGCTGCTGACAAGTCATCGTTCGAAGGCATGAACCTCATGGCCGCCCCGATGCTGCAGGTCGAATCATTGTCCGATGGTGACGCTGAAGTCATCGACTGGAGCAACTGCGATATCGAAGTCGAATTCCTTCCAAACAGTGGTTCCGCAGATACCCACCGAAGGCGGGCGGCTTTGGCGGGGCGGTTGACGGTTCAGGAGCGTCTCGAGCAGCACTTGCTGGGTCTTCAGAACGTCGTCTCGCTCTTCTACGACCACAGAACCGGAGAAGCTGCAGACTACGTCGCGGTGACCAGGTCTGACGAAGGTGAGATTGAGGTCGCGCTCTATCACTGCAAAGGTGCTGGCGGACCCGCCGGCGGTCGACGCGTCGGCGACGTTTATGAAGTGGCCGGCCAGCTCGTGAAGTCCGTGTTCTACTGCGACGCAGCCACGCTGCTCTCGCACATGGAAGACCGTATGCATCCTCGGCACGCTTCGCCATCGAGGTTTGTGCGTGGCGACATCGAGGCCACCAAGGCGTTGATACAGGGAACGCCAGCGACAAGGCTTAGGTTCACGGTAGTAGGCGTCCAGCCGGGGATTCGGCGACCGCTCGTTGATGCCCACCTGGCCGACTTGATGGCATTTGGCATCAGCTATGCACGGCAGGGTGGTGCGGCAAGGGCGTACTGGCTCATCAGCGACTAGGGCCGTGCACTGGCATGCAAGGAGAGGCGAGAGTGAACAACGAGTCGGAATTGCTGAGCAACGGCACCGTGCTGGCTGGATCCTGACGGTAAAAAAATCGATGAAAATATTCGTGTTGACAAGGACTTGGGCCATCCGGTGCCGACGGACTTTGCGTCGCCGCTGCGACACCAAGGTTGTTGCGTCGAGGGTGTCGGCGATCATCCCCGGAGCCGATAGACCTCGATAGATCTCGAAAGCTGGCCATCGTGGAAGCGCCGACTGTCCTCGATAGATGTCGATTGATGGTGAATGCTTCGCTTGGGGATCCCAGTCAAAATGACGGTAAGGATGACGGTAAAACTCGGGCGATTCGAGCCGAGCATCAAGCCAGACAACGACTTACCGAAGCTGTTGATGATTGAGTGGGAGTAGGGCTCGCGGTCTATCGGCGTCTATCGCAGACGGCTGATTACCGGGCAAGTCATCGGACAAGTCCTCGAGGAAGTTGAACGGCTGGTCCTCGTGATAGGCGGCCCGATGAAGCGAGCGCAGATCCAGCAGGTGCTGGGCTTGAAGCACGGAGACCATTTCCGCGATGCCTACCTGCCTCTGGCGCTTGCTACCGAGCTGCTCGCGATGACGGTTCTGGAAAAGCCGGGCAGCCGCCGCCAGCTTTATCGTCTGACCGACAAGGGGCAGGAACTTCGTACCGATCTCTTGCGCCGGAGAAGACTTCGATGGGGCTGAGTCTCCCGGATGCGATGCGTGTCTTCCTGACACGGGTCTCCGGCCCTCGCCGAGCAAAAGCCCCTTGCCTGAGCCCGCGCCGTGTCTTGCTTTAGCTTATTGCATCCAGCCGTTCGCCGCATCTGGGCCAAGAGCGGAGAAGCGGGAGGGCACGGACTGCTGGCCCATCTGCTGGACGTCGCTGCCGTCGCCGAGGTCATTCTCAGGTTGGAGCCACCAGCCACCCATCGGATGGCGGCTCGCTCGATGGGATTGCGCGAAGTGGACGTGCTGCGCTGGGTCGCGGCATTGGTTGGCCTGCACGATTTCGGCAAGGCCATACCCGGCTTTCAAGCCAAGTGGCCAGCTGGCCAGTTGGCAGACCGGCAGGCCGGGCTGAGCTTCGAGCCGGCGGCGTCGCTGGAGTGCGACCAGCATTCCAGAGCAACCGCGGCGCTGCTGAGCCCGATGCTGCAGACGCTGTGCGGTGCCGAGCTCCTCTGGTGCCTGCATGCGGTGCAGGCGGTCAGCGCTCATCATGGTTACCACTTCAGCGCGCACGAAGTGGCGAACGGCGCACCGCGGCGTGAGCCGCCTGCATGGCGTCAGGCGCGATCCGAACTGCTGGAGGCCTACTGGGCCGTGCTGGCACCGCAAGGATGCCCCGAGGCCGAAGCCATGAACCTGCCTCTGGTCAACTGGCTGGCGGGGTTGACCAGCGCGGCCGACTGGATCGCATCGAATCCGGCATGGTTCCCGCCGGGCGAGCGTCGCGACGATCTCGCCATGTATCACCAGCATGCGCTGCAACTGGCAGAGCAGGCATTGCGAAGCGTGGGCTGGCGCGCCTGGCGGCCGCTGCTCGCCGAGGCGCCGGACGTGGCCGAGTTGCTCCCGCGGATGATCGGGCGCGCGGACGTGACGGTCAGGCCGCTCCAGCGAGAGGGCGACGTGCTGTTGCGCAGCGCCCGGGGACCCTCGCTGCTGCTGGTGGAAGCGCCGATGGGAGAGGGCAAGACCGAGCTTGCCTTCCTCGCTCACCTGCACTTGCAGGCTGCCAATGAGCACCGGGGCCTGTACCTGGCCTTGCCGACCCAGGCGACGGGCAACGCGCTGTTCAAGCGCGCGCAGACTTTTCTTCAGGCGTTCGCGACGGCAGGGCTCGATCTGCAGCTGGTGCATGGTGGCGCCGAGATGAACGAAGACCTGACGACCCTGCGCGGCATCGATCACTCGTCGAGCGAAGCCTTGTCGGCCAGTACGTGGTTCGGCCAGCGTCGGCGGCCGCTGCTCTCACCCCATGGCGTCGGTACGGTCGACCAGGCCCTGTATGCCGTGCTCAACGTGAAGCACCATTTCGTTCGGCTGTGGGGCTTGAGCAACCGAGTGATCGTGCTCGACGAGGTGCATGCCTACGACACTTATACCAGTGGCCTGATCGTCGCGCTGCTGCGTTGGCTGAGGTCCCTGGATTGCTCGGTCGTGCTGATGAGCGCCACCTTGCCGCATGCTCGTCGTCGTGACCTGTTGACCGCTTGGGGCGTGGATCAGATTCCTCCGGAGCCGGCCTATCCGCGCCTGATGCTGGCCGATGCGACTGGAGTGAAAGGCGTGCATGTCGATGCCCGACCACTGGCGCCGATCGAGGTGCGAGGTATGGGCTGCGACATCGCCAGCTTGGCTGATGTCGCGATCGCGCAGCTGCGCGAAGGCGGCTGTGGAGGATTGATCGTCAACACCGTGGCGCGTGCACAAGCCGTGTATCGCGCCTTGCAGGAGCGGCTGCGTGATGCCGGCTTGGCCGAGAGCACGTCGCTGCTGCTGTTCCACGCCCGTTTCCCGGCCGATGAGCGTCGGGTGCTGGAGGATCGTGTGCTGTCGCTCTTCGGTCCTCACGGACAGCGTCCGCCTCGAGCGCTGCTGGTCGCCACGCAGGTGGCCGAGCAATCGCTGGACATCGACTTCGACTTCATGTTCAGCGATCTGGCGCCGATTGATCTGTTGCTGCAACGCGCAGGTCGGCTGCATCGCCACCTGCGTGACTCGAGGCCGACTGCGCATGCCGTCGCCAGGTTGTGGGTGGCAGGACTACAGCCGGGCGAGTTGCCCGAGCTGGAGCAGACCGCATGGGGCTTCGTCTACGAACCGTACCTGCTCTGCCGCACCTGGGCACTCCTGACTCAGGAGCCCGTGCTGAACCTGCCGCATGACATCGACCGTCTGGTCCAGGCTGTCTACGACGATGACCATGAATTGCCGGACGACGTGGAAGCGGCGATGCGTCGCTTCATCGAGATCGATGCCTATGGGGAATACCTTGCCGATCGCAAGACCCAAGAGCAGTTGGCGCAGAACATCGCCATTCATCCGGCGGAAGAGGCGCAGCTCGCCTATGACCACAAGCCCCGAGGCCATGAGGAGGACGAGCAGGGGTTGGGGCTGACCAACGTCACCCGCCTGGGCCAGCCGTCCATCACGCTGATCCCGGTAATGGTCGACGCCGAGGGTCGCTGGCACGTCCGTGAAGGCGATTCCGGATTCGACCCCAACTCGCCTGTTGATCCGCCGACAGCTCGCGCTCTGTATGGTCGGCAGATCAAGGTCAGCCGCCGATGGGTGTTCGAGCACTTCAATGGCCAGGAGCCGCCCGCCGCGTTCGCTCAGCACGCGCTGCTGCGCCATGCCCGTGCCGTGCCGTTGACGGCGGGGGCTTTCACCCTCGGGAACCGCTCTTTGAGCCTGTCTGCCGAACTCGGGCTCGTGTATGGGGATGAGGGAGGGGCATGCGCCCCTCCCTCGGCATCCCCGCGGTAGCGGGGAATTTCGCAATGCTGTTCACAAAGCGAACCGACCAGCCGGTCCATCCCCACTTTGGTGGGGAGCACAGTTTATCTCTGTAGTGAATGGGAGCGTGCAAAGCTAACCTTCCAGCCTTGATAAGAAAAGCGAACGCAGTTAGACTCTGATCGCTCGGTATTTCCACCCAGCGACTACGCCGTCCGTGTGAAGAGGGCGGTCAATGAACGCTGTTCGAGTCGATGCTCAGGAACGGACTTGCCGCACGAGTGGTCGGAACGATCGACGGTTTCGTCGGCCTCGTGCTCGGCATGGCATCGGAATGACGGAGGCAGAGGATGCAGAGCCAGTACGCCCTGCTCGATGAGCATTGGCTGGCCGTGCAGCTGGCAGACGGCACGGTGCGGTGGGTGGGGTTGCTCGAGGCGTTCCGTCGTAGTGGCGAGATCGTGGCGCTGGCGGAAACCGAGCCGCCCAGCCTGATCGCTCAGTACCGGATGCTGCTGGCCATCGTGCACCGGGCACTGGTGCGTTCGCGCGATACGTGGAAGGACTCCGAGCGCGTGACCTGGTTCCGGCAGGGCCTGCCGGTGGACGAAATCTGCGCCTACTTGGAATCTCTTCGAGAGCGCTTCTGGCTTTTCGATGCGGAGCATCCCTTCATGCAGGTTCCCGCATTGGCCACGGCGGAGGAAACGCGCGACAAGCGCAAGCCTTGGACGCAGATCTCGTTGGCCAGTGCCAACGGCAACGCGCCGGTGGTGTTCGACCACGCGGTGGATTCTGTGCCTGCATCCATCAGCCGCCAGGCTGCGATCACCCATCTGCTGGGCTTTCTTCAGTTCACGCCGGGCGGCCTGGTCAAGACGCTGCGGGACGCCGACAAGGCGGGGGCGTTGGTCAACACGGCTGCCGTGTTGCCCGTGGGCAGCACCCTGGCGCAGACCTTGTGCTTGGCTCTGCATCCTCCACCGTTGCCGGGGCAATCACAACCCGATCTGCCGGCCTGGGAGCGCGCGCCGCTGACCCTGGCCGAGCTGCGTGGCGATCCCGTGCTGGCCACCGGTCCCAACGACCGCTACACGCGCCAGAGCCGCGCGGTGCTGCTGGAACCCGAACCAGATGGCCAGGTGCGCTGGCTGCGTTTCGCTGCCGGCTGGGCCTTGGGCGAGGACCCTCAGCGGCCCGACCCGATGGCCTGCTACCGCGCCGGCAGCAACGGACTCGTCCGCGTGAGCTTCGCCGAAGGGCGAGCCGTCTGGCGCGATTTGCCGGCGCTCGTGCCTGCACCCCAAGCCGCTGGCCATGAAGGGGCTCGGGTCGCAGCGGTCGTGAATTGGGCTGCTGGACTGCATCGTCTGATGGGCGTCGCTGTCGGACACCCGCAGCGGCTGCTGGTGGCGGGCCTGGCCAGTGACCAGGCCAAGCTCTTGCGTTGGCGTCTGGAGCAGTTCGCGCTGCCTCAGGCTCTGCTGGTCGAGCCGGATCGCGCGCGCGAGCTGCATGCGCACGTTGCGCTGGCCGAAGAACTGCACCGGCAGCTTCGTGCCATCGCCACCGATCTGGTCGCCATGACGCTGCCAGATCCGCGCAGCAAGGATTCGCGCAGTCGCGCCCGGGAGCTGGTCGAGCGCGGGCCACTGTCCCCTACCTACTTCGCTACCGCCGAGCGCGAGCTGTGGGCGCTGATGACCTGCATCGCACGGGACGAACCGGACGAGGCCGATGCGTTGTGGCACCGGGCTTTGCGAGACGCGGCCCGTCGCGCATGGAAACCGCTGGTGGACGGCTTGGGATTCTCCCCGCGGGCATTGCAGGCCGAGGCGCGCTGTGGACTCCGTTTGAATCGCCTGCTGCGCCAACGCCTGCCTGCCGCGTTTGCAGTCACTGCCGATACCGAGACCGAAGAGGTCTGACATGACCCGAGATGCCGATCGCACGTTCATCGACCACCTGATGCAACTGAAGGATCGGGACCGCGGCGCGTTGGCCGCATTGCGGCACAGCCTGTCTTTCTCGCCTGGCGACTATCCAAGGGCGTTTCCACACGTCGAGCGGTACGTAGGGAAGGATTGGCATGCGAATGACGCGCGCCGTCTGGCTCGCTATGCCGTGGCAGGTTTGTATGCGCTGCACCCGGTGACGCATTCACGAAGCTTGGCTGCTGCCCTGGGGCAGCTCGTTCGCAACAAGGAGCGACCTAGCCTGGAATTTCGCTTCCTGGCGCTGCTGGAAGCGGATGCCGATGCGGTGATGGCGCACTTGCGGCAGGTGGTGGGCCTGCTGGCGGCGGACGGTATCGGCTATGACCCCGCAGGTCTGCTCGCCGATCTGTGCATCGCACTCAACGAGCGAGCCTCGCCGGATGCCCGGAATCACCTGAGGCGGCAGTGGGCCCGCGATTTCTACAGCGCGTTGCAGGCCGAGGCGCCTGCCGACTCCCCGCCCGGCGCTGGCGCCCCAACTGATGCATCCGCCACCGTTCAATGACCAGACCATCGAGATCCGCCATGAGCCTTTTTCTCGAATTCCACTTGATCCAGAACTTCGCGCCGTCCAACCTGAACCGCGATGACACCGGTGCACCCAAGGACGCATTGTTCGGCGGCCATCGCCGGGCGAGGGTCAGCAGCCAATGTTTCAAGCGCGCCATGCGGCTGGCTGCCGGCACACACGAGTTGCTGCCTGCCGAACACCTGGGCGTGCGGACCAAGCGAATTCGCGACCTTTTGCTGAGCAAGCTAGGTCATCGCGATGCCGACGCAGCCAAGGCCAAGATCGAAGTCGCGCTCAGCAGTGCGGGCCTGAAGATCAAGGACGATGGCAAGACCGAATACCTGCTGTTCCTCGGCGAGGGCGAAATCGCGGCTCTGGCCGACCTAATCGATCGGCACTGGGACGAACTGGTCGTCGCCGCTGAGAAGAAAAGCAAGAAGGATGCGAAGGCGAGTGTTTCGCCCGAGATCGGCAAGAGCGTGAAGGCCTTGCTGAAGGACGGAGGCAAGGCCGTCGACGTCGCCTTGTTCGGCCGCATGCTGGCCGACCTGCCGGCGGTGAATCAGGAAGCCGCGTGCCAGGTGGCCCATGCGATCAGTACTCATCGTGTTGAGCGCGAGTTCGACTACTTCACCGCGGTGGACGACAAAGGAGACGACGACGAAACCGGCGCCGGGATGATCGGACAGGTGGAGTTCAACTCGGCCACGTTCTACCGCTATGCGGTGGTCGATATGAACAAGCTCGTGGCCAATCTCCAGAACGACCGCGAGCTCGCGCTGTCGGCCGTACGTGCGTTCACGCTGGCGATTGCGCGAGCCGTGCCAACCGGCAAGCAGAACAGCTTTGCCGCGCACAATCCGCCCGAGTTCATCGGCGTGTGCCTGCGCCACGCCGCACCCATGAATCTGGCCAATGCGTTCGAGACTCCGGTCGCGCCGCGGCGTGACGAGTCGCTCAGCGCTCAGTCCGTGCGGGAACTGGCACGTCACGAATCCAGGCTGTCGGCGGTGTATGGGTCGCCGCAGGATCAGTGGCTGACGCTCGATCTCTCGGCCCAATGGTCTGCCGACAAAGGGACGGCACAGACGACACTGCAGGCCTTGGCCGATGCCGCTACGGCGCTCGCCGCGCAGGCCTTGCCGACGCAGGAGACCTGAAGCATGGCCACCTTGCTGCTGCGGCTGCGGGGCCCAATGCAGTCCTGGGGTACGACGAGCCGCTTCGATGAGCGCGACACGCAGTTGGAGCCGTCGAAATCGGGCGTAGTCGGCCTGCTGTGCGCGGCGCTCGGTCGGGATCGGGCCGAGCCGGTGAATGACCTAGCAGCGCTGCGCATGGGGGTGCGCGTGGACCGGGAGGGCGTGCCGATGCGCGACTACCAGACGGCCACGGGGGTTTTGATCGCCAGCAACGCCAAGGCCGACGTCGATCGGACGGTGGTCAGTCCGCGCTTCTATCTGGCGGATGCCGTGTTCCTGGTCGGACTGGAAGGCACGGACGAGGCACTGCTGTCGCGGCTGCATCAGGCCCTTCGTCAGCCCGTCTGGCCGTTGGCGCTCGGGCGCAAGAGCTTCGCGCCTTCGTGCCCCGTGTGGTTGCCCGACGGCTTGGTGTCCGAGCCCCTGGAGGCGGCACTGCGGGGCTACGACTCTCGGCATCATCGTTGTCCCGATCGTCGGCTCCGCCTGCTGCTGGAGCATCCCACCGAAGGGGCGATCCGCTTCGATCAGCCTGTAGCGCCATTCGCGCAGCGGCGCTTCGGACCTCGCTTCGTCCATACCGAGTTCTTCAACGGGACCGCGCATGTACCTGACCCAGCTGCGGCTTGATCCCCACAGCGCTCAGGCTCGTCGCGACCTGGCCGATCCCTACGATATGCACCGCACCCTGGTGCGCGCTTTCGTTCGCGACGAGACGGAGTCGCTGCCGCGCTTCCTGTGGCGGCTCGAGGCCGGCCGCGCCTGGGACCAACCCGTGGTGCTGGTGCAATCGCCGCGGGCGGGGAATTGGTCGTTTCTCGTCGCGTCGCCGGGTTATCTGAAGACGGATGACGCCGAGCCTCCTGCCAAGCACTTCGATCCGGCCGCGTTGTCGGTTCAGGATGGGCGCTACCGTTTTCGGCTCGCAGCCAATCCGACCGTTACGCGCGAGGGCAAACGCCATGGTCTGGTCGGAGAAGATGCCCAGCTGACCTGGCTGCAGCGGCAGGGCGAGCGCAACGGCTTCGACGTGCAGGCCGCGCTGGTCAGCGGCAGCGATACGCTGCGCGGTCGCAAGGCCGCTATGCGCGTGAGCCTGCTGTGCGTGGTGTTCGAGGGAATTCTGGTCGCGCGTGATCCGGTGATGCTGGCCAGCGCCGTTGCCAACGGCATCGGCCCGGGCAAGGCGTTCGGCTGTGGTCTGTTGAGTCTGGCGCGCTGCGCATGAACCTGTTGCCGCCACTCAAACCCCTGCCCATTAAGGACAGGGTGTCGATGGTCTTCGTCCAGTACGGCCAGATCGACGTGGTGGACGGCGCGTTCGTGCTGATCGACAAGAACGGCGTGCGAACCCACATTCCGGTGGGATCGGTGGCCTGCATCATGCTGGAGCCGGGCACTCGGGTGTCGCACGCAGCGGTGCGCCTGGCCGCATTGGTGGGCACGCTGCTGGTGTGGGTGGGTGAGTCGGGTGTCAGGCTGTATGCCAGTGGACAGCCGGGCGGTGCCCGCTCCGATCGGCTCCTCTACCAGGCGAAGCTGGCGCTGGACGACGACCTGCGACTGAAGGTGGTGCGAAAGATGTACGAGATGCGCTTCGGCGAGCCCGCTCCGGCGCGCCGCAGCGTCGAGCAACTGCGCGGCATCGAGGGCGCACGGGTCCGCGCGACCTACAAGCATCTGGCCGAGCGGCATCGCGTCAATTGGCGGTCACGCAACTACGATCAGGATCAGTGGGATGCCGCCGACGTTCCCAATCGCTGCCTGTCGGCGGCCACTGCCTGTCTCTACGGCATCACCGAGGCGGCCGTGCTGGCGGCTGGCTATGCCCCGGCGGTGGGATTCATCCACACGGGCAAGCCGCTTTCGTTCGTCTATGACGTGGCCGACATCTACAAGTTCGAGACGGTGGTGCCGCTGGCCTTCGCCATCGCGGCCAAGGCGCCTGCCGAGCCCGAACGAGCGGTGCGCATCGCCTGTCGTGACCTGTTCCGCCAGCACAGACTTCTCGAGCGCATCATCCCCGGCATCGAGGAAATGCTGTCCGCAGGCGGCATCAACCCGCCGGAGGCGCCACCGGAATCCGTGCCGCCTGCCATCCCCGTGCCGGACGGCATCGGCGACGTCGGGCATCGGAACGGATAGCCATTTTGGGCATGCTGGTCGTCGTCGCCGAAAACGTGCCGCCAAGGCTGCGTGGGCGCATCGCCATCTGGCTACTGGAAGTGCGCGCCGGCGTCTACGTCGGCGACGTGAGTCGCCGTACCCGCGAAATGATCTGGGAGCAGCTGTCCGAGGGACACGAGGACGGAAATGTCGTGATGGCCTGGGCGAGTCGAAGCGAATCCGGCTTCGACTTCCAGACCTTAGGCGCCAATCGCCGTGAACCGGTGGACTACGACGGGCTGCGTCTCGTGAGATTCAAACCGCCCTTGGCGGACGCTCCTTAACAACGCGATAATTCGGTAGACCAGCGCGGGCCGGATTTCTCTTTGGGGAACAAGGGCTTGCGTTTGGTGTGGTCCCCGCGAACGCGGGGATGAACCGCGGTGTCCAGCCAGCACCCAAAGTCAATAACGTGGTCCCCGCGAACGCGGGGATGAACCGTCCTTGCCGACGAAGATGTTGGTCGGCCGCCCGTGGTCCCCGCGAACGCGGGGATGAACCAGAGCCAGATCGGCTTTCGCGTCCTGCAGACGAGTGGTCCCCGCGAACGCGGGGATGAACCGTCGCGACCCTTGAACGGCACCCATCCGAGGGAGTGGTCCCCGCGAACGCGGGGATGAACCGTCAATACCTTCTGTTCCACGATATTCTTCGTGGTGGTCCCCGCGAACGCGGGGATGAACCGTCAGCCAGTCGGATTGCCATGTCAATCCCCAAGTGGTCCCCGCGAACGCGGGGATGAACCGCCTGACGGCACCTTCGAGCTGACGACGGCCGGGTGGTCCCCGCGAACGCGGGGATGAACCGAAACGATTGAGCATGTCGACGTGGCCCAGGTAGTGGTCCCC
>MKUQ01000053.1:33879-35451 GCA_001898645.1 Burkholderiales bacterium 70-64
ATGAACCGAAACGATTGAGCATGTCGACGTGGCCCAGGTAGTGGTCCCCGCGAACGCGGGGATGAACCGGCGGATCAGCTTCTTGCCGGCGACAGCGCCAAGTGGTCCCCGCGAACGCGGGGATGAACCGTCGCAAGTATTCTTGTAAGCCCTGGCGACTACGTGGTCCCCGCGAACGCGGGGATGAACCGGGTTCGCTGCCCACGAGCCCGCGCCGTTGATCGTGGTCCCCGCGAACGCGGGGATGAACCGAGGTCGCGATGGTGGATGCCGTGGAGCGGTACGTGGTCCCCGCGAACGCGGGGATGAACCGAGCGCACGCTGCAGCAGCAGGCCAGCCAGTTCGTGGTCCCCGCGAACGCGGGGATGAACCGGCGGCCCGGCTGCGCGCTCGCCAGCATCAGCAGTGGTCCCCGCGAACGCGGGGATGAACCGGGGATCGCATCGACGAGCATCGAACTACTGTAGTGGTCCCCGCGAACGCGGGGATGAACCGGACGAGCCCAGCCAGAATGCCCCGACGATGCCGTGGTCCCCGCGAACGCGGGGATGAACCGCTGTGATGCGCCGCGCCCTCGTTGTGATCGGCGTGGTCCCCGCGAACGCGGGGATGAACCGATGAGCAGCGTGTCGCTGTACTCGCGGATCGTGTGGTCCCCGCGAACGCGGGGATGAACCGAGTGCGGCCTCCGCGGCGCGCCGGCGCTGCAGGTGGTCCCCGCGAACGCGGGGATGAACCGCCATCAGGTAGTCCACGTCGTGGCTTGGGCGCGTGGTCCCCGCGAACGCGGGGATGAACCGACAGGTTTGTCCCCCAGCCCGTTCCACAGCCGGTGGTCCCCGCGAACGCGGGGATGAACCGGAGTATTTCCGGGCCTTTCCCGAGAGATCAGCGTGGTCCCCGCGAACGCGGGGATGAACCGTGGCGCACCCTTATCCGGGGCATGAATGATGCGTGGTCCCCGCGAACGCGGGGATGAACCGCCGGAGGGCGCTGTGATACCCGTCACCCCGCCGTGGTCCCCGCGAACGCGGGGATGAACCGTACGCGAAACAACCGGCGTGCAGGGGGATACCGTGGTCCCCGCGAACGCGGGGATGAACCGATTTCATGTCAGTCTCCCTGCATCTCGAATTCGTGGTCCCCGCGAACGCGGGGATGAACCGATTGCTATAGTCAGCTGCCATATCAGCGCCTCGTGGTCCCCGCGAACGCGGGGATGAACCGTACTATTTCACGCTTCGTCAAAACAGACGTGCGTGGTCCCCGCGAACGCGGGGATGAACCGCCGATGATGTCCGCGAGGGAGTCCCGCGCGGCGTGGTCCCCGCGAACGCGGGGATGAACCGATCCTTGGCCGGCAGTGGCAGGTCGCTGTCCCGTGGTCCCCGCGAACGCGGGGATGAACCGGTAGGTTGGTCCCCCAGCCCGTTCCATAACCGGTGGTCCCCGCGAACGCGGGGATGAACCGGGTATGGGTCGATGCTTTGCTGCACAGCAGCAGTGGTCCCCGCGAACGCGGGGATGAACCGAGCGCGTCGTCGTACTGGATGGTGATGTGCAGGTGGTCC
>MKUQ01000053.1:35467-37496 GCA_001898645.1 Burkholderiales bacterium 70-64
CTGGATGGTGATGTGCAGGTGGTCCCCGCGAACGCGGGGATGAACCGCCCGAACGCATCGGCCTCCGCGGCGGCGTCTTGTGGTCCCCGCGAACGCGGGGATGAACCGCCCGCAGGGATGTAGTCGTAGACACCGTCTCCGTGGTCCCCGCGAACGCGGGGATGAACCGCGGTCCTTCAGTTCTGCGCGCTCGATCTGCGTGTGGTCCCCGCGAACGCGGGGATGAACCGCTTGCCGTGGCGAGGTAGGTCTCGCTGTCGACGTGGTCCCCGCGAACGCGGGGATGAACCGGTCGCGGCGACCCGGACGTTATACGTCGTGCCGTGGTCCCCGCGAACGCGGGGATGAACCGCCACCTTCGTTTCCGATTCGTGTGCCTGCATCGTGGTCCCCGCGAACGCGGGGATGAACCGCCGTGGCGGCGAATCACGCGTCGGGGCGCCGTGTGGTCCCCGCGAACGCGGGGATGAACCGTCGGACATCGAGTTCACGAAAATCAGCGCTGAGTGGTCCCCGCGAACGCGGGGATGAACCGGAGCTGGACATCGGGGTCGTCTTGCTATCGCAGTGGTCCCCGCGAACGCGGGGATGAACCGATCAACAGCCGCCTTGCGCCACGTCCGCAGAGGTGGTCCCCGCGAACGCGGGGATGAACCGTCCGCTACTTCGCCGGGTCGGGCACGCGAGAAGTGGTCCCCGCGAACGCGGGGATGAACCGCAGAGGAGCGGTACGAGATCGATGTCATGGATGTGGTCCCCGCGAACGCGGGGATGAACCGTCGTTGTACGAGGGTGTGTACTCGTAGTGGTTGTGGTCCCCGCGAACGCGGGGATGAACCGACGTATGTGACCTTGCTCCGCGGACTCGTTTCGTGTCCCCGCGAACGCGGGGATGAACCGTTCTCCGGGCTGGCGCAGGCCGACTCGCCGGTGTGGTCCCCGCGAACGCGGGGATGAACCGCGGCTCGTTCTCTGGCCGAGCATCACCACGCCGTGGTCCCCGCGAACGCGGGGATGAACCGGAGTTACGCGACCTGCGCGATGTCCTGCTCCGGTGGTCCCCTCGAACGCGGGGATGAACCGACGCGCTGGATGTCGGTCGCCAGATCCTTGAAGTGGTCCCCGCGAACGCGGGGATGAACCGTCGGTCTACACCAGCCGGCGCCAGCGGCTTGAGCAGCTTGCGCTCGTCGCGCTCGAACCGCGTCTGCGGCACCTCGAGGGTCGTGCGGTGCGTGCGCACGTTGGCCGTGCTCGCCATCCACGACAGCGCCTGGGCGTTCAGGTCGTCGTCGCTGACGAAACTGCGGCCGTAGAAGAAGCCCTGGCGCACGTAGCCGATCGGGCGCTCGACCTTGCCCTTGGTCTGGGCCCGATACGGCCGGCAGGCGCGGATGCGAAAGCCCCAGTGGGCTGCGAAGCGCAGGAACTCAGCGTTCTCCAGCAGCTTGCCGCCGCACAGGCGCTCGTCCTCGACGATCACCGCCTTGAGCTGGTCGAAGAGCAGCTCGTGGGGCACGCCGCTGAAGAACTCGAAGGATCGCTCCAGCCCTCGGATCAGTACGGCCATCGTCTGGCGGCTGTAGAACTGCAGCCACATCAGCCGCGAATAGCCCAGCACCACGACGAGCGCGTAACGCTTGCCCCAGGGCAGACGGAACTCGGCGAAGTCCACTTGCGCCTGGTGGCCCGGATCGGTCTCGAAACGCATGACCGGCTCGACCGGCGGCGTCGGGCGGATCGCTCGAACGAACTCCTTTAGCTGGGTGTAGCCGCCCGTATAGCCTGCCGCCTTGATCTCGGCGAACAGGCGCACGGCTGACAACTTCGGGAACTCCGCCAACCGTGTCTCGACGATGCCGCGGTAGGCGTCGACCTTGCGCTTGACCGGCGGGCGCGGCCGGTATCGAACGGAATCGTCGTCGAGCTCTCGGTCCAGTTGGCCCGAATCGACCCAGTAGTATGAATCGCCCCGGTTCTCGTAGACACCTTCGGGCCTCACAATGAGGCGAACGGAGGTCAGATGGGA
>MKUQ01000054.1 GCA_001898645.1 Burkholderiales bacterium 70-64
AACGCCATGGTCCGCACCAACCAACCCTGGAACAACTCCCTTCACGCGACTTGACTCGGAAGACGGTTACTCAGAACCTCGCGCTCACCGTGACCGCCACGGTCCTCGGCGCGCTGGCGTAGTAGGCCGTGGAGCCGTTCAGGCTGAAATCGTTGGCCGAGATCTGCGAGATGTAGCGGCGGTCGAACAGGTTGAGTGCCGCTACCTCGAGATGGATGCCGTGGGCGAAGTCGTAGCCGGCGGCGAGGTCCACCACGGTGTAGCCGGCGACCGGCTGGGCCTGGACGGAATCGCCGTAGCGGCGGCCGACGTAGCGCACGATGGGCGATACGGCGAGGCTGCCGTGGCGATAGGTGGCGCCGCCCTTGAGCACGGTCCGCGGGGCATTGGGGATCTGCTTGCCCTTGGTGGCCAGGGAGGCTCCGCCGCTCAGGGTCGGGGTGTCCTGGTCGTAGGTCTCCGAGGCCAGGGAGCCCGAGCCGAAGATGGACCAGGCGTTGCCGATCTCGTAGCCTGCCTCGAGCTCGATGCCGTATTGCGTGGTCTTGGCCGTTCCCTCGTAATACGACAGCGTTCCGCCGAGGGCGGGGTCGACGACCTGCACCTGCCGGTTCTGGTTCCTGGCCAGGAATATCGTGGGCACCACGGTCAGCCGGTCGTTGCGGTAGCGCATGCTGAGATCGATCTGGTCCGAGAGCTCCGGCTTCACCCGGTCGACCAGCGACTGGAGGGTGATGCCGCGGGCGACGAAGGCGGCCTCGTTGCTGATGTAGTTGCTCGCCTGCGGGCCCCAGTCCGGACGCCCGAACTTGCGGCCGTAGGAGACGCTGGCGCTCCACGAGGGGCTCAGCTCCTGCAGGATGCCGAGGTTGGGCAGCAGCTCGCGATGGTGCTTGGCGGCCACCACGGCATTGGGGTCGGCGACCGGGTTGAAGCTCCAGATCTGGTCGAGGGAGGCGTCGGGCAGGCCGGCGGTGCGGTAGTACTGCATCCTCGGCGCCTCGAGATCCATGTAGCGCAGCCCGCCGCTCACCACCGTCTTGCCGAAGGTGCCGGTGAGCTGGGCGTAGGGGCTGTTGACGAGGAAGTTGTCGATCCTGGACAGGGTGGACCAGCTCGAGAACACCAGGCTGCCGTCGGCGGCCACCGTGAACTTCCTCTGGTCGGTGGGCGGAGGCGGCGGCTTCATGGACTGCATCCAGTAGCCGACGACGAGGTCGGTGGCGGTTCCGAAGCGGCCCTGGTACTCCAGCACCATGCCGGTGTTGTCGTTCTGCTGGCGCCAGATCTGCACGCCCGCCGAGGCGCCGGAGCCGTTGGCGGAATACTGCCGGCCGTCGTTGTGCCAGTAATAGGGCTTGAAGACGAGGTGGTGGCCGGCCGCCAGCGTGACGTCGAGGTTGGCGAGGGCGGCGAAGTCCTCGTACTCGACGCGATTGAACCGGTAGTAGTTGATGTCCGTTGCAGCGACGCCGGTGCGCGAGGTGTTGTAGTCGAAGCGGTAGTTGCTCCCGAGGTCCTGCGCCTGGGCATAGGTGAGGGCGCGGTTGGAATCGGCCTCGAACCTGTTGTGGACCACGTTCAGGTCCACCTTGACGCGGTCTCCCAGTTGCGAGCGGATCCCCAGCATGACGTTGTCGCGCGACTCGCCGCCCGAGCCTTTCCACTTGTCGGCCGCCGCGGTGGAGGCCGAGACGAAGAAGCGGGTTCCGCTCTCGCCCAGCGCACCGGAGTCGAGCCGCATGAACGTGCGGCGGAAGTCGAAGGAGCCGAACGCCTGCTTGCCGAGCAGCCCGAATCGGTCCCCGGGGCCGAGCAGGCGCTGATCAACGGCCCCCGAGGCGTTGGAGATGGCCAGGCCCTGGCCGGCCTGCAGCCCGCCCCGATAGAGATCGACCTGGGCGACGTTCTCCAGGTCGAAGAGATCGGTGCCGCCGACGATGCCCGTCAAGGGCAGGCCTTCGACGTTGCGGGCGAAATGGAAGTCGCCCTTGCCGCGGACGTTGATGTTGCGGGTGGGGCTCAGGCCGTAGGGGTCCGGGCTCTCCACGACCACCGAAGGCATCAGGTTGAGCGGGGCGTACTGGCTGGTCTGGCCGGGGCCGCCCAGCAGGTCGAGGCCGGAGCGGGTGACGCTGCTCCTGGGCGTCGGCTGCGGGTCGGACACCATCACCCTGGGCTCGCCCGAATCTCCGGAAACGACCACCTCCTGCAGCGTGGGATCGGCGGCGAAGGCCGGGGCGGCGGCGAACAGGGCCGCCACGGCGGCCGACATCAGAGTACGCATCAACAGGTCCTCGGGGTTGAACGGGGTGGCGCGAACACGGCGGTCAGGCCGAGCTCGCCGAGATAGCGGGAGATCCGCGGCATGTTGTCGTGCACCACGGTGCGCTCGCCGACCGGGATGGCGCGGGCCTCGCCGCCGGCCTTGCCGCGCGGATCCTTCATCGAGGCGGAGGCGCCGAGCACCTGGTTGCCGCCGCCGGCGAGCCACCAGAGAGCGAGGTCGTCCGGGTCGTTGCCGGCGGCCAACCCGAGGTCGAGGGTGGGGCAGAGCAGGCGGGCAACGGCGGTCAGTCGGACCAGCGGCCACGGCGAGCAGCGCACCCCGCCGGCCGCAGCGCCGGGGAACGGCATGTAGCGCGACAGCCGCAGGTGGCCGAGCATGGAGAAGCGGCGCAGGAAGAGCAGATGCTCGATGCGGTTCTCGTCGGTCTCGCCCAGGCCGACCAGCATCATCGAGCGGATGGGCATGCGCTCTTCTTCGCAGAACTCCAGCAGGCGTATGCGCGCGGAGAGACTGTCCGAGGGCTTGAAGCGCGCGAACAGCTCCGCATCGAGCACTTCCAGCGAGCTGGTGACGGCGGACACGCCGAGATCCTTGAGGGCGCGTACGCCGCTGCGGGTCAGCGAGGGCCCGACGTTGACCTCGATCTCGACGTCCACCGCCTCGCGGATCGCCGTCACCAGCTCGATCATGCGGCGGTCGTAGCCGTCGGCCGGTTCGCCATCCACCGGCAGCCGCGTGCCGCCGGAAAGGTGCAGGTGGCGTATACCGAGGCCGGCGATGGCGCGCGCGGCGGCGACGATGTTCTCGGCGCTCGCCGCCTTGCGGGAGAAGAAGGTGCAGTAGGTGCACAGCTCCTCGAGCTCGCACGCCGTGACCGCCGATATGCCGGCCGACCACCAGGGGTTGCGGCCCAAGTGCCGGTCGCGCAGGCGCGCGGCGATGTCGAAGAGCCCGCTGGCGAAGGCGGGATCGGCCGATCGGCGGTAGAGATGGAGCAGGTCCGCCTTGCTGCAATCGCCGGGCAACCCGCCTTCGGCGGGGAGCATCGCTCGTGCCGCCACGGCGGATTCGAGGCTGTCGATGAGGGTGCTGGCGATCATTGGGATCGATATATATGGTCGTATATATCGACAGGCAAAAAAAGAGCCGGGCGAGCAGGCGGTTCCGGGTGGATGAACGGCGGATTCGTTCGATGCCGCAATCCGCCACCGGCGTCATATTACTCGAAATATACGACCGTGCATAACGCATCCGATTCGCGCATCTGGTGCGAACGACCGCGGCCCGGACCGCGCAGCAGCTCTCTTCATGCGCTCGATCACGCCCGCTCAGCTTTGCCCGAACTCATCGCCCAGCTCGACGCTGCGCCGCTGCGCGGCCGCCAGCGCGTCGGCCACCAGCCGGCGCAGCTCGCCGGCCTCCATGACGGCCAGCGCCGCGGCGGTGGTGCCGCCCTTGGAGGTGACGCGCTCGCGCAGGGTGGCAGGCGGCTCGCCGGACTGCAGCGCGAGCTGCGCGGCCCCGGCGACGGTGTGCAGGGCCAGTGCGCGCGCCTGTGCGGCATCGAGCCCGAGGGCCAGCGCGCCCTGCTCGAGCGCTTCGATGAACAGGAACACGTAGGCCGGGCCGCTGCCGCTGACGGCGGTCACGGCGTCGAGCATGGATTCGTCGTCGACCCATACCGTGGGCCCGACGGCGCCGAGCACCTGCTCGGCCATGGCGCGGTCGGCCCTGCCGGCCCCCGGCAGGGCGGCCAGGCCGGTGATGCCTTTGCCGACGAGCGCCGGGGTGTTGGGCATGGCGCGCACGACACGCTGGTGGCCGCCGAGCCAGCGGGAGAGATCGCGCGCGCGGATGCCGGCCGCGATGCTCACCACCAGGACCTCGCCGGACAGCGGCGGCAGCGCGGCGATGGCCTCGCGCATGTGCTGCGGCTTGACCGCGAGCAGGACCAGATCCACGCCGTCGAGGGCGGCCCGGTCGGCGCGCTCGAAGGCGGCGATGCCGAAGCGCTGCTGCAGCGCCTCGCGCTGGGGCGCCGACGGCTCGACCACCCGCATCGCCTCGGCCGGCATGCCTTGGGCGAGCAGCCCCCCGAGCAGCGCGGTGGCCATGTTGCCGCCGCCGATGAATCCGATCCGCATGGCTGGGAACTCCTGGGCTCCGGTGGGAAAACTCCAATGTAGCGCTTCGCGATGCAGCGCTTCACCGCGCCGTCGGTTCGCCGCGGGCGCGCCGCATGAAATGCGACGCGCGCACGCCCAGGGCCAGCAGCACCAGCAGGTACAGCAGGGCGCCGCCCGCCACCAGGCCCAGCACCAGGCCGATGCGCGCGAAGGGTGCGGCCTGCATCGCCGTCCAGTCGAAGCGCGGCACGATGGCCACGAGCGCGACGCCCATCGCCGTCGAGGCGGCGATGGTCTGCGCGAGGAACTTCGTCCAGCCCGGCGAGGGCTGCCAGGCGCCGCGCCGGCGCAGGCCGGCCATCAGCAGGCCGGCGTTGGCGAGGGCACCGATCGAGATCGAGACCGTCAGGCCGGTGTGCGCGAGCCACGGCACGGTGAGCAGGTTCAGCAGCTGCGTGACGACCAGCACGAAGATGGCGATCTTCACCGGCGTGCGGATGTCCTGCCGGGCGTAGAAGCCGGGCGCGAGCACCTTGATCGCGATCAGGCCGATCAGGCCGATGGCGTAGCCCGAGACGGCCAGCCGGGTCATCTCGACGTCGTGCGCACCGAAGCGGCCATAGTGGAACAGCAGCGCGGTGAGCGGCTCGGCCATGGCGGCCAGGCCGACCATGCACGGCAGCGCCAGCACCACGCACAGGCGCAGGCCCCAGTCGAGCAGGGCGCTGTACTCGTCGTGATCGCCGGCGGCGCGCGCGCGAGACAGGCTGGGCAGCAGCACGGTGCCCAGCGCCACGCCGAGCAGCGCGGTGGGAAACTCCATCAGGCGATCGGCGTAGGAGAGCCACGAAACGCTGCCCGCGGCCAGGTGCGAGGCGATCTGCGTATTGATGAGCAGGCTGATCTGCGCCACCGACACCGCCAGCACTGCCGGGCCCATCAGCTCGAGCAGGCGGCGCGTGCGCGGGTCGGCCAGCGCCTGGCGCAGGTTCAGGCCGATGCGCGGCAGCATGCCGATGCGGGCGAGCGCCGGGATCTGGATGGCGAGCTGCGCGATGCCGCCGAGCACCACGCCGACGGCCAGCGCGTAGACCGGCGGGTCGAAGCGGCGCGCCAGCCCGAGCGCGGCGCCGATGAAGCTCAGGTTCAGCAGCACCGGCGTGAAGGCAGGGATGGCGAAGTTGCGCCAGGTGTTGAGGATGCCGGCCGCCAGCGCGACCATCGAGATGAAGAGGATGTAGGGGAACATCCAGCGCGTCATGGTGACCGCTGCCGCGAAGGCCGCGGGTTCGGCGCGCAGGCCCGAGGCGATCAGCCAGACCAGCGCGGGGGAGGCGAGCACCCCGAGGATGGAGACCGCTACCAGCGACCAGAACAGCACCGTGGCCACGCGATCGACCAGCGCCCGGGTGGCGGCCAGGGCAGCGTGCGGGTCGCCGCCGTCGCGCTCGGCGTGCGTGCGCGATTCGGCCAGGATGGGCACGAAGGCCTGCGAGAAGGCCCCCTCGGCGAACAGCCGGCGCAGCAGGTTGGGCAGGCGGAAGGCGACGAAGAACGCGTCGGTGAGCGCGGAAGCGCCGAAGATCGAGGCGGTGATGTTCTCGCGGATCAGCCCGGTGATGCGCGAGAGCAGCGTCAGGGCGCTGATGGTGGAGGCGGCCCGCAGCAGGCTCATGCGCCCCCGCCGCGAGGGCGTCGCCGGCCCCGCGCCGGGCGGGCGGCGCAGGAGGCGCGGCCGCGACTTGCGAGGCAGGCAGGAATTCGGTTATTATTCAAGGCTTTCCGGAATGTTTCCGGGGCTTGTTTCGTTGCGGCGCGCCCGCGCGAGCAGACAGGCCGCCGGGTCGACAAAAGAGCGATTCTCTCATGGCCAACATTGCTTCCGCCCGCAAGCGCGCCCGCCAGGCCGTCAAGCGCAACCTGCACAACTCGAGCCTGCGTTCGCGCCTGCGCACCGCGATCAAGTCGGTGCGCAAGGCCATCCTGGCCGGCGACAAGGCGGCGGCTGCACGCACGCTGCAGTCGGCGCAGGGCGTGATCGACCGCATCGCCGACAAGAAGATCGTCCACAAGAACGCCGCGTCGCGCTACAAGAGCCGCCTGTCGGCCGCCATCAAGTCGATGAGCTGAGCGGCGAGGCGGGCAGGGGCGAGCGCATCGAGCGCTCGCCGAACAGCGCGCTGCCTATCCTCACGATGGTGGCGCCTTCGGCCACCGCGGCCTCCAGGTCGGCCGACATTCCCATCGAAAGCGTATCGAAGCAGCGGGCGGCCTCGCCGTCCAGCGCGGCCTTCACGCGCGCGTGCAGCTCGCGCAGCGCGGCGAAGCGCGCGCGCTGAAGATTCACGTCGTCGGTCGGCTCGGGGATCGCCATCAGCCCGCGCAGGCGCAGGCGGGGCAGCGCGGCCACGGCCAGGGCCAGGGCGAGCGTCTCGCCGGGCGCCGCACCGCTCTTGCTGGCCTCGCCCGACACGTTGACCTGCAGGCACACGTCCAGCGTGCCGAGCCCCTCCGGGCGCTGCTCGGAGAGCCGGTGCGCGATCTTCTCGCGTTCCACCGAGTGCACCCAGTCGAAGTGCGCGGCGATCGGGCGCGTCTTGTTGGACTGGATCGGGCCGATGAAGTGCCAGGCGAGCGGTCCGCCCGGCGCCGCGGCCGACCACTCGTCGCGGCAGGCGGCGATCTTGTCGAGTGCTTCTTGCAGGTAGTTTTCGCCGAACGCACGCTGGCCCAACGCGGCGAGCTCGAGCACCTGCGAGGCGGGCTGGGCCTTGCTGACCGCCAGCAGCCGGACCGAATCGGGCGCACGGCCGGCCGATTCGCAGGCCTGCCGGAGGCGGCCGAGCACCTGTTCGTAGCGTTGGCGCAACGCGGGATTGCCGTTCATCGCGTGATTCACCGTTGCGCCCTGCCGGGACTGTCCGGGCGGTCGCGGGTTTCGAAGATAACAGGAATGCCGGAGATTCCGCAGCCCGCGGGGCCGGCCCTGAACGAGGATGCGTGATGGATATCGCTGAACTGCTGGCCTTCGCGGTGAAGAACAAGGCTTCCGACCTGCACCTGTCGGCCGGCCTGCCGCCGATGATCCGCGTGCACGGCGACGTGCGCCGGATCAACCTGCCGCCGATGGAGCACAAGGACGTGCACGGCATGATCTACGACATCATGAACGACACGCAGCGCAAGGAGTACGAGGAGCACCTGGAGTGCGACTTCTCCTTCGCCATCCCGGGGCTGGCGCGCTTCCGGGTCAACGCCTTCCTGCAGCAGCGCGGCGCGGGCGCGGTGATGCGCACGATCCCCTCGAAGATCCTCACGCTCGAGGAGCTGAACGCGCCCAAGATCTTCTCCGAGATCGCGATGACCCCGCGCGGGCTGGTGCTGGTGACCGGCCCGACCGGCTCGGGCAAGTCGACCACGCTCGCGGCGATGGTGAACCACGTCAACGAGAACCTGTACGGACACATCCTCACCGTCGAGGACCCGATCGAATTCGTGCACGAGTCCAAGCGCTGCCTGATCAACCAGCGCGAGGTCGGCCCGATGACGCTGTCGTTCAACAACGCCCTGCGCTCGGCCCTGCGCGAGGACCCCGACGTCATCCTGGTGGGGGAGCTGCGCGACCTCGAGACGATCCGCCTGGCGCTGACCGCAGCCGAGACCGGCCACCTGGTGTTCGGCACGCTGCATACCTCGTCGGCCGCCAAGACGATCGACCGGGTCATCGACGTGTTTCCCGCCGCCGAGAAGGACATGGTGCGCGCGATGCTGTCGGAATCGCTGCGCGCGGTGATCTCGCAGTCGCTGCTCAAGACCAAGGACGGCAACGGGCGGGTCGCGGCGCACGAGATCATGATCGGCACGCCGGCGATCCGCAACCTGATCCGCGAGGCCAAGGTGGCCCAGATGAACTCGGCGATCCAGACCGGCGGGTCGATCGGCATGCAGACGCTCGACCAGTGCCTGACCGACATGGTGCGCAAGAACGTCATCTCGGTCTCCGAAGCCCGCGCCGTCGCCGCGGTGAAAGAAAATTTCCCGGGTTGACATGAAATGTCAACCCGGGAAATTTCGGCGCAGGCTAACGTCCGCGAATGCGGACGTTAAGGCGGCGAAGCCGCCGTGCCGAAGCCAAAACTTTTCGGGTTGACGAACAGCCCCACCCACATCGAGCCCCACCATGGAACGCGAACAAGCCTCCAAGTTCCTGCATGACCTGCTCAAGCTGATGCTGGCGAAGAACGGCTCGGACCTGTTCCTGACCGCCGAGTTCCCGCCCGCCTTCAAGGTCGACGGGAAGGTGCTGCCGGTCTCGAACGCGCCGCTCACGGGTCAGCATACGGTCGAGCTCGCGCGCGCGCTGATGAACGACAAGCAGGCCGCCGAGTTCGAGGCCCACAAGGAGGTGAACTTCGCCATCAGCCCCGGCGGGATCGGCCGCTTCCGCGTCAATGCGTTCATGCAGCAGAACCGGGTCGGCATCGTGCTGCGCACGATCAACACCGAGATCCCGACCTTCGAGCAGCTCCAGCTGCCCTCGGTGCTCAAGGACCTCGCGCTGACCAAGCGCGGCATGATCATCATGGTGGGCGCCACCGGCTCGGGCAAGTCGAACACCCTGGCCGCGGTGGTCGGGCACCGCAACGAGATGAGCTATGGCCACATCGTGACCATCGAGGACCCGGTGGAGTTCGTGCATCCGCACCGCAACTGCATCGTCACCCATCGCGAGGTGGGCGTCGACACGGAGAGCTGGGAGGTGGCCCTGAAGAACACGCTGCGCCAGGCGCCCGACGTGATCATGATCGGCGAGATCCGCGACCGCGAGACGATGGAGCACGCGGTGGCCTTCGCGGAAACGGGTCACCTGTGCCTGGCCACCCTGCACTCGAACAGCGCCAACCAGGCGCTGGACCGGATCATCAACTTCTTCCCCGAGGAGCGGCGCGCCCAGCTGCTGATGGACCTGTCGCTGAACCTGAAGGCGATCGTGTCGCAGCGGCTGATCCCGATCGCCACCGGCAAGGGCCGGGTGCCGGCGGTCGAGATCCTGCTGAACTCCCCGCTGATCGCCGACCTGATCTTCAAGGGCGAAGTCGGGGCGATCAAGGAGGTCATGAAGAAGAGCCGGGAGCTGGGCATGCAGACCTTCGACCAGGCCCTGTTCGACCTGTTCGAGGCCGGGCGCATCACCTACGAGGACGCGCTGCGCAATGCGGATTCGGTCAACGACCTGCGGCTGAACATCAAGCTGAACAGCAAGCGCTCGGAACGCGACCTCAGCCGCGGCATCGAGCACCTGGACATCGTGTGACGAAAGGATCCCGTTCGGAGTCCTGGCTTCAGTCCTTGTGCCGGTAGCGGATGCGGCCCTTGGTGAGGTCATAGGGCGACAGCTCCATCGTGACCCGGTCGCCGGGCAGCACGCGGATGCGGTTCTTCTTCATCTTGCCGGCCGCATAGGCGGAGATCTCGACCCCGTTGCTCAGCGTGACGCGATAGCGCGTATCGGGGAGCACCTCGGCGACGACGCCTTCCATTTCGATCAGCTCTTCCTTGGACATGTCGGTTCCCGCGATGTGGCGAACCCTCCATGATACGCCGCCGGCCCTTGCAGCCCTGAGAATGTGAGCGGTGCGGCGGCCGCGCCGGCGGCACGGCGCAACTGCCGGCGCGCGGGTTTGCTTCGCCTGGGCCGATCGTCTATAACGCCGCAATGTCCGCATTCGAATCGCGCCGGATGGGCCCGCTGCCTCGCGCCGCGCTGGCCGCCTCGATGCTCGCGATGCTGGCGATGCTTGCGCCCGGCGGCGCGCGTGCCGACACCATCACGCTGCACAACGGCGACCGGCTCACCGGCCGCGTCCTGCACCTCTCGCCCGCGACCCTGACATTCGAGACGACCTGGGCCGGGGAGCTGAAGATCCCGCGCTACGAGGTGCGCGCGATCGAGACCGACAAGCCGGTCACGGTGCTGCGCGAGCGCGCCGGGGCGACCGAGTGGGCCACCCTGAAGCCGGCGGGCTCGGGCCAGGTGGTGCTGGTGCCCGAGGCGCCCCCGGCGCCGCGGCCGGAGCAGCCGCAGACGGAATCGTCGCCGCCGCCCGCGCAGGAACCGCCGCAGGCCGAGATCGGGCCGCCCGCACCCGTCCCGCTGCCGCAGGTGCGCTACCTCAACCCGAAGCCCGAGGAGAGCGGCGAGGGCGTGTCCTACGAGGGCCGCCTCACGGTATCGGGCGCTCATGCGCGCGGCAACGACTCGAACGAGCGCCTCTACGCAGAGGGCGATCTGGCCGCGCGCGCCATCGACTGGCGATACGCTCTCAACGGCAAGCTCAGGCAGGAGCGCGACCACAGCGCCTCCACCGCGTCGAACTGGCTGGTGTCGGGCAATTTCGACCGTTTCCTCGATGCCGACGACTTCGGCTACCTGCGGGGATCGGTCGAGCGCGATCGATTCCGCGACCTCGCGCGGCGTACCGCCATCGGCGCGGGCTACGGGCGCCAGCTCCTGCACACGCCGCGCGCCAGTTTGTCGTTGCGCGGCGGCCTGGACGGGATCGACGTCCGGCGCTTCGCGGGCGACAACGAATCGTGGCCGGCCCTCGGCTGGGGGCTCGAGGCCAAGTACCGCATCGATGCCTGGTCGGCCGAGCTGTTCCACGACCAGCAGGGCTTCTGGAACCTGGAGGACACGGCGCAGATCACGCTGCGCAGCCGTAGCGGCGTGCGCGTGCCCTTCGCCTCCGGGCTCACCGCCTCGCTGCAGCTGAACTTCGACTGGGATCGCATTCCCGCCGCGGGCCGCCATGCCGCCGATGCGACGTGGCTGCTTGGCCTCGGCTATGCATGGTGAGCGCCCCCGCCGCAGCGGGCGGGCAGCATTTGCGGTCGTCGTCCTGGCGGCAGCCGTCGCTTCGTGCGCGACGGGGCTGGCGCCACGCGGCGCCGATTCCGCAGCCGGACCGGAGCGCGGTGTCCGTGAGCCAGCGCCGGATGGCGCCGCCGCCGACGCGGATGCGCCAGGAAGCGCTCCCCGCGTCGATCCGGCCGCGGCAGCGACTGCGTATGCCGGCGCGCGCACCTACGCCGGAACGCTGTCCTGTGCCGGATGCGCGGAGCGCTCGCTGGCCCTGACGATTCTTGCCGACGGTACGTTTCGCCTGCGGCAGGCGGAAGCGGTCGCGACCGGGCAGGGGCAAGGAGACATTCGCGAAGGAGATGCCCGCGAGGGGAATGCCGGCGAGCCGCGACGGCCGGTATCGTACGAGTTCGGCCGCTGGACCGCCTCGCCGCAGGCGGCCGATGTGCTGGAGCTGCACGGCAACGGTGGAGCGTCGTGGCTGCTGCGGCGCGTGGCGCCCGACGCCCTGCTGCTGCTCGACAACGAGGGGCGGGAGATCCGCGGCCTCGAGGGCGCGGCGCTGGCGCGTGCGGCGCGCATCGAGCCGTTGAGCGGCCCGTTCCGGCTGGTCGGGCGCTACCGCTACGAGGAGGGGCGCCGCCCGGTGTTCATGGAATGCCTCACCGGCCAGCGCCTGCCCGTGGTGCCGGGCGTGCCCCAGGACGGCACGCCGCGCTCGGCGCGCATGCTGGCGCACGCGCAGGCCGCGCTCGACGGCGCGCTCGCGGCCATGAGCCAGGAGCCGGGCGAGGCGGTGCTGGCGGTGGTGCGCGGCTACCTGGTGCCGAGGCAGGCGCAGGCGGCGAGCCCGGAGCGCGAATCGCTGGTGGTGGCCGGCTTCGAGCGCGCCATGCGCGACGGGCGCTGCGAAGACGCGATGCGGAGCCTCAGGTGAGCCCCGACCGCCTGTTCCTCCTCCTCGGTGCCCTCTCGGGCATGATCTCCGTGCTCGCCGGCGCGCTCGGCGCGCACCTGCTGAAGGCGCAGCTCGCCGCCGGAATGCTCGAGATCTTCGAGACCGCCGTGCGCTACCAGATGTTCCACGCCCTCGCGCTGGTCGTGGTGGCGTGGGCGGTGGGGCGTTTCGAGGGGCGGTCGGCGCCGCTGGCGGGCGTGCTGTTCGTGCTCGGCAGCGTGCTGTTCTGCGGCAGTCTGTACGCCTACTCGCTGTCGGGCCTGCGTGCGTTCACGATGGGCGCCCCGTTCGGCGGGGCGGCGCTTGCCGCCGGCTGGGCGTGTCTGGCATGGACGGCGCTGGCGGCCCAGCGTCGTTCTCATTGAGGGCGACGCGCGCGGCGCGCCCGAAGATCTCGAAGCCGTAGAGGCGGCACTCGATGGCGCCGTTGTACAAGGGCGTGCGGCGGCGCTCCTTCATGCCGAGCTGGGCGGGCAGGTCGCGATCGCTGCTCAGAAGCCAGGCCTGCCAGCCGGCAAACGAAGAGCGCAGCGCCTCGCCGAACGCGCGCATGGCCTGCTCGTGGCGCGATGGGTCGGCGGACGGCGCGCTGCGGTGGGTCGCCGCGCGGCGGTCGGCTGCCGTGCCACGGCTGGCTGCTGCGTTGCGCCCGGCTGCCGCGTCGCGCCCGCTGGGCGCATGGCTGCCGGCGGTCGCGTCGCCGGCGGCGATCCGTTCGCCGTAGGGCGGATTGGTCACGATGAAGCCCGGCCGTTCGAAGGGCGGGCGCGCATGCGCCGCATCCCCTGCGCGGAAGGCGATCGCCTGCGGCGGGAGCCCGGCGCGTTCGAGGTTGCGCCGCGCCCGTTCGATCGCGTGCGGGTCGAGGTCGGATCCTGCCAACAGCGGGGCCACATCTGTATCGGCGCCCGCGCCCGCGAGCGCCCGGCCGGCGGCCTGCGCGCGCCGGATCGCGTCGGCGCGCAGCGAAGCCCACAGCGCGGCATCGTGATCGAGCAGCTTCTCCAGGCCGAAGGCGCGCGACAGGCCCGGCGCGAGGTCGAAGGCGATCTGCGCCGCTTCGATGACGATCGTGCCCGAACCGCAGAAGGGGTCGTACAACGGGATCGCGGGCGTCCAGCCGGCCAGGGTCAGCAACCCCGCGGCAAGGTTCTCCTTGAGCGGAGCCTCGCCCTTGTCGTCGCGCCCGGCGCGCCAGCCGCGCTTGAACAGCGGCTCGCCGCTCAGGTCCAGATACAGCGTGGCCTGGCGGTCCTCCAGGTAGGCGAACACGCGGGCATCGGGCGCGCGCGTGTCGATCGAGGGACGCTGGCCGGTGCGCTCGCGCAGCCGGTCGACGATGCCGTCCTTGATGCGCAGGGTGGCGAAGTTCAGGCTGCGCAGCGGCGAGCGCACCGCGCTCAGATCCACGCGCAGCGTGTGGCGGGCGTCGAAGCAGCGCTCCCACTCGACGCCGGCGGCCAGGCGGTAGAGATCGTCGTCGCTGCGATAGCGGCGCTGCGCGACGCGGCGCAGCACGCGGCTGGCCAGCCGCGACCACAGGTTCACCGCGTAGGCCGCGCGCCGATCGCCCGCGAACAGGACGCCGCCGGCCACCGCACGGCAGTGCGTCGCGCCCAGGCCAGAGAGCTCGGCGGCCAGCGCGGCCTCGAGCCCGCGCGGGCAGGCTGCGAAGAGCTCGGCGGAACCGGCGCATTCGGCGGAAGCGACAGGGGAAGGTTCCGCCGCCGTGGGCGCGGTTGCGGCCATGGCTGCCGCGGACGCAGTCGCGCGCACGGTGGACGCGCTCGCCATCTCGCCGGACCCGGCACGCCGACCCGGCCGATGCATCGCCTTCAGAACGGCTTGACCACGACCAGCACCACTGCGGCCAGCAGCGCGAGGACGGGGAATTCGTTGAACCAGCGGAACCAGACGTGCGAGTGCCGGTTGGTGCCGCCGGCGAAGCCGCGCAGCAGCCGCCCGCAGCCGTAGTGGTAGGCGAGCAGCAGCGCGACGACGGCGAGCTTGGCATGCATCCAGCCGCTGCCGCTTCCGATGCCGTAGCCCAGCCACAGCCACAGCCCGAGCGCGACGGCCAGCGCCATCAGCGGCTGCATGAAGCGCCATAGCTTGCGCGCCATCAGCAGCAGCCGCTCGCGCTCGGCTCCGGGGCCCTCGACCATGGCGAGGTTGACAAAGATGCGCGGGAGATAGAACAGGCCGGCGAACCAGCTCGTCACGAAGACGATGTGCAGGGCTTTCACCCAGAGGTAGCCGGTGGTCATCGTGTGGTTGCGCGCGCAACAAGAAACCGCATCGTTCAGCCGCGCACTTCGCCGTGCCCGAACACGACGTACTTGAGGGAGGTGAGCCCTTCGAGGCCCACCGGCCCGCGCGCGTGCAGCTTGTCCGTCGAGATGCCGATCTCGGCGCCCAGGCCGTACTCGAAGCCGTCGGCGAAGCGGGTCGAGGCGTTGATCATCACCGAGGAGGAGTCCACTTCGCGCACGAAGCGCATCGCGCGTGCGTGGTCGCTGGTGACGATCGAATCGGTGTGCAGCGAGCCGTAGGTCGCGATGTGCTCGATGGCGGCATCGATGCCGGCGACGACGCGGATGGCGAGGATGGGCGCGAGGTACTCGGTGCGCCAGTCCTCTTCGGTGGCTTCGCCGCAGGCGATGCCGGCCGCGGCGAGGATCTCGCGCGTGCGCGCGTCGCCGCGCAGCTCGACCCCCTTGTCGGCGTAGACGCGCCCGAGCCGCGGCAGCACGGCCGCGGCGATACCTTCGGCCACCAGCAGCGTCTCCATCGTGTTGCACGGCGAGTAGCGCTGCGTCTTGGCGTTGTCGGCGATGCGGATCGCCATCTCGGGATCGGCGCCGTCGTCGATGTAGACGTGGCAGATGCCGTCGAGATGCTTGATGACCGGCACCTTCGATTCCTTCGCGATGCGCTCGATCAGCGACTTGCCGCCGCGCGGCACCACGACGTCGACCCACTCGGGGTGCGTGATCAGCGCGCCGACCGCGGCGCGATCGGTGGTCTCGATCACCTGCACCGCGTCCTGCGGCAGGCCGGCGCTGCGCAGGCCTTCGCGGATCAGCGCCGCGAGCGCCTGGTTGCTGTGGATGGCCTCGGAGCCGCCGCGCAGGATGGTGGCGTTGCCGGACTTGATGCACAGGCCGGCGGCGTCGATGGTGACGTTGGGGCGCGACTCGTAGACGATGCCGATCACGCCCAGCGGCACGCGCATCTGCCCGACCTGGATGCCGGAGGGCCGGAAGCGCAGGCCGGTGATTTCGCCGACCGGGTCGGGCAGGGCGACGATCTGCTCGAGGCCGGCCGCCATGGATTCGATGACCGCGCCGGTGAGCGCGAGCCGGTCGACGAAGGCGGCGTCGTGGCCGGCGCTGCGGGCGGCGGCGAGGTCCTTCGCGTTGGCCGCGGCGAGCGCCGCCGCCTCGCGGCGGATGGCCGCAGCGGTGGCGAGGAGCGCGCGATCCTTGGTCGCACTGGCCGCGCGCGCCATCTCGCGGCCGGCCGAGCGGGCGCGCCGGCCGACGTCGGCCATGTACGCGTCGATGTCGATACGCTGGATGTCCACGTCAAATCTCTGCGAGGGTCGGGGCGCCGGCCAGCGACATCACCAGGATCTCCAGGCCGTGCCAGGCATCGGTAGGGTCGATGCCCTTGATCATTCTATCGGTGCGCGCCGCGCGCTGCAGGGCGGCGCGCACGGTGTCCTCGTCCAGGCGCGCGAGCGCCTGGACGAACGAGCGCTCGCGCGGGCCGAACACGCGCGCTTCGCGCAGGGCCTGCGCTTGCGGCCGGCCGGCGCGGCGCGCCTCGTGCAGGCGCAGCAGGGTGCGCAGCGCATCGGCGATCGCCCAAAGGATCAGCGGCTCCGCCTCGCCCTCGGCGCGCAGGCCGTCGAGGCTGCGCAGGGCGCGCGCGGCGTCGCCGGCGAGCATGGCCGCGACGAGGTCGAAGGCGTCGTAGCGCGCGACGTTGAGCACCGCCGCGCGCGTCTCCTCCGGCGGCAGCTCGCCGCGCGGGAACAGCAGCCCGAGCTTGCCGATCTCCTGGTGGGCGGCGAGCAGGTTGCCCTCGACGCGCTCGGCGATCCACTCGAGCGTGGCGCGGTCGGCGCGCTGCCCCTGGCGCGCGAGCCGGGCGGCGATCCACTGCGGCAATTGCGCGCGCTCGAGCGGCCAGACCGGCACCACGAAGCCGGCGCGCTCGATCGCGGCGAACCAGGCCGACTCGGTGCTGGTGCGGTCCAGCCGCGGACCCGAGACCAGCAGGCGGGTATCCTCGCCCAGCTGCGCCACGGCCGTGCCGAGCGCCTGGCCGATCTCGCGGGTGGGCCTGGCCGTCAGGCGCAGCTCGATCAGCCGCCGGCTGGCGAACAGCGACAGCGAGCCGGTCTCGGCGAGCAGCGCATCGGCGCGAAACCCGCGGCCGCCATCGAACACCTGGCGCTCGCCGAAGCCGGCGGCGCGCAGGGCGTCGCGCACCGACTGCGCCGCCTCCTGCACCAGCAGCGGCTCGTCGCCGTGGATCCACACCAGCGGCGGTACGCCGCGCGCGAGCGCGGCCTCGAGCGCCTCGAGGCGGACCTGCGTCACCGGCGGATCGCGGCCAGGCGCCGCAGCAGCTGCTGGACCAGGTCGGACTGCATTTCCTTGTACAGCAGCTCTTCCTCCTGCTGCTTGGCCACGACGTCGATGTCGCTGGCCGTGATGTCGCGGCGCAGGACGATGGTGGTGGGCGCCAGCAGCACGGCGCTGTCGCGGTCGACGACCCGGAAGGTGAAGCGCAGCCGCAGCTGGTATTCGCGCGGCCGCCCGGTGCTGGAGAACCCTACCACTTCCTTCTCGCGGGTTTCTTCCAGCACCTCCAGGCGCGCCTCGGCCTGGCTGGCCTCGTCGACCAGGCGCGTGTCCTGGGCCACGCGCACCAGCCGGCGGAATTCGGCCCCGATCGCCGAGGACGGCGCGAAACCGGTGTACAGCGTCTTGAACGGCAGGGCGGCCGAACGGCGCAGCTGGAACCCGCAGCCGGCGAGCAGGCCCGGCGCCGCTGCGGGCACGATCACGGCCAGGGTTCGCAGCGCCGCGCGCCGGTCGGGACGCATTCAGACGACGACGTTGACCAGGCGGCCGGGCACCACCACGACCTTGCGCGCCGGGCGGTCCCCGGCGTGGCGCGCGAAGGCTTCGTGGGCCAGCGCCGCGGCCTCGATCGCGGCCCGGTCGGCCGCGGCAGGCACTTTCAGCGCCCCGCGCACCTTGCCGTTGACCTGCAGCACCAGCTCGATCTCGTCCTGCGCGAGCGCCGCTTCGTCGACCACCGGCCACGGCGCGTCGAGCAGGTCGCCGTGGGCCTCGGCGTAGCCGAGCGCCTGCCACAGCGCGTGGGTGACGTGCGGCACCACCGGGTACAGCACGCGGATGAGGATGGACATCGCCTCGCGCATCACTGCGTCGGTCTCGGGCGAAGCCGCGAGCCCGGCGCCCTCGATGGCGTTGAGCATCTTCATGGCGGCCGAGACCACGGTGTTGTACTGCTTGCGCTGGTAGTCGTAGTCGGCCTGGCGCAGGACGAGGTGGATCTCGCGCCGCAGCGCCTTGTGCGCCGGCTCGAGCCGGGCCGGATCGGGGACGGCGGCGGGCGCGCCCCGCAGCGCGGCGTGCCGGGCGAACGCGCAGGCCCACAGGCGGCGCAGGAAACGCTGCGCGCCTTCGACCCCGGCGCCCGACCACTCGAGGGTCTGCTCCGGCGGCGAGGCGAACATCACGAACAGGCGCGCGGTGTCGGCACCGTACTGGTCGATCAGCGACTGCGGGTCGACGCCGTTGTTCTTGCTCTTGGACATCGTGCCGATGCCCTCGTAGTCCACCGGCAGGCCGTCGGTCTTCGAGCGGCAGCCGACGGGCTTGCCCGTCTCGTCGTGCAGCCAATCGATGTCGTCGGGCCAGAAGTACTCGATGCCGCCCTTGTCGGTGCGGCGCGAGTAGATGTGGTTGAGCACCATGCCCTGGCACAGCAGGTTGGTGAACGGCTCGTCGAAGCGCACCAGGCCGCGCGCCGCGTCGCCGGGGAAGTCGCCGCGGATGTCGCGCATCACCTTGGTCCAGAAGCGCGCGTACAGCAGGTGCAGCACCGCGTGCTCGATGCCGCCGATGTACTGGTCCATCGGCATCCAGTAGTCGTTGCGCGCGTCGACCATCGCCTCGGCGTTGTCGTGCGAGCAATAGCGCATGTAGTACCACGACGAGTCGACGAAGGTGTCCATGGTGTCGGTCTCGCGGCGCGCGGGCTTGCCGCACTTCGGGCAGGTGCACGCCAGGAAGCGCGCGTGCCTGGACAGCGGGTTGCCGCTGCCGTCGGGCACGAGATCCTCGGGCAGCACCACCGGCAGCTCGGCGTAGGGCACCGGCACCGCGCCGCAGGCCTCGCAGTGGATGATCGGGATCGGGGTGCCCCAGTAGCGCTGGCGCGAGATGCCCCAGTCGCGCAGGCGGAACTGGACGCGCTTCTCGCCCAGGCCGCGGGCGGCGAGGTCGGCGGCGATGGCATCGACGGCGGCCTCGTAGGCCAGGCCGTCGTACCTGCCCGAGTTCACGCAGCGCCCGCGGCCCTTGTCCTCGTACCAGCCCTGCCAGGCCTCGGTGGAGAAGGGCTGGCCCTCGACGTCGATCACCTGCCGGATCGGCAGGCCGAACTTGCGCGCGAAGGCGAAGTCGCGCTCGTCGTGCGCCGGCACGCCCATCACCGCGCCGTCGCCGTAGCTCATCAGCACGTAGTTGCCGACCCATACCTCGATGCGTTCGCCGCTCAGCGGGTGGGTCACCGTGAGGCCGGTGGGCCGGCCGTCCTTCTCGCGCGTGGCGAGCTCGGCCTCGGTGACGCCGCCGCGCTTGCATGCCTCGACGAAGGCCGCCAGGGCGGGATCGGCGGCGGCTGCCGCCGCGGCGATCGGATGCTCGGGCGCGACCGCGACGAAGGTCACGCCCATGATGGTGTCGGCGCGCGTCGTGAACACGTACATGCGCCCGTCGCCGATCAGCTCGCCGCGTGCGTCGCGGATGTCGTGCGGGAACGCGAAGCGCACGCCGGTCGAGCGCCCGATCCAGTTCTCCTGCATCAGCTTGACGCGCTCGGGCCAGCCGAGGCCTTCGAGATCGGCCAGCAGCTCGTCGGCGTAGCGCGTGATGCCGAGGTAGTACATCGGGATCTCGCGCTTCTCCACCGGCGCGCCCGAACGCCAGCCGCGCCCGTCGATCACCTGCTCGTTGGCGAGCACCGTCTGGTCGACCGGGTCCCAGTTGACGGTGCCCGTCCTGAGGTAGGCGATGCCGTGCTCGAGCATCTTCAGGAACAGCCACTGGTTCCACTTGTAGTACTCGGGCGAGCAGGTCGCGACCTCGCGCTTCCAGTCGATCGCCAGCCCCATGGCCTGCATCTGGCCTTTCATGTGCGCGATGTTGTCCCAGGTCCACTTCGCCGGGGCCACCCGGTTCTTCATCGCGGCGTTCTCGGCGGGCAGCCCGAAGGCGTCCCAGCCCATGGGCATCAGCACGTTGTAGCCGTTCATCCGCAGATGCCGGTACATCACGTCGTTGATGGTGTAGTTGCGCACGTGCCCCATGTGCAGCTTGCCCGAGGGGTAGGGCAGCATCGAGCAGGCGTAGAACTTGCCCTTGGGGAAGCGCGGATCGTGCTCGACGGCGCGGTAGGCGTCGATGGCGCTCCAGTGGGTCTGCGCGGCTGCCTCGATCGCGGCGGCGTCGTACTTTTCGTGCATGGTGCGGGTGATCCGGGAAAGGCCGGACAAACCTGCAAGTTTACACGGCACCTCAGCGCGGCCGGCGCCGCGCGCGATCGCGCGCGGGCCAGTTCTTCACCGCCCAGGCGATCACGCCGGCGAGCACCGCGACGTTGAGGCCGATGCCGATGATCCAGAACGCGCTCATGGGGACTCGGGCGAGACGGCCGGCCCCGGCGCGTGCGGGAATCCGCCCGCGCGCAACGCCGCCTTGTCGATCTTGTTCACGCCGGTCTTGGGCAGGGCGGCGACGAGCTCGATGCGCTCGGGAATCTTGTAGCGCACCAGGTTGGCCCGGCAGTGCTCGACGAGGGCCTCCGCATCGACCCCGGCGCCTTCGCGCAGCGCCACGAAGGCGTGCACCGACTCGCCGCGGCGCGCGTCGGGCCGGCCGATGACGGCGGCCTCGAGCACGTCGGGGTGCAGCATCAGCACTTCCTCGACCTCACGCGGATAGACGTTGTAGCCGCCGACGATGACCATGTCCTTCTTGCGGTCGCGGATGTAGAGGTAGCCGTCGTCGTCGAGCTCGCCGATGTCGCCGGTGTAGAGCCAGCCGTCGCGCAGCGCCTGGGCGGTCTCCTCGGGGCGGTCGCGATAGCCCTGCATGATCTGCGGTCCGCGCGCGCGGATCTCGCCGCGTTCGCCCGCCGCGAGCACGCGCGTGCCGCTTTCGACGTCGACGATCTCGATCTCGGTGCCCGGCGCCGCCACGCCCACCGAGCCGGCCTTCACCGGGCCGCCGGCGGGGTTGAACGACAGCACCGGCCCGGCCTCGGTCTGGCCATAGCCTTCGTAGACCGGCGCGCCGACCGCTTCGCGCCAGCGTCGCAGCGTCTCCTGCGGCAGGGCCGAGGCGCCCGAGTAGCAGGTGTGCACGCGATGCCAGTCGGTGCGCGCGAACGCCGGATGCGCCATCAGGCCGGTGAAGATGGTCGGGCTGCCGGGAAAGATGGTGATGCGCTCGCGCTCGATGGCCGCCAGGACTTCGTCGGGGTGGTAGCGCGGCAGCACCACCAGGCAGGCGCGCGAGTAGGCGGCCAGGAACAGGCCCATGGCCATCGCGTAGCTGTGGAAGAGCGGCATGACGCACAGCACGCGCTCGTTTTCGCCCTCGACCGGCAGCAGCGCCTGGCGCTGCGCGACGTTGGTCATCACCGCGCGGTGGCTCAGGTTCACCCCCTTGGCGCGGCCGGTGGTGCCGCCGGTGTACTGCAGCAGGGCCGGGTCGCCGGGTTCGGGTGCGGGATCGGGCAGCGCCGCCGGCCGTCCGCGCCAGGCGTCGAGCAGGCGCGAGGCGGGCCCGAGCGCGAGCACCCGGCCGACGCCGGCGGCGCGGGCCGGCGCGGCCAGGGCATCGGCCAGCGAGTCGTCGACCAGCAGCAGCGCCGGTTGCGCGTCGCGCAGCAGGGCATCGAGCTCGCGCGCCGTGTACAGCGGGTTGAGCGGCACCAGCTGGGCGCCGGCGGCCTGCACCGCGAAGGCGGCCACGCACGCCTCGAGCGAGTTGGCCAGCACCGTGGCGACGCGGCCGCCGCGCACGCCGAGCGCCGCCAGCTCGCCGGCGAAGCCGGCCACGCAGGCCAGGTAGTCGGCGTAGTCGAGCCGGCGCTGCCCGAATGCCAGGGCCGGCGCGTGCGGGGCGCGGCGCGCGGCGTCGGCCAGCAGCGCGGCGCTGGTGGCATGAACGTGCGGCAATGCGGCGGCCGGGCCTGTCGACACTGCGTATCCTTCCTGCGCGGCGGGGAGGAAAGTATAGGGCCGGCGGCCGCCCCCCGGGAGGCGCCGACTTGCCTTATGCTTGCGCTGCGTCGCGAATTTCCCTTCGGGAGGTGTGCCCATGTACGACCGGATCCTGGTTCCCCTTGACGGTTCGGTTTTTTCCGAAGAAGTGGTCCCTTACGCAGCGGGGCTGGCCGGCGTGCACGGCACCGGCCTGGTGCTGCTGAGGGTCGTCGAGAAGGAGTCCGAGCGGGGCGAGGCCACGAGCTACGTCGAGAAGCTCGCCGCCGGGTCCTCGGCGCGCGGGCTGTGCGTCGTGGGCAGCGGCGACATCGCCGATGTCATTCTCGAGGAGGCCCGCCGCGTGCCGGGCACGCTGGTCGCGATGACCTCGCACGGGCGCTCCGGCCTGGTGGAAGCCATCCTCGGCAGCGTGGCGCTGCGCCTGGTGCGTGGCGGCGGCGCGCCGGTGCTGGTGTACCGCCCCACCGGGGCGAGCGGGCACGGCGGAGCGCCGGTGAAGATCACGAGCGTCGTGCTGCCGCTGGACGGCACCCAGCTCTCGGAGGCGATGGCCCCGCAGGCCGCCGAGCTGGCCCGCTGGATCGACGCGGAGCTGGTCGTGGTCGAGGCCATCAGCGCCAATGCCACCGCGGGCGCCGACATCCCGGCCGGCGACGTGATGGAGTCGTCCTACGTGCGTTCCAAGGCCGGCGAGTTCGCGACGCGCTACGGCGTGCGGGTCAGCTGGGAGGTGCTGCACGGCGAACCGGCCGAGGCGATCGCCGGCTACCTCGAGGGACGCCGCGATGCGATCCTGGCGATGATCACCCGCGGGCGGCGCGCGATCGAGTCGGCATTCCTCGGCAGCGTGACCTCCGGCTGCCTGCGCAAGGCCGGCGTGCCGGTGCTGATGCGCCTGCCCTAGGAGCCTGCCGGATTCCCAGGAGGCGCTCCGCGACTCATGAGCCTCCTCCCGACTCCGGGGCCGGAGCAGGCTTCCGAGGAGGCCGTTCCGGCGGGCTCGGCGATCCTGCGGGCGGTCCGCGTCATGGAGACGATCGCCGCCAGCCACGTGCCGCCGCAGCTGGCGGAGATCTGCAAGGCCGTCGGGCTGCCCAAGCCGACGGTGTTCAGGATCCTGTCGACGCTCGAGACCGCCGGCCTGGTCGGGCGCGAGCCCGGCAGCAAGCGCTACCACTGCGGGCGGCGCCTGAGCGGGCTGGCCGCCGAAGTGCTGCTGACCTCGCCGTCGTTCGCTGCCCGGCACGCGATCCTGCAGGAGCTGGTCGAGCAGATCGGGGAGACCTGCAACCTGACGATTCCCAACGGCGGCGAGGTGATGTACCTCGACCGGGTCGAGGCGGCGTGGCCGCTGCGCGTGACGCTGAGCGCCGGATCGAGCGTGCCGCTGCACGCATCGGCCAGCGGCAAGCTGTTCCTCAGCCACATGCCCAGGCGCTCGCGCGAGCGCTTCCTGCGCCAGAGCCCGCTGATCCGTCATACGCAGCACACGCTGGTCGAGCCCCGCATCCTCCTGGAGGAGCTCGATTGCATCCGCCAGCAGGGTTACGCCACCGACAACGAGGAGTACCTCGCCGGCACCTGCTGCCTCGCCGTGCCGGTGCACAACGCCGACGGACGGGTGGTCGCGGCGCTGGCGATGCACGCGCCGACGCCGCGCACCGGGCTGGACGAGGCGATGCAGTTCCTGCCGGCGATGCAGGCGGCGGCCGGCGCCGTGGCGCGTACCCTCGACTGGTAGCGACATGACCATCCTGGTCCTGAACAGCGGATCGTCGAGCTTCAAGTTCGCGGCCTATCGCTACCCCCTGGGCGCCGCGGCCCCGGGCGATGCGCCGGCCGATCGCTCCGCCGTGCACATGGGGCCGGATGAGCTGCTGCGCGGCCAGGTGCAGGGCCTGCCCGACGCGCCGGTGTTGAGCTGGCGGGCCGACGGCGTGCATCGCGCCGAGATCGCGCTGCCCACGCCCGCCGACCAGCGCCGCGCGCTGCGGGTGGTGCTCGAGCGGCTGCAGGCCGAAGGCCTGATCGACCGCCTCGAGGCCGTCGGCCACCGCGTCACCCACGGCGGCGAATCGCTGGTGGCACCGCACCGCATCGATGCCTCGACGCTGGCGCTGCTCGAATCGCTGCAGCCGTTGGCACCGCTGCACCAGCCGTACTGCATCGCGGGCATCCAGGCGATGATGGCGCTGGCACCCGAGGTGCCGCAGGTGGCCTGCTTCGATACCGCTTTCCATGCCACGCAGCCGCGGCTGCACACCACCATGCCGCTGCCGGCCAACTGGCGCGATCGCGGCATGCGGCGCTACGGGTTTCACGGCCTGTCCTTCGAGTGGATCGCGCAGCAGCTTCCCGCGTTGCTCGGGGAGGAGGCGGCCGAGGGGCGGGTGATCGTCGCCCATCTGGGCAGCGGCGCGAGCGTGTGCGGCATGCTCGGGCGCCGTTCGGTGCGCACCTCCATGGGCCTGTCGACGCTGGACGGGCTGGTGATGAGCACCCGGCCCGGCGCGCTCGACATCGGCGTGGCGCTGTATGCGCTGCAGGAGCTGCACATGGACGTGGCCGAGCTGGACCGGGGCCTGCACTGCGCCTCGGGCCTGCTCGGCCTCTCCGGCATCTCGGGCGACATGCGCGTGCTCGCCGACAGCGACGACCCGCGCGCGCGCTTCGCGATCGAGATGTTCTGCCAGCGCGCCGCCCAGGAGATCGCGGCCACCGCGGTGGCGCTGGGCGGCTGCGATGCGATCGTGTTCACCGCCGGCATCGGCGAGCACAGCAGCGCGGTGCGCGAGGCCATCGTCGGGCTGCTCGGCTGGATGGGGCTGCGCATCGACGCCGGGCGCAACGCGGTGCACGGGCCGCGCCTGCATGCCTCCGATTCTGCGGCGGGCCTGTGGGTCGTGCCGACCGACGAGGAGCGGGTGATCGCCCGGCATACCGCGGCGCTGCTGAACGCGTGAGGGAATCTGCGATTCCTTCACGCGTTCCGCGGGTGAGGCGTGCCGCTCAGGCGGCGGCGCGGTCCTGGAGCCAGTGCGTGTAGAGGTTGGCCAGCACGCAGCTGTTGATGCGCGTCGCGACGCTGTCGGCACGGCTGGTGAGCAGCACCGGTACCGCGGCGCCCAGCACCAGCCCGCCCAGCTCGGCGCCGGCCAGGTAGGCGGCCTGCTTGTAGAGCATGTTCCCGGCTTCGATGTCGGGCACCAGCAGGATGTCGGGGTCGCCCGCGACCCTGGAGACGACGCCCTTTTCCTGAGCGGCGCGCGCCGAGATCGCGATGTCGAAGGCGAGCGGCCCGTCGACGATGCCGTACCGGATCTGGCCGCGCTCGGCCATCTTGGACAGCGCGGCCGCCTCGATGGTGGCCGGCATCGCCGGGTTGACCGTTTCGGTGGCCGCCAGCACGGCCAGCTTCGGCGCGGCCACGCCGAGGGCGCGGCACAGGTCGATGGCATTGCGCGCGATGTCGGCCTTGTCGTTCAGGTCGGGAGCGATGTTCACCGCCGCATCGGTGAGCGCGAGCAGCTTGGGAAATGCGGCGAACCCGAACACGAACACGTGGCTGAGCCGCCGCCGGGTGCGCAGGCCGGCATCGCGCCTGACGATCGCCGACACGTATTCATCGGTGTGCAGGCTGCCCTTCATCAGGGCGCTCACCGCCCGGTCGCGTGCGAGCAGCGCCGCGCGGTGCGCCGCTTCGGGGGCATCGTCGGGCGTATCGACGATCTCGAAGCGGTCGTGCTGCATGCCGTGCTCGCGCATCAGCTCGATCATGGCTGCCTGCGGCCCCACCAGCACGGGCTCGATGTAGCCCGCATCGGCCGCTTCGAAGGCCGCATCCAGGGCGGCGAACGACAGCGGGTAGACGACCGCGGTGCGGGCCGGCTCCAGTTGGCGCGCGCGCGCGCGCAGCGGGTCGAACAGCGAGCTCATGAGCCGGATGGTATCGGGTTCACGCGGGACGATCGTAGGGTGAACAGGCCCTAGTCCAGCGCCGGCAGCACCGTGCCGCGGCATTCGCCGAAGCCGATGCGCACGTAGCCGGGCTTCTCGCACCAGCCGCGCAGGATCACCGTGTCGCCGTCCTCCAGGAAGCGGCGCGTTTCGCCGTTGGCGAGCGCCGCCGGCTGCCTGCCGCCGGCCGTCAGCTCGATCAGCGCGCCGCCCTCGGCCGCGGTCGGCCCCGACTGGGTGCCGCTGCCGAGCAGGTCTCCCGGATTCAGGTTGCAGCCGCCCACCGCGTGGTGCGCGACCATCTGCGCGATGCTCCAGTAGGCATGCCGGAAGCTGGTGTGCGAGAGGCGGCACGGGCCGGCCGCGGCGGCGCGCATGGCCTCGCTCTCGAGCCAGGCCTCGAGCTGCACGTCGATCGCGCCGTGCGCGCGATCCTCGGCCGAGTCGAGATAGGCGAGCGGCTGGGGGTCGCCGGCCGGGCGCGTCCAGGCGAGGCGATACGGTTCGAGCGCCTCCATGGTGACGATCCACGGCGAGACGGTGGTGGCGAAGTTCTTGGAGAGGAAGGGACCGAGCGGCTGGTACTCCCAGGCCTGGATGTCGCGCGCCGACCAGTCGTTGAGCAGGCACAGCCCGAACACGTGCTGCCCGGCCTCGGCGATGGGGATGGGGCGGCCGGAGGCATTGCCCGGGCCCACCCAGATGCCCAGCTCGAGCTCGTAGTCGAGCCGCGCACAGGCGGCGAACGCCGGGGCGGCGGCACCGGGGGACAGGACCTGGCCGTGCGGCCGGTGAAAGCGCTGGCCGCTCACACCGATGGAGGAGACCCGGCCGTGATAGCCGATCGGGACCCACTTGAAGTTCGGCATCAGCGGGTTGTCGGGGCGGAACAGCCGGCCGATGTTGGTGGCGTGATGGACCGAGGTGTAGAAATCGGTGTAGTCGCCGATCTGCGCCGGCACCGTGTACTCGGCCTCGGCCTGGGGGACCAGGCAGCGGGCCAGCGCGCCGGCCTGCGGCGCGCCGGCGCGCAGCAGGCGCGACAGCGCCAGCCGCAGGGCCGACCAGTGGCGCGGGCCGAGCGCCATCAGCCCGTTCAGCGTCGGGTTGCCGGCCAGCGTCGCCGCGTCGCTCGCGGCGCCCTCGAAGACGCCGGTGCCGCGCGCGGCGGCGAGGTCGAGCACCTGGTCGCCGATCGCCACGCCGCCGCGCCACGGCTCGCCCGAGCCGTGCCGGCGGAACACGGCGAGCGGCAGGTTCTGGACGGGGAAGTCGCAACCCGCCGCGTTGGCCGATTCGACCCAGCTGCGCAGGGCGGCGTCGTGGGTTTCGTTGGTCATGGCCTGCCCGTGAAGTGCTTCTTCAGGCCCTGCCAGCACTCGATGTAGTCGCGCTGCAGCGGAGCGGACTCGAGCGCGAAGCGGGTGGGCCGGATCGGCAGCCGCGTCTCGAACATGAAGGCCATCGTGTCGCGGATGTAGGTGGGCTTGCTGGTGTCGGCCTTGCTTGCGATCTCGAAGCTCGCGGCGTCGGGGCCGTGGGCCGTCATGCAGTTGTGCAGGCTGGCGCCGCCGGGCACGAAGCCGCCCTGCTTGGCATCGTAGCTGCCGTGCACCAGGCCCATGAACTCGCTGGCGATGTTGCGGTGGTACCAGGCGGGGCGGAAGGTGTCCTCCATCGCGAGGATGCGCGGCGGGAAGATGGCGAAGTCGATCATGTCGACCCCCGGGGTGTCGGAGGGCGACTGCAGCACCAGGAAGATCGAGGGATCGGGGTGGTCGAAGCTGATCGAGCCGATGGCGTTGAAGCGGCGCAGGTCGTACTTGTAGGGCACGCTGCTGCCGTGCCAGGCGACCACGTCGAGCGGCGAGTGGTCGATGGGCGCCGACCACAGATGGCCGAGGAACTTCGCGACGATCTCGAACCGGCCCTCGACGTCCTCGTAGCGGGCCACCGGCGTCATGAAGTCGCGCGGGTTGGCCAGGCCGTTGGAGCCGATCACGCCCAGGTCGGGCAGGCGGAACGGTGCGCCGAAGTTCTCGCACACGTAGCCGCGCACCGCATCGAGCGTGCCGCCGGCCGATTTCAGGTCGGGCAGCTCGACGCGAAAGCGCACGCCGCGCGGGATGACCGCGATCTCCTGCGGCTCGATCTCGAGCATGCCCAGCTCGGTGGCGATGTGCAGGCGCCCGAGCTGCGGCACGATCAGCAGCTCGCCGTCGGCGTCGTAGAAGACGCGGTCGGTCATGGAGGCGTTGGCGCGGTACATGTGGATCGCGCAGCCGCTCATGGAGGCCGGATCGCCGTGGCCGGCCATGGTGACCAGCCCCTGCACGAAGTCGAGCGGGCGGCCCGCCTCGGGCAGCGGCAACGGATCCCAGCGCAGCTGGTGCGGCGGCGTTTCGATCGCCGTGAAGTCGTTGGTGATCAGGCCGTCGTCGATGCGGCGGAAGGCGCCGTGGGTGGCGCTGGGGCGGATGCGGTACAGCCAGGTGCGCCGCAGCGCGGCGCGCGGCACGGTGAATGCGGTGCCCGAGAGCTGCTCGGCATACAGGCCGTAGGGGCAGCGCTGCGGCGAATTGCGGCCGACCGGCAGGGCGCCCGGCAGCGCCTCGCTGGCGAACTCGTTGCCGAAGCCGGTCTGGTAGCGCGGCGTCGACGCCGCGGCGGCGTCCGCGGAGCGGGTGATCGGTTCCATCTTGCCCATGGGGTATTCCTCCTCGGGAATCGGTGGCGGCATGACCGGGCGCCCGCCGTATCGGTCCGGTCGATGGCGATGCCGTCATCATGGACCGACGAGCGTCATTGGACAACGGAAGCGCATATCAGTGAAGATAGTCATTCGTATCAATTGAAAAGAGATATTTGTGAATTTATCGGTCCGCCAGCTGCGCGCCTTCGTCGAGGTGGCGCGCCTGGCCAGCTTCACGCGGGCGGCCGAGCGCGTGCACGTCACGCAGGCGGGGCTGAGCGCGATGATCCGCGAGCTCGAGGCGCAGCTCGGCGCGCGCCTGTTCGAGCGCACCACCCGCTCGGTGACGCCGACCTCGGCCGGGCGCGCGCTGCTGCCCAGCGCCGAGCGCGTGCTCGCCGAGCTGGAGCGCGCGCGTGAGCGCATCGCCCGCATCGACAGCGCCGCGTCGGCCCGCGTGGCGGTCACCGCGCTGATCGCCGCCCACGTGTTGCCGCCGGTGATCGCGCGGCTGCACGCCGCCCACCCCGGGGTGGCGCTCGACATCGTGGACGCCGGGCCCCAGGAGATGCAGCGCATGGTCGAGCGCGACGAGGTCGATCTCGCGCTGGGCGCCTTCCTGCGGCCGGCCGCCGGCATCGAGCGGGTGGCGGTGTTCCGTTTCGGCCTGGCGCTCGCCACGCTGCCTTCGCATCCGGGGCTGGCGCAGCGCGCCGGCGGGTCGCCGGGGCGCGGCGGCGGCACGCTCCCCTGGCAGCGGCTGCGCGGCGAGCCGCTGATCGGGCTGGCTGCCGACAACCTGCTGCAGCAGCGCATCGACGTCGTGCTCGCGCGCCACGGCGTCGAGCCCTCGATCGCGGCGCGCTTCAACACCCTCGAGACGGTGCTCGCCATGGCGGCGGCCGGCATCGGCTCGGCGATCGTGCCCACCTTCACCCGCCCGGCCTGCCGGCGCTACGGCCTGCGCATGATCGGGCTGCGCGCGCCCGAAGCCGGGTTCGACTTCTACCGGATCAGCCGCAAGGGCGCCGCGTTCGGGCCGGCCGTGGCGCTGCTGATCGGGCTGCTGCGCGAGGAGGTCGACGCCATCGCAGCCGGGGCGCGCGAGCCGTGAACCGGCGTGCGCGCCGGAGATCTCGTACGGCCGTATCAGCGAAAGACGACGGTCTTGCTGCCGTTCAGGAGGATGCGGTGCTCGGCGTGCCATTTCACCGCGCGCGCCAGCACGACGTTCTCCACGTCGCGGCCGATGCCGGTGAGCGTGGTCACGTCCATCGAGTGATCGACGCGTTCGACGTCCTGCTCGATGATCGGGCCCTCGTCGAGCGCGCCGGTCACGTAGTGCGCGGTGGCGCCGATCAGCTTCACGCCGCGGTCGTGCGCCTGGCGGTAGGGCCGGGCGCCCTTGAAGCTCGGCAGGAACGAGTGGTGGATGTTGATCGCGCGGCCTTCCAGGCGCCGGCACAGGTCTTCGGAGAGCACCTGCATGTAGCGCGCGAGCACCACCAGCTCGACGCCCTCGGCGTCGGCCACCTCCATCAGGCGCGCCTCGGCCTGCGCCTTGGCGACCGGGCTCACCGGCACGTGATGGAAGGGAATGCCGTAGGAGGCCACCAGCTGGTAGAAGTCGCGATGGTTCGACACCACCGCGCGGATGTCGATCGGCAGCAGGCCCGAGCGGTGCCGGAACAGCAGGTCGTTCAGGCAGTGGCCGAGCCGGGAGACGAGGATCAGCGTCGGGGTCGGGCGCGCCGCATCGAAGAAGCGCCAGCGCATGCCGAACGACTCGCCCACCGGGGAGAAGGTTTCCTGCAGCGAGGCCACCGTCGCCGTGCCGCCCGGGATCGACTCGAACTGCACGCGCATGAAGAACAGGCCGGTGGCGCGGTCGTTGTACTGCGCCGCCTCGAGGATGTTGCCGCCGTGGTCGCGCAGGAAGCCCGATACCGCGTGGACGATGCCGGGACGGTCCGGACAGGAAAGCGTGAGGATGAAGCCGTCGTTCATGATTCAGCCGCGGCTCAGCGGCGGCCAGCGCAGCAGCGGCCCGAGCGCGTCGAGGGTGTTCTTGAGGATCAGGCCGTACTCGGTGTCGCCTTCCATCACCAGGGCGCGCTCGAAGAACAGGCGGTCGGCGTCTTCCTCGCCGCGCAGCAGGCGCAGGTAGCTCGCCGCATCGGCGGCCACGCGCAGCGTCACCGGGCCGCCGTCGGCCACGGCGCGAAAGCCGGCGGCGGTGAGCATGACGCGGCAGCGCAGGCCGAGGTCGCACACCTCGATCTCGACCACCTGCCCGGCGAGCTGCTGCGCGACATCGGGCGCGAGCCGCGGGCGCAGCAGGCGATCGAGTGCCAGCGCGAGGGCGAACGAAGGCGGACGGATGGGCAGGCGGGCGACCAGCGTGCGCAGGGCGGCCGGCACCGGCAAGGCGGTGCTGCGCGGCGGTGCGGTGTCCAGGCTGTTCATGTCCAGCTCCTTTCGAGTCCGGGGCGGCGGTGCGCGAAGCCGTCGACGAGACCGCCGGGCAGGCTCAGCGCCTCGAGCGCGGCCCGGGCCTCGCCGGCATCGCCGCCGTGGTTGAAGACCTTGTCGAAGCATGCCAGCACTTCGCCGAAGCCCTGGGCGGTGGGCGACAGGCGCAGGCGCGTGGCGCCGGCTTCGCGCAGCGCCGCGGCTTCGCCGATCAGGCAGTGCTGCCCGGCCGACTGCGTCTGGATGCCGTTCAGGGTGAGGAAGGGCTCGCCTTCGGAAGTGGCCAGCAGCAGCCCGTCGGGGTGCTCGATGCAGCGGAAGCCGCATTCGTCCTTGTTGAGGTGATAGTGGCGCGCGGTGAAGCAGCGCGCCGAGAAGGCCAGCGGCAGCCGGCCGAAGGCGAACACCTCGGTGGCGATGGGGGTATCGGCCTGCGGGCCGCCGGACACCGGCGCCTGCGGCGGATTGACGCGCCCGATGGCGTCGAGCGAGAGCTCGACCGGCGCCACCCAGCGTACGGCGCCGAGCGCCGCGTGCTCGAGCAGGGCGGGGCGGCTGTACACGTTGACGTGCGGGCCCAGCACGAAGGGCCGGCCGGCCAGGGCGCGCAGCGCCGAGGCGTCGCCGGCCTCGACCAGGTAGGTCTCCTGGGCGGTGATGCGGCGCATCTCGCGCAGGTCGGATTCGGATTCGAGCAGCGCCTGGCTGGCGAACACCACTTCCTTGCCGCAGGCGGCGAGGTCGTGCGCGAGCGACAGCCAGTCTTCGGGCTTCATCTCGTGGCGGCGCGAGCACACCACCTCGCCCAGCACCACGGTATCGGCCGGTGAGTCGGCCACGGCGCCGTAGAACTCGATCAGGGTCTTGCGCGGCCAGTAGTAGAGGACCGGTCCGACAGTGAGCCGGATGCGTGGGTTCATCCCGGATCCTCCTTCAGCGCCACGGGCGGTTGTAGGCGCCCAGCGTGTGCTGCTGGCCCTCGGACCAGCGGCCCAGCGCCGCCACCCATTGCGGCTGCACCGCGAAGCGCGCCGGCTGGGCGGCGCAGTGGTCGATGGCGGCGCGCCACACGCGCGTGACCTGCTCGACGTAGGCCGGGCTGCGCTGGCGCCCCTCGATCTTGATCGCCGAGATGCCGAACTCCATGAGCTGCGGCAGCACCGCCAGCGTGTTCAGGCTGGTGGGTTCCTCGAGCGCGTAGTCGCGCACGCCCTCGACGTGGAAGCGCCCCTTGCACAGGGTGGGGTAGCCGCGCGGCTCGTCGGGCGCGTAGCTGTCGATCAGCACGCCGTTGAGCCGGGCGCGCACGCCCTCGGGCGCGTCTTCCCAGCGTACGGCAGCGGGCGGCGAGCACACGCCGGCGGTGTTCGGCGACTGCCCGGTGGCGTAGGAGGACAGGGCGCAGCGCCCCTCGACCATCACGCACAGGCTGCCGAAGCCGAACACCTCGATCTCGGCGCTGGTGTGCCGGCACACGTGGCCGACCTGCGACAGCGTCAGCACCCGCGGCAGCACGGCGCGCTGGATGCCGTAGCGCTCGCGATAGAACTCGATGGCCTCGTAGGTGGTCGCCGAGGCCTGCACCGACAGGTGCAGCCGCAGTTGCGGATGATGGTCGCGGGCATAGGCCAGCACCGCGGTGTCGGCGCAGATCAGCGCGTCGGCGCCGAGCTCGGCAGCGGTGTCGACGGCGCGCCACCAGCGCTCGGGCTCGCGCGCGTCGGCGTAGGTGTTGAGCGCCATCAGGACCTGCGCGCCGCGCGCGTGGGCATAGGCCATGCCTTCGCGCGCCTGGGCGAGATCGAAATTCAGGCCGGCGAAGTTGCGCGCGTTGGTCGCGTCTTTCAGGCCCATGTAGACCGCGTCGGCACCGGCGTCGATGGCGAGCTTCAGCGCCCGCAACGACCCGGCCGGGCACACCAGGTGCGGCTTGCGCACGGCGGCTTCACGACGTTCGCTCATTCCCCTTCCCTCCGTGTTCATCCCGGCCGCCCGTCGCTGCGCGGCCGGCCGTACCAGCGCACGTAGCGTGCGCTCCAGGCGAGCATCACCGCCGCCCACGCTGCGGCCGCTGCCAGCAGCAGCGCTTCGTGGCCGAGGCGCCAGCCGGGCTGCCAGGCGGGCAGCGCGGTGGCCGCCAGCCGCAGCGCCACCGCGGCCTGCAGGCCGAGGAAGAGCGCCCAGGCCAGGCCGTCGACGCTGTGGGCGCGGCCGTCCTGGCCGGCGCTCACGCGCGTGACGAAGGCCAGCTGCGTGGAGGCGAACGACCCCATGCCGAGTGCGTGCAGTGCCGCCAGGCGCGGCTCGGGTGTGCCGTGGCCGCTCCAGGCCAGCCAGGCCGCGAGCGCCTGCAGGGCCAGTGCGATGCCCAGCCACACGAACCCCACGTGCAGCATGGCGAGCAGGTGGATGCGCAGGTTCTGCACCCGCGCCCAGCGCAGCGCCAGCCCTCCCACCGCCAGGGCCGCGGCGCCGTCGAGCACAGCGGTGGCCAGCGTGGCGGCGTCGTGCTCCGACAGGCCGGCGGCGAGCGGCGGCTGCACGGCGAGCACGGCGAGCCACGTCCACAGCAGCCAGTTCGGGTGCCTCTCGTCGAGGCGCGGCGCGGCGACGTCGAAGAAGGGCACCATGCGATGCGAGGCCGCGGCGAACACCGGCGCGAGAAACCACCACAGGCCGGCCGAGAGCGCGATCTGGACCAGCAGCGGCTCGCCCAGCGCGATCCCCGAGGCGGCGAGCCACAGCGCGGCGGCCCCGATGCCGCAGGCAGCGGCGATGACGCGCAGGTGCGTGCGATCGGCCGCGCGGCCGGCGCGCACCATCTGCACGAGGCGGGTGGTGAACAGGCTCCAGGCGCTGGCGACGATCGCCAGGCCGACGGCGGCCAGCGGCGCGCCGGCATGCGCTCCGGCGAGGAAGGCGCCCCAGCCCGTCAGCCAGGCGAAGGCCACCGGCAGCAGCACCCGCGCGTCCACCGCCGGCAGGGCGAGCCAGCGCGGTCCGGCGGTGAACAGGAAGCCGGCGAAGAACATGGGCATGAACGAGAAGATCATCAGCAATGCGTGCGCGTGCGCCGAGCCCACCGCCCACGAGACCGACAACCCGGGTCCGAGGCGCCACGCGAGCACGGCGAGCCACCACAGCGCGCCGGCCGACAGCATGGCCGCGCCGACGCTGAAGCCCAGGCGGTGCGGAGCGGAGAGCAGCCGGACGAATCGCCAGGGTTCGACCGGGCCGCCGCCCCGCGCGGGGCGTTGCGGGCGGCCGGCGGGGGAGAGGGACACGCGAGTCGTCTGGGTCGCAATGGCGAAACGCCAACTTGCCACTATAGCTGACAGGACAGTACGAAAGCCTTGCGCGACATCAAGCGGATCGGGCCTGCAGCAGCGCGATCATGGCATCGATCAGCCCCGTCACCTCGGCCTGGCGTGCGAGGACGAAGCGCGCCGCGCTGGGCCCGCGGGGCTCCACGCGCACCGTCAGCCAGCCGGACGGTGCGCGCTCGAAGACGATCTCGTCGGTGTCGTCGTCGCCGGTGTACACCACGCTGCGCGCCTCGTGGCGCGCGGCCAGCGCGCACAGCGCCTCGAATTTGGTGACCGAGCCCGGCGGCAGCAGGTTCACCACCCGCGTGCCGCCGATCACGCACGGCGCCGGCTCGAGGCGCTGCACCAGCGCGTGCAGCAGTGCTCCGGCGCGTTCGGGATCGCGCGCCTCCCGGTAGTGCAGCGACAGCGTCAGGCCCTTGTCCTCGATCAGGATGCCGGGATCGTCGAGCGATTCGCGCAGCATTGCTGCCAGTGCGTTCGCCCAGGCGCGGCAGATCGAGCGTGCGTGCGCCGACGCTGCGGCCCTGCCGCCGACCGTCTCGTCGCCGACCGCCTCATCGCCAGCTGCCGCACCGTCGGCCGTCTCGTTGCCGTGGTTGCCGACGAGATCCTGCACGCCGACGTCGGCACGCGCACGCAGGTCGTCGATGGAGCGCCCGGAGACGATCGCCAGCGGCGCCAGCGCGGCCAGCCTGCGCAGGCCGGCGGCCACCGGCTCCGGCAGCTGCGCCATCGAGGGGTGCGCGACGATGGGCGCCAGCGTGCCGTCGTAATCGAAGGCGACCAGAGCCGGCCGCGCCAGCGCCCGGCGCAGCGCCGCGCGGCCGGCCGGGCCGAGGATCGGGGAGAACGGCTTCATGAGCAGGGCAGCTTCATGTCTTCGGCGCCGTGTCGGTCTCGCCCAGGCGCGCGTGCAGCCGCGCGCGCCGGCGCAGGCGTCCTGCGTCGAGCAGCATGCGTCCGGCCCAGCGGTACACGTTGAACTCGCGCACCAGCTGCCGCATGCTGTGCATGCGTGCCTGCTGCTCGGCCTCGGGCATGGTCAGGGCGGCGTGCAGGGCCTCGGCCACCTGGTCGATGTGGTAGGGGTTGACGATCAGCGCCTCGTGCAGCTCGCGCGCGGCGCCGGCGAACTGGCTGAGCACCAGCACGCCGCGCTCGTCGTCGCGCGCGCCGATGAATTCCTTGGCGACCAGGTTCATGCCGTCGTGCAGGCTGGTCACCACGCACACGTCGCAGCCGCGGTAGTGCGCCTGCACCGACTCGCTGTCGTGATGCTCGACGAGCAGGCGCACCGGCGGCGGTCCGTTGCCGCCGAAGCGCTCGTCGATGTGCGCGGCGAGCTCGCGCACCTGCGCCTGGAAGCGCTGGTATTCGTCGAGCGCCGCGCGCGAAGGCGCTGCGATCTGGATCAGCGTGAAGCGGCCGATCCATTCGGGGTGCAGCTCGAGCAGGCGCTCCACGGCGCGCAGGCGCTCGATGATGCCCTTGGTGTAGTCGAGCCGATCCACGCCGAGCGCGATGCAGTGCGACTCCGGCAGCTCCCAGCGCTCGCGCAGCGCGGCCCGTGCCGCGGCGACCCGTTCGGCGGGCGGCGTCTCGGACGCGGGGGGATCGGGCCAGGCGATCGAGATCGGGTAGGCCTCGACCCGCGTCGGCTGCCCGGCCACGGTGATGGTGGAGGATTCGTGCTCGATGCGCGCCTCGAGGAAGCGGTCCACGGTCTCGAGGAAGTTCTTGCAGTGGTAGCGGGTGTGGAAGCCCAGGATGTCGCTGCCCAGCAGGCCCTCGAGGATCTCGCGCTTCCACGGACAGATGCCGAACGACTCGGGGTTGGGCCAGGGGATGTGCCAGAAGACGATGATCGTCGCCTTCGGCAGCTGCTCGCGCACGTAGCGCGGCACCAGCGCGAAGTGGTAGTCCTGCACCAGCACCACCGGATCCTCGGTCTTGGCCTCGGCCACCACGGCGTCGGCGAAGCGGCGGTTGACCAGACGGTACTGCTCCCAGTCGGCGCTGCGGAACACCGGACGCACGTGGGCGATGTGGCACAGCGGCCACAGCCCCTCATTGGAGAAGCCGTAGTAGTAGCCGGCTTCCTCGGCCTCGGTGAGCCACACCCGGCGCAGCGTGTAGGAAGGGTTGCGCGGCGGCACCCCGACGCGGTCGCGGGCGTCGACCGTCTCGCGGTCGGCCGAGCCGCTGCCGTGCGCGATCCAGGTGCCCGAGCAGGCCCGCATCACCGGCTCGACCGCGGTGACCAAGCCGCTGGCGGGCCGCCGCACCACGGGTCCGTCCGGGCCGGTCTCGTGGATGTAGGGCTCGCGGTTGGACACCACGATGATCTCGTCGCCCGAGAGCTGCTCGCGCAGCAGCGTGCGCAGGGTGTGCGGGGTCCATTGCAGCGTCGTGTCGTCGTGCAGCCTGCGTTCGCTCTCGATGTCGCGCAGCATGTCGCGCAGGTCGCCGAGCAGCGGCGTCATCTCGGGCGCCGGCGCCGGTGCCAGTGCCGGCGCCGCCGGGCTGGCCCGCGACATCTCGGCGCGCAGCATGTCGCGCACGCTGGCTATCCAGCCGCGCAGGCTCAGGTGCGCCATCAGCACGGTGATCGCAGTGACGATCAGGCCGGTCAGCAGGAACACGCCGATCACCCAGGTCCGCGCATCGGCGCTGCGCCGGCGCACGAAGTTCATGTCGTGAGCGACGAGCAGCGTGCCGAGCGAGCGATCGCCCTGCGCGAGCGGCTTGGCCGTTACGTGCAGCCGGCCTTCGATCAGGCCGCGTGGGGCGGTCGCGATGGCCGGCCCGACCTGGCAGCCCAGCGATGCCGGCCAGGCGCTGGTATGCACCATCATGGTGCCGTCGTCGGTGCACAGGGCCAGCGCCTCGAGACGGTCGTCGCGGGTGGTGCGCTCGAGACGCTCGCGGATCGCCGGGAGATCGCCGGCGGCCAGCGGTGCGGCGATCAGCGCCTGGACCGAGTCGGCGACGAGCCCCGAGCGGATCTCCACGTCGCGCACGAACCATTTCATGGTCAGCGCGTCGACCAGCGGGACCACCAGCAGCGCGAGCACGAACAGCGCCAGCGCCAGCGGCACCACGAAGCGCAGCGACAGCCTGAGCGTGCGCATCATCGCGGGCATGCTCCGTCCGGGTGCACACCCGCTCCGACCGGCCGGCCGCGGCGGGCGCCGACGCACGCGGCTATCGCGCAAATCGGCCGGCGCGTGCATACTTTCTGCCTGCAGCCGCCACGGATCGAAGAGAGATGAACATGAACTCCGTATCCGGCCCCGAGCATCAAGCCATCTCCCGCGCGCCCGCCCAGCCCGCCCAGCCCGCCGAACGCGCCGCCGCCATGCCGGAGCACCCGCCCGAGGCGGTCGAGGCGCTCCAGCACTTCAGGATGATCTTTCGTTCGGTTCGCCGTCATTTCCATGACGTGGAAGAGCGCTGCGGCATCAATGGTTCCCAGGCGTGGGCGCTGGCGGTCGTCGCGCGTGCGCCCGGCATCCGCGTGAAGGACTTGGCGCGCGCCATGGCGGTCCAGCAGTCCACCGCCAGCAATCTCGTCGAGCAGCTCGCGCGCCAGGGGCTGCTGCGACGCATGCGCGATCAGCGCGATCAGCGCATCGTGCTGCTCTACCCGACGCAGGCCGGCGAGGACGCGGTCGCCCATGCTTCCAAGCCCTTGGTGGGCATCCTTCCGGACGCGCTGTCGCGCCTCGGACCGAAGCGGCTGACGGTGCTCAATCGCCTGCTGCACGAGATCGTGGCGGCCATGCAGGTCGAAGGTGCCGAGGCGAAGCACCTGCCCATCGCCGACTTCTGAGAACGTTGAAGGAATCTGCTGCGCGGTCCGATCTCGCGCCTGTGATGCTCGCCGCACTCCGGTACGGCTGCGCTTCTCGCCGCGACCTCGGACCGCTCGCTGCGATTCCTTCGCACGTTCCGAGCGCGCGCGGCAATCCGATGCGGCAATTCCCGCACGCGCCGTAGCTCCGCCACGGTTGCGCTTTGCGCCTTGCTTGCACCCCGGCCGGGGGCTCACCCGGGCTCGATTTCACTCTGAAAGACTCCTGGGCCAAGTATAGTGGCTGCGATCCCTGGGCACGATTCATGAGCATGGAGCGTCGAAAGCCCGCATCGGACGCGCAGTGGCTGTTCGCCGACGTCGGCGGCACCAACGTGCGCGTGTGCCGCTGGCAAGGCGATGCCGGTGCGGGTCCCATCGCCCGCTCGCCGGCCGATGCCTTCGATACGCTGGACGCGGCGCTGCGCGCGCTCGCCGGCGCGCACGCGCTGCTGCCCGACCACTGCGCGCTGGCCGTGGCGGCGCCGGTGCACGATGCGCCCATGCCGATGACCAATCGCGGCTGGGTCCTCGATGCCGCGGTGCTGCGTCGCGCGCTCGGCCTGCAGGCGCTGCGCGTGGTCAACGACTTCGTCGCGGCGGCCGCCGGCATCGCCGCGCTCGATGCCGCGGCAACGCAGACCGTGCGCGCGGGCGTGCCGCGACCGGCCAGCCGGCTGCTCCTCGGGCCCGGCACCGGCCTGGGCGTGGCCGCGGTGCTCGATGCAGGCGGCAGCGCCGAGCGCATCGTGGCCAGCGAGGGCGGTCACATGGGTTTCGGCTACCCCGAGGACGCGCTCGCTCCGCTGCTCGCGGCGATGCACGCACGATGGGGCCGCCGCCTGTCGTGGGAGCGGCTGCTGAGCGGCGACGGGCTCGCTCGCCTGCACGCGTGGCAGGCCGGGCTGGCCGCGCCTCTCGAGGCCCGGCAGGTGAGCGCGTGTGCGGCCGCAGGCGACCCTGCGGCGCGGCGCGCCGTGCAATGGTTCTGCCGTCTGCTCGGAGCGTGCGCCGGCGACTTGTGCCTGGCCTTCGGCGCCGACGGCGGCGTCTGGCTCACCGGCGGCGTGCTCGACGGCCTGGGGCAGGCTTTCGATGCTGGCGCATTCCTCGAGGCGTTCGACGACAAAGGGCGCTATCGGGCGCGTCAGCACGAAGTGCCGGTGCATCGCGTGCTCGCCACCGACCTGGCGTTCCGCGGCCTGGCGCGCATCACGCGCACGGCCTGCCGCGCGCCCGGTCTGCTGGTCACGCCGGCGGGCATCGAGGCGCTGCATTAGGGCCTGCTCACCCTGCGATCGACCCCGCGCCCGGAGGGGTGGGCGATTTGGTAAAATGACACATTTCCCCGACACCACGGCGTGTGCGGCTTCCCCGAAAAGGGAAGCCCGCCTGCGCACGCCATGCAAAGGAGATCGTGCATGCAGGAAGCTCTTCGCTCGAATCCCGACAGCGGTGTCCTGGACGCACCCCTGCCGCAGCCGTCCGGCGATTCGACGCGCGTGTACTTCGCCGGCGACTCGACCCGCGTCGATCGCCAGTATCACGACGCGATCCGCGACCAGGCGCAGCGCTTCATCGCCGGACCTGGCGGCACGCTGATCGTGTCCGGCCACGCCAACCCGGTCGACGAGCCGGAGGCGGCGGTGCGGCTCAGCATGGACCGCACGCAGGCGGTGGCCGCGCTGCTCGAGCAGTTCGGCGTGCAGAGCCACCGCATCGTGCGCGTGAGCCATGGCGCCAACGCGCCGCTCGTCGACGTGTCCGACGAGGCGTCGAGCTGGCTCAACCGCTGCGTCGAGATCCGTCCCGGCGCGCTCGCGCCGCGCCAGCCGGTGTGGTCGCAGCGCGGCCGCAAGCCGGCGCGGGGACGTTCGTAGGGTGAACGGGCCGAATTCCGGCCTCCTGGCCCACCTCAACGAGCAGCAGCTCGCCGCCGTCACCCTGCCGCCGCAGCACGCGCTGATCCTCGCCGGCGCCGGCAGCGGCAAGACGCGCGTGCTCACCACGCGCCTCGCCTGGCTGATCACCACCGGCCAGGTCAGCCCGCACGGCGTGCTGGCGGTCACCTTCACCAACAAGGCAGCGCGCGAGATGCTCACGCGGCTGGGCGCCATGCTGCCGATCGCCACGCGCGGCATGTGGATCGGTACCTTCCACGGCCTGGCCAACCGCATGCTGCGGGCGCATCATCGCGACGCGGGGCTGCCGCACACCTTCCAGATCCTCGATTCGCAGGACCAGCTCGCAGCGATCAAGCGCCTGCTCAAGGCGCTCAACGTCGACGACGAGCGGTTCCCGCCGAAGAACCTCCAGCATTTCATCAACGGAGCCAAGGAGGAAGGGCGCCGGCCGCGCGATGTCGAGGCCTTCGACGACTACGCGCGCCGCCAGGTCGAGCTGTACGCCGCCTACGAGGAGCAGTGCCAGCGCGAGGGCGTGGTCGACTTCGCCGAGCTGCTGCTGCGCAGCTACGAGCTGCTCGAGCGCAATGCCCTGCTGCGCGAGCACTACCAGGCCCGCTTCCGGCACATCCTGGTCGACGAGTTCCAGGACACCAACACGCTGCAGTACCGCTGGCTGAAGCTGCTCGCCGGCGACACCGCCGTGATGTTCGCCGTCGGCGACGACGACCAGAGCATCTACGCGTTTCGCGGCGCCAATGCGGCCAACATGGCGGCGTTCGAGCGCGAGTTCCGCGTCTCCAACCTGATCAAGCTCGAGCAGAACTACCGCTCGCACGGCAACATCCTGGAGTGCGCCAACGCGCTGATCGCCCACAACACCCGGCGCCTGGGCAAGAACCTGTGGACCGAGGCCGGCGAGGGCGAGCCGGTGCGCGTATACGAGGCGACCAGCGACGCGCAGGAGGCGCACTGGCTGGTCGAGGAGATCCGCGGCCTGATCGGCGAGGGCTGGGCGCGCGCCGACGTCGCCGTGCTGTACCGCTCCAATGCCCAGTCGCGCGTGATCGAGCACGCGCTGTTCTCGGCCGGCATCGCCTACCGCGTCTACGGCGGGCTGCGCTTCTTCGAGCGCGCCGAGATCCGCCACGCGCTCGCCTACCTGCGCCTGATGGAGAACCCGAACGACGACGGTGCGTTCCTGCGGGTGGTGAACTTCCCCGCCCGCGGCATCGGCACGCGTACGCTCGAGGCGCTGCAGGATGCCGCGCGCACCTCCAACCGGAGCCTGTTCACCGCGGTCGACGCACTCTCCGGCGCCGCCGCGGGCAAGCTCGCCGGCTTCGTGCGCCTGATCGAGGGCCTGCGCGCCGAGACGCGGGCCATGTCGCTGCCGGAAGTCGTCGAGCACGTGGTCGATCGCAGCGGGCTGCTGGCGCACTATCGCGGCGAGCGCGAAGGGCAGGACCGCATCGAGAACCTGCGCGAGCTGGTCAATGCCGCAGCCGGCTTCCTCGCCGAGGAAGGCATCGTGGCCGGCACGCCGGCCAATGTCGGCGTGGCCGCTGCCGCGCCGGCACCGGCGCCCGGAGGGGAGCCCGGGGATGCGGCCGCGGACGCGGTGCTCGAGGCCGATGCGCCCGGTGCGGCCCAGCTCACGCCGCTGGCGGCTTTCCTGGCCCACGCCTCGCTCGAGGCCGGGGACAACCAGGCCGGCGAGGGCAGCGACGCGGTTCAGCTCATGACCGTGCATGCGGCCAAGGGGCTGGAGTTCGCGGCGGTGTTCATCACCGGCCTCGAGGAAGGGCTGTTCCCGCACGAGAACTCGATCTCCGAGATCGCCGGGCTCGAGGAGGAGCGCCGGCTGATGTACGTGGCGATCACGCGCGCACGCAAGCGGCTGTACCTGTCGTTCTCGCAGACGCGCATGCTGCACGGCCAGACGCGCTACAGCCTGCGCTCGCGCTTCCTCGACGAGCTGCCGCCGGCGCTGCTGAAGTGGCTCACGCCGCGCACGCAGGCCGGTGCCCAGGCCGGCCGCCGCGAGGGCTGGGGCGGCGCCTGGGAGGGCTACGCCGGAGCCACGCCGCGGTCCGCGCGCGGGCGCGAGCACGATACCGGCCGCCTGACGCCGGCCGAGCAGCGCGCCGCGGGGGGCTTCGATCGCGGCATCCCCTTCCGCGTGGGCCAGGGCGTGGCGCACGCGCGCTTCGGCGAGGGCGTGATCGTCGGCATCGAGGGCAGCGGCGAGGATGCGCGCGTGCAGGTGAACTTCGGGCGCGAGGGCCTGAAGTGGCTGGCGCTGTCGGTGGCGCGGCTCGAGGCGCTGAAGGCGTGAGGCGAGGCGCCGCGGAGGCCGGGTTCGATCCCGACAGACTCCCCGGCGCTTGCGGCGTCCCGGCCGCAGGGATCTACGGCGGCCCGGCCGACCCTGCGCCGCTGACCGGATCGCGGTAGCTCGACCAGAACGAGCAGTACACGGCGGTGATCAGCAGCAGCGACAGCGGCGAGAGCAGCATCGAGAGCAGGAACGGGCTCGAGCCGAGCGCCATCTGCAGCACGCGCACCAGCAGCGACCCTGCCAGCGCGATCCCGAACCAGCCGATCGCGTAGACGACGAAGGCGCGCCGGTTGCGCCACACGCCGACCAGGCTGTAGAAGAGCGCCTGCGCCACCGGCGTGCGGTGCCAGGCGACGAACAGCGGCGCGTACCACATCGCCATCTGCACCGGTGCATAGGTGAGCAGGAAGACGAGCGCCGCGATCACCAGCGCACCGTCCGAGACCGCGGGGTCGTCGCTGTGGATCTGGCCCGTGGCCAGGCGCATCAGCGTGCCCTCGTCGGCCACTGCCGCGAGCGCCAGCGCCGCCACCGTCGCCAGCGCGTTGACGGCGCCGAGCAGCAGCAGCGGCTTCCAGCGGCGGCCGCCGTCGTCGCGAAAGCCGGCGAAGAGCATGGTCGGCGTCGGCGTCGTGCCTTGGTCGGCGCTGCGCACCGCGTGCATCAGCCCGACCATCAGCACCGGCGCGAGCACCAGGGGCGCGATCGATCCGACCAGCGGAACCAGCACCGAGGCCGACAGCAGCAGCAGGTTCATGAAGGTGATCGCCAGCAGGGCGATCGGCTGGCGGCGCAGCAGCCGGAAGCCGTCGGCGACCCAGCGCCAGCCGGCCGCCGCCGGCAGGGTGGCGATGCGCACGGCCACCGGTTGCTCGGAGACCATCATGCAAGCGCCGGGACGCCGCGGCGCCTGGCCCGCAGGATGCGCTCGAAGTGCGCGGGGTCCTTGGGCGTGACCAGCTCGGCCGGGCGCGGCAGGTGCAGGTCGAACAGCCGCGACAGCCAGAAGCGCAGCGCGCCGGCGCGCAGCATCATCGGCCAGGCGGCGACCTCGGCCTCGTTCGGCGGGCGTGCCGTGCGATAGGCCTCCAGCAGCGCGGCCAGCCGCGGCGCGTCGAAGGCGCCGCTGGCCTGGTCGATGCACCAGTCATTGACGGCCACGGCGAGGTCGAACAGCCAGGTGTCGACGCCGGCGAAGTAGAAGTCGATCACGCCGCCGATGCGCGGCGAGCCGTCGGGGCCGGCCTCGAACAGCACGTTGTCGCGAAACAGGTCGGCATGCACGGGGCCGGCCGGCAGGGCCGCATGGCGCGGCGAGGCGGCGAACGCTTCCTGCTCCGCCAGCTCGTCGTGCAGCAGGGCGGCCTGCTCGGCGTCGAGGAACGCCGCCACCGATGCGGCGGCGTGCCGGCACCAGGGCAGGCCGCGCGGGTTGGGCAGGCCACGCGGGTGGGGCGCGACTCCCGAGTAGTCGGCCGCCGCGCGATGCATGCGCGCCAGCAGTGCGCCGACTTGCGCGCAATGCGACGCCGCGGGCGCCTCGACCGCCTGTCCCGGCAGGCGCGTGAACAGGGCTGCCGGCTTGCCCTCGAGCCGGCCCAGCACTTCGCCGCGCCGGTCGGCGACCGGGTCGGGGCAGGGCACGCCGCGCTGCGCGAGATGGTGCATCAGCGAGAGGTAGAAGGGCAGCTCCTCGAAGGCCAGCCGCTCGAACAGCGTGAGCACGAAGCGGCCGCTGGTGGTGGTGACGAAGAAGTTGCTGTTCTCGATGCCCGAGGCGATGCCCTCGAAGCCGCACAGCTCGCCCAGCGCGTAGCCCTCGAGCCAGCGCGCGAGCGCCTCGCGCGTGACGGACGTGAAGACGGCCATGTCGTGCGGGCCGGGCTACAGGTAGAGCATGCGTTCGCGTTCGTCGGGCGTGGGTACGAAGCCGCGCGTCTGGTAGTGGTCGAAGATCGCCTCGACCACCTGCGCGGGATCGTCGATCACCTGGATCAGGTCGAGGTCTCCCGGCGAGATGAGGTCGTTGCCGAGCAGCTGCTCGCGCATCCATTCGAGCAGGCCGCGCCAGAAGGCGCCGTCGACCAGGATGATGGGGATGCGCCGCCCCATGCGCGTCTGCACCATGGTGAGCATCTCGCACAGCTCGTCGAGCGTGCCGAAGCCCCCGGGCACGGCGACGAAGGCGGTGGCGTACTTGGCGAAGGCGACCTTGCGCGCGAAGAAGTGCCGGAAGGTGAGCGAGATGTCCTGGTAGCCGTTGCCGTGCTGCTCCATGGGCAGCTGGATGTTCAGCCCCACCGAGGCCGACTTGCCCGCGTAGCCGCCGCGATTGGCCGCCTCCATGATGCCGGGGCCGCCGCCCGAGATGATGGCGAAGCCGGCATCGGAGAGGCGGCGCGCGATGTCGACGGTGAGCTCGTACCAGCGATGGCCGGGGCGCACGCGCGCGCTGCCGAAGATCGACACCGCGGGGCGGATCTCGGCGAGCCGCTCCGTGGCCTCGACGAACTCTGAGATAATTCCAAAGATATGCCATGACTCGCGCGCCTTCAGCGAAGTCGAGCGTTCCTGGCTCGCCACCGCGCGCAACTGCGGCACCTGTTTGCTGCTGGACATGTCGGAAAAAAAAACGCTTCTGCTGGTTGACGGCTCGAGCTTCCTGTATCGAGCATTTCACGCACTGCCGGATCTGCGCAGCAAGACGGGTGAGCCCACCGGCGCCATCTACGGCATGGTGGCGATGCTACGGCGTCTGCGTGCCGACGGCAAATTGGGTGGCGGGGCGACCCGCGGCGCGGTGGTCTTCGATGCGCCGGGCAAGACCTTCCGCGACGAGTGGTACCCCGCGTACAAGGCCAATCGCAAGGAGATGCCCGAAGACCTGGCGCGCCAGGTCCCGGTCATCCACGAGCTCGTGCGCGCGCTCGGCTGGCCGCTGGTGATGATCGAGGGCATCGAGGCCGACGACGTGATCGGCACGCTGGCGGCGCAGGCGCGGCGCCAGGGCATGGGCACCGTCGTGTCCACCGGCGACAAGGATCTCGCCCAGCTCGTGGCCGACGACGTGGTGCTGGTCAACACCATGGTCGGGCGCGAAGGCGGGCCGGTGGAGCGACTCGATCGCGACGGCGTCAAGGCCAAGTTCGGTGTGCCGCCGGAGCGCATCGTCGACTGGCTGACCCTGGTCGGCGACGCGGTCGACAACGTGCCGGGCGTCGACAAGGTCGGCCCGAAGACCGCGGTCAAGTGGCTCGACCAGTACGGCTCGCTCGATGCCGTCGTCGAGCACGCCGGCGCGATCGGCGGCGTGGTGGGCGAGAACCTGCGCAAGGCGCTCGACTGGCTGCCGGTGGCGCGCCGGCTGGTCACCGTCAAGACCGACTGCGAGCTGGCGCCGCACGTCGGGTCGATCGACGATACGCTCGCCCTGGCCGACGAGGACCCCGCCGCGCTCAGGGCGCTGTTCGAGCGCTGCAACTTCCGCACCTGGCTGCGCGATCTCGAGGCGCGCGCGGCGGCCGCGGCGCCGGCCGGCGGGGCCGCTGCGGGGGCCGCTTCGGGGACCACGTCGGGGGATGCTCCAGGAGCTGCTGCCGCGCCGCAGGCCGGCACCGGCTCCGCGGCGCCCGGTGAGGGCGCATCCGCCGCCGATGCCGGCCTCGACTACGAAACGGTGCTCGAGGCCGGGCAGCTCGAGCGCTGGATCGCGCGCATCGAGTCGGCCGCGCTGGTCGCGCTCGACACCGAGACCACCTCGCTCGATCCGATGCGCGCCGAGCTGGTCGGCCTGTCGCTGTCGGTCGAGCCGTTCCAGGCCTGCTACGTGCCGCTGGCGCACCGCTATACCGGAGCACCGGAGCAGCTCGCGCGCGAGCAGGTGCTCGAGAGGCTGCGCGCCTGGCTCGAGAGCTCGGCGCGCGCCAAGGTGGGCCAGAATCTCAAGTACGACACGCACGTGTTCGAGAATCACGGCATCCGGCTGGCCGGCATCGAGCACGACACGCTGCTCGAGAGCTACGTGCTCGAGGCGCACCGCAACCACGACATGGATTCGCTCGCCGAGCGGCACCTGAACCGGCGCACCATCACCTACCACGAGGTGGCCGGCAAGGGCGCGAGCCAGATCGGCTTCGAGCAGGTGCCGATCGATCGGGCGGCGCGCTACGCCGCCGAGGACGCCGACGTGACGCTGCACCTGCACCGCACGCTGTATCCGCAGATCGCCGCCGATGCGCGGCTCGATCGCGTCTACCGCGAGATCGAGATCCCGGTCTCGCGCGTGCTGCAGCGCATGGAGCGCAACGGCGTGCTGATCGACGCCGAGGCGCTGGCGCGCCAGTCCGACCAGCTCGGGCGCAGGATGCTCGAGCTCGAGCGCCAGGCGGTCGAGGCGGCGGGCCAGCCGTTCAACCTGAACTCGCCCAAGCAGCTCGGCGAGATCCTGTTCGGGCGTCTCGGCCTGCCGGTGGTGAGGAAGACTGCGAGCGGCGCGCCCTCGACCGACGAGGAGGTGCTGGCCAAGCTCGCCGAGGACTACCCGCTGCCGCGCATCCTGCTCGACTGGCGCGCTCTCGCCAAGCTCAAGAGCACCTACACCGACAAGCTGCCGAAGATGGTCGACCCGCGCAGCGGCCGCGTGCACACCAGCTACTCGCAGGCGGTGGCGGTCACCGGCCGGCTCGCCTCGAGCGATCCCAACCTGCAGAACATCCCGGTGCGCACCGGCGAGGGCCGGCGCATCCGCGAGGCCTTCGTCGCCGCGCCGGGCTGGCGCATCGTCTCGGCCGACTACTCGCAGATCGAGCTGCGCATCATGGCGCACATCTCGGGCGACGAGGGGCTGCTGCGCGCCTTCGAGCAGGGTATGGACATCCATCGCGCCACCGCGGCCGAGATCTTCGGCATCGAGCCGGCCGAGGTCAGCGCCGAGCAGCGCCGCTACGCCAAGGTGATCAACTTCGGGCTCATCTACGGCATGAGCGCCTACGGCCTGGCGAGCAACCTCGGCATCGAGCGCGACGCCGCGAAGAACTACATCGAGCGCTATTTCGCACGCTATCCGGGCGTGGCGCGCTACATGGAGCGCACGCGAGAGCTCGCGCGCCGCCAGGGTTATGTCGAGACGGTGTTCGGCCGCCGCCTGTGGCTGGCCGAGATCAACAGCCCGAACGGCCCGCGGCGGGCCGGCGCCGAGCGCGCCGCGATCAACGCGCCGATGCAGGGCACGGCGGCCGACCTGATCAAGCTCGCCATGATCGCGGTGCAGGGCTGGCTCGAGCGCGAGCGGCTGGGCGCCATGCTCATCATGCAGGTGCACGACGAGCTGGTGCTCGAGGTGCCCGAGGCCGAGCTCGAGCAGGTGTGCGCACAGGTGCCGGAGCTGATGACCGGCGTGGCCACCCTGGCCGTGCCGCTCGAGGTGCAGTGCGGGGTGGGCGGCAACTGGGAGCAGGCGCACTGATGTCCACCCTGCCGATGATCGTCGTCGCCACGGTGCTGGGCGGGCTGGCCAGCGTGCTCGCGGCGGCCTGGCTGTCGCTGTCGCTGCTGGCCGGGATGGTGCACCGCATGGTCAGCCTGTCGGCCGGGCTGCTGCTGGCGATGGCGGTGCTGCACCTGATTCCGGAGGCCTTCGAGTCGCACGTCGAGCCGCAGGCGCTCTCGTGGACGCTGCTCGGCGGCCTGATCGGCTTCTTCGTGCTCGAGAAGCTGGCGGTGCTGCGCCACAGCCACCATCACGAAGGCGACGGGCACGACCACCACCACGGCCACGATCGCGAGGAGGCGCGGCGCGGCGGCGTGCTGATTCTGGTCGGCGACACCATCCACAACTTCGCCGACGGCGTGATGATCGCGGCCGCCTTCATGGCCGACCCGATGCTGGGCGTGCTCACCACGCTGGCGATCGCCGCCCACGAGATCCCGCAGGAGATCGGCGACTTCATCATCCTGGTGCACGCGGGCTATACGCGCGCGCGCGCGCTGCTCTACAACTCGCTGAGCGGCCTGTCGGCGGTGGCGGGCGGCGTGGCCGGCTACTTCGCGCTGGCGCACAGCCAGGACATGCTGCCCTACGTGCTGATGCTGGCCACCGCGAGCTTCATCTACGTCGCGCTGGCCGACCTCATCCCCGACATGCACCTGGCCACGCGCCGGCGCGGCGAGTGGTTCTGGCAGTTCGTGATGATGATGCTCGGCGTGGCACTGATCGCCCTGACCAGCGCCCTGGTGGGGGGGCATTGACGGTGCGCGGGCGGGCCCGGTGAGCATGGCCAGCCCGCGCGCGCTGTTCCTGCTGGCAGTGCTCACCCTGGTCTGGGGAACCAACTTCGCGCTGTTCCCGCTGGCGGTGCGCGAAGTCTCGGTGTGGACGTTCCGCGCCGTCGCCCTGCCCGCGTCCGGTGCCATCCTGCTCGCCGTGGCGCGGGCGCGCGGCCAGCCGCTGTCCATCGCGCGCCGGCACTGGCCGACGATGATCGTCTCGGCGCTCGCCTATCTCGCCACCTGGAACATCGCCAGCACCTATTCGGCGGTGCTGATCCCCTCGGGCCAGACCGCGGTGCTGGGCTTCACCATGCCCTTGTGGTCGGCGCTCATCTCGTGGGCGGTGCTCGGCGAGCGGCCGGGCGTCCGCATGCTGCTGGCCATCGTGCTGGGCGCGGCGGCAGTGGCCCTGCTGATGCTGCCCGACTTCGGCGCGTACGCTCACGCGCCTCTCGGCCTGGCGCTCGGGCTGCTGGCCGGCCTGGGCTGGGCGGTCGGCACGCTGGTGCTGGCGCGCGGCGCCGTGGCCGCGCCCGCCCTGGTGCTGAGCGGCTGGCAACTGATCCTCGGCGGCGTGCCGATCGCGATCGGGGCGCTGGCATTCGGCGACGGCCGCTGGTTCGTGCCCTCGTGGCAGTCGATCGCCGTGATCGGCTGGATCACGCTGGTGCCGATGGCCATCGGCAACGCGTGCTGGTTCGCCATCGTCGGCCTGCTGCCGGCCGGCGTGGCCGGGCTCTCCTCGATCATGGTGCCGGTGATCGCGCTGGTGTCGGGCGCCCTCGTCCACGGCGAGCCGCTCGGGCCGATCCAGACGGCGGCGATGGCCTGTTGCGCCGCCTCGCTGTGGCTGGCATTGTTCGAGCGTCGGCCGGCCGGCTCGCGGGCCCGGAGCAAGCCATGAAACTGAACGGCTCGTGTCATTGTCAGGCGGTGCGGTTCACGGTGGAGTCCGCCTCTCCGTATCCGTTCATGCGTTGCTATTGCTCGATCTGCCGCAAGACCGCGGGGGCGGGCGGCTACGCGATCAACCTCGGCGCCGACCGGCGCACGCTGGTCGGCGAGGGCGCCGAGCACCTGTCCGTCTACCGCGCGAGCCTGGAAGACGGCAGCGAGAGCAGCGGCGAGCGCAACTTCTGCCGCCGTTGCGGCAGCGCGCTGTGGCTCTACGATCCCAACTGGCCGGACCTGGGCCTGTTCACCCTACGATCGACCCCGCGCCGGGGCCTGGCGAGCCGCCAAACGAGGCGCCGGCGACGCGCGTGGCGGTGCCACGCAAGGAGCCGGCAACGAAGTGTGGCGGCTCGCCAGACCCCGGCCCGCAGGGTGAACCCGAAAACAGCACGCACTCGGCGTTGCAAATGCTCGCCGTGGCCCCGCCACGGCTGCGCTTTGCGCCTTGATTGCGTGCTGTTTTCGGGCTCACGCGGGGTCGATCGTAGGGTGAACAGGCCCAAGCACCCGCACGCCTCGGTCATCGACACGCCGCTGCCGGTGCCGCCCGAGCGGGTGCACATCATGCTCGGCTCGAAGGCACCATGGGTCGAGCCCGAGGTGCGCCCCGGCGACCGCAGCTTCGATCGGTACCCCGACGAATCGCTGGCGCAGTGGCACGCCCGCCACGGGCTGTAAAGGGCACGGACCGGCCCGCGCCGCGATCCGGTCCCGCGCCTGCAACGGCCGCCGCACCGCCGCGCCTGCCGGCACGGCCCCGGCCGCCTGCCTACGGCTTGAGCTGCGCCCGCACCTCACCGCCCGGGTGCGCTGCGCTGTGGACGTTCACGTACAGCTTGCCGGCCTTGAACGACTCGTACTGCGCGTCGGTGAGCTTCGAGCCGCTCGGCACGACCCATTTGTCGGAACCTTCCTTGGTCAGCGGGATGATCACCGGGCCGTTGGCGCCGGCAGCGCCTTCGTGGATGTGCGCCATCGTTCCGGCGACCCCGGTGGTGGTCACCGAGCCGCTCACCGACTTGTCGGAGCCCACGGTGATCGTGCCGCTGCCCGCGGCGCTGGTCGTGACCGCCGGCACTTCGTCGCTCCCCTTCAGGGTGAGCTTCATCTCCTGTGCCCCGGCCGGGGCGAGCAGCGCGAACGCGGCGCCTGCCGCGAGTGCCGGCAGCATGGATCGGCGAATGCGGGTCAGGGTATGCATGGCGATATCCTCCTGCGGATCGGACCGCCCGGCGCGCCGGCCCGGCGCGTCCCGGATGGTCAGCGGAATTGTGCGCCGCTGCGGCGATTCGTGCAGCGGCGTACGCTGGCGCGCAGTTCCTCGTCGTTCTGCTCTGCCGAGCTTGGCGCGGTCGCGGCAGTCGGCGGGCGGCCGGGCCCAGGGGGGCGCGGCGCTGGGCACGGCGGTCGGTGCTGCGCGCCGGCGCCTCGTTTGGCGGCTCGCCAGGCCCCGGCGCGGGGTCGATCGTAGGGTGAACAGGCCCAGGTCCGGCCAGTTGGGATCGTAGAGCCACAGCGCGCTGCCGCAACGGCGGCAGAAGTTGCGCTCGCCGCTGCTCTCGCTGCCGTCTTCCAGGCTCGCGCGGACCGGCATGACGTTGGCACCGAGGCCGTTGCCTGCGCACGCCACCGCGGTATCGGCAAAGGCGCCGGCCCCGGGCGGCCCGCGCCTTTGCTCGCGCCAATCGAAGCACGCAAAGTGACCGACGCACGCGAAGTGGCCGATCTTCGAGAACCGTGATTACAGGCTGGCGATCAGGCGCTCGAAGGCGGCTTCGTCGAACACGGTGTTGTCGAAGCGCAGCAGGGCCGGGTACTGGGCCGGGTCGGGATCGAAGCGCCGCTTGCGGTACTCGTCCCAGTGCGCGAGCTTGTAGCGATCGTTCGGATGGGCGCGGGCGATGATGCGCGCGCGGGCGGTGGCTTCGTCCAGCACCACCCACACCACCGAGATGCGCGTCTCGGGCGGTACGCCGAGGGCGGCCGCGTCGAACAGCCGGCGCGATTTCACCTCGCGCGAGAATGGACCGACCAGCACCACGTTGACGCCCAGCGCGAGGTTCTCGGCCGCGATGTGCAGCAGCCCCTCGTATTCCCGGTCGCGCAGGTTCTCCAGGTAGACCGGGCTGTCGCGATCATCGGGGTCGCCGGTGAGCAGGCCCATCACGTGGGCGCTGTAGGCGCCGTAGACCGTGTCCTTGTCGAGCACGCAGAAGCTCTCGCCGGTGCGCGCATGCAGGCGCGGCACCGCGCGCAGCGCCAGGGTGGTCTTGCCGGCACCGGCATGGCCGGTGAAGAAGACGAGTCGTGCCATGACGTCGGCTCAGGGCCGGGCGCCGGTGGCCACCGGACGTGCGGGGTCGGCGCACCACTCGCTCCACGACCCCGGGTAGAGCGCGCCGCCGGGCAGGCCCGCCAGCTCCATGGCGAGCAGGTTGTGGCAGGCCGACACGCCCGAGCCGCAGTGGTGCACCAGCGAGGCCGGATCGTGCCCGTCCAGCAGGGCGGCGAATTCCCTGTGCAGCTCGGCGGCGGGTTTGAAGCGGCCGTCGGGGCGCAGGTTGTCCTGGAACGGCCGGTTGACCGCGCCCGGGATGTGCCCGGCGACCGGATCGAGCGGCTCAACCTCGCCGCGGTAGCGCTCCGGCGCCCGCGCATCGACGACGAGCCGGTGCGCGTCGCCGAGCCCGGCCAGCACCGCGGCCGCATCGACCTGCGCGACCCGCGGCGCGCGCAGCGTGAGCGTTCCGGGGCGCCGGTGCGCCCGGCCGGGCTCGCGGCTCAGCGGCCGGCCGGCCGCGCTCCATGCCGGCAGCCCGCCGTCGAGCACCGCCGCCTCGGCGTGGCCGAGCCAGCGCGCGAGCCACCACAGGCGCACGGCGAACATGGCGCCGGCATCATCGTAGGTGACCAGCTGCACGCCGTCACGCAGGCCCAGCTCCTCCAGCCGGCGACGCAGAGCCTCCCGGTCGGGCAGCGGATGGCGCCCGTTGCGGCCGGTCTTCGCGCCGGCCAGGTCGCTGTCCTGGTGCAGGAAGAACGCGCCGGGCAGGTGGCCCGCGGCCCAGGCCGCCGGGCCGTAGGCCGGATCGGCCAGGTCGTGGCGGCAGTCGACGACCACGCAGTCGTCGAGGTGCGCGGCCAGCTCGTCGACGCCGATCAGCGTGGTCCAGGCCATCGGCTCGCGCTCCGGCCGCTCAGATGGCCCCGAGGCGTCGGCGCAGGAACTCGTGGAAGTGCTGCATGCCGTCCTCCATGGGGCTCTGGTAGGGGCCGGCATCGTCCTCGCCGCGATCGAGCAGGGCCCGCCGGCCGGCGTCCATGCGCAGCGCGATCTCGTCGTCCTCGATCGCCGTCTCCATGTACGCGGCGCGCTCGGCCTCGACGAAGCCGCGCTCGAACAGCACGATTTCCTCGGGGTAGTAGAACTCGATGATGTTGGTGGTCTTGCGCGGCCCGCGCGGCACCAGCGTGGAGATCACCAGCACGTGCGGATACCACTCGAGCATGACGTTGGGGAAGTAGGTCAGCCAGATCGCTCCGTACCGCGGCAGCTCGCCGTTGCCGTAGCGCAGCACCTGCTCGTGCCAGGCCCGGTAGGCCGGCGTGCCGGGCCTGCGCAGGTTCTGGTGGATGCCGACCGTCTGCACCGAGTGCCACTCGCCGAACTGCCAGCGCAGGTCGTCGCACGAGACGAAGCGGCCCAGCCCCGGGTGGAACGGGACCACGTGGTAGTCCTCGAGGTAGACCTCGATGAAGGTCTTCCAGTTGTAGTCGCACTCGTGGATCTCGACGTGATCGAGCAGGTAGCCCGAGAAGTCGAACTCCGCGATCGGATCGAGGCCGGCGAGATCGCGCGCCACGTCGCGCGGGCCCTCGAAGAGCATGCCGCGCCAGTTCTGCAGGGGCGTACGGCCGAGGTCAGCGCAAGGACGCTGCTCGAAGTGCGGCGCCCCGAGCAGCTGGCCGGAGAGATCGTAGGTCCAGCGGTGCAGCGGGCACACGATGTTCGCGGCCTTGCCGCGGCCGTTGAGCATCACCGCCTGCCGGTGGCGGCAGACGTTGGACAGCAGCTCGACGCCCGAGGGGTTGCGCACCAGGATGCGGCCCTCGTTCTCGGCCGTCAGCGCGTGGTAGCTGCCGGTCTCGGGCACCATCAGCTCGTGGCCGATGTAGCCCGGCCCGTGCCGGAACAGGGTCGCGATCTCCCGCTGGTACAGCGCTTCGTCGAAATAGGCGGAGACGGGGAGTTGCGTGCGCGCAGGAGCGAGATGTTCGCGACGACCCAGATCCGACATCCTGACCCTCCATGCAAAGTCGAAGGACGGAGCCAAGCCCGGCCTCGGGAGTGCCCCGGGACGGCCAACCGGCGCGTGCGGATGCGCCGGGAGGGCGAAGGATACCCTGATTGGCAGGCAAGGCAAGTCACCACGTGCCGGAATCCGGTCAAGCCGGTACGGCGGCGAAAAGAAAGTAAAATCACTGCTTTATGACCCCCGACAGCCCCGGCGACGCGCCCCCGCTCGACCCCGCGCCCGAATCGTTCGAGGTCGCCCTGGGCGAGCTCGAGCAGCTCGTGCAGCGCATGGAGGGCGGTGCGCTCTCGCTCGAGCAGTCGCTGGCCGCCTACCGGCGCGGCGCGGCACTGATCGGCTGGTGCCGCAAGTCGCTGGCCGACGTGCAGCAGCAGGTGCGCATCCTCGAGGCCGACCTGCTGCGGCCCTTCGAACCCGACGCTCCGGAAGAGCCCTGATGAACGCGAGCCCGATCGCAGCCGCCCCGGCCGGTGCGGCGCCGGCGTCGTTCGAGCACTGGCTGGCCGCGCACGCGCAGCGTGCCGAGCGCGCCCTCGACGGCGCACTGCCGGCGGCCGTCACCCATCCCGCGCGCCTGCACGATGCGATGCGCTATGCCGTGCTCGGCGGCGGCAAGCGGGTGCGCCCCCTGCTCGCCTACGCCGCCGGCGAGGCCGTCGGCGCGAGTGGCGCCGCGCTCGATCGCGTGGGCTGCGCGGTCGAGCTGATCCACGCCTATTCGCTGGTGCACGACGACATGCCGTGCATGGACGACGACGTGCTGCGCCGGGGACGCCCGACCGTGCACGTGGTCTACGGCGAGGCGCTCGCCATGCTGGTCGGCGACGCGCTGCAGGCGCTCGCCTTCGAGACTCTGGCCGGCACCGTCGCGCACGGCGTCGAGGCGACGGCGGCGCTCGCCATGGTCGGCGAGCTGGCGCGCGCGGCCGGCTCCACCGGCATGGCCGGTGGCCAGGCGATCGACCTGGCCGCGGTGGGGGCGGAGCTCGATGCCGGCGCACTCGAAGACATGCACCGCCGCAAGACCGGCGCGCTGCTGCAGGCCGCGGTGCGCCTGGGCGGGCTGTGCGCGCCCGTCGCGACGACGCGCGCGGGCGGCGGCCGGCAGGCCGCGCTCGAGCGCTACGGCGAGGCGATCGGCCTGGCCTTCCAAGTGGTCGACGACATCCTGGACGTGGAGGGCGATTCGGCCACGCTGGGCAAGACTGCCGGCAAGGATGCCGAATGCAACAAGCCCACCTACGTGTCGATGCTCGGCATGGGCGCGGCCCGGGCACTGGCGGCGCGGCTGCGCGAGCAGGCGCATGCCGCGATCGTGCCGCTGGGCGCGCAGGGGCGGCGGCTGGCCGAGCTGGCCGACCTCATCGTGATGCGCAGCGCCTGAGCGCCCGCCGCACCGGACCCGCACGACCATGACCGACGCTGCCGACGCCTATCCGCTGCTGCGCTCGATCGACGAGCCGGCCGCGCTGCGGCACCTCGATCGCGCGGCGCTGGCCACGCTCGCGCAGGAGCTGCGCGCCTACGTGCTCGAGTCGGTCTCGCACACCGGCGGGCACCTGTCGTCGAACCTCGGCACGATCGAGCTGGCGATCGCCCTGCACTACGTGTTCGATACGCCGCGCGATCGCCTGATCTGGGACGTCGGGCACCAGAGCTATCCGCACAAGATCCTCACCGGCCGCCGCGAGGCCATGGCCGGGCTGCGCCAGCGCGACGGCATCTCGGGCTTCCCACGGCGCAGCGAAAGCGAATACGACGCCTTCGGCACCGCGCATTCCTCCACCTCCATCTCGGCGGCGCTGGGCATGGCGGTGGCCTCGCGCAACAAGGGCGAGAACGCGGGGCCCGGGCGGCGGCGCCACGTGGCGGTGATCGGCGACGGCGCCATGACCGCGGGCATGGCCTTCGAGGCGATGAACAACGCCGGCGTGACCCCCGACATCGACCTGCTGGTGGTGCTCAACGACAACGACATGTCGATCTCGCCGCCGGTGGGTGCGCTCAACCGCTATCTCGCGCGGCTGCTCTCGGGGCGCTTCTATGCCAAGGCGCGCGACGTCGGACGCGCCGTGCTCTCGAACGTGCCGCCGCTGTTCGAGCTGGCGCGGCGCCTGGAGGAGCACGCCAAGGGGCTGGTGGTGCCGGGCGGCACCCTGTTCGAGGCGTTCGGCTTCAACTACGTCGGGCCCATCGACGGCCACGATCTGGACAGCCTGGTGCCCACGCTGCAGAACCTGCGCGAGCTGCGCGGCGCGCAGTTCCTGCACATCGTGACCCGCAAGGGGCGGGGCTACAAGCTCGCCGAGGCCGATCCGGTGCTCTATCACGGGCCCGGGCGCTTCGATCCGCAGGAGGGCATCAGGAAGCCGGCCACGCCGCCGCGCCCCACGTTCACGCAGGTGTTCTCCGACTGGATCTGCGACATGGCGGCGCTCGACGAGCGGCTGGTCGCGATCACGCCGGCCATGCGCGAGGGCTCGGGGCTGGTGGAGTTCGAGAAGCGCTTCCCGCAGCGCTACTTCGACGTCGGCATCGCCGAGCAGCATGCGGTCACCTTCGCCGCGGGCCTGGCCTGCGAGGGCCTCAAGCCGGTGGTGGCCATCTACAGCACCTTCCTGCAGCGCGGCTACGACCAGCTGATCCACGACGTGGCGCTGCAGAACCTGTCGGTGGTGTTCGCGCTCGATCGCGCCGGCATCGTCGGGGCCGACGGCGCCACGCATGCCGGCGCCTACGACCACGCCTTCCTGCGCTGCATCCCCAACATGGTGGTGATGGCGCCGTCCGACGAGAACGAATGCCGCCAGATGCTGTACACGGCGTTTCGCCACGACGGCCCGAGCGCGGTGCGCTACCCGCGCGGCGCCGGCATCGGCGTGCCGGTGTCGAAGGACCTCACCGCCCTGCCGATCGGCCGCGCCGAGCTGCGCCGCACGGGCGCGCGGCGCGTGGCGCTGCTCGCCTTCGGCACGCTGCTCGCGCCGGCGCTGGCCGCCGGCGAGGCGCTCGACGCGACGGTGGTCAACATGCGCTTCGTCAAGCCGATCGATGCCGCCCTGCTGTGCGAGCTCGCGCGTTCGCACGACGCCTTCGTCACCATCGAGGAGCACGTGGTGATGGGCGGCGCCGGCAGCGCGGTGGCCGAGGCGCTGGCGGGCGCCGGCGTCGTGCGGGCGCTGCTGCAGCTCGGGCTGCCCGACCGCAACATCGATCACGGCGACCAGGCGCAGCTCCTGCACGCCGAGGGGCTCGACGCCGAGGGCATCGAGCGTGCGGTGCGCGAGCGCTTCGCCGCGCTGCTGAGCGCAGAGGGCGGCCCGCGACTGGTGCTCAGCCGCGCCAGCTGACTTCCTGCGCCGCGGTCCCCGGCGCCGCCGGGAACGGCCTGGCCGGCATTTGTCGGCGGGCTTTACATGGGCGCCGCGGGCGGTGGGACAGTAGGCAAGACTCACAAGGAAATCAGGCGCTTACCCATGCAGGGAGTATGGGCTTGATTCTTGCTTCAGTCCCGTGACGAACGACGTTCGCGAGGAAGGCAAAATCATGAAGACATCGACGCGCATCGGTCTGGGCTTGGCGCTCGGCCTCGCGTTCTCGGCCCCGGCATGGTCCGACCCGGTCTACTGGACCGACTGGACCACCGTTTCCACGGCAGCTCCCGGCGTCTCGGGCACGCTGACGATCGGCAGCGATACGGTAGGGGTGAGCTTCGCCGGGTCCTATGGTTTCGCGCAGGTCAGCGGCGGCACCAACTACTGGAGCCCCAATGCGCCCTACCTGAGCGCCACGGTGAGCAACGCGCCGCCCGCGGCCGACATCATCGCGTTGAGCACGGGCGGCACCGCCACCATCACCTTCAGCCAGGCGGTCACCGACCCGCTCATCGCCCTGGTGAGCTGGAACGGCAACACGGTGGACTTCGGCGTGCCGATCCAGATCCTGAGCTACGGCGCGGGCTACTGGGGCAACGGCACACCGGTTCTCAACGCCGCCGGCACCGGTTTCTTCGGCAGCGGGGAGGTCCACGGCGTGATCCGGCTGCCGGGTACCTACACGTCGATCAGCTTCACCCACACCTCGGAGAACTGGCACGGCTTCACCGTGGGCGTGGTCGGGCTCGGCGGCCCTCCGGGGCAGGTTCCCGAGCCGCTATCCCTGGCGCTGCTGGGAATCGGCCTGGCCGGCATGGCGCTCACGCGCCGGCGCTGACCGCGGCACCTTGCAGGGCCAGCGTGCCGCTGCGCCCTGCGATCTCCCCCGTCGCCACCCGGTGGCGGGGCAGGCTTGCCGCATCGAGCGAGGCGAACACCGTGCCGGTGGGCACCAGCCGGTAACCCTGCGCCTTCCAGCCGGCGAGCAGGCGCTCGAAGGTATCGGCGAGCTTCATGCCCTCGAGCTCGGCGTGCAGCGTGTACACGTGGCCGTGCGGCGGCGGTGGCGCGGCGGTGAGCCCCAGCAGGTGGCGATGGACGTTGGCCGGCGTCAGGTCGTCCAGCCCGATCAGCTCGTCGAACGTCGGCAGGGTGGTGGGCAGCTGCGGCACGCCGAGCGCGTGCCCCCGCGCATCGACCGGCTGGAACGGATGGGTGCCGCGCCCGTCGGAGGCGTAGTCGAAGCCGAGCTCGCGCTCCAGCGCGTAGGCCGCCTCGTTCATCTGCCAGCCGGCCGCGCCATGGGTGCGCGCCGGGGCCGCGAAGATCTCCTCGAAGCGCGCCGCTGCCCGGGCCATCTCGGCGCGCGTCCAGGCGGCGTCGCGCCGTGCCACCTCGTCCTGCCAGCGCACGTGGTCCCAGGTGTGGATGCCGGTTTCGAAGCCGCGCTCGCGCACCGAGCGCAGGAGCGCCGCTTCGCGCCGGCCGATGTCGGGCCCGGGCAGCAGCGTGCCGTACAGCAGCGTGCGTACGCCGTAGTGCTCCACCACCGAGGTGCGCGCCACCTTGCCCAGGAAGCCCCTGCGAAACACGCGCTTGACGGCGCGGCCGGTGTGATCCGGCCCCAGGCTGAAGAGGAAGGTCGCCCCCGCGCCGTGGCGCTCGAGCAGGGCGAGCAGCCGCGGCACGCCCTCGCGCGTGCCGCGCCAGGTGTCGACGTCGATCTTCAGGGCGAGGTGCGGCATGGCGCGCCCGGGCTCAGGTGTTGAGCGCGCGCGCGTCGACGATCTGGGTGCGATAGTGGTCGTAGATGCGCCGCAGCGCCTCGCGCATGTCGACGCGCGGCGCCCAGTCGAGGTCGGTCCGGGTGTTGTCGATCTTGGGCACGCGGTTCTGCACGTCCTGGTAGCCCTTGCCGTAGTACTCGCCCGAAGTGGTCTCCACCACCGTCACGCGTGCGGCGTTGTCGCGGTACTCGGGGTACTCGCGCGCCAGCTCGAGCATCATCGCCGCCAGCTCGCGGATGGAGTAGTTGTTGGTGGGGTTGCCGATGTTGTAGATCTGGCCGTCGGCCCTGCCGTCGCGGTTCTCCACGATCTTCATCAGGGCCGCGATGCCGTCGTCGACGTAGGTGAAGGCGCGCTTCTGGTGGCCGCCGTCGACCAGCCTGATCGGCTCGCCGCGCACGATGTGCCCGAAGAACTGGGTGATCACCCGGCTCGAGCCCTCCTTGGGCGTGTGAATGCTGTCCAGGCCGCCGCCGATCCAGTTGAACGGCCGGAACAGCGTATAGCGCAGGCCCTGCTCCATGCCGTAGGCGTGGATCACGCGGTCCATCAGCTGCTTGGCGCACGAGTAGATCCAGCGCTGCTTGCCGATCGGCCCGCACACCAGCTCGGAGGTCTCGGGGTCGAACGCCTCGTCGCGGCACATGCCGTAGACCTCGGAGGTGGAGGGGAACACCAGGTGCTTGCGGTAGCGCACGCACTGTCGCACGATCGGCAGGTTGGCCTCGAAGTCGAGCTCGAACACCCGCAGGGGCTCGCTCACGTAGGTCGAGGGCGTGGCGATGGCCACCAGCGGCAGCACAACGTCGCACTTCTTGACGTGGTACTCGATCCACTCCTTGTTGATGGTGATGTCGCCCTCGAAGAAGTGGAAGCGCGGATGGTCCATCCACTCGCGCACCCGGTCGGTGCTCATGTCCATGCCGTGGACTTCCCAGTCGGTGGACTCGATGATGCGCCGGCTCAGGTGGTGGCCAATGAAGCCGTTCACGCCGAGGACCAGGACCTTCTTCGTCATGGGGACTCCGGTGCCGGCTCAGCCGGCGAGGGGGATGGCGGCGTCGCCGTAGGCGGCGCGAAAGGTATCGGCGTCGAACGGCGCGCCGGCCAGCGTGGCCTCGAGCACGCGCAGCCGTCCGCCGTCGGCGCACTCGATCGCGAGCGCGCCTTCGAGCACGCGCAGGCGCGGGGCGCCGGGCGCCGCGGCGGCGCGGGGACTGCCGGCGTCGGCGGCATCGCCGGTAGCGACGGTGTCGTCGGCGTCATTGCCGTTACCGGCGTCACCGGTGCCCGCCGCCGGCTCTTCGCGCAGCGTGCGCCAGATGGTCAGCCGGCCGCGTTCGAGATCGGCGAAGGCGCCCGGGTAGGGGCGGGTGAGCGCGCGCACGAAGTCGTGCAGGGCGCGCGCGCCGATGCCCGCGGGGATGCGGCCGTCCTCGGGGCGGCGCGCGCCGAAGTAGCTTCCCTCGGCGAGGTTCTGCGCGCGCGGCCGGGCGCTGCCGTCGAGCAGCCCCGGCAGGCTGCGCCACAGCACCAGCTCGGCGGCGACGCACACCTTGCCGAAGACTTCGCGCGCGGTGTCGTCGGGCAGGATGGGCACCGCCATCTGGTCGACGATGGCCCCGTTGTCGGGCTTCTCGTTCATCACGTGCAGCGTGGCGCCGGTCTCGGTCTCGCCGCGCAGCACGGCCCAGTTGACCGGCACCCGGCCGCGGTACTTCGGCAGCAGCGAGCCGTGCATGTTGTAGGCGCCGCGCGGGGCGGCGGCGAGCAGCGCGGCGCCCAGCATGCGCCGGTAGTAGAAGGAGAACAGGAAATCGGGCCGTGTTGCGCGAACCCGCTGCACCACTGCCGGGACGTTCGCATCCTCGGGCGAGATGACCGGGATGCGGTAGTCCGTCGCCGTGGCGCGCACGCTGTCGAACCAGCGGGCTTCGCCCGGGTCGTCGTCGTGCGTGACCACCAGCGCGACGTCCACGCCGCGCGCGAGCAGCGTCTTCAGGCAGCGCACGCCGACGTCGTGGTAGGCGAAGACGACCGCGCGGTTCATGATCGATCGGGCCCGCCGCCGGCGTCGCGCTCCAGGATGCCGGCGATCACGTAGCGCGGCCGCTGGCGCACCTCCTGGTAGATGCGGCCGATGTACTCGCCGAGCAGGCCGATGCCGAACAGCGCGATGCCGATCAGCATGAAGGCGATGCCGAACAGGGTGAACAGCCCGCCTTCCTCGGGGCCGAGCACGATGCGCCGCGCAGCGAGGTAGACCACCAGCACCGCGGACAGCAGCGAGATCGCCATGCCGCCGAGGGAGAACAGCTGCAGCGGCACCAGCGAGAAGCCGGTCACGAGGTCGAAGTTGAGGCGGATCAGGCTGTATAGCGAATACTTCGATGTGCCCGCGAAGCGCTCCTCGTGGCCGACCACCACCTCGGTCGGGTTCTGCGCGAACTGCCAGGCCAGTGCGGGGATGAAGGTGTGCAGCTCGTTGCAGCGGTTGATCGTATCGACGATGCGCCGGCTGTAGGCGCGCATCATGCACCCCTGGTCGGTCATGCGGATGCGCGTGATGCGCTCGCGGACGCGGTTCATCGCACGCGAGGCCACGCGCCGCCACAGGCGATCATCGCGCTGGCGGCGGATCGAGCCGACGTAGTCGTGGCCGGCGTCCATGCGCTCGAGCAGCAGGTGGATGTCCTCGGGCGGGTTCTGCAGGTCGGCGTCGAGCGTGACGATGCGCTCGCCGCGGCAGTATTCGAAGCCGGCGAGGATCGCCCGGTGCTGGCCGAAGTTGCCGTTGAACATCACCACTCGCGTGACGTCGGGGCGCAGGTGGAACTGGTCGGCCAGCAGCTGCGCCGAGCGGTCGTGGCTGCCGTCGTTGACGAACACGATCTCGTAGGGCACGCCCAGGGCGTCGAGCGCCGGGTACAGGCGCGCGAACAGTGCCGCCAGCACGGCCTCCTCGTTGTAGACCGGGATGACCACCGAGAGGTCGACGCGGGCGCTCATGTCAGCGGCTCCGCTGTGTGCTGTAGCCTGCGCGTGCGTCGGTCACTTTGCGTGCTTCGATTGGCGCGAGCAAAGGCGCGGGCCGCCCGGGGCCGGCGCACCGGTGCTTGCCCCCCGCTGCGCGGGGGGTGCCCTGCGATGCTCCAGCACCGGCTGGCGCGGCGCAACTCGCTGCGCTCGCTACGCGAGCTGCGCTCGGACAGGGCGCCGCGAGAATGAAGCACGAAGCGCGCTGCGCGCGCCGCCGGTGCTGCTGCGCTTCTCGGCTGCGCACAGGCGCGCCGGCCCCGGGCGGCCCGCGCCTTTGCCGATACCGCGGTGGCGTGCGCAGGCAACGGCCTCGGTGCCAACGTCATGCCGGTCCGCGCGAGCGGCGGCTTCGTCACTGCTGCGAGTACCGCCCACGCCTTCGGTCCTGCTCTCGTCCTCGCTCCGAACACCCCCCACGGTGCCCGAGCGGCAGTCGGCGGGCGGCCGGGCCCAGGGGGGCGCGGCGCTGTGTGCGGCGCCGCGCAGCGCAGTCTCGGGGTCGGCGCGCGTAGCGCGCTTCGTACTTCTGACTTGCGGCGCCCTGTTTGAGCGAAGCGAACGTAGTGAGCGCAGCGAGTTGCGCCGCACGACCCCGAGGCGAGCAGCGGAGGGAAGTCGGTGCGCAGCACCGACCGCCGTGCCCAGCGCCGCGCCCCCCTGGGCCCGGCCGCCCGCCGACTGCCGCGACCGCGACGACCCTGCAAGGACAGAGAGAGGAAGGAAGACCGGGTCATGTCAGCGCAGCACCGGGCGCACCACGCGCGTGACCGCCTCGCACACGCGCAGCACGTCGTCGTCGCGCATGGCCGGGAACAGGGGCAGGGTGACCGTGCGCCGGCCGATGTCCTCGGCGACCGGAAAGTCGCCCTCGCGCAGGCCGCGCCGGCGATACAGGGTGAACAGGTGCATGGCCGGATAGTGCACCCCGACCCCGATGCCCTCGCGCTTCATCGCCTCGATGAAGCCGCCGCGATCCAGCTTCATGCGTGACAGCGGCAGCAGCGGCTGGAACATGTGCCAGTTGCCGTGCTCGAAGTCCTCCGGCGGCAGGTCGAAGCCGAGCGAGCGGTCGAAGTGGGCGAAGTAGAGCCGGGCCAGCTCGCGCCGGCGCGCGTTGAAGGCGTCCAGCCGGCGCAGCTGGCTCAGGCCGATGGCGGCGGCGATGTCGGTGAGGTTGGCCTTGCCGCCCAGCACGTCGACGTCCATCGATCCGTCGGCGAAGCGCGTGACGCCCTGCAGGCGCAGCTTCTCGAACAGGCGCGCTTCCTCTTCGTCGTTCATCACCAGGCAGCCGCCTTCGCCGCTGGTCATGTTCTTGTTGGCGTGGAAGCTGAACGAGACTAGGTCGCCGAAGCTGCCGAGGCGCTGCCCGCGCCAGCAGGCGCCCATCGATTGGGCGGCGTCTTCGAGCACGCGCAGCCCGTGCCTGCCCGCCAGCTCGTACAGGCGCGTGCGATCGGCCGGCAGCCCCGCCAGGTCGACCGGCAGCAGCAGGCGCGTGCGCGGCGTGATGGCCGCCTCGATGCGCTCGAGATCGATGTTGCGCGTACGCGCGTCGGCATCGACGAACACCGGCGTGGCGCCGACCGCCAGGATCACGTTGGCGGTGGCGACCCAGCTCAGCGGGCAGGTGATCACCTCGTCGCCCGGGCCGATGCCGGCCAGCCGCAGCCCCAGCTCGAGCGTGGCGGTGGCCGAGACGGCCACCCGCACCGGGCGCCCTGCGACGTATGTCGAGAGCGCGGCTTCGAATTCGCGGCACTTCGGGCCGGTAGTGAGCCAGCCCGAGCGCAGCACCTCGGCCACGGCGGCGATCGCGTCCTCGCCGATGTCCGGGCGCGTGAAGGGCAGGAAAGAGGTCATGGCCTGAGCACGACGACGCGGCGCGCGTCGCGGTAGACGACGCTCATCGGCAGGCCGGAGCGCTGCAGGGCATCGAAGGTGTCGGGCGCCATCATGGCGGCGGCGTGGGCGAGCGTGCGCCAGCGCGCGGCAAACTCCTCCACGGTGGGAATCCAGCGCTGCGGGTCGCGCTGCTGGCCGAAGGCGAACTCGTCGGTGTACTGGACCAGCGTCACGTCGCGGCGCAGGTAGAACGGGAAGGTCTGATCGTACATCGCCACCGAGAACACCTCCGCGCCGGGTACGAGTCGCGGAGCCAGCGCGGCAGCCACCGCCTTGCTGCTCTTGAGGCGGCCGAGACCGTCGTGGCCGATCATCGTGAGCATCGCCGCCGCCACGGCGGCGCCCGACAGCAGCAGCACGGCGAGCGGCTTGCGCTGCCGGCGCAGCGCGTGCGCGGCGAGCGCGGCGGCGCCGGTCACCAGCGCGCCGGCCGCGCCCAGCGCGATGGCCAGCGGCCGCAGCGTCTCGGCAGGCGTGTCGGTCGTCGCGTAGCGGCCGGCCGCGAGCGCCGCGCCCGCCAGCGCCAGGCCCGCCGCGAGCGGCGTCAGCAGGTGGCGCGCCAGCCGTGCGGCATCGATGCGTTCGAGCCGCAAGGCCAGCAGCAGCGCCAGCGCCGGGAACATCGGCAGGATGTAGGAGGGCAGCTTCGAGCCCGAGAGGCTGAAGAAGGCGAAGACGAAGACCGCCCAGGCGAGCAGCAGGCGCTGCGGCTGCAGGCCGCGCGCAGGCTCCCGGCGCATGCCCAGGCCGGCGAGCGAGGGCAGCAGCGAGGTCCACGGCAGCAGGCCCACCAGCAGGTAGGGCACGAAGTACCACAGCGGGCCGGTGCGGCGCGCCTCCTCGGTGAGGTAGCGCTGGAAGTGCTCGCGTACGAAGAAGAAATCGACGAAGCCGGGATTGCGCAGCGACACCGCGACGAACCATGGCGCGGCCAGCGCGAAATACAGCGCGAGCCCGGAGACCCAGTGCATGCGCCGCCACATCGTCCACTGGCGCTCGACGAGGCTGTACAGCACCAGCACGGCGCCGGGGATCAGCACGCCGACCAGCCCCTTCGACAGCGTCGCCGCGGCCATGGCCGCCCAGGCGAGCCACATCGCGTTGCGCCGTTCGATGGCGCTCGCCTCGTCGCGCTGCGCGAGCAGGAAGCCGCACAGCACGAGGGTGAGGAAGAAGGCGAGCCCCATGTCGAGGCTCAGGAAGTGGGCGTTGGCGATCACCCAGACCGTGCCGGCCATCGCCAGGGCGCCGTAGCGGCCGGCCTCGCGGCCCCACAGGCGATGTGCGGTGACGCCCACCGCGACGATGGACAGGAAGCCGGTGAGGGCGGGCCACAGGCGCGCGGCGAACTCGTTCACGCCGAACAGCCCGAGGCTGGCCGCCCCCATCCAGTACTGCAGGGGCGGCTTCTCGAAGTACAGGAAGCCGTTCAGGCGCGGCGTGATCCAGTCGCCGCTGCGCAGCATCGCGAGCGCGATCGTCGCGTAGCGCCCCTCGTCGGGGCCGGACAACGCACGCATGCCCAGCGGTGCGAACCAGGCGAGCGCCAGCAGGCCCCAGCACAGCGCGATGCGCACCGCATCGTCCTGGTCCGCCCGGGTGCGGGGCGGTGCGCCGGCGTCACCGTGGGCGCCGGAGGTTGCGGACATAGATGGCCTTGCCGCGGCTGCCGGGCACCGATTGCTCGTCGATCTCGAAATGCTCCGGCATCGCCTTCACCAGGTCGCTGAACTTGCGGTGCCCGTACAGGCGCGAATCGAAATTGGGCCGCAGCTTGGTGATGTTGCTGCCGACCGAGCCGAGCTGCGCCCAGCCGCTGTCTTCCGAGACGTCGTCGATCGCCTCGGCGATGAGCGCCACCAGGGCGGCGCGATCGTCGCCGGTGCGCGCGGTCTTCGCGGTGCCGGCGGCGGGTGCCGCGGGCGGCGGCGGAGCGGCGCGCAGCACCTCGGTGTAGATGAACTTGTCGCAGGCGGCCACGAACGGATCGGGCGTCTTGCGCTCGCCGAAGCCGTACACCACCAAGCCCTGCTCGCGCAGGCGCGAGGCCAGGCGCGTGAAGTCGCTGTCGCTCGACACCAGGCAGAAGCCGTCGAAGCGGCCGGTGTAGAGCAGGTCCATGGCGTCGATGATGAGCGAGCTGTCGGTGGCGTTCTTGCCCTTGGTGTAGCCGAACTGCTGCACCGGCACGATCGAGTGCTCGAGCAGGATCTTCTTCCAGCTGCCCAGCTGCGGCTGGGTCCAGTCGCCGTAGATGCGCTTGACGCTGGCCACGCCGAGGCGCGCGACCTCGGCCAGCAGCCCCTCGATGATCGAGGCCTGGGCGTTGTCGGCGTCGATCAGCACCGCCAGCCGCATCTGGGCGTCCTCGGGGCCGGCCGGGGAGGAGGCATCGAGCAGGGCAGCGCGGGAAGGGGCGGGCATGGCGGCTCCGGCTCGGGGCGTCAGTCGCGGAAGTTGGTGTAGGCCAGCGGCACGTCGGTGATCTCCTTCTTCAGCAGGGCGATCACCGACTGCAGGTCGTCGCGCTTGGTGCCGCTCACGCGCACCGCATCGCCCTGGATGCTGGCCTGCACCTTGATCTTGCTGTCCTTGACCAGGCGCACGATCTTCTTCGCGTGGTCGGAGGAGACGCCGTGGCGTACGGTGATCGTCTGCTTCACCTTGTCGCCGCCGATCTTCTGCACGTCGCCGTAGTCGAGGAAGCGCACGTCGACGTTGCGCTTGGCGCACTTGGCCACCAGCACGTCGCGCACCTGGCCGAGCTTGAACTCGTCGTCGGCGTAGGCGGTCAGCTCGTGCTCCTTCTGCTCGATGCGGGCATCGGACCCCTTGAAGTCGAAGCGGTTGGCGATCTCCCTGTTGGCCTGGTCGATGGCGTTGCGCACCTCGGTCGCATCGCTCTCGGACACCACATCGAACGACGGCATCTTCGGCACCTCTCCGGAATCGGTCGTGAGCGGCATTGTACTGTCGGCGCATGCGCGCGCCGGCGCGCCGGTGCGCCAGACCCCGGCGCGGGGACGATCGCAGTGTGAACGGCCTAGCCCCGGCGGGCCTCCAGCGCCTCCCAGCGTTCCAGCGCAGCCAGCAGCTCATCCTCGATGGCCGCGTAGCGCGCCTTCATCGCGCCCGGCCCGTCCGGTCCGCCGGATCCGTCGCGCCAGCTGGCCGGGTCGGCCAGGCGCTCGGCGAGCGCCTGCTGCTCCGCCTCGAGCGCCGCGATGCGCGCCGGCAGGGCCTCGAGCTCGCGCTGCTCGTTGTAGGACAACCGGGCGCCGCGGCCGGACGCCGCTGCGCCGCGGGAGGCCGCTGCCGCAGTACCCCGGGACGCCGCTGCCGCGTCCTCGCGGGAAGCTGCCGCACCGCCGCGGGAAGCCGCCGCTTCGTCGCGCGCCGGCGCAGCGGCCCGCGGCGCCGCGGCGGCCTCGCGCGCCCGCGCCGCCCGGAAATCCTCGTAGCCGCCGGCGTATTCGCGCCAGACGCCGTCGCCGAGGGCGGCGATGACCTGGGTGACCACGTTGTCGAGGAAGGCGCGGTCGTGGCTCACCACCAGCACCGTGCCGGCATAGTCGGCCAGCAGCTCCTCGAGCAGCTCGAGCGTGTCGATGTCGAGGTCGTTGGTCGGTTCGTCGAGCACCAGCAGGTTGGCCGGCTGCGCGAACAGCCGTGCCAGCAGCAGGCGGTTGCGCTCGCCGCCCGACAGCGATCCGACCGGAGAGCGGGCGCGCTCGGGCGCGAACAGGAAACGCCCGAGATAGCTCATCACGTGGGTGCGCCGCCCGCCGATGTCGATCCAGTCCGAGCCCGGGCTGATGGCGTCGCACAGCGTGGCGGTGTCGTCGAGCTGCGCGCGCAGCTGGTCGAAGTACGCCACGCGCAGCTGCGTGCCCAGGCGCACCGTGCCGGCATCGGGGGTCAGCCTGCCCAGCATCAGCTCGAGCAGGGTGGTCTTGCCCGCACCGTTCGGGCCGATCAGGCCGACCCGGTCGCCGCGCTGCACGATGGCATCGAGCCCTCGCACCACGACGCGGTCGCCGCGCGCCTTGGTGACGCCGGCCAGCTCGATCACCCGCTTGCCCGAGCGTTCGCCGGCATCGAGGGCGAGCGATACGCGCCCGAGACGCTCTCGGCGCTCGGCGCGCTCGCGGCGCAGCGCCTCGAGCCGGCGCACCCGCCCTTCGTTGCGCGTGCGCCGCGCTTCCACACCCTGGCGGATCCATGCTTCCTCCTGGGCCAGCCGCTTGTCGAAGCGCGCCGCGAGCACCGCCTCGGCGGCCAGCTCGTCGGCCTTGCGTGCCTGGTAGTGCGCGAAGCTTCCCGGGTAGGAGCGCAGCCGGCCGCGGTCGAGCTCGACGATGCGCGTGGCCACGCGGTCGAGGAAGCGCCGGTCGTGCGTGACCACCACCAGCGCGCCGCGGTGCGCGCGCAGCAGCTCCTCGAGCCAGGCGATCGACTCGATGTCGAGGTGGTTGGTCGGTTCGTCGAGCAGCAGCAGGTCGGGCTCGGCCACCAGCGCGCGCGCCAGCGCCACGCGCTTGCGCGTGCCGCCCGAGAGATGGGCGACCGCATCGCCGCCGGTGAGCGACAGCCGCGACAGCACGCTGTCGATGCGGTGGGTCAGCGCCCAGGCGTCGTCGGCATCGAGCCGGGCCTGCAGCGCGGCCAGGCGCTCGAGCGCGGCGGCGGCCGGACGCGCCTCGTGTGCCAGCGCCGCGGCGAGCGAGCGGTACTCGGCGGCGGCCCCGGCATGCCCGGAGAGGCCGGCGGCCACCGCCTCGAACACGGTGTGCGCGGGGTCCAGCGCCGGCTCCTGCGCCACGAACGCCACCGATACGCCGGCCTGGCGCACCAGCTGGCCGTCGTCGAAGGCCAGCTCGCCGGCGATGCCGCGCAGCAGCGACGACTTGCCCGCGCCGTTGCGCCCGATCAGCGCGACCCGCTCGCCGGCGTCGATGGCGAAATCGACGCCATCGAGCAGCGCCACGTGGCCGTATGCGAGGTGGGCGTCCTGCAGCGAGACGAGCGGCATGGCGGGCCCTCCGGGAGCGCCGGCGCGCGCTCGCGCCGGCGCCGCTGCGTGTCGGCTACTTCGCCGCCTTGCGCGCCCGGGCCGGTCCGGGCGTAGCGCCGGAGGCCTTGCGCGGGGCGGCCGCGGGCTTGCGGGCGGGCGCGGCAACGGGCTTGCGCGCGGCAGGCGCGCGAGCGGCTCCCGATCCGCGGGCGGCGGCCTTGTCGGCGGCGATGCGCAGGCGCAGCGCGTTGAGCCTGATGAAGCCGCCGGCATCGGCCTGGTCGTAGGCGCCCTGGTCGTCCTCGAAGGTGGAGATGCGCGCATCGAACAGCGAATCGGCCGACTTGCGCGAGACCACGATCACGTTGCCCTTGTACAGGCGCAGCGTGACGCTGCCGTTGACGCGCTCCTGCGTGTGGTCGATGAGCACCTGCAGGGCGCGCCGCTCGGGCGACCACCAGTAGCCGTTGTAGATCAGGCTGGCGTAGCGCGGCATGAGATCGTCTTTCAGGTGCGCCACCTCGCGGTCGAGCGTGAGCGATTCGATGGCGCGGTGCGCCTTCCACAACACCGTGCCGCCGGGCGTCTCGTAGCAGCCGCGCGACTTCATGCCGACGTAGCGGTTCTCGACCAGATCGAGCCGGCCCACGCCGTGCCTGCCGCCGAGCCGGTTCAGCTCGGCGAGCAGCTCGTGCGCCTTCATGCGCCTGCCGTCGATCGCCACCAGGTCGCCGCCGCGGAATTCCAGCTCGATGTCCTCGGGCTTGCTCGGGGCCTTCTCGACCGGCACGGTGAGCCGCCACATGCCCTTGGCCGGCGGCTCGCGCGCCGGGTCCTCGAGCACCCCGCCCTCGTAGGAGATGTGCAGCAGGTTGGCGTCCATGGAGAACGGCGCCTCGCCCGAGCGCTTCTTGAAGTCGACCGGGATGCCGTGGCGATCGGCGTAGGCGAGCAGCTTGTCGCGCGAGAGGAGGTCCCACTCGCGCCAGGGCGCGATGATCTTCACGCCGGGCATCAGCGCGTAGGCGCCCAGCTCGAAGCGCACCTGGTCGTTGCCCTTGCCGGTGGCGCCGTGCGAGATCGCGTCGGCCTTCTCGCGGCGGGCGATCTCCACCAGGCGCTTGGCGATCAGCGGGCGCGCGATCGAGGTGCCGAGCAGGTATTCTCCCTCGTAGACGGTGTTGGCGCGGAACATCGGGAAGACGAAGTCGCGCACGAACTCTTCGCGCAGGTCCTCGATGTAGATCTTCTTCACGCCGAAGCGGCGCGCCTTCTCGCGCGCCGGCTCGAGCTCCTCGCCCTGGCCGATGTCGGCCGTGAAGGTGATCACCTCGCAGCCGTAGGTGTCCTGCAGCCACTTCAGGATCACCGACGTGTCCAGGCCGCCGGAATAGGCGAGAACCACCTTCTTGATGTCGTTCATGAACGGTGCCGTGTGGGAAAAAAACCCACGATTATAGAGCCTGCCGCCGGGTGGATGCAGCGACGTTCGCAGGGTGAACAGGCCCTAGCCGGGGGACAGGGGCAATTCGTGCTGATGCGGCGTGTGGCCGGGCGCGGCCGCCGGCGCCCCGGTCGGTGCTCCGGTCGGTGCTCCGGTCGGCACCTCGATCGGCGTGCCGGCCGGCGCCATGGATGCGCCCGCGCGCGACAGCGCGCCCACGCGCACGCCCAGCAGGCGCAGGCGCCGGGCCATCGGCACCCGCTCCAGGCAGGCGAAGGCGGCGCGCCGGATGGCGTGCGCATCGTCGGTGGCCGCGTCCAGCGTCACGCCGCGGGTGACGATGCGGAAGTCGTCGTAACGGACCTTCACGCCGACCGCGCGCCCGCTGTAGCCGCGCTGTCGCAGGTCGTCGGCCACCTCGCGGCACAGCGCGGCCAGGCAGGCGGCCAGCGGCTGGCGGTCGCGGCGCAGGTCGAGGTCGCGCTCGAAGGTGGTCTCGCGGCTCATCGAGACCGGCTCGCTCGCCGTGACCACCGGACGCTCGTCGCGCCCGTTGGCCGCGTCGTGCAGCCAGCTGCCGTAGCTGGTGCCGAACTGGGCGACCAGCATGTCGCGCGATGCCGCCGCCAGCTCGCCGATGGTGCGCAGGCCGAGCTCCTCCAGGCGCAGGTCGGCCTTGGGCCCGACGCCGGTGATGCGGCGCACCGGCAGCGGCCAGATGACCGCGGCGATGTCGTCCTCGTCGACGATCGTCAGCCCGCCCGGCTTGTCGAGGTCGGAGGCGATCTTGGCCAGCAGCTTGTTGGGCGCCAGCCCGATCGAGCAGCTCAGGCCGGTGGCTTCGCGGACCCGCTGCTGGAGGTCGCGCGCGACCATGGCGCCGCGCTCGATGCGGATGCCGGGTACCTGCGTGAGATCGAGGTAGACCTCGTCGATGCCGCGATCCTCCATGCGGTCGGCGACCGCCGCCAGGGCCGCCTTGAAGCGGCGCGAATGGCGCCGGTACTCGTCGAAGTCGACCGGCAGGAACACGCACGCCGGGCACAGCTCGGCGGCGCGACGCAGCGCCATGCCCGAGCGGATGCCGAAGGCGCGTGCCTCGTAGGTGGCGGTGGTGACGACGCCGCGGCGCGACGGCTCGCCGTGCCCGCCGATGGCCACCGGACGCCCGCGCAGCTCGGGGTGGCGCAGCAGCTCCACCGACGCGTAGAAGGCGTCCATGTCGACATGGGCGATGCGGCGCCAGGCCATCGCAGCGGGCGGGGCTCAGGCGGGGAGGGCCGCGGCGGCCCCCAGCGGCAGCTCGATGAAGAAGGTCGAGCCGCGCCCGGCCTCGCTGCGAACGCCGGCGCTGCCGCCGTGCAGCTCGGCCACGCGCCTGACGATCGCCAGCCCGAGGCCGGAGCTGCCGCGCAGCTCGCGATGCCGGCTGGCCTGATAGAAGCGTTCGAAGACGCGCGGCTGGTCTTCGGGTGCGACCCCGGGCCCGGTGTCGATCACCTCGAGCCGGATGGCGCCGTTCTCGCGCAGCGCGCGCACCTGCACCCGCCCGCCGGCGGGCGTGACGCGCAGCGCGTTGTCGAGCAGGTTCGAGAGCGCGCGCTCGACCAGGGCGGCATCGACGCGGGTGAGCGGCAGCCCGTCGGGGTACTCCACCGAGAGCGCAATCTCGGCCTCCTGGGCGCGCGCCGCGAAGCGCTGCGCGACGTCGTCGGCCAGCTCGCCGATGGCGATCGGTTCGGCCTGGGCGCGGAACTCGGGATCGTCGAGCCGGGCCAGCTCGGCCAGCGCGTCGGTCAGCCGCCTGAGGTGGCGCGCGTTGTCGAGCGCGCGCTCGAGCAGGTGCGCCTGCGCCTGCGCCGGCAGGCTGTCCTGCTTGAGGCGGATGGTCTCGAGCTGGCCGATCAGGGCGGTCAGCGGGGTGCGCAGGTCGTGCGAGACGCTGGCCACCATCTCGCGCCGGCGCGAGTCGATGGTGCGCACGCGCTCGGTCTCCTGCCTGAGGCGGTCGAAAGCCTCGCGGAAGGTGCGGCTGAGGTGGCCGATCTCGTCGTCGCGCTCGCCGTCGGGAAAGAAGCTCTCGCACGATTCGTCGGAGAAGCCGGAATTGCGGATGCGCTCGGTGGCGCGGGTGAGGGCGGTGAGCGGGCGCGTGAGCAGCGCGATCATGGCGATGGTCAGCAGCACCCCGATGGCGATGGTGGTCAGGCCGACCATCGCCGCGGTGCGGATCGCGTAGCTGCGCACCAGCTCGGGCATCGCCGTGCCGAGGTCGGTCTGCCGAGCGACCACGTAGAGCCAGCCGCGCACGGCACCCTCGTGGACCACCGGGTGCGCCGCGACCAGGCTGGTGGCGCCCTGCTGGTCGGGATCGTCGGCCACGATCGGCACGCTCGGGTCCTGGCGCATCGAGTCGATCACCGGCGAGAGATCGACCCGGTAGTGATCCCAGAACGGCTTGGGATCGCCCGCGGTGGCGAGCACCCGGCCCTGGGGGTCGATCAGGTACAGGCCGGTGTGCGGCGAGTACAGCGTGTACTGGCGCAGCGTGGCATTGAAGCCGGCCGGGTCGCTGGTGTAGTCGCGCCACAGGTCGGGGTGCGCCTCGAGGATGCGCTGGGCGAAGCCGGCGTTCTTGCCGTACAGCCAGTCGCCGTAGTACTGGCGTACCGACGCATGCATCAGGATCGCCAGCAGCGAGGCCATCACCAGGCCGAAGCCGACCACCAGCAGCAGTACGCGCGCGCGCAGGGACTTCACGGCCGGCGGATTCCTACGAGTCGGCGAAGCGGTAGCCGACCCCGCGCACGGTGAGCACGTGGCGCGGATTGGCCGGGTCGGATTCGATCTTGGCGCGCAGCCGGTTGATGTGGGTGTTGACCGTGTGCTCGTAGCCTTCGAAGGCATGGCCCCATACGGCGTCGAGCAGCTGCATGCGGGTGAACGCGCGCCCCGGGTTGCGTGCGAAGTGCGCGAGCAGGTCGAACTCCTTGGCAGTGAGCGCGATCGGCTGGCCGCGCAGCCGCACTTCGCGGCGGATGCAGTCGATGGAGAGGTCGCCCACCTCCATGCGCTCGGCGCCGGCCTCGGGCGCGCCCGAGGCGAGCATGTCGGCGCGCCGCAGCAGCGCCTTGACGCGGGCCTGCAGCTCGGGGATGGAGAACGGCTTGGTGAGGTAGTCGTCGGCCCCCAGCTCGAGCCCGAGCACGCGGTCGAGCTCGGACGAGCGCGCGGTGAGCATCAGCACCGGCGTGGCCACCTTGTCGATGCGCAGCGCGCGCACGATGTCCAGCCCGTCGCGTCCGGGCAGCATGACGTCGAGCACGATGAGGTCGTAGCGGCCCGAGCGCGCCGCCTCGAAGCCGCGCGTGCCGTCGTGCACGCAGTCGATCCGGTGGCCGAGGTCGCGCAGGTGCATCGCGATCAGCTCCGCGATGTCGCGCTGGTCTTCGATCACGAGAATCCGCTTTTCCACCGAGTCGAGCATAGCAAAACCCCGCATATCGGAATTGGGTCCCGGCGGACCGGGTCCCGCTTACGGCGGGGCGTCCGCCGGGGGCGGATCCGCGAGGCGGATCGGGCCCGCGCCGCCGGGCGGGCTGCCGGCAAGGGGCGAATCGTTATCGAATCGTGATCTGGGCGAGACGGCGGGGTAAACGCGGCGGCCCAGACTGCAAGGCATCACGACCTCCTTCGGAGCCCCTTCGATGAGTGTTTCCGCCCCCCGCCTGACGGCATCGGCGCCGAGCCCTGCGGAGCTGGTCGCGCATCGCAGCGCGATGCTGCGCTTCGCCCGGCGCAGGATCCGCGACGAGGAGCTCGCCGAGGACGCGGTGCAGGACGCCCTGGTGGCAGCTCTCTCGAACCTCGGCTCGTTCCAGGGCCAGTCGGCGCTGCGCACCTGGCTGATCGGCATCCTGAACCACAAGATCCAGGACACCTTCCGCCGCGAAGGGCGCTACGTGCAGGTGGACGACGCGGGCCGCGGCGAGGGTGCCGACGACGGGCTCGACCGCCTGGCGCAGCCCGCCTTCGACGATCCGGCCCTGGGCGTGGCCAGGGCGCGGCTGCGCGACGCGCTGCTCGGCGAGATCGAGGCGCTGCCGCCCACGCTGCGCGAAGTGTTCGTGATGCAGGTGCTCGAGGGCCGCGAGACGGCGCAGGTGTGCCAGCGGCTGGGCATCACCGAGGCCAACTGCTGGGTGCGGCTGCACCGGGCGCGCAAGCGCCTGTCGGAGCGCATGCGCGACCATCTCTCCTGATATCGTTGCGGTTTTTCGCGAGGCGAGCGAAGGCCGCGACGACATGAAGATCCTCCATCTCCCCGATGCGGCGTAGCCGCTGGGTGCTCTGGTTCGGCCTGCTCGCGGCGGCGGCCGCGGCGGCACTGGTGGCCTGGCCGCGCAGCCGCGAGGCCGACATCGTGCGCGTGCGCCGCGAGCCGATGGTGCAGTCGGTGGTCGCCACGGGCCGCGTCGCCACGCCGGCGCGCATCGCGGTCTCGAGCCAGCTGGCCGCGCGCATCGAGAGCATCGCGGTGCGCGAGGGCGATGCGGTGGCTGCCGGCGACGTGCTGGCACGCCTGCGCAGCGACGAGGCCGAGGCGGCGCTGGGCGTAGCGCGCGCGGCGCTTGCCGAGGCCGAGGGCCGCTGGCGCCAGCTGGTGGCGGTGCAGCGGCCGGTGGCCGAGCAGCAGCTCGCGCAGGCCGAGGCCAACGTGCAGCTGGCCGAGCAGGAGCGGGGGCGCGCCCGCGACCTGCTGGCGCGCGGATACGTCTCGCAGTCGCGCCTCGACGACGCCGAGCGCACCGCGGTCAATGCGCGCGCGACGCTGGCGGCCGCGCAGGCCCAGGCGCAGGCCAATCGCGACGGCGGCGCCGAGGCGGCGCTCGCGCGCACCCGCATCGAGCAGGCGCGCGCCAACGTGGCCAGCGCTGCGGCGCGGCTGGAGCTGCTCGCGCTGCGCGCGCCGGCCGACGCCGTCGTGCTCACCCGCGAGGCCGAGCCCGGCGACACCGCGCAGGTCGGGCGCACGGTCGTCGCGCTGGCCCAGACTGGCGAGACGCGCATCATCGCGGCGGTCGACGAGAAGCACCTGCGCCATCTGCAGCCCGGCCAGCGTGCCTCGGCGCTGGCCGACGCATTTCCGGGCCGGGCGTTCGAGGCCGAGCTGTACTACGTGGCGCCCTCGGTCGACGCCCAGCGCGGCACCGTCGAGGTGCGCCTGCGGGTGCCGCGTCCTCCGCCGTTCCTGAGGCCGGAGATGACGGTCTCGGTGGAGATGGTGGTCGGCCGGCGCGATGCCGCCCTGGTGCTGCCGGCCGAGGCGGTGCGCGACGTCGATGCGGCGGCCGGGCACGAGGCGCCGGGTGCGCCGCGGCAGGCCTGGGTGATGGTGGCGCGCGAGGGACGCGCGCTGCGCGTGCCGGTCGAGCTCGGGCTGCGCGGCATCGGCAGCGTGGAGCTCGTCGCCGGCCCCGGCGAGGGCGAGGCGGTGATCCTGCCTTCGTCGCAGGTGCTCGAAGGCGAGCGGGTGCGCGAGCGGGCGGTGCGCGCCAAGGCCAACCTGCAGCCGATCCAGGGCGTCACGCGGTGAAGCTGCGCCTGCCCTTCGAGTGGCTGGTGGCGCTGCGCTACCTGCGCGAAGGGCGCATGCAGACGGTGCTGATCCTCTCCGGGGTGGTGGGCGGGGTGGCGGTGATCGTCTTCCTCACCCAGCTGATCACGCAGCTGCAGGCGGCGATCATCGAGCGCACGCTGGGCAGCCAGGCGCACATCGTCGTGCGCCCTCCCGAGGAGGTGGCGCGGCGTTCGCTGCCGCCGCAATCCACCGCGGCCATCGTGCAGCCGCGCAGCCAGCGCCTGCGCTCGGTCGACCAGTGGGAGGCGGTGCTCGGCCTGGCCGCCGACACGCCCGGCGTGGTGGCGGTGTCGCCGGTGGTCTCGGGGGCCGGCTTCGCGCTGCGCGGCACGGCCAACCAGGCCATCGCGCTGACCGGCATCGACACCGAGCGCTATCGCCGCGTGGTGCACGTCGACCGCTACCTGGTGGCCGGCCGCTTCGCGGTCGGCGGCCCCGACACCGTGATCGGCGTCGAGCTGGCGAAGGATCTCGGCGTGACCGTGGGCGACCGCATCCGCGTGCTGACCGCCGAGGGCCGCGACGAGCTCCTCACCATCGTCGGCCTGTTCGACATCGGCAATCGCGACCTGAACCGGCGCTGGGTGTTCGTCGGCATCAAGCTGGCGCAGTCGCTGCTCGACCTGCCCGGAGGCGTGTCCAACCTCGACATCGTGGTCGACGACATCTTCGGCGCCGACGCGGTGGCCGACCGGCTGCGCGTGCAGACCGGGCTGCAGGTCGACAGCTGGATGCAGACCAATGCCCAGCTGCTCTCGGCGCTGCGCAACCAGAGCGTCTCGAACGGATTGATCCGCGCCTTCGTGGTCGCCATCGTCGCCGTCGGCATCGCCAGCGTGCTGGTGGTGTCGGTGGTGCAGAAGCAGCGCGAGATCGGCATCCTGCGTGCGATGGGCGCGAGCCCCGGGCGGGTGATGACGGTGTTCCTGCTCCAGGGCGGGCTGTACGGCCTGGTCGGCTCGGGGCTCGGCGTCGCGCTGGCCATCGGCCTGCTGCACTTCTTCGCGCGCGTCTATCGCAACGCCGACGGCTCGCCGCTGTTCGCCCCCGAGATCGACTCCGGCATCGCACTGGGCGCGTGCGGCGTGGCGCTGCTGGTGGGCCTGGCGTCCGCCCTGCTGCCCGCGCGGCGGGCCGCGCGCATGGACCCCGTGCAGGCGATCAGGACATGAACGCGGGCGGCACGATCGTCGAGCTGCAGGGCATCTGCAAGTCGTACGGCCTCGATACGCCCGTGGCCACGCAGGTGCTGCACGGCATCGACGCGCGGCTCGCCGAGGGCGAGTTCGTGGCGCTGGTCGGGCCCTCGGGCTCGGGCAAGAGCACGCTGCTCAACATCATCGGCCTGCTCGAGCGCCCGACGTCGGGACGCCTGTCGATCGCCGGGCGCGACACGGCCGCGCTCGGCGAGGCCGATCTCACCGAGCTGCGCGGCCGCACGATCGGCTTCGTGTTCCAGTTCCACCACCTGCTGCCGGGGTTCACCGCGCTCGAGAACGTGATGATGCCGGCGATCATCGATCGCGGCCTCGCCGATGCGCAGGCCGAGGCGCGGGCGCGCGAGCTGCTGGCGCACGTCGGCCTGGCCGGCGCCGAGCGCAAGAAGCCCTCGCAGCTCTCGGGCGGCATGCAGCAGCGCGTGGCGGTCGCGCGCGCCCTGGCGCTGTCGCCGCGGCTGATCCTGGCCGACGAGCCCACCGGCAACCTCGACACGAAGAGCGCCGAGGCGATCTTCGACCTGCTGCTGCAGTTCAACCGCGAGATGCGCTCGGCCTGCCTGATCGTGACCCACGATCCGCGTCTGGCCGCGCGCTGCCAGCGCCGCATCGAGATCGTCGACGGGCGCATCGTCGGAGCCTGATGGGGAGAGGGCGGAGCGCCGCCCGGACTCCCCGAGGCTGCATCGCCCCTGGGGTTTCATCGCGCGCCGGCAGCGGCCCCGACTAGAATCGGAGACGACCCGCGCGGGTGGCCGCGGTCCGGGTCGGAAGCATCACGGGGTCACCAGGGGGCTGTGCCCATGGCATCGAGCGAATCCGATCTCGCCGCGGCGATCCGCGACGCCTGCACCAGGGCGGCGGTCGAGGCCTACGAGGACGCGGGCATGCAGGGCCTGTGCGCCGAGGGCCGCTTCGAGGCGGCGATCGGGGCGATCGAGCGCATCGACCTGGCGGCGATCGTTGCCGCCGCGATGCATGCGGTAAGCGCCGCGGATGACCGGGCGGCGTCCGCCGCCGCACCGGCGCCGCACCGCTGATCAGGGCCTGTTCACACTCCGATCGTCGTGCATCGCCGCCGCCGGCGGTCCGGCGTCGGGACCGGGCCCGACGCCGGGGTCAGTCCTCGATGCGTCCGAGCAGCAGGTACTCCATCAGGGCCTTCTGGGCGTGGAGCCGGTTCTCGGCCTCGTCCCATACCACCGACTGCGGACCGTCGATCACCTCGGCGGTGACCTCCTCGCCGCGGTGCGCCGGCAGGCAGTGCATGAACAGCGCCTCGGGGCGCGCCACGCGCATCATCTCGGCGTCGACGCACCAGTCGGCGAAGGCCTTGCGGCGCTCCTCGTTCTCGGCCTCGAAGCCCATGCTGGTCCAGACGTCGGTGGTGACCAGGTCGGCGCCGGCGCACGCCCGCATCGGGTCGGCGAACTGCTCGAAGTGGGCGGTGCCGAACAGGCCGGCCCGTTCGTGCTCGACCTCGTAGCCGGGCGGCGTCGAGACGTGCACGTTGAAGTCGAGCACCTCCGCGGCCTGCAGCCAGGTGTTGCACACGTTGTTGGAATCGCCGATCCAGGCCACGGTCTTGCCGGCGATCGGGCCGCGATGCTCGATGAAGGTGAAGATGTCGGCCAGGATCTGGCACGGGTGGTATTCGTTGGTGAGCCCGTTGATCACCGGCACGCGCGAGTTCGCGGCGAAGCGCTCGACCACCTCCTGCTCGAAGGTGCGGATCATCACGACGTCGCACATGCGCGAGATCACCTGCGCGGCGTCCTCGACCGGCTCGCCGCGGCCGAGCTGCGAGTCGCGCGTGTTCAGGTAGATGGCCGCGCCGCCGAGCTGCTGCATGCCGGCCTCGAACGACAGGCGCGTGCGCGTGCTCGCCTTCTCGAAGATCATCACCATGGTCCGGTCGGACAGCGGATGATGTTTCTCGTAGCGCTTGAAGCGTTCCTTGATGATGCGGGTGCGCACGAAGAGGTAGTCGAGCTCGCTGCGCGCGAGATCGCGGAACTGCAGGAAGTGCTTTTGGCTCATGGCGTGAGGCGCGCGACGGCGGTGCGCGCTCAGGCGGCGCGCGAGCCGCCTTCGGCGAGGAAGCTCCGGATGATGGGCGCGAGCGTGCCGACCAGCAGGTCGGCGTGCGCGTCGGTGAAGATGAGCGGCGGCAGCAGCCGGATGACGCGATCGGCGGTGACGTTGACCACCAGCCCGGCCGCGAGCGCCTGCTGCACGATCGCCCCGCAGGGGCGGTCGAGCTCGATGCCGATCATGAGCCCCTGGCCGCGCACCTCGACGAAGCCCGGCGTGCCGGCCAGCGCGCGCTCGAATCCCGCGGCGATCGCCGCGCCGACGCGCGCGGCGTTCTCGAGCAGGTTCTCGCGCTCCATCACCTCGAGGGTGACCAGGCCCGCGCGCATGGCGAGCGGATTGCCGCCGAAGGTGGTGCCGTGGTTGCCCGGCTGGAACACCTCGGCGGCCGCGCCGCGCGCCACCACGGCGCCGACCGGCACGCCCGAGGACAGCCCCTTGGCGAGCGGCATCACGTCAGGGACGATGCCGGCCCACTGGTGGGCGAACCATTTGCCGGTGCGCCCGGTGCCGCACTGCACCTCGTCGATCATCAACAGCCAGCCGCGCTCGTCGCACAGCCGGCGCACCGCCTGCAGGTACTCAATGCGCGCCGGCTGGATGCCGCCCTCGCCCTGGATCGCCTCGAGGAACACCGCCGCCACATTGGGCCGCTCGGCGGCCACGCGCTCGAGGGCGCCGGCATCGTTGAGCGGCACGCGCACGAAGCCCTCGACGAGCGGCTCGAAGCCCTTCTGCACCTTCTCGCTGCCGGTGGCCGACAGCGTGGCGATCGAGCGGCCGTGGAAGGCGCGCTCGTAGACCACGATCTCCGGGCGCTCGATGCCGCGCTGGTGGCCGTACTTGCGCGCGATCTTCAGCGCCGCCTCGTTGGCTTCCAGGCCGCTGTTGCAGAAGAACACGTTGGTCATGCCCGAGAGCTCGACCAGCTTCGCGCCGAGCCGGGTCTGCAGCGGTATCTCGAACAGGTTCGAGCTGTGGATGATGCGCGCCACCTGCTCGCGCAGCGCCGCCACCAGCGCCGGATGCGCGTGGCCCAGCGTGTTGACTGCGATGCCGGCCAGGCAGTCGAGGTAGCGGCGACCCTCGGTGTCGTACAGCCAGGCGCCCTCGCCGTGGCTGAACGCCACCGGCTGCCGGGCATAGGTGTTCATGAGAGGCTGGGTGGCGGCCATCGGCAGGGGTTCCGGGTGGGAGCGCCGGCAGCGGCCGGCGCGCAGCTCGAGGATGTGGCTAAAGGCTTGAATTGTAGGGGAAAGTGTCGCGGCGGCCAACGACGGCCGCGCTATAATCGCACCTTCGCCCGCCGTCCGGCGACGCGCCATGATCGATCCGCCCGTCGTCAAGTCCTTCGTGATCCTCGGCCTGACCCGTAGCGGGCGCGTGTTCCGGCCGAGCGACTGGGCCGAGCGCCTGTGCGGCGTGCTGGCAGCCTTCCGCCCGCCCGCCAGCGGCGCTGCCGCGACGCAGAGCTGGTCGCCGTACGCGGTGCCGGGCCTGCACGAGGGCGTGCGCTGCGTGTCGATCGATGCGCGTCTGCACGATCTCGAGCCGCTCGCCTACCGGTTCGCCGCGAGCTTCGCGGCCGACAACGACCTGCAAATAGCCCCGCCGGACGAAGAGCCCCGGTGATGGCGCTTGCAATGATGTGAGTCAAGATGAACAACCTACGCTAAGTAACGGGCTAGGCTAGGCTTTTTTGCAACGCTGTGCTTGTCGAAAGGTGCTTGGTCGTGGTAAGAATCGACGCCGGGAGACGATCGCGCCCGGGAGAAATCGAACGATGAGCGAGGTGGGTGATATCCGACCCGAATTCCGGGTAGCCGTGTTCGGGCTCGCGACCAGGTTCCAGCGGTTGCTCGAGGTCGTTCTGCGCCACGCGCGCCACAACCGCTACCGCTTCTGCCTGTCGACCACGCGAGGACCGGGCGAGTTCGACATCGCGCTGGTCGACATGACCGTGGCCGGCGGCCCCGAGGTGGCCCAGACGCTCGGCCACGTGCTCGAGAAGGAAGCGGTGCTCAAGGTCGGCCGGCGCACCGATCCGGATCGCCCGCGCGACGACCTGCTGCAGAACAGTTTCGTGTCCCAGGTGCTGTTCGCGCTCAATCGCGTGGTCGACGGGAAGCTGAGCCGCCGTCGCGAGGCGGAGGTGGCCGCGGCGGTCGCTTCCGGGATGGTGATCGCCGAGCAGGGCGAGCGGCGGCGTCCGCGCGCGCTGGTCGTCGACGACAGCCCGACCGTGCGCCGGCAGGTGTCGCTGGCGCTGCATCAGATCGGGGTCGACAGCGAGTCGGTGGCGAGCGCGCAGGAGGCGCTCGACGTGCTCGCGATGCGGCGCTACGAGATGGTGCTGGCCGACGTCGTGATGCCGGACATGGACGGCTACCGGCTCACGCGCGCGATCAAGCGCAACCGGGCGCTGCGCGGCATGCCGGTGATCCTGCTCACCAGCCGCTCATCGCCGTTCGACCTGGCGCGCGGCGCACTGGCCGGCTGCAACAGCTACCTGGTCAAGCCGGTCTCGATGCAGTCGCTGCGCGAGACGGTGGTGCGCCACCTGAGGAAGATCGCCCAGCGCCGGCGCACCGAGCGCGACTACAGCTACGCCTGAACGGGCGGGTACGCCGCTCTGAGCTGTTCTCAGGCCTTCACGCGGCTGCGATACTCGTCGGTGCGCGTGTCGATCTCGATGAGATCGCCGATCTCGACGAAGGCCGGCACCGCGATCTCGTGCCCGGTGGGCTTGATGCGCGCCGGCTTCATGACCTTGCCCGAGGTGTCGCCCTTGACCGCCGGCTCGGTGTACTCGACCTCGCGCACCACGCTGTTGTCCATCTCGACCGAGATCGCGCGGCCTTCGTAGAACGTGACCTGGCAGGGCATGCCGGCATCGAGGTACTTGAGCATGTCGCCCATGCTCTCGGCCTCGATCTCGTACTGGTGGTACTCGCTGTCCATGAACACGTACATCGGATCGGCGAAGTACGAATAGGTGACTTCCTTCTTGTCGAGCACCAGCACTTCGAACTTCTCGTCGGCCCGGTAGACCGATTCGGTGGCCGTGCCGCTGAGCAGGTTCTTCAGCTTGAGCTTCATCACCGATGCATTGCGGCCGGATTTGCTGAACTCGGCCTTCTGGATGACCATCGGGTCCTTGCCTATCATCACCACGTTGCCGGTGCGCAGTTCCTGGGCGATTTTCATGACGCGTGCTGCCTGTCGGTACGTTTCGAATCAAGCTTTCCATTATAGCCGGTCGCGACAGAATTCGACCAGGTGCGTCACCAGATCGGTCTGCGCTGCCAGGCGCGCGGACCACGCCCGGTAGGCCGGCGCGAGCGCATCGAGTTGTTCCGCGAAGGCCGGCCATGCCGCATCGAGGTCCCCGGCGTTGCTCCAGGCGCGCATCGCCGCCGCCGCCAGCGGGCCGGCGTCCAGGCGCGCCAGGAAGGCGTCGAGCTTGACGAGATGCGCGTCGTCGCGCTGCACGTAGGGCTGCCATATGAACGGGCGCGCGGCCCAGTGGGCGCGGATCCACGAGTCTTCGCCGCGCACGAAATTCAGGTCGGCGCTCCACAGCAGCCGGTCGTAGTCGTCGTGGTCCAGGAACGGGATGCGCTGCAGGCACAGGCGTCCGTGCTGTACGGGTTGCCCGGTGCGCGGCACGGTGCCGAAGGCCGCGGCGATGGCCGCCTCGGCCACGGTCTCGGGCACCAGCACGCGCAGCGGCTGCGCGCCCGCCGCCGCCAGCGCGAACCAGCGCCCGAGCGGCGCCTCGGGATAGCAAAACAGCGTGACCAGCCGCTCCTGGGCCGCGAGCTCGATGCCGAGCCTGGTAAGCCATTGCCGCTGTTCGGGAGAGCCGACGAAGGCGTCGCGGCGCGCCAGCAGGTCGCGCTCGCGCAGCAGGCCTCCGGTGCGCTCGCCGAAGCCGGGGTAGAAGAAGTGCTCGATGGCGCCGTCGGCGGGCCGCACCGAGCGCAGGCCGTGACAGCCGTCCACCCACGACTCGGCGCTCAGGTATTCGAGGTGGATCCACAGCGGACGGCGGGCGCCGCCGGCGAGCGACGCGCGCAGCGCCGGCGGCGGCTCGCAGCCGAAGGCGCTGATCAGGACGTCGTCGTCGGGGTCGCCGCCGAATGCATCGGAGCGAGCCACGTCGGGGCGGGGGCTGCCGCTCTCCGCCGCATCCAGGCCGCCCGCGCTGCCCGCGCCGGATGCGTCGGTTGCGCCGACCGCCTCGGCGGGCCAGCTTTCGATGCGCACGCCGGCGTCCGGCCGCGCGCCGAAGCGCGCCAGCAGCTCCGGGCGGTCGATGGTGAGGCGGACCTGCCAGCCGGCCTGTGCGACGAGCTGGCACGCGAGCCGCCAGCACACGCCGGCGTCGCCGTAGTTGTCGACGACGCGGCACAGGATGTGGGCACGCAGCGCCGGTTGATCGCGGTCCGGCCGCGGGCTCGCGCAGGTCGGCTTCAACTCCGGCAGGCTCCTACTCCTGGTCGCGCGCGGGACCGAACAGCGAGTCCAGCCGCGAGCGCGCATCGCCCCCGGTGCCGGCGCGCGCCTGCTCGACCGCGTATTCCTCCTCGATGCGGTCGGCATAGAAGGAGGCGGGGTTGGGCGAGGCGATGAAGCGGCGCCACACCTCGGCCGGCACGGCCTTGAAGATGCGCCGCTGGCCGTCGACGAAGTCGATCTCCAGGCGCTGCTCGTGCGCGTCGTAGCCGGCTGCCTTCAGCCTGCCTCCGTGCAGCGTGCGTCGTTCCATGGTCGCCCTCCGGAAATGGATGCGCTGCGATCTTGCCAGATCCCCCGGCTGCTCCCTCGTGCGCTGTTCGACCCGCGACGCGTGCCGAGGCCTGCGCGAGCAAAGGCGCGGACCGCACTTCAGCGCCCGAGCGCCGAGCCCTCGCGGCGCGGATCGACGCCGCTGGTCAGCGTGCAGCCGCGCGCATCGCAGCGGCGGGCGATGCCATGCAGGCCGCTGGTCATCTCGATGCGGCGTACCGCGTGGCCGCGCGCTTGCAGCGCGGCATCGAGCGCGGCATCGGCCCGGCCGCGTTCGAGCAGGGTCGGGCCGTTGATGCTGCATGCGTGCGGGGTCGCGACGGCCCGCTGCAGGTCGAGCCCGTCGTCGAGCAGCTCGACCAGGGTCTGCGCGACGTAGCAGATGATCGCCGGGCCGCCCGGGGAACCGATGACGAGCGCGAGCCCGCCGCCCGCGCGCTCCAGCACGAGGGTCGGCGACATGGCGCTGCGCGGCCGCTTGCCGGGTTCGACGCGGTCGGCCTGCGCATGGCCGTCGTGGGTCGGCACGAAGGAGAAATCGGTGAGCTGGTTGTTGAGCAGGAAGCCGCGCACCATCAGCCGCGCGCCGAACGCGTTCTCGATCGAGCTGGTCATCGACACCGCGTTGCCCCGCGCATCGACGATCGACAGGTGGGTGGTCGACGGATGCTCCGGGCGGGGCGGGGCGCCGGGCTGCGCCGCGGCGCGTCCCGGCGTGCCGGGCTCGGCGCGGCCCATCGAGCGCGCGCCGATCAGCGCCGCGCGGGCGGCGAGATAGGCCGGATCGAGCAGCGTGCCGGGCGCCGCGCTCACCGCTTCGCCGGGGCGCTGGCCCGGCAGCGCGACGAAGTCGGTGTCGGCCACGTAGCGATCGCGGTCGGCATAGGCCAGGCGCGCGGCCTCGGTGAAGCGGTGCACGCCGTCGGCGTCCAGGGTACCCGCGGGAGCGGCCAGGCGCAGCCCCGGCGAAGCCATGCGCCAGTAGGCGAGCATCTGCTCGATCGCGATGCCGCCTGAGGAGGGCGGCGGCATGCCGCAGATCCGGTAGCGCCGGTGCGCGAAGCACACCGGCGTGCGTTCGCGCGCGCGATAGAAGGCGAGGTCGCGCTCGCCCAGCAGGCCGGGGCCGCGCGGGTCGCCGCGCACGGCCGCCACGATGTCGGCGGCGATCGGTCCGGCATGCAGCGCCAGGCTGCCGCCGGCGGCGATGCGCGACAGCGTGTCGGCCAGGGCCGGGTTGCGCAGCCGGTGCCCCACCGGCCGGGCGCGGCCCTGCGCGTCGTAGAAGTACGCGGCGGCGGCGGGATCGCCGCGCAGGTAGCGGTCGGCCTCGAGCAGCCGATGCAGGCGCGGGCTCACCTCGAAGCCCTCGCGCGCCAGCCGGATCGCCGGCTCGAACAGGCGCGCCCACGGCAGGCGCCCGTGGCGCGCGTGGGCGAGCTCCAGCATGCGCACCACCCCGGGCACGCCGACCGCGCGCCCGCCCACCGCCGCCTCGAAGAACGTCATCGGGCGGCCGTCGGCATCGAGGAACAGCTGCGGCGTGGCCTGCGCCGGCGCGGTCTCGCGCCCGTCGTAGGCGCGCACGTGCCGGGTGCGCGCATCGTAGGCGAGCAGGAAGGCGCCGCCGCCGATGCCCGAGGACTGCGGTTCGACCAGGGTCAGCACCATCTGCGCGGCGATCGCCGCGTCGACCGCGCTGCCGCCGGCGGCGAGCACGTCGTAGGCGGCGCGCGTGGCGTAGGGGTTGGCGGTCACCGCCATGAAGCGGGCGGCGCGAACCGGTGCGTGCTCGGCGTAGCCGGTGGCGGCCTCGGGCTCGAGGGGAGCGTCGGCGGGCGATGCCCGGGCCGGCGCCTGCGCCGCTGCGGTTGGCGCCAGGCTCGGGGCGACGAGCAGCGCCAGGACGAGCGCACCGATCGCCGCGATCGCCCTGAGCAAGCCGCCCGTGCCGATCGCGCCGCCCGCGCCGTCCGTGCCGTCCGTGCCGATGGCGTCGCCCGTGCCGATTGCACCGATCGCCGCGGAGGGGAGGGGCGCTGCCGGGGGAGCCGCCATTCGATGCATCGTCGCATGATAGCTTTGCGAGGATCGCGACTCGTACGCCACGCCGACATGACCAGCATTGCGCAGATTGCCGCGGAGATCGCGCGGGGCAGCACCCGCGCGCAGGCGCTGATCGAATCGGCGCGCGAGCGCGCGCAGGCCGCCGCCGATCTCAATCCGATCGCCTGGGTCGACTGGCCGGCCGCGCTCGCCGAGGCGCGCCGGCTCGATGCGCAGGCGCGGCAGGGCGGCCCGCTCGGGCCGCTGCACGGAATCCCGGTGTCGATCAAGGACCTGTTCGCCGTGCGCGGCATGCCGACGCGGGCGGGCACGCGCGCGCCCTTGCCCGAGCTCGATCGCGATGCCACGGCCGCGGGCCGCGACGAGGCCGAGCTGGTCGCGCGGCTGCGCCGTGCCGGCGCACTGGTGTTCGCCAAGACCAACATGCACGAGATCGCTCTCGGCGCCACCGGCGAGAACAGCTGGACCGGCGACGTGAAGAATCCCTTCGACCCGGCGCGCCAGTCGGGCGGCTCCTCGAGCGGTGCGGGCGTGGCGGTGGCCGTCGGCATCGGGGTGGCGGCCATCGGCAGCGACACCGGGGGCTCGGTCCGCATCCCAGCCGCGTTCTGCGGCGTCAGCGGCTTCAAGCCGAGCTTCGGCGCGATTCCGCTCGCCGGGGCGCTGCCGCTGTCGTGGACCTGCGACCACGCCGGGCCGCTCGCACGCTCGGTGGCCGACTGCGCCCTGCTGTTCGAGGTGATGGCGCACCGCCGCGTCGCGCATGCGAGCGTGGCGCGCCGGCCGCGGCTGCACGTGCCGGCGCGCTGGCTGGCCCCGCGCCTGGCGCCGCCGGTGCGCGAGGCGTTCGAGCGCGTGCGTGCCGCGCTCGTCCGGCGCGGCGCCGAGATCGCCGAGGTGGCCGCGCCCGCGCTGGCCGCGGCCTGGCAGTGCTATACGCCGATCGTGCGCGCCGAGGCGGCGTGGGTGCACCGGGCTGCGCTGGCCGCCGGCGGCGAGGGGTTCTCCGAAGCGGTGCTGCCGGCTCTCAGGGCCGGGCGGGATCTTCCCGCGGCCGATTACATCGACGCCCTGAAGGCGCGCGCCGGCGTCGCGGCCGAGCTCGATGCGCTGCTGGCCGATTGCGACGCACTGATCCTCCCCACCAGCCCGGTGCTGCCGCCGCTGCGCGGCCAGCATGAGGTGCAGGTGGAAGGCGGCCCGATGGCGGTGCGCGAGGCGGTGCTGGGGCAGACGCTGCCGTTCTCGCTGTGCGGGCTGCCGGCGCTCACCCTCCCGGTCGGGCTGGTGGAAGGCCTGCCGGTCGGCCTGCAGGTGGTGGGGCGCCGCGATGGCGACGCGGCGCTGCTCGCCCTGGGCCAGTGGCTGGAAGCCGAGGTGGGCGTGGAGCCCATGCCGCCCGAGACGTGACGCCGGCCGTGACGCCGGCTCCCGGCATCAGCCGTGGAACCAGGGCGGTGTCGGCGTCTCGGGCTGCCGGCTGCGTCAGAAGCTCAGGGTCGCCGCACCGGCCTTGATCCGTTCGTGCAATGCGCTGGCGCCGGTGACGATGACGCCTTCGATCAGATCGCTGTCGGAGTAGCCACGGCTCTTCACGCAGGGTGTACAGGCCCAGATCGTCCCGCCGCGCGACAGGAAGTCGCGGATCATGTCCGCGAGCGGTTCGAGCGGTTTGACCTGCGTGGTATCGGCGGCCCGCTTGCGCACCAGGTCGACGCCGCTGCTGGTGAGGAACAGCGACACCTTCAGGCCCGCCGTCATGCCGCCGTTGGCGATCGTCAGGGCCACCGAAGACAGCTCGTGGTCGATTCCGTGCGTGACGAGGCACACCAGCTCTTTCGCGTCGTTTGCCATGGTCCTTCCTCCTTTCGAGTGATTCGCATCCCTGTGCGGTTGCATGCTCATGGGGCAGGGAATGCATCTCGATTGTATTCACCCGGGTGGGGGAATAACCATGATCGAAACAGTTGCCGCTTTCGGCGCGGCAGAGCCCTAGGGCAGGGAAGCGAGCCCGGCGCTCGCCTCCGCGCTCACTTGGGCGCCATGCGGATGGCGCCGTCCAGCCGGATCGTCTCGCCGTTGAGCATGATGTTGGCGAAGATGTGGCGGACCATCTGCGCGTACTCGTCAGGGCGGCCCAGGCGCGGCGGGAACGGCACCTGGCGTCCGAGCGAGTCCTGCACTTCCTTCGGCAGACTGTCCATCAGCGGCGTGAGGAACAGGCCCGGGGCGATGGTGACCACGCGCACGCCGTCGCGCGAGAGGTCGCGCGCGATCGGCAGCGTCATGCCCACGATGCCGCCCTTGGAAGCCGAGTAGGCCGCCTGCCCGATCTGTCCGTCGAAGGCTGCCACCGAGGCGGTGTTGACCACCACGCCGCGCTCGCCTTCCTCGTTGGGGGTGTTGCCGGTCATCGCGGCGGCGGCGATGCGGATCATGTTGAAGGTGCCGACCAGGTTGATGCCGATCACCCGGTTGAACAGCTCGAGCGGGTGCGGGCCGTCCTTGCCGACGGTCTTCGCCGCGATGCCGATGCCGGCGCAGTTGACCAGGCCGACCAGCTGGCCCATGGCCTGCGCGGCCTGCACCGCTGCCTTGGCATCGGCCTCGGAGGTGACGTCGCAGCGGACGAAGCGCGCCGATGCGCCCAGCTCCGCGGCCAGCTTCTGCCCGAGATCGGCGTTGAGGTCGGCGATCAGCACCTTGCCGCCGTCGGCGGCGATCATCCGTGCGGTGGCGCCCCCCAGCCCGGAAGCGCCGCCCGTCACCAGCACCACGTTGTCCGTTACCTTCATTGTTGCCTGGCTCCGCTGCGTGAGCTCGAAAGCTCGATTGTGGACCGGCGGGCGAGAGCCCTCACTGCGCCGGGTAGACCTCCACGCGGCGCGCCGCGCGGTCGTCGGCACCGCCGGCGGCCGCCTGCTGCGGCTTGACCAGCACGATCTGCTCGCCCGGCACGCCGGCGGCGATGAGCGCCTCGCGCGCGGCCAGCGCGCGCTGCTTGGCCAGCTCGGCGTTCTTCGCCGCGTCGCCCGAGGTGTCGTGGAAGCCGGAGACGCCGATCTTCGCGCTCGAGGCCGTCTTCGCATAGGCGATGATCTTCTCGAGCTGCGCCGCGCTGTCGGCGGGCAGCGCCGCCTGGCCGGACTCGAAGTACAGGTCGACCTTGGCCGGGAAGCTCGCGCCGGTGAGCAGCGGCGGCGCCTGGTCGACCTCGACCGGGGCAGCCGCAGCCGGGGCCGCAGCGGCGGGAGCAGCCGCTGCGGGTGCAGCGGCAGGCTCGGCCGGCGCCGGGGCGGCCGCCGGAGCCGCCGGGGCAGCCTCGGGGCCCCCTGCCGCCGGCGCCGTGCTGACCGCCGGGGCGGCGGTCTGGGCGACGCCCGGCTGGACGCCGTGCAGCGAGCCGATCAGCGGCACGATCAGCAGCGCCACGATGTTGATGATCTTGATCAGCGGGTTGACCGCCGGGCCGGCCGTGTCCTTGTAGGGATCGCCGACGGTGTCGCCGGTGACCGCTGCCTTGTGCGCGTCCGAGCCCTTGCCGCCGTGGTGGCCGTCCTCGATGTACTTCTTGGCGTTGTCCCAGGCACCGCCGCCGGTGCACATGGAGATGGCCACGAACAGGCCGGTGACGATGGTGCCCATCAGCAGCCCGCCGAGGGCCACCGGACCGAGCAGCAGGCCGACCAGGATGGGCACGACCACCGGCAGCAGCGAGGGCACGATCATCTCGCGGATGGCCGAGCCGGTGAGCAGGCTCACCGCGCGCGAGTAGTCGGGCTTGGCGGTGCCTTCCATGATGCCCTTGATCTCGCGGAACTGGCGGCGCACTTCCTCGACCACCGAGCCGGCGGCCCGGCCCACCGCTTCCATGGCCATGGCGCCGAACAGGTAGGGCACCAGCCCGCCGATGAACAGGCCGATGATCACCATGGGGTTGGACAGGTCGAACGACACCGCCAGCCGCTCGGACTCCAGCGCGTGGGTGTAGTCGGCGAACAGCACCAGCGCCGCCAGCCCGGCCGAGCCGATGGCATAGCCCTTGGTGACCGCCTTGGTGGTGTTGCCCACCGCATCGAGCGGATCGGTGATGGCGCGCACGGAATCCGGCAGATCGGCCATCTCGGCGATGCCGCCGGCGTTGTCGGTGATGGGGCCGTAGGCGTCGAGCGCGACCACGATGCCGGCCATCGACAGCATCGAGGTGGCCGCCACCGCGATGCCGTACAGGCCACCCAGCCAGTACGAGGAGAAGATGGCCGCGCACACCAGCAGCACCGGCCAGGCAGTGGACTTCATCGACACGGCGATGCCGGCGATGATGTTGGTCGCGTGCCCGGTGGTCGAGGACTGGGCCACGTAGCGCACCGGCTTGAACTGCGTGCCGGTGTAGTACTCGGTGACCCATACGATCAGGCCGGTGAGCACCATGCCCACCACCACGCACAGCCACAGCTTGCCCACCGAGGTGCCGACGACCGAGAGGTCGGCGTCGCCGAACATCCAGGTGGTGATGGGGTAGGCGACCACGGTGGCGATCGCGCCGGCCCAGGCGAGGCCGCGGTAGAGCGCCGGCATCACGTTGGTCTGGCCGGGGCGCGCCTTCACGAAGCTGGCGCCGATGATCGAGGCGATGATCGACAGGCCGCCCAGCGCCAGCGGATAGACCACCGCCTGCAGCTCGGCGCCCTTGATCATCAGCGAGCCGAGCAGCATGGTGGCGATCAGCGTCACCGCGTAGGTCTCGAACAGGTCGGCGGCCATGCCGGCGCAGTCGCCGACGTTGTCGCCCACGTTGTCGGCGATCACCGCCGGGTTGCGCGGATCGTCCTCGGGGATGCCGGCCTCGACCTTGCCGACCAGGTCGGCGCCGACGTCGGCGCCCTTGGTGAAGATGCCGCCGCCCAGCCGCGCGAAGATGGAGATGAGCGAGGAGCCGAAGGCCAGCCCGATCATCGGCTTGATCACGTCGTGCAGCGAGACCACGCGGTCGACGCCGTGCGGGGCCGAGCCCATCAGGATGCCGTAGTAGCCCGCCACGCCGAGCAGCCCGAGCCCGACCACCAGCATGCCGGTGATCGCGCCGCCGCGGAACGCCACCGCGAGCGCCTCGCCGATGCCCTGGGTGGCCGCCTGCGCCGTGCGCACGTTGGCGCGCACCGAGACGTTCATGCCGATGTAGCCGGCCGCGCCCGAGAGGATGGCGCCGATCGCGAACCCGATCGCCGTGGGCAGACCCAGGCCGGGCACGAACCAGATGACCAGGAACAGGATTACGCCGACCAGTCCGATGGTGCGGTACTGGCGATTCAGGTAGGCCTTGGCGCCTTGCTGGATCGCCGCGGCGATCTCCTGCATGCGCGCATTGCCCGCGTTCAGCGACAGGATCCAGCGGCTGGAGACGATGCCGTAGATCACTGCCGCCAGCCCGCAGGCCAGAGCGAGCCACAGACCCGCCGACGTAGCAGTCATGAGAGAACCTCCATCAAAGGAATCGGAACCGGTGCAGAGCGGACGAGAGTTTACTTCAGCGCCTCGAACGCACGGGCGGTGATTTCATCGACCGTGCCCAGGCCGGAGATGCGCCGGTAGGCCGGCGCCGCAGCGTCTCCGGTGCGCGCCCAGGCGCCGTAGTACTCGACCAGCGGGCGGGTCTGGGAGTGGTACACCGACAGGCGCTTGCGCACCGTTTCCTCGCGATCGTCGTCGCGCTGCAACAGCGGCTCGCCGGTGACGTCGTCGCGGTCGGGCGCCTTGGGCGGATTGAACCTGACGTGGTAGGTACGCCCGCTCGCCGGGTGCACGCGCCGTCCGCTCATGCGCTCGATGATCGCCTCGTCGGGCACGTCGATCTCGAGCACGTAGTCGATGCGCACGCCGGCCGCCTTCATCGCCTCGGCCTGCGGGATGGTGCGCGGGAAGCCGTCGAACAGGTAGCCGGCCTGGCAGTCGGGCTGGCGCAGGCGCTCCTCGACCAGGCCGATGATGATGTCGTCGGACACCAGCCCGCCGGCATCCATCACCTTCTTGGCCGCCAGGCCCAGCGGGGTGCCTGCCTTGACCGCCGCGCGCAGCATGTCGCCGGTGGAGATCTGGGGGATGCCGAACCTGCGGGTGATGAACGCGGCCTGCGTGCCTTTGCCGGCCCCGGGCGGGCCGAGGAGTATCAAGCGCATGGGGTGGCCTGGTCGATTTGGATGGGAGTGGGCGCGCGGATGCCGCTCGGATCGTCAGGAGCGCGTCGCGCAAAACCTGCAGAGCGTACCGTCAAAAACGCAAGCCGGTCAATGCGCCGCGCCGGCATGCACGCGATCCGGGCCCGTGAACAGGCCCCGTGAACGGGCCACGTGAGCGGGCCCGCGAGTCTGCCGGCTTCGACTCCGGCGGGCTCCTAGCCGCGGCCGTCCTCCAGCAGCGCGCGGACCCGCGCCAGGTCGGCCGCGGTGTCCACGCCCGGCGGGGGCGCCTGGTCGGCGACGAGCACGGTGATGCGGTGCCCGTGCCACAGCGCGCGCAGCTGCTCGAGTGCCTCGAGCGCCTCGAGCGGCGCGCGCGCCAGCGTCGGGAACGCCGCGAGGAAGGACACCCGGTAGGCATACAGGCCGATGTGGCGCAGCGGCAGCCCGGCCGCGCGCAGACCCGCCGGCAGCCGTGCCGGCAGCCGCTGCGGGAAGCCGGGCAGCGCGTCGCGCTCGAAGGGGATGGGCGCGCGCGAGAAGTACATCGCGTGGCCGGCGCGGTCGCACACCACCTTGACCACGTTCGGATCGAGCAGGTCGGCGAGCTCGTCGATCGGGTAGGCCGCGGTGGCGATGGCGCACTCCGGCGAGGCCGCCAGCCGGGCGGCCACCGCGCGCAGCAGCGGCGGCGGGATCAGCGGCTCGTCGCCCTGCACGTTGACGACGATCTCGGAGTCGTCGAGGCCGAGCCGCTGCGCCGCCTCGGCGAGGCGGTCGGTGCCCGAGGGATGGTCGGCGCGCGTCATGACCGCCTCGAAGCCGGCGGCGGCGGCCGCCTCGGCGATGCGCGGCGCATCGGTGGCGATCGCCACCCGGCGTGCGCCGGCCGCGCGCGCGCGCTCGGCCACCCGCACCACCATCGGCTTGCCGGCCAGGTCGGCAAGCGGCTTGTCGGGCAGGCGCGTGGAGCCGAGCCGGGCCGGAATCAGCGCGACGAAGCCGGTATCGGGCACGACCGGGTCGCGGTCCATCGGCACGTGCCGCTTCACTCGCCGTCAGGCAGCTTGCGCGCTTCGTCGACGAGCATCACCGGGATGCCGTCGCGGATCGGGAAGGCGAGCCGGTCGGCGCGACACAGCAGCTCGCCGTCGAGCGGGCCGCCGTCGGGGGCCGTGCCGCCGCGCTGGTGCCGCAACGGGCCCTTGCACAGCGGGCACACCAGGATCTCAAGCAAGCGTGCGTCCACGGATGGTCTCGGTCAGCCAATCGATCAGGTCGGGGTCGGGCAGCGCGCGCACTTCGAGTGCCCAGCAGCGGTCGTCCGCCCACGCCGCGCATTTTACGGCGTCCTTGGTGGTCATTACGACCAGCTCCTCGGGCAGCGCGGCCAGCTCGGCGCGCCGCAGCACCGCGTGATCGCCGATGGCGATGCAGCGCGGCGCCAGGCCGAGGGCGCGCAGCGTGTCGAAGAAACGCTGCGGCGCGGCCGTGCCGGCGATCGCCGCCAGCGAGCGCCCGCGCGCACGCTCCACGAAGGCCGCCGGCACCAGCGGCGCGGTGCGTCCGTTGACCACCGCGAAGCGCAGCGGCTCGATGCGGAAGCGGTACGTGCGAGGGTGGGGCAGCGGCGCCGCGGCATCGCCGTTGAGCACCAGCGCATCCATCGAGGCCGCCAGCGCCAGCGGCGCGCGCAGCGGTCCGGCCGGCAGCAGACGGCCGTTGCCGGCGCCGCGCTCGTCGAACACCGCCAGCTCGATGCTGCGCGCGAGCCCGGCGTGCTGCAGGCCGTCGTCGGCGACGAGCACGTCGATCGCGGGGTGGGCGCGGGCGAGCAGCTCGACCGCCTGCGCGCGCCGGCGCGCTGCCGCCACCGGCAGCGACGTGGCCTGCGCCAGCCACAGCGCCTCGTCCCCGGCTTCGGCCGGGTCGTCGCCGGGGCGCACCAGGCGCGCATCGCTGCGCGTGGCGCCGTAGCCGCTGGCGACGATGCCCGGGCGCATGCCGCGCGCGGCGAGCGCACCCGCGATGGCGGCCACCAGCGGCGTCTTGCCGGTTCCCCCAGCGACGAAGTTGCCCACCACTACCAGCGGCACGCGCGGCGCGGGCAGTTGCTGCAGGTGCAGCCGGCGGCGCCGTGCGACGCTCGCCGTGAGCGCCGCGGCCGGCGCGAGCGCCGCGCGCAGCGCGCGCAGGGCGGGCCCGGGGCGCGGCCCGTACCACAGTCGCTGCACCAGCGCCTCGAGCCGCCTGCGCAGCGTCGAGCTCATCGCGACGATGCGCTGCTCCTGGCGGCGAAGGTCACTTTCGCCACACCCGCCTGGCGGGCCGCCTCGAGCACCTGCATCACCGACTGGTGGCGTGCCCCGGCATCGGCGTAGACCACCAGCACCGGGTCCTTGCGCTCGCGGGCGGCGCGGCCGAGCTGCGTGGCGAGCGACGCTTCGGCGACGAACTGCGGATTGCCCGCATCGAGCAGGAAGCGGCCGTCGGCCGACACCGTGATGGTGATCTCGCTCGGGCGCTCGGTGGCCGCCTCGGCGTTGGCGCTCGGCAGGTCGACCTGCAGCTCGGTGAACTTCGAATAAGTGGTGGTCACCATCAGGAAGATCAGGATGACCAGCAGCACGTCGATCAGCGGGATGAAGTTGATCTCCGGTTCGTCGCGCCGGATGCCGCGCCGGAAGTTCATTTGTGCAGGCCGCGCAGGGTGTCGGCGAGCCGCAGCGACTGCTGCTCCATCTCCACCAGGTAGGCGTCCACCCGGGTACGGAAGTGCCGGTAGGCGATCATCGCCGGGATCGCGATCAGGATGCCCAGCGCCGTGTTGTACAGCGCCACCGAGATGCCGTGGGCGAGCTGCTGCGGATTGGTGCCGCCCGGCGCCTGCGAGCCGAAGATCTCGATCATGCCGACCACCGTGCCGAACAGGCCCATCAGCGGGGCGATGGTGGCGATGGTGCCCAGCGCCGACAGGTAGCGCTCGAGCTGGTGGCCGACCGCCCGCCCGGTCTCCTCCATGGCCTCCTTCATCAGGTCGCGCCCGTTGCCCTCGTGGCGCAGCCCGGTGGCGAGCACCCGGCCCAGCGGCGAGCTGGCGGCCAGCCGGTTGAGCAGCTCCGGGGTGATCGGCTGCGCCCGGCGCAGCCCCAGCACTTCGTCGAGCAGGCCCGGCGGCAGCACCTTGCTGCGCTTCAGGGATACCGAACGCTCGATGATGAGCGCCACCGCGGCGATCGACGCCAGGATGAGGAACCATACCGGCCAGCCGGCAGCCTGGATCAGCGACAGCAATTCGTTCTCCGGTTTCCGGGCTCGGCCCCGGGGCAGGGATGTGCCGCATCGCGCGCCGGCAGGAGCCGGGCGGAGATTCGCGGGCTCGCAATTGTCGGGTCATTTCCCGCGCAGGAGCAAGTTCGGCCGCCGGACGGCGCCGCGCCCGGGGTTATCGACAGAATCTGGGGACAAGTCTGTGAACAAGCAGCGGAATTTCCCCGCCGGGCCGCATGAAATCGTGCTCCGGGCCGGTTGCCCGTTTTCCCGGCAGGCAAATCCTCCATTCGAATCATATACTTGCGCGTACGCCGCAGGACGTGTGGGGATCTTGCCCGGCCGCGCCGCGGCCGGGGCCGGCGTGTGGAAAGGTTTGGGGCGGAAAGCCGCATGAACACTGGATTCGCGGACGGAAATCACGATCTGGCGCGGGAAATCCTGACGGTTTCCCGTCTGAACCGCGTCGTTGCTGGCTTGCTGCAACGCAGCCTGCCTCCGGTGTGGGTTTCGGGCGAGCTGTCCAACGTGATGCGCGCGGCCAGCGGCCACTGGTACTTCACCCTCAAGGACGCCTCGGCGCAGGTGCGGGCGGTGATGTTCCGCGGGCGTGCCCAGTATGTCGACTTCGTGCCCCGCGAGGGAGACCACGTCGAGGTGCGCGCACAGGTGTCGCTGTACGAGCCGCGCGGCGACTTCCAGCTCGTCGTCGAGGCCATGCGGCACGCCGGCGACGGCGACCTGTACCGGCGCTTCCTCCTCCTCAAGGCCCGCCTGCAGGCCGAGGGGCTGTTCGAGGCCGGGCGCAAGCGCGCCCTGCCGGCCGCGCCGTGCACCGTGGGCATCGTCACCTCGGCCCAGGCGGCGGCGCTGCGCGACGTGCTCACCACGCTGCGCCGGCGTGCCCCCGAGGTCGGGGTGATCGTGTATCCGACCCTGGTGCAGGGCGCAGCAGCGCCCGCGGCCATCGTGGCGGCGCTGGCCGCCGCGGCGCGCCGCGCCGAGTGCGACGTGCTGCTGCTGGTGCGCGGAGGCGGCTCGATCGAGGACCTGTGGGCGTTCAACGACGAAGCAGTGGCGCGTGCCGTGGCGGCTTCGACCATTCCGGTCGTCAGCGGCGTGGGACACGAGACCGACTTCACCATCGCCGACTTCGTGGCCGACGCGCGCGCGCCCACGCCGACCGCGGCCGCCGCGCTGGCGGTGCCCGACCGCCGTGAATCGATGCGGCGCGCGCAGCGCCTGGGCGAGCAGCTCGCGCGCGCCTGGGCGCGCCGGCTCGAGACACTCGATCAGCGCCTGGATACCGCGGCGCGCCTGCTCAAGTCGCCCTCGGCGCAGTGGCAGGCGCGCGCGCTGCGCCTGCACGGCCTGGGGCAGCGCCTGGCGGCTGCCGCGCGCGCCTCGCTCGAGCAGCGCGCGCTGCGCCTGGCGCACGCGCAGGCCCGCCTGCGCGGACCGCGCACCGAGGTCGCCGCCCAGCGCCTCGAGGCCGGCGCGCGCGGCCTGCAGCGCGCCGGCGAGGCCGCGCTCGCGCGCCTGGCCGAGCGCCTCGAGCGGGCGGCGGCCGCCATCGACCTGGTCAGCCCGCAGGCGGTGCTGGCGCGCGGCTACGCGATCGTGCACGACGCCGACGGGCGCGTGGTGCGCGCCGGCAGCGACGTGGCGCGCGGCGATGCGCTGTCGGTCACGCTCGCCCAGGGCGGGCTCGAAGTCGAGGTGCGCGCGACGCTGCCGGCGCGATGAGCGCGTGCGCGTGCTCGCGCATCGCCGCCCGCGCATCGTCGCCTACGTGCCGCCGCCTGCGCGCCGCCCCCTGCGCGCCGGCGTCCGTGTGCAGCCGCTCGCACGCTGGGCCGCCGCCCGTGCGCGGAGCACTTCGTGCACGGGCCATCCGCACGCAGGGCCGTCTTGGGCAGCCGCCGGCTTTCGGCCTAGAATCGGACGTTCCGGCGCGCCGGCCGCGCGCTGCGTCATCCACGAACGACAAGGATCAGACCATGGAACACAAGCTCCCGCCGCTGCCGTATGCAATGGACGCGCTCGCGCCCTACATCTCGAAGGAAACCTTCGAATACCACTACGGCAAGCATCACCAGGCCTACGTGACGAACCTCAACAACCTGATCAAGGGCACCGAGTTCGAGAACATGGCCCTGGAAGACATCGTGAAGAAGTCTTCCGGCGGCGTGTTCAACAACGCCGCGCAGGTCTGGAACCACACCTTCTTCTGGTCGAGCATGAAGCCGGGGGGAGGCGGCGAGCCGTCGGGCGCGCTGGCCGAGGCGATCAAGCGCAAGTGGAGCTCCGCCGCGGCGTTCAAGGAAGCGTTCACCAAGAGCGCGGTCGGCAATTTCGGCTCCGGCTGGACCTGGCTGGTGAAGAAACCCGACGGCAGCGTGGACATCGTCAACACCGGCAATGCCGCCACGCCGCTCACCACCGCAGACAAGGCGTTGCTGACCATCGACGTATGGGAGCACGCCTACTACATCGACTACCGCAACGCGCGTCCCAAGTTCGTCGAGACCTTCCTCGGCAACCTCGCCAACTGGGACTTCGCCGCGAAGAATTTCGCCTGAGCGCCACGCGGCGGCACGACCACCAGCAGCAGCTACAAGGAGGAGGCACCATGGGCATCATCTGGACGCTGATCATCGGCCTGGTCATCGGGGCCGTCGCGAAGTTCATCATGCCGGGCACGCAGGGCGGCGGCATCATCGTCACCATCATCCTCGGGATCGTCGGCTCCTTCGTCGCCACCTTCATCGGGCAGGCGCTCGGCTGGTATCCGCCGGGAGCCAGCGCCGGCTTCATCGCCTCGGTGATCGGCGCGATCATCGTGCTGTGGATCTACGGCCTGGTGATGAAGAAGCGCAGCCCGTGACGGCCCGCCGGGGCCGCAGCGAGTCTGCCGGCCCCGGCGGTTCTCCGGAAGCGATGGCTTCCGGGAGCCTGTCGAGTCGAAGCCGCTCCGGCGCGGGCCGGGCCCGATTCCGGCAGGCTAGCGCACCTGCCCGGGGAACACCTTCGGGTTGAGCAGCTGTGCGCCGCCGGCCAGGGCGCGGCGCGCGAACCAGCCCTGCTCCATCTCCAGGGCAAAGCGCACCGGCCGGGCCGAGCAGTGGCTGTCGTCGCTGCGCGGCGCCATGTCGGCGATGCTGACGATGCGCCCATCGTCGTCCAGGAAGGCGATCGACAGCGGGACCAGCGTGTTGCGCATCCAGAAGCACTGCTGCGCCTTGTCCTGGAACACGAACAGCATCCCCTCGTTGGGGCCGAGCCGCTCGCGCATCATCAGGCCGGCCGCGCGCGTGGCCGGCGTGGCGGCGACCTCGGCGTGGATCACGTGGATGCCTGCCTGCAGCGCCACCACCGGCAGGCGCGGCTGCGGCACGGCCTGGGCCGTCGCCGCGGCCGCCGGGGCGGCCAGCATCACGGCGACCCCTGCGCGCGCAAGGGCTCGTCGCAGGCGGGAAGCGTTGAGCATCCCCGCATGGTGCCCGCGTTCGGTCAAAAGGGAAAGCGGGGTCGATGCGGCATAATTCCGCATCCGCGACCTCCTGCAAGGAACCCCGGCATGTACCAGCACATCAAAGTTCCGTCGGCTGGCGAGAAGATCAAGGTCAATCGCGATTTTTCGCTGCAAGTTCCCGACAATCCCATCATTCCGTACATCGAGGGCGACGGCACCGGGTTCGACATCACGCCGGTGATGATCAAGGTGGTCGATGCGGCGGTCGCCAAGTCCTACGGGGGCAGGAAGAAGATCCAGTGGATGGAGATCTACGCCGGCGAGAAGTCGACCAAGGTCTACGGCCCCGACGTCTGGCTGCCCGAGGAAACCCTGCAGGTCCTCAAGGACTACGTCGTCTCCATCAAGGGGCCGCTGACCACGCCGGTGGGCGGGGGCATCCGCTCGCTCAACGTGGCGTTGCGCCAGGAGCTCGACCTCTACGTGTGCCTGCGCCCGGTGCGCTGGTTCAAGGGCGTGCCCTCGCCCGTGAAGGAGCCCGAGAAGACCGACATGGTCATCTTCCGCGAGAACTCGGAGGACATCTACGCCGGCATCGAGTACGAGGCGCAGAGCGAGAAGGCGAAGAAGCTGATCGACTTTCTGATCAAGGAGATGGGGGTCACCAAGATCCGCTTCCCCGAGACCTCGGGCATCGGCATCAAGCCGGTGTCGCGCGAGGGCACCGAGCGGCTGATGCGCAAGGCCATCCAGTACGCGATCGACAACGACAAGCCGTCGGTGACGATCGTGCACAAGGGCAACATCATGAAGTACACCGAGGGCGGCTTCCGCGACTGGAGCTACGCGCTCGCGCAGAAGGAGTTCGGCGCGCAGCTGCTCGACGGCGGCCCGTGGTGCAGCTTCAAGAACCCGAAGACCGGCAAGGAGATCGTCATCAAGGATGCGATCGCCGACGCCTTCCTGCAGCAGATCCTGCTGCGCCCGGCCGAGTACAGCGTGATCGCCACGCTGAACCTGAACGGCGACTACATCTCCGACGCGCTCGCCGCGCAGGTCGGCGGCATCGGCATCGCCCCAGGCGCCAACCTGTCGGACTCGGTGGCGATGTTCGAAGCCACCCACGGCACCGCGCCGAAATACGCCGGCAAGGACTACGTCAACCCCGGCTCCGAGATCCTCTCGGCCGAGATGATGCTGCGCCACATGGGCTGGACCGAAGCGGCCGACCTCATCATCTCGTCGATGGAGAAGGCCATCCTCTCGAAGAAGGTCACCTACGACTTCGCGCGGCTGCTGCCGGGGGCGACGCAGGTGTCGTGCTCGGGGTTCGGGCAGGTGATGATCGAGCACATGTGACGCCGTCTCGCAGCGTCTCTTTGCGCTTCGTAGGCCCCTGATTTCGTTCAAGAGATCAGGGGCTTCGTGTTTTCGGCGGTGGCCCGGTCATGTATTGACAACAGCTACACGCCGCTCATAGAATTCGTATATCCATTATCTACACAAGGCATGGACGATCATGCGCGACGCGGCCATCAATCTGCGGGCCAAGCCCGAGCAGCGCGACTTGATCGACAGGGCTGCGGCGACGCTAGGCAAGAACCGATCCGACTTCATGCTCGAAGCGGCCTGTGACCGTGCGCAGTCGGTCTTGCTCGATCAGGTCTTCTTCAGGTTGGATGATGGGCGGTTCAAAGCCTTCATGCAGCAGTTGGATGCTCCGCCTGCTCCCAGTGAAGGGCTGAAGCGACTGATGGCAGTCAAGGCGCCCTGGGAAGCGGGCGCCGAGGTCAAGAAGCGCTCCCGCCGAGGCCGGCCTGCTTGAGCCTTGAGCTGACGCCGCCCGAACCGCTCTCGTCCGGGCATCGGCTGGATGCCTTCGATTGCGGCGAGCCGTCGTTGGATGAGTGGCTCCGCAGGCGTGCCCTGAGCAACCAGGCGAGCGGCGCGAGTCGCACCTTCGTGGTCGCGGACGCGTCCGGCAGTGTGATGGGCTACTACGCCCTGGCCGCGGGTGCAGTGGCTCACGAGACGGCGACGAGCGCTGTTCGGCGAAACATGCCGGATCCGGTGCCGGTCCTCGTGCTCGGAAGGCTGGCGGTGGACCGGCATGCGCAGGGCCTCCATCTGGGCGCAGCGCTGCTTCAGGATGCCGTCAAGCGTGCGATGGCCGTTGCCGCGGATGCCGGGGTTCGCGCGCTCCTGGTGCATGCCCTGGGCGAACGGGCCAAGCTGTTCTATCAGCGCTATGGTTTTCAAGCGTCGACGGTGCACCCGATGACCTTGATGTTCAGACTGCCGGCAAGCCGGTGATGCGGCTCCGTCAGCGTGCGCGTCGGACGCCTGGCACGCAGTCATGACGGTGCCGGCTCGTCCGGGCTAAGTGCGACGAAGCGCCGTATCGTCCCGAGTGATCCGGCCGAGCTGTGACGGATCTGGCTCTGCTCGTATCGATGCTCGGCTCCGACAGGGCACGCCTGTCGTGCCAGGCACCCCAGGGCGCATGGCGAATCCTCCAGGAGCCTTTGCCGACGGCATGCCTGCACGTCCATGCTTCCCGAGCGCAGGGCATCCGCAGGGCAGGCCCTGATGCAGGGCTTGGCGACGCAGTCCTTGCACGGATGCCCATGGTCCTCGGCGGGCGAGACCGGAAGATCCGTGTCGGTGAGGATGGCCGCCCGATAGGCAAACCAACTTCCCCACTCGGCGTCGATGCCGACCATGAACGGCGACGCATGGTGCCAACCTGCCAGCGTGCCGAGACGCTGCAGCCCAACATGTCGCCCCTCGGCCAGCCCCGTCGGGTAGACGAACCGGTATCGGGTCCCCGGCACGGCCTCGGCCAGCCAGCGCTCGACCGTGCGGACGCTGTAGGCATCGATGGGATGGGCCGAACGAACGCCCTCCGCCTGCACGCGCTCCCAGAGGCGTCGCCCGGCGTGACCGAACAGGATCAACTGGCGCTCGTGCACCCTGACGGACAGCGGCTCGAGCAGCTCCGCGGGGAGCTGCCGGAGGGCGAAGACGTGCTGCCGGTTCAGGCCGGCGTCGTCCAGCGTGGACTTCAAGGGAAGCTCGGAGATGGGCGAACTCATATTGGCGGCATCGGGAAACGAAACGCAAACGAAACGCGGGCCATCTACCGTTGGGTGCATTGTCCGTTTGCACCGGGAGGATCGCCATGCGCAAGTATGTTCCACGCAGCCTTGCGCTGCTTCTGCTGGCCAGTGCAACAGCCCGGGCTGGCGTCATCAGCATTCCATGGACGTTGGATTTCAGCTTCGTGCCGAGCGACCAGACCGCGGTCGTGTCCGGCGCGCCGGGCGGTGGCCGGGTCGCGCTGCAGAATTTCGAGGCCAACCATGAGATCTCGTACCGGATAAAGGACAAGGTCGAAGCGCCGATCGTTGGGATCGACCTGGCCAGCGTCGATCTGCGTACCGGACTGCGGTTTCCGACACAGGCGCAGACTGCCTACACGCTGCACCTTCCGTTCCAGATCACACTGACCGCGCCGGACCATGCACGAGCCGGCCAGAACGTGTTCATCGGCGCCTCCATCCAGCTGGACCAGGACGCCTATTTCGTGGCTCGCGGCCAGATCAGCTTCCAGACCGAGGTCTTCATGCAGGGCAGCGCCTCGGTGAGGCCGTTCGACTTTGGGGCCTTGTCGCCTTCACTCCGTTGGAACCCAGCGGACAGCTGATCGGATTCGATCCGGAGAATCCAACGTTGTGGCTTTGCTGGGCAACCCGCTAGCGCCACGACGGGGCGCACTCAGCGAGGCCGTCGGCGACCAAGGGAAGTCGATGCAGTTGCGCCTCTAGGCTGCCACAATGCACGTCTGCTGCCGACTGGTCATGGAGCGAGTTGTTGGAGCCCGTACGGTGACATTGCCGCTGAACGCAGTTACCAGAGCACCGTCATTCGCGAGATGCTGGAAGAACTGGGGGGGCTGGAAGCCATTATTCAGAATGCGCAGCCTTTCCAGTGGAACCGGATTTTTGAGGCGAACGGGGCTGTCGAGCACAAGGACGAATCCGTGCTCTACGCCGGAGAGGTAATCGAAGAACTCTGTCCTACTAAGACCAGAAACGTTACCGTACTTCCGCCAGAGAGTTTGGGGCGTCAAGGTGTGCAGTGAGCGTACCTGTGCTGAGCCAATTACCTCCCCCACAGGCACTTTGACGTACATCCAGACGGTTGCGCCGATATTCAACCGCATGGGTCGGCGGCGAAGTTCAACCAGCTTTTCGCCGTTCAGGATTCCCTCAGCGAAGCGCTCTTCAAGCGATATCAGTGCGTGGGCGGATACGGTCATTGCGACAAAGCCTCGTCTAGGATCTTGTTGAGTTGTTCTGAGGTGATGGGGCGGGTCGTGATCAATTGCGTAGGCTCTCCACAACCAATCTTCCGCAGACTTCGCAGTGACACCGGCTTTGGCAGCACGATGACGTTGTCAAAGGCTGTTACTGTTTTAGCCTCGGAGATACCGATGGATGACAGCGTTTCAGGGCTCAGAACCGACGGGTCGAAGTCTGCCTGATCGATTACACCCTTTGGCTTCAGATATGCTCTCTGAACACGAGCTATTGCCACGACAGAAGAGATGCCTTTTCCCCTGCTGGACTCATAGAACAACATGAGGGTCCCTCGACCGAAGAACTTCAGCGTCCTCTCGGAGCTTAGGTAGTGACGCTCCGAAAACTGGGCAGCACGCGACCTTGGCAACAGCGTGGTCTGCGGCGAGTGCTCCAACAACTGTTCGGCGAATTCTCGAAGGATTGGCGTGATGACGGCAGGCCGACCTGGTAGGCAGAAGATTGCCGGTGAGAGGCCGGACTCGATCTCATGCAACCGCACAAACCTCCGATTTCCGTCGGGGCACAGCACCTCGACTTGTTGATCGATGTCCTTAAACGCAGGGCACGTGGTCGGGAGCTTCAGCCTGGCAAAACTGCAGAGGTCGGACACCGTCGCTGCCCAATTTTTGAGCGTCACAATGCGATTCAACACAAGCTTCGAAAGATCTGTGCCTTTTCCGACCCCAACAAAACCGAGCCCGGCCGCTATCTCGCGTGCGGTCACTTGCTTCGGTGCCAATTGGAGGTAGACCCGGCTTGGTGCGACATCGCGGGCACGGGAGAGAAGCTTGTTCAGTAGAAGGCGTCCAGCATTACGTGTCCTAGTCGAGACTTGATCTGACGGACACGCCGCCTAAGCGGCCTCGGCAGCCGGTTCGGATG
>MKUQ01000055.1 GCA_001898645.1 Burkholderiales bacterium 70-64
CACGGAGAGGCCCAGGGCGCCGTAGTCGAAGACCTTGGGGTCGATGCGGCGCCGGGCGAGCTCGGCGCGCGCGACGTGGGCGGCGAACTCGATGCTGTGCAGATTGGCGAAGCTGCCCTGCCAGCGCGCGAACGGCGTGCTCCAGTACGCGCCGTAGGGGATCTGGGCTTTCAGCGTCATGTGCGTTCCGACGGGTTCGAACCTGAAATCAGGGGAGGGTGACCGTGGCGGTCCCGGACTGCAGGGTTTCGCCTTTCTGGTTGGTCGCCGCGATCGCGAGATCGACCAGGTTGCATCCCGCTTCGACGCGCTTGCCGACGACCTTGCCGGAGCACGTGATCACGTCGTCCGGGAACGCCATGCCGATGAATCGTGCGGAGAAGCTCAGCACTTGGCGTCTCGGCACCCAGCGCGTGAGCAGCTGCCCGAGGAAGCCCATGGTCAGCATGCCGTGCGCGATGACGCCGGGCAGGCCGCCGAAGCGGGCCGCTGCATCGTCGACGTGGATCGGGTTGTGGTCGGCCCCCGCGCTGGCATAGAGGGCGAGCTGCAGGCGGCTGATGGCCGGCTTCACGAGCGGCGGCAAGTCGTCGCCCACGGATACCTGTTCGAATCGGAGCATGCTGGCCTCGGGTGGGGAGATGGGGCCCGCGTTCAATTGCGCACGACGATCGTCGTGCGCAGGTCGCAGACCGGTTCGCCGAGCTGGTTCGTGCAGGCGATCTCGCAGACGATGAACTCGAGCGCGCCGTTCTTCTTGTCGTAGACGTCGACGATGCGCTGGCGGCCGTTCAGGACGTCGCCGGCGCAGAGGTCGCCGTGCCAGGCGAAGGACTGCTCGCCGTGCATCGTGCGCCGCTTGTCGATGCCGAGCTCGTCGAGGATCATGAACGACTGGTTGCGTTCCATGATCGCCGCGAACGGGAAGGTGGGCGGTACCGCGAGCGAGCGGTAGCCGGCCGCGCGCGCCGCCTGCTCGTCGAGGTAGATGGGGTCGGTTTCGCCGATGGCTTCGGCGAAGCTGCGTACCCAGCGCTTCTCGACCTCGACGCTGAACGGCGGGTATTCGCGGCCTACGATGCTGCGATCGATCACTCGGTTTTCTCCTGGCCGGGTTGCGGTGTGTCCTGGTCGAGCCCGACCGCGGCGAGCCCGGGCGTCACGAAGCTGCGCCGGCTCCGGATCAGCAGGCCTTCGTTCACCAATCGGCTGAGCGCTTCGCGCACCGGGGTCCGGGACACGCCCATCTGCGCCGCGACTTGCGCTTCCTGGATCGGCTCGCCGGCGCGGATGGAGCTGTCGCGCAGGTGGACTCGCAGCGACTGATAGACCTGGTCGGCCAGGGTCGGGGCTCGATCGACGGCTGGAAGGTTCATTTCATGCGAGTGTATCCTGAAGTACTGAATATCTCAATACTGAATACTAAAATACGGTATACAAAAACGGCATCCGGCACAGCTGGACCCAGGCCGGACCCTTTCGGGCGCCGGACCGAAGCCATATCGATGAGTGCGAGAGGTGAAGGAGGAGGGGCAGCGGCCGGTGGACGTGCGCCGCCGGATGCCGAGCCCGGGCCGATGGGGCGTGCGCTACCGGATGCCGAGCCCGGACGTGGTGCCGCCGCGCTGCCCGGGCTTGCGCGAGGTGGTCACCGTGATCGGGGCTCCCCGGGCGATGCGCCGGCGTCGCCGGCGGCCGGCACGACACGGAAGGCGCAGCGATCGATGCCTTCCTGGGCCGCGCAGCAGCTTTCGACGACCGAGGCCGGCCGCCCGAAGACGATCGTGCCGACGGCCTGCAGCATGCCGACGATGGCGTGGCAGACCGGATCGGGACTGGGACCGAACCCCTCGGCGAACGGGCTGTCCTCGACCGTCACCTCGATCGCATCGCCGCTGGATGCCTCGACGTGCCAGCAGCCCCAGCCCAGCTCCCGCGAATAGCGTGCGATCGTGTCGACCAGCGCCTGCGGCTGGTGGCCAGTCGCTTCGAAATAGGCCTTCGCCGACCCCCCGCCGCGTTTCCTGACCGATGCGGCGAGCGCCTGCATCGCCGGACGGCGCAGCTCGGCCGGCATCTCGCGGAACAGGCCCATCAGCACGTCGGCCCGCATCATCAGGTAGCGGCGATCGCCGTCCATGATCGCTCCGCGCGAGTCGATCCATTCCATTCGCGCGATCAACGTACCGGCGTCCGGTCGGCGGGAAGACGCGTCATTCATGGTGATAATCTCTAGGGCCTGTTCATACTATGATCGTCCCCGCGTGAGCCCGAAGACAGCGCGCAATCAAGGCGCAAAGCACAGCCGTGGCGGGGCCACGGCGAGCATTTGCAACGCCGAGTGCGCGCTGTCTTCGGGCTCACCCTGCGGGCCGGGGTCTGGCGAGCCGCCACACTTCGTTGCCGGCTCCTTGCGTGGCACCGCCACGCGCGTCGCCGGCGCCTCGTTTGGCGGCTCGCCAGACCCCGGCGCGGGGGCGATCATAGTATGAACAGGCCCTGTGCATTCTGATGGGGATCGACTGACTTGCGCAATCTGGATGGAGCCGTGATCGTCGCCGGTGTCGAGGTGCCTTATGCCCGGCATCCGCAAGGGGCGGCTACCGGCGACCTGCTGGCCAGGGCGTTCGGAGAGGCCCTGGCCGAGGCCGGCATCGCCCACGGCGAGGTCGACGGGCTCGGCGTCTCGTCGTTCACTCTCGGCCCCGACCATGCGGTCGACCTGGCCTGGCGCCTGGGCATTGCCCCGCGCTGGCTGATGGACGACTGCCTCGGCGGCGCCAGCGGCATCGATCTGCTGCAGCATGCGCTGCGCGCGATCCAGGCCGGCGACGCGAGCGTGGTGGTGCTGGCGTCGGGCGACCACTTCGAGCCGGCCGACTTCACGCGGCTGACCGAGCACTACAACCTCACGACGCGGACCTGGCTGCGGCCGCTCGATGCCGGCGTTCCCAACAGCCTGTTCGCGATGCTGACCTCGCGGCACATGCGCGCGCACGGGCTGGACCGTGCGGACTACGGCGCGCTGGCGGTGACGCAGCGGCAATGGGCCGCGATGAACCCGCGCGCCGTCTATCGCTCGCCGATGACGCTGGACGACTACCTCGCCGCGCCGATGGTGTCGGATCCGCTCGGGCGCTTCGACTGCGTGCCGGTGGTCTCGGGCGCCGATGCCATCGTGCTCGTCGCGGCCGATCATCCGGCCGCGCGCGGTCGGGCGGTGCGGCTGCGCGCGCTGCGCAGCCGGTACAACCGTGACCATCAGGAGGGCGACGGGCTCGTCACCGGGCTCGCCGACATCGCACGCCCGTTGTGGGACGACGCCGGGCTGGGCCCGGACGAGGTCGACCTGGTCTCGGTCTACGACGACTACCCGGTCATGGTGCTGATCCAGCTGGCCGACCTCGGTTTCGCCGCCGACGGCGATCTTCGCAGCCTCGTTCACTCGCGGATCGCGACCCGGGCGCTGCCGGTGAACACTTCGGGGGGGCAGTTGTCCGCCGGGCAGGCCGGGGCCGCCGGAGGCATGCACGGCCTGGTCGAGGCCGTGACGCAGCTGCGCGGCACGACAGGTGAACGCCAGGTCGCGGGCGCGCGCATCGCCGCCGTGACCGGCTACGGAATGGTCGAGTACCGCTACGGCATGTGCGCCAACGCGGTGGTGCTGGAGGGCGTGCGATGAGCTTCGCGGTCTTCGAGTGCATCCGTTGCGGAACGCGGGTCTTTCCGCAACGCTACTACTGCCGCAGCTGCGGCGGCGGGCAATGGCGCGAGGTGGAGGTCGCCGAAGGGACGATCGAGGAGACCACCGTGGTGCGGCATCGCATGGGTGCGGGCAGCCGGCCCGGGGCGCTCCTGGCGACTGTCGCCACGGCAGCCGGACCGGCCGTGATCGCGAAGCTCGAGGCCATGGCCGATCGTGGCCAGCCCGTACGGCTGCGCCGGGACGCCGACGGCACCATCGTCGCCACTCCGTAGCCGGCCGGGCTGCCCGGGTCCCGGGCATCGCCGGACCGGGCCGGAGGCCGCCGACGAGCCGCCCGGACGGCGGGTCTCCGCCTCCGATGATGCCGCAGTCGACTATCCGGCCGTCTCCTGGGCGGGCTGTTGCGCGTTCTCGTCGAGACCGACCGCGGCGACGTACGCCCGCTTGGCGCCCGCGAGGTGCTCGAGCATCGCTGCGGCGGCGGCTTCGCTGTCGCCGGCACGCAATGCCGCCATCACGCGCTCGAGGTTGCGCAGCACGATCGCCCGGATCTCGGGTGCGCCGAGGGTCAGTGCACGCACGTGCTGCATGTGATCGGCGTGCAGGTCGATGACCTTGACCAGCCGTTCGTTGGGGACCAGGGCCAGCCACGCGGCGCGGAACATCGCATTGGCTTCGCGAAAGGCCTTGACGTCGCCGGCGCGGTCGGCGGCGATGGTGGCCGTCATGGCCGCCTCGATGGGGGCGCGCAGCACCGGGTCGACGGTGCGTGCGGCGACCAACCGGATGGCGTCGGGCTCGACGAGAAAGCGGATCTGGTAGATGTCGTCGATGTCCTTGCGGGTCAGCTCGGGCGTCACGAAGCTGCGCCGGCTCTGGATCAGCAGGCCTTCGTTCGCCAGCCGGGACAGGGCTTCGCGCACCGGGGTCCGGGACACGCCCATCTGCTCGGCGAGTGCGGCTTCATGGAACGACTCGCCGGGATACACCGTGCCGCTCCGCAAATGGGTGCGCAGCGCCTGATAGACCTTGTCACCCAACGTGGGCGTGCGGTCCATGACGGGAAATGTCATCTGGGGGATCCTTGCTCGCTTTGCTGCGTATACTGCATCAATGTATACAGAATACTCGACAAAGTGGTCAAGTCTGCCCACGGCTCGCGAGCCCGAGGTACGACTCCACGACGCGCGGGTTGTCCGCCAGCGAGGACGAGGTGCCCTCGAGCGCGATCTCGCCGGTCTCGAGCACGTAGCCGTAATCGGCCACCTGCAGCGCGGCGCGCGCGTTCTGCTCGACCAGCAGGATGGACACGCCGGTCTTCCTGAGGTCGGCCACGATGTGCATGATCTCGCGCACGATGCGCGGGGCCAGGCCCAGGCTCGGCTCGTCGAGCATCAGCAGGCGCGGCTTGCCCATGAGCGCGCGCCCGAGCGCGAGCATCTGGCGCTCGCCGCCCGACAGCGTGGCGGCGAGCTGGCTGCGGCGCTCCTTCAGGCGCGGGAAGCGCCGGTAGATCTCGCCCAGGTCCGAGTCGGCGCCGCGCTCGCCGTGGCGCACGCGCTGGAACGCTCCCAGGCGCAGGTTGTCTTCCACCGTCATCTCGCCGAACAGCTCTCGGCGTTCGGGCACCAGGCACAGCCCGCGCGCGACGCGCGCCTCGACCTCGAGCCGGCCGATGTCGGCGCCGAGATAGCGGATCGCCCCGCCGGGCGGCAGCAGGCCCATGATCGCGCCCAGCAGCGTGGTCTTGCCCGCGCCGTTGGGCCCGATCACCGTCACGATCGAGCCCTGCTCGATGCGCAGCGAGACGCGGTGCAGCGCCTCGACCTTGCGGTAGGACACGCGCAGGTCGTCGACCTCGAGCAGCGCGGTCATTCGATGCCCCCGAGGTAGGCCTCGAGCACCACCGGATCGGCCTGGATCTCGGCGGGCAGCCCCTCGGCGAGCTTCTGGCCGAAGTCCATCACCACCAGCCGGTCGACCAGGCCCATGACGAACTCCATGTCGTGCTCGACCAGCAGGATGCTCATGCCTTCGTCGCGCAGCTTGCGCAGCAGCGCGGCGAGCGCCTGCTTCTCGCCGTAGCGCAGGCCGGCGGCGGGTTCGTCCACCAGCAGCAGCACCGGGTCGGCGCACAGCGCCCGCGCGATCTCCACGATGCGCTGCTGGCCGAGCGGTAGGCTGCCCGCCGGCTCGTGCAGGTGCTCGCCCAGCCCGACGCGCTCGAGCTGGCGGGCGGCTTCCGCCAGCAGCCGCCGCTCCTCGTCGCGGTCGGTGCGCAGCATCGCGGCGACGCTGCCCTTGCCGCCGCGCAGGTGCGTGCCGATGGCGACGTTGTCGATCACCGGCATGTTGCTCACCAGGTTGACGTGCTGGAACGTGCGGGCCACGCCGCGGCGCGCGATGTCGCGCTGCGTCGAGCGCTCGATGCGCTCGTCGAGGAAGCGGATCTCGCCCGCGTCGGTGCGCAGGACCCCGGTCACCAGGTTGAACACCGTGCTCTTGCCGGCGCCGTTCGGACCGATCAGTCCGAGGATCTCGCCGCTGCGCATGGCCAGCGACATGTCGTTGACCGCGATCAGCCCGCCGAAGCGCTTGTGCACGCCGCGCAGCTCGAGCAGCGGCGTGCCCCGTGCGGGCTGCGCGCGCCGGGGCAGGGCCGGCGCCTCGGGCGGACGCGCGCGCCGCGCGCCCGCCGGCAGCAAGCGCGCGAAGGCGGGCACCAGGCCGTCGCGGGTGCGATGCAGCAGCAGCGTCATCAGCACGCCGAACACGACGATCTCGTAGTTGCCGCTCTTCTGGAACACCGCCGGCAGCAGGTCCTTGAGCCACTCCCTCAGCACGGTGAGGATGGACGCGCCGATCACCGCGCCCCAGACCTGGCTCGCCCCGCCGATCACCGCCATGAACAGGTAGTCGATTCCGGCGTTGACGCCGAACGCGTGCGGGCTCACGAAGCGCAGGTAGTGCGCATAGAGCCATCCCGACAGGCCGGCGAGCAGGCCGGCATAGAGGAACACCAGCAGCTTGAGCGCCGCGGTGTCGACCCCGAAGCTCTCGGCCATCACGCTGCGGAAGCGCAGGGCACGGATCGCGCGGCCGACCCGCGAATCGAGCAGGTTACGCGCCGCGAGCAGCGCCGCGACCGCGACCAGCCAGATCAGGTAGTACGACTCGCTCCCGGTGTCGAGCTTCCAGCCCGCCAGCGAGACCGCCGGCACGTTGTCCAGCCCGTTGTACTGCCCCAGCACTTCCAGGTGGCCGAACACGTAGTACAGCGCCACGCTCCAGGCGATGGTGCCGATCGCCAGGTAGTGCCCCGACAACCGCAGGGTGATCGATCCCAGCGCCAGCGCGGCGGCGGCCGTCAGCGCCAGGGCGGCGACCAGCCCGACCCAGGGCGATGCGCCCGCGTGCACGGCGAGCGCCGCGGTCGTGTAGGCGGAGAGCCCGACGAAGGCCTGCTGCCCGAACGACACGATGCCGGCCACGCCGGTGAGCAGCACCAGCCCCAGCGCGACCAGGGCGGCGAGCCCGATGTAGTTGAACAGCGTGACGTAGAACGCCGGCAGCAGCAGCGGCGCCGCGGCGACGAAGACCAGGAAGAGCGCCAGCGCCCCGTGCCTGCGCATCATTCCTCTTCGTCCTCGATGACGGGGTGGCGCGACGTGAGTGAGCGCCACAGCAGCACCGGGATGATCAGCGTGAAGACGATCGACTCCTTCAGCGCGCTGGCCCAGAAGGAGGAGAACGATTCGAGGAGCCCGACCGCGACGGCGCCCGCCGCGGCCAGCGGATAGCTCGCCATGCCGCCGAGGATCGCCCCGACGAAGCCCTTCAGGCCGATCATCAGGCCGGTGTCGTAGTAGATCGTGGTGATCGGCGCGATCAGCACGCCCGAGACCGCACCGATGAAGGCCGCGACCAGGAAGCTCAGGCTGCCCGACAGCCGGGTCGGTATGCCGACCAGGCGCGCGCCGACGCGGTTGATCGCCGTCGCCCGCAGCGCCTTGCCGTACAGCGTGCGCTCGAAGAACAGCCACAGGGCGATCATTCCGGCCACGCTGGCCGACACCACCAGCACGCTCTGCGCCGTGATGTCGAGCACGCCGAGCCGCACCCTCGCATCGGAGAAGGCCGCCGAGCGCAGCCCCTCGCTGCCGAAGAACACCAGGCCGAGCCCGCTCAATGCGTAGTGCACCGCCATCGAGACGACGAACAGCACCAGCACCGACGCATTGGCCAGCGGCTGGTAGGCGACCCGGTAGAGGATCGGCCCCAGGGGAGCGACCAGGCCGATCACGATCAGCACCTGCGCCCACATGTCGAGCCCGCGCGGCGCCGCCCACCACGCGATGGCGGCCATCGCGACCGGTACCGCGACATAGACCAGCAGGATGCGCGGCAGGCGGCCGGGTGCGTTCTCGCGCACCGCGACCGCGATATCGAAGGCGGCGGCGAGCAAGCCGCCGCCGACCAGCACGTACACCATTCCGGGTACCTGCCCGCTCTGCAGCAGGCCGAGCGTAAGCGCCGCGTAGGTGATGAACTCACCCTGCGGCACGAAGATCACGCGGGTGACCGCGAACACCAGCAGCAGCGCGAGCGCCAGCAGCGCGTAGATGGCGCCGTTGGTGACGCCGTCCTGCACCAGCCAGAGGGCGATGTCCGCGGTCATCGCGTCGACCGGCGCGGCGCTACTTCAGCAGCCGCCAGGCGCCGTTCTCGACGCGAACCATGACCCGCGCACGCTCGTCCAGCCCGTTGTGGTCGGTCGGGGTCAGGTTGTAGACGCCATGGGTGCCGATGACGTTGCGCACATGCTCGAGCGCCTCGCGCAGCGCCTCGCGGAACTCGGGCGTGCCCGGTTTGGCCTTCTTCAGCGCCACCGGCACGGCGGCCTCGAGCAGCCGCACGCCATCGAAGCTGTAGCCGGCGAACGCGTTGCGGCTGCCGGGGCCGAAGGCCGCCTCGTAGCGCTTGACGAAGTCGAGCGAGACCGCCTTGGTCGGGAAGTCGTCGGGCAGCTCTTCGGCGACGATCAGCGGGCCGGTCGTCGAGATGGCTCCTTCGACCGCCTTCTTGCCGGTCTGGATGAAAGCGAGGTTGACCGTGCCGGGGCTGTGATAGATCGGGCCCTTGTAGCCGCGCTCGACCAGCGCGAGGTGCGGCGTGGCCGCGGGCGAGCCGGAGGCACCGACGACCACGGCGTCCGGGTTGGTCGCCAGCACCTTGAGCGCCTGGCCGGTGACGCTGGTGTCCGCGCGCGCGAAGCGCTCGTTGGTGACGAGGCGGTAGCCATGGGAAGGGGCGAGCGCGGCCGTCGCGTTGTACACCAGGTCGCCCCAGGTGTCCGAGTAGCCGATGTAGCCCGCGGTCTTGATGCCGTGCGCCTTCATGTGATCGGCGATCGCGCTCATCATCAGGTCGGCGCTCTGCGGGACGATGAAGGTCCAGCGCAGCCGTTCCGGCGTGAGCGGCGGCAGGGGGGTGAGGCTGATCAGCGGCGTCTTCGATTCCTGCGCCACCGCGATCATGGCCACCGTGGACGGCACGCCGACCGAGCCCATGATCGCGTCGACCTTGTCCTCGGTGACGAACTTGCGGGCGTTCTTGGCCGCGCTGTCGGGCTTGGACTCGTCGTCGAGGATGATGTACTTCACCGGCTCGCCGCCGAGCGTGCTCGGCACCAGCTGGAAGGCGTTCTTGTACGGGATGCCGAGCGACGAGCCCGAGCCGGTGGTGCCGAGAGAGATGCCGATGGTGACCTGGGCGCTGGCCGTCGCGGCCGCGAGCGCACCCGCGACGGCAAGGGCAGAGAACATCTGGCGTTTCATGACTCTCCTCCTGGTGTATCGTTTGCAGGGAATCGGTATCCCTGAATTATCGTATTTATAAATACAGTATACTTGTATTCTGCGTACGATAATTCTGGCACTTGATCCAGGTCAAGATGTCCAGCGTCTGGAACAACGAAGGCCGTGGCTTCTGAGCCTCAGGAATTCCGGCAACCGGTCCGCAGAAGGGTGTCGAAGGGAGCGACCTGTGGTGCCGTCGTGTGGAGCGAATCCGACGAGGCGGCTCGATGCTGCGGGCCAGTCGGCCCCAAAGGCGTGAATGCCCGGTTACGGCCGCGACGTGGCGTCCTCCGGCTCCACTTCAGCGCGCCATCCCAGGCAAGCCGAGATCCGGCGCGTTTCCTGCAGCAGTGTGCGTGCCGGCATGCCATCCGGCCTGTCATCCAGGATGCCGATCGGGCCGACGATCGAAACAACCGCCTGGAGGGTGCCCGCATGATCCCAGACAGGAGCCGCGATCGAGGTGAACCCGCTCAACACCGTTCCGCTGGCGCGAGCGATGCCGTTGGCGCGTACCTCCGCAGCAAGACGGTCGGCTTCGTTGCCTGCCTCCAGTGCCTCTTGCGCGTCTTCCGGGGGTGCGGCCGCCAATTCCGCCTCGACCAGTCCACGGGTCATCTCCGATGGCAGCCAAGTGAGGAACACCCGTCCGGCCGAGGACCTCAGGACCGGCAAGGTGCTGCCGACACGTATCTCGAGGACGGTGCGATGCTTCCCATCCACCCGATGCACCACGGTCGGGCCATGGCTGCCCCACACATTGAGAAAGGAGGAGAAGCCGGTCGCTTCCGTCAGTACGTAGAGCGAGTGGCGTGCGGCCGAGATCGCATCGATCTGCTCCATGGCGGACAGCCCCAGTTGAAGCGCGTAGGTGCCTAGCGCGTAGCGCCCGGACACGGGGTCCTGCCTGGCGAGTTCCGTCTCGACGAGGCTGGCTAGATAGAAGTGCGCGTTGCTTGCCGACAGGCCCGTTCTCTCGGCCACTTCCTTCAGAGAGATGGGGCTGCGACCGTCCGACAAGCACCTGAGTACGGCCACCCCGATCTCGATGGCCCGGATTCCGCGTCGTGAGGGCTTCCTGATAGACGTCTGCACGGCCGTCTCGCCTCCTGTCAGCTCAGACATTGAGTTACGCAGCATTGTTGTATGCGTTTGACGAACGAATTTATCAATATTATCCTGTGAAAAGGATCGAGGGTGAAAGCCATGAGCTTCCCGGGTTCATGACGCTCGCATTCGATTCGATGAGGCAGACCATCGCCGCGATCAACACAACTGGCGTACCGGCATGAGCGCACTCGCGACACCCCAAGGCACCGCCGGCGAAGACGACGTCCGTCGCTCGTACGATGCGAGATGGCAACGCTACATGGACTGCGTCGCGCTCAGGCAGCCGGACCGCATGCCCGTCGCACTCTATGCGACGTTCTGGCTGGCGAAGTATGGCGGGGTCAGTCATCGGCAGTTGATGTACGACTATGCCAGGACAGCCGAGATCGCCGAGCGCGCGGTGCTCGAGCTCGACCCCGACATCTACTGTCCGCTGGTCCAGCTCACTGCGGCCGGACCCAGCTACGAGGCGATCGGCTTTCGGCAACTGCAGTGGCCGGGCCACGGTGTGGGCGACAACCAGCCGTACCAGTACCTCGATCGCGAATATATGAAGCCGGAGGAGTACGACGAGTTCATCCTGGATCCGACCGGCTACTACCTGCATACCTACCTTCCGCGCGTCGCGTCTGCCTTCGATGGGTTCGAGGAGCTGCCGGTTTTCGCCGGCCTCTATTTTTCCCGTCTGGTGGGAGGGATGGCGCCGTTTGCGCGCCCGAGGCTGCAAGCGGCGATCGAGAAGGTCGTGAAGGCTGCCGAGGAAGTCGAGCGCTTCGCCCAGTGCCAGAGATCGTTTGCCGACCGCATGACTGCCCTTGGATATCCCTGCACCAACGGGGCGACCGGGGGAGCGCCCTACGACGTGATCGCCGATTACTTCCGCGGTGCACGCGGAATGATGACCGATCTCTACCGGCGCAAGGACAAGGTCCTCGAACTGATCGAAAAGATGACGGCGCTCCTGCTCAGGCGATTCGTCGCGGCCGCCAAAGCCTCCGGAAACCCGGTCGTCTTCATTCCGATCCACTGGGCGCCGGACGCGTTCATGTCGGAAAAGCAATTCCGGGAAGTCTGGTGGCCTTCGTTTCGCAAGCTGATGCTCGGATTGATCGACGCCGATCTGATCCCGATGCCGATGTGGGAGGCTGATTGTACGAAGCGGCTCGAGATCATCGCCGACGTTCCTCGCGGTAAGTGCATCTACTGGTTCGAACGCACCGACATGGTGAGGGCGTTCGAGGTCCTGGGTGACGTCGTGGCTCTCCGCGGAAACATCTCTCCCTCGCTGCTCGTGACCGGGACACCTGTAGAAGTCGATGCGGCCGTTCGACATCTGGCGGAGAACGTCTTTCACAAGGGCGGCAAGCTGATCCTGGACGCTGCGTTCGGGCTTCCCGACGAAGCGCCGATCGATAACGTCCGCGCGATGTTCGCCGCGGCTCGCAAGTACGCCGGCTAGAGCTTGGCGGCTTTCCCGATGCATGCTCTGCGGCGCTGGTCGGTGCGCCACGCGCGCGGCTGGCGCCGGGCGTATGCGCTGT
>MKUQ01000056.1:0-302 GCA_001898645.1 Burkholderiales bacterium 70-64
TCCGCTCGGACAGGGCGCCGCGAGAATGAAGCACGAAGCGCGCTGCGCGCGCCGCCGGTGCTGCTGCGCTTCTCGGCGGCGCACAGGCGCGCCGGCTCCGGGCGGCCCGCGCCTTTGCCGATACCGTGGTGGCTTGCGCAGGCAACGGCCCCGGTGCCCGCGTCGCGCGGATGCGTGCGAACGCCGTGTTACACGCGAGCGTCGGCTCCGTCGCTGCTGCGAACACCACACTCGTCTGCGCTGCGAGCACCGCTTCCGCCTTCGGCCCGAACACTATCCACGGTGCCTGAGCGGCAGTCGGC
>MKUQ01000056.1:310-65527 GCA_001898645.1 Burkholderiales bacterium 70-64
GGGCCCCGGGGGTTGCGGCGCTGTGTGCGGCGCCGAGCAGCGCAGTCTCGGGGTCGGCGCGCGCAGCGCGCTTCGTGCTTCATTCTTGCGGCGCCTTGTCCGAGTGGAGCGCGCACAGCGCGCGAAGCGAGTTGCGCCGCACGACCCCGAGGCGAGCAGCGGAGGGGAGTTGGTGCGCAGCACCGACCGCCGTGCCCAGCCCCGCAACCCCCGGGGCCTGGCCGCCCGCCGACTGCCGCGACCACGCCAAGCACCGAAGTCGAAGCCGAAGGGAGGAGACGGGAATGAGGAAGCCCCCTCAGAACAACTCGGGCTGCGCCACGTCGCCGGGAACGCGGAACAGGTCGGTGCGCAGCGCGAAGCGGTGCGTGCCGAGCCCGAGCCTGTGCGCGGCCATATCGAAGCGCAGCCGCACCAGCTCGGCCCACGGCCCCTCGCCCTTCATGCGGGCGAAGAAGCGCGCCTCGCTCGAGCGCATCGAGCTGCCGGCACTGCAGCCGGGCGGAGCCCCGCGCATATCGCCCAGGCGCGCAAGCACGCGGCGCGCCCGCTCGGGGTAGTGCGCACCCAGCCACTGCACGAACAGCTCGCGCACCTCCCAGGGCAGGCGCAGCACCGAGTAGAAGGCGCACTGCGCACCGGCCCGGCGCGCCTCGGCGAGCACCCGCTCGATCTCGGGCTCGTTCAGGAACGGCGCGATCGGCGCCACGCCCACGCCGACGGGGATGCCTGCCTCGCGCAGCCGGCGCATGGCCTCGAGCCGCCGCCACGGCGCGGCCGCGCGCGGCTCCCAGCGCCGGGCCAGCGCGGCGTCGAGCGTGGTGAGGGAGAGGAACACTGCGACCAGGCCGTCGCGCGCGAGCGGGGCGAGCAGGTCGATGTCGCGCTCGACCAGGGCGGACTTGGTGACGATGGTGAAAGGCTGGCGGTGCGCGGCCATGGTCTCGAGCAGCGCGCGCGTGAGTCGGTAGCGGCGCTCGATCGGCTGGTAGGGATCGGTGGCCGAGCCCAGGTTGATCGGCTGGCAGCGGTAGCTGCGTGCGCCGAGCTCGGCGCGCAGGACGGCCGCTGCATTGACCTTGGCGTACAGCCTGGACTCGAAATCGAGGCCGCTGGAAAGCCCGAGGCGGCCGTGGTAAGGCCGCGCATAGCAGTAGACGCAGCCGTGCTCGCAGCCCCGATAGGGGTTGATCGAGAGATCGAACGGGAGGTCGGGCGAGCGGTTGCGAACGATGAGCGAGCGCGCCTGCTCTTCGGTGACCTGCGTGTCGAGCTCCGGCGGCGGGTCGCTCTCGCCGCCCCAGCCGTCGTCGAACGGCTCGCGGCGCGCCGCCTCGAAGCGATGCTGCGGGTTGGACGCGGCGCCGCGGCCGCACACCGGCGCCGACGGAAGACTCATGAGCGCGCCCCGGTAGCTGGATGTTCATCCAGTATACGGGCGCCGCGGTGCGTTGTACAGCGGCGCCGGGCCGCGTCAGAACGCCTCTTCGGGCATGGCCAGCGCGCCGGGTGCGCCTTCGGTGAGCGCCGTGCACAGGCCCGGCGCCTGGCTCATGAGGTGATCGGCGTGGAAGCGCGCGGTGGCGATCTTGGCCGCGAGAAAGCGCGCATCGCCCTCGCCCGCCTTCAGCAGAGAGTCGGCAGCCAGCGCGGCGCGCGCCATCTGCCAGCCCGACAGCACGATGCCGGCCAGCTTCAGGTAGGGCACGCTGCCGGCGAAGACGGCACGCACGTCGGCACGGAAGGCATCGAGCACGAAGGCGACCGCCGTCTCGAGCGCCGCGCGGCCGGCGGCCAGCCGGGCGGCGATGGCGGCCAGGTCGGCGCCGCCGCGCGCGGCCAGCTCGGCCTCGGTCTGGCGCACCTGCGCGAGCAGCGCGCGCGCCACCGCGCCGCCGTCGCGCACGGTCTTGCGCCCGACCAGGTCGTTGGCCTGGATGGCGGTGGTGCCTTCGTAGATGGTGAGGATGCGCGCGTCGCGGTAGTGCTGCGCCACCCCCGTCTCCTCGATGAAGCCCATGCCGCCGTGCACCTGCACGGCGAGCGAGGCGACCTTGATGGCCAACTCGGTGGACCAGCCCTTCACGATCGGCACCAGGAACTCGTAGACCGCCATGTTCTGGCGGCGCACGGTTTCGTCGGACGCGTGGTGGCCGGCATCGCTGGCGGCGGCGGCCACGTAGGCGAGCGCACGCGCCGACTCGGTGCAGGCGCGCATGGTCATCAGCATGCGGCGCACGTCGGGGTGATGGATGATCGTCACCGGCCCGCTGGAGCCGGCGACGTCGCGGCTCTGCACGCGCTCCCTGGCGTAGGCCACGGCCTGCTGGTAGGCGCGCTCCGACAACGCGACGCCCTGCATGCCCACGGCGAAGCGCGCCGCGTTCATCATCACGAACATGTACTCGAGGCCGCGATTCTCCTCGCCCACCAGGTAGCCGATCGCCCCGGGACCGACCTCGCCCTTGTCGTCGCCGTACAGCAGCACGGCAGTGGGGCTGGCCTTGATGCCGAGCTTGTGCTCGATCGACTGGCACCAGACGTCGTTGCGCCGGCCGGCGCCGCCGTCCTCGCCGGGCAGGCGCTTGGGCACGACGAAGAGGGAGATGCCCTTCACGCCCTCGGGCGCGTCGGGAGTGCGCGCGAGCACCAGGTGGACGATGTTGTCCGCCATGTCGTGCTCGCCGTAGGTGATGAAGATCTTCTGGCCGAAGATGCGGTAGCTGCCGTCGGGCTGCGCCACCGCCCGGGTGCGCAGCAGCGCCAGGTCGGAGCCGGCCTGCGGCTCGGTGAGATTCATCGAGCCGGTCCACTCGCCCGAGATCATGCGCGGCACGAAGCGCTGCTGCTGCGCGTGCGAGCCGGCCACCATCAGCGCCTCGATGGCGCCGTCGGTGAGCAGCGGACATAGCGCGAACGACAGGTTCGCGGCGTTGAGCATCTCCATGCAGGGCGTGGCGATCAGCTTGGGCAGGCCCTGCCCGCCGAGCTCCACCGGATGCTGCAGGCCCTGCCAGCCGCCCTCGGCGAAGCGGCGGAACGCCTCGCGGAAACCGGGGCTGGTGGCGACCTCGCCGGCCGCCAGCGTGGCCGGCTGGAGATCCCCGCCGCGATTGAGCGGGGCGATCACCCCCTCGTTGAACTTCGCGCACTCCTCGAGCACCGCCTGGGCGGTGTCGAAGCCGGCATCGGCGAACCCCGGCAGCGCCGCCACCTGGTCGATGCCCGCCAGGTAGCGCAGGACGAACTGCATGTCGGCCAGGGGTGCGCGATACGACATGGCGATGCTCTCCCGGAAGTGAGGCGGCGCGCGGCCTCGCTCAGCCCAGTTCCTTGACCAGCTCCGGTACGGCGGTGAACAGATCGGCCACCAGGCCGTAGTCGGCCACGCCGAAGATGGGGGCCTCCTCGTCCTTGTTGATGGCCACGATCACCTTGCTGTCCTTCATGCCGGCCAGGTGCTGGATGGCCCCGGAGATGCCGATGGCCACGTACAGCTGCGGGGCCACGATCTTGCCGGTCTGCCCGACCTGCCAGTCGTTGGGCGCGTAGCCCGCATCGACCGCCGCGCGCGAGGCGCCCAGCGCCGCGCCCAGCTTGTCGGCCAGCGGCTCGAGCAGGTGGAAGTTCTCGGCGCTGCCCATGCCGCGCCCGCCCGAGACCACGATCTTGGCCGCGGTCAGCTCCGGACGGTCGCTCCGGGCGATCTCGCGTCCCACGAAGCTGGAGGTGCCCGCATCGGCCACCGCCGCCACGTTCTCGATCGGCGCCGAGCCTCCGGTGGCCGCCACCGGGTCGAAGCCCGTGGTGCGCACGGTGATCACCTTCACCGGGTCGGCGCTCTGCACCGTGGCGATGGCGTTGCCGGCGTAGATCGGGCGCGTGAAGGTGTCGGCCGACTCTACCCCGACGATGTCGGAGATCTGCGCCGCATCGAGCTTGGCCGCGATGCGCGGGGCCACGTTCTTGCCGTGCGCCGTGGCCGGGGCCAGGATGTGCGTGTAGCCCTTGGCCACCGCGAGCGCCTGCGCGGCCACGTTCTCCGCAAGCTGATCGGCCAGCTGCGGCGCATCGGCCAGCAGCACCTTCGTCACCCCCGCCGCCTGGGCGGCGGCCTGCGCCACCGCCGCGCAGCCGCTGCCGGCCACCAGCACGGTGACCTCGCCGCCCGCCTTGGCCGCGGCGGCAATGGCGTTGAGCGTGCTGGGCTTGAGTGTCGCGTTGTCGTGTTCGGCCAGTACCAGAGCTGCCATCGGTCTCACCCTTACTCAGATCACTTTCGCTTCGTTCTTCAGCTTGGCCACCAGCGTGGCCACGTCGGGCACCTTCACGCCGGCCTTGCGTCCCGGCGGCTCGCTCACCTTGAGCGTCTTCAGGCGCGGCGTGACGTCGACCCCGAGGTCCTCGGGCTTGACGACATCGAGCTGCTTCTTCTTGGCCTTCATGATGTTGGGCAGCGTGACGTAGCGCGGCTCGTTCAGCCGCAGGTCGGTGGTCACCACCGCCGGCAGGCTGATCGCGATCGTCTCCAGGCCCCCGTCGACCTCGCGCGTGACCTTGGCCTTGCCGTCGGCCACCTCCAGCTTCGAGGCGAACGTGGCCTGCGGGCGATCGAGCAGCGCGGCCAGCATCTGGCCGGTCTGGTTGGCGTCGTCGTCGATCGCCTGCTTGCCCAGGATCACCAGCCCGGGCTGCTCGCGCGCCGCCAGCGCCGCCAGCAGCTTGGCCACCGCCAGCGGCTGGAGCTCGACGTCCGTCTGCACCAGGATGCCGCGGTCGGCCCCGATCGCCATGGCCGTGCGCAGCGTCTCCTGGCACGCCTGCACCCCGCACGATACGGCCACGATCTCGGTGGCCACGCCCTTCTCCTTCAGGCGCACCGCTTCCTCGACCGCGATCTCGTCGAACGGGTTCATCGACATCTTCACGTTGGCGATGTCGACTCCGCTCTGGTCGCTCTTGACGCGGACCTTCACGTTGTAGTCGACCACCCGCTTGACCGGGACGAGGATCTTCATCGGTACCTCATGGGATGGAAAAGGGGAAAGCCTGTGATTATATGACGGGCCCGGAGACCTCCCGGGACCTGCCCGGCAGTGGTCACTTCCAGTTCGGCGGGCGCTTGTCGATGAACGCCTGCACGCCCTCGAGCGCCGATTCGTCCATCATGTTGCAGGCCATGGTCTGGCCGGCCAGCTGGTAGGCCGCGTCGATGCCCATCTCGAGCTGGCGATAGAACAGGCCCTTGCCGGCGGCGATGGCGGCGGAGGGCTTGGCGCACACCAGCGCAGCGAGCCGATCGACCTCGGCATCCAGCGCCTCCTGGGCGACCACCCGGTTGACCAGGCCGCGGGCGGCGGCGGTCGGCGCGTCGATGAATTCGCCCGTGACCAGCATCTCGAACGCCTGCTTGCGCGAAAGGTTGCGCGACAGCGCCACCGCCGGCGTGGAGCAGAACAGGCCGAGATTGACCCCCGAGACTGCGAAGCGCGCATCGGCGCTGGCCACGGCCAGGTCGCACATCGCCACCAGCTGGCAGCCGGCCGCGGTGGCGATGCCCTGCACCCGCGCGATGACCGGCTGGGGCATCTGCTGGATCGTCATCATCATCCGGGCGCACTGCGCGAACAGCGCGCGGTAGTACTCGAGCGAGGGCTGCGCACGCATCTCGCGCAGGTCGTGCCCGGCGCAGAACGCCTTGCCGGCCGCGCCCAGCACCACCACCCGCGCCGCCGGATCGGCGGCGATGCGCTCCAGCTCGGCCTGGATCGCCTGCATCAGGCCCTCGGAGAGCGCGTTGAACTGCGCCGGCCGGTTCAGGGTGAGCCGCACGATGCCGCCGTCACGGACGACCAGCACCGGCGCACCGGCTTCGGGTAGGGAAGCGCTCTGCGGAACTGCGGACATGGCGAAGACCTCCGGTGATCCGTCGGGATACGCCAATTATCGGCGCCCGGCGCCGATCGTCCAAACCGGCGAATGGGTCACGCGGACACCTCCACCCCTTCGATTACACTCGGGCGAACCTTCACGAACCGGCGGTGCGAGCCGCTGCCAGGAAACCAGAGAGGGAACCAGAGAGACATGAGCCTGGAGCGCATCCAGGCGGTGGCCGGCCAGGTCGGCGCCGTCGTGGTCGGCAAGCAACCCCAGATCAAGCTCGCGCTCGCCTGCCTGCTGGCGCGCGGCCACCTGCTGATCGAGGACCTGCCTGGCGTGGGCAAGACGACGCTGGCCCATGCCCTGTCGATCTCGCTCGGGCTGCAGTTCAGGCGGGTGCAGTTCACCAACGACCTGCTGCCGGCCGATATCATCGGCGTGCCGGTGTTCGACCGCGAGCGCGCCAAGTTCGTGTTCCACCCCGGCCCGGTGTTCTCGCAGGTGCTGCTGGCCGACGAGATCAACCGCGCCTCGCCCAAGACGCAGTCGGCGCTGCTCGAGGCGATGGAGGAACGCCAGGTCTCGGTCGACGGCAAGGCGCTGCGGCTGCCCGAGCCTTTCTTCGTCATCGCCACGCAGAACCCGCAGGACCAGATCGGCACCTTCCCGCTGCCCGAATCGCAGCTCGACCGCTTCCTCATGTGCATTGGGCTCGGTTACCCCGACCCCAAGGCCGAGCGCGCCCTGCTGCAGGGCGAGGACCGGCGGGTCATGCTCGATCGCCTGGCGCCGCAGATGACCGCCGCGGAGCTCGACGCGGCGCAGCGGCTGGTGCAGGAGATCCGCTGCGCGCCGCCGCTGCTCGACTACGTGCAGAACCTGCTCACCTCCAGCCGGCGCGATCCGGCGCTCTCCGAGGGGCTGAGCCCGCGCGCCGGCCTGGCGCTGGTGCGCGCCGCGCGCGCCTGGGCGCTGCTCGACGGGCGCAACCACGTGCTGCCCGACGACGTGCAGGCGGTGCTGCCCGCGGTGGCCGGCCACCGGCTGCGCCCGGCCAAGGGCGGCAGCGTCTCGCACCGGGCGCGCGCCGAGATGGTCGCCAAGCTGACCGAGGCGGTCGCGGTGCCGTGAGCATGCCGACGGCCCCGGCTGCGCGCAGGCGGATCCGGTGAGCGCGATCCCGCACCGGGCCGGCGTCGCGCCGGCGCCCGCGGCGCGGGCGCGCGAGCGCCTGGCCCGATGGCTGTCCCGCCGGCGCGGCCCGTACGCCGGCGACCACGTGCTCACGCGGCGCAACGTGTTCGTGCTGCCGACGCGCGCCGGCCTGCTGTTCGCGGTGGTGCTGCTGGTGATGCTGCTGGCGGCGATCAACTACCAGCTCTCGCTCGGCCATGCGCTGACCTTCCTGCTCGTCGCGCTCGCCGCGGTCGGCATGCTGCACACCTATCGCAACCTCTCGGCGCTGACGCTGCACGCCGGGCGCGCCGAGCCGGTCTTCGCCGGCCAGCTCGCCGAGTTCACGCTGATCGCCCGCAACCCCACGCGGCTCGAACGCTACGCGCTGAGCGTGCATGCGCACGGCATGACGCAGGCCGAGCATTTCGACGCCGCTCCCGGGGCCGAGCAGCTGGTGTCGATCGCGCTGCCCACCGAGCGGCGCGGCTGGATGCAGGTGCCGCGCCTGACCGTCTCCACTACCTGGCCGCTCGGCCTGTGGCGCGCCTGGGCGCCGTGGCACCCGGTGCTGCGCGTGCTGGTCTACCCCCAGCCCGAAACGCCCGCGGTCGCGCTCCCGGCGCGCATGGCTGCTGCCGGCGAGGGCACCGCGCGCGGACCGGGCCACGACGACCTCGCCGCCGTGCGCCCCTATGCGGCCGGCGACGCCCCGCGGCTGATCGCCTGGAAAGCGATGGCGCGCAGCGCCTCCGACGAGCTCCTCACCAAGCAGTTCGACGGCGCGCAGCTGGGCGAGCTCTCGCTCGAGTGGTCGCAGCTGCCCGCGTCGATGCACGCCGAGGCGCGCCTGGCGCGGCTCACTCGCTGGGTGCTCGATGCCGACGCGGCGGGCGTGCGCTTCGCGCTGGTGCTGCCCGGCTGCACCGTCGAGGCCGACGCCGGGCCGGCGCACCGGGCGCGCTGCCTCGAGGCGCTCGCCACCTGGGGCGGCTGAATGGCCGCAGGCCTGCGCTACTCGCTGCGCGCGCTCGGCGGCACGCTCGGCGCCCAATGGGAGCGCGAGCGCCGCGAGACCCTGTTCCTGATGGCGCCGGTGCTGCTGTCGGCCCTGCCGCATCTGGCGCAGCTGCCGTGGTGGGCCGGTGCCGGCTTCCTGGTGCTGTTCCTCTGGCGCCTCGGCCTGGTGCTGTCCGGGCGCTGGCTGCCGCGCGCCTCGGTGCGCTGGGTGGCGGCGATCGCGTGCACCGCGGCGGTCTACGCGCACTACCAGACGCTGCTCGGGCGCGAGCCGGGCGTGGCGCTGCTGGTGCTGTTCCTCGGGCTCAAGCTGATGGAGATGCGCGCGCGCCGCGACCTGTTCGTGGTCATCTTCCTGTGCTTCTTCCTGCTGCTGACGGCCTTCTTCCATTCGCAGTCGATGGCGACGGCGGCGTGGGTGGGGCTGGCCCTGTACGGCCTGGTCGCCGCGATGGTGACCATGCAGTATCGCCGGCACGAGGCGCCCATCGGCCGGCGCCTGCGCGGCGTGGGTGTCATGCTGGCGCAGGCGGCGCCGATCGCCGCGGTGATCTTCGTGCTGTTCCCGCGGCTCGGCGGCCCGCTGTGGGGCCTGCCCGCCGATGCGCAGCGCGCCCGCACCGGCCTGTCCGAGTCGATGGCGCCGGGCAACATCGCGCAGCTGTCCGAGTCCGACGAGATCGCCTTCCGGGTGCTGTTCGACGGCCCCGTGCCCCCGACCGCGCAGCTGTACTGGCGCGGCCCGGTGTTCGGCAGCTTCGACGGGCGGACGTGGCGTCCGCTCGTGCAGGCGGGCGCGCCGCCGCCGCGCGTCGAACCCCTCGATGCGGCCGGCGCCGCGATACGCTACACCGTCACCCAGGAGCCGACCGGCCGCAACTGGCTGTTCGCGCTGGAGATGCCCGTGCGCATCGAAGCGGGCGACGAGACGCCGGCGCAGCTGCGGCCCGACCTGCAGCTGGTGGCCCGCGACGCGTCCGGCGGGCGCACCCGCCACGCGCTGGTCTCGTACACCCGCTTTCGCGCCGGCCTGAACGAAACGCCGCAGTCGCTGCGCAGCTGGCTGGCGCTGCCGGCCGGATTCAATCCGCGCACGCGGGCGCTGGCCGATCGCTGGCGCGGCGAGCCGCTGGACGACCGGCAGCAGGTCGAGCGGGCGCTGCGGCTGTTCCATGACCAGCCCTTCCGCTACACGCACGAGCCGCCGCCGCTCGGGCGCGACGCGGTCGACGATTTCCTCTTCGACACCCGGGCCGGGTTCTGCGAGCACTACGCGGGCGCCTTCGTGGTGCTGATGCGCGCGCTGGGCGTGCCGGCGCGCGTGGTCACCGGCTACCAGGGCGGCGAGCGCAATCCGGTCGACGGCTACTGGCTGGTGCGCCAGGCCGATGCGCACGCCTGGGCCGAGGTGTGGCTGGCCGACGCCGGCTGGGTCCGCGTGGACCCGACCGCCGCCGTCGCGCCGCAGCGCATCGAACGCGGCCTGCGCCTGGGCGCGGACCGCTACGCCGGGGACCTCTCCGAGGCCGCACGCCCGCTCCTGCAGCGGCTGCGCTTCAACCTCGATGCGATCGGCAATGCCTGGAACCAGTGGGTGCTGTCGTACGACCGCGGCCGCCAGCAGCACCTGCTGTCGCGCATCGGCATCGCCGCCGGCGACTGGCAGCGGCTCGCCGCGCTGCTGGCCGCCGTGCTGGCCGTGCTGCTGGGCGCGGTGGCGCTGCTGACGCTGCATCCGCGCCGGCCGCGCGATCCAGTCGAACGCGCGTGGCTGGCGTTCTGCGACCGGCTGGCCGCATGCGGGCTGGCACGCAGGAAGCACGAGACCGCATCGGCCTACCTCGGGCGCATCGGACGCGCGCTCGAGCCGGCGCAGCTGGCCGAGGCGCGACGCATCGTCGCGGCCTACGAGCGGCTGCGCTACGCCACCGCCGATCCCGATCGCCAGGCCGTGCGACACTTGCGCAAGTCCGTCCAAGCGTTCAAGCCTTGAATCCACGTTCCGCCCCCGTCGCGCGGTCCGTCGCCGCGCGACGGGCCGCGCTGGCCGCCGTGCTGCTGGCCTTCGCCCCGGCGCTGGCGCCGCGCAACGCCGAGGCGCGCCAGCGCGCCCGCCGCAGCCGGGCAGCGGCGCCCGCGCTGGCATCCGGCGCCGCCGGCGCGACCGCTCCGGCATCTGCCGACTACGCCGCTCGCCCCGAGGTGCACGCGTTCATCGACGAAATGGTCGCGCAGCACGGCTTCATCGAAGCCGAGCTGCAAGCCGTGTTCGCGCAGGCGCACTACAGCGCCGACGCGCTGCGGCTGATCGCGCCGGCGCCGCCCACTTTCAAGCGCTCGTGGCGCGCCTATCGCGCGCGCTTCCTCGACGCGCAGCGCATCCGCGAGGGCCTGCGCTTCTGGCGCGACAACGAGGGCTGGCTCGCCTATGCCTCGGCACGCTACGGCGTGCCGCCCGAGATCGTGGTCGCGATCATCGGCGTCGAGACCTTCTACGGCCGCATCACCGGCGGCTTCCGGGTGATCGATGCGCTGAGCACGCTGGCCTTCGACTACCCGCGGCGCGCGCCCTACTTCCGCGGCGAGCTCGAGCAGTACCTGCTCTATGCGCGCGAGTCCGGCATCGATCCGGGCTCGCTGCGCGGCTCGTTCGCCGGGGCGGTCGGGCTGCCGCAGTTCATGCCCGGCAGCATCCGGCGCTACGCAGTCGATCTCGACGGCGACGGTCGCATCGACCTGCAGTCCAACCCGGCCGACGCGATCGGCAGCGTGGCGAGCTTCCTCGCCCTGCACGGCTGGCGCAGCGGCGAGCCGGTGCGCTTCCAGATGCGCTTCGACAGCGAGGAGCGGCTGGCGCCGCTGGTGGCCGCCGGCATCGAACCGCGCTTCACCATCGGCGAGCTGACCGGCTACGGCATCGCCAGCGTCGAATCGGTGGCCCCCGACCTGCCCCTGGCCCTCATCGACCTGCCCAACGCCGACGAGCCGACCAGCTACTACCTGGGCGCGCCCAACTTCTACGTGATCACCCGCTACAACCGCTCGAGCTTCTACGCGATGGCCGTCTACGAGCTGTCGCAGGCGCTCGCCGCCGGGCGCTGACCGGGCGACTCAGAACGTGTGAAGGAACCGTAGCGAGCGGCCCGAGGTCGCGCAGTAGGTTCATTCACACGCTCTCATTCTTCGATCGGGCGGGCCGGCAGCCTGCCGCTCGCGGCCATCACCACGCCGGTGACGACGATGAGCGCAATGCCGGCCATGGACACCGCATCGGGGAACTGCCCGAAGAAGAGCAGGCCGAAGACCACCGCGGCGGCCGGATGGGTGTAGCTGAACGGCGCCAGCGCCGCAGCCGAGCCGTGCTCGTAGGCGCGCACCAGCAGCAGGTGCCCGAAGGCGCCCACCACGCCGGTGAGCACGAACAGCGCCGCCTGCACGCCGTCGTGCGGCATCTGCCAGCGCGCCGGTGCGAGCACGGTCAGCAGCGCCGCAGCCACCAGCGCGCCGATGAACAGCGTCGCCAGCCCGTTGTCCACGCCGGTGAGCATGCGGGTGAGCAGCTGGTAGCCCATGACGAACACGGCGGCCCCCAGCGGCAGCAGCGCCGGCCATCCGAACAGCGCGCCGCCCGGGCGCACGATCAGCAGCACGCCGGCGAAGCTGGCCGCCAGCGACCACCAGGTGCCGCGCGGGGCGCGCTCGCCGAGCCACAGCACGGCGCCCACGGTGACCAGGATCGGGGCGATCGACATGATGGCGGTGGCCTCGGCCTGCGGCATGAGCGCCACGCCGGAGAAGAAGCACACCGAGGATATGCCGAGGCAGGCGCCGCGCAGGCACTGCAGCATCGGGCGGCGCGTGCGCACCAGCGTGCGGCCCATGCGCGGCAGGTACACCGCCGCCATCACCGCCACGTGGAAGACGTAGCGCGCCCACGCCACCAGCATCGGGTTGTGGGTCTGCGAGAGGTGCTTGGCGATGCTGTCGAGCAGCGCGAAGGAGATGCTCGCGCCGACCAGCAGCGCGATGCTGCGCAGCGAAGAGGGAGGCGCGTGCATCGATCACCGCGCCGTTCAGGCGGGAAACACCCCGGTGGAGAGGTAGCGGTCGCCGCGGTCGCACACGACGAACACGATGGTCGCGTTCTCGACCTCGGCCGCCAGGCGCAGCGCGATGGCGCAGGCGCCGCCGGAGGAGATGCCACCGAACAGGCCCTCCTCGACGGCGAGGCGGCGCGCCGTCGCCTCGGCCTGCGCCTGCGTGACCGATTCGAGCCGGTCGACCCGGGCGTGGCGGTAGATCTTCGGGCGGTACGCCTCGGGCCACTTGCGGATGCCGGGGATGGAGGACCCCTCGGCCGGCTCGGCGCCGATCACGATGACGGCCGGATTACGCTCCTTCAGGCAGCGCGAGACGCCGGTGATGGTGCCGGTGGTGCCCATCGCCGAGACGAAGTGCGTGATGCGCCCGCCCGTGGCCTCCCAGATCTCGGGGCCGGTACCCTCGTAGTGCGCGATCCAGTTGTCGTCGTTGGCGAACTGGTCGAGCACGTGGCCGCGCCCTTCCTCGTGCATGCGCGCGGCCAGGTCGCGCGCACCCTCCATGCCCTGCTCGCGGGTCACCAGCACCAGCTCGGCGCCGTAGGCCTTCATCGCCTGGCGGCGCTCGAGCGACTGGTTCTCTGGCATCACCAGCACCATGCGGTAGCCGCGCGCGGCCGCCGCCATCGCCAGCGCGATGCCGGTGTTGCCCGAGGTGGCCTCGATCAGCGTGTCGCCGGGACGGATCTCGCCGCGCGCCTCGGCGCGCACGATCATCGACAGCGCCGGGCGATCCTTGACCGAGCCGGCCGGGTTGTTGCCCTCGAGCTTGGCCAGCACCACGTTGCCGCGCCGAGCGCAGTCCTCGCCCGCCAGCCGGCGCAGCCTCACCAGCGGCGTGCGCCCGATGGCGTCCTCGATCGTCGGATGGCCGGAAGGCTCGCTCATGCCGGTTCAGTGGGCGGTCGGGACGGCATCCGGCAGCCAGGTGACGCCGGGCAGATCGAGCCGCAGGATCACCGCGCGCAGCGCCTCGATCGCCGCCGTGCGCGTGAAGCTCTTGCGCCATGCCAGCGAGACGCGCCGGTGCGGCGGGGTCCCCTCGAAAGGGACGTATTGCAGCAGCTCGTCGTCGCGCCCCCGGGCGCAGGCGGTGAAGGGCAGCACCGTGATGCCGATGCCCGAGGCGACCATGTGGCGGATGGTCTCCAGCGACGAGCCCTCGAAGGTTCTCTGGATGCCCGCGCTCGACTCCGAGTAGCGCGACAGCTCGGGGCACACGCCGAGCACCTGGTCGCGGAAGCAGTGGCCGCTGCCCAGCAGCAGCATGGTCTGCTCCTTGAGCTCGGTGGAGCGCACCGCCGGGCGCCGGGCCCACGGATGGCGCTTGGGCACCGCCACCACGAACGGCTCGTCGTACACGCCGAGGGTGACCAGGCCGTGGTCGGGGAAGGGGTCGGCCAGGATGGCGACGTCGATGTCGCCCTGGCGCAGCAGCTCGAGCAGCTTGAGCGTGAAGTTCTCCTGCAGCAGCATCGGCATCTGCGGCACCTCGGCGATCATGCGCCGTACCAGCTGCGGCAGCAGGTAGGGGCCGATGGTGTAGATGATGCCCACGCGCAGCGGCCCGGCCAGGGGATCCTTGCCCTGCTCGGCGATCTCGCGGATGGTCTGGGCCTGCTCCAGCACGTGCTGGGCCTGCTCGACCACCTGCTCGCCGATGGCGGTCACGCCGACCTCGGTGCCGCCGCGCTCGAACAGCTGCACGCCGAGCTCTTCCTCGAGCTTCTTGATCGCCACCGACAGCGTCGGCTGGCTCACGAAGCACGCTTCCGCCGCGCGCCCGAAGTGGCGCTCGCGTGCGACCGCGACGATGTACTTGAGTTCGGTGAGGGTCATGGGGATTGCACGATGATACCAACTGCGCGATTTCCCGCCGCGAATACGGCCTAGAGCCTGTTCACCCTGGTGCATACTCGGGCCATGGATGCCGATCCACCCCGCAGCGACGCTGCTGCCGCGCAGCCCGCCGGCACCCCGCGGCTGATCGGGCTCGACTGGGGCTCGAGCGCGTTGCGCGCCTGGCTGCTCGGCGACGCCGGCCGCATCCTCGCGCGCCGCGAATCGGCCGCCGGCGCGCTGGGCCTGGACGCGGACGGTTTTCACGCCGCGCTGCTGGCGCTGTGCGCAGACTGGCTCGAAGCCTGGCCGCGCCTGCCCGTGGTCGCCTGCGGCATGGTCGGCAGCCGCGAGGGCTGGCGCGAGGCGCCGCGCGTGCGCGCACCGGCCGGCTTCGAGCAGCTCGCCGCCGCCCTGCTGGCCTTCGACGAGGCCCTGGGACGGCCGTTCCGCATCGTGCCGGGCGTGATGGCGCGCGGCCAGATCGATTCGCCCGACCTGATGCGCGGCGGCGAGACCCAGGTGTTCGGGGCGCTGCGCCACCGCGACGGCCTGTTCGTGCTGCCCGGCACGCACAGCCGCTGGGTCGAGGTGCGCGGGCGGCGCATCGTCGCCCTGCGTACCTACATGACCGGGGAGATCTACGCCCTGATGCGCCGCCACTCGACGCTGGCGCGCATGTGCACGGACCCCGACGACTCGCCGGCCCGGCAGGCCGATGCGCTGCGCGCCTTCGACGAGGGCGTCGACCATGCCGCGGCGCACCCAGGCTCGCTGACCCACCTGCTGTTCACCGCGCGCACCGAGGCCCTGCTCGAGGGCCTGGCCGCGCACCAGGTGCCCGCCTACCTGTCGGGGCTGCTCATCGGCACCGAGCTGGCCGACGCCGCGGCGTGGTCGCCGCACGACCTGGTGCCGACCCTGGTCGCGCGCAGCGAGCTTTCGTCGCGCTACGCGCACGCCCTGCACCGGCTGCGCGTGCGCGCCCGCGTGGCCGACGGCGACTCCGCCGCGGCCGGCCTGTACGCGCTCGCACGCCACGCCGGGCTGCTGGACGCCGCGTAGGACTGCTCGCTGCGCCGGCGCGTTGCGGGGCCGGACCTGCGCGCAGGAGCCCTCACGCGCGCAGGAACTCCTCGCGACCGCCGAGCCAGCGCTGCAGGTGCGCCTGCACCCGGTCCGGCTGCTCGCGCAGCATGCGCGCAGCGAGGCGGCGCGCCGCCTCGAGCAGGTCGCCGTCGCGCTCGAGGTCGGCGAAGCGCAGCAGCGCCTCGCCCGACTGGCGCGCCCCGAGGAACTCGCCGGGGCCGCGCTGCGCCAGGTCGCGGCGCGCGATCTCGAAGCCGTCGGCGCTCTCGTACATCGTCTTCAGCCGCTCGCGCGCGGCGGCCGACAGCGGCGGGCGGTACATCAGCACGCAGGTGCTCTCGCCGGCGCCGCGCCCGACGCGCCCGCGCAGCTGGTGCAGCTGCGCCAGCCCGAAGCGCTCGGCATGCTCGACGATCATCAGCGTGGCCGCGGGCACGTCGACGCCGACCTCGATCACGGTCGTGGCCACCAGCACCTGCAGGCGGCCCTCGCAGAAGGCGCTCATCACCGCCTGCTTGTCCGGCGCGGGCAGGCGTCCGTGCACCAGGCCGATGCGGTACGGCGCCAGCTCGGCCTGCAGCGCCGCGTGCGTCTCGATGGCGGTCTGCAGGTCGAGCGTCTCGCTCTCTTCGATCAGCGGGCACACCCAGTAGGCCTGGCGGCCGGCCGCGGCGGCCGCGCGCACGCGCGCGATCACCTGCTCGCGGCGCCCTGCGGAGATCAGCTTGGTGGTGACCGGCTTGCGCCCGGGCGGCAGCTCGTCGATCACCGACACGTCGAGATCGGCGTAGTACGACATCGCCAGCGTGCGCGGGATCGGGGTGGCGCTCATCATCAACTGGTGCGGCAGCATCGCGGCGCCCTCGTGCCGGGCGCGCAGGGCCAGCCGCTGCGCCACCCCGAAGCGATGCTGCTCGTCGACGATGACCAGCCCGAGCCGGGCGAACGCCACCGTGTCCTCGATGAGCGCATGGGTGCCGATCAGCAGGTCGACCTCGCCGGCGGCCACGCGGGCGCGCACCGCCCGCTTGTCGGACTCCCTGAGCGAGCCCGACAGCCAGGCGATGCGCGCGCCGACGCGCGCCAGCCACGGCTCGAGCTTGCGCAGGTGCTGCTCGGCCAGGATCTCGGTCGGCGCCATGAGCGCCGCCTGCCAGCCGCTGCCGATGGCCTGGGCGGCGGCGAGCGCCGCGATGACGGTCTTGCCGCTGCCGACGTCGCCCTGCAGCAGGCGGTTCATCGGCTGCGCGGCCGCCAGCTCGCCGCCGATCTCGCGCCAGACGCGCTGCTGTGCGCCGGTGAGCGCGAACGGCAGCGTCTCGACCAGGCGCCGCGCGAGCGCGTCCTCGGGCAGCGCAGGGGCGCGCTGGCCGGCGCGCACGGCGCGCGCGCGCGCCAGCGACAGCTGCTGGGCCAGCAGCTCGTCGAAGATCACGCGCCGCCAGGCGGGTGTGGTGCGCTCCTGCAGCGCCTCGGCCGGCACGTCCGGCGCCGGCCGGTGGATGGCGCGCAGCGCCTCCAGCGTGGCCGGCAGGCCGAGCGCGCGCAAGGCCTCGGGCGCCACCGTCTCGGGCCATTCGAGCGTGTCCAGCACGCGCAGGATGGCCGCGCGCAGGCGCCCCTGGCCGAGCCCGGACACGGTCGGGTAGACCGGCGTCAGCGACTGCGGCAGCGCCTCGCCCTCGGACACCAGCCGGTAGCGCGGGTGCGCCATCTCCGGGCCGAACAGCCCGCCGCGCACCTCGCCGTAGGCGCGCACGCGGCGGCCGGCGGCGAACTGGCGCAGCTGGGAGCCGTAGAAGTGGAAGAAGCGCAGGGTGATCGTCCCCGAGTCGTCGCGCAGCTCGACCAGCAGCGCGCGGCGCCCGCGCGCGACGATCTCGCTGTGCACCACCACGCCCTCGACCTGGACGGTGCGGCCCGAGCCTGCCGCGGCGATCGGCGTCACCCGCGTCTCGTTCTCGTAGCGGATCGGCAGGTGCAGCGCCAGGTCTTCCTCGCGCCGGATGCCGAGCCGGGCGAACAGCGCCGCCTCGCCGGTTGCCACTAATCGAGGCTCATCACCGCCTCGACCTCGAACAGCGCCCCGCGCGGCAGGCTTGCCACGCCCACGGTGGAGCGCGCCGGATAGGGCGGCGAGAAGTGGCGCTGCATGAGCTCGTTGACGATCGGGAAATGCGCCAGGTCGGTCAGGAAGAGCGTGAGCTTCACGCAGTGCGCGAGCGACCCCCCGCCGGCCTCGGCGACGGCGCGCAGGTTGCGGAACACCTGCTCGGCCTGGGCCTCGATGCCTCCCTCGATCAGCTGCCCGCTGGCCGGGTCGAGGGCGATCTGGCCCGACAGGTACACGGTGCGCCCGACGCGCACCGCCTGCGAATAGGGGCCGATCGCGGCCGGGGCCCGGGACGTGGAAACGATGGTTCGGTCGGTCGTCATGGTGCTCGCGCCTCGGTTCTTTCGATGCATGGCCTGCATCCTACCAAGCCCACTGCAGGCTGCGCCCGGCAGGCGCGAGCGAATCGGACGCACCGGATTCGATCGCTGCGTCTCAGCGCACCCCCATCGCCCGGACCCAGCCCTCGAGTGCGATCGCCATCACCGACATCAGCAGCGTGGCGCCGAGCACCAACGCGACGATGGCGACCAGGGCTTCCGGCCAGCCGCTGGTGGAGCGCCGCGGCGAGCCGGGATTGTGACGTGCGTCCCACTTCTCGTCGGGGGTCAGGCAGAACACGATCGCTTCGAGCATCGCAGCCAGCGCCACGAGCGTCGCGACGAAGAAGGCCGGGTGCCGGTACCAGGGCTCGCTGCGCAGGGCGATCCCCATCGCGGGGAGCGCCAGCAGCGGGTAGATCCACCACCAGCGCGCGCCCAGGTACAGGCGATGCGCGCCGATGCCCCCCAGGAACAGGGCCAGCGCGCCACAGAGAGCCTTGCGGTGATGCCGGATGGGCGGTGAGCGATCGTTCATCGTGGAGGGTGCGGTCTGTAATATTCTATCGGCATGCCCGAAGCGACCGCCGCGTCACCGGACGATTCCTTGTCCCTGCCGGGATTCGATTGGCAACCGCTGGAAGAAGCCGCAAGCGTCGCGCTTGCCCGGGACTGGAATCTCTCGCTTCCGGATCCGCCGCTCGATCTCGCGTCGGCCGTGGTGTCGGTGGCCGCGCTGCCCTTCTACCGCGACTATCGACTGGTGCGTGTCGCCGCACCGCGCCGGACGGTCGACGAGCCCGGCGCCGAATCCCAGGCGGTCTACCTGCTGTACACGCCCGGCGACTTGCGTCCGCTCGACTCGAGCCTGCGCAGCATCGACCGCGTCAACCTGCTCTCGCCCCTGCAACTCGATGCCGGCAACGTCGCGCAGTACGTGGCGCTGCGCCTCGCCTTCGAACGTTCGCACGCGACGGCGACCCCGGCGCCCGATGGGGGCATGCTGCTGGCCGTCGTCGAATGGGCAGTCGACGCGGCACCCGGCAGCGGTGGCCGGCCCGAACCGGTGCGCAGCGACGAGGTCTTCCGGCTACGCATCGGCCTGGCCGTCCCCGGAGACAAGGGATGGGCCCGCTTGCACGCCGAGGTCGTCGTCACGCCGGCGGGCGCGGTGACGCTCGCGACCGTCGAGGCGATGCCGCGCCGGGACGACGCGGCCATCGAACCCCGGGCTGCACTCGCCCGGAACTGCGTGCGCATCCGCCCCGGCTGCGCGTGGCTGGCCTGGCACGAGGCCGATGACACGCAGAGAGCGTCCCTGACGGGGCTGCTCCGCGGCTGGATCAGCGAGCCGGACCAGCCGCCGCGGATTCGCATCGCCGATCTGCCGTTCTATCGCAGCTACAAGCTCCTCGAGCTGTCCGGGCCCGGGCCGCGAGGCTGGCTGCGCAGTTACGCGCTCGTCGTACCCGACGCAACGACGAGCGCTGCGCAGCCCGTGGTGCCACTCGACGGCAGCTCCCCGCCCCTGCACGGGATCAACGCGCTGGCGGACGAGCTGCGGCTCGACGCGCAGAGCGTCGTCCCCTATCTCGCCTTCTTCTGCTGGGCGGTCCAGGGCGAAGAGGGGTCTTTCCGGATCGCGAGGTCGACCTGGCGCGAGATCCCCCTCCTGCAGGCGCCCGACGACACGCAACGCGAAGGGCTCGCGCGATGCGAGTGGGGCATACGGCCCACGGACCCCGAGGAGGAACGCAGCAAAGGGTTCCCGGATCGATCGGAGGGCGAATTCCGCTTTCACGCCACGGTCGCCTATTCGAACGCGGTGTTCCGGACGTGGATGGCAGTCTCTCCCTCCGGCATGGTCACGATGCTCGACGACGAGCCCATCGTCGCGCAGATCCCGACGCGAATCGAGAAGTTCGGCTCCGCCCGCCTGGGCATTCCGCGCCGTCTCGCTGCGATCGGTCATCGCCTGCTCGGCACGAAACCGGTCGATGCCGACTGGCTGCTCGGCAGCGCCGCCCCGGATGCCGCGACGACGCACAAGCAGGTCACGGCACGGGAGTTCGTCGAGGCGTTGCAGCGAGAGGCCACGCTGGCCGACCTGGAAGTGAGCGATGGACCCGTCGAGTGGGCGCCGCCGGACGCGAGCGATCGCCGTCCGCGCCTGATCCGCAACTGCGTGTTCCGGCACGGACTGCTTGCGGGCCATTCGGCCTCGGTCGCACCCGTCTCGCTCGTCCACTGCCTGATCGAAGGCGGCTTCAGCGCACGCGGCTCGGACCTGAAGGGGGCCTGGCTCTTCGTCGAATGCCGCATCGGCGCCGACAAGGGCAACGGCTCGCACGAGGTGGCCATCGACCTGGACAACGCCAGCTTCGCCGACGACGTCGAATTCTTCGCGTGCGCCGTCTATGGCCGCCTGAGCGGAACTTCGCTGCGCGCGCAGCAGCACCTGAGGATCCGGGGCTGCTGCTTCGCACGCGCGGAGCTGGACAAGGCCCGCCTGGTACGCGTCGCCGACATCGAGGCGTTCACCGAGCCCCGCAGCGGCTTCGGATCGGCGCAGCGCTTCGACAACCCACCGGCGATCGCGCTGCCGTACGCACGGATCACCGGCGAGCTGGAGATCGGTGCGGCGACGGATGAAACCACGCGGCGGATCGGGGGCGCCCGATCCGCCCTGGTCGACGGCGAGGCGATCGCGACCGTCGTGAACGGTGCGCTCGACCTGTCGGCGATCACGACGGACTCGCTGTGGCTGTCGGGAACGGTGTGCGACGGCTACGCAGCGCTCGACTACGCGGTGATCGGCAAGGAACTCTGCATGCACAGCGGGGGTTCCGGGCATCACGGGGCGCAGTTCAGGACCGCCACCGGACTGAGCCTGGCGTCGGCGCACGTCGGCGGCAGCGTCTCCCTGGACGCCGCGCAGGTGGGGCACGACCTGTCGCTGTATCTCGCCCGCATCGAAGGCAACCTCAGTCTCGGCGGCGCGCGGATCGGCGAAAACCTGAATGCCAATTTCGCCTCGGTGCGCGGCTACCTCACCGCATTCCTGGCGCGCGACCGGATCACCGATCACGCCGTGCACCTGAGTGTCGGCAAGCACCTCCTGATGTCCGGGTGCGACATCCGGTTCTGTGAGCTGCGCGGCGTGGACATCAAGGGAGGCCTCGACATCATCGCGGCGAAGTTCGAGCGCCTGATGGTCGCGCCGGCCATCGAGCGCACCGGCACGCACGCCAACGGAAATCCGCAATACTGGATCCGGCCGAATCGCATCGGACGCGTCCGCGTCCAGACCGTCACGGTGTCGGGCAACCTGCTGCTGGCAGGCATCCTGACGGCGGACGCCGGCAGCACGCTGCGCACGGGCGAGGAACGCGCGGGATTCAGCGTACGGCACAGCAGGATCGGCGGCGACCTGGCCCTGGCGCTCCAGGGTACGCCCGAGGCGGATCTCGTGGAGCGATTTGCCGACAAACCGGGGACGATCGACTGGCGACGGCCGGATCCCGCGCCGGATGCGCCGCCGGCGGAGCGAGGCGCGATCGATGCTTCCCCGCTCGCGAAGCCCCGGCACGAGGACGTGTACACGGACGTGTGGGGTGACCTGGACCTGCGCGCCAACCACGTCGGGGGGCGACTCGGCCTGCAAAACGTCACGGTGGCAGGCCAGATCCACCTGAACGACACGCAAGTGGTGCTCGACGTCGAGCTGAACGGCGACTACACGCTCGACGGTGCCTCCTTCAGCGGGCTCGTCACGCGCTGCACCTGCCTGGACCTCGAGAAGCTGACGTGCGACGGAGACGTGATCCTGACCGGCCTGCACCTTCGATGTCCACCGGAGGACCTCGAGGTCGCCCACATCCCGGTTCAACGACACGGCACGCTCAGCGCTCGCGACATGATCGTCAAGGGCGACCTCCGTTTCGGCCCCCCCGGATCGGATCGACCCGATCCGGAATCGCAGCCGCTGCCCATGGCGCTCATCGACGGCACGATCGACCTGAGCGGGGTCAGGGCCGATCGCCTCGTGTTGTCACGCCGCAATCTCGGGAAAGACGGCAAGGTCCTGCTCGAGCGCGGACGGTTCGGGCGCTTCGACATGATCGATCCGCCGCCGCAGTCGATCGAGCTCGCCGGCATCCAGGTCGGCCGGTGGTACTTCATTCACGTCGGGAAGGACGGCCGGAAATGCGAGCCGGCGCCCGTGGCCGTGATCGTCGATGTTCTGCGCAAGATGCCGACCTTCGACCGGATGGCCTGGATCGACATCGAGAACGGCCTGCGCAACGAGGGGCGAGACCTCGAGGCGAACGAGGTCTACGTATCGATGCGGCGCGCGGCGCGAATGCGCGAGCACGAGCAGCGCCGCCTGGGCGAGGACAAACGGGACGAGCGGCGCCCGGTCCCCGATCGCCTGCGCTACCGCTGGAGTCGCTTCAAGGACCAGCTGAAGTTCCTGCTCACCCGCTACGGCACGGCGGTCGGACGACCGATGTGGCCGTTCCTGCCGGTCCTGCTCCTGTCGCTGTGGATCTTCTCGAACGAGTGCAACGTGGCAGCCACGACCGAATTGCTCCAGGTGCTGGGCGACAAGCCGGCCCTTGCAGCCTCGAGTTGCCGACCCGGCCCGGGTTCCACCACGCTCCCGTTGGCGATCTCGCCGGCGCAATTGGGCACGCCCTGGCGGTTCACCGACGCGATGGCGCTGACCGTGCGCTACCAGGTGCCGATCATCGGCGTGCTGACACACAACCGCTGGGAAGCGAGCGCTCGAAGCCTGCCCGGCGGCTTCCTGAGCGCCGAAGGCTACGCGTTCTGGGTGGAGCTCTATCACTGGATCGCCTGGCCGCTGTTCCTGATCGGCGTCGCGGCGCGCGCGTTCCGTGGGCGACGCGACGGCTGAGCCCTGCGCCGGCGGGGGGTGAATCACGCGAGAGACCACGGCCGGCCCCAGGGCGGCAGGCAGCCGGCGCGGCGATCCTGATAGACTGCCCGCGCTGCCTCTGCTCGCCACACCCGACCACCCGATGCTCCACGACGATGCGCCCGCCCGCGACGAGGCGCCGGGCCGGCCGCTGCAATCCGTCCTGCGCCACGCGATCCGCATCCGCGGCGCGCGCCAGAACAACCTGAAGAACCTCGACCTCGACATCCCCACCGGCGAGCTGGTGGTGGTCACCGGGGTGTCGGGCTCGGGCAAGTCGTCGCTGGTCTTCGACACCCTGTACGCCGAAGGCCAGCGCCGCTACGTCGAGACCTTCTCGGCCTACGCGCGCCAGTTCCTCGATCGCATGGACAAGCCGCAGGTCGACCGCATCGAGGGCGTGCCGCCGGCGATCGCCATCGACCAGACCAACCCGGTGCGCACCTCGCGGTCGACGGTCGGCACCATGACCGAGCTGAACGACCACCTCAAGCTGCTGTTCGCGCGCGCCGCGACGCTGCACTGCCGGCGCTGCGCGCGGCCGGTGCGGCGCGACACGGTGGCGAGCGTGCGCGAGGCCATCGCGGCGCGCGCGGCCGCCGCCGGCGACCCGCGGCTGGCGGTCTCGTTCCCGATCGCGGTGCCGGCGAACTTCGGCGAGGACGAGGTGCGCGCGCACCTGCAGGCCCAGGGCTACACGCGGGTGCAGGCCGCCGAGGACGGGCTGCTGCACGTCGTGCAGGACCGCTTCCGCCTCGGCTCCACAGAGGGCTCGCGGGTGTCGGAGGCGGTCGAGCATGCGATGGCCCGCGGCCACGGCCGGCTATCGGTGCACGTGCTGGACGACGCCGGCGGCGAGGCCGCGCGCTGGCGCTTCAGCGCCGGGCTGCACTGCGCCGACTGCGACATCGCCTACGCCGACCCCCTGCCCAGCCTGTTCTCGTTCAACTCGCCGCTGGGCGCCTGCGAGACCTGCCGCGGCTTCGGCCGCGTGATCGGCATCGACCTCGGCCTGGTGATCCCCGACGAAGGCAAGACGCTGGCCGAAGGCGCGGTCAAGCCCTGGCAGACCGAGAGCTTCAAGGAATGCCAGCGCGAGATGGCCAAGTACGCGCGGGCCGCCGGCGTGCCGCTGGACGTGCCCTGGCGCGACCTCGGCGAAACGCAGCGGCGCTGGGTCATCGAAGGCGCCGACGACTGGAGCGGCAAGTGGCAGACGCAGTGGTACGGCATCCGGCACTTCTTCGAGTGGCTCGAGTCGAAGGCCTACAAGATGCACATCCGGGTGCTGCTGTCGAAGTACCGCTCCTACACGCCCTGCACGGCCTGCCGCGGCGCGCGCCTGAAGCCCGACGCGCTGCTGTGGCGCCTCGGCTCGCGCGCGCAGGCCGGGGCCGCGCTGGGCGCCGGCGCGCGCTTCATGCCCGCCGGCGTCCAGTGGAGCGAGGCGCAGCTCGCCGGCATCCCCGGGCTGTCGATCCATGACCTGATGCTGCTGCCGATCGACCGCGTGGCCGGCTTCTTCGACACGCTCGAGCTGCCGGCGCCGCTCGACGAAGCCACCGACCTGCTGCTCACCGAGATCCGCGCGCGGCTGCGCTACCTGCAGGAGGTGGGGCTGGGCTACCTCGCGCTCGACCGGCAGTCGCGCACGCTGTCGGGCGGCGAGGTGCAGCGGATCAACCTCACCACCGCGCTGGGCACCTCGCTGGTCAACACGCTGTTCGTCCTCGACGAGCCGTCGATCGGCCTGCACCCGCGCGACATGAACCGGGTCATCGGGGTGATGCAGCGCCTGCGCGACGCCGGCAACTCGCTGGTGGTGGTCGAGCACGATCCGCAGGTGATGTTCGCTGCCGACCGGATGATCGACATCGGCCCCGGCCCCGGCGAGCGCGGCGGCCGCATCGTCTTCGACGGCGACCCGCGCGCGCTGCGCGCCGCCGACACCCTGACCGGCGCCTACCTCTCGGGCCGGCTCCAGGTCGACGCAGGCCGGCCGCAGCCGGTCGACGCGTCCACGCGCAAGCTGGTGCTCGAAGGCGCGCGCGAGCACAACCTGAAGGACATCTCGGTCGAGATCCCGCTCGAGCGGCTGGTCTGCCTGACCGGCGTCTCGGGCAGCGGGAAGTCGACACTGATGCAGAACGTGCTGCTGCCGGCGCTGCTCAAGGCGCGCGGCAAGCCCACCGAGTCGCCGGGCGCGCACGAACGCCTGCTCGGCGACGACTGGATCGGCGACGTGGTGTTCGTCGACCAGTCGCCGATCGGCAAGACGGCGCGCAGCAACCCGGTCAGCTACGTCGGCGCGTTCGATTCGCTGCGCAAGCGCTTCGCAGCCGCCGAGCTGTCGAAGGAGCGCGGCTACACCGCGGGCACGTTCAGCTTCAACGCCGGCGACGGCCGCTGCCCGACCTGCGGCGGCAACGGCTTCGAGCACGTCGAGATGCAGTTCCTGTCGGACGTCTACCTGCGCTGCCCCGACTGCGACGGCAAGCGCTTCCGCGCCGAAGTGCTCGAGGTCGCCATCGCCGGCCGCGACGGCCTGCCGCGCTCGATCGCCGACGTGCTCGAGCTCACCGTGCACGAGGCGCTCGCCGTGTTCGCCGGCGAGCACGACATCTGCACCAAGCTGCAGCCGCTGGCCGACGTCGGCCTCGACTACCTGCGCCTCGGCCAGCCGGTGCCGACGCTGTCGGGCGGCGAGGCGCAGCGCCTGAAGCTCGCCGGCTTCCTGGCCGAAGCGGCGAGCCAGGGACTCACCCAGCCGGCTGCCCCCGGCCACGCCTTCGCCAGGGCCGGCCGCCGCGGCACGCTGTTCATGTTCGACGAGCCCACCACCGGCCTGCACTTCGACGACGTCGCCAAACTGCTGCGCGCCTTGCGCAAGCTGCTCGCCGCCGGCCACTCGCTGCTGGTCATCGAGCACAACCTCGACGTCGTGCGCGCGGCCGACTGGCTGATCGACCTCGGCCCCGAGGGCGGCGACGCCGGCGGCAGCATCGTCGCCACCGGCACCCCCGGGCAACTGGCCCGCGAGGCGCGCACGCACACGGGCAAGGCCCTCGCGCAGTATGCCGACGCCCTGCAGCCCGGGGAAAGCGGGCCCGCCGCGGCGGCCGGACTGCGTGCCGAGGAGCCCGCCGAAAGATCGTTGCAGAGCGTGCTGCGCGAGCGGGCGCGCGAAGCGATCTTCGTGCACCACGCGCGCGAGCACAACCTGAAGAACATCGACGTCGAGATCCCGCGCGACAAGCTCACCGTGATCACCGGCGTCTCCGGCTCGGGCAAGTCGACGCTCGCCTTCGACGTCGTCTTCGGCGAAGGCCAGCGCCGCTACCTCGAGTCGCTCAACGCCTACGCGCGCCAGTTCGTGCAGCCGGCATCGCGGCCCGACGTCGACGGCGTGTTCGGCATCCCGCCGACCGTCGCCATCGAGCAGCGCACCAGCCGCGGCGGGCGCAAGAGCACCGTCGCGACGCTGACCGAGATCTACCACTTCCTGCGCCTGCTGTACGTGAAGCTGGGCCAGCAGTACTGCCCCGACTGCAACGTGAGGATAGAGCCGCAGGGCTTCGACGCGATCGCCGCGCGCATCCTGCGCGACTACCGCGGACAGCACATCGGGCTGCTGGCGCCGCTGGTGGTCGCGCGCAAGGGGGTCTACACCGACCTGGCGAAGTGGGCGAAGGCCAAGGGCTTCGGCCACCTGCGCGTCGACGGCCGCTTCCTGCCCACCGGCCGCTTTCCGCGGCTCGACCGCTACGTCGAGCACGACATCGAGCTGCCGGTGGCCGACCTCGTCGTCGATCCCGCCCGCGAGGCGGCGCTGCGCGACGCGCTGCGCCGCGCGCTCGAGCTCGGCAAGGGCATCGCCATGGTGGCGGCGCCGCTCGACGGCCTGCGCGAGGCCTCCGGCCGCGGCGACGACGACGGCTTCGGCGAGGCTTCGGCCGCGCTCGCCACCCGCCTCTTCTCGACCCGGCGCGCCTGCTCCTCGTGCGGCACGAGCTTCCCCGAGCCGGATCCGCGCATGTTCTCGTTCAACTCGAAGATCGGCTGGTGCCCGCACTGCCTGGGCACCGGCGTGGACCTGCCCTTCGTGCCCAAGCTCGACACCAAGGGCCGCATGGACGAGGATTCGAGCACCGACGCGGTCGGCGCGCTCGCCGAGAAGCTCGCCGACCAGCTCGACACCCAGGCCGACGGCGACCCGGACGCGGCCGGCGGCGCCGCCGCCTCGGCAAGCCGGCCCTGCCTGGCCTGCGACGGCAAACGCCTGAACCGCACCGCGCTCGCGGTTAGGCTGCTCGGCCTGTCGATCGCCGAGCTGACCGCGATGCCGGTCGGCGACTGCATGCGATGGCTCAAGCAGGTCGGCTTCGCTGGACGCGAGCAGGAGATCGCGCGCGACGTGCTCGCCGAGATCCGCTCGCGGCTCGGCTTCCTGTCCGATGTCGGGCTCGGTTATCTCGCGCTGGATCGCGCCGCGCCGACGCTCTCGGGCGGCGAGGCGCAGCGCATCCGGCTGGCCGCACAGCTGGGCTCGACGCTGCAGGGCGTGTGCTACGTGCTCGACGAGCCCACCATCGGCCTGCATCCGCACGACAACCGCATCCTCCTCGACACGCTCGAGGCGCTGCGCAACAAGGGCAATACGCTGCTGGTGGTCGAGCACGACGAGGACACGATCCGCCGCGCCGACCACGTCATCGACATCGGCCCGGGCGCCGGCAAGCTCGGCGGCCGCATCATCGCCACCGGACATCACGAGGCGCTGGCGACGCAGCCCGACAGCCTCACCGGACGCTTCCTCGCCCATCCGCTCGCGCACCCGCTCGGCGCGCCGCGCCCGGTGCCGCCGGCCGAAGGCCCGGAGTGGCTGGTGCTGCGCGGCGCCCACCTGCACAACCTGCGCCACGTCGTCGGCCGCCTTCCGCTGCGCCGCATGACGGTCGTCACCGGCGTGTCCGGCTCGGGCAAATCGACGCTCGCGCGCGACGTGCTGCTCGCCAACGCCGCCGCGCAGGTGCGCGCGCGCAACCAGCGCAAGCCCGCACCGCCGCTGGCCGGGGTAGAGCGCATGGAAGGCTGGGAAGGCATCACCCGCGTGCTCGAGGTCGACCAGACGCCGATCGGCAAGACGCCGCGCTCGTGCCCGGCCACCTACGTCGGCTTCTGGGACGCGATCCGGCGGCTGTTCGCCGACACCGGCGAGGCGCGGCTGCGCGGCTGGGGCCCGGGGCGCTTCAGCTTCAACACCGGCGCAGGCCGCTGCCCGGCCTGCGAAGGCCAGGGGCAGCAGACCATCGAGATGAGCTTCCTGCCCGACGTGAAGATACTGTGCGACGTCTGCCGCGGCCGCCGCTTCAATCGCGAGACGCTCGACATCCAGCTGCGCGGCCGCAGCATCGGCGACGTGCTGGCGATGGACGTCGACGAGGCGGTCGAGTTCTTCGCCGCGCACCCGAGCATCGCCCATCCGCTGAAGCTGCTGCAGGACGTCGGCCTCGGCTACCTGACGCTGGGCCAGCCGAGCCCGACGCTGTCGGGCGGCGAAGCCCAGCGCATCAAGCTCGTCACCGAGCTGTCCAAGGTGCGCAGCCGCGGCGAGGGCGCCGACGACGATCCTCGCGTCGCGCGCGCCCGCGCGAAGGCGCTCGCGGCGGGCAAGACGCTGCCGCCGGGCCCGCACACGCTCTACGTGCTCGACGAACCGACGGTCGGCCTGCACATGGCCGACGTCGAGAAGCTGATCCGCGTGCTGCACCGGCTGGTCGACGCCGGCAACACGCTGGTCGTGGTCGAGCACAACCTCGACATCTGGGCCGAAGCCGACTGGATCGTCGATCTCGGCCCCGAGGGCGGCGCGGGCGGCGGCAGGATCGTCGCCACCGGCAGCCCCGCGGAGCTGGCGGCCCGCAGGCACACGCACACGGCACGCGCGCTGGCGGAATTTCTCGGCGCCCGAGGGCGCGAAGGAGCGACACCATGACACGCAATCCGGTCGGCTGGTTCGAGATCTACGTGCAGGACATGGCGCGGGCCAAGGCGTTCTACGAAGCGGTCTTGCGCATCACGCTGCAGAAGCTGGAGAGCCCCGGGCCCCACGAGATGTGGGCGTTCCCGATGGAGATGGACGCGCCGGGCGCCGCCGGCGCGCTGATCAGGATGCCCGGCGTCGCTTCGGGCGGGGGCGGCACGATGGTGTACTTCAGCTGCGCCGACTGTGCCGAGGAAGCGGCCCGCGTGCTGCAGGCCGGCGGCCGCGTCGAGAACCCCAAGACGTCGATCGGCGAATACGGCTTCATCGCCCACGCGAGCGACACCGAGGGCAACATGTTCGGGCTGCACTCGATGCAGTGAGGCACGCCCGCGGCGCGGCCGCCGGCGGCGCGCGTCGCCCTATCCGGGTCAGGCCTTCCTGAAGGTGGCGAGCTTGATGCCTTCGCGCGCCATCGCCGCGGCCACGGCCGGGTGGGCGGCGACGCGGTCGACGTAGGCCTTGTACACCGGCAGAGAGTCCGGGTCGATGCCGGCGAAGCCGCTCCAGCGCAGCAGGGTCAGCGCGTAGAAGTCGTGGATCGCCGGCCGCCGGCCGAACCAGTACGGATCGGCCGAGGACACCCAGCCCTGGATGCGCTCGAGCTGGGTGCGATACAGCGCGGCGGCGAAGCGCTTCAGCTCGGCGTGCACGGCCTCGCCCTCGGCGAAGTTCTCCGGCTTGAAGAAGTGGGTGAAGGTGGTGTGCACGGTGTTGTTCATCCAGGCGAGCTGCGACATCGCCTGCGCGCGCGCCCACGATTCGGCGGGCAGCAGCCCGACCTGCGGATAGCGGCGATCGAGGTAGTCGCAGATGGCCACGATCTGCGTCAGCGGCTTGCCGTCGACGACCAGCGTCGGCACCTGGCCGTTCGGGTTGAGCGCGAGGTACTCGGGGGCGCGCTGCTCGCCCTTGTGCAGCTTGAGCATGCGCGGGACGAAGTCCTCGCCGGTGGCCGCCTTGATGGTCTCGAGCGCGGCATGGGGGACGAAGGAACAGGCGCCGGGTCCGTAGTACAGTTCGATCATCGTCATCCTCGTGTCGTCGGGGGCAAGGCCGCCGAGTATACGGTCGGCGCCGGCGCACCCCGCGCTTGTCCATGCTGCGGCCCAGCGGCCTCGATCACATCGTGCTGCGCGTCGTCGACGTCGAGGCGATGCTCGCCTTCTACGTCGACGTGCTCGGCTGCAGCCGCGATCGCATGCGCCCCGAGCTCGGCCTGTACCAGGTGCGCGCCGGCACCGCGCTGATCGACCTGGTGCCGGTCGACGGCCCGCTCGGGCGCGCGGGCGGCGCGCCGCCGGGCCGCGAGGGCCGCAACCTCGACCACCTGTGCCTGCGCGTCGAGCCTTTCGACGCCGAGGCGATCCGCGCCTGGCTCGAAGCCCACGGCGCGCATCCCGGGCCGGTGGAGCAGCGCTACGGGGCCGAAGGCACGGGCCCGTCGATCTACGTGGCCGACCCCGAGGGCAACGTGGTCGAGCTCAAGGGACCGCCGGCCCCGTGAACGGACCGTCCGCCCGGTGAACGAGATCCGTAGACCCCATTCTCCGCAGGTGAACCGATGCCCCTCGACCCGAACGTCGCCGCCGCGCTCGCCGCCGCATCGACCGCCACCCTCACCACGGTCCTGCTCAAGAAGGGCCTGCGCAACACCTGGCTGCGCGGGGCCCGCCCGCTGCAGCCCGGACAGCCGCGGCAGGTGGGGCCGGCCTTCACGCTGCGCTTCGTGCCGGCCCGCGAGGACCTCGCCACGCCGGAATCCTGGGCCTCGCCGATCTCGACGCGCGCCGCCATCGAGGCGATGCCCGAGGGCTGCGTCGCGGTGGTCGATGCCCACGGCGTCACCGACGCCGGCATCTTCGGCGACATCCTGTGCGCCCGCATGCGCAAGCGCGGCGTCGCGGCGCCAGGGCCTGTTCACCCTACGATCGACCCCGCGTGAACCCGAAAATAGCACGCAATCAAGGCGCAAAGCGCAGCCGTGGCGGGGCCACGGCGAGCATTTGCAACGCCGAGTGCGTGCTATTTTCGGGTTCACCCTTCGGGCCGGGGCCTGGCGAGCCGCCACACTTCGTTGCCGGCTCCTTGCGTGGCACCGCCACGCGCGTCGCCGGCGCCTCGTTTGGCGGCTCGCCAGACCCCGGCGCGGGGTCGATCGTAGGGTGAACAGGCCCTCGTCACCGACGGCGTGGTGCGCGACGGCAAGGGTGTGATAAGCACCGGCCTGCCGGTGTGGTGCGGCGGCGTCGCCGCGCCGCCCTCGGTGGCCGGCCTGACCTTCGTCGCCTGGCAGCAGCCGATCGGCTGCGGCGGGGCGGCGGTGTTCCCCGACGACATCGTCGTGGCCGACGACGACGGAGCGGTGCTGGTGCCGGCCGCCCTGGTCGGGGAAGTGGCTGCGCTCGCCGCGGAGCAGGAGCGCCTGGAAGCGTGGATCATGGGCGAGGTGGAGCGAGGCGCTGCCCTGCCCGGCCTGTATCCGCCCGACGCCGTCCAGCGCGCCCGCTACGAAGCCTCGCGCGGGTAGGAACGGGTGCCTGTCGCGCTTCGGGAAGGGGTCGCGCGATCCCTGCCGAAGCGAGTGAGCTCCCGGGGCCCCACCGGCCACGCTTGCGGCGTTCGTCAGTGATACATGTATCAGGGCCGAAACACCCGCACGACCGCGCGAACGGAGCTCGTCCGAAGCAAATCAGTCACTTGTCGATCGCCGCCGCCCGGCACGGTCCTTGCGTACTCCTGTCGCCGAGGAATGCCGTCTGGTCTGGATTCCTCACCGGACCTTCGCGTCAGGTCACTTCAGGAGAGCACGCATGAAACGGACACTCATCGCGACGGCGATCGCCATGGCATTCGGCTCCGGTGGAGCGCTGGCGAACCCCACCAACTACGGCAACGACGCCAACCCGAACGGCGACATTGCCCAGAATGCCACTGCCACCTCGACCCAGAGCGGCAGCGGCAGCCCGCAGGCCAACGAGAACTCCACGGCCTACACCGATGCGAGCACCAGCACCAACCGCAGCAACAACAGCGACAGCCGCGACCAGAGCAACCAGAACAACGATTCGAGCAAGAACGCCTTTGCCGGCAGGAACGCCGCCATCGACGGTGCGACCGCCCAGTCGTGGTCGAACTCCAACAACACGACCACGACGCAGACCTGGGATACCCGCATCGTCGCGCTGTCCAACCTGAGCGCCACGGTGACGGGCAACCGCATCAACAACATCGGCAACAACGCCTGGAACACCGGTAACGCCAACGCCGGCTCGGCCGGCAACGGCTACGGCGGCGTGGGCAACGGCGGCACCGGCAACGGCGGCAGCGGCGGCAATGGCGGCAATGGCGGCAGCGGCGGCAGCGCCAGCAACGGCAGCGCCACCAACGGCAGCGCCTCGGCCGGCGCGGCGAGCAACGGCAGCGCCACCAACTATGGCGCGCGCGGGGCCAACGGCGGCAGCGGCGGCGATACCGGCAATGCCAACGGCGCCAACGGCGGCGACGGCGGCAACGCATGGGCGGCCGGCGGCCGCGGCGGCAACGCGGGCGATTCGAGCTCGAGCGGCAGCGCCACCACCAACGGCGGCAACGGTGCCGCGGGTGCGGTCGGTGCAACGGGCGGCAGCGCGAGCCAGGGCAGCACCACCAACGGCAGCGCCAGCAACGGTTCGGCGGCCGCCGGCGACGGCGGCAATTCCGGCCGTGCGGGCAACGCAAGCGCCTCCGGCGCGCAGGGCGGCTTCGCCCTCGGCGGGCTCGGTTCGGGCGGCTCTGCCGGCGATTCCGGCAGGGGCGGTACCGGCAACGGCGGCAGCGGCGGCAACGGTGGTACCGGCGGCAACGGTACCGGCGGCGCAGGCGGCGGCGGCGCAGGCGGCGCAGCAGGGCCGGCCGCAGGCGGCAGCGGCGGCAGCGGCGGCAGCGCGGGCAACAGCAGCACGCAGGCGTCGGTCGGCAATGCCGGCTCCGGCGGCAGCGGCGGCAACGGAGCCACCGGTACCGGCGGCGATGCCTACGGCGCCAATGCCCACGGCGCGAACGCCGGCGGCGGCACGGCGAGCAACCCGGGACGCAACGACGGCAACGCCAGCAATAGCGGCACTGGCGGCGGCAATACCGGCGGGACCAACACCGCCACCGGCGGCACCGGCGGTTCGGGCGCGACCGGTGCCGCGGGCGGCTCGAGCGCCCCGGCCTCGGCGGCGGCTGCCACCAGCACCGGCGCGGTCGGCGCGGCGGGCGCCACCGGCACGAGCTCCGGCGGCACGGCGGCGGCGGCGGCCGGCGCAACGGGCAGCGGCGGCGCGGGCGGTGCGGGTGGCGTCGGCAACGGCGGCACCGGCGGCATGAGCGGCATGGGCGGTACCGGCGGCACCGGCACGGGCGCCTCGGGCACCGGCGGCGCGGGCGGCACGAACACCGCCATGAACACCAGCGGCACCGGCGGCGCAGGCGGCACGGCCACCAACGGCAGCGCCACCAACGGCGGCGCGAGCGCATCGCAGGGTTCGGGCGGCAACGGCGGCAGCGGCGGCGCAGGCGGCGCGGGCGGAGCCGGCGGCACGGCCAGCGGCGGCACGTTCACGCCGAATGGCGGCACCGGCGGCACCGGCCAGGGCGGTACGGCGGCCGGCGGCGCAGGCGGAGCCGGCGGCATGGCCTCCAACACCGGCGGTGCCGGTGGCGCGGGCGGCTCGGCCACCAATGGCGACGCGACCAACGGCGGAGCGTCCACCAGCGCCTCCAACGGCTCGGCGACCAACGGTAGCGCGAGCGGCGGCGGCGGCGCGGTCGGTGCGGCCGGCGGCGCAGGCCAGGGCGGCACGGGCGGCGCCGGAACCGGTGGCGTCGGCAACGGCGGCGGCGCCGGCACGGGTGGCTCGAACACCGTGACGGCCGGCACGTTCGACATGTCGAACACGGTCAGCGGCGGTTCGTTCGCCAACAGCGCCGGGGTCACGCTGGCGAGCCAGAACACCGGCTTCGCATCGCTGATCCAGCAAAGCGTCAACGTCCAGGCGAACCTCGCGGTCCGCTGAGACGGCCGATCGATGGGCCGGGCGCGAAGGAGGGGGCCGACCCCTCCTTCGCGCCCCGGTGGTTTGCCTTCGACGGAGATCCAGCATGCGCACCAGCATTCGAGCCGCGGGAGTGATCGTCGCGGCAGCGGCATGGACCATGGCACCGGGCGCCGGCGCAAGCGACCGGGACGCGACACAGGAAGCAGCCGGTATCGAAGCCGCCGGTGCGGCGACGGCGGCGGCGCCCGCGCAGCCGGCCGACGACGGCGACTGGCTGGCGCGGCGGGTGGTCGGCGAGCGCGAGCTGGCCGCACAGCGCGGCGGCGCGGACCTGCACGTGAACGAGAACAATGCCACCGCCACGGTGCAGGACAACGTGGCGCGCAACCTCACCACCGGCAACAACACCATCGCCGGCAGCGCCTTCGCCAATACCAACGGCGTGCCGATGGTGGTACAGAACTCGGGCAACAACGTCGTCATCCAGAACTCGACCATCCTCAACCTGCAGATGCAGTAGGCCCGTCGTGAATCGCGCAGCGCGCTTCGCGGCACTCGCCTGGGCGGCCACGGCGCTGGCGTCGGGGCTGCCGCAACGCGCCGAGGCGCTCGGCCACGCGCCGATCACGGCCGAGGCCTCGAGCAGCTACGTGCTGCCGATACGCACGATCAAGGAGATCAGGCACGAGCTGGCCTTCCGTACCACGCTGCACCAGAAGTTCGACTTCAGCTGCGGCTCGGCCGCACTCGCCACGCTGCTGACCTACCAGTACGGCCGCCCGGTGGACGAAGCCACGGTGTTCCAGGCCATGTACGCGGCCGGCGACCAGGCGAAGATCCGCGTCGAGGGCTTTTCGCTGCTCGACATGAAGCGATACCTCGACGCCCACGGCTACCGGTCCGACGGCGTGCAGGTGTCGCTGGACGAGCTCACCGCCGCGCGCGTGCCGGCCATCGCGCTGATCAGCGACAACGGCTACAAGCACTTCGTGGTCGTGAAGGGCCGCCAGGGCGATCGCGTCGTGCTCGGCGACCCCGCCCTGGGCACGCGCATCGTGACGCGCGAGCAGTTCGAATCGCTGTGGCAGGGCGGCATCTTCTTCGTGATCCGCGATCATCGCGAGCTCGCGCGCTTCAACGATCCGGCCGACTGGCATGCGCGCCTGCTCGCGCCGCTCGCCACGGGCATCCAGCGCGAGGGGCCGGGTGCCTTCTCGCTCGGCATCCCCGGACCCGACCGCTTCTGAATCGGGACATCCGTCATGAACAGCCTTCCGACCCTCCTGTCCGTCTCGACGGCCACGCTGGCGGCCGCGCTGCTGGGCGCCGGGGCATGCGCGCATGCCGCGGCCGCACCGGTTCCGTCCGCCTCGCCGGCAGCGATCGATGCATGGCCGACCATCGCCGAGGCCGACCTGGCGCAGATGCGCGGCGGCCTCGACCTCGGCACGCTGGTGGCGAACTTCGCCATCGAGCGGGTGGTGCGCATCAACGGTGAGCTGGTGGCCCGCACGCAGCTCGTGATGACGGACCTCGGCCGGCTTTCGGCCGGCATGCTGCCGAACGTCCAGCTGGTCGGAAACCTGGCCAACCTGGTCCAGGTCGGCCAGGGCAATGCGCTGGCCGCCGACGTGACCGCGGCAGCGAGCACCGCCGCGGCGCAGGCGCTGGAGGCGGCAGGCCTGCCGGGCGGCACGTCCGGCCCGGCGCCGGCCGCGCAGGGCAGCTCGGGGTCGGTATCGGCGACCAACATCGCGTCGGGCCTGCAGGCGTCATTCGCCGACGGCCTGGCCCACGGGGTTGCGGTCGCGACCGGAGAGGACGCCTCGTTGCGGCCACCCGCGCCCGTGCCGGTTCCGGCTTCGAGCGCCTCCACGGGCTCCCCGCCGAGCGCTGCCGCCGCGGCGTCGACCGCAACGAGTGTGCCGGCCGCGACCGCACCCACATCGGCACAGGCATCGGCGTCGGTACCGACATCGGCGCCGGCCTCCGCCGCCCTCGTCGTGCCCGCCACGACGACCATCACGGTTCCGCTGGGCAACACCGGCCAGGTGATCGTGGTCAGCAACCTGCCGAATGCGGCCGCCCTGGCGACCTCGATCCAGAACTCGGTGCAGGCCACGCGCATCCAGGCCGAGACCAGCATCAGCGTGACGCTCAACAGCCTGAGCGCACTGCGCTCGGCCGCCTTCGCCGAAGGGCTGCGCCAGCAGGCGATCGCTTCGACGCGGCGCTGAACGCGCGTCGCGGGGCGGGTGTCGGTCTGCACGCGCGTCGGTCTGCGCATGCAAAGGCGCGGGCCGCCCAGCGCCCGCGTGTCTCAGAAGGAGAACGGCACCCGCAGCGTCAGCTCGACGTCGGGCGTGTCCTTGGTGACCCCGATGCCGAGCGACATGTTGAGGTTGGTCTTCGCGCTCAGACGATAGGCCACGCCGAAGCGCAAGGTCCCCAGTTGCAGCGTGCCCAGGGGCGCGAGCACCCGCGCCACCGACTCGGGATCGCGCTGGCTGGTCCTGCCGACGATGCTGTGCTGGTAGCCCAGACTGAACGACGAGCGTTCGTTCAGCGCCAGGCCCATGCCCAGGTTGATGTCGAGCACGCCGCCGGGACGCACGGTGCCGAAGCCGTTGCCGACGTCGCGCGAGAAGCTGTAGGTGTAGGCCGCGCCGCCGAAGAACACCGCCGGGTCGGAGGGGAAGAGCCAGGTGAGGCCGGCCTGCAAGGCCTGGAAGCCGGAGCCGGTCGGCAACTCGGTCTGCAGCCCGGTGGCGGCATCGATGGGCACGTCGAACACCCCTTCGCCGGTGCGCGACTTGTAGCGCAGATAGCCGATGTACACCGGGTTGTCGCCGCGGAAGGCGTTGAGCTGGTAGCGCGCGGCCAGCTCGACGTCGCCGATGCCCGAGCCGCTGGAGTCGAAGAACTGGTCGGTCACCGATGGCGTGGCGAGCGGGCGCGTCTGCGTCGTGCTGCGCGAGGACACCCAGGGCAGCTTGGCCTCGAGCTCGAGGCGATTGGTCAGCCCGTAGCGCGCGGTCAGCGCGAACGTGGAGATGTCGCGCGAGACGCGCCGGATGTCGATCAGGCCGATGGTGATCGCGGGGATCACGCTGTAGCCGATCAGCGCCACCTGGTTGTTGGTGGCATGCACGAACTGGTAGCTCGGCTCCACCACCAGCTTGCCGCGCGGCGTGAGGGCGGTGGGCTCCTCGAAGATGCGCGCTGCCGCGGCCGGACGCTCGGGCGGCGGCGGCGCCTCGCCCACCGGCGCCGAAGGCGCCTGCGCCAGCTCGCCGGGCACGCCGCGGGCCGCCATGCGGCCGAGCTCCGATTCGGGACGCCCCAGGTGGCGCGCCAGCGCCCGCCGGTCGGCCTCGAGCTGGCGCTGCTCCTCGGCAATCATCGACCGCAGCTCGCGCAACCGACGCTCGCTCGCTTCGAGGCGCCGCTCGATGTCGGCCAGCCGCGCATCGGCGCGCGTGTCCTCGCCGGCCCCGCGCTCGACCTCCTGCGCGCGCGCGGTGGGCGCCACGGCCGCTGCCGCGGCCACCCCGACGCCCAGCGCCAGCCCGAGCGCCCGCTTCGCTGCCTGCTTCCGATCCGCTCTCATGATGCTCCCCCCGAGTTCGCGCCGAGTTCCTGGCCCCGCCGATGGATGGCGAGGCGCCGGGCCAGTCGGTACAGCGTCACCCGCGACACGCCGAGCTCGCGCGCGGTGGCAGCCATGTTGTAGGTGTTTCGATCGAGCGCCGCGATCACCAGGTCGCGCTCGACGTTCTGGCGCTCCCGCGCCAGCGACTTGGCGCCCGCGCCGGCGCGCGAGGAAGCGAGCCCGAGATCGGCGGCACCGATCATCGGGTTGTCGCACATGATCATCGCCTTGTGCAGGCGGTTGACCAGCTCGCGCACGTTGCCGGGCCACGCGTAGGCACGCATCGCCTCGAGCGCCTCCTGCGACACGCCGCGCACGGCGGGCGACTTGTGCGCACGGTACTGCTCGAACACGTGCTCCACGAGCAGCGGGATGTCGCCGCTGCGCGCGCGCAGCGCCGGCATCGACACGTGCAGGACGTTGAGCCGGTAGAAGAGATCCTCGCGGAAGCGCCCCGCGCGTACCGCCGCGCCGAGGTCGACGTGGGTGGCCGCGACCACGCGCGCGTCGATGCGCAGCGGGCGGTTGCCGCCGATACGCACGATCGTCGATTCCTGCATGAAGCGCAGCAGGCTGGCCTGGGATTCGAGCGGCAGGTCGGCGATCTCGTCGAGAAACACGGTGCCGCCGTCGGCAGCCTCGAAGCAGCCGATGGTTCGCTGGTGCGCGCCGGTGAAGGCCCCCTTCTCGTAGCCGAACAGCTGCGCCTGCATCAGGGTGGACGGGATGGCGCCGCAGTTCACCGCCACGAAGCGCCCTTCGCGGCGCGCCGATTCGCGATGCACCGCGAGCGCGGCGAGCTCCTTGCCGGTGCCGCTTTCGCCGCTGATCAGCACCGGCGCGTCGGCGCGGCTCACCTTCTCGAGCACCCGGTAGACCTCGAGCATCGGCGCGCTGGCGCCGACCATGCCGAAGCGCCCGCGCACCGGACCCGCCCCGGACGTGAGCTGGCGGCGCAGCATCACCTTGCCGAAGGCATGCCCGAGCGAGAACGACAGCCGCTGCGCATCGAGCGGCAGGGTGTGGAAGTCGAAGAAGACGTGCGAGAGCAGTTCGGCGAAGCGGAGGTCTTGCGTCACTTCGGGCGAGGTGACGGCCAGCCACTCGAGCTTCGAGCCGGCCAGCGCCTCGACAAGCTCCTCGAAGTGGAATGCGCCGGGCTCGTCGATGACCGCGACCGCCACCGCGCACTCCGCGCAGCGGGCATCGGTGGCAATGGCACGCGGATCCGCGACGTGATGAACCAGCCAACCTTCGTGCGAAAGAGCCGGTCTCAGATCGGTGCCGGCTTGCTGTGCTTGCAGGAGAAGAACGCGCCGGCCCATCGCTGCTCGCCTATTCGCACTCTTGTTTCCGGGAGCGTACCCGCGCGACGATTATTCCATTCCGTCTTGCCGTCGTACAGCCCCATCTGCATCGCGGACGAATGCGCGAGCGGCGAAGAGCGCCATCGCAGCGGACGGATAGTCGCTCGCCGCGGCGAACGGCGCGGTTGACCTGCATCAAGTCGCAATGCGCGCGTCGAGGCGAAGCTCCGGCATCCGGTATCCGGCATACCGCCCCTCCTCGCAGAGAAGCGCCATGAGCTACACGTTGCCCGAATTCCTCGCCCACGCGATCGCACTCGAACACGAGGCCGCCGAACGCTATCTCGAGCTGGCCGACATGATGGAGTCGTACCGCAACGACGAAGTCTCGGCACTGTTCCGCGACATGGTTCGTTTCTCGCAAATGCACCGCGACGAGATCAAGGCGCGCGCCGGCTCGATCGAGCTGCCCAAGCTGAGGTCGTGGCAGTACCGCTGGAGCGCGCCGCCCGAGGTGGGCGGCGAGGAAGCCTTCGACGCCACGCTCGACGCCTACCAGGCGCTGAAGTACGCGCGCGAGAACGAAGTGCGCGCGATGGAGTACTACAGCTCGGTCGGCCAGTCCTCGAACGACCCCGAGGTGAAGCGCTTGGCGGCGGAGTTCGCCGCCGAGGAGACCGAGCACGTCGAGGCCATCGACAAATGGCTCGAGCGCACGCCGCGGCCCTCGGCGCCCTGGGCGAGCGATCCCGGTCCGCTGCCCGGGGAGAAGAAATCGTAGCGGGCGGCCCGAGCTTGCCCGGCCGCTTCCCTCACGCGTTCCCGGGCGCCTGGAAGCCGCCGCGCCGATAGGTCAGCACCAGCGTATCGCGGTACGCCCCGGGTCCGTCGGGCTGGATCGGCGTGGTCTCGTGGATCACGCGCGCATCGTCCAGCAGCAGCGCGCTCCATGGCTCGTTCATCACGAAGCGCATGCCGTGCGGGCCGTGGGCATCGAACACGCGCGACTCGCCCCCGCGCACGGCATGCCGGCCGGCCAGGATCACCGCCACGAAGTCGACGCCGTCGCGATGCGCGCCCTCGGGCGTCGGCCGTCCGACACCGTCACGGGTATCGATGCGGAACTGGTGCGCTTCGATGAACCAGCGCGCGGCCGGCGCCACGCGCGCGAACAGCGCGCCCAGCGCCACCAGCAGCCGGCGCCAGTCCGCATCGCCCGCGATCCCGGGCTCGACCGGCTCGAACATCCGCTCGATGCCGCCGTGCAGCGCGTTGTAGTCCAGCGGCTGCCAGTGCGCGCGGTGCGGCGCCTGCGCGAGCGCGCCGGCACGCACTTCGTGCACGAAGCAGCTATGGCGGCGCGAACGGTACCGTCCGCCGTCCCTCAGGTAGGCATCGGCGGGCAGGCGCTCCCAGCTCGGACGCCAGCTTTCCAGCGCGGCGGGCGACAGCCCGCACAGTGCGCACAGCGCGCCGGCGTCCATGCGCGCGAACCCCCGCTGCGCGAGCGCCGCGGCCGGTTCCTCGTCGCTGCCGGCGCCCGCCCACGCGGATGGCACCGCGGTGATCATGTCGAGCCCGCCCTTGTTGCGATGCACAATACGATCGGTCAAATATAGCGCGTTTGCGGCCGCCGCGCCGGCCGCACCCTTGCATCGGGCGCCCCGATGCCGTCATGCTTCGGGGCAACCCTCGCGTCACCGCCTCCGGAGTCCCTCATGCCCGTGCATCCGACCGAGAACCTGCGCACGCTCGCCCTGGTGGGGCACGCCGGCGCGGGCAAGACGACCCTCATCGAGGCGCTGCTGGCGCACGCCGGCGCGCTCACCGCGGCGGGGACCATCGAGCGCGGCACCACGGTATGCGACTACGATCCGCTCGAGAAGGAGCACGGCCATTCGATGAAGGTCGCCTGCGCCCACTTCGAGCGCGACGGCGCGCGCGTGCACCTGCTCGATACGCCGGGCTATCCCGATTTCGCCGGGCGGGCGCTGGCCGCCCTCGATGCAGTCGAATCGGTGGCGATCGTGATCAACGCGCAGCACGGCATCGAGCTGTCGGCGACGCGCATGGCGCTGTGGGCGCAGACGCGCGGCCTGTGCCGCTTCATCGTGGTCAACCGCATCGACGCCGAAGACGTCGACCTGCCGGCGCGCCTGGAGGAGCTGCGCGCGGCGTTCGGCCAGGAATGCCTGCCGGTGAACCTGCCGGCGCAGGGCGGACGCGCGGTCGTCGACTGCTTCTTCGCGCCCTCGTCCTCGGACTCGCCCACCGACCTCGGCAGCGTCGAGTCGGCCCACCAGGCGCTGATCGAGCAGGTGGTCGAGGTCGACGATGCGCTCACCGAGCGCTACCTGGCCGGCGAGCCGATCGAGGCGGCCGCGCTGCACGACGCCTTCGAGCGCGCGCTGCGCGAGGGGCACATCGTGCCGGTCCTGTTCACATCGGCCCGCACCGGTGCGGGCGTGGCCGCGCTGGCCGACTTCATCGTGCGCCTGGCGCCGAATCCGGCCGAAGGCAATCCCCCGCTCTTCGAGCGCTGGCCGGCCGGCGAGCGCGAGCGCGCGGAGTCTTTCGCCGCCACGCGCAATCCCGGCGACCACGTGCTGGCGCACGTGTTCAAGATCGAGATCGATCCGTACGTGGGCCGCGTGGGCGTGGTGCGCGTGCACCAGGGCACGATCACGCCCGACACCCTGCTCTATGTCGGCGAAGGCCGCAAGGCGGTGCGCGCCGGCACGCCGATGCTGCTGCAGGGACGCGAGACCCGGACGCTGTCCGCCGCCGGCCCGGGCGAGATCTGCGCGCTCACCAAGATCGACGAGCTGGCGTTCGACGCGGTGCTGCACGACGCCGCCGAGGACGCGACCATCCACCTGCGGCCGCTGCCGATGCCGCACGCGGTCTACGGGCTGGCCGTGCACGTGAAGCGGCGCGGCGAGGAGCAGAAGCTCGCCGAGGTGCTGCAGCGGCTGGTCTCGGAGGACCCCAGCCTCGCGGTCGAGCACGACCCGGTCACTCACGAAGCGGTGATCCGCGGACTGGGCGAAGTGCACGTCGGGCGCGTGCTCGAGCGCATCCGCTCGCAGTACCGGCTCGAGATCGACGCGCATCCGCCCACCATCCCCTATCGCGAGACCATCGTCGGCGCGGCCGAGGGCCATCATCGCCACAAGAAGCAGAGCGGCGGGGCCGGCCAGTTCGGCGAGGTGTTCCTGCGCGTCGCGCCGCTGGCGCGCGGCGAGGGATTCCGCTTCATCGACGAGGTCAAGGGCGGCGCGATCCCGGGCCCGTTCATCCCGGCGGTGGAGAAGGGCGTGCGCCAGGCGCTCGCCGGCGGCGCGGTCGCGGGCTTCCCGGTACAGGACGTGCAGGTCACCGTCTACGACGGCAAGACCCATCCGGTCGACGGCAAGGAGATCGCGTTCATCACCGCCGGCCGCAAGGCCTTCCTCGACGCCACCACCAGGGCACATCCGGTGGTGCTCGAGCCCATCGTCATGCTGGAGATCCTCATCCCCCAGGAGGCGATCGGCGCGGTCTCGGGCGAGCTCTCGGCGCGCCGCGGCCAGGTCTCGGGCACCGGCAACGCGCGCGCCGGCATGGCCATGCTCAACGCGCGCGCGCCGCTGGCCGAGCTGTCCGATTTCCAAGGGCGGCTGAAGGCGATCACCGGCGGCCAGGGCAGCTATTCGCTGGAGCTGCTCGGCTACGAGGAGGCGCCCCCCAACGTCCAGCACAAGCTGCGCGCCGCCTGGCGTCCGCGCGAGGAAGAATGAGCGCGGCGCGGCGCGCGCCCTGTGCGATGATTTCCGCATGGACATCGCTGCCGTCATCGATACCCTGCGCCGGCTGGTGGCCTTCGACACGGTCAGCGCGCATCCGAATGCCGCGCTGATCGACTGGGCGGCCGAACGCCTGCGGGACTGTGGTGCCCGCGTGCTGGTGCAGCACGGCGACGAGCCGGGCAAGGCCAACCTGTTCGCCACCATCGGCCCCGACGACCGGCCCGGGCTGATGCTCTCGGGCCATTCCGACGTGGTGCCGGTCACCGGGCAGGCATGGAGCTCGGACCCCTTCGCGCTCGCCGAGCGCGGCGGGCGCCTGTACGGGCGCGGCAGCGCCGACATGAAGGGCTTCATCGCCTGCGTGCTCGAGGCCGCGCCGCGCTTCGCGCAGGCCGGCCTGGCCACGCCGCTGCACATCGCGCTCTCCTACAACGAGGAGACCGACATGCGCGGCATGCGCCGGCTCGCCGCGCACCTGGCCGGCGCACCGGTGCGCCCGGCCGCGTGCATCATCGGCGAGCCGACCTCCATGAGGGTGGTGACCGCCAACAAGGGCATCGCCGGCTACCGGGTGAAGGTACGCGGCCATTCGGTGCACTCGTCGCTGCGCGACCAGGGCGTCTCGGCGATCGAGACGGCCGCGGAGATCATCGTCTTCGTGAACGCGCTGCAGAAGCGCCTCCAGGCCGCCGCCCGCCACGACGGCTTCGAGTTCCCCCACACCAGCGTGCACGTCGGACGCATCGAGGGCGGCACCGCCCACAACATCATCGCCAGGGATTGCGAGTTCACGCTCGAGATCCGCACCCTGCCCGGCACGCATGCGCGCGACGTGCTGCAGGAGATCCGCGGGTACTGCGACACGGTGCTGCTGCCGGCGATGCATGCGATCGAGGCCGGCACCTCGATCACGTTCGAGGAAGTCTTCGATTCGCCGGCGCTCGACGAGCGCGGCAACCTGCACCTGGCGCAGGCGATCATGCCGCTGTGCGGACACCTCTCGGCGGGCCGGGTGAGCTTCGCCACCGAGGCCGGCATCCTGCAGGAGATCGGCATGCCGGCCATCGTGTGCGGGCCCGGCGAGATCCGCGTCGCCCACCAGCCCGACGAGTACGTCGAGATCGCCCAGCTGCAGGCCTGCATGCTCTTCCTGGAGGCCCTTGCCCGGCGCCTGGAGCGGGGGGAATTGCCGCTGTAGGAGCCGAACCCTGTGCGACAATCCGCGCTGATCCGACTTTCCGCCGGCGCCCGCCGTCGGCCGGCTCCCATCGATGTTGTTCTGGACCACCATTGCGGTCGCCACGCTCGCGGCGACGGCGGCTATCGTCTGGCCGCTGCTGACCCGCCGGCACGCCGCCCAGCCCGATGCACGTGAAGAAGAGCTGCGCCGGCTGGCCGTGTTTCGCGACCGCAAGCACGAGATCGAACGCGAGCATGCCGCCGGCCGGCTGAGCGACGCCGATGCCGCGCAGGCCCAGGCCGACCTGCTGCGCCAGGTGGCCGTCGATCTTCCCGACGCCGCGAGCGAAGCGCCCGGCAGCAGCGGCGCCGGCACACCGCCCGGCGCCGCGGGCGAATCCGCTGCGGCGGGGCCCGCCGGCGTCTCGGGCACCGCTGCGCACGCAGCGCGGCCGGCCTCCTGGGGCGTCGCGCTGCTGCTGGTCGTGGCCGTGCCGCTGGTGGCGATCGGCGTCTACCGTCACGTCGGCACGCCCGAGCTCGCCACCGCCGGGCTGACGGGCGTCGCGGCGAACGGAGCACCCGATGCCGCACGCATCGAGGCGATGATCGCGGCCATCGAGACGCGCACCCGCCAGCACCCCGACGACGGCGAAGCCTGGGCGATGCTCGCCGAGGCTCGCAAGCTGCAGGGGCGCCACGCCGAGGCCGTACGCGCCTTCGAGGAGGCCACGCGCCGGCTGCCGCCGGATGCGCGCCTGCTCACCGACTTCGCGGAATCCGCGCTGCTGCTGGCGGGCGGCGATTTCTCGGGCCGCCCGGTCGAGCTGCTCGAGCAGGCGCTCGCCGCCAACCCCTCCGAACCCAAGGCCATCGCGCTCATGGGGGCGGCGCAATATCGGCTCGGCAACCTCGAGCGCGCGCGCGGCTATCTGGTGCAGTTCCAGCAGAGCCTGCAGCCGGGCTCCGAGGAGGCTGCGCAGATCGCACATGTGGTCGAGCGCATCGACGCCGAGATCGCGCAGGCCAAGGGCACCCCTTCGGTGCCCGGGGCACCGGGAGCGCCGGCGACGCCGGGAGCACCAGCGGTGGCAGGAACGCCAGCGGTGCCGGCCGCGCCGGCGATGACAGGAGCGCCGGAGGCGCCGGCGGCTCCCGCGGGGAATGCGGCCGCCGCTGCAGCGAGCACGGTCAGCGGCGTCATCGAGATCGACCCCAAGCTGGCCGAGCAGGCGCGTGCCGGCGGCACGCTGTTCGTGATCGCCCGCCAGGAAGGCGGCCCCCCGATCCCGGTGGCGGTGCTGCGCCATCCCGGCGCCCGGCTGCCGCTGCGCTTCGAGCTCGGCGATGCCGACGCCATGGACCCCTCGCACCTGCCGTCTTCGGCCGGCACGCTGGTCCTCGAGGCGCGCCTGAGCCGCAGCGGCGAGGCGATACGCCAGCCCGGCGACCTCTACGGACGGCAGGAATCGGTCAAGCCCGGCCAGCGCGGGGTGACGATCGTGATCGATCGCGTGGTCCCTTGACGCAGCCGGCCGCGTTCGAGGGACTCGAAGCGCACGCCCTCGCCTGCGCCGCAGGCGATCGCACCCTGTTCGAATCGTTGGACCTGCGCGTGGCCGCGGGTGAATGGGCGACGCTGGTGGGCCCCAACGGAAGCGGCAAGACCACCCTGCTGCGCGCGATCGCCGGGCTGGCACGCCCGCTTGCCGGCGAAGTCCGCTGGCGCGGCACGCCGCGGCGCGCCGGCTCCGCCGAGTGGCATGCCGACTGCCTCTACCAGGGGCACGCCGCCGGCTGGAAGGACGGCCTCACCGCTCGCGAGAACCTGGCGCTGCAGGCCGCGCTCGACGGCCTGGCACCCGCCGCCCGCGAGCTCGATGCGGCGCTCGCCGGCGTCGGCCTCGAGCGCCAGGCCGGCCTGCCTTTCGGGCGGCTGTCGGCCGGGCAGCGCCGCCGGCTCTCGCTGGCGCGGCTGTCGCTATCGAGGCGGCGCCTGTGGCTGCTCGACGAGCCCGCGACCGCGCTCGATCGCGCCGGCCTGGATGTCCTGGCAGCCCTCATCGATGCGCACCTGGCGCGCGACGGCACGGCGCTGGTGGCCACGCACCAGGGGCTGCCCTGCATGCGCCCGCCCGCCGTCGTCGAGCTGGGCCGCGCGGGCACACGAGCCGCTTCATGAACGCCCCGGCCGACGACGCCCTGGGCGGGCTGTGGTGGGCGTGCCGGCGCGACCTGAAGCTGGCGATGCGCTCGCGCACCGAGCTGGCGGTCATCGTCGTGTTCTTCCTGCTCGTGACCAGCCTGTTCCCGCTGGCGGTCAGCCCCGACCCCGAGCTGCTGCGATCGATCGCTCCGGGCATCGCCTGGGTCGCGGCGCTGCTGGCCAGCCTGCTCGGCTTGTCGCGCCTGTTCGCCGCCGACCACGCCGACGGCACGCTCGAGCAAATGGTGCTGGCCCCGGCGCCCCTGCCGGCCCTGGTGGCCGGCAAGGTGCTGGCCCACTGGCTCGCCACCGGCGTGCCGCTGGTGCTGCTGGCGCCGCTCGCCGGCCTGCAGTTCGGCCTGGCCGCCGATGCCATCGCCGTGCTGGCGGCCTCGCTGGCCCTCGGCACGCCCATCCTGTCATGGCTGGGCGCGATCGCCGCCGCGCTCACGCTGGGCGCGCGCGGCGGCGCTTCGCTGCTGGCGCTGCTGGTGCTGCCGCTGGCGGTGCCGGTGCTGATCTTCGGCGCCGGCGCGGTGGAATCGTTCGCCTCCGGCCTGGGCGCCGACGCGCACCTGTCGCTGCTGGGCGCCGGCCTGATCCTGGCCTGGGTATTCGGCCCGGCCGCCGCCGCGCTGGCGGTTAGAATCGCACACGAATGACTACGACCGCGATCCGCACCGGCAGCGGGTGGTACCGCTACGCCTCGCCGGCCACGTTCTACCCGCTGGCCGGAAAGATGATCCCATGGTTCGCCGCGGCCGCCGTGGTGCTGGCTGCGGCCGGCCTGTACATCGGGTTCTTCGTGGCGCCCACCGACTGGCAGCAGGGCGAGTCCTACCGCATCATCTTCATCCACGTGCCGACCGCCTGGATGGCCATGTTCACCTATGTCGTCATGGCCTTCTGGTGCGCCGTCTCGCTCGCCTTCAACGCCCGCCTGTCGGCGATGATGGCCCAGGCGCTGGCGCCCACCGGCGCCATGTTCGCCTTCGTGTCGCTGTGGACCGGCGCCTTCTGGGGCCGCCCGACCTGGGGCACCTACTGGGTGTGGGATGCGCGGCTCACCTCCACGCTGGTCCTGCTCTTCCTCTACCTCGGCTTCATCGCGCTGCGCGCCTCGATCGACGACCCGCGCCGCGCCGATCGCGCCGCGGCGCTGCTGGCGCTGGTCGGCGTGGTCAACGTGCCGATCATCTACTTCTCGGTGCGCTGGTGGAACACCCTGCACCAGGGTTCGTCGATCTCGATGACGGCAGCGCCCAAGATGGCCCAGACCATGCTCGTGGGCATGCTGCTGATGAGCCTGGCGGCTTGGGCGTACACCATCGCGGTGACCCTGCACCGCGTGCGCAGCATCATGCTCGAGCGCGAGGCGCTCGCCGGCTGGGTCGGCGAGGCCGCCGCGGCCGAGGGCACGGCCGCCGCCGCTGCAGGAGGCGCGCCGCGATGAGCGAGTGGCTGGCCATGGGAGGCTACGGCTTCTATGTCTGGAGCGCGTATGGCGTGCTCGCGATCGCGCTCGCCGTCGAGCTGGCGTCGCTGCGCCGGCGGCGGCACACGAGCTGGCAGCGGGTAGCCGAGCTGCGCGCGGCGCGCGAGCCCGGCGCGCAGGCCGCGGCTCCGGCCGCGTTCGAAGAGGCAGTGAAATGAAATCGCGTCACAAGCGCATGCTCTGGATCCTGGTCGGGCTCGGCGCGCTGGCGGTGGCCGCGACGCTGGTGCTCAACGCGTTCCGCAGCAACATGGTGTTCTTCTTCACCCCGACGCAGATCGTCGACGGCGAGGCGCCCAGGGGCAAGGCCTTCCGCATCGGCGGGCTGGTCGAGCCCGACAGCCTGAAGCGCGTCGGCGACGGCACCACCGTGGTCTTCCGCGTCACCGACAACGCCAAGACCATCGAGGTGGCCTACACCGGCATCCTGCCCGACCTGTTCAAGGAAGGCCGCGGCGTGGTTGCCCAGGGCACGCTCGAGGCCGACGGCACGTTCAAGGCGCGCGAGGTGCTGGCCAAGCACGACGAGAACTACATGCCGCCCGAGGCGGCCGAAGCCCTCAAGCGCGCCGGCCACCCGATGGGCGCGCCCTCGCAGTTCCAGCAGGCGCCGGCACGATAGGAGTCCGTCCATGATCGCCGAATTGGGTCAGTTCGCGCTGGCGCTGGCGCTGGCGGTGTCGCTCGCGCTGGGCGTGCTGCCGATGCTGGGCAGCACCATGCGCGGGCCCGCCGGCGCGCGCCTGATGGCGGTGGCGCGCCCGGCCGCGGTGGTGCTGATGGTGCTGGCCATGCTCGCCTTCGCCTCGCTCGCCGCGCTGTTCGTCGGCAACGACTTCAGCGTCGCGCTGGTGGCCACGCACTCCAACCTCCAGCTGCCGCTGCACTACCGGGTGGCAGCCACCTGGGGCTCGCATGAGGGATCGATGCTGCTGTGGGTGCTGATCCTGTCGTTCTGGACCGGCGCCGTGGCGATGTACTCGGGCTCGCTGCCTACGGTGCTGCGCGCGCGCATCCTCTCCATCATGGGCCTGGTCGGGGTCGGCTTCCTGCTGTTCCTGCTGTTCACCTCCAACCCCTTCGAGCGGCTGCTGCCGCCCGCCGCCGACGGCCGCGATCTCAATCCGCTGCTGCAGGATCCCGGCATGGTGTTCCACCCGCCGCTGCTCTACATGGGCTACGTCGGCCTGTCGGTGGCCTTCGCGTTCTCGGTGGCCGGCCTGATCGGCGGACGCTTCGACGCCGCCTGGGCGCGCTGGGCGCGCCCATGGACGACGGTGGCCTGGTGCTTCCTCACCCTGGGCATCGCGCTCGGCTCGTTCTGGGCCTACTACGAGCTGGGCTGGGGCGGCTGGTGGTTCTGGGATCCGGTGGAGAACGCCTCGTTCATGCCGTGGCTGATCGCCACCGCGCTGGTACATTCGCTGTCGGTGGCCGAGAAGCGCGGCACCTTCCGCAGCTGGACGGTGCTGCTGGCCATCCTCGGCTTCAGCCTGAGCCTGCTCGGCACCTTCCTCGTGCGCTCGGGCGTGCTCACCTCGGTGCATGCCTTCGCCACCGACCCGGCGCGCGGCGTGTTCATCCTCGCCTTCCTCGCCATCGTCATCGGCGGCTCGCTGCTGCTGTTCGCCTGGCGCGCGCCGGCCATCGGCAACGGCCCGGGGTTCGCGCTGGTGTCGCGCGAATCGCTGCTGCTGGCCAACAACGTGCTGCTGCTGGTGGCGATGTCGGCAGTGCTGCTGGGCACGCTGTATCCGCTGGTGCTCGATACGCTGCAGATGGGCAAGATCTCGGTCGGGCCGCCCTACTTCGACGCGGTGTTCTATCCGCTGATGGCGCCGGCGCTGTTCCTCATGGGGGTCGGTCCGCTGGCGCGCTGGAAGCGCGCCGAGCTGCCCGACCTGTACGCGCGCCTGCGCTGGGCGCTCGCGGTGGCGGTCATCGCCGCGCTGCTGCTGCCGCTCACCGTGGGCGGCTTCCGGCCGATGACCAGCCTCGGCCTGTTCTTCGCGCTGTGGATCGCCGCCTGCGTCGCGGTGGCCGTGCGCGACATGCTGCGCGGCGCCGACGGACGGCTGTCGCTCGCCCGCATCGGCCTGCATCCGGCCAGCGCCTGGGGCATGCACTTCGCGCACCTCGGCGTGGCGGTGTTCGTCGCCGGCGTCACGCTGGTCACCGGCTATTCGAGCGACCGCGAGCTGCGCATGGAAGTCGGCCAGCGCATCGAGCTCGGCGGCTACGACATCCGCTTCGTCGGGCTCGAACCGGTCACCGGCCCCAACTACGATGCCACGCGCGGCCGTTTCGAGGTCCGCCGCGCCGGCGGCGACGCTGCGGCTGCGCCGATCGCCATCCTTTCGCCCGAGAAGCGCATCTACCGCGCCACCGGCCAGCCGATGACCGAGGCCGCCATCGACCGCAGCCTGCTGCGCGACGTCTACCTGTCGATGGGCGAGGCGCTCAGCGCCACCGCCTGGGTGGTGCGCGCGCACGTCAAGCCCTTCGTCGACTGGATCTGGCTCGGCTGCGTGCTGATGGCCATCGGCGGCTTCGTGGCGGCAGTCGACCGGCGCTACCGGCGCCGCGCCATCGAGCAGCGCGCGCAGGCCCTGCCGGGCGGGCAGGCGGCATGAGCGGCATCTCCACGCACGGCACGGAGCCGCGGCGATGAGGGCGGCACGCTTCCTCGTCCCGCTGGCCATCTTCGCCGTGCTCGCATGGTTCCTGATGAAGGGGCTCGAGCGCGATCCGCGCGAGATCCCCTCGCCCCTCATCGGCAAGCCCGCGCCGGCGTTCTCGCTGCCGCTCACGCACGACCTGCAGCGCACCTGGTCGCCGCAGGCGCTGCGCGGACAGGTGTGGCTGCTCAACGTCTGGGGCTCGTGGTGCGCCGCCTGCCAGGTGGAGCATCCGCTGTTCAACGATCTCGCCAGGAGCGGCACCGTGCCCATCGTCGGCCTGGCCTGGAAGGACATGCCCGAGAACTCGATCGCCTGGCTCGCGCGGCTGGGCAATCCGTACGCGGTGGTGGTCAGCGACGTCCCGGGCCAGGTCGGCATCGACTACGGCGTCTACGGCGCCCCCGAGACCTTCCTCGTCGACAAGGACGGGGTGATCCGCTTCAAGCACGTCGGCCCGGTCACGCGCGAGCTGCTGCAGACCACGCTGCTGCCCATGGTGCGGCAGCTGCAGGGCTCGTGAGGGGCGCGGTGGGCATGGCGCCGGGCGGATTCGCGACCGCGTGGCGGGCGGCGGCCGCGGCGCTCCTGCTGGCGCTGGCCGCTCCGGCCGGCGCTGCGGCGGCAACGGCAACGGCGGCATCGACGGCGCCACCTGCATCGACATCGTCACCTGCATCGGCGACGGCATCGACATCAGCGGCGGAATCGGCATCGACGGCGGCGCCCGCAACGAGCCCGACCGCTCCCTCGGCGACAGCCCCCGCGGCGACCTCCTCCACCGACGCAGCCGGCCCGGCAGGTGTCCCGGTCACCTCGATGGTGAGCGGTCCCACCGACATCGGCATCCTGGCCGATCCGGCCCAGCGCGCCCGCTACCAGCACCTCGCCGGGCAACTGCGCTGCCTGGTCTGCCAGAACCAGACGCTGGCCGACTCCAACGCCGAGCTGGCGGCCGACCTGCGCCTGCAGGTGGAGAAGATGATCGTCGCCGGCCGCAGCGACGACGAGATCAAGAGCTACCTGGTCGATCGCTACGGCAACTTCGTCCTCTACCGGCCGCCGATGCAAGAGAGCACCTGGCTGCTGTGGCTGGGCCCGTTCGCCCTGCTGGCGATCGGCGTGCTGGTCTGGTGGCGCGCGCAGCGCCGCGCCCGGCCGGCCGCCGAGACAACGACCGACCTCGAGCGTGCACGTCGCCTCCTGGGCGACTGAATGCCTCTTCCTTCTTCCAGGCTCCTTCGTTCGCCGCTTGGCGCTCGAGTTGGTGCGGTCGCGGCAGTCGGCGGGCGGCCGCTCAGGCACCGTGGGTGGTGTTCGAGCCGCAGGAGGAATCGGTGCTCGCAGCGCAGACGAGTGCGGTGTTTGCAACAACGAGGGAGCTGACGCTCGCGTGAAGCATGGCGTTCGCACGCATCGGCACGACACAGGCACCGGGGCCGTTGCCTGCAAACACCGTTACGCTGCCGGCAAAGGCGCGGGCCGCCCGGGGCCGGCGCGCCTGTGCGCAGCCGAGAAGCGCAGCAGCACCGGCGGCGCGCGCAGCGCGCTTCGTACTTCTGACTCGCGGCGCCCTGTCCGAGCGCAGCTCGCGTAGCGAGCGCAGCGAGTTGCGCCGCGCCAGCCGGTGCTGGAGCATCGCAGGGAACCCCCCGCGCAGCGGGGGGCAAGCACCGGTGCGCCGGCCCCGGGCGGCCCGCGCCTTTGCCCGCGCAAACCGAAGCACGCGCACACCGCAGCCCGCCGGCCGCCACGCGCACCGCCTGTGGCAACATGCCCGATCCGCATCCGGAGAGCCCGCGCCATGAGCCTGCCCCCGATCCTGAAGAACGCCCTGCGCCTGCCGGTCGTCGGAGCGCCGCTGTTCATCATCTCGAACCCCGACCTGGTGATCGCGCAGTGCAAGGCCGGCATCGTCGGCGCTTTCCCGGCCCTCAATGCGCGTCCGGCCGAGCAGCTCGAGGAGTGGCTGCAGCGCATCCGCGCCGATCTGGCCGAGCACGATCGCCTGCATCCGGAACGGCCCGCTGCGCCGTTCGCGGTCAACCAGATCGTGCACCGCTCCAACGACCGCCTCGAGCACGACCTGGCGCTGTGCGTGAAGTACCGGGTGCCGGTCGTGATCACCTCGCTCGGGGCTCGCACCGACGTCAACGACGCGATCCACTCCTACGGCGGCATCGTGCTGCACGACGTCATCAACGACACCTTCGCGCGCAAGGCCATCGACAAGGGCGCCGACGGCCTCATCGCAGTGGCCGCGGGCGCGGGCGGCCACGCCGGCGGCCATTCGCCGTTCGCCCTGGTGCAGGAGATCCGCGCCTGGTTCGACGGCCCGCTGCTGCTCTCGGGAGCGATCGCCACCGGCCGCTCGGTGCTCGCCGCGCAGGCCATCGGCGCCGATCTCGCCTACATCGGGTCGGCGTTCATCGCGACCAGGGAAGCGCGCGCCGAAGCTGCCTACAAGCAGGCGATCGTCGACTGCTCGGCCGAGGACATCGTGTACACCAACCTCTTCACCGGCGTGCTGGGCAACTACCTGAAGCCGTCGATCCGCGCCGCGGGCCTGGACCCCGACAATCTGCCCACCAGCGACCCCTCGAAGATGAACTTCGGCTCCGAACGCGATAAGCCCAAGGCGTGGAAGACCATCTGGGGCTGCGGCCAGGGCATCGGAGCGGTGCACGACATCCCGGGCGCCGCCGAGCTGGTCGAACGCCTGGCGCGTGAATACCACGCGGCCTGGCAATCGCTCGCCGGCGTGCACGCGGGCTGGCAGGCCGCCGAGGCGCAGCGCGCCGCCTGATCCGGTACGAAGGAAGGATCCGGCGCGCGGCCGCGGAGCGCGCCCGCTACGATTCCTTCATGCGTTCCGGGTCGCGGCGGCGGCGCGCCCGGCCCGCCGCCATGCCCAGCCGACGACCGCGATCGGCACGAGCAGGGCCAGCCACGACAGCACGTCCCAGCCGTCGTCGCCGAACAGCGCGGACAGCAGCCCGACGGCGGTCGCTACGCCGAGCAGCACGGGAATGCGGAACACTTCCCGCGGCGACTGCACGTGCTCGGTACGCATGCTCCACGGATCGCTGTGTTTCATGCCCGGGGTCCTCACGATCCGGATCGCTGCGCGATGGCGGCGGGTGCGGGCTGCCCACCTGCAATGACCTCCGGCACCTCGTCGCCCTCCTCGAGCGCGACCGCCTTCGGCTTGCGCAGCCACAGGTAGAGCCCGCTGCCGAGCACGACGATCGCGATCAGGTCGAGCACGGCCCAGATGATCTTCAGCGGCAGTGCGCCGTAGTCGCCGAAGTGCAGCGGCTGCGACAGGAACAGCGTCTTGACGTACCACGGCATGTCGCGCGACGCGGTGAGCTGCCCGGTCTTGGCGTCGACCAGCGCCGGCTTGAGCAGCCGCGACGTCACGGGAGTATTGCCCTTGAGGAAGAAGGTGTAGTGATGCGGGCTCGAGAACATCGTGCCCGGAAACGCGACGATCCTGACCTCCATGTCGGGGGCCGTCGCCTGGGCGGCGCGGAACGAGGCATCGACCAGGCCGGGATCGGTCACCGGCGGCAGTCCCTTGTACGGCGCCGTCATCTCGGCCATCTGGTCCTGCTGCCAGATCCCCAGGATGATCCGGTCGAGCGTGTTGATGGACCCGGTGATGCCGACCACCAGCAGCCAGACGACGGTGACGATGCCGAGCAGGTTGTGCAGGTCGAGCCACTTGACGCGTGCGCTGCGCCGCCTGCGCAGCGCGCCGAACTCGAGCCGGCGTGTGAACGGGTAGTACAGGACCACGCCCGAGACGATCGCCACCACCATCAGCAGGCCCATGAAGCCGAGGAACAGCGTGCCCGGCAGCCCGGCGAACATGTCGACGTGCAGCTTCAGCATGACGTACATGAAGCCTTCGTTCGTCTTCGGCTCGTCGAGCACCTTGGCGGTCCGTGAATCGACGACCACCGCATTGTTCTCGTCCGGCGGCGCATCGACCGAGCTCGCCATCGAGACGAAGGTCAGGTTCGGATGCTCCTCCCGGTCCCAGAACATGAAGCGGATGACGTCGTTCGGGCGCCGCGCGCGCGCGGCCTCGGCGACGCTGTCCAGGCTCGCCGCCGGCGTGTCGGCGGGCATGGCCGGAGCCTCGACGGCGCCGCTCAGATGCTCGATCTCCTCGTGGAAGATCAGCGGCAGCCCGGTCAGGCACAGCAGCAGCATGAAGACCGTGCAGATCAGGCTGCTCCACTTGTGCACCCAGGACCATGCGCGAACGTTCATCGCGTCACCTCCCCCAGCCGCGGTCGTCGACCGGCTTCACGTTCACAGATCGACGGTGGCCGACAGCATCAGCGTGCGCGGCGTACCCAGGAACAGGTAGCCGAAGGTCGAGACACCGTAGTAGTCCTTGTCGAGCAGGTTCTCCACGCTCAGGCGGAACAGCACCGGCTTGCCGCCGAGCCGTGCCGCATACCGCGCGCCGACGTCGAATCGGTTCCACGACGGCACTTTCAGCGTGTTGGCCGCGTCCATCCAGGTGGTGCCGGTGTGCAGCCATCGGCCGGTGAGCGTCAAGCCGGGCACGAAGCCGGTGTCCCACTCGGCGCCGATGTTGGCTTGCAGCCGCGGCACGCCGATGGCGTCCTTGTCGCGAAGGGCGGCATTCGGCGATTCGGTGATCTCGCCCTGCATGAGGGTGACGCCGCCGAGCAGGCGGACGCCGCGTACCGCCTCGCCGAACACGCTGGCTTCGATGCCGCGGTTGCGCTGCTCGCCGTTGACGGCGAAGACGTTGTTCGAGACCGAGGCGCTCGGCCTGGTCAGCTCGAACAGGCTCACCGTCGTCATCAGCCGGCCCCATTCGACCTTCGTGCCGATTTCCTTCTGCTTGGTCTTGTAGGGCGCCAGCATCTCGCCGGGATTCGCGATCGTCCCGCTCACCGGCGCGGTATCGCCGCGCGACAGGCCCTCGATGTAGTTCGCATAGAGCGACACGTTCGGACGCAGCTTGTAGACGATGCCGACCGCCGGCGTCGTCGCGCTGCGGTCATAGAACGGCCCCGACGGTGCGCCGGTCGCGAAGTTGTAGTTCTGCGCCTCGATCCCCTGGCGGCGCACGCCCAGGGTGAGCAGCAGGCGCTCCTGCAGCAGCGACAGCGTATCGGACAGCGCGACGCTGGCCAGCTTCACGCTCAGGTACGGATACAGCGGGTTCGTGATGCCGTCGATCGCGGGCGTCGGAAAGAGCTGGCCGGTGTACAGGTTGGACTGGCCGGCCGGAAAGCCGGTGTAGAAGCCCAGCATCTGCTCCTGGTCGACCTTGGTGTAGCCCAGCGTCGCCTTGTGGCCGACCGCCCCGGTCTTGAACGTGCCGCGCAGCCCTGCTTCGAACGACTTCGAGGTGACGTGCTGGCGCTGCCAGCCGCCGGCGAACGTATAGTCGCCGGCGACGTTCTGGATCACCGGGTTGGCGGCCACCGCGTCCCAGTTGTTCCTGCGCTGGCCGTAGCCGATGTACGCCGTGATCGCCTCGGCGAGGTCGTACTCGCCCCTCACGACGGCGGTGCCGTCCTGCGCCTGCGTCCAGCCCAGGCCCGGATAGCTGGTCGAGTTCGCGGGCACCCGCGGCACGGCGGTCAGCGTCGGCGCGACCTGCAGCTGGCGAACCAGCCCGTCGACGTGCTGCTGCGCCCAGATCAGGTCCGCCGACACGCGCACCCGCGGCTGGTGGAAGTCGAACCCCAGCGAGCCCAGCGTCTCGCGCACCGACTGGTGGTCGATCGTCGTATCGCCTTCCCGTCCCGCGACGTTCAGCCGCATGCCGAATGCGTTGCCCGGCCCGAACCGACGCCCGACGTCCAGGTGCGCGCCGAAGATCGAGTCCGACAGGTAGCTGCCGGTCACGCGCGTCAGCGGCTCGGAACCGGCGCGCTTGGGCACGATGTTGATCATGCCGCCGATGTTGCCGCTGGGCGGCATGCCGTTGAGCATCGCCGCCGGCCCCTTGAGCACCTCGATCTGCTCGGCCATCTCCACCGGCGTGCGCCAGTACGGGGTCAGGCCGTACATGCCGTTGAGCGCAAAGTCCTGGCTCGAGACCGGGAAGCCGCGGATCGTGAAGTCCTCGTTGATGTTCGAGCGCGCGGTCGCCATCCGCACCGACGGATCGACGGCCAGCACATCGGCCATGGAACGCGCCTGCTCGTTCTCGATTGTCTGGGCCGTATAGCCGGTGACGTTGAACGGCGCATCGAGCACCGGTGTGTTGCCGAGCACGCCGAGGCGCGCGCCCAAGCCGACCTGTCCGCCCGGATACGCGGGCGGCGCCTCGTCCATCGCCTCCTGGCGGCCGGTGGCCTTGATCGCGGGGAGCACCTGCGCCTCCTCCGCGGCAGGAGATGTCTGGGCCGCGGCGGGGGGCATCTGGGCCACGGGAGGCGTCTGGGCCGTAGCGACCGCACTCGCGGTCAGCAGCGCCAGGACGCCGGCCAGCTCGAGGCCGGCGATGGCAGATTCACGCCGGCGCTGCGCCGGGGCTTGCGATTCGGGAAACGACGGGAACGAGGATGGCATGTCGGCCCATGCAGTCGATGAAGACTAGGGAAATGAGAATGTAGATGCGACCTATTCTCAATCGTAGCATGGTTGGCCGATGTGCGAAGGCCGGGAATGGGGCATCGGCACGGTGCGCGCCCTCCCGGGCGCCGGGTTCAGCCGCGAGAGGTCGAGGCCACGGCCCCGGGAGGCGGCTGGTCGGGATCGGAATCGAGCGCGGCCAGGAGATGACCGAGCCGCAGCGCCTTGGTGCGCAGGTAGCCCGCATTGTGCGGATTCGGTGTGATGCGCAGCGGCACCCGCTCCGCGACCTCGATGCCGCGCTCGGCCAGCGCGTCGATCTTGCGCGGATTGTTCGTCATCAGGCGCAGCGAGCGCACCCCCAGCTGCTGCAGCATCGCGGCGGCCATGCCGTAGTCGCGCGAATCGGCCGGCAGGCCGAGGCGATGGTTGGCGTCCACCGTGTCGGCGCCTTCGTCCTGCAGCTGATAGGCGCGGATCTTGTTGAGCAGGCCGATGCCGCGTCCCTCCTGGCGCAGGTACAGCAGCACGCCGCGCCCTTCGGCGGCGATGGCCTCGAGGGCGGCCTGCAACTGCGCACCGCAGTCGCAGCGCAGGCTGAACAGCGCGTCGCCGGTGAGGCACTCGGAATGGATGCGCACGAGCACCGGCGCCTCCCCGGAAAGATCGCCCAGGGTGAGCGCCAGGTGCTCGAGCCCGCCTTCGCCCTCCTCGAAGCCGTGCAGCCGGAACTGCGCCCACGACGTCGGCAGGCGACACGAAGCGCGCAGCCGCACGACCGGCTCAGGCGTATCGGGAATCATCGCGGTTCCGTGTGAAGAAACTGGCCATCTCCTGCATCATCCTGCGTTGCACTACCGCGCATCCTCGCACAATCCGGGCAAACCCGCCTTCCAGCGGGGCCGTCAGCGCGACGCGTCGCCGAGCGGCCGCTGGAACCATGCCAGCACTGCACCCGCCAGCAGCACCAGCGCCGACACGGCCAGGCCGCGCGGCAGCCCGCCCGGCCCGTCGGCGATCCAGCCGACCCCGCTCGGCCCCACGATCTGCCCGACCGCGAACACGATCGTGAACGCCGCAATGCCGCCCGGCCACGCCGCGGGCGGCTGGTTGTGCCGTACCAGCGCGGTGGTCGAGGCCACCAGAGAAAGGAAGACCGTTCCGAACAGCAGACCCGAAGCGTACACCGCCAGCGGATGCACGCTGAGCACCGGCAGCACCGTGGCCAGCGCGAGCAGCCCGTTGAGCAGCGCCAGCGCCTCGCCGCCGCGACAACGCTGCAGCAGGCGCGCCCAGATCCACGACGAGGCGACCACGCCCGCGCCCAACAGCACGAAGAAGGCGGCGACCTCCATGCTGCCCAGCCGCTGTTCGCGCAGCAGAGTGATGACGAACGTCATGTAGCCGATGTAGCCGAGCCCGAACATGAGATAGCCGGCCAGCCCGAAGGTGAACGGCCGCCACCGGAACGGCACATGCCTGCCGGCGGCCACCGGCGGAGCGTGCAGCGCACGTGTGGCACGCGCCGTCAGCGCGGTGCACACGGCCGCCATCGCGCCCAGCGCCACCCACGCCCACTGCCAGGCGTGGTCGATCGCCAGCGCGGTCAGCGGCGGCACCATCAGCGTCGAGAGGATGATGCCCAGCCCGGTTCCTCCGTAGTACACGCCCAGCAGCAGGCCCGCCGATCGCGGATGGCTTACGCCGAGCCGGGCCGCGAGCAGGCCGCCGGAGACGAAAGTGGCCGCGCTCGCCACGCCGGTGGACAGGCGCAGCGCATACAGCGGCGCATCGCCGAGCACCGCGCCGTGCGCGGCCAGCAGCAGCGCCGTCGCGCCGCTGCCGGCGAGCAGCAGGGCACGCGCATCGAAGCGGCCCAGCCAGCGCGGCGCGAGCAGCGCCCCGACCAGGTAGCCGGCGGCATTGGCGGTGTTCATCGCGCCGGCGGTCAGGTAGCTCCAGCCGAGATCGTCGCGCATCGGCGCCAGCAGCAGCGCATACGAGAAGCGGCCCAGGCCGAGCGACACTGCCGCGCCCAGGGCGAGCGCCGCGGCGACGACCAGCGCCGATCCTGGGGACATCTGCGCGGGCGTCGGTTCGCTCATCAGGAGGTCCGGAGAAAAGCGAAGAGTATCGGACAATAGGGCGATCGGCGATGCCGGTGCACGGAAGAACCCTATGGATTTCTCGAGCCTGATCTCCCAGCACGGCTACTGGCTGCTCGCGCTCGGCTGCTTTCTCGAGGGCGAGACCATCCTCGTGCTGGCCGGATTCGCCGCGCATCAGGGGTATCTGTCGCTGTCGACCGTGATGCTCGTCGCCGCGCTCGCAGCCAGCGCGGGAGACCAGTGCTTCTTCTGGCTGGGGCGCCGCCACGGCGCGGAGCTGTTCAGGCGCTTCCCGAAGGTCGCCGCGCATGCGCCCAAGGTCCACGCCCTGCTGCAGCGATACGACAGCTGGCTGATCGTCGGCCTGCGCTTCGCCTACGGCCTGCGCATCGCCGGCCCGCTCGTGCTCGGCGCGGCCGAGATCCCGGCGGCTCGCTTCACCCTGTTCAACCTGTTCGGCGCGGCGCTGTGGGCGGGCGCGATCGGCACGGCCGGCTGGTTCCTGGGCGCGGCCGCGCAACGTGTCCTGGGCGAATTGCGCCACGCGGAGTCATGGCTGTTCGCCGCCATCGTGGCGGCCGGCGCCTGCTCGTGGCTGTACCACCGCTGGCGCCGGCGTTGAGGCTCCGGGCGGGGCGGGGCGCCGCAGACGACGCCGCAGCACGGCAAGGCGCCCCAACGCAGTCATGCGAACGAACGCAAAACCATATCAGGTGGTGGTCTGCGTCTGCAGATAGTTCTCCAGCCCGACCTTGTCGATGAGCGCGGTCTCGGTCTCGAGCCAATAGAGATGGCGCTCCTCGTCGTCGAGCATCTCGCGCAGCAGATCGCGGCTCACGAAGTCGCGGCTCTGCTCGCAGGCGGTGATCGCCGTACGCAGATGCACGATCGCCCCGCCGACCAGCTCGCTGTCGAGCGCCAGCTGCTCCGGAACCGTCGGCGCGCCGACGATCGGCCGGAAGTCCCTCGGCGCCGCGACGCCGTCGAGCATGAGGATGCGGGCGATGATCCGCGCGGCGTGCTGGGTCTCCTCGGCGCTGTATGCGTCCTGGATCCTCGCGAGCCGCTCGAACCCCCAGTGCCGGCACATTCCGGCATGAAGCAGGTACTGCCTGTGTCCGGTCAATTCGAACGACAGGTACTCGTTGAGGTCGGAAATCACCTTCGGATCACCCTTCATCGCCGCGTTCTCCTGGAAGTGCGCCATCATACCCCCCGGCGTACCCGGCGGCGAGATCGGGCGGTGACGCCGGAGGTGTTCCCGGTGGCGGCAGCCGGCACGCCCGGCTACGTGCCCGCCGGCCAGGCCGGCGCGTGGGTGCCGAGCGGCACCGACGGCCGACGCCACTGCAGCGGCGTCTCCGACAGACGCGCCGCCGGACGCACCACGGTGAGCCGGCCGAACCCCGATGCCGTCTCCTCGAGGCGGTCGCGCACGTCGTTGAAGCCGGGGTCAGGCGCCGCGAGACCGCCGGCCGCGCGCCCGAGCGCCGCGAGCCAGTGCGCGGTGCGCGCGAGCGACACGCGCACGTGCCAGCTGCCGCCCTCGATCGCACGGCGCCGCAGCGCCGCCATCGCCCCGAATGCCATCAACTGCCCGCTGGCGTGGTCGAGGATCTGCGCGGGAAGCGGTTTCGGTTGGTCGGCGCCGGCCGCCGCGGCCTCGGCATCGTCGAGTCCGGTCGCCATCTGCACCAGCGAATCGTAGCCGCGCCGTCCGGCCCAGGGCCCCGCCTGGCCCCAGGCCGAGAGCGACACGCAGACCAGCCCTGGGCGCAGCCGCACCAGGTCGGCCGCGCCGAAGCCGAGCGCATCGAGGGCGCCCGGGCGGTAGGCCGCGACCAACACATCGGCCTCGCGCAGCAGCGCACGCAGGCGATCGCGCCCCGCAGGCTCGCGCAGGTCGATGCGGCACGACAGCTTGCCGCGGCCGGTGTCGATCACCAGCGGCTCGATCGCCGGCAGATGCGCGGCAGTGACCAGCAGCACGTCGGCACCGTGGCCGGCCAGCACGCGCGTGCACACCGGGCCGGCGATGACGCGCGTGAGGTCGAGCACGCGCACCGCATCGAGCGGCCCGCGACCGGGCGGCAAGGATCGCGGCGGCGCGTCGCCGATGCGCTCGATGCCCACCAGCGGCAAGGGGGCGACCGCCGCGGCCTGCTCGTGCGCCTCCCACTCGGCGAAGCTGCGCGAGACGGCGGTGGGCAGGCCGGCCCCGGCCGCGCGCTCCTCGAAGTCGAGCGCCGACCAGCGCTGCAGCGCACGCTCGACGTCGGCGCGCTCACCGGTGCATTCGAGCAGGGCGAGGATGCCATCGCGGTGGTGCGGGAAATTGGTGTGCAGCCGGATCCACCGGCCGTCGCCGCAACGGTATACACCGGCGATGCGGTCGCGGAACTCGGCCATCGGGCGACCGTCCACGCGCAGGTAGCGCTCGCTGCGGCACTCGAGCGCGGCATCGCGCATGGCGACCGCCACTCGCTGGCGCTGCCCGCCGCGCAGCTGCCACAGCTGCGCCGCCGCCAGCGCCGCGGCCGCGATGCCGACCTGCGCCGCCGTGCCCACGGCGAAGGACGACGGCAGGGCCGGCTCGTCGCCTTCCAGGTGCGCCATGACGAGCGCCTCGGCCGGCTCCCCGGCGCCGATCCACAGCGCGCGCAGAGCGTCGCGCGCCGGCGTCGCGCCTTCGCGTCGTGCTGCGGCGAAGCTCATGGTCGTATGCTCGTCCTGCGCTACCCTCTTAGACTATACGAATCGTCGAATCCCGCCATCGAAGGGGAGCGATGAACGCATCGAACCTCGATCTCTTCGACGCCGAGGAAGCACCGGTTGCCACGCGCGAACGCATCGGCGAGCGCGCCATCGTACTGCGCGGGCTGGCGCTGTCGTACGTGCCCGAGCTGCTGCCCGCGCTCGAGGCGATCGGGCGCGCGGCGCCGTTCCGGCACATGACGACGCCCGGCGGCCTGCGCATGTCGGTGGCGCTCACCAACTGCGGCGCGCTCGGCTGGACCAGCGACGCGCATGGCTATCGCTACACCCGCCGCGACCCGCAGACCGGACAGCCCTGGCCGGCGATGCCGGCGCCCTTCCTGCGCCTGGCGCGCGCAGCCGCCGCCGAAGCCGGCTTCGAGGACTTCCGGCCCGATGCCTGCCTCGTCAACCGCTACCTGCCGGGCACGCGCCTGTCGCTGCACCAGGACCGCGACGAGCACGACTTCGCCGCGCCGATCGTATCGGTCTCGCTCGGCATTCCCGCCGTCTTCCTGTTCGGTGGGCACGCCCGCGCGGACAGGGCGGCGCGCATTCCCCTGCATCACGGCGACGTGTTGGTCTGGGGCGGGCCGGATCGCCTGCGCTACCACGGCGTGCTGCCCGTGAAAGAGGCGCATCATCCCCTGCTGGGCGGGCAGCGCATCAACTTCACCTTCCGCGAGGCGGGCCGGCCATGAGTGGCCCCGCCAATCCCACCACCGAGGAGCAAGCGATGACCACCGCGAGCGCATCCATCCACGAAATCGGCCCGGGCATCCATCGCATCAGCATCCCCGTGGGCCCCGACCTCGTTCCCGGAGGGTTCTCGTTCAACCAGTACCTCATCGTCGACGAGCAGCCGCTGCTCTTCCACACCGGCCCGAGGAAGATGTTCCCGATGGTGCGCGCCCAGATCGAGAAGGTGCTGCCGCTCTCGAAGCTGCGCTACCTCGCCTTCTCACACGTCGAGGCCGACGAATGCGGCAGCCTGCCCGACTTCCTTGCGGCCGCGCCGCAAGCCCGGCCGGTATGCAGCGAAGTGGCCGCGCTCGTCTCGGTGAGCGATCTCGTCGACGTCGAGCCGATCGGCATGGCCGACGGGCAGGCGCTCGAACTCGGCCACCACCGGCTGGTCTGGCAATCGACGCCCCACCTGCCGCATGGCTGGGAATGCGGCTACCTCTTCGACACCACCACCGCGACGCTGTTCTGCGGCGATCTCTTCACCCAGCCGGGCGCGGGCGAACGGCCGCTGGCGAGCGACGACATCCTCGGCCCGAGCGAGGCGTTCCGGCACCGCATGGATTACTTCTCGCACACCCGCGAGGCGCCGGTGCTGATCGAGAAGCTGGCGCAGCTGGAGCCCCGCCTGCTCGCCTGCATGCACGGCAGTGCATGGTCCGGCGACGGCGCCGGCCTGCTGCGGCGGCTCGGGATGGCCTACGCGCATTGAATCGCGCAGTTGCGCGGCGCCGGGGCCCGGAAATGAAGAAAGCCGGCGCAAGGCCGGCTTCCGGATGATGGTGGTGTATTTTAACAGCAAATGGAACCGGGTATCTCCACGCATGCCGATACGTCCCCATAGAAGTGGGCATCAGCAGGCTGGATCGGGGACATATGCGTGAACCGCTGATGTTCGCATTGCGCTGAAACTGCATGTAAGGCCCGCCGAGGCCTTGGCTTCATGGCCGACGTCACGCCTGAATGCGTTGCCTTCAACCACTGACGGAGTCAACCATGCAGAAGATGATGATGAACGAAACCGAGCTGGCCGCGCGCTGGAACCTCAGTCCCAAGACCCTTCAACGCTGGCGCAGCGAAGGACGTGGCCCCAGATACATGAAGATGTCCAAGCGTGTCGTGTATCCCATCGACGAAGTCTTCGATTTCGAGTCCCGAGCTCTCCACTCGGCAACTTGGGCAAGAGCGACCGACGTCGTCTTTCCGGATGGATCGAAGCTGATGGATGCACGCGAGATTTCTTATGTGACGGCGTTGCCTCTGTACGTCTTCACGCAAAAACAGGTGCGTGAGGCGTTGGGCATCCCGCATCGTCGGGTTGAGAAACTCATCCGCTTCGACTACGAAGAAGTCATAGCATGGGCCAAACGCTGGTCGCAAGACGCGGAGGATCAGGGTATCCACGCAAAAATTGATCCGGGCGAGCAGCGCAGATCGTTGCAGCAGGCCTTGGCATCGCTGCCCGTCTGACCGCCGCATCCGCGCCACCGGCCTACTGGCCTGCCAGCTCGTAGCCGGTGCTGCGCCCGCCGCCGGGTGACTTCTTCAGCACGCCAAGTTCCAGCAGTTGCGTGATGTCGCGCAGCGCGGTGTCCGGCGAACACTTGGCGATGGTCGCCCACTTGCTGCTGGTGAGCTTGCCCTCGAAGCCGTCGAGCAGGCGGTTCAGCAGTTTCACCTGCCGTTCGTTCAGCGGCGTGCCTGCCCAGCGTTGCCAGAAGCGCGCCTTGACCAGCACGCCGTCCAGCGTGCCTTGCGCGCTCGTGACGGCGCGCCCGAGGGTGCCGAGGAACCACGACAACCAGCCCGTCACATCGAGTGTGCCTTTCTGCGTGCGCTCCAGCACGTCGTAATAGTCCTTGCGCTCGCGCTGGATTTGCGCCGACAGGCTGTAGAAGCGTTGCGGACTGCCATCGGCGCGGGCGAGAAACAGATCACCCACGGCGCGGGCGATGCGCCCGTTGCCGTCGTCGAACGGGTGCAGCGTCACGAACCACAAATGTGCGAGGCCTGCTTTCACGAGCGCAGGCTCGCCGGATTCTTCGTTCGCCCATGCGAGGAACTTCGCCGTCTCGGCGGGCAGCGCCTCGGCGGGCGGGGCCTGGAAGTGAACCTTGCGTCGCCCCACCGGGCCGGACACCACCTGCATCGGCCCGTCGGCATCATCACGCCACTGGCCGATGGCGATTCTGTTCATGCCGGAGTAGCCGGTCGGGAACAAAGCCGCGTGCCAACCAAACAGCCGTTCGGCGGTCAACGGGACAGCGGCATGGGAAGTGGCATCGAGCACCATCTCGACCACGCCTTCGACGTGCCGATCCACCGGCGCGACCGCGCCGATGTCCACGCCCAGGCGACGGGCGATGGACGAACGCACCGATTCGACGCTGAGCACTTCACCTTCGATTTCGCTGGTCTTGACCACGTCCTCGGTCAGTGCGGCGAGGCTGGCCTGATCGCGCAGCGCCAACCCCACGTCGGCCAGACGGCCCAGCAGCAGGCCTTGGGCACGGCTGACCTCGGTCAAGGGCCACGTCAGCGCGGACAGGTCGTAGCGCCAGTTCGGCCAGTCGTCGGCCTGCCAGATGTAGCGTTTTTCTCCGTAGTTCATGCGGAGATTAAACACCCAATTCGCCGCAGGCGCAAGCCATTCACCGCGTATATTGCGGTGAATGACGTCGCCAATCTCCGCATCGGGTGACCCAAAGAACGGCGGCGGTCTTAGCCTGAAACGCAGCGGGCATAGAAGCCGGTCGACCTGTGCAACCACCGGTTGCACGGGTCGAAAGCAGGCAATTCTCCAACCACCGGCTGGAGATTCGCCACTCGCCGACTGACCGGTGGAGATTGTGTCGGCGCTGGCGACACAATTTCGAAGCAGTCGGGTCGGCGGCGACCTGATGTTCCGTTTTATCTCCTAAATGCTATATTGAAAGAATAAACGGAACATCTGCCGATCATGCCCGCCGACACTCACACCCAGCGCGTCCTCGATCTGGCACGCCAGCAAGGGCTGCTGCGCGCCGTCGATCTGGACGCCATCGGTGCGCCACGGGTTGTCCTGACGCGCCTCACCGCCGCTGGTCTGCTGGACAGGGTTGGACGCGGCCTCTACCGCCCACTGAATCGCCCCGGCTTCTCTAGACACATTCGAGCCGGTTAGTGTGGCGCCGTTCGAACTCGACCG
>MKUQ01000057.1 GCA_001898645.1 Burkholderiales bacterium 70-64
CTCTCGACCGCTTCGTCTCGCCTCAGTGTGCCGCGCGGACGGGCGCTGCGTTAATCAGATGATCCCTAACGCTTGAATTAAGCCGCGCCGCGAAGCGGCGTCGGCTTGTATGAATTGTTAGACCTCGTCCCATTGGGCCAGATGCAGCAGGACGCCTGATGGATCCCAGACGTAAGTGATCAATGCGCCATAGGGCTCCTGCTTTGGCGGGGCTACGCGGACAGAAGGAAAGCGACCAGACTCTACGAGCTCTGTGATGTCAGCAAAGCAATTGGCCGCATCCTGCACGGAGATGTGAAGCATGCTGTTCTCAGCCCACTCCTTCACATAGTAACGTTGCAGGTAGAACCTTGATCCTGCGAGATTGAACAGCGCCAGATTGGCGTCTGACCATTCCAGCTCGCAACCTAGTGCCGAGTAGAAATCCTTGGACAACGCAAAGTCTTTGGACGGGACAAAGGTGCGAAGATCGTTTGCGTGAAGGTTGATCACCGTGCCCTCCTATAGGGGCCCAACGATCGCGATGAACGGCCGAAGCCGACGGGCGAAGCTCGCTGACGAAGGTCCGGTCGATCGCGTGGTGGGGCATCGCTATTCTTTGACAGGCCTCTCGGCAGCGAGACGTGAGTATCGATACCAGAGATCTTCTACATGGTAGTCCGAGCCCAGGACGAACCGAGAGACCGTGGCATCGTCGCTGCGCCAGTTGACAACCAATGAGCCATCGACGGACTTGAGCAGATTGATATTGGTTCCACCGCCGCCGATCGCCAGAATTGATGCACGGGTGTGGCTGACAGGTTCATTGAAGAACCTCAGAGTCGGTGCGTCGTAAATCGTACGACAACTGAAGAGGTCGTCAACACGATCTTCGGACAGCGTGAAGCGATAGCGCCTAAAGCTTAGCGGAGTGCCGCGGTCGGCGGAGTCAATGAACGTGATGGTCATCGAATCAGGTGTCTGTCGGATGGACACCTTGGCTGATTCGCTCGGAATAGTCGGCCACGACCGCCTCCAGGTCGCAGGGCCAGTGGCGGTTTTCGAGCGCGCCATCGCCATGAAGATGTCCGCCAACGATGGTGGTTCACCTGCCTCGGGCGGAAACGATGCAGTTCCCTGGTTGCTGTATGTGCCCTGGAGATCGGGACAGCCTTCCGGTGTGGGCATGGACTTTATCGAAGCCCACTCCGTTGGGTACGGCGGGTTTCCCGAACTCGTTGCGCACCCCAACTGGACGAGCACAAGACACAGTGCAGTGGCGGCAAGTGAGACTCTCATATCAATGGTGAGAAGCCCGACGCTGGAGCTCAGCGGCAGACGCCGACTAGCCGGCGTCTATCCGCTTGGGCGAAGGATCAGTCGGCATCCGACCTCCGCGGCAAATTGCAGGCGACCAACTTCAGTCTATCAAGAAGAAGAGCCCGATTACCAGGCAAACGATTCACGAACATCGGGCTCGGGTGCGGAACCGAATAGACCAGAGCACCAGGAGCCAAGGCCCTGACGACCGACTCGGCCGTGGCTGCCTTCTTTCCAACCAAGACAATTGAGTGCAGCGCGGGTAACAACGCTGCAAGTCGTACAAGCGCCGGTCCGGCCATGCCGAGATCTCGCGCATTCGCTGGCCGAATCCTGGTTCCCGACCCGATGTACCACGGAACAATGTTCCAAATGATCGTCCTGCGCCGGTCGATTCCTGCCTCTCCGTTCAGGAGAAAGAAGTTCTTGGCCGTCTCATCCGGATTGTTTCTCGAGAAAAAGCCTGACGCAACGGCTTTTGGCCCAGGAGCTTCGAGAAGGTAGAGTCAATCGGCCTTGACGCCGCCGTCAAGAGGATCGAAGTACGGGATCTCATACCCGCTACCCATCTCTGTTCGCAGGCTTCTAACGAAAGCCGAGAGCGGTGTGACGTGATGATCTTCTATTGCCACCAAGCGCTGCTGGCGTGCTTCCAGTGACCCAAGAGTCTTAGGCGCATCCATATGGTCTCTTATGCGGCTAACGTGGAGCTAACCGGCCTGCACGGCTTTTCGCGCAGGTCCGGTTGAGCGAAAGGTTAGCTGCGTCGTTCACTACTGACGATCAGCGATGGCAAAGCGAGCCCAATTGTTCGCGGAACCAATGACAGGTATGAGCAATACAAGTGCTGCACCACTCTCGGCACTTTCCACAACTAGGTGTGACCTGCCCGGGGAACTTCGGACCAGAAGTTTCTAGAGAACGGCCCTCTGGTTGAAGGAATCGAGATTGTGGACAAACTCGGTCGGCGTGCGATAACCGAGACTGGAATGCGGCCTGACCTGATTGTAGTGCCGCCGCCAGGTCTCGATGACGACGCGCGCCTCGCACCGGCTGCGGAACCACTCGAGGTTCAAGCATTCGTCTCCGAAGCGCCCGTTGAAGCTCTCGTCGGTGCCGTTCTGCCAGGGCTTGCCCGGATCGATCAGCGCCGAGCCGATGTTCGATGCCTCGATCCATTCGAGGATCCGGTTGCTGACGAACTCCGGCCCGTTGTCCGATCGCAGGTAGCGCGGCGCACCGCGCACCGACACAAGCTGACTGAGCACCTCGATCACTCGCTTGGAGCGAATCCCGCCCGCCACGTCGATCGCCAGGCACTCGCGGGTGAACTCGTCGATCACCGTCAGGCACTTGATCTGTTGGCCGTTGGCGCAGGCGTCGTAGACGAAGTCGTAGGCCCAGACGCTGTTGGGCCCCGTGGGAGCCTGGGGCCGTGGCCGTGAGGCCGCCACGCGTTTGCGAGCGCGCTTCTTGGGCAACTGCAGCCCCGCCAGGCGCCACAGGCGATGCGCCTTCTCCCAGCTCATCTCGTGGCCTTCCCGGCGCAGGAAGATGCGGATGCGGCGGTACCCGTAGCGCGGGTACTGTTCGGCCAAGCGCTTCATGGCAACCAAGACGGGGGCGTCCTTGTGCGGCATCCGGCGCTCGTAGGTCAGCACCGATCTTCGTATCCCGATCAGCTCGCAGGAGCGGCGTTGCGAGTGGCCCCGCGACATCGCCAAGCGCACCTGCTCGATGCGGCCCTGCGAGCTCACCACTTTTTTCGGTTGATCTCCTTGAGCGTGTCGATGGCCATCTCACGCTCGGCCAGCATCCGCTTGAGCTTGGCGTTCTCGGCTTCCAGCTCCCGCAGCCGCCTCACGTCGGCCGGGTCCATCTCGCCGAAGCGCTTGCGCCAGCCGTACAGGGTCTGCTCGCTGACCTTGTGCTTGCGGGCCACCTCGGCCACCGTCGAACGGTCCGCCTCCCGCAGGATCGCGACCATCTGCTCTTCGGTGAATCTACTCTTTCTCATGGGCTCCTCGCCTCGAGGCGAAGGCCATTCTCTCAACTTATCCGGGCGCCGAAAATTCCGGGCAGGTCAATTGTTCTGTGCGAAAGCGCATACTGACAGGACGCTTAGCAACGATGAAGTGATGGATCGCAAGCGAAGCCCCTAGTGCCTAACGTAGAGTTGAGGCGCCTGCGCGGCTTTTCGCGCAGGTCGCCTCGAATGCAGGGTTAGGGGTAGTTGCTATCAATTGATTTCGACCTTTAGCGGTTGCTCTGGACTCAGAACAGCTTCATTGAAGCGCCACTCTCGCCCACGGTCGTCGAATGCTCCGAGATAGCTTCCGTTTGGGATGTTCTTACCATCCTCGGAGATAGCATGTTTTTGCGGATCAATGACGTAAGCGTCAAAGTAACCGTGTAACAGAAAGCGACCATCGGCTAAACGATACAGTTGTGCTCTGGAATAGCCACCAGTATCTGGAAATATCTTCACTCGAATATCGGTCTTTCCAGGCGAACGCAATACAAGCGTGCGCTGATACTCGGCCAAGTACAGATGCATCGGTTCCAACTCAATGGTAATGCGGGACTTCGTACCTGAGAGCTCGATAGAGGCTTCATACGTAGGAGGAAATGCATACGTGAAACCGATCAAGCCAGCAATAGCCGCTAAGAGGATACCGATCGTAATGGCCAAATATTTGAGCAACCGCAGCAACACTGACTACCCCTAACGTGGAGCTAAGCGGACGCCGCTTGCGGCGGTCCGCTTGAGCACAGGGTTAGAGCGCGATGTTTGATGCAGAACACAAGCAACAATGCACCACCGAGAAGGGCGCCAACAGCAAGAGATGCCAAGTAGGCAATGACCTGCCAAGACGTCACCAACGTAGCGGGCACGAAGAACGAGAGGCCGACTACTGTTACGCCGCCACCGATGGCTGTGCCCGCAACGAACACGAGTGCCATGCGAATGGCAACGGGCGTTGGCTGAAAGAAACGAGCGGCTACGAACGCGAGGGCCAGAAAGAGCACCGCGCCGGGGACTACAATCAATGCTGTGAACAAAGGCGTCATAGCGTTCTAACGTTTGAGCTCACCCGAGGGCGGAAGCAGGCGAAGCCTGCTGTAGCACTTCGGGTGCAGCGAAAGGTTAGG
>MKUQ01000058.1 GCA_001898645.1 Burkholderiales bacterium 70-64
GACGGTATAACCAATGTCACGGAGGGTGTTCAGAAGCGCTTCCGGGCGCGCCACCTTCGGGTCGTATTCGACGAGCGCCTGCTCATGGGTTAGGCTCACCGCGACCTTGTCGACGCCCGGATGACGGCCGAGGGCGCGTTCGATGGTTCCCGTGCAGAGCGAGCAGTGCAGCCCTCCGATGCGGGCGCGTATGCGTGCGCGATCGGGACGCGACGCGGGTTCGTCGCTCCATAGCTTCAAGTCTTCAGTGGTGATGGCGTGGCTCATCGTGGCCTCCACAGTCAGTGGCGATTCGGTCTTTCCGGGACCTTGGGACAGGAATGGAAAGTTGGCGTCGGTCATGTTTTTTGCTCCACGATGACCCGATAACCGGCGCGCTCGATCAGGCTCGCAAGCGCTCCCGGCGAGGCGGTGGCGGGGTCGAGCAGGATGCGCGCGCTGCGCGTCGGGAACGCAACCTCGGCGCGGAGTACACCCGGTTCGCGCGCAAGCCGGGCTTCGATGGTCTGCGCGCAACCTGCGCAGTGCATCCCTTCGATCTTCCAGGACAAGGTCTCCATAAAAACACCTCCGTTTCCGTCGCCGGGACGTTGCGCTAACGAAAGCGTTTCGCAGCGGCCCCGACTCGTTGATATCAGCGTAAACCTTGGAGATAACTCAAGAGTCAAGGGAAAATTAATCATCCGATGCAGAAAAGTCACTGGGGCGGCGAATTGCTCTATGCAAATATCAGTTGGATCTCCGCCTCACGCCTGTACATCAACCCAGGCAACACACGGCCGCCACCTTGGACCCATCGCTTCAATTCACCGACAACAGAAGGCCAGTCGCGTTGGTTGATCCGTCGTCGCAGGGTTGACGTCTGCAGTCGTCCAGCGCCGAGGTTGAAGGTGAAATCGACGATAGCGGCAAGCCGACTCTCGGGCTCAGTGACCAGTACGGGGCAGTAACGCAGCGTCGCGTTGAGCGCGGTCACCAAGTCACGCGCCAGATAGACCTCGGCTTCCTCCTCGGTGATCGGAAGATGCTTCGGATCGCACAGATGGCCGTAGCCAATCGTCCAGTAACCCGCCGGGCAGATGTACGGATGGGCGCGACCGGGATCGAACTTCGGCACCCGGTGAAAACCTTCGAACCGCTTGGCGAGTTCGAGGGCGGCCTTCGGCACTTCGATCACGATCGCACCCGATCGAATACGCGCCCGAGGAACCAGAAGTTGAGCACCCCCGCCCACAGCGCCTGATCGGCCTCCGTCCAGGCGTGCAGGATGGCCGTGCCCCAGCTGGCACCAGCGGTCACGGCAGCCGCAAACGCCGCCGTCTTGGCGGCGCAGTACAAAGCCATGAACCAGTACGTGATCACGGGCCGTACGCTGCTGGACAACGCATCGGCCCAGCGCACGCCGGTCTTCTCGCCCTGAGTACGGACAGCATCGCGCAGCGTCTCGATGGCCCCGACGTTCCAGGCCGCATCGGCACCCGCGCCGATCTCGGCCATCCGCTGCGCGCCGCGCAGCTTCTCGAACTCCAGCGCCTTGTCTTGCATCGCCAGCTCGTGACCGCGTTCGCCCTTACGGTCCAGCCATTTGAGGATTTCGGGCGCGAGGCGAAAGGCACCGCCCAGCAGGCCGCCCAGGAGGGTCTCGATCATTGGGTGCCTCCCATCAGCTTGAGCTTGATGGCCGCGCCAACCAGCAGCGCCGCCAAGATGCCGGTGGTGATGACCTTGATGGTCGTCTGCCACGCGGTACGGCGGGCATCGCGCCACGCTTCCAAGAGATCGCGCAGTTCGCGGATGTCGCGGGCGGCACCGCCGTTTTCGAGGCCGAGGTTGGCAAGGCAGCGTTCGGCTCCGCGTTCGGCGGCGCGGTCAAGCAGTTCGTCGAAGTCCTCGCGGCGCAGCAGGAGCATGTTCTCGACGAGAGTGGGTTGTTGTTCGGGCTCGGTCATGGTGGTCTCCAGAAATGCGAAACCCGCCCGATGCGTGAGCATCAAGGCGGGTCTCAGGGGGTGAATCGGTGAATCAGCGGTGCTTCAGATTTCGATGATCTCCAGGGTAAGGCTGGGTGCGATACCTTCGACGGCGTCGTCGCGGACGAAGACTTTCTGGCCGACGGCCGCGTTGCCACGCGCCTTGATGCGGCCGCCACCGGGCAATGCGACGGTGACCACGCCGGAGCCGACGTCGATCACGGTGCCCGCCTGCAGCGGCGGGTCGGGGATCAGCTGGCGGAACTGCTCGTAGAGGTTATGCATAGCCCTGCACCCCCAGCGTCTGCCAGACCTCGGGCATTCCCGCCTCGATTTGCGTCGAGCGCACCAGTCCCAGGCGGGTCACGCTGCCGTCCTGGTACTCGACGAACGCCCCCGGCTCGATGATCCCGGTCTCGGCGAGCACCGGCAGGCGCAGGCTGACCTCGATCTGATGCCCGGTGTCGGCCAGCACGGCGATCCCACGCTGACGTGCGGCGGCGGCCTCGGTGATGAGGGCATCGACGACCATCGGTGCCAGCACGTCTCCGGCGGTACCGGCCCGCGTCACCTGGCCGAGCACGCCCACGTCCTGCCCGGACACGAACACGCGGTTGTAGGCGGGCTTCTCCAGCCAGCGCAGCGATTCGCGGGCGACGGCATCGACGGGCAGCACGAAATCAGGCGTCAACGTGTTCCATTCCCAAGGGGCAACCGGATAGCGATGACGCACGCGGATGCTCTGGTCAGAGGGATGCGGAATCAGATAGCCCCCGGCGGCACCGGCGATGGCAGTCAAGGCTTCGATCCACGTTCCCTGCCGCGCGAACACCCCGGCCGGGATGTTCCAGTCCGTGAGGCCCCAATCGACCATCCAGCCCAGCGGAATGCCATTGACCGTGAGCACGTCGTCCATCAGTTGCCGCGCGGTGCGCCCCTCGGTGTTCGAGAAGGTCATCACTGGGGCGTAAGGCGCGGCCAGTACGGCGTTGCGTCCGCGACCGGAGATGCGGATGCTGGCGTCGCCGAAGATGCGCTCGCGGCTGATGTTTTCGGCGAGCACGCGGAACGTGGTGCCGTTGACGCTGGCCACGAGCTCGACCGGGCCGGAGGCCGTGCCGGGCGCGACCAGGGACTCGGCCTTGGCGGGCAGCACCGCATCGAAGCCCCACGCCCACGAAGCGGCGTCGAGCGACAGCGAAAGGTTGAACACCGGCACCGGCGTGCCATCGGGCACGCGGTGCAGGGTCACGTCATTGATCACGAAATACACCCTCCGGACAGGAACGACCACCGGCTCCCCATCGGGGGGCGGCGGGTCGGTGTGGTTTTCACAAAGGAGCAGCAGATGTCCGTCGGTCGCCGTCAGCGCGGCGAACAGCAGGTGCGGGCTCGGCGTGTAGCAAGGCTGTGGCACAGGCGGCTCGGGCACCACCCACCGGCTGATGCCCGGTGGCGGTGGCACGGCCTCCTGATATCGGCCACGCCATCCCCTCAATTCCGGCTGCGCACTCTGGAAATCAGACCCTTGGCCACGGGTGACTAGGATGGCGGTTTGCCACGGGGCCACGCGTCCAGCACGCTTGCTGCGGTCGCCGTCCTGATGACGGAACTGCGTGGCATCCCGCAACGGGCCTGCGTTCTGGAACAGGCCTTGTCGGGCCACCTCAAACCGCGTGGCATCCTGGTGCGCGAACCTCGTCAAGTCTTGCAGGCGCGTGGCATCCTGGTGGCGAGCATCCCGTTGTTCGGGCGCGGCCGCCAGCACCGGCGGCAGCTTGTGCGCGATGCCCTGCGGCAGACTCAGAGTGCGCCGCCAAAACGCATTCCAGCCTGCGGGCGTGGAGGCGGCGTCCTGCTGTCCCTGCGTGGAACCATCCTCGGCCTGCTTGGCCACCTGCCAAAGATGCTCGGTCTGTCCCACTGTCGGTCGCTGCGTGCGCGAGTAGTACCTGACCTCGCCGGAGAACACAACACCCGGAAGGCTCGCGCCCACCACGCTCAAGGGCACGCTCGGGCGCAGCAACAACGTGCTCACCGTCAGCGCCGGTAGCTCTGCCAGCAACTCGGCCCGGGCCGGGGGAATGAACTTGATGGTGACGACCGGCAACGGCAGGCTGGCCAGCACCGTCACGTCGTCGCGCGGCGCGACAAAGCCTGCCCCGAACACCAAGTCGGCGTCGGTGGCTGCGGATTGGTCGAACAGCAGGTTGACCAGCGGTGGCCCGATCTGAATGCTGACCCCGGGCACTGGCAACGTGGCCGCCAGCGTCAGTTCAGTGGATGCGCTCGGCACGGTTTACCCCAGGATCGCCGACACCATCCGGGCGTCTCCACCCAGATAGAGATTGGTGCTGGCCAGCTTCACGTCGCCGCTGCCATCGGTGCCGCTGCAGTCCAGATCCAGGGCGGTCACCTCATTGCCATTCACCAACCGTGCCCAGGTGGCGATTCCGGTGCTGGTGATCAGCCCATCCTCCTGCTGCGTCAGCGTCAGGAGTCCGCCCGAGATCGTGCCAGCGGGTTTGGTCAACCTGATCTCGACCAGCATCGCGCTCGTCGGCGTCGTGGCCGGAGTGGCAGGCCGCGTCCCACCGTAGATGCGCAGACGCGCCGGGTTGCTGCCCGCATCGAGGAACGCAAGAGTGCCCGCCAGCCGCGCCTCGTTGTGTTCGACGGTGATCGCAACGGTCATGGCATGGGCTCCGGGCGTAGGTTGTCCGCGATTACGGCGCGGTACATCTGCTTGTAGTCGTAGCTGACCACGGTGTATCTCTGGGCCGGGTCCAGCAGTTCGAATCGGTAGTTGCCGCTGGCGTCAGACCAGGTCTCGGCAACCAGGACGCGGGCGTTCTCGCTGATGAGTTGCACCCGCCGCACCAGCGGTTGGTTGGGCTGGCCTTTTTCCTTGACCGTCCCGGCGATGACGCCGTGGCCGCTGAAATGGATGTCCTTGCGCGCGCTCGGGATCGGGCGCAAGCGCCAGTCGTATCCGCCATCCCGGTTCCACAAATCGGACGAAGGGCTGTTGCGGCGCATCAGGTCGATGTGGGCGTTGACGCCGATGTTGGCGGCGGGATCGGGGAGCACCGAGGTCGATCCCCCGGCCAACCGCACCAGCTCGTCGTCGGCGTTCACGCCCACCGTCGCGGGAAACTCGGGCAGACCGGACGGCGTGCCACCGGCGATGGCGTGGATGCGTGCCGTGGCCCCATACAGGAACACGCCTGGAATCAGCTTGCCCCGGTAGCTCGCATCACCGACCTGGAACATCAGCACGCCACCGGCCTTGAACTGGATCAGACGTGCCCACGGCACGCCGTTGGCATCGAACGCGCCGACGATGACCTCGCAGCGCAGGATCATCCGCTGGCCTACGTTGAAGGTCAGAGCCACGTCGGCAACACCAGCGACGGGCTTGGCTCCCTCGTTGACGCTGCCAGTCACCGCCGCGCCGTCACCGAAGCCGCTGTTCCAGCGGGTCACGACCCAGGCACCGTCCAGATGCGCGAACCGGTAGCCCTCGGAACCGTTGCCGGTGGTCATCCACAGACCGATGTGCTTGCGGGCAGACGGGTCGGTCAGGAACTCGACATCGGCCTCGAACCAGAAGTCGCCGTGCGCCGTCTCGTTAAAGCGCAGGATGGACTGACTGGTTGGTGCCGAGATGTCGATGGCCTGCTGGGCGCTGTTGTGGCTCGCGGCCATGCTCCCGAGTACCGTGGTGTAGCCAGTTGCCGGAGCCGTGGCGAAGGTTTCGCTCAGCGGGTAGCTCATGGCTTACCTCCACGGGCCGGTGATGTCGAACGCGATCTGCGCGCCTTCGGTTTCCGAGCTGTACTGCGTCCTGACCAGCAGGAAGCGCTTGCCCGCCTGACCGACCACGTTGTCCACGATGGTCTGATCGCTGTACGGGCGGTCTTGGGACATCCACAGCATCCCGGGCAGGATGCCGCGCATATGGCCGTCCTCCTGCCGAACGTAGGTGGGCAACAGCCACAGGCTGTAGTCCGCGCCGTTCGGAAATGGCGTCGGGCCCCGACCGCAGATCTGCTGACCGTTGTTGGTGTTCAGGGACGTCAGCCCGAAGCGAACCGGGTTGCCAAGCTGGGTGTGATTGCGCAGCAGCACCTTGCCCGTGAAGTCCAGGGACGACACCAGACCGTAGCCGCTGAACTGCCCGGGATAGCTCCAGTAGTTGCTCATGCCCGAGTAGTTGTCGTCGGCGGCCAGCACCGTGGCGTAGTTGTCGCCGGGTTTGAAGCTGATGAGGTCGCCGAAGCAGTAGCAGTTGCGGCCATACCAGCCGTAGCCCGCTGCATTGGTGCAGAAGAGGAAGAACAGGCGGTCGTCACCAATCAGCACCCAGTTGCGGCCACCTCCGCCGCTGTCGCCGTTGCTTTCGTACTGAGGGCCGCGCGCGTGGAACCATTTGTACCAACCCCACTGGCTGGCTGTGACCTGCTTCCAGTTCTGCGTCGGGTTGTTCGGGTCGTAGGGAGCCTGCGCGCCAACGATGGTGTCGATGTCCGACAGGTCTTCCACGATCCCGACATTCGCCCACTTGGCCCAGGTCGTGGTGTAGCCGGGGGTCTTGAGGCTGTTGTCGATCAGCAGGATGTTCTGCGGCGACTGCGGGTTCTTGCTGCGATAGGCGGCCTTGCTCGTTCCCGCGAACGGCTTCTCCCAACCCAATGGCGCGACCTTGGCGCTCAGGTTGGTGGTCGTCGTTGCTGGCGACACCGGCGTGCCCGTCACCGCGTAGGTGAAGGTGGTCGTGGTCGTCGTCAGTACGCGGAACGATCCGTTGTACTCGGGCTGCTCTGCCCCGGCGATCAGCACGACCTGCTCTCGAAGGTAGGCGTGCCCAGACGTGATGGTGGCCGTGGCAATGCCATTGGCAAAGGTCAACGTGTCGATGGCCTTCAGGCTGAAGCCGTTGACCAGGCAAGCGTCGAGCATCGTCACCAGATCGCCCCAGTTGTTGGAGATCTGAGGCGCGCCCACCATGCCGCTGTTGAAGTATTTGACGGTCAGGTCAGTCATCTCAATGGTTCCTGTCTACGAGATCAAGGGGTGTCCACATCGCCGCGAATCAGCAACGTGAAGTTGTCATCGGGCACGGATTCCGGCCCTTGCTGGACGGTGCGCACGACCCAGACCGGGAACTGCGCGCCGATGGTGTTGAAGCGCAGCACGTTGCCGGTCGCCCAGCCATTGCCCCAGCCGAGCGCCGGAAGAACGAAGTACGGCACGCCGGTCGCCGGGTTGTTGGGCGCGCAATCGGCGCTGGTGTTGCCGGTGGCAATCACGCCGACGTTCTCGCCGATGACCTCGAACGAGGTGCTGTTGGTGAGGCGAACGATCCAGCGCTCGGTCAGCGCGCCGCGATTGGTCACCCGGATCGGGTACTGCGTGTTGTTGAAGGTCGCGGTCGCCGAACTGCCCGACAAGGCATCCGACCACGCGCCGCTCCACGTTGACTGGTCGAACACCAGACTGACGCGGGCGAACAGGTCACCGGCGACCAGGGCGCTGGAGACGTGACTGCCGGATGTCGGATCGCCAGGGCTGGCGAGGGGATATTCGTGTGTCAATGCCCGGGTGAAGCTGATCTCACCGCTGATCTGCACGTCGCGCACCACGGCCATGTCCTCGATGCGGTGTTCGATGGTCACCGGTTGGCTGTAGCTCGCGACGTTGGTGAACGTGACGGTGCCCGCTTCCAGATCGGTGGTGTAGCCGGTGTTGATCACCGCTGCGTCGTGGCCTACGACGCGCACGCGCGACAGGCGCACCCGGGCGCAGTTGATGGTCTGGCCGTTGCCGACCGAGGTGGTGATCTTGCCGGTGTGGCCCACCACGGCGAAGCCACCCGGGCGAAAGATCGGCACGCGCCCGTCGCTGGGCAGCCGCACCGGATCGATGCCGAGCAGATCGGCATCCAGCGGCAAGTAGCTGTAGGCCACCGCGCTGTAGCGCACGCTGGAGGCGGCCACCGGTTCGGGCCGGAAAATCTTGCCGTCCGCGCCCACCCGGTCGGCGGCGTACCACGGCTGACTCTCGTTTCCGGCGGCCGTCACCATCGTGCCGAAGCGCACCCGCACCAGACCGGTCTCGTAGTCGACGCTGCCGCTGATGCCGGTCGCCTCGATCTTGCCGTCGATCCCGGCGGTCACGTTTTGCGTGCCACCGACTGCGCGGGCGTACTGGATCGACAGAGACCCCGGGCGCAGCGGAGCCGCGCCGCTACGGAACACGTACTCGCTGGAGATGTTCTCACCCACCGTGGTCACGCAACTGGCACGCGCAATCGCGTTGTTCGTGCCTGCCGTCCACGACGTCAGCGCCACGTCACCGGACAGGTAGTTGATCGTGCCGCGCGTGACCCAGCCGCTGGTGGTGAACTCGCGCAGCGTGCCCTGGCCGTTGTCGCCCCAGGGCTGTGCGCCACTGATCGTCAGCAGCACCGTGCCCGTCACCACCTGGGCATTCACCCCCGGCACCAACTTGAAAGCCGGGAGGAACTGGAAGGTCTCGGACTGGTTGCTGGTCGAGCCTGCGCTGTTGTAGCGCAGCTTCACGTAGCCCGATTCGTCGTTGGGGTACAGCGACGGGGCGCTCACATAGGTGATGCCGCTGTAGTTCAACCGCCAACGGCCGGTGCCGGCGATAGCCGATGCCGTGTAGTTCGGACGCGGAATCCGGACGGTCACGTCAGGGTTGAACATCACCTCGCCGGTGGCGTAATTGACCGTGCCGATATTGCCGCCGTTGAGCACGACGTTGCCGCTGCCGTCGTCGCGGGCGATCTGGGTCGGATCGCGCCACGCGGCCTGCACGCCCATCTCCTGCAGTTGCGCGAGGGTGTAGGCCCCGAGCACGGAGGTGTCGGTCAGGGTATCCCACTCGACTTCGAGCGAGCCCGGCTCGATGGCTCCGAGGGATGCTGTCACCGGCACCAGCCCCGAGCCGTTGCGGGACGGATGCGCGAACGAGTCTTCCTGCTTGGGGCCTGCCACGTAGCTAACGGTGAGCTGCGTGCCGACCGAGGGCAGCACGTTGGGCGCGAAGTCGACGCGGTTCTGCGCGACGCTCAAGCTGCCGGTGGCCGCTCCGGACAGTACGCCAGAGGTGGCCGCCGTTGCCGTCTTGGTGCCGCTGTACTCCCAGGACACGGTGAGCGATCCGGGTTGCACCGCCGTCCCTGCAGGCGGGTTCAGTGCGAGGCTCTGGGTGGCCTTCAGGGTTGTCGACGCCTGCTGCGTCTCCTGCGTCGGCACGTTCCAGGTCAGGACGAGCGAACTGCCCACGTCGGGCAGGGCCCCCAACGTCACGACGAACGCGCCGGTGTTCCGATTGAAGGTACCCGCGCCGTAGCTGGTGTCCAGTCCCTTGAGCGAACCGTTCCCGCCATCGGACAGCACGTACCAGCGTCCCTGCGCCATGTAGCTGATCGACAGCGTTCCGGGCTGCGGCACCGGGTTGACCGTGCCGACGTAGGACTGGCTGCGCGACTCCGGCGTGACCGGGATTTCCGAGCTTTGCGGCGCACGCAGAATTTGGGCGGCGGGCGTGTAGGTGACCGCCTTCGCGTTCGACATCGTGCCCGAGTTGAGGGTCAGGATGCCGTTGGCGTAGTCGATGGTGCCGACCGTGCCGCTGGTGGTCTTGAGCAGACCCGCGTCGTCGAAGATCGTGATGCCATCGGTCTGGATGGTCAGCGACCCCGGCAGGCAGCCACCCGGCAGGTTGAATTTGATGCTGGTCGTCCAGGCGTGACTGGCCGTGTAGCTCACCGCGACCACCCCTGGCACCGGCAATCCGGCGGCCGCGTAGGGAGGAACGAAGGAGATCGGCGTCTCGGTCTGCGCGCTCGGCACCAACTGCGTGTAGATCGAGGTGCCCTTGATCGTGAAGTCGCCGACTGCGGCGGCCTGCGTCAGCGGTACCACCCCGACGTAGGTTCCGGCGTCGGCCACGACCGTGTCGCGCACTTTGGTGCTGTTCGTGGCGCGGGTGAACGTCCGTGTCGCAGGCGAGCCGGTGAAGTCGTAGCGCAGCGCATCGCTGATGTCGACGGTGACGACGTTGGCCTTGTAGTCCTGGTCGCTGTTGTACGTAAAGGTGCGCTCGACCACCGAAACGGAGGTGGCCCGGATGTACTGCTCCTTCTGCGTGCCCAAGCCCTCGTTTTCGATCAAGACCAGTGTCTGCCCGACATTGGGGATGGTGTCGGTGACGCGCTGGAAAATCTGGATCACGCGCTGACCCGCGATGTGGTTCTCGAACAGGTAGCCCGCCCACTCCGGCCCCTTGTTGAGGTAGGCCTCGATGCGCACTTGCGCCTGCTCGCGGGTGTCGAAGGTTTTTTCTGTGCTGAACAGCGTGACGCTGACCCGGGCATCTTGCGGCGGCTCGGCCACGATCACGTTGGCCCCGAAGTAGGTGTCGGTGTCATCGGTCTGCACCGAAACGAAAGACTTGCGCAGATTGACCCGACCACCGGCCCGATCCAGCTCGGAGATGTCGGGGAAGATGGCGTTGGAGACGCCATCGGCAATGGTGTTGCCCGTGGGCGCGCCACCACCCTCGGGAACGTCCGCCATCACGGCGGACTTCAGCAGTTTCACGTCGCCGGATTGGATCGGCATTTCAGATCTCCAGGAATCGCAGGGTCAGGCGATAGAAGTCGGTGTCGGCGCGAGCCGGGATGCCCAGCACCGGTTCGGATTCGATGGGGGTGTCGCCGTGACGAAAGGCCACGGTGAACGAGCGACCATCAGCGAAGGTCAGCGCGAACCGCCCCGTGGTGTTGCTGACCGGGAACGCAGCCCAGGCACGCAGCTGCTCGACCGTGGCGCGCGTGACCCACGCCATATCGGGCGCACCCACCAGCGTGATGGGGCGACCTGCTTGCCGAGTCGCAGACTGGATCAGCAAGGCTCCGGTGATGAGGTAGGACGCGGACGCCACGGCAGGCGTCCAGGCGTGCTCATCGCTCCACAGCAAATCGTCGGGCAGCGGCAAGGCCACCTCATCGGAGAGGTTCTTCAGTTGCATCGGAATGGACTCAGACTGCTCGGGTGCGAGCAGCATCAAGAAGTTGCAGAAGGCGCGACTCGTCGCGCGCATCGACGGAGGCGTTGACCTTGCGGTCGCCCGAGGACAGTTCCACGCGTACCGTGCGGCTGGGCCCGGCATCGGTCGCCAACACCGGCCGGGCCAACCGCGAGCCGCTGGGCTGAACCAAGCCACCCGTGGCGAAGCCCTGAACGCCCGCAAGCGCGCGACCGGCCAATGCCTGCGCCGGGGCGGACAGGTTGTTGATCGCTTCGAAGAAGCCAGCGCCGTAACGGGACACGGCATCCTTGTTCACGACGAACTCGCCCGGCGTGAGCATCGCCGGGACGGTGTCGGACTTGGCCATGCCACCGCGCCGGTAGAACTCCCCCTGGTTCTGTTCCATGTAGTCGATCAGCTCGCGCTCCAGGTCTTTGCCCCAGAGCAGCGGCTGAGCCATCGCCTGCCGCCACGTCTGCTTGATGCGCTCCAAGTTCTGGCGCTCGTTGCCGGTGAGCTGCTTGCGGCTGATGAAATCCTCCAGCGCACGCCGATCCTGCTGGGCCTGTTTGCCGTAGCTCTCCATCGTCTTGCTGCGCATGTCCAGGCTGACCGAGGCACCGTAGTTCCACTGGAGCCAGTTGGTGTACTCGTTCATGCCCTGCAGGCCGAGATCGATCATCTTCATCGCCTCGACCGCTTCGCGGTTCTTCTTCGGGGGGCTGGGCTTGCCATCCGAATTGCCGCCCGCTGAACTGCCATTGCCAGAAGCCAGCACGCGGCCGCCGACGGCGAATCGGGCGACACCATTGGCCAGACGCGAGAGCGCACCGCCGCCGTATTTCTGCACCGCAGCCTTGCGAATCACGAAGGCACCGGCGTCCAAAGTGCGCGGCACGGTGTCGTGGTGGCCGGAGCCGGGAACCGAGCCACCGCTCATCCGGGGAAAGGCCGGGGCCACCGCGCCGCCGTCGGCAAAGCGGCGCACGCCGCTACCGACCAGACCGCCGGTGGCATTCGTTTCCACCTTCGTCACGTAGATCGTGTGCGTGCTCGAGGTGTTGGCCCCGTTCAGGCTCATGATCTCGGCGCGGGCCGCTTCGGCATTGGTGCTGACCTGATGCCGAGATTCGGTCTGGATGCGATCCAGCGCCTTGATCTGGCCTTCGACGTTGGTGATCGCGGCCTGCGCCTTCTCGGTGGCCACCTTCAGCTCGAATTGCGAGTTCTGGTCGGCGTAGGTCTTGAGCTTGGCCAGCGCCTCCTTGGCCTTGGACACGTCCGCATCGACGGGCAGCGTCTTGCCTTCTTTCAGTAGCTGTTCGTATTGCTGCAGCTTCTTCTCGGCCTCCTGCAAGTCGGCCTGAATCTTGAGCAGGTACTCCTTCTCGGCCAGCGCCTTGTCCAGATCGGCGATGGCCTTGTCGAAACGCGCGGTGTCGGCGTCGATGGTGACCTTCAGACCGTCCTTCAGCTTCGCGGTGATCTGGTCGATCTGCGACTCCGTCTGCGCGAGCGTGCGGCTGATTTCCTCGCGCGCCGAGAGTGCCGACTGCGCCGCCGTCTGGTGGGCCTTGGCCTCGGCGTCCAGCGTCTTGTTCAGAATCTCCTCCGACTCGCGGATGCGCTGGATGGCTTGATTGACTCCATCCTTGCCCTGTGCGATCTGCGCATCGGCATCCTTGGTCTTCTGGGCCAGTTCGGCGCGCAACTGGTCGGCCTGTCGCATCAGGGCTTCGGCCTGCGCGTATTCCTGCTTGCGATAGGCATCGCGTGATTGCGATTCCAACTGGGTGACCTGTGACACTGCCTGCTCGGACTGCTTGCGGGCGTCCTCACCGCGCTTGGCCTCGCTGGTTTGCGAGCTGGCCACCTGCGCGGCCAGATCCATTGCCTTCTGCGCCAGCTGCCGGGCCTGCTCGAACTCACCGCTGGCCAGCGCCTCGCGGGCCTTCTCCTGGTACTCGGCGATCTGGCGCTTGCGGTCTTCCGTGGCCTCGAAGTCGGTCATGCCCTGACGACGGATGTCGCGGACACGTTCCTCCGTCGTCATCGAGAGCTGACGCTTTTCCTCCTCGATGCGCTTGATCTCGGCCAGATGCCGGTTGGCTTCGGCGTTGAGCGCGTCGATGTGCTGACGGTACTCGGCCAACGCCTGCGTCATCGTCTGGCGCTTGGTGGCCAGGATTTCGTTTTCGACACGCGTGACGTTGGCCGCGCGCTCGGCCTCGGTTTGCCCGTCACGGCGCGCCGCTTCGATCTTGGCGCGGGATTCATCGTCGATCAGCTTCAACGCGTCCGTCGTGGCCTGCCGCCGCAGCGTGGTCTGCTGGGTCAGCGCATCGGTCAGCAGTTGCGTCGACTTGGTGATCAGCGCCGCTTCGGACTGCTTGGACGTCTCCAGCGCCGACTGCTCCTGCTGGTAGCGTGCCTTTACGGCCTCGATCTGGCGCTGCAGGTTGGCCTCGACGATGGAGGTCAGCCCCTTGTACGCCTCGGCCATCTTGGCGGTGGCGTCGTTGACCGTCTGGTTGGCCTTGCCCACGGCTTGCTCGACCTCGCCAAGGCGGGACTTCAATTTCTCCAGCGCGCTGTGAACGGCCTCGATGCCGCGACCGACCGCTTCCTGCGTGCCTTGGCGCACGGCCTCCAGCCGCTTGGCGATTTCCTCGGCAGCGGTCGCGGCGGTGTTCATCGCGCCCTTGGCGGCGTCAGCCCCCTTGGTCGCGTCGGCGTACATCTGCGCGAAGATCTGGTTCATCTCCGCGAGCCGGGCTTGGTGGCGCTTGGTGGCCTCGGCAATCGTGTCCGACGTGAAGATGGCGGCGAAAGCCTCCCAGCGGTAGCGCAATTGCTCGACCGCCTTGACCAGCACCTCGACCATGAAGATGCCCGCCTTGCGGACGATCTCGAATTTCTCCGACAGCCACGTCCCGATTTCCCAGCCGACCAGGAAGGCCCCGAGCACCGCAAACGCCGTCTTGAGCACGCCGACGCTGGCCACGGCCGCCGACACCGACAGGTTGGCCGTCGTCCAGGCGGCAGCGGTGGCGCTGGCGGCCGTGACGGCGGCCGCACCGGCGGTTTGCCACGCGGTGATAAGCGCCGGGATCAGTCGGTAAATCAGCACGGCCAGGCCGACTTCGGCGATACGCTTCAACCACTGCATCACGGTGTCGAGGTTCTGCGCCAGCCACGTCAGGGCCTCGGCCAGCTTCTTGGTCAGCCCGGTCGATTCGTCGACCTTGTTGATCCACTGCCCGAAGGCATTGCGCAAGCGCTCGAAGGCTTGGCTCACCGTCTGCGGCAGTTGCGCGTACTCGGCTGACAGCTTGTCCTTCTGCGAGAGCAGCGCGTTGACCACCACGTCGGCGGTCAGGCGGCCTTCCTCGGCCAGCTTGCGCAGCCGTCCGATGGGCACGTTCAAACCATCGGCCAGGGCCTGTGCCAGACGGGGGCTGTTTTCGACAACGGAGTTGAACTCCTCGCCACGCAACACCCCGGATGCGAGCGCCTGACCGAACTGCAGCAAGGAGGACTGCGCTTCGGTGGCCGATGCACCCGACAGGCGCAACGCCTGCGAGATGCTTTCGGTGATCGTGAGCGCGTCCTTCTGTTCGCCGCCCAGCATCCGCACGGCCTGCTGGAGCTTGCCGTACAGCGTGGCCGTTTCCTGGATCGGCACGCCGATGCGCTGGGCAATGTCGAACAGGGCCGCTTGCGCGGTCGTGAACTCACGCTGGCCCGCCGTGGCCAGTTTCAGGCGCGCGGACATCATGTTCCAGGCATCGGCGATCTGGACGATCTCCTGCACCTTGCCAGCGGCCCAGTTGATCGACAAAAAAGCCAGCAACTGCGTCTTGGCTGTGGCGACCTGATCGCCGAAGGCCGACATCCCCGCCTTGACCTCGGCCATTCCGGCGGCAGCCTTGGCCCCGGCGGTCTTGGCGGTGGCCGAAAGCTCACCGAGACTGCGCTCGGCGGACGTGATGGCGCGTTTGAGCCCGTCGTCGGCCCCTTCGAGCGCGACGAGGATGGAAATTCGCTTGGCCATGAATCAGTCCACCGTGCTGATCTGCTTCTCGACCTCGGCCGCCAGACGCGGGATGCGACCCGCGACCAGACGCTCTACGTCGATGCGCTTCCTGAGCGCGACCTTGGGCACCAAGACGGCGATGGGCACGTCCGCACCGCGCTTGATGCGCTTGATGCCCTCGGCCTTGCGGTAGCGGCGCTTGAAGCCCGCCAGTGGCCGGTCGTGCTCTTTGATGTTCTCGGCCATCAGGACGATGTTCCCCTTTGCGTTCTTGATGAAATAGGCATTGCCACCGCGCATCAGCTCGGCGATCTGCGCCTTGAAGCGCTTGCGTCCAACCCGTCCGTGCAACGGAATCAACATCCGACCGGCGATCAGACCGCCGGTCTCGTGCATCCCCGACCACGGAATGCGCGAGCCCACGTAGAGCGCGGGCAGCCGGTTCGGGTCTTTGTCCAGCACCTTGGCGGTGAAGCCCTTGAGGAAGGACTTCTTGACCACGGCCATCTGGCTTGCGACGTGGCTGCGCACGTCCTGCTTGAGTTCGACCGCCTCACTGGCGATGGCACGTGCGACTGCCTTCTTGACCTTGTCACGGAACTCGCCGCCCCAGCGGCGCAATTGCGCCTGGGCGGCAGCGCTATCGATCTGGACGGAAATTTTCATAACTGCGGCGCATGGTCGTCAGACACGGTCGGTGGCCTTGTCGGTGAGGCGGTCGAGGGTCTGGTCGAGGTGGCGGGCATCGCCGCGCGTGCCGATGGCAATCACGGACAGCAGCCGCGCATCCCGGGCCGCATCGGTGCGCGCAGTCGCTGCAACGAAGCCGCGCACCTGCGCCAGGGTGTAGTCGAGGATGTCGGGCAGGCGGTGGCCGTGCTCGATCAGGTGCTGGACGGCATCGAACCAGCCGCCGCTTTCACGACGGGCGGCAGCTTCACTTGCGTGAACAGACCGTCGAGTTTCGGGACTACCGTCCGGGTAAAAAAATCGGCGTTCACCTCGATCACCTTGGCGGCCAGCAGGATTGCCTCGTCGGCGGCCAGCTCATCGACCCACGCGCGGGGTTTGCCGACCGCGATGGCGATGGCCGACAGCAGGTCGTCGCCACGCTCACCGAACAGCGCCAGCCAGTCGATGTCCGTGGCGGTGAGCTGCTGCATCACCGGCGAGATCGCCCGCAGGAAGCCGGGCATCTGCCCGACCTTCAGCGGTTTGATGGCCAGTGGCTCACCGTCGATGACCAGTTCGATGCTTTGCGGAATCAGGGTTTCCAGATCACTCATGGCTCACCCCGATCAGAGTTGCACGATGCGGCCGAACTGGCCCAGCACCGCATCGAAAGGCTTGGTGGTGTCGGCCAGCAGCGATCCCTCCAGCTCGAACTTGTTGTACTCGTCCGAGATGAAGGAGATTTCCTTCAGGGGATCGAAGGCCACGCGGTAGAGCTCAACCAGCACCTTGGCGTTGCCCTGGGCCGTGTTGATGCCTTCGAGCCGCAGGAAGCGCTCGGGCAATGCCTGCGTGAAGATGCCGATCTCGGTGGCGATGCCATAGCCGTAGCTGGCCTTGAACGGTGCGGTGAAGCCGGTGGTGTCCAGAAACTGGATGGCGCCGAAGTCGGTGTCGGCGGTGTAGTTCGTGCCCAGGGCCAGGGTGGCGGGCGTGCCCGCCGAATCCACGACCACCAGGGACGACACCTTCGGGTGGGCCAGGAAGTAGCGGTCGCCAGCAATCGGCGTGGCACCACCCACCGGTTCGGCGGTGACCGTGCCCGGCGTACCGACGACGTGGTTGCCGTAGAGGGCCAGAGCCAGGTTCTCCTTGGTGAATTCCTCAATGGTGAGGTTCACGGTGGCCGACTTCTGCTTGACCATCCGGTGATCCAGCGAGCGCTGGCCGGTCTGGCTTTCGTAGTGCTCCAGCACGTCGGTCTTGAGGGAGAGCTTCAGCTCGGCGACGTTGCCGGGCGAGCGCACTTCGATGGGAAGGCCGTCGATGTCGCGCTTGCCGAGAAAGACGCGGCCTTGAAAACTGGCGTAGGTGCTCATTGCTTGGGTTCCTTGCGTTGGAGGGGTTTGGGTTCGGGTTCAGTGATGCGGTCAGCGATGGGGGCGGTTGGCTCCGGTGTGGCGATGTCGTGCGCGATCAGCCAGTCGGCTGATGTCGCGTCGATCTCGACCCGGTCACCGACGCCATACGCTTTGCCAGCGTGGGTGTGCGGGCGCGTGAGGGTGACGATGGTTTTGGCGAGGTGGGTCATGGGTGTCATCCAAGGGTTGAAAGGTCATTGGCCAGCGTTCGGTACGTGATGCGATAGCGCGCCGGGAGAGCCACGGCCACCGCGTCGGCGTCCTCGACTTCCCACTCGCACTCCTGCTCACGGATGCCCAACGCCAGCCCGCCGAACGTGCCGTCCACGAACAAGGCGGCGTGGGCAGCGGTAAGCAGGCGGTCGGCTTCCGTTTCTGGAGAGGCGGGTGGAACGGCCCGAGCCAGCGCGACGACACGGACAGTGAGTTCGCGCGTGACGCGGTCGTTGGCACGTTCGGTGATGGACTCGGATTCGGGGAACACCGCCATCGCGGGGCATTGCTCGCGGCTGATGGCCACCGTGGGCGAACGGTGCAGCGTCGCTCCAAGTCCCTCGGCCGCAGGACGGGCAGCCGCCATCACCGCCAGCAGAATCCGCTCGCGGATCGAGTTGTCAGCCATGGGTGAACCTCCCGATCAGAGCCGGGTGAGCTTGGCGCGGATTTCGGAGCCGTCGCCCACAGCCCGGATGTCTCGCACCTGGAAGGTCGTGCCGCCGATCTCCACCGCTTCGCGCGCCCCGAGCCCCGCGAATACCGTGTCCGGATAGGACATCACGTACTCGGTGCTTAAGGTCAAACCGTCGAGCAAGGTTTCATCTGGCGCGGCGAAGCCGACCTGATGGGTCTGCGGCGGCGAGCCATCCGATGGCTGCCATCGGCACTCCTTCAGTAGCCCCGCGTTCGCGGCCGACTCGTAGATCTGGGCGACCAGACTCATACGCCGCCGCCCATCACCAGCTTGACCAGCAGCGCCGGGCGGTGGCACAGAGGCAGCGGATTGGCCTGCGTGTGCAGATCGGTGCCTCGGTCGAACTTGCGCGGCTCCTGCTTCGCGTACAGCGGCAGCGCCACCGTGTTGGCCGTCTCGTTGAAGTCGGCGGGCGCGTAGTAGGTGGCGAAGGTGTCCATCGTGCCCAGCGGCAGGATGTGACCCTCGTCGGGCTCGACAAAACGGCGCACGGCACTGCCCGGTGCAACGGCGCGGCCGCGATGCTCCTCGAAGGTGATTCCGGCAAAGGTGAAGCCCGCGCGCATATCGGTGCGCAGCGCCTGGCCGTCCTGCCAGCGGTCGTAGGCGGCCTTGACCTCGTCGTGCCCAGTGAGCGCGTCGAAGAAGTCCTCGCCAACGAAGGCGTGCAGGCCGCTCATCCGTTCGCCCTGCAGGTTGTCCTCGACGTAGCGGACGACGTCCAGGCAGGCCTTCTTCACGTCCCAGCCATTGGCCGGGTCGGCGATGTTGAAGGGGAAGGTCTTGGGCGTGATCTCGAACTCGTTGTAGAGGTCGTAGATGACGCTGCCATCGGCGTCCAGGATCAGACCCTTGAGCGCGCCGAAACGCAGATGCTCCAGCGTGATCGCGTGTTTGTTGCGCATCGTTTGCAGGTGCTGCGCCATCACGCCAGCCACGGTCTGCAGTTCTGTCTCCGAGCCGAAGGCGCGGATGCCCTGGACTTCCTCGGGCAGGATCACGTCGTCGTGCGGGATGTGCGGAATGGTGAACGAGCGCACCTTGCGCTTGCCGCGCACGCCCACGGTGCCTGGCGAGCCCGGGGGCATCGTTGGCAGCAGGGTGAGCACGCCGTTCTGCTCCTCGACGATCACCGAGCGAAAGCGCTGCGGCTTGTCGACGAACAGGCCCATTGCGCTCAGGCGGTCGTAGTTGTTGGGCAGGAAGTTGATGGCGGCGGTGAGTGCCGACATCGAGAAGGCGGGGTTTTCGAAGATGTTCTGCATGGTCAGACTCCTTGGCGAACGAGGACACCCAGTGCCTTGAGCTGGGCAACGGCCGCCTGCTGCTCGGCGGTGGTAATGCCGGTGGGCCACTGCAGCGCGTAGTCGGCGACGATGGCGTGACGCGCCACCATCAAGCCGTCCGGACGTTCGGCCAGGGCGGCATCGACGGCCTGCATCAGCACACCAGCGGCGTATTGGCTGCCGTCGGTGGCCGAGGGGTCGATCTGCTTGACCTTGCCGGTGGCAGTGACCATCCCGACGACTGCGCCGAGCGGCAGGGTCTGGCCTGCGACCACGGTCACGCGGTCGCGCGAGTAGAGGTTCGGGGCCTCGTACTTGAGCAGGTCGCCCAAGTTCATCGATTCAGAAAACACGGTAGGCATCTCAAATCTCCTTCTTCAGTGATGCGGACTTGGCCGCGAGCTGTTTCGCGGCATCGAGCAACGGGTTGTTGGCAGCCGATGTAGCGGCATCGGGGGCGATGCGGCTGACGATCTCGGGCGACGCCTCGGCCTGCGCGGCCAGCAACTGGCTGCGCACCTTGGCGGGTGAGGCCTTCGCCTCGAGGAAGCCCGCGATCAGGTCGGTTCGCCCGGCCAGGGTGCAGGTCTGGGCGACCTCAATCGCGTCGGCCACGGTCATGGCGGTGGCGGCCGCCGGTTGAGAAGCACTGCCAGCAGGATCAGCAGCAAGCCGATCAGGAGCAGCGGGGTCGGTTCGATCATTCATTGATGACTCCATCTGGAGGTTGCGGAAAGAGCCCGATTGGCTTGCCGCCAGATTCGGGAGTGGGGAAACGGATTCACAGAGCTGCGCGAGCGCGTCGTCGAAGGTGCCGATGGCATCGGCCAGCCCGATGGCGACAGCGGCTTGCCCGAAGAACAGCCCGGCTTCGGTGTCGCGCACGGCGGATGCCTCGATGCCCCGGTTGCGCGCCACCGTCTCGACAAACAGGCCATAGACGCGACTCACCTCGCCCTTGAGGAAGGCGCGGGCTTCGCTGGAAATCGGCTCGTGCGGGTTGAGATCGTTCTTGCGGTCGCCCGCGAACACGGCGGTGTAGTGAATGCCGTCCTTGACGTCCTTCTGCGACTGGTCGGCGTGCATCGCAATGACGCCAATCGAGCCCACGCCACCGGTGCGCGACACGAACACCTTGCTGGCGGCGGACGCCAGTGCGTAGGCCGCCGAGAAGGCCATGTCATTGGCCACCGCCCAGACCGGCTTGATGCTGGATGCCGCACGGATGCGGTCGGCCAGATCGAACACGCCGCCCGACTCGCCACCCGGCGAATCGACGTCGAGCAGGATGGCGGCGACATCCGGGCTGGCCAACGCGGCGTCCAACTGCGCGGTGAGACCGGCGTAGCTGGTCAAGCCCGATTCGGCTTCCAGGCCCACCGTGCGCCGTACCAGCGTGCCGTGAATCGGGATGACCGCGACCTTCGTCGTCTGGGTGGCTGCGGTGCGCGTGGGCTGCGTGAAGCCGGAGGGCGCGGCCAGATCAGCCAAGCCGATCCGGGGGCCGAGCACGGCCAGGATCACGTCAAGTTTTGGGCGATGGATCGCCAGCGGCACACCAAACAGGCGTGCCGCCAAATGGGGCAACAGGGTCATGGGAATCCTTTAGGCAGACGATGAGCTGCCGCTTTGCGTGGCGTCGGCAGCGTTCTTGTTCGGCTCGGCGCTACCGCCGTCCTTCGAGGTGCGGCGCGGGTCGGAGTCGAAAATCAGGCCGAGGTCGTCGGCGCGCTGGTTGTCGGCGGCGATCTCGCGGTCGACGTCTTCGGCGTCGTAGCCGAAGGCTGAGATGGCTTCCGAGCGGCTCATCAGACCCGCGCGGATGGCCAACAGCATGGCCTTGAACTCCTTCTCGGGATCGACCCACTGCCAACCCTGGGGAATCCACTTCACTTGGCTGTACTGGCGACGACGGGCGGGCCCGCCACGCGCAAAGCCCGGGGCTTCGAGTGCACCGGAGAGAACCGCCTGCTTCATCCACGCCGCCCACACCGGGCGGCACATCTGATGCACGAGCACGCCGTGCTGCACCATCTCGCAGCGACGCCGGAACTCCAGCATCCCGGCGCGGATGGACGAGTAGTTCACGCCAGTGAGGTCACCGGTCAACTGCTCATAGGTGATGCCGATGGCAGCGGCGACGGCGCGGAACTGGGTGCGCAGGAACTCGCCATACGAGCCGCCGACGTCAGCCGGGTCGGAGAACTTGATGTCCTCGCCGGGCTCCAGAATTTGCAGCGTTCCGGGCTCCAGACCGGCGAGTGCGATGCCGTCGCCATCGGCGGCACCTTCGCCCATCAGGTTGTCCTCGGGGTTCTGTCGCGTCACAAACCCGGCAAACATCGCAGCGGTTTTCTTGCGCACCAGTTCGGCGTCGTCGTACTGGTCGAGTTCGTTGAGCTTGACCAGGGCCCGCGACAGCCACGGCTCGCCCCGGATCTGACCGGGACGCAGGACGCGGAACAGGTGGATGATTTCCTTCGCATCGATGCGCACCGTGTCCATTCCGCCCTGGCCCGACATCGGGGCCAGACGACCGTCCTCGGGATGCGAGCGGTACAGGTGGTAGGCCACGCGCCGTCCCAGCCCGTCGAACTCGATGCCGGAACGTACGACGTTGCCCGACGGCAGATCAGTGTTGAGGCTGATCGGCAGGTGCTCGGGCTCCAGCAACTGAAGCTGCAGGGGCACCACCAATCCGTCCTCCGGGCGACGGGGGCGCAGCCGGATCAGGCACTCGCCGCCTTCCAGCATTGCGCGGCAGGCGAGCGCCTGCAGGCCGTAGAAGTCGGTCTGGCCAGCGGCGTCGGCTTCCTCCGTCCAGTCGCGCCACAGCGCCTGCACATCGGTCTTGAATCGCTCATCCGCCGCTAGGCTTTGCGGTTTGATGCCGGTGCCGACCGCGTTGGCGACGAAGGCCTCAATCCCGGCCTGCGCCCACGCATTGCGACGGACAAGGTCACGGCTCTTGATGCGCAATTCGTTGTTGGTCGCCAGCATTGCGGCGACCGCACCCGGGTTGCCGGGCATCCAGGCCAACGAGCGGCGGCCACGGCCAGCCGCTTCGTGGACGGGTTGCTGGCCGAACAGGCTGCGAATCTTCGAGTACCAAGCCATCAGAACCCCTTCGAGGTGGTGACCCGGATCTGGCGTGGCGCGCCCGGCCAGAGACCGGTCGCCGCCGCCTGCTCGGAGATGCCGCGCTTGACCTCGCGGATAGCGGCCTTCAGCTCATCGACCGAGCGGTACTCGACGGTCTTGTCGCCGAAGGTGACGCGGCGTTCGCCCTTGGCGAGTGCGGTCTCCAGTGCCTGGAGTTGGGCTTCTGTGTAGGCCATCAGCGGTACACCACGAGGTTGATTTCAGAGGAGTCATCAAAGGACGCGGCAGCCGTCGCGCAGGAGATGTCGACGTACTGCGCCGTCTTCAGGTCCGAGCTGGCGCGCACGATGGCCACGCGCTGCTGGCCGCTGTTGGTGCTGCTGCGGGCGAGCGCCGTCCAGCAGTAATTCGCATCCGGCATCGGCGCTGCGAAATGCACGCGATACCGGCCTGCTGCCGTGCGCACGATGCTGGCGACGTTGTGCGCGCTGGCGATCACGACCCGACCATTGACGTAGCCGAAACTGACCCACACCCGGGCGATGCCGGGATGCGTGGCGTCGATCTTGGTTTTGACTTCGAAACCGATGCGCGCTGCCAGCGCGGCGATGCTGGACGCAAGGCTCATCAGGCCAGCGCCCCGTCGAAGATCACGACGAAGTCGGTATCGGTGTTGCCGACATCACTGGCAGCGACCGCGCCGATGTTGGTGCGGGCCTGCAGTTGCTCGGCCACCGTCAAGGTCTGCGCCGCATCGAAGCGCACGCGCAGATTGACAGCGCCCAGGAGCGCGTCCAGACCCGTGGTGCCGTTTTGCAGCAACTGCTGGATTTCCACCAAGGTGTCGTAGGCGGCATCGGCACCGCCCAGAAGGTCGGCCTTGAGCGCGTCCAGCAACGACACGATCTTGTTCGACGAGTAGGTGCTGGTGGTGGCGATCTGGTTGTCGTCGATGGCCATCGCGGAAAGAACCGCTGCCTTGAGTTCGTTGATGGCCGCGACCAGACTCGACTTGTCGTTGGTCGACAGGCTGGCCAGACTGCCCGCCGTCGCGCGGATGTCGTTGAACTCCTGAGCAACCCGGATGACCAGGCTCTCGATACGGGTGGCAAGACTCATGAAAACTCCTTTGCAGATCAGGACAACCAGCGGCTCTTGATGACGCGCCGCCGTGGTGGGGTTGCAGAAACAGAGAGGCCACCTCGTTGGGTGGCCTCGTCTGGGTCAAATGCTTGAATCGGGGGCGGCTCATCCGGTGGCCGTTCCATCCCGAGTTGGCGCTCCAGCTCGCGCCAGTGGCGTTCCTCGAAGCGATCCAGGCCCGCCGCCGATGCGGCCGCGCGGGCGTACACATAGCAGTCGAGCGCCTCATTGCGCTCGCGCATCTTTTGCCACTCGCGCACCGGGAAGCCATTGCGGTCGCGGCGGGTGATCAACTGCTCGGCGCAGAGCTGCTGGATAAACTCCGCGTCGATCTTGGGCAGGTGGACGAATCCGGCCGGAAAGACCGTGGTCACGCCGTCCTCGCTGACGTCTGCGCTCTTGCGCAGGTTGTTGTAGAACTCCAGCTTGGCGATGCCCACAGCCACCGAGAACACCTTGATGCCCCGGCGCAGCTTCTTGCCGCCCTGCGAGACATCGATGGCCGTCGGCGTACCAATCAGGGCCGCGCCGCGCGGTACGCCTTTGACCGGCATCACGCGCGGGTCGCGGCAGGCCCGCACGAAGGCATAGGCCTCCTGCGTCGCAAAGCCGGTGTCCAGAGCGAAGCGGGCCAGCGGCATCGCCGCGCCTGAGGCGTGCGTCCAGGTCTCTGCGATCAACTCGGCGAGGCGCTTCCACACTGCATCGCGGGCGGTGTCGCCCATCAGCACGCGGTGTTCGACCAGCCAGGACTCCTTGCCGCGCCCGAAGGCCCAGACGGACGCCTCGATGCGATCCTTCTGCACATCGGCTGAGCCGACCAGCAGCAGCCCGCCCTGTGGCACCGTGCCAAGCCGGTAGTCCTCCCGGCGCTCGACCAACCGTTGCCAGTCGGGCGCTTCGCCTTCCTCGACCCAAGTCTCACCCAGCTCGGTGTTCTTGAAGGTCTTGATGGCAGCTGCCGACCCCGACTCCTTGTTGACGGCGCTCTCCCACGCTGCCGCGATGTCGCGCCAGGAACGCCAGCCCACCGGGCTGTACAGCGACGACAGGTGGAAACCTGCCGTCTTGCTGGGCCCGTCCGTGATCATCGCGCGCCATTCGCCGTGCTCCAGCATCCAGGTCTTGTGATGCTCGGCAATCGGCTCATCACAGGACTCGCAGATGTAGGCCGCCGTGTCCGCTTGCCCCTTCTCCCAGCGCAACTGCTCGAAGCGCAGCCACTGGCGGTGCGAACAATGCGGGCACGGCACGAAGTAGCGGCGCTGGTCGCTGGCCTCGTACTCGCGCTCGATGGCGCTCGCCCCCGAGATCGTCGGCGTCGAGACGATGAAGATCTTGCGGCGCGCGAAGGTGCGCGTGCGGGCTTCGGCCAGCGAGATTGCATCACCCTCGCCATCAACATCCAGCGGGTAGCCGTCCACCTCGTCGAGGAACAGGTAACGCACCGGCATCGACCGCAAACCGACCGCGCTGTTGGCTCCGGTCATCACCAGCACGCCACCGCGGAACTCCTTGGCCAGGATGGTGTTGCCCGAGTCGCGCGAGCGTGCTGGTGAAATCAGTTCGCTCAACGCCGCCGACTCCTCGATCAGCGGATCGATCCGCTGCTTGGAGTTGCGCTTGGCCATATCGACCGTGGGCCACACCGCCATCATCGGGCCGGGCGCATGGTGGATCACGTAGCCGATCCAGTTCGACCCCATCTCGGTCGCACCGAGCTGCGCCGCCTTCATGAACGCGACGCGCTCGACCGGCGAGGTCGGCGACAGGCAGTCCATGATCGCCTTCAGGTACGGCGTGCGGCTGGTGCGCCAGCGTCCCGGCTCGGCCGATGCCTTGCTGGACAGCATCCGGTGGCGATCCGACCATTCGGACACGGAGAGCAGCGGGTCGGGCGTCAGCCCCTCGCGCCACGCGCGCTCGATCTCGGCCGCGCCTTCGTATTCAACATCGAGCATCAGTCCACCCTGGGTCGCAGTTCGCCCAGCTCCTGCAGGTGCTCACGCACCGCCGCCTCCAGGGCGACGTGCATCGTGTGCGGATCGACATTGAGCTTGGCGGCCATCTGCGCGGAAACGCGCGCGGGCCAGTTCAGCCACGCATCGCGCTCGGAGCGCGCCAGCTTGAAAACGTGGGCGATGGCCTGCGGCCGATCCACCAACTCGCCCTTCAGCCGGGCCAGCCGCACCTTGTTGGTCTGCGCCTTGACCACCTCATTGACCGTGCGCGCCTGAAGCAAGGACGCGCCGCCAGCGGGTAAGGCCGCAGGCCCGTCGCCAGCGCCCTCCGGCACGGCGACCTTCGCGGCCTTGGCGCGCGTTCCGGCCTTGGGGGCATCGGAGTTACGCGCCCATTCGCGGTCAGCACGGTCGGCATCGATGGTGCCGTCTGCCTCCGGCGTGATCCGACCGGCGCGAATTGCCTTGTGAACAGCGGTGTCGGTCACACCCCGGTGACGGGCGTAAGCGCGAATCGAGATGCCCATTTTGAGAACCGGTTGCCCCTTCAATCATTTGTTCGTCATTCCTTCGGATTCAGCTTGGCTTCCATCTGGAACAGCGCGTTCATACGTTCGTCATCAACCACATCGAAGGACACGGAAATGAGCCAACTCGAAAACCTCCTCACCCAGATCGCCCAGCAGCACCTGCGGATCGAGACCCTGGAGACGCGCAAGTCGGACGGTCTCGACTTCCACGACGTGGCGGTCTGGTGCCTGCGCGACGCCCTCGAAGCCGCATTCAACGCGGGCGTCGAACAGGCCAGCAAGGCCAAGAAGTCGGACAAGGCCAACCACTGATCAAGAAGCGTTGGAGCCAAGCACAAAGCGCTTGGCTTCACTCCCGAACAGCGCGTTCATCACGTCACCCCATCAACCACCCGAAGGAGAAGCAAATGACCACCACCCAACTGACCCCGGCCCAGCACGCGATCCTGGCCTACGCCCTGGAACACACCGACGGCAAGATCGACTGGTTCCCCGACAACATCAAAGGCGGCGCACGCAAGAAGGTGCTCGACAGCCTGTTCAACCGCACCCTGATCACCTCCGACGGCACCCACTGGTTCGTCGCCGCCGAGGGCTACGACGCGATGGGGCGCGAGCGCCCCGCGCCTGCGCCTGTGGTCGCCGACCCTGAACTGGACGCAGCCGTGACGGCAGCTGAGGCCACGTGGGCGCAAGAAAAGGCGGATGCCAAACCCCGCACCCGTGAGAACAGCAAGCAGGCCACCGTGATCCAGATGCTGCAACGTCCCGAGGGCGCAACGGTGCAGCAGATCTGCGAGACCACCGGCTGGCAGGCACACACGGTGCGCGGCACCTTTGCCGGAGCCTTCAAGAAGAAACTCGGCCTGACCATCGTCTCGGACAAGCCGCAGGGCGGCGAGCGGATCTACCGAATCGCCTGATCAGAAAGATCGAGTAAGAGGCCAAGCGGCGCTTGGCTTCTCAATCGAACAGCGCGTTACTACGGATGTCGCAACGATCAACCCCAAGGAGCCAGAGATGAACACCAACCAGCAAATCCCCGCCACCCAGAACGATGCCTGGGGCTTTTGGGGCACGATGAACGAGCAGACCAGCGCAGCGTGGCCCCTTGCAATGACTGCCATCTCGGACGCCACCAGCCAGCCCCTCGAATCGGTCCGGGTCTTCCTCGACAGCCGCCACGGACGCCACTTTGCGGACGACGTCCTGAACCAACTGCACGCGGGCCACGCCCTGGCCGACGCCATCAACGCGGCCACCCAACAATGGATGGGCTGGAAGATCGGACGCCAGACCAGCAAGGACTACGGCATCCCGCGCGGCCTGCCTTACCTGACGGGCTTTGTGATTCACTGCGAGATCACCGACGAGTCGCTGGCCGCCTGATCATCGAACAGCGCGCCATCCGACTCACGGGTGGCTTGTTTTCCGGTCCAGTCCTGCCAGCGGCGCACGATCACGTCGACGTACTTGGGGTCGAGTTCGATCACCCGAGCCAATCGCCCAGACTTCTCGGCGGCGATCAGCGTCGTGCCGGAGCCACCGAACGGATCGAGCACCACGTTGCCGGGGCGGCTCGAATTGCGGATCGCGCGCTCGACCAACTCGACCGGCTTCATCGTCGGGTGCAGGTCGTTCTTCTGCGGCTTCTTGATATTCCAGACGTCACCCTGATCGCGGTCGCCGCACCAGTGGCGTTGTGCGCCCTCGGGCCATCCGTACAGGATCGGCTCGTACTGGCGCTGGTAGTCGGTCCGGCCCAGCGTGAAGGTGTTCTTGGCCCAGATGATGAACGTCGACCACTTGCCACCGGCGGCGCGGAACGCAGCCTGCAACACATCCAGTTCGCTGGACGACATCGCCACGTAGATCCCGCCTCGGCAATGCGCGATGGTCGGTGTCAGCGCCGCCAGCAAAAAATCGTAGAAGCCTTCGCCCAAGTTGTCGTTCAGGATCGCGCGATCCTTGCCGCGCATCTTGTCCTTGGCGCTGTTGGCGTAGTTCACGTTGTACGGCGGATCGGTGAAGACCATGTCCACCGGCTCACCCTTGAGCAACTGCCGGTAGCTTTCGGCCACAGTGGAGTCACCGCACAGCAGGCGGTGACCGCCAAGCAGCCAGACGTCACCCGGGCGCGAGATCGGCGTCTCGGACACTTCGGGCACGGCGTCGTCATCGGTTTCGCCTTCGCCATCCGGCTCACCGCCCGCCATCAATTCGGCCAGCGCATCGGCATCGAAGCCGGTCAGCGACACGTCGAAATCGTCGTCCTGCAGGGCGGTGATCTCGATTCGCAGCATCGCGTCATCCCACCCGGCGTTCTCGGCGATGCGGTTGTCCGCGATCACCAGGGCCCGGCGCTGCGTCGGGGTCAGGTGGTCGAGTACCACCACCGGCACCACCTCCAGCCCGAGTTTCTGTGCGGCAGCCAGCCGTCCGTGCCCGGCGACGATCACGCCGTCGCTACCGGCCAGGATCGGATTGGTGAAGCCGAACTCCGCAATCGAGGCTGCGATCTGCGCCACCTGATCATCCGAGTGGGTGCGGGCGTTGCGGGCGTAGGGAAGCAGTTTGGCAGTCGGCCACTGCTCGATCTTGTCGACAAACCAGGAAGCGCTCATTGCGTGGCCTCCATGGTAGTCAGTCGTTCCTCGGCAACGACATCAAACGACTGGCCCGTGGCCAACAGCGTGACGGGAACGCCGGGGTGGTTCTGCTGGAATCGTTTGATGGCAACGTCCACGTACTCGGGGGCGATCTCCACGGTGCGGCAGATGCGACCGGTGCGATCGGCCGCCAGCATCGTCGTGCCGCTGCCGCCGAAGGGTTCGAACACGATGTCGCCCGCGTTCGTGTAGGCCTCAATGACGAACTCGGGCAGCGCCACCGGGAACACGGCGGGGTGGTCAATGTCCTGCCCGATCTTGCCCTTGTGGCGCATCACGCGAATCACCGAGTCGGGAATCCGGGTGTCCTGCGTCGGTTGGCCCTTGTGCGTCCAGCCGCCCACTTCGCCGTCCTTGCTGCGCATGGCCGTGGACGAGCCATCGGCGCGCAGGTGCGATTCCTGGCCCGCGTGCTTGCAGGGCACGATCTTGTTGGGCTTGCGGCTGGCGCGGTTGAAGTGGAAAACGAACTCGAAGCTCGGCGCGAAGCGTCCCGCCCAGTCGCCGGGCATCCCCGGCCCCTGATCCCAGACGTACCACGCGAAGCGCCGCCATCCTTGGTTGCGCATCCAGTCGAGCCACGCATCCCAATACGGAATGACTTCGTTGTCACGGTGAATCAACCCGAGGTTGACCAGCACCTGTCCGTCGTCGGCCATCGGCACCGTGGCGAACACGCCGCGCATCAGACCATCCCAATCCCCGATGCCGCCCGACGTGTAGTCACGCTGGTTGCCGTATGGCGGTGAGGTGAAGCACAGCCGCGCCGTGTCACGCTGCATCAGCGTGGCGACCACGCTTGGGTCGGTGGCGTCGCCGCAAATCAGGCGGTGCGAGCCGATGGCCCAGACATCGCCACTGCGGGACACCGGCACCACTGGGGCATCAGGCACCTCGTCGGCTGCGTCCGGTGCATCAGCATCCTCGTCCTGATCAGCATCGTCCGAGGCCACGTCGTCAGAAAGCAAGGCTTCGATCTCGGCGTCCTCGAAGCCGGTCAGCGCAAGGTCGTACCCGGCCTCGGACAGCTCGGCCATTTCCAGCGCCAGCATCTCCTCGTTCCAGCCTGCGTCGAGCGCGAGCCGGTTGTCAGAGATGACGTAGGCGCGCTTCTGCGTCGGCGACAGGTGGGCCAGTTCGATGACCGGCACCTGATCCAGACCCAGCTTGCGCGCGGCGGCCAGACGACCGTGGCCCGCGATGATGCCGTTGTCGCCATCCACCAGCACCGGATTCGTCCAGCCGTACTCGACGATGCTGGCGGCGATCTTGGCCACCTGCTCATCGGTGTGCGTGCGCGGATTGCGGGCGTAGGGGATCAGCGCCTCGACCTTGCGGTACTCGACGTTGAGTGTGTTCAAAAGTGGCGTCCCAGAAAGAGAAAACCCGCCGACGGGAAACCGTGGGCGGGCTCGTGATGTGTGCGGACTGGCGGGGCGGGTGCAAACTGCAAACCCTGCAAACCTTGGTTTGCAGTCGGACGCTAGGCGAATGCCGCGCTCGCGCCCCCCGCATAGCTGGGTGCCCAGGAAGGACCCGTGGATGGCTGGACGGCTTGCTTGACCGTCGCCGCTGTCCAGTCCAGACCTTAGCCGAGATACTACCCTCGGACCGGCGGATTTGTTGCACCTGTGCGCACGCCCGGTTTCGCATCCAACCCCAAACCGCGAGCAACCGAGTGCGGCGTTAATCGGCGTTGCGCATGGCTTTGGGAGTGGTGCTTCGTCCTGCCGCTGCGCTGGCACCTTGTTGCGTGGTGTTTAGGTGGTTCGCGACAGTCTGCAACGCCCGCTGCCACCGCCGCCACGCCGTGGTCCGGTCGCAGCCGAAGCGGGCGCAGATGTCGCGCCAGCGGTGGCGCTCGGCGCGCATCCATACCAGGTGGCGTTCCTCTTCCTCCAGCCACAAGACCCAGCGCATGGTCTCGAGCATGCGCTCGATGGCCTCGGGGCTGGGCGGGAAGCGCCGGATCGAGGGTTCGGCCCCCAGCGTCTCCCAGGGCATGCGGCGGATCGCGGGCCAGGTGTTGAAGTAGCCCTGCACGCGCACGGGCGGCAGGCGGTGGGCGGTGATGGCCGCCTCCCGGAAGCGTTCGTCCACACGCTCGACGGTCCACTCAGCCATGGCGCGCCTCCCGTGCACCGTAGAGCCGCTCGCCGATTCGGCGGATCAGCTCGCGCTCCGTCCAATCGAGCCGGTCGTCGTCGAGGCAGACGACGAGCAGGCGTTGCTCGCGCCAGCCGCGGCGCTTGACGGCCTCCACGTCCATCGGCTCGGGCTGCAGGCGCCCCAGCGGGCAGCGGTAGCGAGGAGTCGGGATGTCCATCTCACGCCTCCTGCGCCGCGTCGTGATGCTGGATGGCCCAGTGCAGCAGAGCCAGGGCATCGGCTTCGTTGTCGTCGTTCGGGGCGTGGCCGCGCGATTGAACGGATGCGATCATCTCGTCCTTGCCCGCATTGCCCTTGCCGGTCGCGTGCTTCTTGATCGTGCCGACCGGGACGCCTTGGTACGGGATGTTGTGATGCTCACACCACGCCGTCAGATGTCCCATGAAACCGCCGTAGGCATGCGCGGCGTCCACGCCCGCGTGCCGTCGAACCTCCTCGAAGAACACCGCGTTGATGTGGCTGCTGGCGCTCAAGAGTTCGTTGAGCCAGCGTTTGAACCGCAGGAAGCGCATGCCGCCGCCTTCGAATCTCTGCGGCTTGAACTGCTCGGTGCCGCTGGTGATCGTGCCGTCCAGGTGTTGCAGTGCCCAGCCGGTGCGTGTGCCCAGATCGAGGGCGAGGATTGTCGTGTTCATCGTCGATTGCTCCAGATTTCTGCTTATTCGGGGTGGGCGAGTGACGGATGCGACGGGTTCTCGGGATAACTCTCTTCACGTGCGCGCACGCGTAGCGCGTCAATCAGTAAACCCGTCAAATCCGTCACTCGCCCGGTCTTGCTAGTCATCGCGGTAGGGGTAGCTGTGGCTGTGGGGCTTGGGCCTTAGCGCGATGCCCGCGAGGCCGCGTGCGCCCCCGGTCAGCCGGCACTTCTCGAACTTGCGCGTCGCCATCAGCTCGGAAAAACGCTTGACCGAGCCCACATATTCGCCGGCGCGTTCGGCCCATTCCCGCCAGTCGGCGAACAGTTCGGAAACGCCTTCGCGATGGGTCTTGGCGAGCAGACAGCGCTCTTCGATCCATTGCCCGAGCGCGTCCTCGGCCTCGAAATACTCCTCGGTCGCCGACACCACGCTGGCTGGCGGCTTGAGCCCTTGGCGCTGCCACAGGCTGCAGCCCTCGACTGCCCACGCCAGAATCCCGTCGCGCTCCTTGAGCAGCTTCTCGGTCAACTTGCCGTCGCGCTTGTCGGGCGGGATCGTCACCGTGAACGGGATCAGGTGCAGGCGTCGCTTCATCGCCTCGTCCACGTTGCGGATCGAGGGTTTGTGGTTGCCCGCGATCACCAACTTGAACTGCGGCACGTACTCGAAGAAGTCCTGGCGCATGAAGCGTGCGGACACCTTGTCGCCCCCGGTGATGGCCTTCACCTTGGATTCGTTCCAGCGCCGGCCTTGCTCGGTCTCGATGCTTGAGACGAAGCGTGCGCCGCGCAGGCCCGCGAGATCGGTGGGATGCCGGTCGGTGCGCGCTTCCATGAACGTGTCCATCGGCGCGTTGGCCGCGTAGTCGCCCAGGATCGTGGTGATCACGTTGACGAACACCGACTTGCCGTTCGCGCCCGTGCCGTACAGGAAGAACAGCGCGTGTTCGCAGGTCACGCCCGTCAGGCAGTAGCCGACCATCAGTTGCAGATAGGCCATCAACTCGGCGTCGCCGCCGGTGACGTCGGTCAGGAACGCACGCCAGGTCGGACTGTCGCCCTGCGGCATGGCCGTCGTCACCTTGGTCATCCGGTCGTCGCGCCGGTGCGGCCGCACCCGGCCCGAGCGCAGATCGACGACACCGCCTGGCGTGTTGAGCGCCCAGACGTCGGCGTCCCATTCCTCGGCGGTGGAGGCATGCTTGGGATCGGAGCGCGCGATCTTCTCGACCGAGGAGATCGTGGCGGAACTCGCGAGCTTGGCTTTCAGCCGTGGGCTGTCCGCCTTGAGCGATGCCGTGCGGCAGATGCCCCGTGCGAGATGCGAGACGTAGAGCACCTGATCCGGATTCCAGCGCACGCCCGTCCAGACCAGCCACTTGCCCCACAGCGCGCAGTAACGCCAGTTCTCGCCGTAGCGGCGCGTGAAGGCGGTGGACAGTCCGTCCTCGGTCGTCCAATCGATGCCGTCAAGCAAATCGGGTTGCGGAGTCTCTTCGACCGCGCGCATGACCGGCATCCGCTCGCCGGCGGCAAGGAAGCCCCCGACGTCGAACCCTTCGGGAATGGCGTCCGCCGCGTCCCAGCCATCCGGCTTGTCGCCGGGCGGAACGAGGATGGCCACGGAGGTCGCGCCGGCCTGCAGAATCGCCTGCGACGCACGATCCGCGTAATCCCAGCCCGGCTTGTCGCGGTCAGGCCAGATCAGCACCGCCTTGCCTGCCAGCGGCGACCAGTCGGTCTTGTCGACCGGGGCGTTCGCGCCGTGCATGGCCGTGGTCGCCGCCACGCCAATCTCGATCAGCGCCTGTGCGCATTTCTCGCCTTCGACCAGGACGATGTGGCTGGCCGCTGCCAGATCCGGCTGGTTGTACAGGGGGCGCGGCTCGGGCGGGGCCATCTTGCGGCGCTTGGCGTCCCACGGCCGGAACTCTTTCTTCCCGCCCGGCGGGTCGTAGCGGTAGACCACGGCGATCAACTTGCCGGTGGCATCGTGATAGTCCCACTTGGCCGTTGCCGGGCCGAGATCATCGACCGGTGCTTCCTTTTTCGCCTTGCGTGCCGGCACCGCCCGGGCTCGCCCGAGCAGATCGCCCGCGTGCGCCAACACCCGGAGAAATTCGGTGTGGACGTTGACACCGAGACAGGCTGCGATCAGATCGAAGATGTCGCCGCCGTCGCCCGTCGCGCGATCCGTCCACAAGCCGGCCTTTTCGCCATCGAGCACGACCTCGAGGCTGTCGCCGGGGCTGCCCAGCACGTCGCCGATGACGAACTTGCCCCGGCGCTTTTTGCCTGCGGGGAAGAGCGTGCCCAGCACCGCTTCCAACCGGGCGAGCAGGTCCGCGCGGATCTCGTCGCGCTCGGCGTCCTGGTTCTCGATGACAGGAGATGTCTCGTTGAAGTCGATCATTCGGCTCCCTCGTCTGGCATCTCCGCTTTGCCGGCGTCGTGACCCTGCGGTGTCCGGGCTTTGACGGCCCAGGCGGTGAGTTCGGACAGCCGGTACCGCACCAGACCGCCGAGCAGGTAGTGAGGGATGCGGTACTTGGCGCGCATCGCGTGGTCGGCAAACCAGTAGTACGGCAGGCGCAGCGCGGCGGCCGCCTGCTTGGCGTCGATCATCGGCTCGCCGGCGGTGACCGGCTGCGTTTGAATGTTGTTGTCGTTCATGATGGCAATCTCCAGCAGCGGTCCTGCCACGCGCACATCCGGCATTCGAAGTGGGTGGCGTCGGCGAACGAGCGCGGCAGGAGTTCTCCCGCTTCGGTCGCGGTGATCACCTTCACCGCGCGATCCGACATGCGTTGGGCAAGGGCTGCGTCAAAGGGCACGAGCTCGGCGTAGATCTCCATCGTGTCGGCATTCACCGCTGTGAAGAGCGCCGGGTGCTCGTGCAGTTCGAGGTAGGCTTGATAGAGCGCGACCTGCGCGGCGTAGACGGGTTTAGCCACGGCGAGCCGGTTCTTCTCCAGCTCGCGCCAGGACTTCGAGCCGAGGCATTTGTTTTCCCACAGCGCGGGATAAGCGAAACCCTCGGGGCCGCCGACGATGACGCCGTCGATGTGGCCCTGCAGGCGTCCGCCCGCCACCGAGAAGCCGAACTGCTCACCGTCGGCCTTGCGCGTGCGCAGATCGAAACCCGCACTGCGCAGCCACACGACCATGCAGTCCTCGACGACGTGGCCGCGCTCGAAGATGCGCAGCATCCGTCCCTGGGTGTCGCGCCCGTAATCCACCGGCGCTTGCGCGAACTCGTACTGCAGCGCTCGCTCGCAGGCCACGCCCAAACGGGATGCGCCAAGATAGCGGCGCACCTCCTGCCGGGCGCGGGTCTGCTGCAGACCGATATCGATCAGCGCCGCGACCTGCCCGGAGATACTGGCGGTGGAGTTGAAGTCCATCATGGCTTCGTCTCCCAAGGCAGGTCGTCCTCGAGGTCTGCGAACGGATCGCTGACCGTCTCCTTCATGCCGCGCACCGGCGGAAACTTGGTCGCCTCGTGGTGCTCGACCATCGCCTCGGTGTAGCAGGTGACGATGGCGTCGATCACCTGCAGCGCATCGGCTTCCGAGTAGGCCCCGAGCGGCTTGTCGAAGCCGATGCCGCCCGCCACCTCGCCGAACGCTTTGAGGCATTGGCGCATCGCGGCCAGTTCGACATCAGAGGGGTCGATCATCACGGCCTCCCTTGTGTCGCGGTACCCGTCCTTCACCCGCAGCCAGTTGCCGTACAGCGTGTGGAACGCGTCCTGGCAACGACGCGAGCAGAACACCCAGTCGATGGGATAACGCCGGGGATCGCCGACCCCGTGACGGCCGTCGGTATGGCCGAATCCCCGCGCTTGTCGTTTGCAGACCCAGCATTTCACGCCACCTCCTCACTGCGCCCAGGACGGTTTGCCCGTCACCGGCGCGCGTTGCTGGGCGGGCGCGGCATAGGCCGGGGCGGCCTGTGCCGGAGCGCCGGAAGTGCCGCCGCCCGGATTGGTTTTCGGTGGCACGCCTTTGAGCTTTGCGTAGTCCGGGTGATCGGGCTCGACCGCGAGCTTGACCACGTTGCGGTCCACACCCTTGGCGTCCTTCTCGATGTCGACGCGGACGAAGAACTCCAGTCCGTCGAGTTCGTGAAAGCCCTGGATGCGGCGCGCGGCAGCCGCCTGCGGCGAGTTGTCCTGCGGATGGACGTTGCGGGCGCTGTTGAGCGCGGCGCGGATGAAGCTGCGCCCCATCTGCCCCCAGGTCGGTCCCTTCTTCGAGTACAGACCGACGTTGCTCCACATCTTGCGCTTGGCATGCTCGCCGGCGGTGACGACGAACTCGGCGGCGAGATAGATCGAGCCGGTCTCGAAGGATTCGGTGGCGTAGCCGCCGACCCAGCCCTGGCTCGGATCGTCGTAGCCACCGGGCTTGATGGTCATGCGTACCGGCACGAGCGTGCCCCTGGGGATGAGATCGAAGCCTTGCTGTTGTTCGGCGTCGTTGAAGTCCTGCCATGCTTGGGTGGTCATTGCGATTGCTCCTTGGATTCGGTGGTATTCGGGGCGGCGGACGCGAGGGCAGCGCCGGCGCACTTGGCGATGAGCGCGCCGAGATGCGGCGGCTCCAGCAGGTCGAGGCGACCGCTGCGGTCTTTGGCCGGGTAGCCGTAGGGATTGACGGTGTGGGTGACGAAGGCGCGGTAGGCGCTGCCGTCCTCGGCCTTGATCTCGGCCAGCGTCACGACCTCGTCGACGATGCCGGGCAGTTCGAGGCTGGTCTTGCTGCCCTCGATCTGCGGCACGAACACCTTGCGGTTGTAGTCGTCGAGCCGTTCGTCGAGGATGGCGACGAACACCACGTTCTTGCCGCGCGCGTGTTGCAGGTGAGTCAGGGCGCCGACCATCTCCTGGCCGAGCAGGCCGTAGGCACCGCGCATGTCGGGCTTGCCGGTTCGGTCGCTGACCGCGCCCGGTTGCGTCTTGCACCACGCGAAGCACTGGCGCGAGAGCTGCGTGATCGAGTCGAGGAAGAAGGTCTGGTAGCGGTCGAGCTGTGCCGGATCGCCGAACTTCTCGACGACGTGCTCGTAGTGCGCCTGCGAGAACGCGGCGTCCGGCGGCAGCGAGCGATCCGGCCCGGCGAGGAACACGAAGAAGTCGCGCGACTCCGGCCACGAGGCCGGACGGATGGTGTCGCCGGGCCAGTCGGCCACAGCCAGGTCGCCCGCCTCGATGTCGAGGAATAGCGTGGTCGCCGGGTCGAGGTCTTTGAGCCGGGTGGTCTTGCCGATGCCGGACTTGCCGAGCATCAGCAGCTTGACGCCTTTGCGCTCGGCCATGCGCTGCTGCGCGGAGATGATCGGGAGGGACATCACGCCACCTCCTTCAACTGCTCGGCGACTGCGGGATTCCAGAGAATCTGGTAGCCGCTGTGGCCGTTGCGCGAGTACGGCATGGCCTCGGCCCACGCTTCACCGGCTTCAGTCAGTTCCCATTCATCGCGGTCGTTGCGGAACTGGAAGCCGTGCGATGCCAGCAACTGGTTCGTGGCCTTCGCCGAGCGGTTGAGCAGCTTACCGAGCTGGGTGGCGTTGAGCGAGCAGATCGGCTCGTTGGCGGCAGCGCCTTTGGCTGGAAGGGCGCGGCGCAGCACCTCTGTGGTGAGGCCCGTGTTCTCCTGAATGCAGGTCAGCGTCGCCGCCATCGCAATGCCGGTCTTGACGCCCGGCACCTTGGCGACCGCCTCTCCGATCAGCAGGATCGCGCTCACGCGGTCGTGGGTCGGCGCGGGCAAGGAGGCCGGTGCGCCGGGGGCCGAGTACGCGCCGGTCTTGCGGATCGCGGGCAGCACCTCGCCGGTCACCCAGCGTTTGAAGCGTTTCGCGGCGTCCTTGGTGCTGCCGAGGATCAGGGCGTAGAGGCCCGATTCGTTGACGTGGTTGGCGCGCTGCGTGCGCCCGAGGTTGTCGATGACCTCCAATTTCTGGAGGTCATCGGCATCGACGTGCGACTTGATCGCCTGAGACGGGTTGCCCATCTCCAACGCATCGCAGACGTCGTTGGCGTTGAACCACGGCAGGCCCGCGTCGTCGACCTGCACGCGCACGGCGTGCGCCTCGAACTGGAAGGGAATGATCGCGCTCATGATCAGCACCCCCACGAAACGTCGGCGATGCGGTCGGCCCCACGTGCGGCGCGCTTGCGCACCTCGGTGTGGAGTTCCTCCAGCGCGGTGCGGCGACGACTGAGCGCCAGAGATTCCGCGTTAGCCGTCTGGATGGCGAAGGCCAGTTCGTCCACCGTGGCGGCGTCGAGCGCCACGACGACATCGTGGCCGTCGGCGCCGCGATAGCGGATTTCGTTGGGAAGGTGTTCGCCGTAGATGGACGGCAGCTGCTTGCGCAGCGAAGCGATGAGGCTGGTGCTCATGATCAGTGCTCCGAATCGAGGGAAAGGGTGAAAGACGGCTTGCCGGAATCCACGGTGCGGGCGGCGGCGAACTGCTGTTGCAACGCCGGTGGCCAGTTCGTGTAGCGGGATTCGGAAACGGAGAGCTTGATGTCGAGATAACCCTCGACCTTCTCGCCGGAGGCGACGATGCGTTCGGCGATTTCGGTCAGTTGCTTCTGGTTCCAGATGACCTTCTTGGGCAGCTCGAACTTGATGCGCAGCGGCCCATCGGCAATGTGGGCGGTGCCGAAGTCGCGGCCGGAGTCGCGCAGCGCTGTACGGGCCTGTTCGCCGTAGCACTGCTCCAGCGCCGCATCGAACTTGGTGCGGGCCTTCTTGAGCCAGTCGATGGCCGCGTCGAGGTTGGCGTCGATCTCGCGCTTCTGTTCGGGCGGCAGCTTGGCCAGCTGGCTCACGGACATCTCGGCGATGTCGGCGGGGAAAATGGTCAGATCGCTCATGGCCGCCCCCTTACTGGTACGCCCGGGCGAACGTCGAGTAGCGCGAGACGCGCCGCTCGAACGCTTCGACTTCGGAGATCAGGTAGGTGACGCGCGCCCCGAGCTTGCAGAAGACGGGGCCGAGCTGTTCCTGACGCCAGCGGCGCAGGGTTTTGACCGAGAGCCCCCAGCGGGCGGCCAGCTCGTTTTCGTCGAGGGCGATGCGCGTGGCAGCGTCCTGACGTGGCCGGGAGGAATTCCGGCCGGATTGAACAGAAGGGGCGGGGTTTTGCATTGTGAGACTCCTTTCGTTTGAGGAGCCTCTATTCAATTACCCGGCGCCTTGGGCTTGCGCGAGCGCGTTTTGGGTTTTGACGAGTAGCGGCGCAAGGCGGCCGTGCCATGCGGCATCGCTATGTTGTTGATCTATATGGAACTGACAGCGCTGTTTCGGTTATTGCGATTTCGGTTGTTTCGTTTATAATGGCGTCAGATCGAACTTTGACCTTATGAGGAGACCTCGATGAACGCTCCTGCCATCCCCAAAACACTGCCCTCCGAAGAGGACATCGCGCTCGCCCGTGAGTCGGGCCGTGCGCTGTCGACCGTGCTCCAGACCCGTGCCGAAACCCAACAGATCGACTTCCACGACGACAAGGGCGCAATACGCGCGGTGCGTATCCCCACCTCGGCGCTGCGCCTGCTGCTCGAAGTTCTGACCGAGATCGGCCAGGGCAACGCCGTGTCCATCATCCCGATCCATGCCGAGCTGACCACCCAGGAGGCCGCAGACGTGCTCAACGTCTCGCGCCCCTTCCTGGTCCAGTTGCTGGAGAAGGGCGACATCCCGTTCCACAAGATCGGCACGCACCGCCGCGTGCGTTACCAGGATGTGATCGCCTACAAGAACCGCATCGACGCTGAGCGCCGCAAGGCACTGGAAGAACTGGCCGCGCAGGCCCAGGAACTCGGTATGGGGTACTGATCGGATGAGTTCGCACTTCACCGTCGTCTATGACGCCTGCGTGCTCTATCCGGCACCGTTGCGCGACCTGCTGATGCATCTGGCGCTCTCCGATCTGTACCGTGCGCGCTGGAGCGACATGATCCACGACGAATGGACGCGCAATGTTCTGGCCAGCCGACCGGATTTGAATGCCGAGCAATTGAACCGCACGCGCCAGTTGATGAATTCGAACGTGCGCGACTGTCTGGTGAACGGCTTCGAGTACTTGATTCCGTCGATCACCTTGCCCGATGCCGACGACCGCCACGTGCTCGCCGCCGCCATCCACTCCGGGGCCAGCCTGATCGTCACCTTCAACCTCAAGGACTTCCCGGCCGAGGCGCTCAAGCCCTACAACCTCGCCGCCCAGCACCCGGACGATTTCATCGTTGACCTCCTGGATCTGCATCCTGCGGGTGTGCTGGAGGCCGTGGCCGGTCATCGGCGGTCATTGAAGAAGCCGCCCAAAACAGCGGACGAATACCTGGATACCCTGCTGGCGCAGGGCCTGACTCAATCGGTGGCGGTGATGCGCCAATGGACTCTGGCTATTTGAAGAATTCGTAGGGAGAGAGAATGGGCAAGAAGAACCTGACCAACGCGCACTGCCTGCTCGAAATGATTGAAAAGGCGCCAGTATCCACCCTCCGAGCCTTCAGTGGGCTGCCCGAATGTCAGGCCCTTGCCCGTGGCTTCGACTGGTCACAGAACGAGTCCACGTTGCCATCCGCTCTGGTGGAGCACGTCAAGCACCTGCGCAAGGAACAGCGCGACCCGGCCGAACGCGAGGCGCTGCGCGTACTGCGCCTGGCCTCGCCACGCGGATCGGCCATCCTTGCCAACGTTGCCGAACAACTCAATGACAGTGACCTGATCGCCACGTTCCTGTCGCAGGACGGCGGCGAGATCGGACGCTCGGTCTGGATGCGCACCCATTCGGACGACGCGGCGCGCCTGTTCGATGTCGCTGAGTCGATCCTGAATACCGGCGACCTTCGGGGCAACAAGCGTCTGCATGATGCATTCGATGTGCCTTGCGACGAAGCGCCGCCCTTTATCTGGAACGATGCAGTCAAGAAGGAACTGGAAACGCAGTTGACCAACGTGATGCGCCTCGGCGAACCCTGCGAGGTCGTCTACGTCCCGCTTGCTGACGAAAACAAAAGTGGCGAAACCAAGACCATTCATTACTTGGTTGTGCGCTTTGCCGGCGAGCAGGTCACGGCGGTGCAGGTGATCAATCGCAATCGCCGCAGCTTCTGCTACTTTCCGGCGCGCGACGCCACGCTCATTTACGCGCCGCATCGCAAGGTGGTCGAGGTCTACGCGCACACGCTGTCCACGAGAGCGCCGCTGGCCAATGTGCTGTCCAAGCATGGTTTCAAAATGCCTCTGTCGAACCGCCCGCTGAACCGGTCGCGCTACGACCTGTCCCGGTTCGCATTGCCGCTGAAGGATGAGAAGCCGCGCTTGGACGGTGCGAAGGTGGAGCGGCTGTACCTGACCGAGGCCAAGGCGCTGCTTGGCCATTCAACCGATGCCGTGTCATTGCACATCGACAGCGGCGCGGAACTGCATGACGTGATCAGCGGCCGCTGGAGCGACCATCCGTTCTCACAGCCCGGAGCCATCCTCGGGGTGACCTTGGTGGCCGATCTGGTGTTCGACGGTGAGACGACGGAAACTTCGCTGTCCATTGTGCTGGCCGAACCGGGACGATGCAGCCTGCAGGGCGAGAAGGACCAGCGCATGCGCCAAGCAGGTACGCAACTGCTTGAGGCGCTCGGCGTGCTCAAGCCCTTACACCCGGGCTCCGGTGTTGACGACCCGAATCTTGTCCTGCAGGTGGCGCGGCTGCTCGAATGCGCAACCAGTCCGATGGACGGTTTCGCCCTTGCGCAACTGGGTATCGATATCGACCGCTTCGAGGACGAAGGTATCATCACCGAGGGTGACCGGATCACGGAAAAGGTCGTTGATCTGGCCGATGGGGAACGATTTACCGTCAAACTGGAACGCTGCGCCGACGCCAACCAAGTGCGCTACCGTGATCCATTGACGGGGACTGATGTCATCCTGCCTGCCAAGCACGCGCGGCGCTGGAAAGTCCATCTGAACTGGCTGCGCGAGGAGATCATCACGGCTCTGGGCGGTGCCCTGCAGGGTGTGCGCGGCAAGCATCTCGACGAGGAACCGGTGTTCTTGGGCGAGATCGACATCGACGGGCATGCCGTGGCGCTGTATTTCGCCGCAAAGATGTCCAGCGAGCGCCAGTACGCGAAGGTCGACACGGCGCTGCGCCTGCGGCCTCGGGCAGTTCCCGGTATTGTGCTGACGACGGCGTCGATTCCGTTCCCGTTCGCCGGAACGAACGTCGTGATCCCCACCGAGGATGTGTTGTCATCCGCAGGCTCGAAATCCGCCATCGATATGGCCCGGATCAAGGTCGCATATCGCCACGGCCAGCAGGCCGCCATGGGGGGCACCGCCGTCAGCCTCAAGGTGTCGACGGATGGGTACTCGGCGGTGTTGCACATCCCCGGCAAGGCTCCGTGGCGGGTAACGAGCAAAGGCAAGATCGCCGTGCTGCAGCGTCTAGTCGACGCCTACGCTGCGGGAACGCCGCACGTGAACACCAAGAAGCTGATGGAGGACACCAACTGCGGTTCACCCGCGAATCTGTTCTCGAAGAACTCGCCCTGGCGCGACTATCTGGTGAAGGTCAAAGGCGCGCATGCGTGGCAGTTGCATCTTCCGATGCTCGACGATCCGGTAGATGACGACGCAAGCGAGGTTGAATCCGAGGCGGAAGCGCTGGCCGGCTGAGAATCCGTCGGCCATTGCCCTGCGCCGCCGTCCTTTGGACCAGCTCAATCGGTCGTCAGCACCAGACATCCCTTCATCACCCGGACCCGCACCGGCGAGTGGACGTTGAACCCGGCTTCCTCAAGCCATTTGCCCTGCATGCGAATCCACGGCACCTTCGTCGTAATGACCCGGGGGCCGGGACCCGGGGTTTTGTTTTTCCGCTCGGAAAGCATCGACGACACTTTGAGGCGGCGTTCGGGTTTTATCCCGTTTGGGGAGGATTGCTGTTTCGGCTTATGATTATTTCCAGCCACGATTGACTCCACATTAGTCGGTTGTGGTTAGCTGGCTTGCGATGTTGACGCATCGCAGGCCGGCGACTCTTCGGCTCGCGCCGCGCTGACAGCATAAAGACCGGTTCCGATATAGGGAACGAGAAGTTTTCGGACGGTCAGCCCTCCCTCGATTACCCTCCTTTGCCATCCTTTTCGGAGGATCGGCTTCACCATTTCGACGGTTGCAATTCCCCGGAGCCGTCATGAAGAACATCGAACTCAAATCCCCGTCCGAGATGTCGGCCAGCGCACGCGCCGGCGAAATCACGGCGATTCTTGCGGACGCCATCGTCCGCACCCAGCAGGCACTGGCCGAAAAACAGAGAAAAGTTAGCCTTGGCTTCCTGCCCGACCAGCGCGTTCATACAACCCCTTATCAAGAAGAGAGGTTGCAATGAACGAGAAACAAGCATCCGTCGCCGCGCGCATCGCCGAGCTGTCCTGCCTGCCGATGGCCGAACTCTGGTCGCTATGGGATCGGTATTTCACCCGCCGCCCGGACTACCCGAACCGCACGCATGTGGAATCCCGCATCGCCTACAAGATGCAGGAGGAGGCCTTCGGCGGCCTCGACGTGACCACACGCCAGCGCCTGGAGGCCATCGGTGCGAAGCATTCCAAAATCAAGCTGCGCGCGAAGCCCCGCGAGTTCAATTTCGCGCCGGGCACCGTGCTGCTGCGCGAATGGGGTGATCGGGAGCACAAGGTCACGGTCAGCGCCGAAGGACTGTTCCAGTACGAAGGCCGCTCGTTCAAGAGCCTGACGGCCGTCGCCCGCCACATCACCGGCACGCACTGGAATGGCCCGCTGTTCTTCGGCTTGGGCGGCAAGCGGGGTGGCCAATGAACGAACCGGTTCACATCGCCTCCGGCAAGCCGCGCAAACGTTGCGCCGTCTACTGCCGCGTGTCCTCGGACGAGCGGCTGGATCAGGAATTCAACTCCATTGATGCGCAGAAGGAAGCCGGCCACGCCTATATCGCCAGCCAGCGAATCGAGGGCTGGATTCCGGTGGCCGACGACTACGACGATCCGGGTTTTTCCGGCGGCAACACCGAGCGCCCCGCACTCAGGCGCTTGATGGCGGACATCGAGCGCGGCCAGATCGACATCGTGGTGGTCTACAAGATCGACCGCCTGACGCGCAGCCTCGCCGACTTCTCGAAGATGGTCGAGGTGTTCGAGCGTCACGACGTGTCCTTCGTGTCGGTCACGCAGCAGTTCAACACCACCACCTCGATGGGGCGGCTGATGCTGAACGTGCTGCTGTCCTTCGCGCAGTTTGAGCGCGAGGTCACCGGCGAACGCATCCGCGACAAAATTGCGGCGGCCAAGCGCAAGGGAATGTGGATGGGCGGCGTGCCGCCGCTGGGATACGACGTCGAGAACCGCCAACTGGTCATCAATGCGGCCGAAGCGGCGGTGGTGCGACGCGTCTTCGAGGAAATGCTCACCATCGGCTCACCGACGCAGATCGCTGCCAACTTGACCCACGAGGGCATCACGACCAAAGCGTGGACGACCCAGGAAGGCCAGACACGGGCCGGGGCGCGAATCGACAAGAAGTACCTGCACAAGCTGCTGCGCAACCGCATCTACCTCGGGGAGCTGTCGCATCGAGGGAACTGGTACCCGGGTGCGCACCCGGCCATCATCGACGCCGATCTGTGGGAACGGGTCCACGTCGTGCTGGCCAAGGATGGCCACGTCCGATCGGTGGAAACCAAGATTCGGTCACGCACCGATGCGCTGCTGCGCGGCCTGTTGTACGCGCCGTCGGGCGAGCGGATGTACCCGACCTATTCGCGCAAGAACGGCCGCAAGTACCACTACTACGTGTCCAAGTCGGAAAGCCGTTTCGGCGCGCCTGGCAAGAGCTACGAGCGTCTGCCCGCGCCGGAGATCGAGGCGGCGGTCGTCGCGCAGATCCGGACCGTGCTGACCAGTCCGGAGTCCGTCGCAGCCGTGGTGCGCCATATCCAGCGCAACGGTGCCCAGGTCGACGAGGCGGCCACCGTGATGGCGATGGGACGGCTCAACGACGTGTGGGATCAATTGTTTCCGGTCGAGCGCCATCGTATTGCGAATCTGATGATCGAGCGCATCGACCTCGTCCACGCCGGCGAGGTGCAGGGCATCAAGGTGAAATGGCGTGAACTCGGGTGGGACGCCCTGATCGGCGAATTTGCGCCGAAGGGAATCGGCGCCGAGCTGCTGGAGGTCGAGGCCCTATGAGCAACATCCTGAACGACTCACTGGAGACTTTCGTGCCCCTGGTCTTCCGCCGTCGCGGCGTGCAGCGCGTCGCCGCCGACCACCGGCATGTCCACGACGTCACGCTGCTCGAAGGGCTGGCGCGGGCCTTTTATTGGCAGCACCTGATCGACACCGGGGCGATGAAGAGCGGCTCGGACATCGCGCGGGCGGAAGGTCTGCATCACTCGGTCGTCAACGAGCTGCTGCGCCTGACCTTGATCGCGCCCGACATCATCGGGCAGTGGATGGCAGGCCGTCAGCCGCGCCGCTTGACGCTGATGTGGTTTCAGCGGAACCCGCTGCCCGTTGACTGGGAGGCACAGCGGCAGATCATGAAGCGCTTCGAGGAGGAGGTATGAGCAAGAAACATCGCGGACGGATCAAGAGCGATCCGGTCACCTACCAACTGCCGACGCCGGCAGGCGGCGTCCAGATGGAAACGTTCGTACCCTGGACGCTGGTGAAGCGTGGCTTCAAGAAACAGATCATCACGCCGCTGGATGCACCGCAGGAATTCCTCTCGGAAGCTACCCGGGAACGGGAGGCCCGCGAGGCGGCGCAGGACTCCGCGCTGATGCGCGCGCTCGGTCTGGCGTATCACTGGCAGCGCCTGCTGGACGAGCAGCGGGTGGCGTCCGTGGCCGAGATCGCCGAGGCCGAGGGCATCGACGTCACCCAGGTGCGCCGCGTGATGCGGATGACCTTGCTGGGGCCGGAGGTCGTCGAACGACTGATCGGCACGCCCGACGCCGTGCTGGAGAAGGTGATGCGGCGGCCTTGGCCCAATGTCTGGAGTGATCAAGCGCGGCTGCTGACTGCGCAATGATCACCCATCGCAGCAACTGCTCTTGCCGCGAGCCTGGATCGGAGGGCATGGCACGGTGCCGTAAGAGCAATAGACGCAGCAGTCTCCTGGTCTTGGCTTGAGGACGGCGTGACATTGCTCGCACTCATAGAACCACTGGCACGCGTCGGTGGGCATTGTTTCGATCCTGGCAAAGCCGCACTCCGGACAAGTCAGCGTCGATTCCAGGGTGATGACGGTCATCTGGCGGCTCCTGCCACAGTCGAGGCGTAACCGGCGTCCCTGGTGGCGCGCATGAGTGCTTCGACATTCGTCTTCGTGTCATCGAAAGTCACCTTGGCCTCGCGCCGATCCAGACTCACCTCGGTCTTGCTGACACCGGGTACTTTGGTCAGCGCTTTCTTGACGGTGATCGGGCAGGCAGCGCAGTTCATGTCCGGCACAGACAGCGTGGCTGTTTGCGTGGCAGCCCAAACGGACGATGTCATTATGGCCAGAACGGCTAATGCTACGAGCTTATTCATGACGTTTCCTTTCAGTAAAACCGAGGCGCGATCAATGGAAAACCTAGGGCAATGATCACCAGCGCGACCACGACCCAGAACAAGACCTTGTAGCCCCGCTTGATTTGCGGCAGTGCGCAGACCTGACCCGGCTCGCAGCTTGTTGCAGGTTTCCAGATGCGCCGGTACGCGAAAAACAGCGCGATCACCGCCGCACCGATGAAGATCGGCCTATAGGGTTCGAGCAGTGTCAGATTGCTGATCCACGCTCCCGAGACTCCCAGCGTGATCAGCACCAGGGGACCGAGGCAGCAGGTCGAAGCGAGGATAGCCGCCAGTCCACCGGTCAATAGCGCACCGCGCCCGCCGCCTTGAGATTCAGTTGGTGTATCGGATTTCATCGTTTAAGCTTACTTCCGTACTTAAGTACGGAGTCAAGCGCCATGCACGAACCCACCGAAACCCTGACCATCGGAGTCCTGGCGGAGGCCGCCGGGGTCAACGTCGAGACGATCCGCTTCTACCAACGCAAGGGTCTTATGCAGGAGCCTGACAGGCCGCCGGGCGGTATTCGCCGTTATGGCGATTCAGCTCTCGCACGGGTGCGTTTCATCAAATCTGCGCAGAAATTAGGCTTCAGCCTGGACGAGGTTGCTGACCTGCTCAGACTCGAGGATGGGTCACATTGCACCGAGGCACGGGAGCAGGCCGAGCGCAAACTGGCTGATGTAAGAGCCCGGCTTGCCGACCTGCACCGGATCGAAGGCGTGCTGCAGGGGCTCGTGAATCGATGTTGCGCCGCGAGCGGACAGGTGAAGTGCCCGTTGATCGCAACGCTGCAGATGCCGTGACTCATCGCCCAGGCTTCCACTGCGCTCGGCCATCCCGTCACAGAAGCGGCCAGCCGCAACTGGAGGGCTATAAACCGACGCAGCAATGAAAGTGGTTTCAAGCTTGACTGACTGCCCGTTCACAACTTCCTGAGTAAGCCGAGCAATGCAAGTCCGCAGAAAGCAGCACCAGCGTAGAACGTAAACGACGCTCCAAGCTGGTCCCACAGCAGACCGGCAACAGCGCTGGCGATCAGCATGGCGATGCCGCTCACGAGATTGAAGAATCCAAAGGCTGTTCCCCGAAGGTCGGCGGGGGCCGTATCAGCCACCATCGTCGCCAGCAAGCCTTGTGTCATGCCCATGTGGATGCCCCACAGCGCAACGCCGGCGAGCACCGTTGTCCAGTGGTCATCCTTTGCCAAGACTAGGTCGGCGGCGATCAGGACAACCAAGCCCAACGCCAGGAGCGTCTTGTGGTTCATCCGGTCAGACAGCTTGCCAAACGGATAGGCGGAAACGGAGTAGACGACATTCATGACCACCATCACCAGCGGCACCAACGCAACGGCTATTCCACCCTGTTGGGCGCGCAACACCAGGAAGGCTTCACTGAATCGGGCCAGCGTGAAAACCGCGCCCACGCCGACCACCCACCAATACGCGCCGCTCAGTCGCTTGAGGTTTTCCCGGCGGATCGGGTTGCTGCGCTTTTCGCCGACATGCTGCACCGGCTCACGCACGCCGAATACCAGCAGCGCCACCGCGAGCAATCCTGGAATCACGGCCACCCAGAACACGGCTCGGAAGTCGTTGGCCCACAGCAGCATCAGGCCGACCGCCAGCAGTGGGCCGAGAAATGCGCCCACGGTGTCCAGGGACTGGCGAAGGCCGAATGCCGCGCCACGCACTTCCGGTGGGGCAATGTCTGCCACCAAGGCGTCCCGCGGGGCGCCGCGCACACCCTTGCCGACCCGATCCAGCAGGCGCGCCGTAAGCACGATGCCGGTGGTCGGTGCGATGGCAAAAAGCGGCTTGGTCAAGGCTCCCAAGGCATAGCCGAACACGGCCAAGCCCTTGCGCTTGCCCAGAAAGTCGCTGAATGCGCCCGAAAACACCTTGACGATCAGCGCCGTCGACTCGGCCAGTCCCTCGATCAAGCCAACGGCGAATGCGCTGGCTCCTAGCGTGCCGACCATGAACAGCGGCAGCAGGCTGTGAATCATCTCGGAGGAGATGTCCATCAGCATGCTGACAAACCCCAGAAGCCAGATTCCGGCAGGGATTCTGGTGTGTTCAGTCAGATGGCGCTCCTTCGGTGCGGGCGTGGTTTGTGTTGGCATGGGCAAGGTTCTGCTGGGCAGTGTCTATCGGGGTTGGAAAGCGATGATTCCCATGCCGGCCAGCGCCACGGACACTCCCGCCACGTCCCAACTGGAAGGACGGATGCCATCCACAACCCACAGCCAGAGGATGGCCACGCCGATGTACACACCGCCGTAGGCGGCGTACACGCGGCCGGATGCGGCATCGTGCAGGGTCAGCAACCAGGCAAATGCGGCCAGGCTCGCTGCGGCGGGCAGAAGCAACCACGCCGATTCGCCTTGCTTAAGCCAGAGCCATGGCAAGTAGCAGCCGATGATTTCCGCAAGCGCCGTGACGAGGTACAGCGCGACAGTTCTCATGCCAACGCCCCGGGCGTTTCGACGGCTCCATGTCGTTTCGTGTGGAAAGCAACACTGTCACTGGGACATCGCCGGCGCGAATGGGCTGGCCGGCAGGT
>MKUQ01000059.1 GCA_001898645.1 Burkholderiales bacterium 70-64
CTGACTCGTTCCCATCTGACCTCCGTTCGCCTCATTGTGAGGCCCGAAGGTGTCTACGAGAACCGGGGCGATTCACCTTGCTTTGCACGTTCTAAACGACGCTTGGTTGAACGCCTATGATTGTGCCGTGATCGTGTCTAACGACTCGGATCTGGCGGAGTCGCTGAGGCTTGTGAAGGCTCAGAACGGCAAAGTAATCGGCCTCGTCACGCCGGGCGCTCCCAAGCGCCAAACATCGCGACAACTGCGTGAATGCGCTGACTTCGTGAAGCCGATCCGAGCTTGGATGCTTGAATCGAGCCAGCTTGACGACCACATTCCAGGCACGACGATCCATAAGCCATTCCGCTGGTGATTCCCTTCCAGGCGCTCGCAACGAAAAAGCCGCCCCGAAGGCGGCCTTTTGAAGGTGCCCTGGGCTATGACGCTGACCAGACGAGGCGCAAGCCAGGCCGCGGAGCGTCGTTGTAAGCCGGCGGCGTCGGCAACTCGGGTTCGGGCGCCCGTCTCGCCTCGTTCTTTCGCCTCGCGCTGATGCTCAGTCGGCCAGTCACAGCATGGGTAACTTCCACTCGCCACTCCCCGACCGTATGACAGAGGCGCCCGCTCTTCTTCCCGGGACGAGGCAACCCGCCGAACCACGACTCCGGTACGCCTGCCTGCAGCAACTGACTCTTCTGTCCTTCGTAATCCTTCCACTCTGGATGGTCATCACTGATGCGCGCAGGGCGATTGATTCGGCGTCGTCGATGCTCGTCCTTCGAGACGTAGATAAGCGATGCGTCAAGATCAGTCGTTGCGGCATTCTTGCGTCAGAACCGCAAGAAGGTCGGGAGCTTGCCGCCTTGGCTCTCGCCCACCATGGAGGCGCAAAGCCTTCAATCGACTCGAAATGTAAGTCGAAATCCCGACAGACTGCCTATGAGTCGATTACACTCGACAATCGACTCAGCTCCAGAGCCGAATAGGCTCCTCGATCGCCTCCGACCCATGACAGCGGAAGCCACCTGTGTCTGGCGGCAGAGGCCTGGAGCCAGGAAGCCGTCGCCACCGCAGCCATCGAAGGGGAGCGGCTGGACCTCGCTGCCGTGCGCAGCTCGGTCGCACGCCGGCTGGGCGTGGGCAACCAGGAAGGACCGAACGCCCCGGGCAACGTCGAAGGGCTGCTGGACAGCATGGACGACGCGGTGACCCGTCGTGCCGACGCGGTGACCCACGAGCGCCTGCACGCCTGGCAAGCTGCCCTCTTCCCGACCGGCTACTCCGGGATGACCAGGATTCGGGTCGGCGGGTATCGGGAGCACGCGGGCACCTCGCGCGCCACGGCGTCGCGCGAACTGATAGAGCTCGCGAAGCTCGGCTTGCTCGCGCAAACCGGTGCGGGTCGCTCGACTCGGTACTACGTGAAGCTGCCCGGCTGGGCGCCTGTCGAGGTGAAATGAACTGCCCTGCGATGCATGCAGCCGTCATGGAGCGCGTCATCGCCGCATGAATGCACCGGGCAGCGCACGCTCGGCCATGGACCTCCCGTGTACGAATCCTCCTGTCATGCCTGCCCGCACACTCAACTCCCACACCCTGCTCTTCTCGGCTTCGCTGCTGGGATTCGTCACCGCAGCGATGACCTCGAGCCTCGCCCGCGCAAGCGGCACGGTGCGCCAGGCAGCAACGGCATGGAGCGGCGCGATGTGCTGCATGGGCATCACGCTTCTTTCCGCCTACCTGCGCGGCTCGATTCCCGAGCACGTCGCCCTCACGCTGCTGAACGCCGCAGCAATGGCTTTCGCCTTGCTTGCCCTCCTGGCGTACGCGCGCCTCTTCTCGCTTCGGTACTCCGCCGGGGCAATCGGCATGGTGTACGTCGCCCAGCTTCTCGGCATCTTCGGGTTCCAGCTGATGGGGACTCCACGCGAGGTGGTCGTGCTGACGCTGAATTCATTCATCACCGCCGAGCTCCTGTGGGTCGCACTGCTCATCGTCCGCCACGGCCGCGACACTTCGGCGCCGCTTCGCTGGGTCGCGACGACCACCATCGCCTGCTTCGCCTGCCTGTCCACCGCCCGCATCGTCATGACGCTCCTCGGAGACAGCCCGGCCATCGACCCGTCGGCGCAAAGCAACGTCCAGATCGTGACGCTCCTGGGCACCAGCGTCGCCATCATCGGGTCGACGATCGCGTTCGTGCTCATGGTTCACGACCGCCAGTACCGGGAAGCCCTGGAGAGTGCCCGCCGCGATTCCCTGACGGGAGTCCTCGCCCGGCGGGCATTCTTCGACGAGCTCGCGGCGCTCGAACGCCAGCCCGGACTGGCGTTTTCGCTGGTGATGGTCGACATCGACCACTTCAAGGCCATCAACGACCGCTACGGGCACCTGGGCGGCGACGCCGTCCTGGCCCACGTCGGGGGCCTTCTGCATGACACGACTCGCAGCCAGGATGCGGCGGGCCGCTACGGTGGCGAGGAGTTCTGCGTGCTGCTGCGCCGCTGCGGCGAAGACGAAGCCGCAGGCTTCGCCTCGCGCCTCATCGAGATGGCGGCTGGCGCGACGGTACGGATGCCCGACGGTCGTGAAGTCGCCTTCACCGTCAGCGCGGGCTACGCGGGCGGGCACGTCGCCGGCGCAGGCACCGCTGATGCCCCCTCGGTCAGGGAGGTCCTGGCGCGGGCGGACAACGCCCTTTACGAAGCCAAGCGGGCTGGCCGCAATCGTGCGATGGGTGCGCGTGGGGACGCGCCCGACGCGTCGAATTCGGTCCTGACGCTTTCCCGGGACGTGATGGCCGTCTGATGCCGCTCACTGCGCCGCCGCGGCGATCCGGGCGCGCAGCCCCTCGTCCGGCAGGCTGCCCCGCCCTGCCGCCATGTTGTCGCGCAGATGCGCGACCCGGGAGGTTGCCGGGATCGCGCAGGTGACGGCAGGGTGCGAGATCACGAACTTCAGCAGCAGCTGCGCCCAGCTCGTGCAGCCGATCTCCGCAGCCCATGCCGGCAGCGGCCGGCTGCGCAGGCGGCCGAGCAGCCCGCCGCCGCCGAACGGCCGGTTGACGATCACCGCGACCCGGCGTTCGCGCGCGAGCGGCAGCAGGCGCCGCTCGGCCTCGCGCTCGCCCACCGAGTAGTTGATCTGGACGAAGTCCACCGGCCGCATGGCGATCAGGCGCGCGACGGCCTGATGGGCACCGGCGGTGTAGTGGGTGACGCCGACGTAGCGCACCCTGCCCGCCTGCTTCCAGTCGCGCAGCGTGTCCAGGTGGGTGTCGACGTCCACCAGGTTGTGGACCTGCATCAGGTCGATGGGATCGGCACGCAGCTTGCGCATCGAGTCTTCCATCTGCGCGATGCCGGCCCGCGCGCCTTCGGTCCAGACCTTGGTCGCCACGAACAGGCGCTCGCGCGCGCCCAGGCCGGCCGTGAGCTCGCCCACGACCTCCTCGGACCTGCCGTACATCGGCGAGGAGTCGACCAGCCTGCCGCCCAGCTCGAGGAAGCTGCGCAGCACATCCGCCAGCGGCGCGCGCTGCGCCGGCGACGGGCCGACGTCGAAGGTCTGCCAGGTGCCCAGGCCGATGACGGGCAGCGCCTCGCCGCTGGAGGGGATCGGCCGCGCCAGCGGCGACGCCAGCGCCGACACGGCGTCGTTCACGGGCAACCCCGCACCCGCGGCGGTACCCGCCATGCCGAGGGCGATGCGCAGCAGACCTTCACGCCGATTCATCCTGCATCCCGAGCGTGTAATCGATCTCGCAGCGCGCACATCGTGACACCCGGGCGATGGCTCGCCGACGCGCCGCTTCGCTAGGAGCCTGTCTCCCAGGCCATCATCGTAGCGCCGGAACCGCCTCGCCCACCACCCTCGCCCGGCCGGGGGCCTACGGATTTCTCAGACGCTCAGGAAGCCGCGCAGGCGCTCTGGGTCGAGGATGGTGATCTCGGCGCCGCGCACGCTGATCAGGCCCTCGTGGCTGAGCTCGCCCAGGATGCGCGAG
>MKUQ01000060.1 GCA_001898645.1 Burkholderiales bacterium 70-64
TCGCTGCTGCGAGCACCGCACTCGTCCGCGCTGCGAACTCCTGCTCCCGCCTTCGGGCCGAACACAGCCCACGGTGCCTGAGCGGCAGTCGGCGGGCGGCCGGGCCCAGAAGCACCAAGGCCGAACGGAGAAGGAGGACGAACTCCACGCAAGCCTCCTGCAATGCCGGGACCGGCTCGATTCGAGCCGGGCGGCTTCCTGTGCAGTCTACCTCCGGTGTGCGATCACCTGCTCGGCGGGGACACGCAGTCCCCCGGGGCGCTCGCAGGGCAGGCAGCCCACGCCGGCAGCCGCGCCTGGCGCCGCCCTTCTTCGCACAGATCAAGGACACCGACCCTCGCGGCGGCGTCTAGTCGAGGGATTCCGCGCGCCCGACCGCAAGCCCGGCGGCCGGGGTACGCCGACAGGGAGGGAATCGTGCTGCAGATCATCATCCAGGGCCGCGGCGGCCAGGGCGCGCAGACCGCCGGCAACCTGCTGGCCACCGCGTTCTTCGCCCAGGGCCGCCAGGTGCAGAGCTTCGCGAGCTACGGGGGCGCGCGCCGCGGCACGCCGGTCAATTCGTTCATCCGCGTCGACGACCGGCCGATCCGCGTGCGCTGCGACATCGAGCAGGCCGACGCCATCCTGTGCTTCGACGCGAGCCTGCTCGAAGGCCGGCTGCTCGCCGCAGCGCGGCCCGACACCCTGATCGTGGTCAACTCGGCGCACGCGCCCGAGCATTTCGCGCAGGCGCTGCCCGGCTACCGCGTGCTGCCCGTCGACGGCATCGCGACCGCGCGCCGCCACGGCCTGGGGCGGGTGGTCAACTCGGTGCTGCTGGGAGCGTTCGCGCGCGCCGTCGACGCGCCCTCGCTCGAGGTGCTCGAGCGCACGCTGATGGCCGAGGCGCCGAAGCTGAAGAAGGAGAACGTCGCCGCCTGCGAGGAAGGCTACCGCCGGGTCGACGCCCTGCTGCAGAGGAGAGCGGCATGAACGCCGCCGCCCTGCCGCCGACCACCTGGACCACCGGCACCACCGAGGTCTTCAAGACCGGCACCTGGCGCGCCTCGCTGCCGCGGCACATCAGCGCGCCGTCGCCGTGCCATGCCGCCTGTCCGGTCGACGGCGACATCGCGCAGTGGATCGGGCGCGCGCGCGAGCGCGACTTCCGCGGCGCCTGGGAGATCCTCACCCGCAACAACCCGTTCCCGGCAGTGGCCGGGCGCGTCTGCCACCACCCCTGCGAGAGCGCCTGCAACCGCATGAGCCTCGACGAGCCGCTGGCGATCTGCAAGCTCGAGCGCCATATCGGCGACGTGGCGCTGGCCGAGGGCTGGTCGTATCCGGCGCCCGAGCGCGAGCTCGCCGAGCGCATCGCCGTCGTCGGCGGCGGCCCGGCGGGCCTGTCGGCCGCCTACCACCTGCGCCGGCGCGGCTATGCGGTCACCCTGTTCGAGGCGCGCCGCCAGCTGGGCGGGCTGATGCGCGACGGCATCCCGGCCTACCGGCTGCCGCGCGCGGTGCTCGACGGCGAGATCGGACGCATCCTCGAGCTCGGCGTGGAGGTGTGCTGCGAGGAGCCGATCGACTCGCCGGGCGCCTTCGAGCGCCTGCGCGAGGAATTCGACGCCATCCACCTCTCGATCGGCGCGCGCCTGCCCAAGCGCCTGCCGCAGCTCGACTACGGCGCGCCGTGGGTGGTCGACGGCGCGCACTGGCTGGCCCAAGCCAATGCGGGCGCCGCGCCGGCGCTCGGCCGGCGGCTGGTGGTGATCGGCGGCGGCAGCGCCGCGATCGACGTGGCGCGCAGCGCGCGCCGTGCCGGGCACGAGGTGACGCTGCTCGCGCTCGAGCCCGAGGCGCAGATGCCGGCGCAGCGCGACGAGGTGGAGGAAGCCCTCGAGGAGGGCGTGCGGCTGGTCGACGGCGCGATGCTCGAGCGGGCGGCCGTCGTCGATGGCGGCGTGGCGCTCGAATGCGTGCGGGTGAAGTTCATCCTCGGCGCCGAGCGCGGGCGCTTCAGCATCGAGCCCATCGAGGGCAGCGCCTTCCGGCTGCTGGCCGACGCGATCGTGCCCTCGATCGGGCAGGATCCCGACCTGTCGTGCCTGCCGCCGGAGTTCGAGAAGCAGGGTGCGCTGCTGCGCGTCGACCGCCGCCAGGCGACCGGCGTCGCGGGCGTCTATGCCGCGGGCGACGTCGCCAGCATGGCGCGCTTCGTCACCGAGGCGATCGGCATGGGCAAGCGCGCCGCGCTGCAGATCGACGCCTCGCTGCGCGCGATCGACGGCCGGCCCGGCCTGGCCGGGGCACGCCTGCAGGGGCTGGGCACACCGGTCGAGGCGGTGGTGCCGTTCGAGGCCATTGCCGGCTTCTACCATCCCGCGGCGGCGCGCGCCGGCGCGCCGCGCCTTGCCGTCGAGCAGCGCCTCGGCGGCGACGCCGAAGTGCAGTCCGGCTTCGATCTCGAGCAGGCGCTCGCCGAGGCGCAGCGCTGCTTTTCCTGCGGCACCTGCATCCGCTGCGACAACTGTTACCAGTACTGCCCGGACCTCGCCATCCGGCGCCTGGACGGCGGCTACGCGGTCAATGGCGACTACTGCAAGGGCTGCGGCATCTGCGTGCGCGAATGTCCGACCGGATCGATGGAAATGGTGGAGGAACTGCGATGAGCGAAGCCGTCGAGGAGACGATGCTGCTGACCGGCAACCACGCGGTTGCCTGGGCGGCGCGGCTGGCGCGCCCGAAAGTTGCGCCCGGCTATCCGATCACGCCGCAGACGCCGATCCTGGAAAAGCTCACCGAGTTCGCCGCCGAAGGCGCGTTCGATGCCGAGATCATCACCCCCGAGTCCGAGCATTCGGTGATGGCCGCCTGCATCGCCGCCTCGCTGGCCGGGGTGCGCGTGTTCACCGCCACCGCCTCGCAGGGCATGCTGCTGATGCACGAGCTGCTGCACTACGCGGCGGGCGCGCGTGCGCCGATCGTGATGGCCAACGTCAACCGCACCGTGGCTTCGCCGTGGGCGTTCTGGCCCGACCAGACCGACAGCCTGGCGCAGCGCGACACCGGCTGGATCCAGTTCTACAGCGAGAGCGCCCAGGAGTCGCTCGACACCGTGATCCAGGCGTTTCGCATCGCCGAGCGCGTGCTGGTGCCGGTGATGGTCAGCCACGACGCCTTCTACGTCTCGCACGCCCTCGAGCCGGTGCGAGTGCCGGCGCAGGCGCTGGTCGACGCCTTCCTGCCGCCGTTCGATCCCCCGCATCGCATCGATCCGGAGAACGTCGAGTCGTGGGGCAACGTGGTCAGCCAGGAGATGTTCAACCGGCACCGGCGCGACCTCGGCGAGGCGATGGCGCGGGTGCCGGCGGTGGCGCTCGAGGCCGATCGCGAGTGGAACCGGCTCACCGGCCGCGGCTGGGGCATCGTCGAGCGCTATCGCTGCGAGGACGCGCGCACCGTCATCGTGACCATGGGCAGCATGTGCGGCACGGCGCGCGACGCGGTCGACGCGATGCGCGAGGCCGGCCAGCCGGTCGGCCTGCTCAAGGTACGCCTGTACCGCCCGCTGCCGGTCGAGGCGCTGCGCGCGGCGCTCGCCGGGGTGCCCGAGGTGCTGGTGCTCGATCGCAACTACTCGCCCGGCCACGGCGGGGTGCTGCACCAGGAGCTGCGCGCGGCGCTCTACGGCATGGAGGGCGCGCCCAGGATCCGCGGCCTGCTCGCCGGCGTGGGCGGGGTCAACGTGTCGCCGCGGCGCATCGCCGAGTACGTGCGCGATGCCGCGGACATCGACGCCGGTGCCGATTCGGTCTGGATGAAGTGAACGCCATGGAAAAGCTCGATCTCGTCGAAGAACAGATGTTCTGCTCGGGCCATGCGGCCTGTCCGGGGTGCATCGAGGCGCTGTCGGTGCGCCACGTGCTCGCCGCGCTGGGGCCGGACACGGTGGCCGTGGTGCCGCCTTCGTGCATGGCGATCATCGCCGGGCCGCAGCCGTTCTCGTCGCTGCGCATCCCGGTGTACCAGCCCACGCTGGAGGCGAGCGCGGCCTCGGCCTCGGGGCTGCGCCGCGCGCTCGATGCGCAGGGCAAGCACGATACGCAGGTGGTGGTGTTCGCCGGCGACGGGGGCACCTACGACATCGGCTTCCAATGCTTGTCCTCGGCGGCCGAACGCAACGAGGACTTCATCTACGTGTGCCTCGACAATGAAGGCTACATGAACACCGGCGCGCAGAAGTCGTCCTCGACGCCGCGCTACGCCCGCACCGGCTCCACGCCGGCCGGCAAGACCACGCGCAAGAAGAACCTCACCGAGATCATGGCCGCGCATGGGGTGCCCTATGCCGCCACCGCCACCGCCGGCTACCTGCCCGACCTGGTTCGCAAGGTGCAGAAGGCGAAGTCGCTGCGCGGCACCCGCCTGCTCACCCTGCTCATCCCCTGCCTCGACGGCTGGGGCCTGCCCGACGACGGCGGGCTGCGCGCGGCGCGCTTCGCGGTCGAGAGCGGCGTGTTCCCGCTCTACGAGGTGAGCGACGGGCGCCGCTACACGCTCAACCACGCCACGCGCGTGCGTCCGGTGAGCGACTATCTGGGGCTGCAGCGCCGCTACCGCCACCTCGACGCCGCGCAGATCGAGGCGCTGCAGGCCGAAGTCGACGAAGGCTGGGAGCGGCTGCTGCGGCGGGTGGCAGCGAGCGAGGACGAGCTGACCGCGGCGTGCTGAAGCCCGCGGCCGCGCCGCTCGCCGGGCGGCGCGACGCCGACCGTTGCCGCCGCGTGCGCGGCCGCGCACCTCGCCGAACCGGTGCATGCCGGTGCTAAAGTGATGCATCCCGTGGCGGGCCGGGTGGAATCTTGATCGAAGAGATCCTCTTCGGGCGGCAGCCGATCCTCGATGCCAGCGGCGCGCTGGTGGCATTCGAGCTGCTGTTTCGCGGCGTCGGCGCCACGGCCTCGTTGCACGCCCCGATGGCCGCATTCGATGACTTGCAGGCCAGCAGCCACGTCATGGCGGGCGCGCTGGGCGACATCGGGCTCGCGGACAGCCTCGGTCCGCATACCGGCTACGTCAACGCCGATCACGAGCTGCTGATGAGCGACGTGGTCACCGCCCTGCCGGCCTCGCGCTTCGTGCTCGAGGTGCTCGAGACCACGGTGGTCGACGCGGCGCTGCGCGAGCGCGTCGCCGAGCTGCGCAGGCTCGGCTACCGCATCGCGCTGGACGACGTCGCCGACCGCAACGATCCGCGCCTCGCCGAGCTGCTGCCGCTGGCCGACATCGTGAAGGTCGACCTGCTGCAGTGCGACCGCGACGAATGGCGGGCCATTGCGCGGCTGATCGAGCCCAGCGGCAAGATGCTGCTCGCCGAGAAGGTCGAGACCGCGGAGCAGTTCCGCGCCGCGCGCGACGCCGGCTACCGGCTGTTCCAGGGCTTCTTCTTCGCCGAGCCGCAACTGATCCGATCCCGCACGCCGCCGCCTTCGACCGCGGCGATGCTGCGGCTGATCGCCCTGCTCGAGCGCGCACCCGACGTCGCTACGCTGGTCGAAGAGCTCAAGCGGCATCCGGAGCTGGCCACGCGCCTGCTGCGCCTGGCCAACTCGGCCGCCGCGGGCATGCGGCGCGAGGTCGACACCCTGGGCGCGGCGATCGCGCTGGTGGGCACGCGCCAGATCGGCCGCTGGGTGCAGCTGCTCCTCTATGCCGGCGGCCGCGATCGTCCGCCGCATGCCGACCCGCTGGCGCAGCAGGTGGGCATGCGTGCGCGCATGATGGAGCTGCTCGCCGTGCAGTGGTGCGGCGATCCCGAGCTGGGCGAGCGGGCGTTCATGACCGGCATGCTCTCGAAGATCGATGCGCTGGTGGGCATGCCGCTGCCGCGCGTGCTCGCCGGCCTGCCGCTGTCGCCGGCGGTGCGATCGGCGCTGCTCGAGCGCAGCGGCCCTCTCGGGCTGCTGCTGCGGGTGTGCGAAGCGCGCGAGCGCGGCGACCTGGCCGCGCTGCAGGCGCTGTGCCGGAGCATGGGCGGCATCGACCTGGCGAGCACTGCGCGCGCCGAGAGCAGCGCCGCGGCCTGGACCTTCTCGCTGACCGCCTGACGGACTCCCGGTCGTCCGGCGGATTCCTGGTACCTCCGGGCCGGGGTACTACCGCTGCCCGATCCGCCGCGTGATGCTGGTGAAGTCGGCCGCGACTTCGCGCAGCACCATGGCGGCGGGCCCTTCGAGGGAGTAGTCGAAGGTTTCGCTGTTGCCGAAGACCGACATCGCGGCCACGATCTGCCCGCGCGAGTTGAGCATCGGCGCGGCCACCGCCGCGACTCCCGGCAGCAGGTGCCCGGAGTGATTGGCGAGCGACGCTTTCCGGATCGCCTCGAGCTTGAGGTCGAGGTCGCGACGATCGAGGCGCTCCACGGGCGGCCGCCCCGCGGCATACTCGGCGCGTATCACCGGCGTGACGATGGCCCGCGGCATGTGGGCGGCGAAGATCAGCCCGGAGGCGGTTCGCAGCAGCGGGAGGGTCGCGCCGACCCGCATCGTGAGGGCGATGGCCTTGCTGCTCTCTTCGATCGAGATGATGACGGGGCCGTAGCTGCCCCACACGGCAAGCATCACCGATTCGTCCAGCCGGTCCCTCACCCGCTGCTGCAGATCCTGGGCCGCATCCAGGAAATTCGAGCGCCCGATCGCCACCAGCCCCAGCTCGATCGCGAACGGCCCGATCTCGTAGGCGAGCGTGGTCCTGTCCTGGCGCACCAGCCCCAGGCGCTGATAGCTGACGAGATATCGATGCGCCGCGCTGGCGGTCAGGCCGGCATGGGCCGCCAGGTCCTTCAGCGCCAGCGGCACGCTCATCTTCGCCAGCACCTTCAACAGACGGCCGCCCACCTCGATCGACTTGATACCGGTCTGCGCCAAAGCCGACTCCTGTGTCACAGCACGACGGAATTTCTCAATGGTGAACGCGTTGAATCGAAGTTTGCCCGTCGCGCACGGTTTGCCGGCATATTCTGCCGTGCCGCAGCCCACTGCATCACCCGATCCGCCATCGACGAGCGCAGCTCGACTCCACCGGCGGCTGGCAATCGACAAGTGGGCGCACAGCAACCGAACAGGAGGAGACCGGCATGAACGTCGTCTTGAGCCGAGCAGCGCGGATGGTGCGGGCGCTGGGCATGCTCGCGGCCCTCGCCCTGGGGAGCGGCCTTGCGCTTGCGCAGGAGCCGATCCGCATCGGCGTGTTCCAGCCCCTCACCGGACCCTTCACCAAGAACGGGGTGGAGCACTGGGAGGCGATGCAGATCGCGCGCGACATGATCAACGAGCGGGGCGGGATCAACGGGCGGAAGATCGAGTACGTGCTGGCCGACGTGCCCAGCCCCGCGGCCGCGATCAGCGAAACCGAACGCGTGATCACCAAGGAGAAGGTGAAGATCACCACCGGATCCGGGCTGTCGCCGCTCGCCATCGCGGTGAGCCAGGCAGCGGAGCGCCACGGGGCCTTTCACTGGGAGACGGTGGGCGCTGCGGAGGTGATCACCCGCAGGGGGTTCAAGTACACGTTCCAGGTGGGAGGGGCGTCGCGGCTCTATTCGCAGGCAGCGCTCGATTTCGCGCTCGACGAGCTTTCCCGGCGCCTGAAGATCGCGCCGAACGACCTGCGGATCGCCCTGCTGTGGGAGAACCGCGCCCTCGGAAAGTCGGTCGGTGACGGCATCCGCATCCATGCCGCCGACCGGGGCGTGAAGCTGGTGTACGACGAAGGGTATGACCAGTTCCTCACCGACATGACGCCGATCGTGCAGAAGCTGAAGGACGTGAATCCGGACGTGCTGATCACGATCGGTTACCCCAACGACGTCATCCTGTTCCAGCGCAAGGCGAAGGAGCTGAATTTCTACGTCAAGGCGCTCATCGGCGTCAGCGGGGGGTATTCGAATCCCGAGCTGCGGGACTCGATCGGGAATTCGGTCTATGGGCTCTTCGTCTCGGAGTTTCCGCCGCGCGTGAATCCCAAGGCGCTCAAGCCCGAAGCGCTCGAGGCGGCCAACGAGTTCTTCAGGCGCTACGAGGCGAAGATGAAGCGACCGCCCGCCGGCCACGCCTCTGCCAGCTTCTCCGCGCTGTGGGGCCTCTATACGGAGATCTTCCCCAAGGCGAAGACGTTCGAGCCGAGCGAGCTGAGGGAAATCGCGCTTTCACTCGATCTGCCGATGGGCAGCCTGCCCAACGGCAGCGGCATCAAGTTCACCAACCACGACTGGGCCCCGGACAAGAAGGACTTCGGGCAGAACCTGCGCGCGGCGATCGGCATCTGGCAGTGGCAGAAGGACGGGAACAACGAAGTCTTTCCCAAGGAGCTGGCCACGCACGAGCCGGTGCTCGTGCCCCTGCCGCCTTGGAGCCAGCGCTGACCCGCGGACGGCCGCTCGATGGATACGCTCGCTCAACTGGTCCTTTCGGGGATCCTGGTCGGCAGCATCTACGCCCTGATGAGCGTCGGGCTCACCCTCATCTTCGGCGTGCTCCGGATCGTGAATTTCGCTCACGGCGAGTTCCTGATGCTGGGCATGTACGGTGCATGGGCGATGAGCAGGTTCGCCGGGGTCAATCCCTATGTCGGATTGCTGCTGGTCGTGCCGGCCATGTTCCTGTTCGGCATGCTCGTCTACAAGCTCATCGTGACGCCCGGGCTCGACAAGCCCCACCTCGTCATCGTGTTCGCGACCATGGGTCTGTCGATCATGCTGCAGAACCTGGCGCTGATGATCATGTCCGCCGATCTCTTCGACGTGCCGCCGATGTTCGGCGGACGATCGCTGGGCATCGGGCCGCTCTACGTGAAGACGGAGCTCCTGATCGGCTTCTGCATCGCGCTGGGCGTCACCTTCGCGATGCGGTGGATCGTGAAGACGACGTATCTCGGAAAGGCGATCCGCGCGACGGTGCAGGACAGGGAGGCCGCCAGCCTGATGGGAATTCCCGTCCATCGCATCTTCCTGATCACGTTCGCCAGCGGCTCGGCCCTCGTCGGGCTCGCCGCCTGCGTGATGCTGCCGGTGTTCTCGGTCTTTCCCACGGTCGGGCTGAACTTCGTCCTGATCGCCTTCGTCATCGTCGTCCTGGGCGGCATGGGCAGCATCGAGGGCGCCCTGCTCGGAGGGATATGCATCGGAGTCGTGCAGTCGATGAGCAGCTACTACTTCGCGCCCGCGTACGGGCAGCTGTTCTTCTTCATTCTCTTCATGCTGGTCCTGGTCTTCCGCCCTGCCGGTCTCATGGGACAGAAGGGAACGGCCAACCTGGGCATGAATCCCTGAGTCGCTCCCATGTCCACCATCGTCAAGGCCCGATACTCCAGCCCCGGCGGCGCGTCCCTGGCCAGGATGCCGAAGTCCGGAACGCTCTCGTACTTCGAGATCGCATTGCTGGCCGCATGCGTGGGCGTCCTCGTGCTGGGCATTCCGGAAAGCTTCATGGACGTCGTCCTGCTGAGCTTCCTGTGGGGCGGGCTGGCGCTGGCGTGGAACATCGCCGGCGGATATGCGGGGATGATCTCGTTCGGGCACGCGGCGTTCTTCGGCGTCGGGGCATATACCTCGACCATCCTGAGCGTCGATGCGGGGCTGAGCCCGTGGATCGGGATGTGGCTCGGAGCGATCCTGGCGGCCCTCGTCGGCGGCGTGCTGTCGCTGGTCTGCGCGCGGCTGCGCGGCCCGTTCTTCATCCTCTCCACGCTCGCCACGGCGGAAGTCATCCGGATCTGCGCGCTGAACTGGGCTTCGCTCACGGGCGGTCCGGAAGGCCTCGCCATTCCGCCGGTTGCAAGCCTCGCGAGCATGGTCTTCGATTCCAAGCAGACATACGCCCTGCTGATGCTGGGCTACCTGGTCCTGATGTATGTCTTCACCAAGGTTCTCGAGGCGTCGCGATACGGGTTCTACATGTTCGCCGTCCGGGACGACGAGGACGCGGCCGGCGCGGCCGGAATCAACGCGCTCTTCGTGCGCACGGCGGCGATGGCGCTCAGCGCCTTCCTGACGGCGATCGGCGGCTCCCTCTTCGCCCAATATTTCCTGTATCTCGATCCGACGCACGTCTTCTCCCTGGAGCTTTCGTTCCAGTTCGCGCTCCTGCCTGCGTTGGGCGGGCTCGGAACGGCGATCGGGCCGGTGCTCGGGGCGTTCGCCATCACGCCGCTGTCCGAGCTGCTGCGCTCCTATCTCGGCGACTCGGTGGCCGGGCTGCACCTGGTGATCTACGGGGGAGTCGTCATCGTGGTGATGCTCTACTTCCCCGGCGGCATGGCGGCGGCGCTGAACCGCCTCGCGGCCCGGAAGGGAGGGAAAGGAAAGTGACTGCGCTGCTGAAGATGGAGGGCGTCGGCATTTCGTTCGGAGCCCTGCGTGCCGTTCACGACGTCACCTTCTCGGTCGAGCAGGGCGAGCTCGTCGGGCTGATCGGGCCGAACGGCGCGGGAAAGAGCACGCTGTACAACCTGATGGCCGGGGCGCTGCGGCCGGACTCGGGCCGCATCGTCTTCGACGGGCGGAACATCGCCGGCCTGAAGCCGCATCACGTGGCGCGCATCGGCATCGCACGGACCTTCCAGATTCCCAAGCCCTACCGCCAGATGTCGGTGGTGGAGAACGTGATGCTGAGCGCGATGCTGAACGAGCGCTCGGTGTCGAAATCGCGGGAGCGCGCGGCCGAAGTGCTGTTCGAGGTCGGGCTGGAAAGCTACGTCGATTCTCCCGTGAGCGTCCTCACGACAGGATTGCTCAAGAGGCTCGAGGTTGCCCGGGCGCTCGCCCTGCGGCCCCGCCTGGTCCTCTTCGACGAGATCATGGCCGGCCTGACGCCCAGCGAAGTCAAGGCGGTCACGGCTCTGGTCGCGAGCCTCCCGGGACGCGGCATCACCGTGATCTGGGTGGAGCACGTGCTGTACGCGATCATGAATACGGCGCGTCGCATCCTGGTGCTCAATCGCGGAGAGCTGATCGCGGACGGTCCGCCGCAGCAGGTCGTGCGGGACAGGAACGTCGTCTCGGCGTACCTCGGGGAAGAGGAGCCGGCCGATGCTCAGGGTTGAGAAGCTCAGCGCCTACTACGGCGCGACGCAGATCCTCCACGACATCGACATGTTCGTGGAGTCGGGCGAGATCGTCGGCCTGGTAGGCGCCAACGCGGCCGGCAAGAGCACGCTGATGTATTCGCTCTCGGGGCTGCGCACACGCTGCACCGGCAGCATCTCCATCGACGGCAGGCGGATCGACGCGCTGCAGGCGGACCAGCGCGTCCCGCTCGGCCTGGTGCTGGTTCCCGAACGGCGGCGCCTGTTCCCGTTCATGACCGTGCTCGAGAATCTCGAGATCGGCGCCTATTCCGCCGATGCGCGCGCGCATCGGCGCGAGACGCTCGAGCAGGTCTTCACCCTGCTTCCCCGGCTCGCCGAGCGGCGCGACCAGGAGGCCGGATCGTTGAGCGGGGGCGAGCAGCAGATGGTCGCGCTCGGCCGCGCACTCATGGCGAGGCCGAGGATTCTCCTGCTCGACGAACCCACGGAGGGGCTTGCGCCGATCTTCGTCAACCTCGTCTACGACCTCGTTCGTGCCTTGCGCGCACTCGAGCAGACGGTGCTGATCGTCGAGCAGAACGTGCAGCACGTGCTGCGAACGGCCGATCGCGCCTACGTTCTCGAGAACGGCCGCATCACGATGCACGGCACGGGCGAGGAACTGCTCGGGAACGAAAGGCTGAAGGTCGCGTATCTGGGGCTTTGACGGAGAGATCGATGATCTACGAAATGCGGACGTACCGCGTGAAGGTCCACGCCGGCCCGAGCTTCCTCGAGGTCTACGCGAGTAGGGGCATCCAGATCATCGGCCGCTACGCGAAGCTGGTCGGTTGCTGGGAAACGGAGTCCGGGAACCTGAACGAAATCGTCTTCATATGGGCATACGACGATTTCAATCACCGGATCGAGCAGCGCAACAAGCTGTGGCGCGATCCGGACTGGCTGGAATTCGTGCCCTCCATCCGCCAGCACATGGAGCACCAGAGGAGCGCGTTCCTGATGCCAGCGGCATTCTCGCCGCTGAAGTAGCGCGGCTTTCCATTTCCCCGGAACGGAGTCGAATCCATGGTCAACTACCCTGCATTCAAGGTCGCAGCCATGCACGTTGCGCCCGTATTCCTCGATTCGGCGGCCACCACCGAAAAGGCCTGCTCCCTCATCGAGGAGGCGGCGCGCAACGGGGCGCAGCTGGTCGCCTTCCCGGAGACGTACATCCCCGCCTATCCGGTCTGGTCGGGGCTGCGCTCCCCGGTCTACAACCACGACATGTTCAAGCGGCTCGCCGCCCAGGCGATACTCGTGCCGGGCCCCGAGGTCGCCCGTCTCTGCGATACGGCGCGCCGGTGCGGCGTATTCGTCTCCATGGGCATCAACGAGGGAACCCGCCAGAGCGTCGGGTGCATCTGGAACTCGAACGTCCTCATCGGCGACGACGGGTCCATCCTCAATCATCACCGGAAGCTCGTCCCGACGCACTACGAGAAGCTCACCTGGGCGAACGGAGACGGGGCCGGCCTGCGCGTCGTGGAAACCAGGCTGGGTCGCATCGGGATGCTGGTCTGCGGCGAGAACACCAATCCGCTGGCGCGCTTCACGCAGATGGCGCAGGGAGAGCAGGTGCACATCTCGACGTGGCCTCCGATCTATCCCTACAAGGATCCGGGGGACGGCGCCAACTATCCGCTCAACGAATCCATCTATGTACGGGTGCGTTCCTACTCCTTCGAGGCGAAGAACTTCAACATCGGGGTGGCGAGCTACATGGATGCGGCGATGCGCAGCGAACTCGTCAAGCTGCACCAGGATGCCGCGCGCCTGCTCGAGTGCAGCACGCGGGGCGTGACCATGATCACGGGCCCGAATGCCGAGATCATCGGAACGCCGCTGTGCGAAGAGGAAGGGATCCTCTACGCCGACCTCGATCTCGCCGATTGCGTCGAAGCCAAGCAGGTGCACGACATCCTCGGCTATTACAACCGCTTCGATGTCTTCAAGCTGACGGTCGACCGCTCGGCCAACCGCGCGATCACCTTCGAGGCCGGCGCCGTCGAGCGCGAGAGCCACCCGGCCGCGAGCGAGCCCAGGCCGGCGCAGGACGAGCGGCCCTCCGGCTCGACGCTGGTATTGACGAAATGATCACCGACATCCACTGCCACTACGTGCCCGAGGAGTTCCTCGGTTTCGTCACCGGACGCGAGGAGTTCGCCGTCGCCCTCGAGGACGGAGAGGGGGAGTCCGCCGAATTCGTCATTCGGGGCGCGAGGTTCGGCCTGTCGAAGACGTTCTTCGAGCTGCCCAGGCAGATGGCACGCATGGAGGCGCTCGGCATAGACCGGACGATCCTGTCTCTGGCGACGCCGTTCATCGACTATCGCCTGGAGCCGGGCCTGGCGGTGAAGGCGGCGCGCATCTTCAACGACGGGCTGGCGGCCGTCGTCACCCCGAACAAGAAGCGCCTCGGGGGCTGGGCGTTCCTGCCGATGCAGGATCCGGAGGCCGCCGCCGCGGAGCTGAAGCGCTGCGTTCGCGATTTCGGCTTCGTGGGCGGGCACGTCGCCTCGAACGTGAACGGCGTCTACCTCCACAATCCCGCCTTTCGCGCCATCTTCGAGGCGGCGGTGGAGCTGGACGTGCCGCTGTTCGTGCACCCCGCCGATCCTCTCGGCAAGGAGCGGATGCGGGATTTCGAGCTGGCCGTGGTAGCGGGGTACCTGTTCGACAACACGATCAACTTCCTCGGGCTGATCTGCTCCGGGTTCCTCGATCAATGGCCGCGCCTGAAGCTCGTCTGCGCGCACACCGGGGCGTTCGCGCTGGTGCTGCGCGGGCGGATGCAGCGGGAGGTCGACACCAACCCGCGGCTGTCCTCGATGCTGAAGGCCCCGGTCGGCGATTATCTCCAGCGCCTGTTCTACGACACCGTGTGCTTCGAGCCGATGATGCTGCGGTACGCGGCGACCGTCGTACCCGTGAGCCACCTGCTGATGGGGAGCGACGCGCCGTTCCCCCTGGGCGAGCCGGACCCCGTGAATTTCGTGCGCCGCAGCCTCGATACGCGGGAGGCCGAAGCGGTGCTGAAGCGGAACTTCGAGTTGCTCACCCTGGGCTAGCCATGCAGATCCATCGCATTCTCCTCGTCAGGGACACGGCCATCGCCGTCTCGAGAGGCCTGGCGGACCGGCCCGTGATGCGCGTGGCGGCCTGCGCCGTGATCCGCAACCCGCTGGCGGCGAGCCGGACGGACGACCTGGCGCCGCTCGTCGATCTCGGTGCGCAGCTGGGCGGCCTGCTCGCCGGCGAGGCGCTGGGCCTGCTGGCCAATCCGGTCGTCGCCTACGGGAAGGCGGCGATCGTGGGTGCGGACGGCGACATCGAGCATGGCGCGGCGCTGCTGCACCCGCGCATGGGCAAGCCCATCCGCGATGCGATCGGAGGCGGCCAGGCGCTGATTCCTTCCAACGTGAAGATCGGCGGGCCGGGGTGCGTCGTCGACGTTCCGCTCGGGCACAAGGACGACGCCTGGTCCTTCGACGAGATCGACACGATGTCCGTCATGGTTCCCGACGGGCCGCGTCGTGACGAGATCGTCGTGGCCGTCGTCGTGTCGGACGGCGGCAGGCCGAGGCCGCGGGTGCGCCCCGTGCGCATCGCGGCCTGACACCCCTGCTCGCGCCCCTCCCGGCTCCCCTCTCGCCCTCTCGGCTCTCTCGCGCCCCCTCGCGCTGCCGCGCCCGACTCCCTCGAGCCGGGCCGCCTCGTCATGCCGCGGTGGGCATGCCGAAGTCGGCGTCGTGACGGGTGTCGGCCGGCCACCGCTGCATCACGCTCTTCTGCCTGGTGTAGAAGCGGAACCCTTCCTCGCCGTAGACGTGCAGGTCGCCGAACAGGCTGTTCTTCCAGCCGCCGAAGCCGTGCCAGGCCATCGGAACGGGAATGGGGACGTTGACGCCGACCATGCCGACCTGGACCCGCCGGGCGAAATCGCGCGCGGCATTGCCGTCGCGGGTGAAGCAGGCGACGCCGTTGCCGAATTCGTGGTCGTTGACCAGATCGATCGCTTCGGAGAGGCTGCGAACCCGCACGCAGCCGAGGACCGGCCCGAAGATCTCCTCCCGGTAGATGCGCATCGACGGCTTCACGTGGTCGAACAGCGTCCCTCCCACGAAGAAGCCCGATTCGCATCCCGGGACCGTGACGCCGCGCCCGTCCACGACGGGCGTCGCGCCCTCCTCGATCCCCAGCCCGATGTAGCGATGGACGCGTTCGAGCGCGCTGCGCGAGACCAGCGGACCCATCTCGACGCCGGCATCCATGCCGTTTCCGATCCTCAGCGTCCGCGTCCGGTCTGCGAGCCCCGGCATGATGCGGTCCGCGACATCGCCCACGAGCACCGCCACGCTGATCGCCATGCAGCGCTCGCCTGCCGAGCCGTACGCGGCGCCGACCAGGGCGTTGACCGCCTGATCGATGTCCGCATCGGGCATGATGACCATGTGATTCTTGGCGCCGCCCAGGGCCTGGACGCGCACGCCCCGCCGGGCGCCCGCTTCGTAGACATGGCGGGCGATGGGCGTCGATCCGACGAAGCTGATCGCCGCCACGTCGGGATGGTGGAGCACGGCGTCGACGGCTGCCTTGTCGCCCTGGACGACGTTGAACACCCCGTCCGGCAGCCCCGCCTCGCGCAGCAGCTGCGCCATGTACACGCTCGCGGAGGGGTCCCGTTCGCTCGGCTTGAGGACGAACGCATTGCCGCAGGCGATCGCCACCGGGAACATCCAGCAGGGGACCATCACCGGGAAGTTGAACGGCGTGATGCCGGCGACGACGCCGAGCGGCTGGCGCATCGTCCAGTTGTCGATTCCGCCGCTCACCTGCTCGGTGTGGCTGCCCTTGAGGAGCTGCGGGGCTCCGCACACGAACTCGACGATCTCGATGCCGCGCGTCACTTCTCCCTGGGCGTCGGCGAACGTCTTGCCGTGCTCCGCCGTGATGATTCGGGCGAGCTCGTCGCGGTGGCGGTTCATGAGCTCGAGGAAACGATTCAGCACCCGTGCGCGCCGGATCGCAGGCGTATCGGCCCATGCCGGAAATGCCGCCCGGGCCGCTGCCACGGCCTGCTGCACCTCCGCCGGCGTGGCAAGCGAGAGGCAGCGCGCCGCTGCGCCGGTGGCCGGGTCGTGGATCGGTGCACGGGCGCCGCTGCCCGCGACCTCCTGCCCGCCGATGAAGTGGCCGACCGTCTCCGGAGCGGAACGGGTACCGGACGCTGCGCTGCTTTCCATGCCGACTGTCATGACGCTCTCCTGTGTGCCAGGGGAGTGTAGGAAGGAATACGGCGCCCTCATAGGTTTTGCAGTGACAATACTGTTCACCCCGGTGAACAATGGAGCGCTGGAATGGACCCTGCCGACGATCCGCTGCGCAGCGAGCTCGTGTGGTCGCGCGTGCGCGCCCTTGCCGCGGTGGCGACGCAAGGCAGCCTCACGGCCGCCGCCCGCCATCTCGGCGTGTCCAAGGCCGCGGTGAGCCAGCGCGTGAGCGAGCTGGAGCGCATCGTGGGGGCGCCTCTGCTGCAACGTACGACCCGTTCGGTCCGCCTCACGCACGTCGGGCAGCAGCTCGTCGACGAGACCAGCGAATGCTTCGCGCAGGTCGCCGCCAGCGTCGCGGCCGCTCGGGACCTGGCCGCCCAGCCGCGCGGAGTCGTGCGCGTGTCGGCACCCGTGGCGCTCGGCAGGCAGAGCGTCGCGCCGGCGCTGCAGCCCTTCCTTCGCGCCTATCCGGATATCCGCGTCGAGCTCGATCTGTCCGACCGGTTCGTCAACCTGGCCCAGGAGGGATTCGACCTCGCGCTGCGGCACACCAGCGCTCCCCCGGAGCGCCTGGTGGCGACCCTGCTCGCCCCGACGCGCACGCTGCTGGTCGCCACGGCCGCGTATCTGCGGCGGCGGGGAAATCCCGAGCACCCGTCGGCGCTTTCCGAGCACGATTGCCTCACCTATCTGCGGCCCGGGCCGACGGCGTGGTTCTTCGAGTCCGTTCCTGCCGCCGGCCGGTCCCAGCGCAAGCGCGAGCGCGTCACGGTCGGCGTGCGCGGACCGCTGCGCGCCAACAACTCCGAGGTGTTGCGCGACGCGGTCCTGTCCGACCTCGGGATCGCCCAGGTGCCCGATTTCAGCGCAGCTGCCGCGCTGCGTGCCGGCAGGCTGCGCGAAGTCCTGCCCGAGTGGCGTCCCGTCGGGTTCTTCGGCGACGCCGTCTATGCCATCCGGCCGTGGAGCCGCGGAACCCCGCGCGCCGTCCGGCTGCTCATCGAGCACCTGCGGCGCGAGTTCGCGGCGATCTCTCACCGCGAGTGGCCGGGCGCAAAGCGCTCGTAGGCCTGCCCGGCATCGCGGACGAGAGCAGCGCGGTCCAGTACCGGTCGTCCTGGAAGATGCGCCGCCCGTGGTCGTCGAGCCTGCCCATGTATTCCTGGAAGGCGCCCAGCTCCCGTTCCCCGAGCACGCTGAGCAGCTCCTGCTCGATGGAGCATCTGATCCCGTCGATCTGCGTGTAGACCTTCCTGCCCTGGGCGGTGAGCGCGATCACGCTGCGGCGGCCGTCCGAAGTATCGCTACGCCTTCGCACCAGCCCTTTCTCGACCAGGTGATCGACCGCGCGCGTGACCTTGTCCGCCTTGATGCTCATGCGCTTCGCGACCTCGGTCGGCGACGTCGGCTGGAGGCTCCCGATGGTGATCAGGGTGCGCCAGGACGAAACGGTGAGGCCGAACCGGACGCGGAACAGCCTCGCCACGGGTCTCGTGCTCAAGGCCGCCAGGCGGGAGAAACGGAAGGTGACGCGCTGTTCGAGCGGCATGCCCGTGCGATCCGCTCGCGGCGCCCGGGCGGGCTGCGCTGCCGGACGGCCCTGCTCGAGGTCGCGGCCGGTCCCGTCGCCCTTCCCGGCATTTCGTGCCGGGACGCCGGCGCCCGGCAGATGCCCCAATCTCGCGAGGAGGTCGACGAGCGTTCGCCGCTCGTTCGAATCCAGCGGCGACAGCAGTTGCTCCATCGCCTGCTCGAGGTCGCCCTCCGTGCGCCGCAGCAGTTCGGCGCCGTCTGCGGTCAGCACGATGACGTGGCCGTTCCTCCCGACGTTTCCGCCGGCCCGCTCGACCAGGCCATGGTCGGCGAGACGCCGGATCATGGCGCCCGCGGTCGCGCGGTCGGATCCGATCGCCCTTCCGATCGCTGCCTGGCTCAACCCGCCTCCTGCGGCCAACGCCGTCAGCACGTAGTACTGCGACGCGGTGAGTCCGAACCCGGAGAAGCGGCGGTTGAGCAGGCCGACGGCGGCCTGATGCGCCTGCTTCAGCAGGACATCCGCTCTGGCCGAGGGCCTGTTCACCCTACGATCGCCCCCGCGCCAGGCCCCGGCCCGTAGGGTGAACAGGCCCTAGTCGGCCTTGATCCCCTTGGCCTTGATCAGCGACTTCCATTTCTCGCTCTCGCTGGCGATGAGCCTGGCGAATGCCTCGGGGCCTTCGCCGGCGGCATCCGACCCCAGGGCGGCCATCCGCTTCCTGACGTCCTCATCGGCAAGGATCTTCGTGACCACCGAGCTCAGACGCGCAATGACATCGTGCGGCGTTCCTTTCGGGACGACCAGGCCGAACCATGCGCTGAAACTGAACCCGGGCACCGTCTCGGCGACCGCCGGAACATCCGGCATGAGGGAAGTGCGGCTCGAGGTCGAGACGCCCAGGACCTTGACCTTCCCGCTCGCCACGTGCTGGACGATCGGCGGCGCATCGACGAACATCATCGAGACCCGGTTCCCGACGAGATCCACGAGGGCGGGTGCACCGCCCTTGTACGGAACGTGCACCATCTCGATGCCGGTTGCCGACGCGAGCAGCTCGCCGCCGATGTGAGGCGGGCTGCCGGGGCCGAACGAAGCATAGGTCAGCGATCCGGGCTTGGCCTTCGCCAGCGCGATGAGCTCCCTGACGTTCGATGCGGGGAACTCCGCAGCGGTGACCAGGAAGAACGGCTGGTGGACCACCAGGGTGACGGGCTCGAAATCCGCGAGCGGGGAATACCTCAGGCCCTCGCGCAGGTGCGGGGTGACGGTCAGGACGCTGGTGTTCGCCATGAGCAGGGTATAGCCGTCCGCGGGCGACTTGGCCACATACTCGGCGGCGATGGTGCCCGTCGCTCCGGGCTTGTTCTCCACCACCACGCTCTGGCCGAGCGGGCCGGCCATCCGCTCGGCCAGGATGCGTGCGATGATGTCCGTTCCGCCCCCGGCCGCGTAGGGAACGATGATGCGCACCGGCCGATCCGGATAGGTTGCGGCGGCTGCGCCGACGGCCAGCACTGCCAGGGACATGGCCAGTGCGATTCGAACAAGCAATCCGTGAATCATCGACGCCTCCTCTGGAATGTCACGCGGTGGATCGGGTCGCACGGCTGCGCTCCGGACGGGCGTCGCAGGCGTCGTCGCTGTCGAGCAGCCGGTCGATCCGGCTCGTGCGGGGCAGGCCGAGCTCGGACCAGCGCTGCGCCACCCGGTGCAGCATGGCCGGATCCAGCGTCACTTCGCGGGGCTTGGTCTCCCACTCGAACGGGATGCACGCGTCGAGAATGACCTTGCTCATGATGTAGCGGTTCGAGCTGTCCAGGCTGGGGTCGAGAGCGGAGGCTCGTCCGCGATCGATCACCTGGATCGACCGCTTCGGCTCGAAGCGTACGGAGAGCGCCCACCAGACGCGGCCGAGGTCGTCCGCGGGGATGTCGTCGTCGACCAGGATGACCCCCTTGAGCCCGTAGTGCGCGATCGCGGTGAGCCCGACCTGGTTGGAGTGGCCGGGATACATCTGCTTGATGGAAACCACTGCCCAGAACCAGCCGCACGACTCGGGGAGCACGTAGACACCGGAGATGCCGGGAATCCGTCTCGTCTCGAGCTCGTGCCACAGCATAGCGGAACGGTTGATCGCCTGGATCATGTGGCAGTCGTTCACCGGCTTGCCGATGGTGCTGACCCAGAAGATGGGGTCGTCGCGATGGAGCACTCGTTCGATGGTGATGGTGGGCTCCATTCCGACGCCGTCCGCACCCTTCGCGCTCGAGTAATAGCCGGTGAACTCTCCGAGCGGACCTTCCTGCCTCAGGTCGTCCAGGTCGAGGTGCCCCTCGAGGATGACCTCGGCGGACGCTGGCAGCTTGAGCCCCGTGAGATCGGACTCGAACACCTCCACCGGGCGGCCCCTGAGCGCGCCGATGATGTCGTACTCGCTCACGCCCGATCCCACGTGGGTCGAGCTGACCAGGAAATGCAGGGGGTCGCAGCCGATGACGACCGCGACGGGCATCTTCTCGCCGCGCGCCTGGTACTTCCTGTAGATGATCTCGGCGTCCTTTCCGCGCGCGATCATCACCGTGACGGCATTCCTGCCCTGGAGCTGCATCCGGTAGGTTCCCAGGTTGATCCATCCCGAGTCCGGGTCCATGCACACCAGGTAATGGGCCGTGCCGAGGTAGCGGCCGCCGTCGTTCGGATAGAAGTGCGGCGACGGGAACTTCAGGAGATCCACCTTCGCGCCGACCGCCGCGTTGCGCAGCACCGGAGCCTCCTTCACGACCCGCGGCGCGATGCCGGCGCCGTCGGCAAGGCGGGTCTTCCACTTGCGCGCAAGCTCGCAGATCGTCGTCTCCGGGTCCTCCTCCAGGCACACGGCCATGCGCTGGCTGGTGGTGAACGCACTCGAGAGGACCGGGAGGTCCGAGTCGCGGACGTGCTCGAAGAGCAGGGCCGGCCCTCCGGCATCCTCGTTCAGCGTCGCGATGTGCGACAGCTCCAGATACCAGTCGACCCGGGCGTCTATCCGGTGCAGCAGGCCGTGCCGCTCGCAGGCGGCAATGAAGTCACGAAGATCGTTGATCAACGACATCTCTCCCGACGGACCGGATGGGAAGCCGACGCCCGGCGTGCTGCCGCTCGGCCTCGGGGAAGTCGAACGCGGCGAAGGGCAATGGCGGTTGATTGTATTCGCTATATTTTCCTTTAACAACAATATATCGCTCATGGCCTATGTAAATTCGAGCCGTTCGCCGAGAGGTATGTATGTCTACATACATAAAGCTCCGTGCCGCCGCTTTCGCAATGACCGCGACAGGCCTCGACCGATCGGCGAGGAGCCGGTTGCGGCCGGGCCGGTCGCGGCCGGGACGCCCGCCCTCGCGGGTAAACTGCGCTCCCAGTGAGCGCGCCCCGGTCCAGACCCGTCCTGCAGGTTTTCGGCAATCGCCGCATCGCCGCGATGCTGCTGCTCGGCTTCGCCAGCGGCCTGCCGCTGGCGCTGTCGGCAGGCACGCTGCAGGCCTGGCTCACCATCGAGGGGCTGGACATCCGCACCATCGGCTTCTTCGCGCTGGCGGGCCTGCCCTACACGTTCAAGTTCGCCTGGGCGCCGCTGGCCGACCGCTTCGAGCCGCCCCTGCTGGGACGCCGGCGCGGCTGGCTGCTGGTGACGCAGCTGGGGCTGGCCGCCCTGTGCTTCGTCATGGCGACGCTGCGCCCCGACGGCTCGGTGCTGGCGGTGGGCGCCTGCGCGGTGGCGATCGCGTTCCTGTCGGCCTCGCAGGACATCGTCTTCGATGCCTATCGCACCGACCTGCTGCGCGAGGAGGAGCGCGGCGCGGGCGCCGCCGTCTCGGTGCTCGGCTACCGCGTCGCCATGCTGGTGTCGGGCGGGCTGGCGCTGATCCTGGCCGACCAGTGGCTGGGCTGGCCCGGGATGTTCCGCGCCATGGGGGCGTTGTTCGTCGTGATGGCCGCGGTGACGCTGTGGGCACCCGCGGTGCCGCCGGTGGCAGCCCTGAAGAGCGACGTGCGCCGCGAGCTGGTCGGATTCGCCGCCATGCTGGCCGCCGGCGCGGGCAGCTTCTGGCTGCTGCGCCAGCTGCCGTGGCACTGGCTCGGCGAAGGGCGCTTCGTCTCGCTCGGCGTGGACACCGTGACGCTGCTGGCGGCCTGCGTGGCAGCCCTGCAGGCCGCGCGCCACGCCGGCTTCCCGTCGTTCCTCGCCCCGTGGGACGCGTTCTTCGGCCGCGAGCGCGCCGCCGCGCTGCTGGCGATGATCGTGCTGTACAAGCTCGGCGACGCCTTCGCGGGCAGCCTGTCGACGACCTTCCTGATCCGCGGCGCCGGCTTCACCGCCACCGAGGTCGGCGCGGTGAACAAGGTGCTCGGGCTGATCGCGACCATCGTCGGCGCGCTGGCGGGCGGCGCGTGGCTCGCCAGGCAGCCGCTGTACGGCTCGCTGATGCTGTTCGGCCTGCTGCAGGCGGTGTCGAACTTCGGCTACTGGCTGATCTCGGTGATGCCCAAGAGCTACCTGCTGATGGCTACCGCGATCGGCTTCGAGAACCTGTGCGGCGGCATGGGCACGGCCGCCTTCGTCGCCTTCCTGATGGCCCTGACCGACCGCCGCTATTCGGCGGCGCAGTATGCGCTGCTGTCGGCGCTGGCGGCGGTCGGGCGCGTGTACGTCGGGCCGGCCTCGGGCGTGATGGTCGAGGCGTTCGGCTGGCCGTCGTTCTTCGTCTTCACGGTGGGCGCGGCCCTGCCGGGGCTGGTGCTGCTGCGCTGGCTGCGCCCGCAGGTGATCGCGCTCGATGCGCCGCGCCAGGCCGGGGCCGGCGCCGGGAAACGATGATGCTGCGTCAGCTGCCATGAACCGACCGCGACCGACACCGGACGACTGGCGCTTCGAGCACCGTGCCGAGCCGCTGCTCACGCCGCAGCGCTTCCGCCACCGCATGGGCCGCTACGTGCTGGCCGCCGCGGCCCTGGTGTGGGTGTCACTCGCGGTGGGGATGCTCGGCTACCACTATCTCGAGTCCCTGCCCTGGATCGACGCCTTCCTCAACGCGGCCATGATCCTCGGCGGCATGGGCCCGGTCGATACGCTGAGGACGCCCGGCGGCAAGCTCTTCGCCGGCCTCTACGCGCTGTACGCGGGGGTGCTGTTCCTGGCCGTCGCCGGCCTGGTGTTCGGCCCGCTGATGCATCGCCTGCTGCATCGTTTCCACGTCGACACCGGGCCGGCGCCCAAGTAGCGCCGCCTGCACCGCGCATCGTTACACTCGGGTTTCCAGGAGATCGATCCATGAACGAAGTCTTCATCTGCGACGCCATCCGTACCCCCATCGGCCGCTACGGCGGCGCCCTTTCCGGCGTGCGCGCCGACGACCTCGCTGCGGTGCCGCTGCGTGCGCTGCTCGCGCGCAACTCAGGGCTCGACCCGGCGGCGATCGAGGAGGTGATCCTCGGCTGCGCCAACCAGGCCGGCGAGGACAACCGCAACGTGGCGCGCATGGCGCTGCTGCTGGCCGGATACCCGGTCGAGGTGCCCGGGGCGACCGTGAACCGGCTGTGCGGCTCCGGCATGGACGCGGCGGGTACGGTGGCGCGCGCCATCCGCTGCGGCGAGATCGAGCTGGGGATCGCCGGCGGCGTCGAGAGCATGACGCGCGCGCCCTTCGTGATGCCCAAGGCCGACAGCGCGTTCGCGCGCGCCAACGCGGTCTACGACAGCACCATCGGGTGGCGCTTCGTCAACGCGCTGATGAAGAAGCAGTACGGCATCGATTCGATGCCCGAGACTGCCGAGAATGTCGCCGCCGATTTCAAGGTGTCGCGCGAGGACCAGGACGCGATGGCACTGCGCAGCCAGCAGCGCGCGATCGCCGCGCAGAAGGGCGGCTTCTTCGCTGACGAGATCGTGCCGGTGACCATCCCTCAGAAGAAAGGTGATCCGCTGATCGTCGATCGCGACGAGCACCCGCGCGAGACCAGCCTCGAGGCGCTGGCCAGGCTCAAGCCCATCGTCAAGCCCGATGGCACCATCACCGCGGGAAACGCCTCGGGCGTGAACGACGGCGCGGCAGCGCTGATCCTCGCCAGCGAGGCCGCAGCCAAACGGCACGGCCTGACCCCGCGCGCGCGGCTGGTGGCCATGGCCACGGCCGGCGTGGCGCCGCGCATCATGGGCATGGGCCCGGCGCCGGCCACGAAGAAGCTGCTCGAGAAGAGCGGGCGGGCGATGCGCGACATCGACCTCATCGAGCTGAACGAAGCCTTCGCGGCGCAGGGCCTCGCGGTGCTGCGCGAGCTCGGCGTGCCCGACGACGCGCCGCACGTGAACCCGAACGGCGGCGCGATCGCCCTCGGCCATCCGCTGGGCATGTCGGGCGCCCGGCTGGTGCTGACCGCGGTCAACCAGCTGCAGCGGTCGGGCGGACGGCGAGCGGTGGCGACCATGTGCATCGGCGTGGGCCAGGGCATCGCCACGCTGATCGAGCGGGTGTAGCGGCCTGCCCGCGGCCTGCAGCGGGCAGGCCGGATGCCCGGAAAGTCCGTCGGCGACGGACTTTCCGGGTGCTTGCGCCCGGTCAAGCCGCCGCGCGCGGCACGGCTGCAACATCGGATCTGCGGCGGTGCGATTGACGCCTTGAAATGCCGGGCACCGGCGCTGATCTTGGGGGTTGCCGGCCGATCCGGCGGGGCTTGAAAAATCCCGGCCCCGCCCGGAAGTTCCTGCTCAGAACGTCCGGCAGGACATGTTTGAAAGGAGTCGAACCATGAGCCGTATTTCCGTCTACGATCCATTCGCCGAAGTGTTTCCCGAGCTGTTCCGCGGCTTCTTCCAGCCGACCCGGACGCAGGCCGGCGACGCGCTCGATATCCGCGTCGAGGTGAAGGAGGCCAACGGCGACTACACCGTCCAGGCCGAGATGCCGGGGGTCAAGAAGGACGACATCCACGTGCAGATCGACGGCAACCGCGTGTCGATCAGCGCCGAGGTCAAGCGGGAATCCGAGCAGAAGGAAGGCGAGCGCGTGCTGCGCAGCGAGCGCTACTACGGCTCGGTGGCGCGCACCTTCGCGCTGCCCGCCGAGCTCGACGAAGCGCGCGCCGGCGCGAAGTTCGAAAACGGCGTGCTGACGCTGACGTTGCCGCGCAGGGCGGCCACGGCGTCGAAACGCCTGACGATCAGCTGAGGTCTTCCGATCGATCCCGGGCGGCGCTCGTGAGAGGCGGGCGCCGCCCCGTCTTGCGATTTTTCCCGGATGGATAACGACATCGCACTCGCACCGACACCGGTCGGATCGTTCTCGCTCGACATCGGCGGGATGACCTGCGCGGCCTGCGCCAACCGGGTCGAGAAGAGCCTGCGCAAGGTCGAGGGAGTCACCGAGGCCGGCGTGAACCTCGCCACCGAGGTGGCGAGCGTGCAGGTGCGCCCGGGTGAGGTGCGGGTCAGCGAGCTGATCGCCGCCGTCGAGGCGGCCGGCTACGAGGCGCGGGTACATGCCGACGACGCCACGTCCGCCCAGGCGATGCCGGTGCGCGCCGACCGCGGCGGCCTGTGGGTGCTCGGCGCTGCGTTGCTGTCGCTGCCGCTGGCTGCGCCGATGCTGCTCGAGCCGTTCGGCATCCATGCCATGCTGCCCGGCTGGTGGCAGCTGCTGCTCGCCACGCCGGTGCAGTTCGTGTTCGGGGCGCGCTTCTATCGCGACGGCTGGAACGCGGCGCGCGCGCTCAGCGGCAACATGGACCTGCTGGTGGCCATCGGCACCTCGGCCGCCTTCGGGCTCAGCCTGTATTTCCTCCTCGCCATGGGTGATGCCCACGGCGCGCACTACTACTTCGAGGCCTCGGCGGTGGTCATCACGCTGGTGCTCCTCGGCAAGTGGCTCGAGTCGCGCGCCAAGCGGCGCACGCTGGACGCCATCCGCGCATTGCAGTCGCTGCGCCCCGAGACGGCGCGCGTGGCGGCGGGCGGGCGCGAGATCGAGCTGCCGATCGCCCAGGTGGCGGTGGGCGACGAGGTCATGGTGCGCCCGGGCGAACGCATCCCGGTCGACGGCACCATCCTCGAGGGCGCCACACACGTCGACGAATCGATGCTGACCGGCGAGAGCCGCCCGGTGGTACGCGGCGCCGGCGAGCGCGTGGTGGGCGGCTCGATCAACGCCGAGGGCCTGCTGCGCGTGCGCACCGAGGCGATCGGCACCGAGACGGTGCTGGCGCGCATCATCCGCCTGGTCGAGGATGCCCAGGCCGCCAAGGCGCCGATCCAGCGCCTGGTCGACCGGGTGAGCGCGGTCTTCGTACCGGTGGTGCTGCTGTGCGGCCTGCTGACCCTCGCCGCCTGGGGGCTGCTCGCGGGCGACTGGCCGCAGGCGGTGCTCAACGCGGTGTCGGTGCTGGTCATCGCCTGCCCCTGCGCGCTCGGGCTGGCGACGCCGACCGCCATCATGGCGGGCACGGGCGTGGCCGCGCGCCACGGCATCCTGATCAAGGATGCCCAGGCCCTCGAGCTGGCGCACGCCGTACGCGTGGTGGCTTTCGACAAGACCGGTACCCTCACTGTCGGGCAGCCTGGCCTGCTGGCCCTCGAAGCCGCTTCCGGCGTCGACCGCGCGGCGCTGCTGGCCCTGGTGGCCGCGGTTCAGCATGGCAGTGAGCACCCGCTTGCAAAGGCGGTCCAGCGGGCCTTCGAGGCCGAGCCGGCGTCCGGCGCCGCGGCGCCGCGGGTATCGGGCATCCATGCCGTGGCCGGACGTGGGGTGAGCGCTCTCCTGCACGAGGAGGGCAGCGATACCGAGGTCTTCATCGGCAGCCGGGCCTGGATGGCCGAGCGCGGGGTGGCGCTCGGCGCGCTGGCGGCGCTGGCCGATGCCCAGGAGGCCGAAGGACGCACGGTTTCGCTGGTCGCCGCGGCGGCCCCGTCGGCGGCGGCCGCGCCGCGGGTGCTGGGCCTGCTCGCCTTCGGCGACGCGATCAAGCCGGGCGCCGCCGAGGCGGTGGCCGCGCTGCACCGCCTGGGCGTGCGCACCGTGCTGCTGACGGGCGACAACGCCGGGGCCGCGGCGGCGGTCGCCGGCCGCATCGGCCTGGACGAGGTGCGCGCCCAGGTGCTGCCGGAGCAGAAGGCCGAGGCGATCCGCGCCCTGCGCGGCACGGAGGCGCCGGCCCGGGTGGTCGCCATGGTCGGCGACGGCGTGAACGATGCACCGGCGCTGGCAGCGGCCGACGTCGGCATCGCGATGGGCACCGGCACCGACGTCGCGATGCATACCGCGGGCATCACCCTGATGCGCGGTGATCCGGCGCTGGTGCCGGCGGCCATCGATGTCTCGCGCCGCACCTACGCCAAGATCCGCCAGAACCTGTTCTGGGCCTTCGTCTACAACGTGATTGGCATTCCGCTGGCGGCGCTCGGCTTCCTCAGCCCGGTGGTGGCCGGTGCCGCGATGGCGATGTCCAGCGTGAGCGTGGTGAGCAACGCGCTCACCCTGCGTCGCTGGCGCGGGCTCGATTCAACTCCGACAGACTCCCAGCCGGTTTCTTAAGAATCGCCTAAGGCAGCGCCGGCACCATCGGTTTCGTTGTTGACCGATTCGATAAGGGAGTGATTAGTGGAAGCCTTACCCGTACGATTCACCATCGAATTGCCTGTCGACCGCGCCGGGGCGCTGCTGCGCCGTGAGCTCGAACGCGAGGGTTTCGTGGTCGCCGGTGCCGTGCAGCCGGAGGGCGAGGCGGAAGACGGGCGGCCGGCATCGCTCGCCCTGTACGCTTACCACGGCCCCACCATGCAGGCCGCATCGCGTGCCGACCGGCGCGTAGGTCTGTACATGCTGTGCGCGGTCACCATCCGTCCGCAAGGCCAGGGCGGCAGCGAGATCCAGGGCGTGTCGCCGAACCAGCTGGCCGGCGTGTGGGGCGGGCGCCGTCTCGAGCAGCACGCGGTCGCCCAGCGCCAGCACTTCGAGCGCGCGCTCAGCCGCCTGGAGTTCGATTACGCACCGGGGGAAACCGCCTCGTCGATGCGCCGCCGCGCTGCGTGAACGAACGCCGAGGGGACCACCACGCCGTTCAGAACGTGTGAAGGAATCGTAGCGAGCGGCCCGAGGTCGCACCGAGAAGCGCAGCCGTACTTGGGTACGGCGAGCATCGCAGGCGCGAGATCGGGCCGCGCAGCAGATTCATTCATACGTTCCTAGCCGGGGCGTCCGTCGATGCGGGGCGCCGCAAGCATGGGTGCGTACTTCGCGAAGTAGACCGTGAAGGCGAGGCTCCAGGCGATCGCCGCGGCGATCGTCCACGGCAGGTAGGGCAGGGCGGTCGCAAGCATGGGCACGAGCCGCAGCACGACGGCTGCCTGCACCAGCACGTAGGCGGTCACCTCGACGCGGCCCGCCTTCAGCGGCCGCCCGGTATGGCCCAGCGCGGTGCGCGTGATCATGCCGATGATCAGCCCGCCGATGGCGCCGACGGTGAGCGCGTGCAGCCCCGCAGAGGGGGCCAGGATGCCCACGGCGCCCAGCGCCAGCAGCACCAGCCCGATCGGGATCCACGCATAGGAGAGGTGCAGGATCCACAGGATCGGCGTGCCGCGCGTGGCCCATGGGTTCCATCCGGCCAGGCGCATGGCCTGCAGCGCGGCGGCGATCAGGCACGCCGCTGCGGCCACCGCGGCGGTTGCCCCCACCAGCACCAGCAGCAGTGCCAGGACGGTGGCTGCGAGCGCGGCGATGTCCAGGGCCTGGCTGCGGAACTGGCGGATACCGCGCAGGGCGTTCGAGGTGAAGGTGGGGATGACGCGCCCGCCGATCACGCAGATCAGGGCGATGACCGTGAACACGAAGAAGCGCCCGGCGTCCAGCGGCGAGAATGCCACGCGACCGGTCGCCGCGAGGTGGAACAGCGTGTTGGCGAGCAGAAAGGCGGTGAGCACGATCAGCACGAAGAAGTTGCGCCGGCTGCGCGCCCGCACCAGCACGATGCCGATCGAGATCATCGGCAGCACGATGAAGGCGGCATCGAGGACCAGCGCCGCGGCGATCGGTCCGGTGTAGTTGAACACCCGGGCGGCCAGCCAGATCGCGCACAGGCCGGCGAGATGCCGGCCCGTGGGCGTGTCCATGCCGGTCCAGGCGCGTGCCGCGGTGAGCAGGAAACCGACGATGACCGCCAGCACGAAGCCGAAGGTCATCTCGTGGGCATGCCAGATCATGCCGGGGTAGGTGGCAGGGCCCGGAAGCGCGCCGGCGAACTGCGCGGTCCAGATCGGCACCGCCAGGGCCGCCAGCGCGGCCGCCAGCAGGTACAGGGGCCGGAAACCCAGCCGGAACAGCGCGAAGCGGCCGGCCGGCCGCGGCGCCGTCGCTTCGGGTTCGGCCAGCTGGACGAGCAGGGTGGGGGCGGAGGCAGGTTTCATGGCGAGACCGCTGTCAAGGTATATTTTAAGTATATCTTGATCACGAATCATTCCGGCATATGGCCGGCCGCCTGCCGCTCACCTCGGCGGGGCCGCGCCCGGCTCGGCCTCGGCGCGGCTGTGGAGCCGCGCCAGGAGGTGGATGAGCAGCTGCCGCTCCTCGGCCGACAGGACCTGGGTGAACTCGTCCTCGTGTTTGCGCATGAGCGCCTGCATGCGCTGCAGCGCCGCGTTGCCGCCCTCGGTGAGGCGCAGGCAGTAGCTGCGCCGGTCGTGGGGCGAGGGCTCACGCACGATGAGGCTGCGTCCTTCGAGCTGATCGACCACCTTGACGATGGTCGAGCGATCGACCTCCATGGCCTCGGCGAGCCGGCTCTGCGCCAGCCCCGGATTGGCGGCGATCACCTGCAGCATGCCCAGCAGGCCGGGGGTGATGTCCTCCTCGGCCGCCACGGTGCGCGAGAAGTGCCGGAAGATCGCCACCTGGGTGCGCCGCAGGTGATAGCCGAGCACCTGCGGCAGCAGGCCGTAGGAGAGCTCCTGCCCGTTCCTGGCGCCCGCCGCGGCGGGCGCGTCGGCCATCTCCCCGGGCGACCTCATCCGCTCCTCGCCTCGTTCCACAGGTCGTCGACCAGCCGGCGCGCCATGCCCTGCATCACCCGCCGGCGGTACTTCGGCGCGGTGACGGTGGTGCGCAGCAGGTTGGCCGTCTTGCGCAGGGCGAGCGAGAGGCTCGCGGCCGCTTCGTTGCCCCACGGCCGGCCGGCCAGCTCGGCGGTGGGAACCATCAGCGGCGCCGAATTGGTGCCGGTGATCGCCACCCTGAGCTCGCCGATGACGTCGCCGTCGCGGCGCAGCGCCGCGGCCACGCCGGCCAGCGGGAAGTCGACGGCATCGCGCACGCGCGCCTTGGCATAGCCGGCGCGCCGCCCGTTCGTCGGCGGCAGCACCACCGCGGCCAGCGCCTCGCCCGCGCCCAGGGTCAGGTGCTCGGCGCCGCTCTCGCGGTACAGCTCGGCCAGCTTGATGCGGCGCGCGCTGTCCGGGCCGGCCACCACTGCCTCGGCGTCGAGCACCATCAGCACCGGCGCGATGTCACCGTGATAGGTGGCGTAGCAGCGGTCGCTCTTGACCACCACGTGGCACTTGTCGCCCTTGTACTTCAGGCACCAGCCGTTGCCTTCGCGCCACCAGTCGCTCTGGTTGTAGAAGACGCAGCGGGTGTCCTGGCACAGGTTGCCGCCCAGCGTGGCCGCGGCGCGATGGGTGGGGCCGGCCACCGCCAGCGCCGCCTGGGCCACTGCCGGGTAGTCGTCGAGGACGTCGGGGTGGCGGGCCAGGTCGGCCAGCGTCACGCCTGTGCCCAGCCACAGGGCGCCTTCGATGCGCCGCACGGCGACCAGGTCGGTGACGGCGCTCAGGTCGATCAGGTCGCTCGGCTCGCCGAGGCCGCGGCGCAGGTTGACCAGCAGGTCGGTGCCGCCGCCCACGAAGCGCGCGCCGGGCAGCTCGGCCTTGAGCCGCACCGCCTCTTCCAGCGTCTCCGGGCGGTGGCAGCGGAATTCGGGCATCAGGTTCATGACTGCACTCCGTCGCGGGCGTCGAGCAGGTCGCCCACGCACTCGGGGCTCAGCGGCATGGTGTACGTGCGCACCCCGACCGCCTCGTGCACCGCGTCCATCACGGCCGGCAGGAAGCCGGCCAGCATGCCTTCGCTGGCCTCCTTGGCGCCGAACGGCCCGTTGGGATCGATGCTCTCGACGATGATCACCTCGATGTCCGGGCTCTCCACCATCGTGGGCACGCGGTAGTCGAGCAGGTTGCCGTGCATCATGCGGCCGTCGTCGAAGCGGGTCTGCTCCGAGAGCGCCTGGCCCATGCCCATCCACACCCCGCCCTGGACCTGCCCCTCGACCGCCAGCGGGTTGAGGGCGCGCCCGACGTCGACCGCCACCCAGACCTTCTCGGCAGTCACCTTGCCGGTGACTTCGTCGACCGAGCATTCGACCACCTGGGCGGCATAGCAGAAGCCCATGGTGGCGCCGATGGCGCTGGCCCGGATCTTCTTGTCGCCCATGAACTCGGTGGGGCTGGTGAAGGTGCCCTTGACCGTGATCGGACCGGTGTCGATCAGCGCCGCCTTGACCACTTCGCGAAACGGCAGCTCCCTGTCGGTGCCGGCGATGCGGTAGACCTCGCCTGCGCACTCCACGTCGTCGGCGCTGGCCTCCAGCTTGCGGGCCGCCGCCTCGATGAGGATGCGCCTGAGCTGGGTGGCGGCGTCGATGGCGGCGTTGCCGACCATGAAGGTGACGCGCGACGAATAGCTGCCGTTGTCCTTGGGGGTGAGCGCACTGTCGGCCGACACCACCCGCAGCCGGTTCCAGTCGACCCCCATGACCTCGGCCACCATCTGCGCGGCCATGGTGTTGGAGCCCTGGCCGATGTCGGCCGCGCCGGTCAGCACGGTGATGCCGCCGTCGAAGTCGAGCCTGAGGTTGACGGTGGCGTGCGGCTCGCCCGTCCAGTGCTTGGGCGTGGTGGTGCCGGAGACGAAGTGCGAGCAGGCCACCCCGAGCCCGCGGCCCTTGGGCATCTTGCCGCGCCGCTCGGCCCACCCCGAGGCCTTCATGACCTTCTCCAGGCATTCGGGCAGGCCGTAGCTCATCACCCGCTGCGCGTACGCCGTGATGTAGGGCACGGTGGGCAGCAGGTTGATCTGGCGCACGGCGAAGTGATCGAGGCCGAGCTCGTCGGCCATCTCGTTCATCAGCGCCTCGAACGCGGCGCGCGCATCGACGGTGCCGTGGCCGCGCTGCGCGCCGCACGGCGGGGTGTTGGTGTAGACCCGCCAGGCGTCGTGCTTGATGGCCGGGATCTCGTAGATGCCGTGCAGCAGCGACCCGGTGTAGAGGATGGTGATGATGCCGTAGCCGGCGTAGCCTCCGCCCTCCTGCGTCGCCTGCAGGTGGCAGGCGGTGAGCTTGCCCTCGCGCGTCATGCCGAGCTTGACCGTGACCCGGGTGTCGGGACGGCCGCGATGGGCGATGAAAGTCTCCTCGCGCGTCTGCAGCAGGCGCACCGTGCCGCCGGCCTTGCGCGCCAGCAGGGCGGCGATGATCTCGAAATGCAGGGCCTCGGTGCGCTGCCCGAAGCCGCCGCCCAGGAAGGGCTTGACCACGCGGATGTGCGCCTGCTCCATCTCCAGGCATTGCGCCACCTTCAGGAGCACGTAGTAGGGCACCTGGGTGGTGGTGTGCAGGGTCAGGTGGCCGCGCTCGGGGTCGTATTCGGCCAGGGTCGCATTGGGCTCCATCTGGGCATGGCAGACCTCGGCGAAGCGGTAGCTCTTCTCGCGCACCAGGTGGGCGGCGGCGAAGCCGGCCTCGGTGTCGCCGAACTCGGCGTGCACCTCGCGCAGCACGTTGTTGGGCTTCTCGATGTGGATCGGCTCGGCGCCCGGCTTCATCGCCTTGCGCGCGTCGAAGTAGGCCGGCAGCTTCTCGTACTCGACGCGGATCAGCTTGAGGGCGCGCGCCGCGGTGGCCTCGTCGACCGCCGCCACCGCCGCCACCGGGTCGCCGCGATAGCGCACCTTCCCGCGCGCCAGCGGGAACTCGTTCTCGGCGATGGGCAGCACGCCGAACGGCACCTTGCAGTCCTCGCCCGTGCACACCGCCACCACGCCCGGCAGCGCCTCGGCCGCCGAGGTGTCGATGGACAGGATGCGCGCGTGCGGCAGCGGCGAGCGCAGGATGCGGCCGCACAGCGCGCCGACGGCCGGCAGGTCGGCGGTGTACTTCGCCTTGCCGGTGACCTTGTCGACGCCGTCGATGAGCGGCGTGCGCACGCCCACCGTGCCGACGCGGACCTTCTCCAGCTGCGTGATGCTCATGGCGCCACCTTGCGCGCCGCGGCGGCGGTCTCGACCGATTCGATGATCTTGACGTAGCCGGTACAGCGGCACAGGTTGCCGCCCATGGCCTCCTTGATCTCCTCGCGGCTGGGGTCGGGATTGCGCCGCAGCAGCGCCTCGGCCGCGGTGATCATGCCGGGCGTGCAGAAGCCGCACTGGGTGCCGAGCTTCTCGTGGAAGGCCTGCTGCAGCGCGCTCATGCGCCCGCCGTGGGTCAGGCCTTCGACCGTCTCGACCCGCCGGCCCTCCATCTGCACCGCCAGGGTCGAGCAGGCCAGGCGCGGCTTGTCGTCGACCAGCACGGTGCAGGCGCCGCATTCGCCGCCGTCGCAGCCCTGCTTGGTGCCGGTCAGGCCGACCACCTCGCGCAGGTAGTCCAGCAGCAGCATGCCGTCGGGCACCACGTCCTCGCGTTCGCGGCCGTTGACGACCACGTTCAGGATCGATCGTGCCCGCCGCTTCGCGCTCGGGGCGGCGGCACGCTGCCCGCCGGCCTTTGCAGTCTGTTCCGCCAGTATCGATGTCATCGGCCGCCTCCTGCTGGTCTGCCGTCGGGTGCGGCGGCCGGCCTGACAGGGGCCGCCGCCTACATTGTTGCGTAGGTAAACATTCTGGTCGCGAGCGGTTGCTGCTGCCCTTGACGTGGATCAAGTCGATCCGGCGGCACGGCGGCGTGGGGGATAGGCTGGGCTGGGCAGCCCGAGGATCGCGTCAGTGTTTCGGCATGGCCCCGTGCCCGCCGTGCGCGGCGGCGCCCAGCGCGCGCACCGGCGCCTGCACGTCGACCGTCTCGCGCGTTCCGTCGGCCTTCTCGAGCACCAGCGTCAGCGGCACCGTTTCGCCGGCCTTCAGCGGCTTCTTCAGGTTCATCAGCATCAGGTGGTAGCCGCCCGGCTCCAGGGCGACCGCCTTGCCGGCCGGCAGGTCGAGGCCGCCGATGGCGCGCATGCGCATCACGTTGTTCTCCATCGCCATTTCGTGGATCTCGACCACGCCGGCGGCGGGCGAGCGCGCCTGCACCAGGCGTACGGCCTGGGCGGAGTCCAGTTTCATGAAGGCGCCGCTGGCGGTCTGCTGCGGCACCGTCGCGCGCACCCAGGGGTCGGTGACGGTGACCTGGGCGAAGGCGGCGCCGGCGAGGGCGGCGTACAGGATCGAGGCGCTCAGGAAGCGTTTCATCGTTGCGGTTCCATGTCGAGAAGAGTCATCTCCGGCGCGGGCGCCGGGGCGGTGTTTCCGGTCCGGCCGCGCGGGACGACGTGCGCGGCGTTCGGGCCGTCGATCCGCCCGCGGTCGCGGCGGGCGGCGGTGCAAGCGTGGGAGGCGCTATGCAGCGAGGGGCGGTGCGCGCGGATTGGCGGGCGACCAGCCGTCCGTGCGCTGGCGCGCCGCATGCGCGGTCGCGTGCGGGACGGTGAAGGGCGCGAGCGCGAGCACCGCGCCCGCGACGAAGGCCGAGGCGAGGCCGGGCTGCGCCGGTGGCCACGGGCACCAGGGACAATGCGCGCCCGTGGAGCCGGCCGGCCGCTGCGGCTGGCCCGGCAGGGTGTCGGCGAGGGAGGGAAGCGCGTGCCCGGCCGGACTCGCCGAGCAGGTCGCGCCGGCCAGCATCGCGGCTTCGGCGTCGCGCGCCAGTGCCCCGGCGATCGCCGGAGCGAGCGCCGGGACGAACGTCTCGAGCACGATCGCGAGGCAGGCGATCCATGCGGCGAGACGGCGGTGCTGCCACGGCATCATCGGACGATTATATCGGCGGCCCCGCGCGTCGATATCTACAGGGCCTGGCGCCCGAGCGGCTCGGCGATGCAGCGCGTGACCACCGGCGGCTCGGGACCGAGATGGAAGGCGAGGCGGCGCGCGCGCAGGGTGACGTCGGAGGCGGTGACGCGGTCGAAGCGGCGCAGGTGCTCGACCCACGACTCGTCGACGAAATACTCGAGGTAGCGCCCGGGATCGTTGGCGTCGCGAAACAGCTCCCACGACAGCGCCCCCTGGCGCAGGCGGCTGCGGCGGCTCTCCTGCATCACGCGCCGGAACTCCTCGGCGCGCGCCGGATCGATGCGGTACTCGATGGTCGTGAGCACCGGGCCGTCGTCCGGCCCGATCTGCGTGCCGGCCACCGGCGCCTTCCACGACTGCGACGGCGTGAGGTCTTCCTCGGGGCCGCCCTCGATCAGGTAGCGGCGGGTGAGCCAGGAAGCGGCGGTGCCGGCCAGTGCCGCCGCCAGGAAGCTGGTGCTCACATTGCTCACGGCGGCCACCTGGCCCCACACCGCGGCGCCCAGCCCGCTGCCGCCCATGAGCGCGACCTGGTAGGTCGACATGCCGCGCGCGCGCACCCAGTCGGGCAGCGCCAGCTGCGCGGCAATGGCGATCGAGTTGGCCACGGTCAGCCAGGCCGCGCCGCTGACCACCATCATCGGCACCGCCACGTAGAGGTTGGGCGCGTAGCCCACCGCGACCATCGCCACGGCTTGCACCCAGGAGCCCACGCGCACCAGGTCGTCGCGCGTCCAGCTCTGGCGCAGGTGCGGCAGCACGAAGGCCGAGAGGATCGCGCCGAAGCCGAGGGAGGCGAGCAGCAGCGTGAACGTCCCCGCCGAGCCGCCCGGCATGTCGCGCGCCACCAGGGGCAGCAGGGCGATCAGCGCCGTGGACTGGGCGAAGAAGATGGTCACGCGCAGCAGCACGGCGCGCATCCGGCTCGATTGCCGCACGTACTGCGCGCCGACGCGGATCGCCCCGAGGAAGCGCTCGCCGGGCAGCGCGCTCGGCTTCTGCCGGCTCTTCCAGCGCAGGATGAGGAAGCCGGCGATCACCGAGAGCACCGCGTTGAGCACGAACACGTACTCGGTGCCGATGCCGGCGATCAGCGCGCCGGCCACCACCGGCCCGATGATGCGCGAGGCGTTGGTGGCCACGCCGTTGAGCGCCAGCGCCGCCGGCAGCTGGGCGCGCGAGACCAGCTCGGGCACGATGGCCGAATAGACCGGCCAGCGCATCGCCAGCCCGATGCCGTTGAGGAAGGTGAGCAGCAGCAGCAGGGTGGGGTTGATCGCGTCGGAGATGATCGCCAGCGACAGGATCGACGCCGTGCCGGCCACCCAGAACTGCGTGGCCACGAAGTAGCGGCGGCGATCGAGGATGTCGGCCAGCGCGCCGCTGGGCAGCCCGAGCAGGAACACCGGCATGGTGGAGGCGGTCTGCACCAGCGCCACCATCACCGGCGAAGCGACGAGCGTGGTCATCAGCCAGGCGGCCGCCACGTCGTTCATCCACATGCAGGTGTTGGCGGCGATCCAGACCACCCACAGCATCCGGAACACCGGGTCCGCCAGCGGTGCCCAGGCAGCGGTCGACTCGGCCGCTGCCTCCTCGGGCGGCGTCTCGCCCATCAACTCACTGGTTTCCCTGTTTCACTGGACCAGGAACGGCCGGCCGGTGACCGGGGTGCTCGGCACGGCCATCTCCTGGCGGGCCATCACGCCGGCTTCCCAGCCGAGGCGGCCGGCCTCGACCGCGCGCGCGAAGGCGGCGGCCATGCGCACCGGATCGCGCGCCTGGGCCACTGCGGAATTGATCAGGACGGCGTCGAAGCCCAGCTCCATGGCGAGCGCTGCGTGCGAGGGTGCGCCGATGCCCGCGTCGACCACCAGCGGCACCTCGGGCAGGCGCTCGCGCAGCGTGCGCAGCGCCGAGGGGTTGAGCAGCCCCTGGCCCGAGCCGATCGGCGCGCCCCACGGCATCAGCACGCGGCAGCCCACGTCGAGCAGGCGCTGGCAGGCGATGAGGTCGTCGGTGCAGTAGGGGAAGACCTCGAAGCCGTCCTTCACCAGCTCCTCGGCGGCGGTCACCAGCTCCCACGACTCCGGCTGCAGCGTATGCTCGTCGCCGATCACCTCGAGCTTGATCCACGGCGTGCCGTACAGCTCGCGCGCCATCCTGGACAGCGTCACCGCCTCGCGCGCAGTGCGGCAGCCGGCGGTGTTGGGCAGCAGGCGCGCGCCGCTCGCGCGCACCATCTCCACGAAGCCGTTGTCCGACCCCGCGGCGAGCATGCGCTTGACGCCCACGGTGACCACCTGCGCGCCCGAGGCCGCGATCGCGTCGCGCAGCACCTGCGGCGACGGGTAGCGCGCCGAGCCGATCATGAAGCGGCTCTCGAGCTGCGTGCCGTATACGGTGAAGGGTCCTGCGGGCATGGTTCAACCTCCGACGATGGCCTGGAACGTGGTGATGGAATCGTTGGTGCGCAGCACCGTGGCCGCGCGCGCCGTACGCGGCACGAACTCGGCGTTGACGGCGGTGGCGACCGACTTGGGATCGATGCCGCGCTGCGCGAGCACGTCGGCCAGCGTGGTGCCGGCGCGCACCTGCAGCGCCTCGCCGTTCAGCGTCACGGTCACGGTCACGGCCGGCGGCGAAGTCAATGCACGGGCAGGCATGATGCGATCAGGTCCTCGACGAGGGCGGGCGCGAGCAGCCAGCCGTGGCGGAACAGGCCGTTGATGCGCGCGAGCCCGGGCTCGTGCTGCGTCAGCGGCTGGTTGTCGGGCAGCGCCGGGCGCAGGTTGGTCTCCAGGTGGACGATGCGCGCCTCGGCCAGCTCGGGAACCGCGCTGTGCGCGGCGGCCATCAGCTCGAGCGCGGTGCGCAGGCTCACCGGCGAGCGATCCTCGCTCTCGATCTCGCTCGCGCCCACCACCACCAGGTCGCCGGGGCGCGGCACGAGGTATACGCGATGCCGCGGATGCAGCAGCCGCAGCGGCCGCGCCAGCGGCACGCCCGGCGCGTGCAGCCAGATCACCTCGCCGCGCACCCCGCGTACCGGCAGCTCGGGGCGCGCGCCCAGCCCGCGCACGTCGATCGCCAGGTCGAAGCGGTGCCTGGCGCCGTCCATGGTCTCGATGCATCCCGGCGAGACGCTGCGCGCGCGCTGCCTCCAGTGCCAGTGCACGCCGGGCGCATCGTGCGCCAGCGCGGCCAGCAGCGGCGCGGGCAGCACCTGCGCCTCGCCCGGCAGCAGCCATGCGTGCATGCCGGGCGCCACGGCCGGCTCGAGCGCGGACAGCGCGGCGCGATCGAGCGGCTGCGGCGCGGGCATGCCCGCATGCAGGGCCGGCGCCTGCTCGAGGCGCGCGAGCACGCGCTGCGCCGCGCCCAGGTCACCGGGATGGGCCACCATCAGGCTGCCGCGCTGGCAGAACAGGGGCTCGGGCTCGTCGGCTGCGGCAGGGTCGGCCGCGCCGGAGATGGTCGAGGCGGAATCGGTCGAGGGGGAGTCGGTCGCGGCTGCAGCGGCGGCCGAAGCGCAGGTACCGCCCGCGGCGTCCGTTCGGCCGGCGAGCGCCGCGGTGATGCCGCGCCACGATTCGATCGAGCGCAGTCCCAGTACGGCGACCTCGATGCCGCCGCTCTCGAATTCGGCCAGCGGGCTGAGCATGCCGGCAGCCGTGAAGCCCGCGGCGCCGCGCCCGTCGTGCGCCGGCTGCGGGCCCGTGGCCGGATCGAATACCTCCACGCGGCAGCCGCGGTGCGCCAGCTGCCACGCCAGCAGCCGCCCGAGCACGCCGGCGCCGGCGATGCCGACGTGCACGGCCGATGCGCGCGGGCGCGCATCCTGTCGCGCCGTCGGCGCAGCATGCAGGGAATCGGGTGCGTTCATCGGGTCTCCGGCACGTACATCGCATGTGCTCCGGAGATCGCCGCGACGCCTGGAAGACCGCCGCAGGGCCCGATTCCGACACCGGCAAGGCCGGGCGGTGCGGGCCGGGGCGACGGATCGCTCTTCTTTCGCCGGTCCTAACCGGATCAAGTTCTCGGGTTCAGGCCTGGGCCCGTCTCAGCGTGCTGCGCACCCCGGAGCAGATCGCCAGTCTAAGCGCGGCGGCAGGGGGAGGCAAGCGAAGGGCCGCGCGAAGGGCCGCGCGAAGGACCGCTGCAGGGGCCGCCAGCGACGGGCCGCCGGCGAAGTGCAGCCGGCGCCGGCTCAGGGCGTGCGCGCCAGCTGCCGGTACACCTCCTCGGCCAGCGCCAGCAGCGTGGCGCGATCGGTCTGCGCCGACAGCGCATAGCCGAAGCGGCCGTCGACCCAGTAGAAGGCGGAGAGCCCGCCTTCGCGGTCGAAGCGGAAGGCCGTGTCTGCGGCCGTCGGGCCGGCGTCGGCCACGTAGAGCGTCAGCCGCGCGCCCCCGGCGTCCTGGTACATGAACTGCGCGCGTGCGCCCTCGGTGCCCGGCAGCAGCCGGCCGCCGACCAGCGACCAGCCGGCCGCCTCCAGCGAGGGCACGGTCAACGGCGCGCCGAGCCGCTTCGAGAGCCACTGCACCAGGTGCTCGTGCTGCGCGGCCGCGACCTCGACCGGATGACGCACCTCGGGTGCGTAGACGACGTGCGCGGCCAGCGCATCGCGCACGAAGGCCGGTGGCGCGGCCGCCACGCGCTGCACGGGCGGCGCGAAGCGCACGTGCGATACCCAGCCGAGCGACCAGGACAGCGCTGCCAGCGCCGCCGCGGCGAGCCACAGCTGCGCGCCGCCCGTGCGCCATGCGCGTGCCCCGTGCGCCGCTGCAGCGACCGGCCGTGCCGCGCCGTACGCCGCAGGATCGGCCGACCGTGCTGCGCCGCGCTCCCCCGCTGCGCCGTCGGGTGCAGGGCTGCCCGGGGCGGCGCTCCCCGAGGCGGCCTCGAGCAGGCGCGGCAGTATCGCGTCGTCGAGCATCGTGCGGCCGAGCTCGCGCAGCGCCTCGTCGTGGCGTCGCCAGGCGTGTGCCTCGGCGCGCAGCGCCGCGTCGGCCTCGAGCCGGCGCTCGAAGCGGCGCAGCCGCTCGCCTTCGAGGCGGCCGTCGACCCACGCGTGCAATTCGTCCCGATCGGATGCCATCGTGTCAGTGCTTCCCTCTCACTTCAGGACCCGCAGCCTGGGGCCGGAACGCGGCGCATGCCCGGCGGCGGGCTCGAGCAGCGCGTGCAGGCCCGCGCGGGCGCGCGACAGGCGTGACATCACCGTGCCGACCGGCACGCCGACCACGGTGGCCACCTGCTCGTAGGACAGGTCCTCGAAGGCCACCAGCAGCAGCACCTGCCGCTGCGCTTCGGGCAGGGCGCGCAGCGCGTTCGCCAGGTCGAGCGCCGCTTCCCATCCGGAGGTGGGATCGGCGCCCGCCTCGACGTCGCCCTCGGCAGCCTGCTCAAAGCGGTGCCGCGGCCGCCGTCCGTCGCTGACGAACAGGTTGTGCATGATGGTGAACAGCCAGGCGCGCAGGTCCGAGCCCGCTCGCCATTGCGCCAGCCGTGCGCAGGCGCGCTCGAGCGTGTCCTGCACCAGGTCGTCGGCGGCGGCCGCGTCGGCGCACAGGAAGCGCGCGTAGCGGCGCAGCCGCGGAATCAGTGCGATCAGCGCTTCATGGGCGGGCGACACGCCATGCACCGTCGAGGAAACCGTCGCCGGTGCGATCACCGGCCTTCTGGTCACGCACGAAATAGTAGAGCGGCTTGCCCTTGTAGGCCCACTGCCGGCGCCCGTCGTCGCGGGTCACGACCGACCAGTCGCCCGAGGCGCGCGCGTCGTCCGCCACGTAGAACGGCGGCCAGTTGGTCGCGCATTGCCCGTTGCACGCGCTGCGCCCGGCATCGGCCGGATCGCGCGCGAAGGTGTACAGCGTCATGCCGCGGGCACCGGTGAGCGTGCCGTCGGCTACCGTCGCCGGGCTGCCGCCGCCGTATATCGTCCCCATCCCGCTGCATGCCGCCAGCAGCACGGCCGCCGCCGCCGCCATCATCGACCTGATCATGATCGTTCTCCCGGTGGACAGGCCGGTCCCGCGCCGGCCATGCACGGTGAACGCGCCGGGGGGCGCCGGTATTCCATCGGCAGCGCGGCTCAGGCGAGCCCGGCCTCGGCGAGGCCTTCGCCCGGCGCCGTGGCCGGACTCGTGCGTCCGGCCGCGAGCACCCGCGCGATGCGCTCGGCCAGCGGCTCGGCGGCGAGCGCATCGAGCATGAACGGCAGCTTGCGCCGCCAGTTGGGCGCGGCATCGGGCGTGCCGGGAACGTTACTCTGCTCGACGAGGGCGAACCAGTCTTCGGGCTGCACCATCATCAGCCTGGCGGGCGTGGCGGCGAGGAAGGCGTGCACGGCATCCACCAGATCGGACGTGAGCGGGCCGCGGGCGATCCCCGCCGGGTCCGCGCCGGGCGCGAGCCTGCCGTCGCTCGCCAGCGCCTCGAGCAGGCGCACGCGGTCGTGCTCGCGCCCGGCGAGCTGCGCCCGGTACGCTCCCTCGTCGGGGAACAGGCCCGCCTGCCGGCGCGACTGCAGGTCGCGGCCGATCCACCACCCGGCGAGCGTGGGCAGGTCGTGCGTGCCCACCGATACCAGCGCGTCGCGTGGATAGTCCGCCGGCGCCCGGAAGGCGCCCGCCGCGTCGCGCTCGAAGTAGAGCAGGCGGTACGACAGCGCCCCGGCGCGCGCCAGCGCCTCGCGCACGGCATCGGGCACGGTGCCGAGATCCTCGCCGATCACCAGGCAGCGCTGGCGATGGCTCTCGAGCGTCACGACGGCGAGCAGCTCGTCCAGCGGATAGCGCACGTAGGCGCCGTCGCGCGCGTCGCCCCCGGGCGGCACCCAGAAGAGCCGCATCAGCTCCATCACGTGGTCGATGCGCAGCGCGCCCGCCTCGCGCATGCCGGCGCGCAGCGCCAGCGCGAACGGTTCATGGCCGTGCGCGCGCAGGACCTCGGGAACGGGTGGCGGCAGCCCCCAGTCCTGGCCGCGCAGGTTGAAGTCGTCGGGCGGCGCGCCGACGCTCGCCGAGGCGGCCAGGCAGGCGCGGAACGACCAGCCGTCGGAGCCGGCGCGATCGGCCGCCACCGCCAGGTCGAGGTACAGCCCGATCGCCATGCCGTGCCCGCGGCAGCGCGCGGCGCCGCGCGCGAGCTGGTCCCAGGCCAGCCACTGGAGATACTCGTAGTACTCGATGTGCTCGAGCGCCTGCACGGCGTAGCTCGCCACCGCGGCGCCGTCCGGATCGTGGAATTCCGCCGGCCACGCCGGCCAGCCGTCGATCGAGGGATTTTCGGCGTGGAAGCGGGCCTGCAGCGCCTCGAACAGCGCATGGCGGCGCAGCGCGGCGCCGGCCTCGGTCTGGAAGGCACGGAACGCCGCCGCGCGCGGGGTGGCGCCGGCCAGGTGCAGGCGGCGGAAATGGTCGTAGAGCTGGCGCAGCACCTCGTGCTTGGCCGCCGATACGCCGCGGAAGTCGACCAGCTCGGAATCGCGCAGCGCCTGCAGCCGGGCGGTGAAGCCGGCCGAGCGCACGCGCGCGCGCACCGCCTCGGCCTCGGCCAGGTCGTCGAGCGATTCCACGTCGATGGACAGTGGATCGAGCCACAGGCGCGAGGAGGGCGCGTAGGGGCTGGCGCGCTCCGGGTCGTGGGTGAAGCGCGCGTGCAGCGGGTTCAGGCCGACGGCGGCGGCGCCGTGCGCGGCCGCGATGTCGACCAGGGCGAGCAGGTCGCCGAAGTCGCCCACGCCCCAGTTGCGCGGCGAGCGCAGGCCGTAGAGCTGCACGCTCCAGCCCCACAGCCGCGCGCCTTCCTCGAACGCCGCGGGCTGCCAGCAGCGCGGCGGCGCGGCGATGATCAGCACCTCGGCCTCGATGCCTCCGGCGCGTAGCGCCAGGCGGTGGTAGCCGGCGGCGAGCGGCGCCTCCAGGGCGAGTGAACGCGCCTCGTACGGCTCGCCGTCGACCTCCGTGCATTCGAGCAGCTCGAGCGTGTCGAGCTCGGCCTCGCCGCTGCGTGCCTCGCCCGTCTCGCTGGCCAGATGCCATGCCAGCCGCTCGCGCGGGCCCGGCCGCGGCAGGCGCAGGCGCAGGGCGAAGCCGGGCGCCGGTGCGGCGAGCGCGAGCACCGGTTCGGCAAGCCGCCGCCAGTGACGCGCGTGCGCCTGGTCCAGTCCGCGCGCGAGTTCTTCGTTGCTCGCGGCGGCCACTCCCATGTCGTGCAGCAGCGCGCGCAGGCTGGCGTCGGGGACTTCGTGACGCGTGCCCCAGATGTCGTGGAATGCGGCCTCGATGCCGAATGCGCCGGCCAGCCATTCGAGCCGCTGCCGCGACGACGCTTCGTTCATCGCCTTCCCCTGCGCATGCGCCGGCCGGCGCGCTTCACGCCGGGCCGCCGTCGCCGCCGCCTTCTCGGTGGGGCCACCAGCGATCGAGCAGCTGCGCGGCCCGTTCGCGGCCGCCGAGCCCGAAGGCGAGGGCCAGGGCGAACACCACGCCGGCCAGCACCACCAGGAAGCTCTCGCGCACGATCGCCCCGCCGATGCCGACCTGGTCGAGGGCGATCAGGACGACGAAGACCAGCACGGCGATGCGCGCCAGGCGGCCCAGCAGCGCGGCATCGAGCATGCCGATGCTGTTGCAGTAGGCGAGCACCGCGCCGGCCACGAAACGCGCGAAGTAGGCGCCGAAGGCCATGATGAGCAGCGCCACGACGAGCCGCGGCACGAACAGCACCACCTGGCCCAGCACGTCGGTGATGTAGGTCAGGCCGAGCCCGTTGAAGGCGATGACCAGGGCGGCCAGCACCACCAGCCAGTAGGCCAGCTCGCCGAAGATGCCGACCGCCCCCGAGCGCACGCCGCCCTGCCCGAGGAAGGCGTCGATGCCGGCGCGCTCGGTCATCACGTTGAAGTTCACTGCGCGCAGCGCCCGGGTCACCGCGAAGCGGGCCGCCTTGGCGATCAGCCAGCCGGCGAACAGCACCAGCACCGCCAGCAGCAGGCGCGGCATGAATGCCCCGACCTGGGCCAGGAACGCCCGGATCGGCTCGAGCATCATGTCGACATTGTTCATGGCCATGTCCTCCTTCACCCGGTTCGGGCCCAGTCCAGGATGCCGTGCAGCGGAACCGCGACCCAGGCCGGCCGGTTCGCGATCTCGTAGCGCAGCTCGTACATTGCCTTCTCGAGCTCGAGCAGCGCCAGCAGCGGACGCGCCGCCTCCAGCGACGCGAACAGCCCGGCGCCCGCCGTGGCGCGCCCGTAGCCGGCCAGGAACGCCTCGCGCGTCCCGGCCAGCCATTGCGCGACGGGCGTCTCGAAGCGGCGCGCTTCCTCGCCGCCGTGCGCGGCCTTCTCCAGCGCGCTCCAGCGCACGTAGTCGAACGAGCGCAGCATGCCGGCCACGTCGCGCAGCGGCGTGTGCCGCGCGCGGCGCTGCTCGATGGGGCGCGACGGCTCGCCCTCGAAGTCGGTGATCAGGAAATCGTTGCCGGCGAGCAGGATCTGCCCGAGGTGCAGGTCGCCGTGGTGGCGGGTGCGCAGCAGGGGAGTACGGATGCGCGCGGCGACGTCGTCGATGCGCGCCAGGACGCGCTCGCGCTGCTCCAGCACCTGCACGGCGAGCGCCCGCGCGTTCTCCGGGCACTGCTCGATGCGCCGGGCGAGCAGATCGAGCGAGGCCGCCGCCTCCTCGCGCACGTGCGCGCACCATGCCTCGATGTCGCCCGCAGCGGCGGGTTCTGGCCCGAAGGCGTCGCCGCTGCCGGCGGCAAAGGCGCAATGCAGCTCGCCCACGCGCAGCCCGAGCGTGCCGATCAGCTGGAGGAAACCCTCGTGCGTCTCCTCCGGCCCCTCGGCCTCGATGCGCAGCGCCTCGAGGAAGCGCTCCACGTAGTCGAGCGCCCAGGTCCAGCCGTCACCCTGGTTGGCGACGTACTTCTGCAGCAGCGCCAGGGTGGTCGGCACGCCATCGGCATCGAGGTACTGCAGCGATCCGGCCATCGGCACGCAGTACGGGAAGCGCGCTACCTCGGTGAGGTAGCGCCCGACCTCGATCTCGGGGTTCACGCCGTGCTGCAGCCGCCGGTATGCCTTGAGGAACAGGCGCTCGCCCAGCACCGCGATGCCGTTGCTCGACGACTGCGCGCCGCGCTGCAGCGCCAGTGGGGCGTCGAGGCTGCCGGCGATTCCGCCGAACGCCGCGGTGGGCTCGAAGGCGAGGGTGCCCGCGCCGAACGGCACGCGCCGGCCCTGGCCGATGGCGGCCACCAGCATGGTGCAGAACGATTCGTCGGCCAGCGCATCGGCGAGCACGCCGACCTCGGCCTGGCGGCGCACCTTGGCCAGTACCGCGGCCCCGAGCGCGCGGACCGGCGCCTCCTCCATGTCGCCCCACACCAGGCTCAGCGGCAGGAAGTACGAGGCCGGGGGCGCGGCGTCGGAACCTTCGGGCGTTCCCATGGTCTCCACGATCGCCATGAGCCAGTCGTGCTCGCCCTCGGCCAGCACGTCGAACTCGCGCAGCCGCACCTGCGCGAGCCGCGTGTCCTTGCCGGCGAACCAGCGCTGGTGCGCGAGGTAGCCGGGCAGCACCTGGCGCTCGAGCTGCTCGCGGGTCTTCTCGGCCATGCGGATGCGCCACGGCACCACGCGGTCGCGAAATAGGCTGGCCCAGCCGTCGAACATCACCACCAGCGGCAGGTCCTCGCGCGGCAGGTGCTCCTCGTGCCAGGACGGTACCTCGACGTCGCGCGCCAGCCGGAACCAGTAGAAGCCGTGCGCCGGCAGCGTCAGCAGATAGGGCAGCGTGCCGATCGGCGGGAACGGCGTGCGGCCCATCATCTCCACCGGCACCCGGTCGCGGAAGCGCCCGAGCGCGAGCTCCACCGGCTGGGCCGAGCGCGACAGGTTGGCCACGCACAGGATCGTCTCCTCGGCGGCGCCGTTCGGTGCCTCGCCGCTGCCTTCGTACTCGCGCAGGTAGGCGAGGATCTTGCGGTTGCCGGGCGACAGGAAGGCCAGGCGGCCGCGGCCGAAGGCGCGGCTGGATGCGCGCACCGCCAGCACGCGGCGCATCCAGTTCAGCAGCGACGAGGGGTCGCGCGTCTGCGCCTCGACGTTGACCGCCTGGTAGCCGTAGATCGGATCCATGATCGGCGGCAGGTACAGGCGCTGCGGATCGGCGTGCGAGAAGCCGGCGTTGCGATCGGGGCTCCACTGCATCGGCGTGCGCACGCCGTCGCGATCGCCGAGGAAGATGTTGTCGCCCATGCCGATCTCGTCGCCGTAGTAGATGATCGGCGAGCCGGGCATCGACAGCAGCAGGCTGTTCATCAGCTTGATGCGGTCGCGGTCGTTGTCCATCAGCGGCGCGAGCCGGCGCCGGATGCCGAGGTTGATGCGGGCGCGCGCATCGACGGCATAGGCGCTGTACATGTAGTCGCGCTCGCGATGGGTGACCATCTCCAGCGTCAGCTCGTCGTGGTTGCGCAGGAAGATCGCCCACTGGCAGGTATCGGGGATCTCGGGCGTCTGCTGCATGATCTCGACGATCGGGTGCCGGTCTTCCTGCGCGATCGCCATATACATGCGCGGCATGAGCGGGAAGTGATAGGCCATGTGGCATTCGTCGCCGTCGCCGAAGTACTCGCGCACGTCCTCCGGCCACTGGTTGGCTTCGGCCAGCAGCAGCCGGCTGGCGTGCCGCTCGTCGAGCATCGCCCGGATGCGCTTGATCACCGCGTGCGTCTCGGGCAGGTTCTCGTTGCTGGTGCCTTCGCGCTCGCACAGGTAGGGGATGGCGTCGAGGCGAAAGCCGTCCACGCCGATGTCGAGCCAGAAGCGCATGGCGCGCACCACGGCCTTGAGCACGCGGGGGTGGGCGAAGTTCAGGTCGGGCTGGTGGCTGAAGAAGCGGTGCCAGTAGTACGCCCCGGCCACCGAGTCCCAGGCCCAGTTCGAGGTCTCGGTGTCGCGGAAGATGATGCGCGTGCCCGCGTAGCGGTTGGGGTCGTCGCTCCAGACGTAGAAGTCGCGCTTGGACGAGCCGTGCGGCGCGCGTCGCGCGGCCTGGAACCACGGGTGCTGGTCGGAGGTGTGGTTGACCACCAGCTCGGTGATCACGCGCAGGCCGCGCCGGTGCGCCTCGCGCACGAAGGTGCGGAAGTCGTTGCGCTTGCCGTATTGCGGATGCACGTTGCGGTAGTCGGCCACGTCGTAGCCGTCGTCGCGCAGCGGCGAGGGGTAGAAGGGCAGCAGCCACACCGTGTTGACGCCGAGGTCGCGGATGTAGTCCAGCTTCGAGGTGAGCCCGGGGAAGTCCCCGATGCCGTCGTCGTTGGAGTCGCGAAAGGCCTTGACGTGCAGCTGGTAGATGACCGCGTCCTTGTACCAGAGCGGATCGTCCGCGGCCATCCCGTGGTCGCTCACTCCTGCCTCCGTTCAGAGGAAGTAGTCGAAGTCCTGCTCGCGGCGCAGGCGCCGGCGTACGCGCAGCACGTGGGCCGGCATGCGCGCCGGATCGAGCCGCACGTAGTTGCGCGCGCCGTGCCACAGGTAGCGCGCGCCCGAGAGCAGGTCGTGCATCTGGTAGGGGAGGTCCTCCGCGATGCCGAGCCGCCGCAGGTCGAGCTCGATCCATCCTGCGTGGGCGTGCTCCGGATCGAGGTCCACCACCACCACGATGGTGTTGTCGGCCTCTTCGCAGCGCTTGGCGTAGCAGATCAGCTGCTCGTTGTCGGTGGCGAAGAAGCTCAGCCCGTCGTTGGACTGCAGGGCCGGGTTCTCGCGCCGGATGCGGTTGATCAGCGTCACCAGCGGGGCCAGGCTGTCGGGCCGCTCGATCGGCCAATGACGCAGCTGGTACTTCTCGGAGTCGAGGTATTCCTCGCTGCCGGGCTCGCGCGCGACGTGCTCCATCAGCTCGAAGGCCGGCCCGTAGATGCCGTAGTTGGCCGACAGGGTGGCCGCCAGCACCAGCCGCGCCGCGAACGCCGCCCGTCCGCCGTACTGCAGCGTCTCGGTGAGGATGTCGGGCGTGTTGGGCCATGCGTTGGGGCGCAGGTAGTCGCGCCCGGGGCCGTGCGCCAGCTCGGTGAAATAGTCGGTCAGCTCGTGCCGGGTGTTGCGCCACGCGAAGTAGGTGTAGGACTGCGAGAAGCCCAGCCTGGCCAGCTGGTGCATCACGGCAGGGCGGGTGAACGCCTCGGCCAGGAAGATCACGTCGGGGTGCGCGCGCCCGACGCGGTCGATGAGCCACTCCCAGAAACCGAACGGCTTGGTGTGCGGATTGTCGACGCGGAAGATCCGCACGCCCTGCCCGATCCAGAACTCGAACACGCTCTCCAGCTCGTTCCACAGGGCGCGCCAGTCGGGCGTCTCGAAGTCGAAGGGGTAGATGTCCTCGTACTTCTTGGGCGGGTTCTCGGCGTACTGCACCGTGCCGTCGGGGCGGCGGCGAAACCACTGCGGGTGGGCCGTCACGTAGGGATGGTCGGGGGCGCACTGCAGCGCGATGTCGAGCGCGATCTCCATGCCCAGCTCGTGCGCCCGCGCCACCAGACGGCGCAGGTCCTCGAGCGTGCCCAGCTCGGGGTGGACCGCCTTGTGGCCGCCCTCGTGCGACCCGATCGCCCACGGGCTGCCGACGTCGCCGGGCTGCGCCGGCACGCTGTTGTTGCGCCCCTTGCGCTGCAGCCGCCCGATCGGATGGACGGGCGGCAGGTAGACGACGTCGAAGCCGAGCCCGGCCACGTAGTCGAGCCGCGCCAGCGCGTCGGCGAGCGTGCCGTGGCGGCCCGCCACCGGCGCGGCCGAGCGCGGAAAGAGCTCGTACCACGAGGAGAAGCGCGCCCGCGGCCGATCGACCGTCAGCGGCAGCTCGACCGGCCAGACGGCCTCCAGGCGCCGGTCGGGATGGCGCGCCGCGATGGCGGCCGCCGCTTCGTCCAGGGCGATGGCGCGCAGGGCGGCCGGGTCGACGGCGCCCTCGAGCGCCGCCGCCCATGCGGCGAGACGGTCGCGATCGGCGAGGTCCGCGTCCGTGCCGGCCTCGCCGGCCCGTGCCGCCGCTTCCCGGATCAGCGCCGCGCCCGTCTGCGCGGCCAGGCGCAGGTCGGCGGCGTCCTGGCGGCGCGCGAACTCCCTGCGCCAGGTGGCGAAGGCGTCCACCCAGGCTGCCGCGCCGTAGCGGTAGCGCCCGGGCTCGGCGGCGATGATCCGGGCAAGCCAGCGGTCGTCGCCCGCCGGCGCCATCTCGACCTCCTGCCACTGCGCCGCGTGCTCGGGGCGCCAGCGCAGCATCGCGCGCAGCGCATCGTGGCCGTCGACCAGGCACACCGCCACGACCTCGAGCGGCTCGCCGGCCGTGCGCTTGACCGCGTAGCGGCCGCCGTCGATCGCCGGCGCGACCGCCGCGATCACCGCGCGCACGCGGCCGTCGGCGACCTCAACCATGGTCGGCCTCTTCATCGGCAGCCTCGGCCATCGGCGCAGCCTCGATCGTCGGCACGGCCTCGGTCGTCGGCTCGGCCTCGCGCAGGATCACCGCGCCCAGCGGCGGCAGCGTGAGCGTCACCGTGTAGGGTTGGCCATGGGAGGGCAGCGGCGCCGCCTCGACCCCCCCGAGGTTGCCCCAGCCGCTGCCGCCGTAGATCGTGGCGTCGCTGTTGAGCAGCTCCTCCCAGCGGCCCGGCCGGGGAACGCCGAGGGCGTAGTTGGTGCGCGGCACCGGCGTGAAGTTGCACGCCACCAGCAGCGGGCGCCCGCCCTCGCGCGGCTGGCGCAGGAACGCGACGACGCTGTGCCGCGCGTCGCTGCAGTCGATCCACTGGAAGCCTTCGGCGGAGAAGTCCTGCTGGTGCAGCGCAGGCTCGTCGCGATAGGCGCGGTTCAGGTCCGACACCCAGCGCCGCAGCCCGCCGTGCTCGGGCCGGGAGAGCACCCACCACTCGAGCTCGCCGTCGTGCGCCCATTCGCGGCGCTGGCCGAACTCGCCGCCCATGAAGAGCAGCTTCTTGCCCGGGTGCGTCCACATCCAGGCGTAGAGCAGGCGCAGGTTGGCGAACTGGCGCCAGGTGTCGCCGGGCATCCTGCCGATCAGCGAGCCCTTGCCGTGCACCACCTCGTCGTGCGACAGCGGCAGCACGAAGTTCTCGTTGAACGCGTACCACAGCGAGAAGGTGAGCTTGTCCTGGTGGTACTTGCGGTTGACCGGATCCTCGCCCATGTAGTCGAGCGAGTCGTGCATCCAGCCCATGTTCCACTTCATCCCGAAGCCGAGCCCGCCGAGCGAGGTCGGGCGCGACACCATCGGCCAGGCGGTGGATTCCTCGGCGATGGTCATCGCGTCGGGGTGGTCGCGGTACACCGCCTCGTTGAGCCGGCGCAGGAACGCCACCGCCTCGAGGCTCTCGCGCCCGCCGTAGCGGTTGGGGATCCACTCGCCCTCGCGGCGCGCGTAGTCGAGGTACAGCATGGAGGCCACCGCATCCACGCGCAGTCCGTCGACGTGGTAGCGCGCGAGCCAGAACAGCGCCGACGACAGCAGGAAGGCCGCGACCTCGTTGCGGCCGTAGTTGAAGATGCTCGAGCTCCACTCCGGGTGGAAGCCCTGCCGGGGATCGGCATGCTCGTACAGGTGCGTGCCGTCGAAGCGCGCCAGGCCGTGCGCATCGGTCGGGAAGTGCGAGGGCACCCAGTCCAGGATCACCCCGATGCCGTTGCGGTGCAGGTGGTCCACCAGGTACATGAAGTCCTGCGGCATGCCGTAGCGCGCCGTAGGCGCGAAGTAGCCGGTGGTCTGGTAGCCCCAAGAGCCGTAGAACGGATGCTCGGTGACCGGCAGCAGCTCGACGTGCGTGAAGCCGGTCTCCAGCACGTAGGGCACCAGCGCCTCGGCCAGCTCGCGCCAGGACAGGAAGTCACCGCCGCTGCCGCGCCGCCACGAGCCCGCGTGGACCTCGTAGATCGAGATCGGCGCATCGAGCGCGTTGCGCGCGCCGCGCCCGGCCATCCATTGCGCGTCGCCCCATTCGTAGTCCAGCGTCCATACGCGCGAGGCGGTACGCGGCGGCGTCTCGGCGAAGAAGGCACAGGGGTCGGCCTTGTCGAACGCCTCACCGCCGTCGCCCGGAACGATCCGGTACTTGTAGGCCTGGCCCGCGCGCGCCTGCGCCGCGCGCCCCTCCCAGATGCCCGAGCCGTCGGCACGCGGCGCGAGCGGGTCGGCGTGCGCGCTCCAGCCGTTCCAGTCGCCGATCACCGATACGGCGCGCGCATTGGGCGCCCACACCGCGAAGCGGGCGCCAGGCTGCGCGCGGTCGACCTGGCAGCCGAGCAGCTCGTGCAGGCGGCCGTGGGTGCCTTCGCGAAAGAGGTAGATGTCGTGATCGGTGAACACCGGCGTCATCGAGGCCGCCGCACGCGCCGGTCGCGCGGCGCGGCCTACCCCAGCAATGCGTTCATCGGCGTGTTGGCGGTGACCAGGTGGTGCCGCGCCTTGTCCTGCAGCGCCTGCGGCAGCGGCACGCTCTGGTTCGTCTCCAGGCTGGCCTGCACGGCGACGCAGTCGCAGGTGGCGACCATGGCGCCGCTTTCCTCGTCGAACATCTGGTGCAGGAAGCGGAAGTACTTCTGGCCCACCGCCAGGAAGCCGCTCTTGACCTGCACCAGCTCGCCGCCGCGCAGCTCCCTGAGGAACTGGTAGTTCTGGCGCACGATCGCCACGCGCAGCGCCTGCTGCTTCATGGTGGCCGGCGTGAGGCCGATCGCGTGCAGCAGCAGCCATGTGGCCTGGTCGAAGCGCGAGACGTACATGCGCGAGTTCATGTAGCTGGAGGAGTCGTACTCCGATGCCAGAACGGCGCCCTTGAACGTGTAGACCCAGTCGGACATGGTACGGCCTCGCTCATGCGGTCCCGCCGAGCGGGACGAGATGTTCCTGCGCCCAGGCGACGGCCCACCTGGCCGCCACCTCCTCGGGCACGTCGCCGGAGTTGGCATCGTGCCGCAGCAGCTCGCCGGCGCGTCGCGCGCCCAGCTCGGCCAGCAGCTGGTCGAAGCGCTCCCCGCCCCGGCAGAACGTGTCGCCGTAGGTGCCGTCGCCCAGCGCGATCACGCCGTAGGTGACGCCGTCGAGCTTCGGGCGCACGGTTTCCAGGCTCTCGACGAGATCCTGGGCGTTGTCGGGCACGTTGCCGAAGCCGTAGGTGGAGGTGCAGATGAGGAACACCCCGCCCCCTTCGAAGACGTCTGCGCCCAGCCCGTCCATCATGCGCACCTCGGCCTCGTGGCCGGCCGCGCGCAGCGCCTGCTGCGCTTCCTGCGCGACCATCTCGGCGGTGCCGGTCATCGTTCCGACGAGGAGGGTGATCCGGATCCCCATTCCTGCGCTCCTTGCCCCGGCATTGTCATGCGCGCCGGATCGGTCAGGCAATAATGCACCATTCTCCGGCACGAGGATCCGGGCCGCGCGTCCGGCCACGCACCCATGAGGCATATTGCGATCATCGGCAGCGGCCCGGCGGGCTGCTACTTGGCCGATCACCTGCTGCGGCTCGCGCCCGATGCGCACATCGACGTGCTCGAACGCCTGCCGGTGCCGTTCGGGCTGGTGCGCTACGGCGTGGCGCCCGACCACCAGGGCACCAAGGCGGTGGTGCGCGTGCTCGATCGCGTGCTCGGGCGCGAGCGCGTCGGCTTCTTCGGCAACCTGGAGATCGGGCGCGACGTGCGCCTCGACGAGCTGAGGTCGCTCTACGACGCGGTGGTGCTGGCCACTGGCGCGCCGCGCGATCGCCGCCTCGGCATCCCCGGCGAGGACCTGCCCGGCGTGGTGGGTTCGGGCGCATTCGTCGGCTGGTACAACGGACATCCCGATCACGCGCCGCCGCCGCTGCGCTCGGTGCGCTCGGCGGTGGTCGTCGGCAACGGCAACGTCGCCATCGACGTGGCGCGCATCCTCGCCAAGTCGCCCGCCGAGATGGCCGGCTCGGATCTCGCGCCGCAGGTGCTGGAGCTGCTCGCCGCCCAGCCGATCGAGACCATCCACGTCGTCGGCCGGCGCGGCCCGGCCGAGGCGAAGTTCACCCAGCACGAGCTGGCCGAGCTGGGCGCGCTCGCTCGCGCCCGCCCGCGGGTGGCCGACCCTTCGGCCATCGCCGGCGACACGCCGATCGTCGAGGTGCTGCGCGGATTCGCCGCCGACACCCGGGAGGCGCCGGTCACCATCGTCTTCCATTTCGGGCTCGTGCCGGCGGCCTTTCTCGGCAGCGATGGGCTCGAAGGCGTGCGCTTCGCGCGCGCCGACGGCAGCGCACAGGAGATCGCGGCGCAGCTCGCGGTGACGTGCATCGGCTACCAGAGCGTCGCCTGCTGCAGCGCCGCCCCCGTCGCCGGCGTGTTCCCCAACCGCGACGGCCGCATCGACGAAGGGCTCTACGTCACCGGCTGGGCCAAGCGCGGCCCTTCGGGCACCATCCCCACCAACCGCACCGAGGCGCAGCAGGTGGCGCAGAAGATCGCCGCCGAGGCGCTGGACCACGGCCGCCCGGGCGGCGAAGGGCTCGCCGCGCTGCTGGCCGCGCGCGGCGTGCGGCGCGTCGATCACGCCTCGTGGCGCAGGATCGACGCGGCCGAGCAGGCGGGCGCCGCGGGCGATCGCTGCCGGCGCAAGTTCGACACCGTCGCCGCGATGCTGGAAGCGATCGACCTGCCGCGCTGAAGCGGCCTTTTCCCCGTCACGGCCTTCCACCTGGTCGGCATCAGTCGATGTCGACCAGCACCTTGCCGACGTTCGACATCGATTCGGTGGCCTCGTGCGCGGCGACGATTTCGTCGAGCGGGAAGCGTCGGTACACCTGGTGGCGCAGCCGATCGGCCGACAGTGCATCGCCGATCCAGCGCGTCGCCTGCTCATGCGCCTCGAGCGGCATCGCATAGACCAGCACGAAGCGCACCGTGAGGTCTTTCGCCAGCATGGGCCAGAACGGTACGGCCGGTTCGGGCACCGCATCCGAGGCGTAGGTGGCGATCACGCCGCCCGGACGCAGCAATTCGATATCGGTGCGCAGGTTCGTCCCGAAGGCCACCTCGATCACGCGGTCCAGCGGCGCGTCGGTACCGCAGACCGCGCGCACCCGCGCGGCCACGTCCGCTTCGCGGTAGTTGATGATTTCATCGGCGCCTGCCTCGCGCGCACGCACCGCCTGCTCGTCGCGGCTCACGGTGGCGATGACGCGCGCGGCACCGCCGAGCTTCGCGATCTGCACCGCATAGAAGCCCACCGCCCCGGCGCCGCCCTGCACCAGCACCGTACGACCAGTTACCGGGCCGTCGGCAAACACGCAGCGATGCGCGGTCATCGCAGGAACGCCCATGCAGGCGCCGGCTTCGAAGCCGGCGCCGTCGGGCAGCGGCACCGCCTTGTGCGCCGGCACCGTCGTGTATTGGGCCGCGGTGCCGAATGGCCGGCCCAGATTGGCTTCGTAGACCCAGACCCGCTGACCGATCCGTGTCGTGTCGACGCCGTCGCCGACCGCGTCGATGACGCCGGCGCCGTCCTGGTGCGGGATCACGAGCGGGAACGGCATCTGCGCGACGCGCAGTCCGCCGCGGTTCTTGGTGTCCGACGGATTCACCGCCGAGACATGGATGCGTACGCGCACTTCGCCCGGCGCGGGTACGGGCACGTGCTGCTCGCCGACGCGCAGCACGTTTCGCGCGGCGCCCTTGCGTTCATAGAAGGCGGCCTTCATGGTCGGATGTCCTGGCGGCGTCACGGAGTCGATGATAGCGCCCGATTTCTCGAACGCGCTCTGCTCCGAGCGGTCAGTTGTTCCGACGTCGTGCGCGCACGCCGCGCGCCGGCAGAGACCAGTCGGGAGGCGTGGCGGCCCAGTCCTTGAGGAAGCCGATGAAGCGCTTCACCCGCTGCGGCAGGCTCTGGCGGCTCGAATAGATGATGAAGATCTCGAGCGGCTGGGCCACGTGGCTGGTCAGCACGGGCACGAGGCGTCCGGCAGCCAGGTCTTCGGAAACCATGTAGTAGGGGTGCACGGAGATGCCGTGGCCGAGCAGCGCGGCATGGCGCAGCGCTTCCCCGAGGTTCGAGAAGATCGTCCCGCGCACGCGGATCGGTATCTCGCCGTCGCCGCCGACGAAACGCCAGATGCCGGTGGGAGACTTGATCGAATGCACCAGGCAGTTGTGCCGTTCGAGATCCGCCAGCGTCCTCGGCGTGCCGTGCCCGGAAAGATACGAGGGTGCGGCGACCAGCACTTGCGGCGCCCGGGTCAAGGGCAGGGCGACGTAGCTGGAATCCTGCAGCGCAGGGGTGATGCGGATCGAGAGATCGAGACCCTGCTCGATCAGCTTCAGGTCTCCGTCGTCGAAGATCAGCGAGAACTGGATATCCGGGTGCAGCCCGACGAACCTGGCGATCAGCGGCACGAGGTGGTGCGCGCCGAACGCCGGGGGGCTGCCGATGCGGATCACCCCGCGCGGGGTGTTCAGGGACTCGCGCAGATCCGATTCCAGGATCTCATATCGATCGAGCAGCTGTCGTGCGCCGTTCAGCGCCATCAGGCCGGCCGCGGTCAGGCCGACCTGCTTGGTCGTGCGGTTGAGCAATCGCGCGCCGAGCGTGTTCTCCAGGAAGGCGATGTGCTTGGTCACGCCGGCGCGCGAGATGCCCAGGTGGCGTGCCGCCCCGGCGAAGCTTCCGCATCGCACGACTTCGCCGAATACCTGGAGACAACGCAGCCTGTCCATCATCGGTCCAATTATCGTTCACGGATCGGAAACAGTTGATTCGCGATCGAATTCTAGCGCCGATCGGGTCGTTTCCATAGACTCCTTGCATGACACAGGAATCCGGCGATATCCGGCGTCTCGCCGGCTTCCTCGATTCGAGGAGATCGTTCACGAATCAGATCCTTCTGTGGCAGGCACCGGGAGAGAGTCCGTAGTTCGCCATGATCGCGGTCGAGAATTTCGTTCACGACGCCTCGGCTTCGCGGGTCGTCTTCCAGCCCGGTGCGATCGGCCGGATGGCCGCTGAGCTCGCACGGATCGGCGTGCGGCGCCCGCTGCTCGTCGCCGGGCGCCGCACGGCCGCTTCTCCGGTCTATGCGGAAGCGAAGGCCGCTCTGCACGGAATGATCCGGGCGGAGTTCACCGGCGTGCCCGAGCATTCGTCCGTCGATGCGGTGCGGCGCCTGCGCGACCTGGCGGCGGATGACGGCGTCGACGGATTCGTCGCGGTCGGCGGCGGCAGCGCGTCCGATACGGCGAAGGCGGCCGCACTCTGGCTGGCCGAAGGCGGGGAGCTCGATGACCATGCGAGCCGCTTCCGGCCGCCCGATGCGCTGGTCGTTCCCGAGCTGCGCAGGCCGAAGCTCCCGATCGCGGCCGTTCCCTGCACGGCTTCGGGGGCGGAGGTGACGCCGAGCCTGGGCGTGCGCGCGCCGGACGGGCACAAGCTGCTGTTCTCCGATCCGAAGCTCGCGAGCCGGCTGATCGTCATCGACCCGGCGGCCAATCTCTCGGTGCCGGCTGCGCTGATGCTGTCCACCGGGATGAACGGCCTCGCCCATTGCCTGGAAGGCCTGTACTCGAAGGTGCATACGCCGGTGACGACGGCGCTCGCGCTGCATGGGATCCGGCTGTTCCTCGAATCGCTGCCGCAAGTGGCCCGCCGCCCCGATTCGGTGGACGCCCGCGGCACCCTGCTGGCCGCGGCCCATCTGTCGGGTCGGGTCCTGCTGAATGCGCGTACCTGCCTGCATCATGCCGTCTGCCATGCGATCGGCGCGGTGGCCGGCGTCGCCCATGGCGACGCCAACAGCGTGATGCTGCCGCACGCGATCCGCTTCAATGCGGCGTCGGCGCCGGCGGCGATGAAGCTGGCCGCGGAGGCCATGGGTTGCGGCGAGGAATCGCGAGCTCAGGAAGCGGTCGCCGACCGCCTCGCGCGGCTGCAGGCCGAGATCGGCGCACCGGCCCGCTTGCGCGACATCGGCGTGCCCGAGGCGCTGCTGGCGCCGATCGCCGCCAAAGCCATGAACGAGCGCGGCCTCTACTTCAATCCGCGCCAGGTGTCCGGCGCGCAAGAGGTCGAGGCCATGCTGGAGCAGGCATGGTGAGCGCGAGCTCGTGCGCCCGGAGATGACGACCCGATGAAGCTGCTCAGCTACCTCGGTGCGGATGCGGCGCTGCGCTGCGGAGCGCTGGTCGGGACGCGCGTGGTCGACCTGACCGACGCGTGCGCGGAGCTCGACGTGCCGCAGGCCGTGCTCGACGAGCTGCGCCGTCGCGGAGCGGCTCCCGCGCCGGGAGGCTCGATGCGCGCCCTGCAAGCCGGCCCTGCAGGTCTGGCGCGGCTCGCCGGGACGGTGCGCGAGGCGGTCGCGCGCGGCGCGCTCGATCGCTGCGCGGACGTTGCCGGCCTGCAGTTGCTGGCGCCGGTGCCGCGCCCGGGAAAGATCGTGGCGGTCGGGCGCAATTACGGCGCCCATGCCAGGGAGACGGGGAGCGAGCCGGCCGACGTGCCGCGGCTGATCGCGAAGCTGCCGTCCAGCGTGGTAGGTCCCGGCGCGCGGATCCGGCCGCCGGCGGCCGTGCGCAAGCTGGACTTCGAGATCGAGCTGGCGGTCGTGATCGGCGTCTTTGCCCGCGAGGTGCCGCGCGACCGCGCGCTGCAGGCGGTGGCGGGCTACACCATCCTGGACGATCTGAGCGCGCGCGAATTCCAGTTCGACACCACGCCGCCGCAGACGACCTTCGCCAAGAGCATGGACGGCTTCTGCCCGATGGGTCCGTGGCTCGTGACGAAGGACGAGATGGAGGATCCGCAGTGCCTGGAGCTGCGCTGCGAGGTCAATGGCGTGACGATGCAGCGAGCCGGCACGGCCGACATGCTGTTTCCGGTCGATCGGCTGATCGAGTACATCACGCGCCACATGACGCTGGAGCCGGGCGATGTCATCGCCACGGGCACGCCGGCCGGCAGCGGCGCGTTTCGCGATCCCCCCGCCTGGCTCGCGCCGGGCGACCGGATCCGCATGGAGATTTCCGGCCTCGGCGTGCTCGAGCACGAAATCGCCTGATTCCCCGAGTCGAATCCAAAGGAGGGCATATGAAGCGGACCATGTTGGGATGTATCGCAGCCGCGTCGATCGTGGCGGCACTCGGCGCCGGCGGCGCACTCGCCCAGGACTATCCGACGCGGCCGATCAAGTTCGTGGTCGGATACGCCGCGGGCGGTCCGACCGACGTGATCGCGCGCGTGGTCGCGCAGGACGTGACCGCGAGCCTGGGCCAGGCGGTCATCGTCGAGAACCGCGCCGGTGCGAACGGCAACATCGGCACCGAGACGGTCGCGCGATCGCCGGCCGACGGCTACACGCTGATCGTCAACACGCTTTCGCACAACGTGAACCCGCTGCTCAATCCCGACAAGGCCAGATACGATCCGGTCAAGGACTTCGCGCCGGTGAGCCTGGCGGTGATACTGCCCCAGGTGGTCGTGGTGGCCTACGACTCGCCGCTGAAGTCGATCGCCGACCTGGTTGCCAAGGCCAGGTCTTCGCCGGGCGCCGTGACCTACGGTTCGGCGGGCAACGGGGGATCGGCTCATCTGGCCGGCGCCCTGCTCGAACTGCGTTCGGGCACGCAGATGCTGCACGTGCCGTTCCGCGGGAATGCTCCGGCGCTCACCGAGGTCATGGCGGGCCGCGTGGACTTCATGTTCTACCCAATGATCGGCGTGGCCGACCTGGTCGCGCAGAAGCGCGTGAGGGTGCTGGCCGTCACCACGCAGCAACCTCATCCGGACTATCCGGGCGTGCCCACGATGGCCCAGTCCGGGTTCCCCGGTTTCGAGGACTACGTCGGACCGGTCGGCTTCCTGGCGCCGGCCGGTACGCCGCAGCCGGTGCTGGACAAGCTCAGCACCGCGATCCGCGCCTCGCTCTCGAAGCCCGCGACGCAGGAGCGCCTGCGCGCGCTCGGCGCCGTGGTCGTCGGTTCGACGCCCGCGGAATACCAGGCCTGGCTCAAGGGGGATGCCGAGCGGTGGGGAGAGTTGATCCGGACCGCGAAGGTCCGGTCCGATTGAACGGACTGCGCGAACCGGGGAATCGATGAGCAAGACAGACCTGTCCGGCGCGACACAGGCGGACGTCGCCGCCATCGCGTCCGCTGCCGAAGAGTGGGTGCACGGCCCGTATCGGGCGGCGACGCGGCGCACGCCCGAACGCTGCCGATTCGTCGCCGACGTCGGCGTTCCGATCAAGCCGCTCTATACCCCTGCGGACGTCTCGGAACGCGGCATCGACTACCTGGGGGAGATCGGCTTTCCCGGCGAGTATCCCTTCACGCGCGGCGATCGCCCCGGCATGTTCCGTACCGAGCCGTTCGTCGTCTCGGCGTACTCGGGCTTCGGGGAAGCGCAGCAGTGCAACCGGCGCTTCCGGACGCTGCTCGAATGGGGCGCCGAACAGATCCTGGTCGCGCTGGATCTTCCGACCCAGTGCGGCTACGACTCGGACGACGAGATGGCCACCGCGGAGGTCGGGCAGGTCGGCGTGGCGATCGACACGCTGGCCGACCTGGAAGTGCTCTTCGACGGTATCGAGATCGATCGCGTCAAGCGGGTGGGCACGCTGGGCAACTCGATCGGTCCGATCGTGCTGGCGATGTTCGCCGCGCTCGGCGAGCGGCGCGGGCTGGACTGGAGCCGCTATACCGTCAACCTGCAGAACGATCCGCTGAAGGAGTACATCGCCAGGGGCACGCAGATCCTGCCGGCGCCCGCGGCGGCGCGGCTCGCGTCCGACTGCGTGGCCTGGTGCGTCGAGCACGCGCCGCACTGGTCGCCGATGACGGTCTGCGTCAATCACATCAACGCGGGCGGCGCGGGCTCGAGCCGCGCCACCGCCATCGCGCTGGCCAACGCGATCCACTACATCGAGACGCTGCTGGCGCAGGGATATGCGATCGACCAGGTGGCGCCGCTGCTGCACATGTTTCCGGACGAGCGCCACGACTTCTTCGTATCGGTCGCCAATCTCCGGGCGTTGCGCCGGACCTGGGCGAAGCTGATGAAGGAGCGCTTCGGCGCGACCGCTGCCGAGGCGATGGCGCTGCGCACCACCGTCTACGGCCACGGCCAGGAAACGCTGCAGGAGCCGCTGAACAACATCGTGCGCATCGGCTTCGGCACGCTGGCGTACGTGCTGGGCGGAGCGTCGTACGTCTATATCGCCTCCTACGACGAGGCGGTCTCCACGCCGACCGAGGAGTCGGTGAAGGTGGCGCTGCGCACGCAGCAGATCCTGGCGCACGAGCACGGCTTCACCGACACCATCGATCCGCTCGGCGGCTCGTATTTCGTCGAGTCGCTGACCCACGATATCGAGCGCCAGATCCTGGATGCGCTGGGCGAGATCGACGGGGCCGGCGGCGCGCTCTCGGTCATCGACACGGGACTGGGACGCCGCTGGATGACCGAGGGTGCCGTGCGCCGGCAGCGTGCGCTCGACAGCGGCGACCGCCCATGGGTCACCGTGAACCTGTGGCCGCAGCAGCCCGACGTGCCCAATACCGCGTTTCGCGTCGATCCGGAAACGACCCGTCGCCAGACCGGGCGGCTCGCGCGCGTGAAGGCAACGCGCGATCCGGCCCGCGTCGCGGCCGCGCTGGCCGCGATCGACGAGGCCTGCCGCAGCGGCGCCAACATGGTGCCGCCGGCGATCGAGGCCGTGAAGGCCCATGCGACGGTGGGCGAGATCTGCGATAGATGGCGTCGCCACTTCGGAACGTTCGAGCCGTCGACGGATTTTTGAGGGGAGATGGCGCCGATGGCTGCGGCCGACGACAAGAGGGTGCGCGTGCTCGTCGCGAAGATCGGTCTCGACGGTCACGACGTCGGGGCGCGGGTGATCGCGCGCGGCCTGCTCGACGCCGGAATGGAGGTGATCTATACGGGCCTGCGGCGCACGCCCGGGCAGGTGGTGCGCGCCGCGCTCGAGGAGGACGTCGACGTCGTGGGCGTGAGCATCCTCTCGGGCGCCCATCTCGCGCTGCTGCCGAGCGTTCGCCGGATGCTCGACGAGGCCGGCGCGCCCGACATCGGCCTGATCGCCGGCGGCGTGATTCCGCAGGAGGACATTCCGGCGCTCGAGGCGGCCGGCGTGGAGCGGGTGTTCCTGTCGGGGACGACGGTGCAGGAGATCGTCGGGCATATCGCCCGGCGCTACGGGGAACGAGGATGACTGCCGGTGCTTCGCTGGGCGCGCTGACGTTGCAGGCCGCACGCCATTTCGCCGATCGCGTCTGCCTGCGCTATGGCGACCGGTCGTGGACGTTCGCGGAGTTCTCGGCGCAGGCGAGGTCGATCGCCGCCGGCCTGGCGCATCGCCTCGAGCCCGGCAGCCGCGTCGGCCTCTTCATGGCGAACCGGCCCGAATACCTGCTGCTGCAGCTCGCCATCGAGCTGGCCGGGCTGGTAAGGGTTCCGCTGAACATGCGCTTCACCGCCCACGAAGTCGCCACGATCGTCGAGGATTGCGACGCGCGCGCGGTGTTCTTCGACGGCTCGACCCGCGATCGCGCCTCGGCGCTCGCCGCCCGCCTGACGCGGATCTGGTGGTGCCGGGTCGACGGCGACGAAGCGCTGGGCGGCGATCCGTGGCATCGGGCCGCGCAGGCGGACGGCGCGCCGCGCGACGGCGTCGCGCTCGATGCGCTGTGCTCGATCAACTACACGTCGGGCACGTCGGGCAGGCCCAAGGGCGTCATGCTGACGCATCGCAACTGGCTCTCGGTATGCCGCAACATGCTGGCCGACCGGGACATGCGGCACGACGACGTCGTTGCCCATATCGGGCCGCTGACCCATGCCAGCGGCACCTATTTCGTGCCGTGGTTCCTGCGCGGCGCCTGCAACGTGATCGTCGAGGGCGCGGCGATCGAGGGCCTGCTCGAGACGATCGGACGCGAGCGCGTGAGCGTGTTCACCTGCGTGCCGACGGCGCTCACCCGCATCGTCAATCATCCGGATCTCGAACGCCACGACCTGTCCAGCCTGCGCGCCATCGGCTACGGCGCCGAGCCGATCCCATATAACACGCTGGAGAAGGCGCTCGAGCGGTTCGGACCGGTCCTGACGCAGAACTACGGCCTGACGGAAGCGATGATGACGGTCGCGACGCTGCGCCCTGCGGAGCACTTCGTGTCCGACGCGGCCACCGGCCGCAGGGTGCCGCGGGTCGGATCGATCGGGCGGCCGTACACCTTCGTCGAGGTCGTGCTGCGCGACGGCAACGGCGAGCGGGTGCCCGAGGGCGAGGTGGGCGAGATCACGATCCGTTCCGATCACGTGATGCAGGGGTACTGGAACCGGCCCGAGGAAACCGCGAAAGTGCTGCGCGACGGCTGGCTGTGGACCGGCGACCTCGCCCGCTGCGACGAGCAGGGATTCATCACGCTTGCCGGGCGCAGCAAGGACATGCTGATCTGCGGCGGGTTCAACATCTATCCGGCCGAGGTCGAGGCCGTGCTCACCAGCCATCCGCGCGTGCTCGAGGCGGCGGTGGTCGGGACGCCGGATCCCGATTGGGGCGAGATCGCGGTGGCGTTCGTCACCGCGCTGCCGGGCACGGCGCTTTCCGCCGAAGAATTGCGCAGTCACTGCAAACCCGTGCTCGGCATGAAGACGCCGCGTGCGTTCCGGCTCGTCGATGCGCTGCCGAAGAACGCCAACGGCAAGGTCGACAAGCCGAAGCTGAACGCTGCGGCGGCCCGCATGGAGGAATGCGGCGATGTCTGACCAGGACGTGGTCGTCGTCTCGGTGGCGAGGACGCCGTTCGGCCGATTCGAAGGAGCATTGAGCGGGATCGACGGGCCGGTGCTCGGCGCGCTGGCGATCGACGAAGCGGTGCGCCGCGCCGGGATGCTCCCCGACAGCGTCGGTGCGGTCTATGGCGGGGTGGGCATGATCGCATCGGGGGTGCTCACGCCGGTGCGCCAGGCGGTGCTGCGCTCCTGCCTGCCGGAATCGACCCCATCCGCGGCCATCGACCGCGCCTGCTGCTCGGGCATGACCGCCATCGGGATCGGCTTCAGGGAGCTGCTGCTCGACGAGTCGGAGGTCGTGGTCTGCGGCGGGTTCGACTCGCTCAGCCGTACGCCGCTGCTGTGGCCGAGGGACCGCGCCAGGCGCATCGGCAACGTCGCCGTCGAGGATCCGCTGCTGCTGCGAGGCGCGGTGGTCGATCGGCCGATCGCGGTCTATTCCGGCGAAGAGGCGCTGCGCCGCGGCGTCGATCGCGAGCAGCAGGACCGCTGGGCCGTCGAGAGCCACCGGCGCTATGCGCGGGCCGAGGCGGCCGGACGGTTCGCCTTCGAGCGGTTCGCGGTGCAGGCGCCCGGCGGCAAGGGTGCGCAGATCCGCGTGGACACCGACGAGTCGCCGCGCCCCGATACGACACTCGAGAAGCTCGCCCGGCTCGAACCGGTCTACGGCGGCAGGACGATCACTGCCGGCAATGCCCCGGGCCTGAACGACGGCGCGGCGTTCCTCGTGCTCTGCCGGCGCGGCTACGCGCGGGCGCACGGCCTCGAGCCGCTCGCACGCATCGTCGACCATGCGCAGGTATGCGGCGGTCCGACCTCGGGGACCTCGACGCCCGCCGCGGCCATCGCCCGCCTCGCGCAGCGCAACGGGCGCGAGGTGCGGCAGTGGGACGGCATCGAGATCAACGAGGCCTATGCCGCCACGCCGCTGGTGAGCACGCTGGTCCTGGCCGATGGAGACGAACAGGAGGCGGCACGCCTGCGCGAGCGCACCAACGTGCATGGCGGCGCGGTCGCGATCGGCCACCCTCTCGGCGCGAGCGGGGCGCGCATCGTGATGTCGCTGATCAACTGCCTGAGACGTCGCGGCGGCGGACGAGGCGTGGCCGCGATCTGCGGCGGTTTCGGCCAGGGCGACGGCGTGATGGTCGAGGTCGGGTAGCGGGAATGTCCGAGCGGCCGATCGACATCCGGCAGGTGGCTCGCACGCTCAGCGCGGTCGAGAACCGCCGGCCCCAGGCCGATGCGATCGTGCGCGAGGCCTACCGGCAGGCGCGCCCGGTCCCGGTGGTGGGAATCGCCGGCCCCCCGGGCGCGGGGAAGTCCACCCTGCTCGACCATCTGGCGCTCCACTGGGCGCAGGCGGGCGAGCAGGTGGCCGTCATTGCCGTCGATCCGTCCAGCCCGTATACCGGGGGCGCGATGCTCGGCGATCGGTTCCGCATGGACCGTGCCAGCGCCCATCCGCGCGTGTTCGTGCGCAGCCTGTCTTCGCGCGGCCAGGCGGGCGGCCTGAGCCGGGCCGCGCAGGACGTGGTCACGGTGATCGGAGCGCTCGGCTTCGACCGCGTGCTGGTCGAAACGGTGGGCAGCGGCCAGGCGGACCTCGACGTGGCCATGCTGGCGGACTGCGTCGTCGTCGTCTCGGTGCCGGGCCTCGGCGACCAGATCCAGGCGGCCAAGGCGGGCATCCTCGAGATCGGCGACGTCTATGCCGTGAACAAGCAGGACCTCCCCGGCGCCGACACGGTGGCCGGACACCTGGAGGCGAATCTCGATCTGGTCTATCCGGGCCGCGCGGGCGTGAACGAGCCGGGCCGCACCGGCCGGCGCTACGCGGCGGGCGGCGCCAATCCGTCGGTGCATCGGAGGCATGGGGCAGCGCACGGGCCGGAATCGTTCTGGCGGCCTCCCGTCATGCGAGTGAGCGCCCGCGAGGGCGCGGGCATCGACGCGCTGGCCGGCACGATCGACGCATTCCTCGAGTGGCAGCGTGAGGGCGGGTGCGAGGCGCAGCGCCGGGTCGAACGGCTTCGAAGCCACGTCGCGCGGCTGGCGGCCGGGCGCCTGCTCGCGCTCGCCTCGCACGAAGGATCCTCCGCCGAGCTGGGCCGTCTCGCGGAACGCGTCGCCTCGGGTGCGTCCACGCCGGACCAAGCCGCGGAGGTCCTTATCGATGTACTGTTCGAGAGCTGGCGCAGGCGGCGCGCGACTTGACGGACTTCAGGGCAGCCAGCCGGACGGGCCGGCCAGCGCGATCACGCCGAGCACCGCGAACAGCGCCGCCGCGACGCCGTGCACCAGCCGCACCGGCATGCGGGTGGCCATGCGGTCGCCGGCCAGCACCGCCGGCACGTTGGCGATCATCATGCCGAGGGTGGTGCCGGCCACCACCGGCAGGAAGGCGTCGAAGCGCGCTGCCAGGGCCACCGTGGCGATCTGCGTCTTGTCGCCCATCTCGGCGAGGAAGAAGGCCAGCAGCGTGGCGCCGAGCACTCCCAGCCCGGCGCCGCGCACCTGCACCGAGTCGAGCTTGTCGGGCACCAGCACCCAGGCGGCCATCGCGATGAACGACAGACCGAGCGCCCAGCGCAGGACCTCGGGTCCGAGCAGCGCGTTCAGCCAGCCGCCGACGGCGCTCGCCAGCGCGTGGTTGAAGAGCGTCGCGAGGAAGATTCCGGTGACGATGGGCAGCGGGCGCCGGTAGCGGGCGGCCAGCACGAGCGAGAGCAGCTGCGTCTTGTCGCCGATCTCGGCGAGCGCGACGATGCCGGTGGAGACGAGGAAGGCTTCCATGGGGCGATCGCGGGTCGGGCGGAGGGCGAGCCGATGGCAAGACACCGTCCGCCCGACCCCGGACGCGGTGCACCGCCAATGGTCTCGCCAGACGGCCGCGCGGCGGCGGCCCCATGCGCGCCATGCTTCGATGACGAAGCAAGCATGTTGACGCGCATCCCCCGCGAGCGGGGGCGGCTACTCCCCAAGGACGGGCGCAGTATAGCAGCGCTGCCCGGGGCGCGATCGGCGGGGGCGGCCTCGTCCCCTTGCCCTTACCATATCCGGCCGCCTCGACTCCCCCGCACATGCCCGAACCGCCCCTTCGACCCGAGCAGCGCGCCGGCGTCCTCGACGACCCGTCGCTGCGCGACGCCGGCGAGGTGGCGCGGGCGCTCGGCACCGACCTCGAGCGCGGGCTGGGCGCGCAGGAGGCGGCGCGCCGCCTCGCGCGCGACGGCCCGAACGAGCTGCGCGCAACGCCGCCGCCGCCCGCCTGGCGCCGCCTGCTCGCCCAGTTCCGGGACCCGCTCGTCTACCTGCTGCTGGCCGCGGTGGTCATCTCGCTCGCCGCCTGGGCGATCGAGGGCGCGGCCGGCTGGCCGGTGGACGCGCTCGTCATCGCCCTGATCGTCGCGGCCAACGGCATGCTCGGCTACATGCAGGAGGCCAGGGCGCAGAACGCGGTGGCGGCCCTGGCGCGCATGACGGCGGTCACCTCCGCGGTGGTGCGCGACGGCCGCCTGCAGCGCGTGCCCAGCGCCGCGCTGGTGCGCGGCGACCTGCTGGTGCTGGGCGAGGGCGACGCCGTGGGCGCGGACGCGCGCCTGGTGCAGGCTGCCTCGCTGCGCGTGCTGGAAGCCTCGCTCACCGGCGAGAGCGAGGCGGTGCTCAAGGACGCGGACACGCTGCCCGAACCGGCGGCGCTCGGCGATCGGCTCGACATGGTGTTCAAGGGCACGGCCGTGGCGCAGGGCACGGGCCGTGCCGTGGTGACCGCGACCGGCATGCGCACCGAGGTGGGCTCGATCGCCGGCATGCTCGAGTCGGCCGAAGAGGCGCCCAGCCCGCTGCAGAAGGAAGTGGCGCGCATCGGGCGTACCCTCGGCGTCGCGGTGCTGGTCATCGCCGCGGTGGTGATGGCGACCGTGTTCGTGATCTCCGGCGTGCGCACGGCCGGCGGCGCGGTCGAGATCCTGCTGTTCGGCGTGTCGCTGGCGGTGGCGGCGGTCCCCGAGGGGCTGCCGGCGATCCTCTCGGTGGTGCTCGCCCTCGGGGTACAGCGCATGGCCCGGCGCAACGCCATCGTCAAGGAGCTCTCCTCGGTGGAGACGCTCGGCTCGGCGTCGGTGATCGCCGCCGACAAGACCGGCACGCTGACCCGCTCGGAGATGACCATCGTGCGCCTGATCACCGCCTCGGGCACCGCGCGCCTGACCGGCGTGGGCTACGCGCCGCACGGGCGCCTCGAGTGCGAGGCCAGCGGGACGCCCGGCGAGGCGATGCTGGCCGAGGACATCGTGGTGCTCAGCGGCGGCAGCCTCGCCGGCAACGCCGCGCTGCACCAGGGTCCCGATGGCCGGTGGCAGATCCAGGGCGACCCGACCGAAGCGGCGTTCCTGGTGGCCGAGCGCAAGGCCGGCCTCGCCGAGCGGCGCCGGCGGCGCTTCGCGCGCGTCGGCGAGATCCCGTTCACCTCCGAGCGCAAGATGATGTCCACCATCGAGGTGGACCACGAGCACGGCGGGCAACTGGTGGTGATCGCCAAGGGCGCGCCGGACGTTCTCCTCGGGCGATGCAGCCGGATGCGCGCCGGCATGGAGGTCGTCGACCTGGACGAGCGGTCGCGCGCGCGCATCCTCGCCGAAGTCGACGGGCTCTCCGACGCGGCGCTGCGCACGCTCGCGGTGGCCTATCGCCCGCTCGAAGCGGGCGAGGACCCCGACGATGCGGCGCGGCTCGAGCGCGACCTGATCTACGCCGGCACGGTGGGCATCATCGACCCGCCGCGCGAGGAGGTCGGGCCGGCCATCGGCGAGGCGCGCCGCGCCGGCATCCGGGTGCTGATGATCACCGGCGACCACCCGCGCACGGCCGCGCGCATCGCTGCCGACCTCGGCATCGTCGAGGCCGGGGCCGGTGAGCACGCGGGAGCCGGCGTGCTCACCGGCCGCGAGCTCGAGCGGATGGACGATGCGGCGCTGGCCGAGGCGGTGCGCGCCACGTCGGTGTACGCGCGCGTGGAGCCGCGCCACAAGCTGCGCATCGTCGACGCGCTGCAGGCCGCCGGCCACGTCGTCGCCATGACCGGCGACGGCGTGAACGATGCACCGGCGCTCAAGGCCGCCGACATCGGCGTCGCGATGGGCATCACCGGCACCGAGGTCACGCGGGAAGCCGCCCGCATGATCCTCGCCGACGACAACTTCGCCACCATCGTCGCGGCCGTGCGCGAGGGGCGCGTCATCTTCGAGAACATCCGCAAGTTCCTGCGCTACCTGCTCTCGTCGAACATGGGCGAGGTGCTCACGGTGTTCCTCGGCGTGGTGCTGGCCGAGGCGATCGGCCTGGTCGGCCCGGGCGGAGCGGTGGTGCTGCCGCTGCTGGCGACGCAGATCCTGTGGGTCAACCTGATCACCGACTCCGGTCCCGCCCTGGCCATGGGCATCGACCCGCAGACCGACGACGTGATGGCGCGCAAGCCGCGCCCGTCGGACGAGCGCGTCATCGACGCGCGCATGTGGGCAGGCGTGCTCGAGGTCGGTGCGGTGATGGCCGCCGTGACCCTGCTGGCGCTCGACATGTACCTGCCGGGCGGGGCGATCGAGGGCAGCCGCGACGTGGCCAACGCGCGCACCGCCGCCTTCACCACGCTCGTGTTCGCGCAGCTGTTCAACTGCTTCAATGCCCGCTCGGAGTCGGCGAGCGCGTTTCGCCACCTGTTCGTCAATCGCTGGCTGTGGGGCGCGGTCGTCCTGTCGGTGCTGCTGCAGGTGGCCGTGGTGGAGCTCGGCTTCATGAACCTCGCCTTCGGCACGGTGCCGCTGGGCCTCGACCAGTGGCTGGCATGCGCGGCCCTGGCGAGCGTGGTGCTGTGGACGAGCGAGCTGCGCAAGCTGCTGGCGCGCCTGCGCTGAGCAGCGCCGATGGTATGCTCGGCGCGCGATTTCCCGAGCCGAGGCAGCTCCGAGCGATGGACGAGGTGATCCTGGTGGATGCCGCCGACAATGCAGTCGGCGCCGCGGAGAAGCATGCCGCGCACGCGGCGGGCCTGCTGCATCGCGCCTTCTCGGTGATCGTGCTCGACTCGGCCGGCCGCATGCTCCTGCAGCAGCGCGCGCGCCACAAGTACCACTCGGGCGGCCTGTGGTCGAACACCTGCTGCAGCCACCCGCGCCCGGGCGAAGGCACGGAGGCCGCGGCCCACCGCCGGCTCGTCGAGGAGATGGGGTTCGATTGCGCGCTCGAGCGCGTGCACGGCTTCGTCTACCGGGCCGAGGTCGGCAACGATCTCATCGAGCACGAGTACGACCACGTCTTCGTCGGCCGCTGCGATGCGCTGCCGCGCTGCGATCCCCTGGAGGTCGAGGCCTGGCGCTGGATCGATCCGCATTCGCTGATGCGTCTGGTGGCGCGGCGCCCGGACCTCTTCACCTACTGGTTCAGACGCTGCCTCGTCGAGAGGCCGCAGCTGCTCGCGCCCGGCACGGGCCCGGGCTGAGAAGGTGTGAACGAAACCGCCGACGCGGCCGTCGTCCGCGCGAAGATCCTCGCCGGCGTCTCGGCCGCGGCCTTCCTCGGGCCGTTCACCCAGACGGTCTACGTGCCGAGCCTGCTGGAGATCGGCGCCGACCTGGCCGCCGACACGCTGATGGTCAACCTGACCATCTCCATCTTCACGGCCATCCTGGCCGCCAGCAGCTTCGTCGTCGGCCCGCTCGCCGACCATCGCGGCCGGCGCGCGGTGCTGCTGCCCGGGCTGGGCGTCTACGTCGCCGGCTGCCTGCTGTGCCTGCTCGCTCCGTCGTACTGGGCGTTCCTGGCCGGGCGCGTGGTGCAGGCCTGCGGCATCAGCACCGGCTCGGTGGTCGCCGCGGCGGTCATCGGCGATCTCTACGCCGTGGACGAGCGGCCGCAGGCGATGAACCGCTACCAGCTGATGGTGTTCCTCGGGCCCGTGGCCGGGCCGGTCATCGGTGGGCTCATCGCGGCCCACCTGCACTGGCAGTGGGCCTTCGGCGTGCTGATGGCGGTCGGTCTCGCCGTCATGCTGTACAACGCAACCACCCTGCCCGAGACGCTCGCGCGCGCAGGCGCCGGCAACCCGCTCGCGCTCAGCCGCATCCGGGTGGTCGTGCGCAGTGCCTCGGCCCGCTCCATCCTGCTCCTCGGGTTCAGCCAGTTCTACGGCTACTACGTGTTCCTGGTGTTCCTGCCGCAACTGGCCGAGCGCTTCGCGCTGAGCACCTCCGGCAAGGGGCTCGCCTTCGTGCCGCTCACCGCGGGCATCCTCGCCGGCATCGAGGCGGTGAAGCGCTGGCTGCCTCGCCAGACGGGCACGCGCATCATGAGCGCAACCTCCTACGGCATCTGCGCCAGCGTCCTGGCGCTGTGGCTGGCGAGCACCGCCGGGGCGCTGTCGCTCGGCCTGCTGCTGCTGGCCACGCTGCTCTACGGCATGCTGCTCGGCGCCAGCCTGCCGGCCCAATCGACGGCCCTGGTGAACCTGTTCACCGCCGAACGCGCCACCGCCATGGGCATCTACAACTTCACCCGCTTCATGGGTGCGGCCGCCGGACCCCTGCTGGGAGCGATGATCGCCGGAGCCTTCGGCCTGAACGCAGTGCTCCTCTCGCTGGGCCTGCTGCTGCTGGCGGCGGCATGGGCGATCCAGCGCGGCATGACGGATCCGGGCGAGGCGGCGGCGGGACGGTAGGCCGCGGAAAGGCGGCGAGTCATGGCGGGGCGCCTCGCCGCCGCGGGACCGGTATCGCCGCGTAGCCGGCATCCGTCCGTCGCCTCGCCGCTGCCGCACGTCCCCCTTTCCGTGCCGGCCGTCCGGCACGAATGCTAGGCTGGGTGCGGCTCATATGAGCTTCTCATTCCTCTCATTCGAGACGATTCCGTGAGCGAGGAAATCCTCCTGGGCAGGCAGCCCATCGTCGATGCCAGGGGGTCGCTGGTCGCCTTCGAGCTGCTGTTCCGCAGCGTCGAGCGGCCTGCCCCCGAAGCGGCCCGCGGCGGGCTCGACGATCTGCAGGCGTCCTACCAGGTGATCGCGCGCTCGCTGGCCGATCTCGGTCTCACGGCAAGCCTCGGCCGCTTCAAGGGCTACGTGAACGCCGACCGCTCGCTGCTCATGAGCGAGGTGGTCGAGATCCTTCCCCCCGAACGCTTCGTCCTGGAGATCCTGGAGACCACCGCGATCGACCTGCCCCTGCGCGAGCGCATCGTGGAGCTGCGGGCGCGCGGCTACCGCATCGCGCTGGACGACGTCTGCGATGCCACCGACCCCCGGCTCGATTTCCTGGATCTGGTCGACATCGTGAAGATCGATCTGCGGTCGCCGGGCGTGCCGCAGTGGAAGGCGCTTGCCAGGCGGCTCGGATCCAAGGGCAAGGTCCTGCTGGCCGAGAAGGTGGAAACCGACGACGAATTCCGGGAAGCCACCGCCGCCGGCTTCGACCTCTTCCAGGGCTACTTCTTCGCCCGGCCGCAACTGCTGCGCTCGCGGCGCGTGCCGTCGTCGGCCCCGCAGATGCTGCGGCTGATCACGCTGCTCGAGCAGGACCCGGACATCGATGCCGTCGCCCGCGAGATGCGCCGCCACCCGGCCCTGGCCAAGCCGATGCTGCAGCAGGTCAATTCGAGCGCCACGGGCCTGCGCCGCCAGGTCGATTCGATCGGCACGGCCATCGCGCTGGTCGGCCTGCGCCAGGTGCGCCGCTGGGCCCAGCTGCTGCTGTACGCCGACGGCGAGGGCAAGGGCGGGCCGATGCATGCCGACCCGCTCGTGCAGCAGGTCGGCCTGCGCGCGCGGCTGATGGAGCTGCTCGCCGAGCGCTGGCATCCCGGGGAGCCCCGGCTGGGCGAGCAGGCGTTCCTCGTCGGCATGCTGTCCAAGATCGACGTGCTGTTCGGCTTGCCGCTGCCGGACCTGATCGGCAAGCTGCCGCTCGCGCCCGGCGTGCGCGACGCCCTGCTCGATCGCGCCGGCCCGCTCGGCCATTTGCTGAGCGTGTGCGAGGCGCGCGAGCGCGCCGACCTGCCGGCCCTGGAGGCGCTGTGCCGCGACATGGGCGACATCGACCTCGCACAGACCGCGCTCCTGGAGACCCAGGCCGCGGCCTGGACGATGGCGCAGACCGACACGCAGCCGGCGCAGGAATCGCCGCGGCAGGCGGTGCGCGCAGCGGCGTGACGGCACGCCCCTGCCCTCGGAGCGATGCGGAACTTGCGATCTTGCCGCATCGCCTGTGCTCAGTCACCCACATCGGAAACCCAGCGGCCTCGCCGCCTGCGCAGTGCAGCCAGGCGGTCGTGGCGCCGGTCGTCGGCGCCAGGTCGCGCTGACGCATCGGGCTGCTCGTCGGTGATCGCGATTCCCGTCAAGGTCTCGAGCAGATTTTCGAGCGCCACGATTCCCGGTACATGGCCGTCGGCGTCGACGACGAGGGCGATCGCCTCGTGCGCGTTCAGCATCGCCCGCGTGGCCTCGTGCACACGCAGCGACGCGAGCAGCCGCGGCAGCGGACGCGCGAACTGCGAGACCTCGACGCGGGGGGATCCGCCCGACGCCAGATGCAACAGCACCTCGCGCAGGGCGACATAGCCGACGACATTCGAACGGTCACCCCTGTAGATCGGGATCCTGCTGAACGCCTGCACCTCGCCGTTGGTGAGGAATTCCGAGGCTGGTGCAGTCTCGGGGAGCATGACCGTCATGTCGAGCGGCGTATGGATGTCCCGCACCGTCACATTGGCCATGTAGACGATGTGGCCGATCAGGTCGGACTCGTCGGAGCCGAGCACGCCCTCTTCGGGTGCCATCGCAATCATGGCCGCGAGCGCGCGCCGGGTCAGCGAGTCTTCGCTGCCGCTCAGCGCGGCGGTGACGGCCCGGAAGACGGGCAGGATGGGCGCCAGCAGGACGAGCAGCCCGCCCAGCACCAACCCCACCCCTTCGGAGAGCTGCGCGGCATGCGAAGCCGCATACGTCTTGGGGCCGATCTCGGACACGAAGAGCAGCAGCAGCGTCATCGTGACCGACACCCACGGCACGGTCGATTCGCCCCAGAGGCCGGCAGCCACCGCTCCCGCGAAGGTGGCGCCGACCATCACGGCGAACGTGTTGACGAAGAGAATCGCGCTGAGCGCGTCGGCCGGGTGTCGTCGCCGCAAGTCGAGAAGGGTGCGCGCGCCGCGGCTTCCGGCGGCCGCGCGCAGATGCAGGGCCGGCATCGGCGCGCTCAGGAAGGCCGCCTCGAGAATCGAGCAGGCGCCCGAGAGCACGGCCGCCAGCAGGATCCAGAACACGAGCCAGGGCATCAGCCGTCTCCCCTGACGGTCCCGACGCCGAAGGCGTGCGCTGCCGCAGCGGCGCATGCGGAGCCGCACTCGCTGCTGACCGATCTCGTGGAGGTTTCCCGCATGCCCATCCCTCCAGCACGTGGCGCTGGCCGGTAGGCATCATCAGCCGTCAGGCGGTTCGGGGAGGCATGCCATCTCCCATGACGGATGAAGTCAGTATAGCCCTCGGTCTCCTCCGAAAGGAACGGATCGCTATACTTGCTTCACATGGGAGATGGCATGCCTCCCCGAACCGCCTGACGGCTGATGATGCCTACCGATCGGCGCGATGCGCCCGAGGTCAGGCATGCACGAGCTCTCCGAACCGCCGGCGGTCCGCGCGCCGCAAAGCGCGAGGATCCCCCTACAGAGTCCTGCGTCGGCGCTGCGGTGCCCCGTCTGCCTGGGCGTCGAGCGGATCGGAGCGACGTATGCCGAGCGCAGCTTCGGACCCGGAACGTCGATGACGGCGATTGCCGAGTCGATTGCCGACGACCTCGGGTTTTGCGAACGCCACGGGCTCGGGCTCGGGCTCGGGCTCGGGCTCGGGCTCGACGCCGCGCGGTCGACCCGCATTGCGCACGCCTTCGCGGTGGCCATCGCACGGATCGAGCCGCTGCTGCACGAGTCGGTGGTCGATGAACGCTGCCGGCGGCTGTTCTTCTCGACCGGCCGGCGCTGCCCGGCGTGCGCGGCCGACGATTCCGCGGCGGGCCGCCTGCTTGCGCCGATCCGGCAAGGCTGGCTGCGCACGCCCGACGACGCCGGCGAGCTGGAGGCGTTGTGCCGGCATCACTTCCAGTCGCTGGCCTCCCGGCTTGCGCTCGAACCACGCGGCCGGGCGATCCAGCGCTACCTGGAGGCCGTCGAGGCCGCAGCGCAGGAACTGACGCGAAGCCCAGATGCGTGGATGGCGCGCGCGCTGGCGTTGATCGGGCAGGAGGCGCCAGACGAGGTCATTGCAGGCGCGCCGGATCCGGACGATGCGTCCAGGCGCATGCAGGATCTGCTGGCGGCCCCGGATGCCTGCCCGATCTGCCAAGCCATCGGGGGCGCCAGACGACATTGGCTGCAAGGACTGCGTTGGGCGGGTGAGCACGGGGCCACGGAATATCTGTGGCTGTTCGCGCCGTGCTGCGTCCGTCACGTGGCGGAAGCGAGACGACTCGGCAATGCCGGGCTCCTGGAAGGCGTCGCGGCGTTTGCGCTGGCAGGGATCGGCGAGCAGTTGCGGCAGCAGCTTGCGAGCATCGTCCATGAACTGGCGCTGTCGCAGCAGGCGAAGCCCGTGTGGCATCGGCCGCGCCGGCGCCGTCGCGACAAGCCGGCCGCCGCTGCTGTGCCAGCGCGTCGTCGCTTCGTCTTGTGCTGCCAGGGCTGCGAGGCCGAGGCAATCGCGCTCGAGCGGACCTGTGCCGAGCTTCTCGAATGCCTGCGCAAGCCGCGAGGCCGGGATCTCCTGGCGCGCGGACACGGGCTGTGCCTGCGCCATCTGGCCCATCTTCTGCCGATCGCCGCGCAGGACACGGTGCGCGTGTTTCTGAGGGACCTGCATCTGGCGCGGCTGCGCAGTCTTCAGACGGCACTGACGTCGGGCCACGGTGCTTCGGTGCCGTGGCGCGAAGCCGTCCACCGTTTCGGAGGCTGGCCCGAATGACCGGCGCACATCGCGGCCGGGGCGCTCACCACCAGCCGGGGGGAGCCGGCTCCGCCTGAACGCTCCGCCGATTCACTCGACCGTCACGCTCTTGGCCAGGTTCCTGGGTTTGTCCACGTCCGTGCCGCGCGCGAGCGCGGCATGGTAGGCGAGCAGCTGCAGCGGCACCACGTGCAGGATGGGCGACAGCGGGCCGGCGTGGTCGCCGAGGTTGATGATGTTCACGCCGTCGCTGGGCTCGATGTGGGTGTCCTGGTCGGCGAAGACGAACAGCTCGCCGCCGCGCGCGCGCACCTCCTGGAGGTTCGACTTCAGCTTCTCGATGAGCGCGTCGTTGGGCGCGACCACCACCACCGGCATCTCGCGGTCGACCAGCGCCAGCGGGCCGTGCTTGAGCTCGCCGGCGGCGTAGGCCTCGGCATGGATGTAGGTGATCTCCTTGAGCTTGAGCGCGCCTTCGAGGGCGATCGGGAAGTGCACGCCGCGCCCGAGGAAAAGCGCGTGCTGCTTGGGCGCGAAGCGGTTGGCCCAGTGGCGCACGGCCGGCTCGCATTCGAGCACGCGGCTCACGGCGGCCGGCAGGTGGCGCAGCTGCGCGAGCAGCTCCTTTTCGCGCGCCGGGGCGAGCCGGTCGCGCTGCTTGGCAAGCACCAGGGTGAGCACGAACAGCGAGGCCAGCTGGGTGGTGAACGCCTTGGTGGAGGCGACGCCGATCTCCGGGCCGGCGCGGGTGAGGAAGCGCAGCCGGCTCTGGCGCACCAGCGCCGACTCGGGTACGTTGCAGATGGACAGCGTGTCGCGCAGGCCGAGGCTCTTGGCGTGCTGCAGCGCCGCCAGCGTGTCGGCGGTCTCGCCCGACTGCGACACGGTGATGACCAGCGTGTCGGGCAGCGCGACCGGGTCGCGGTAGCGGTATTCGCTGGCGATCTCGACGGCGACCGGCAGGCCGGCGATCGATTCGATCCAGTACTTCGCCACGCAGCCGGCGTGGTAGCTGGTGCCGCAGGCCAGCACCAGGACCTGCCGGGTGCGCGCGAAGATCTCCTCGGCCTCGGCGCCGAACAGCCCGGCCGACAGCGACGACGCGTTGGCCACCATCTCGAGCGTGTTGGCGATGGCGCCCGGCTGCTCGAAGATCTCCTTCTGCATGAAGTGGTCGTACCTGCCCAGCTCGATGGCGTCGGCCGAGAGCTGACTCTCGACGATGGGGCGCTCGACCGGACGGCCGTCGCGGTCGACGATCGAGTAGCCGTCGAGGCGGATCTGCACCACGTCGCCTTCCTCGAGGTAGGTCACGTAGCGGGTCACCTGCAGCAGGGCGGAGGTATCGGAGGCGAGGAAGTTCTCGCCCTTGCCGGAGCCGGCGTTGCCGATGCCCAGCAGCAGCGGCGAGCCCTTGCGAGAGCCCACCACGGTGTTCGGCTCCTTCCTGCAGATGGCGGCGATGGCGTAGGCGCCCTCGAGCTCGCGTACCGCCTTCTGCACCGCGGCGAACAGGTCCAGGCCGGCGGCGAGATGGCTGTGCACGAGGTGCGCGATGACCTCGGTGTCGGTGTCGCTCGCGAACCGGTAGCCGCCCGCTTCCAGCCGCCGGCGCAGCGCGTCGTGGTTCTCGATGATGCCGTTGTGCACCACCGACACCTCGACGCCGTCGTTGCACGACACGTGCGGGTGCGCGTTGTTCTCGGTGACCCCGCCGTGGGTGGCCCAGCGCGTATGCGCGATGCCGGTCGGGGCGTCGGCATGCACCTCGCGCGTGCGCGCCTCGAGATCGGCCACGCGGCCGACCGCGCGTACGCGCTGCATGGCGCCGTTCATGATGGCGATGCCCGCCGAGTCGTAGCCGCGGTATTCGAGCTTGCGCAGCCCTTCGATGAGGATCGGCACGACGTTGCGCTGCGCGACCGCTCCGACGATTCCACACATGTTGCTGCTCCCTCGCTGCTGGGCGTTTCCGCTACCCCTGGCCGGGTTTCTTCTTCACCGGCCGTTGCCAGGATTCGATGGTGACCTGCCGGGCGCGCGACACGGTCAGGCGCTGCGCCGGCGCGTCGCGCGTGAGAGTGGTGCCGGCGCCCAGGGTGGCGCCGCGCCCGACGCGCACCGGTGCCACCAGCTGGCTGTCGCTGCCGATGAAGGCGTCGTCCTCGATCACCGTCTGGTACTTGTTGGCGCCGTCGTAGTTGCAGGTGATGGTGCCGGCGCCGATGTTGACGCGCTCGCCCACCACGGCGTCGCCGATGTAGGCCAGGTGGTTGGCCTTGGACGCGGCGGCCATGCGCGTGTTCTTCAGCTCCACGAAGTTGCCCACGTGCGTGTCCTCGCCCAGCACGGTGCCGGGGCGCAGCCGCGCATACGGGCCGATGCGCGCGCGCGCGCCGATCGAGGCGTCCTCGATGTGCGTGAACGGCAGGACCTGCGCGCCCGCGCCGATGCGCGCGTCGCGGATGACGCAGTTCGCCCCGATGCTCGCACCGTCTTCCAGCACCACCTTGCCTTCGAACACGCAGTTCACGTCGATCGTCACGTCTCGTGCACAGACCAGCTCGCCGCGCACGTCCAGGCGCGCCGGATCGGCGAGCTGCACGCCTTCGTCCATCAGGGCCTCGGCGAGGTTGCGCTGGAAGAGGCGCTCCAGTTCGGCGAGCTGCCGCTTGCTGTTCACCCCGAGCGTCTCCCATGCGTCGGCGGGCTGGGTCGACGCCACCGGCACGCCATCGTGCACCGCGGCGGCGACCACGTCGGTGAGGTAATACTCCTTCTGGGCGTTGTCGTTGGAGAGCGCCGCCAGCCAGCGGCGCAGCGCCGGCGTGGGCGCGACCAGGATGCCGGTGTTGATCTCGCGGATCGTCCGCACGGCCTCGCCGGCATCCTTCTCCTCGACGATGCGCACGATATGGCCGCCCTCGCGCACGATGCGTCCGTAGCCGCGGGGGTCGGCCAGCTCCACGGTGAGCAGCCCCAGGCGCTCGCTGCCGGCCGCCTCGACGAGGCGCGCCAGGGTGTCGCGGCGGGTGAGCGGCACGTCGCCGTAGAGCACGAGGGTGGGCACGTCGTCGTCCAGGTGTGGCAGCGCCTGCATCACCGCGTGGCCGGTGCCCAGCTGGGGTGCCTGGCGCGCGAAGCGCAGGTCGCCGCAGCCGGCCAGCGCCTGCGGCACCGCTTCGCCGCCGTGGCCGTAGACCACCACGATACGCCGCGGCGCGAGGCTGCGGGCACGGTCCACCACGTGGGCGATCAGCGATTTGCCCGCCAGCAGGTGCAGCACCTTGGGCAGCTCGGAACGCATCCGTTTGCCCATCCCGGCGGCGAGGATGACGACGTTCATCTTTTCCTTTGTTTTCAGCTACTTGCGTCTTGTTTGCAGGCCCTGCGCAAACAGCTTAGCACGCGTATGTGGCGGACCGTGGCGCCGTTCGTCGTCGTCGCCGGCCGGACGGCCGCCGCCGCCCGCCGGCCGCCGTCACCCGCCGGCCAGGTGGCGCGCTCCGAGCGCCAGCGCGATCGCCAGCACCAGCGCCAGCACGCCGATCCAGCGCCGCGTGCGCCGCTGCTCGGTGAGCAGCCGTTCGAGGAGAATGCGGGTGGAATCGGGCTGCGCCCGGGCCCGGTGCGCCAGCACCGTGTGCACCAGTCGCGGCAGCTCGGGCAGCATGCGCACCCAGTGGGTGGCTTCCCGCCGCAGGTGGGCCTGGAAGCCGGCCATGCCGAGCTGCTCCTGCATCCAGCGCTCGAGGATGGGCTTGGCGGTGATCCACAGGTCCAGCTCGGGGTCGAGCTGGCGCCCGAGCCCCTCGATGTTGAGCAGCGTCTTCTGCAGCAGCACCAGCTGCGGCTGGATCTCGACGTTGAAGCGGCGCGAGGCCTGGAACAGGCGCAGCAGCACCAGCCCGAGCGAGATCTCCTTGAGCGGCCGGTCGAAGAAGGGTTCGCAGCAGGCGCGCACTGCCCCTTCGAGCTCCTCGATGCGGGTGGTGGGGGGCACCCAGCCCGACTCCACGTGCAGCTCGGCCACGCGCCGGTAGTCGCGCCGGAAGAACGCGAGGAAGTTCTGCGCCAGGTAGTTCTTGTCGAATTCGGACAGGGTGCCGACGATGCCGAAGTCGAGCGCGATGTAGCGGTTGAAGTCGGGGCCGGGGCCGCCGACCAGGATGTTGCCCGGGTGCATGTCGGCATGGAAGAAGCCGTGCCGGAACACCTGGGTGAAGAAGATCTCGACGCCGTCGCGCGAGAGCTGCTTGAGGTCGATGCCGGCCTCGCGCATGCGCTCGATCTGGCTGATCGGGAAGCCGTGCATGCGCTCCATGGTGAGCACGCCGGTCGAGCACCAGTCCCAGTACATCTCGGGAATGCGCAGCAGGCGCGAGCCTTCGAAGTTGCGCCGCAGCTGGTTGGCGTTGGCCGCCTCGCGGATGAGATCGAGCTCATCGTGCAGGTACTTGTCGAACTCGTCGATGACGTCGAGCGGACGCAGCCGCCGTGCGTCGGCCGACACGCGCATCAGCAGCGCGCCCGCGGTGCGCAGCAGCTCGAGGTCGCGCTCGATGATCGGCGCCATGCTCGGGCGCAGCACCTTGACGGCCACCTCGCGGCCGTTCTTCAGGCGGGCCAGGTGGACCTGCGCGATCGATGCCGAGGCCACCGGCGTGCGCTCGAAATCGTCGAACAGCTCCTCGAGCGGACGCCCGAGCCCGCGCTCGATCTCGCGCACGGCGAGCTCTCCCGGGAAGGGCGGCACCTGGTCCTGCAGGCGCGCCAGCTCGTCGGCGATGTCGGCGGGCAGGAGGTCGCGGCGCGTCGAGAGCACCTGGCCGAACTTGACGAAGATCGGGCCCAGGCTCTCGAGCGCCTCGCGCAGCCGCTGCCCGCGCGGCGCATCGAGCCGCCGGCCGAAGCGCAGCACGCGCACCGCGGCGAAGGCCCAGCGCGAGCCGGTGGTCGCCGCCGCCCCCGAGGCGGCAAGCTCGTCGAGGCCGTAGCGCCAGGCGACGAAGAAGATGCGGATCAGACGGGTGGTACGCAAGGCACGCAGCTAGCGGGGGTGGCCCGGAGTCAACCTGCCATTCTAGAGCCTGTTCACGCTCCGATTGCGCGCCGTGTTCGGGATCATGCATGATCCGCACGGTCGCCCGGTCGCGGCGACGGTCATCGGAGCCCGTACATGTCCCGCCCCCTTCGTTGTGCCGCCCTTGTCTCGGCCGCTGCCGTCATCCAGTTCGCCGCGCCGGCCGCGGCCCAGCAGGTCGTCAAGCCGCCGATCGCGCAGTACTGGATGGACGTCGCGACGCACGGCATGGCGGGCATGCCCGAGTTGCCGGGGATGCCGTCGTTCATGGGCGGCGGCGGACCGGGCAGCGGCGGCAATCAGTACGGCAATGCGCGCGGCATGGCACCCGGCCGCTGGCTCGACCTGGCATTGCACACGCGCAACAAGCCGTCCGGCAGCGACGCATCGCACGCCATCCCGGCGGGCATGCAGATGGGCGCAAGCCTGCCACTGGTTCCGATGGGACCGGCGGCGGGCGGGCGCGAGCCGGACGAAGCCGCCGAGATGCCACGCGAGCGTCCGACGGGACGCCTGCTGATCTACTGGGGCTGCGGTGAGGCGGTGCGTGCGGGGCAGCCGCGCATCGTCGACCTGGCAAGCGGCGATCCCCGGGTTTTCGCCCGCGCCTTCGGCGGGCGCTATGTGCCGGATCGCGGCGCGCGCATCGCACCCGGCTATTCGCTCTGGCCCAACGAGAAACACCGCGAGCCGGTCCCTCGCGGGGCGTCGCTCGCGGGCGAGCACGCCATCGGCGGCGAGGGCGTGCCCGCGGGGATGAAGTTCGCGGTCGACCCGGCGCACGACTTCATGCCCGCGATCCAGCTCGCCTCCAGCGGCGCCCTCGCCGACAGCATCGCACTGCAGTGGCCTGCGGTGCCCCATGCGCGAGCGTACTACCTGCACGCGATGGGCAGCGTCGGCAACGACATGGTGCTGTGGAGCTCGGCCGAGACGCCCGACACCGGAACGGGTCTGTTCGACTACCTGCCGAATGTGACGATCGAGCGCTGGGTCGGCGAGAAGGTGCTGCTGCCGGCCTCGGCGACCCGCTGTGCAGTGCCCAAGGGCATCTTCGCGTCGGCGCGCGACGCGGGCGCGATGCTGCGGATGATCGCGTGGGGCGGCGAGCTGAACCTCGCACACCCGCCGCGCCCGGCCAATCCGCGCACGCCGTGGGAGCCCGAGTGGGCGGTCCGGGTGCGCGTCAAGACGACGACGATGGCCATGCTCGGCGTCGACCTGGGCGGTGCGGCGGCCGGCCAGCCGGTGCAAGGCGAATCGGCGCAGGGGGCGCAGAGCGGATCGTCGGGCGCACAACCCACGCTGCCGTCGATCCCGGGCGTGCCGGAGGCGGGCCGCGCGCTCGACGCGCTCAAGGGGATCTTCCGGCGTTGAGCCTGGGCGCTGCGAGGGGTCCGTCGCGGCATCCGGCGCACGGATGCCGCGGCAGGGCGCTCGCTCACCCGGCGGGCGAGGTCTCCTCGCCGGTGCCTGCCGGCCACTCGAACAGCGTGCGCGCGTGGCCCTTGCCCACCGTGACGTCGCGGCGCAAGGTCTTGCCGGCCAGCGTCGCCTCGACGCGGTAGCGTCCCGGCTCGAGTTTCGCGAGCACGAACGGACCGTCGGCGGTCGTATCCAGCACCACATTGCGTTCGGCGTCGCGTATCCGGACATGCACGTCGGCCGCGAAGTCGGCTTTCTTGCCGTCGCGCACCGCGAATTCGAGGGCCATCGGCCAGCGGCCGGCCTCGCGCTCCATGGCCGTCGCCTCGTCCTGGCCGACGCCGCCGGTCATGTACTCGACGCTGCCGCTCTTCTGCACCGTCGGCAGGCTGGCTGCCTGGGCGGCGGCAGGGCCGGCCATGGCCAAGCCCAGCGCCGCTGCGAGCGCGGCGCGGCGGAAGTTCGCGTTCATGGGATACCTCCAGGTTCTCGATGGGGCGGACGTCGCCTGCAGTGCTCCGCCCCGCGCACTGGCACCGGCTCAACCGATCTGCACCGGCACGAAGATCTTGTCGTGGCCGCGCTGGATCAGCAGCGCCATCGACTTGCCCGACTTCGCGAGCAGCGCGCGCAGCTGCGCGACGCTGTTCACCGGCGTTCCGTCGACGGCCAGCAGGACATCGCCGGAGTGGATGCCGGCCAGTGCCGCCGGCCCCTCGGCGTCCTCGATCACCAGGCCGTGGTCGATGCCGCCCTCGCGCCGTTCCTGCGGCTGCAGGGGGCGCACCGCCAGGCCGAGCCGCCCCTGGCTGGCGCTGCTCCCGCTGTCCGACCGGGCCACCGTCTCGCCGGCCTTGCCGAGCGTGGCGACCACGTCGCGCGATCGGCCGTCGTGCCACACCTGCAAGGTCACCTTGCGGCCCGGCTCGGCCAGGCCGATGCTGGCCGAGAGGTCGCCCGCCTCGACGATCGGATGCCCGTCGATGCGAGTGATCACGTCGCCGCTCTCCAGGCCGGCACGATCGGCGGCGCTGCCTTTCTCCACGCTCGATACCAGCGCGCCTTCGGGCTTGTCGAGCTTGAAGGAGTCGGCCAGCGCCTGGTTGACGTCCTGGACGGTCACGCCCAGCTTGGCGTGCTCGACCTTGCCGTGCGCCAGGATCTGGTCCCTGATGTGCACCGCCAGGTCGATCGGGATCGCGAACGAGAGCCCTTCGTAGCCGCCGGTGCGGCTGTAGATCTGGGAGTTGATGCCCACCACCTGGCCCTGGGTGTTGAACAGCGGTCCGCCGGAATTGCCGGGGTTCACGGCGACGTCGGTCTGGATGAACGGTACGTAGCCTTCGTCGGGCAGCGAGCGGCCCTTGGCGCTGACCACGCCGGCGGTCACCGAGTTCATGAAACCGAACGGCGATCCGATCGCCAGCACCCACTGCCCCACTTCGAGCGTCTTGTCGTTGCCCAGCGGCACGACGGGCAGGTTGTTGGCATCGATCTTGAGCACCGCCACGTCGGTGGCCGCGTCCGAGCCCAGCACCTTGGCGCGGAATTCGCGGCGATCGGTCAGCTTCACCATGACCTCTTTCGCGTCGCGCACCACGTGCGCGTTGGTGAGGATGATGCCGGAGGGATCGACGATGAAACCGGAGCCCTCGCCGCGCACGGGCACCTCTCGCTGCTGCAGCATGCCGTTGGGTCCCATGAAGCGGCGGAAGAACTGGTAGAACGGGTCGTTCTGCAGCTGCGGGTCGACCGGCCCCTCGTCGGCGGAGCCGACGAGCTCCTTGCTCACGCCGGTGACGCTGATATTGACCACCGCCGGACCGTAGCGGCTGGCGATCGAGGAGAAGTCGGGCAGCGCCATGGCGCCGGCCTGCGGGGCTGCCGGGGCCGTGGCCGCCGGGACCATCGGGGCCGCCGGCATCGGCGCGGCCTGTCCGGTATGCCACGACGACGCGGCGCCCAGCACCACGATGCCGGCAGCGGCCAGCGAGACGACGATCTGTTTCGCCTTGAAGGAACGTTGAGTATCCATGGCACGATTCCTGTTCGAGTTGTCTGCAACGCCAGGCAGTCTCCTACCGTCGTCTTAGGGCAGTCTTAGGGGCGTCCGCCGCGCCCGGCGACCGCGAAGGTGTAGGCTGCGCGGCACGGCCCCGCGCCCGGGCGCCGGCCCGCTTCGCACCGGAACCGCCATGCTTCCACCGCTCGTCCAGTGGCTGATCATCGTCAACGTCGCCGCCTTCCTGCTGCAGAACCTGCTCGGTGCGGCGCTCTACTCCTGGTTCGCGCTGTGGCCCGGCGACGTGACCGGCACTTTCCTCATGGCGCCGTGGACGCTGGTGAGCTACAGCTTCCTGCACGCAGGCCTCACGCACCTGCTGCTGAACATGTTCGCGCTGTGGATGTTCGGCGCCGACCTCGAGCGCGTCTGGGGCACCGCGCGCTTCGCGCTGTGCTACTTCCTCGGCGTGGTGGTGGGCGCGCTCGCGCAGATCGTCGTGGTGGCCTTCTTCGGCGCCGCCGACGCGCCGGTGATCGGGGCCTCGGCGGGCGTCTTCGCCCTGCTGGCCGGCTACGCGATCGTGTTTCCGCACCGCACCGTGATGCTGCTGATCCCGCCGATCCCGATGCCGGCGCGGGTCTTCGTGGTGGTCTACGCGGCCATCGAGCTGGCGCTCGGCGTGACCGGCACGGCGAGCGGCGTGGCGCACTTCGCGCACCTCGGCGGCCTGCTGGGCGGCTGGATCGCGTACCGCTTCGGGGGCATGCTGTCCGGACACTGGCGGAATCGTTGATAATCGTGCAGGCATTTCCGGAGGCGACGGTCATGTGCATCCGCAATCTGCTCGCGCCGGTCGTGGCGGCCGGCTTCCTGTGCACCGCCGCGGCGCATGCCGCCGAGGGATCGGTGCGCATCCTGCAACCCGCCGAGGGCGCGACGCTCGACTCGATGGCGCAGAACAGGCTGGTCTACGAGGTCGACCCCGGTCCGCAGGGAGACCACATCCACGTCTACGTCGACGACCGGGAGGTGGGCATCCTGCGCCAGCGCAAGGGCAACTACGCCCTCGAGACGCTCGCGCCGGGCCGGCACGAGCTGTGCGTCAAGGTGGTCAACAAGGCGCACACGCCGATCGGCCTCCAGAAGTGCGTGGCGGTCACGGTCGACTGATGAGTGCGGAGAACCTCGCCTACGCGCTGGTCCAGCTGGTGCACAACTTCGGCGCGGCCTCGGTCGTCGGCGGAGCGGTGTTCGCGCGCTGGCCGATGCCCCAGCCGCGCGAGGTGCAGCGTGCGCTGGCCTGGCTGGTGCTCGCGGCGTGGATCGCGCAGATCGCCAGCGGCGTGTCGTTCGCGGCGGTCAGCCGTCATTTCTACGGCGCGCTGCCCGACATCCACGCCGTGGCGCGCGCGGCCCTGGCGGTCAAGGTGGCCGCGGCCGTGCTCGGCCTGGCGACGGCGGCGTGGCTGGCCGGGCGCGGCGAGCGCGCCGGCGAGGCCGGCCGCGTGCTCGCCTGGCGCATGCTCGCGGCCTGCGGCGTGATCGCGCTGGCCGCCGCCGCGGTGCTGCGCTGGTTCTCCTGAAGAGCGTGCCGCACACCGCCCCTGCCGGCCTGCGGCGCGCGCTCGCCAACCTGGCCGAGATGTCGCCGGCCTGGTTCGCGATGGTCATGGCGACCGGCATCGTGTCGCTGGCGTCCGAGCAGTACGGCCTGCACTTCGTCGCCGGGGCGCTGTTCGTCCTCAACGTGGCGGCCTGGGGAGTGCTGTGGCTGCTGACCCTCGCGCGCCTGGTGTGCCACCGCCGGCGCTTCCTCGCCGACCTCTTCGATCACCCGCGCGGCCCGGGCTTCTTCACCACGGTGGCCGGCACCGCCGTGCTCGGCAGCCAGTTCATCCTGCTCGGCGGCGATCTGCGCATCGCCGTCGCGCTGTGGGCGGCGGCGATCGTGTTGTGGGTCGGCCTCACCTACACCGTGTTTGCGGCCTTCACCATCAAGGAGGACAAGCCGACGCTGGATCGCGGCATCACCGGCGGCTGGCTGCTGGCGGTGGTGGCGACCCAGTCGATCGCGGTGCTGAGCGCGCTCATCGCCGCGCGCACCGCCCAGCCGTGGCGGCTCGAGCTGAACTTCTTCGCGCTGTCGATGTGGCTGTGGGGCGGCATGCTCTACATCTGGATGATGTCGCTGATCTTCTACCGCTACACCTTCTTCCACTTCTCGCCCGGCGACCTCGCTCCGCCGTACTGGATCAACATGGGGGCGATGGCGATCTCCACGCTGGCGGGCTCGCTGCTGATCGTCAACGCGCCGCAGGCGCCGTTCCTCGATTCCCTGCTGCCCTTCCTCAAGGGCTTCACGGTGTTCTACTGGGCCACCGGCACCTGGTGGATCCCGATGCTCCTGGTGCTGGCGGTGTGGCGCTACGTCTACAAGCGCTTCCCGCTGGAGTTCGATCCGTTGTACTGGGGCGCGGTGTTCCCGCTCGGCATGTATGCCGCGAGCACGCACGAGATGACCGCCGCCATGCACTTCGACTTCCTCGGCTTCCTGCCGCCGGTGTTCCTCGGCGCTGCGCTGCTGGCCTGGACGGCCGCGTTCGCGGGCGTGCTCAGGCGGATCCCGCGCTACCTGCGCGCCGGCTGAGAGCTCGTCCGGCAGTCGTTCGGCAGTCGTCCGGGATTTCCCGGAGATGGCGGCCGAAAAGCCCGGAAGACCCCGTTCCGACGACCCTGTCGAGCTGATCGGGCCAGGTAGATCGAGTACCCTGTCGACCTCGAACAAAGGAGACTCCGATGCAGGCAAATCGACGTCGCGTCCTCGGCGGCGCAGCGGGCCTGACCGCCATCGGCGGGTTCCCGGCCATCGTGCGCGCGCAGGCCAAGATCGCTCTCAAGCTCAGCCACTACCTGCCGCCGACGCACGGCCTGCACACCGATTTCATGGAGCCGTGGGCACGCGAGCTCGAGGCCAAGACGCAAGGTGCGGTGTCGGTGCAGATCTCGCCCGGCACCTCGGCCCTCGGCCAGGTGCAGAACCAGCTCGACCAGTGCCGCAACGGCATCGTCGACATCGCCTTCGGCCTGTGCGGGATGCCGCGCGGGCGCATGACGCGCAGCACGATCGTCGAGATGCCGCTGCTGGTGAAGACGGCCGAGGGCGGCTCGCGCGCGCTGTGGAACCTGTATCCGAAGATGCTCGGCCCCGACTACCAGGGCGTCAAGCCGCTGCTGCTCATGACGCACAACGGGGGGCTGATCCACACCCGCGAGCGCAAGGTGGAAACGCCCGACGACCTGCACGGGCTGCGCATCCGTACGCCTTCGCCCACGGTGTCGATGATGCTCGAGTTCCTCGGCGCGAGCCCGGTCGGCATGCCGCCGGCCCAGGTGTACGAGAACCTGCAGCGCGGCGTGCTCGACGGCACCGCGTTCCCGTGGGACCCGGTGCGCGCGTTCAAGCTCGCCGAGGTCACGCGCTTCCATTGCGATGCGCGCATCTACACCGCGGCGTTCTGGTTCGCGATGAGCGAGCGCAAGTACAAGGCGCTGCCGGCCGACGTGCGCGGCGTCATCGACCAGATCTCCGGCCCGGCGCTGTTGTCCAAGGTGCAGGGCTGGTGGGACAAGTGGGACGACGCCGGCAAGCAGACCGCGGTGGCGCGCGGCAACACCATCATCGAGCTGAGCAGCGAGCAGCGCGCCCAGTGGGGCCGGCGGTTGGTGCCCCTGTTCAACAAGGCGATGATCGACTTCGAGAAGCAGGGCGTGGCCGACGCGCGCGACATCTACATCGCGATGCAGCGCGAAGTGGCCAAGGTCGAGCGGACCTGAGATCGTGGCCGGCGTTGCGGGGCAGGCCGGCTCGCCCGAATCGCTGCTGCACCGGTTGTGCCGATGGTGCGCGACGCTCGGCGTGGCGATCCTGCTGGTGTGCGCGGCTCTCACGGTGCTCGACATCGTGCGCCGGCTCCTGGTGGGCGAGTCCATCACCGGCCTGGTCGACCTGACCCAGCTGCTGGTCATGACCAGCGTGTTCCTGTGGATCCCCTACGCCTTCGAATGCCGGGCCAACATCGAGGTCGACCTGCTGTTCGATCGCCTGCCGGCGTTCGCGCGCCGCTGGCTCGACCGCCTCTGGCCGCTGGCCGGCGCGCTGTTCCTGGTCTTCGCGGTCTGGCACTCCGGGCGCGCGGCCATGCAGGTGCTCGAGTACGGCGACAGCTCGCCGACCCTGGGCGTGCCGATGATCTGGTACTGGGCGCCGGTGCTGTTCGGTACGGTGCTGGCGGCGATCGTGTGCACGGTACAGTTCGTGCGCGCGCTGCTCGACCCGCAGGCCGGCGCAGTGCAGCAGGGACCGGGCGGTTCCTGAGGCTCGCCGGCGCTGCCGCATCGTGACCGCAGCAACCCTGAAAGACTCCTGAGGGATCCATCGGAGGGTCGACGATGTCGTTGCCGCTGATCGGGGCGCTGGGCTTCGCCATCGTCATCCTGCTGTGCCTGCTGCGCCTGCCGGTGGCGATCGCCATGGGAGTGGTGGGTTTCGCCGGCCTCGGCCTGACCTCCGGGTTCGATACCTCCGGCTTCATGCTCGGGCGCGCCACCTTCGAAGCGGTGTTCCCCTATTCGCTGTCGATCGTGCCGCTGTTCATCGCCATGGGCGTGTTCGCCGGCCACGCCGGCCTGTCGCAATCGCTCTATGCGTTCGTTGCCGCGCTGGTGGGGCACCTGCGCGGCGGCCTGGCCATGGCCACCGTGGGCGGCTGCGCGATCTTCGGCGCGGTGAGCGGCTCGGGCATCGCGACCACCGCCACCATGGGCCGGGTGGCGCTGCCCGAGATGCGCCGGCACGGCTATGCCGACACCCTCGCCACCGCGTCGGTGGCCGCCGGCGGCACGCTGGGCGTGATGATCCCGCCCTCGATCCTGTTCGTCATCTACGGGCTGGCCACCGAGCAGTCGATCGGCAAGCTGTTCCTCGCCGGGGTGCTGCCGGGCATCCTCGGCATGTTCCTGTACTCGCTGGCGGTCGCCTGGTCGGTGCGCCGGCGTGCCGATGCCGGGCCGGCCGGCGAGCGCCGCAACTGGGCCGAGCGCCTCGCGGCGCTGCGCGCCGTTTGGCAGGTGGCGCTGCTGTTCGGCGTGGTGCTCGGCGGACTGTACCTGGGCTGGTTCTCGCCCACGGAAGCGGCCGCCGTGGGCGCTTTCGGCGCGATGCTGCTGGCGGCGCTGTCGGGACGGCTGACGCGGCGCGCGCTCGCCAACGGGGTGGCCGAGACCGCCCTCACCAGCGGCATGATCTTCATGATCCTGATCGGCGCGGGCATCTTCAATGCCTTCGTCGAGTCCACCGGCATGACCGATGCGATGATCGAGTTCGTGCGCGAGCTGGGGTGGAGCCGCTGGGCGGTGATGGCGGTGCTGATGATCACCTACGTGATCCTCGGCGCGCTGATGGACGAGCTGTCGATGATCCTGCTCACCGTGGGCCCGGTGTTCCAGCTCATCACCGCGCTCGGCTTCGATCCCATCTGGTTCGGCGTGATGCTGGTGACGGTGTGCGAGATCGGCATGATCCTGCCGCCGGTGGGCATCAACCTGTTCGTCATCCAGGCCATCGCCGGCGTGCCGCTGGCCACGGTGGTGCGCGGCATCGCGCCGTTCGCCGTGGTCGACGGCCTGCGCCTGGTGCTGCTGAGCGTGTTCCCGTGGCTGGCGCTGTGGCTGCCGTCGCGGATGATTTGAAGCTCTTCTGGCTCGGGCTGGCCGCGTTCGCCAGCGCGACGTCGATGCGCGTGTGCGATCCGATGCTGCCTCGCCTGGCGCAGGACTTCGACCTCTCGCTGGGCGCCGCCGCGGGGGTGATCACCCTCTACACGGTCGCCTACGGCCTGTTCCAGCTGGTCCACGGACCGATCGGCGATCACCATGGGAAGCCGCGCGTCGTGGCGCTCGCCTCGCTGGTGAGCGCGGCCGGCTCGCTCGCCTGCGCGCTCGCGCCCGGCTTCGCGGTGCTGCAGGCGGCGCGCTTCGTCACCGGCGCGAGCGCCGCCGCCATCGTCCCGCTGTCGATGGCCTTCATCGGGGATTCGGTCGCCTACCACGAGCGCCAGCGCGCGCTGGCGAAGTTCATCAATGCCACCATCCTCGGGCTGGTGCTCGGCCAGGCCATGGGCGGCCTGTTCGCCGACACCCTGGGCTGGCGCGCGGCATTCGCGCTGCTGGCGCTGCTCTTCGCGACTGCCGGCGTCGCCCTGGTGCGGACCGGGCGCTCCCAGCCGGCCGCGACGGTATCGGCCGCGACGGTATCGGCAGCAACGGCGCCGGCCGGCCGCGCCGCCGGGCCGGGTGCGGGCGGCGCCGTCGATGCGGCCGGCGCGATGGGCGCGATGGGCACCTCCGGCACCAGCAGCACCGTCGACGCGGCTGCTGCCGTCGGCGCGCTGGCCCGCTATCGCGCGGTGCTCGCCGCGCCGTGGGCGCGCATCGTGCTGGCCACGGTGCTGCTCGAAGGCGTGCTGGTGTTCGGCGCGCTAGCCTTCTTCCCGAGCTTCCTGCACCGTCGCTTCGGGCTTGCCCTGTGGGCGGCCGGCGCGACCGTCACCGCCTTCGGCGTCGGAGGCATCCTCTACACGGCGAGCGTGCGCGTGCTGATGCGCCGCCTCGGCGAGCGCGGCCTGTCGCTGGCCGGCGGCGCGCTGCTCGCGGCCGGGTTCCTGCTGATGGCCGCCGCCGGCTCACTCTACCTGGGAGTGCTGGCCTGCCTGCTGGCCGGGCTGGGCTACTACATGCTGCACAACACGCTGCAGACCAACGCCACCCAGATGGTGCCGGCGCAGCGCGGCACCGCCGTGTCCATGTTTGCGATGAGCCTGTTCCTCGGCCAGTCGGTGGGCGTTGCCGCGGCCGGCCTGGCGGTGCCGGCGGGCGGCTTCGAGCCGACCTTCGTCTTCTGTGGGATCGCGCTGGCGCTCCTGGGGGCGCTCTTCGCCGCCAGCTTCGGGCGGCGGCCGGCGGCGCATGCCGGCGACAGGCCCTGAAGGAAGAAGACGCGCCTCAGCGCTCGAACGCCGGGTCCGGGTCGAAGGCGATGTCGCCCTCGGGCATCGGCTCGCCGGTGGCCCGCAGGCCCGCGAAGTCGAAGTGCGTGCGGTCCATCAGGTGCGAGGGCGTGAGGCGACCGAGGGCGGCGTAGACGTTCTCCACGCGGCCCGGGAAGCGCTTCTCCCATTCGCGCATGAGCTGCTTGATCTCGCGCCGCTTGAGGTTCTCCTGCGAGCCGCACAGGTTGCACGGGATGATCGGGAAGCGGCGCCACTGCGCGTACGCGGCGAGGTCTTCCTCCTTCACGTAGGCCAGCGGCCGGATCACCACGTGGCGGCCGTCGTCGGAGACCAGCTTGGGCGGCATCGCCTTGAGCTTGCCGCCGAAGAACAGGTTCAGGAAGAAGGTCTCGAGGATGTCGTCGCGATGGTGGCCGAGCGCGATGCGGGTGGCGCCGAGCTCGTCGGCGACGCGGTACAGGATGCCGCGGCGCAGCCGCGAGCACAGCGAGCACATCGTGCGGCCTTCGGGGATCACCCGCCTGACCACCGAGTAGGTGTCCTGGTTCTCGATGTGGAACGGCGCGCCGAGCGATTCGAGGTAGCGCGGCAGCACGTCCGCGGGGAAGCCCGGCTGCTTCTGGTCCAGGTTCACCGCCACGATGTCGAACGCCACCGGCGCGCGTGCGCGCAGCGTGAGCAGCAGGTCGAGCAGCGCGTAGCTGTCCTTGCCGCCCGACAGGCACACCATCACGCGGTCGCCCGCGCCGATCATGCCGAAGTCGCCGATCGCCTCGCCGGCGAGCCGCAGCAGGCGCTTGTGCAGCTTGTTGCGCTCGTAGGCGAGCTTCTCGTCGCGGCGTGCGGCGGTGGGCTCGGCGGTGCTCATGGATGCCTCCAGACCTCGACGCGCACCGCGCGTGCGCGCGGCAGCGGCTGCGGCTTGGTCACCGCGACCTTGAGCGCGCGCAGGCCCGGCAGCCTGGCCAGCTCGTCGGCGAGATCGCCGCACAGCGTCTCGACCAGCCGGAAGCGGCGGTCGCGCACCATGCGCTCGACCGTCTCGACCACGCGCTCGTAGTTGACGGTCTCGGCCAGCACGTCGCGCCGCGGCGCCCGGGTGGTGTCGGGCACGTACAGCTCGACGTCGATGACGATCGGGCGCAAACGGGCCTGCTCGCGATCGTAGACGCCGAGGAAGCAGTCGATCTCGATGTCCTGCACGAGGATGCGATAGCAATCGTGGAAGCGGTCGTCCATGGCGGATCCGTTCGGGGGAAGAGGCTGCGGGCTCAGCGAGAGGCGAGACTCGCGCCGCCGTCGACGGCCAGCACGTGGCCGGTGACGTAGTCGTTGCCCGAGATCAGGAAGGCCACCGCGCGTGCGATGTCCTGCCCGGTGCCGAGGCGCCCGAGCGGGATCGCCTCCAGCTTGGCGCGGCGCTCGGCTTCGCCGAACACCACGTGTTCCGGCCAGTCGAGCGAGCCCGGCGCGACCGCGTTCACGCGCACCCGGGGCGCCAGCTCCAGCGCCAGCGCGCGGGTGAGCGCGACCATGCCGGCCTTGGCGGCGCTGTAGACCGAGAACTGCGGCAGCGGCCGCTCGGTGTGCACGTCGCAGACGTTGACGATGGCGCCGCCGTGCGCGCGCAGCCACGGCACGGCTGCCTGGCTGGTGAACAGGGCCGCCTTCAGGTTGCCGTCGACGAGCTCGGTCCATTGCCGCTCGTCGATCGAGCCGATCGGCGTGCGGTAGAAGGTCGAGGCGTTGTTGACCAGGGCGTCCAGGCGGCCCTTCCAGCGGGCGGCCGCCTCCACCACGCGGGCGCATTCGGCGGCCTGCGAGAGGTCGCCCGCCACGGCCAGCGCCGAGCCGGCGCGCGCCGCCTCGAGCGCCGACACCAGGCCGTCGGCCTCGGCGGCCGAGCGCCGGTAGTGCACCACCACGTCCGAGCCGAGCGCGTGCAGGTGGCGCGCGACCTCGGCGCCGATGCGGCGCGCGGCGCCGGTGACCAGCACGACGGGGTTCGATGGCTGCGCTTGCATGACGAGTGGCGGGGCGGGCGTCGGCAGTGTAAGCCATCCGGCCGGGGCTGGTACGATCTGCATACTTTCGCAGATGTCGCGTTCCATGCTCGCCTTTCTGCCTCCGACGCTGCGCGCCTTCGTCGCGCTGCTGCTGCTGGTGGTGAACACGCTGTTCTGGTGCACGCTGCTGTTCGCCTTCTCGCTGGTGAAGCTGGCGCTGCCGCTGCGGCCGGTGCGCGCGGTCATCGACCCGGTGCTCAACGCCATCGCCAGCGGCTGGATCGCGGGCAACAGCGCCTGGATGAAGCTGACCCAGCGCACCCGCTGGGATGTCGACGGGCTCGACGGGTTCACCTACGGCGGCTGGTACATGGTGAGCGCCAATCACCAGACCTGGGTCGACATCTTCGTGCTGCAGCACCTCTTCAACCGGCGCATCCCGCTGCTGAAGTTCTTCCTGAAGCAGGAGCTGATCTACGTGCCGGTGATGGGCCTGGCCTGGTGGGCGCTCGACTTCCCGTTCATGCGCCGGCATTCCGACCAGTACCTGCGCAGGCATCCGGAAAAGCGCCTGGAAGACCTCGAGACCACGCGCCGCGCGTGCGCGAAGTTCGCGCTGGTGCCCACCAGCGTGATGAACTTCGTCGAAGGCACGCGCTTCACCTCCGAGAAGCATGCCGCCCAGCGCTCGCCCTACCGCCACCTGCTCAAGCCGAAGGCGGGCGCGCTGGCGCTGGCGCTGATCGCCCTGGGCGACCGCTTCGACTCGCTGGTCGACGTCACCATCGTCTACCCGGACGGCGCGCCCAGTTTCTGGCAGTTCCTGCGCGGCGACGTGAAGCGGGTGGTCGTGCACGTGGCGCGAGAGCCGATCCCGGCGGAGTTCCTCACCGGTGACTACCTGGGTGACACCCGGCTGCGCAAGCGCGTGCAGCGCTGGCTGCACGACCTGTGGCAGCGCAAGGACGAGCGCATCTCGGCGCTGCTCGGCGAGGCGCCGGAGCCGGCGCGCGCCGCCTCTGCGTGCGGGGCCGCGAAGCCGGCCACGGTGCCCTCGGCGGCCTCGGCGGAAGGCAGCGATGGCTGAGGCGCTGCCGGCCCCGGACGAGCGCGCGGCCGAGACCTCGCGCGCGCTCGCGCAGCGCATCGGGGCGGCGATCGATGCGGCGGGCGGCTGGATCGGCTTCGACTGCTACATGGAGATGGCCCTCTACGAGCCGGGGCTGGGCTACTACGCTGCCGGAAGCCGCAAGCTGGGGGCCGCGGGCGACTTCGTCACCGCCCCCGAGCTCACGCCGCTGTTCGGCGAGTGCCTGGCGGCGCAGTGCGCGCAGTGGTTCGACCAGTGCGTGCCCGAGGTGCTCGAGTTCGGCGCCGGCTCGGGCGCGCTGGCCGCGCGCCTGCTCGCCGCGCTGGCCGCGGCGGGCGCGGCGCCGCGGCGCTACGCCATCCTCGAGCTGTCGGGCGAGCTGCGCGAGCGCCAGCGCCGCACGCTGGCCGAGCAGGTGCCGGCGCTGCTCGACCGCGTGGACTGGCTCGACGTGCTGCCGCAGCGCATCGAGGGCGTGGTGCTGGCCAACGAGGTGCTCGATGCCATGCCGGTGCGCCTGTTCGCCGCGCGTGGCGGCGAGGTGCTCGAGCGCGGCGTCGGGCGCGCGGGCGACGCCGCGCAGTTCGCCTTCGCCGACCGGCCGGCCGACGCCGCCTTCGCGCAGCGCGTGCGCGAGGCCCTGGAAGATGCCTGGGACGCGGCAGGCGAGGGGGAATACGTCTCGGAGATCGGCGAGCAGGCGCAGGCGTGGGTGGAGACCGTCGGCGCCCGCCTGGTGCGCGGGGCGATGCTGCTGATCGACTACGGCTTCCCGCGTGCCGAGTACTACCATCCGCAGCGCTCGATGGGCACGCTGCAGTGTCACTACCGGCATCGCGTGCACGGCGATCCGTTCGTGCTGCCCGGCCTGCAGGACATCACCGCGCACGTCGACTTCACCGCAGTGAACCGCGCGGCGCAGCGCGCCGGCCTGTCCACCCTGGGCTACACCTCGCAGGCGCGCCTGCTGCTCGACTGCGGCCTGCTCGACCGCTTCGCGGCACTGCCGCGCGAGGACACGGTGGCGTGGGCGCGCCAGGCGCAAGCGGTGCAGCAGCTGCTCTCGGAAGCGGAGATGGGCGAGCTGTTCAAGGCCATCGCGTTCGGACGCGGCATGCCCGACGATGCGCTCGGCTTCGCCACGCGCGACCGGCGCGGCACGCTCGGCTGAAGTGGGTTGCCTCTTCTTCCCGGCCTCGGCGCCGTCGCGGCTGGCCGCGGGCGGCTCGTGGCCGTCGCGTCGGGAACGCAGCCGATGCTGAAGTGGCTGCTGGTGGTCGTGCTCGCGCTGGCGGTGTTCTCCGGATTGATGCCGCTGCTGCGCCGGCTGGGGCTCGGCCGCCTGCCGGGTGACTTCGAATTCCGCGCGTTCGGGCGCGAGTGGGCTATCCCGCTCACCTCGACGGTGCTGCTGTCGCTGCTCGCGGCGTTGCTGGCGAAGTTGCTGTGAGAGCTGCCTGTGCCGCAGCCGCTCAGCCGCTGCGGGTATCGGCCAGCGCGGCGATCGCCGCGACGCGCGCCGCGTGCACCGCGTCGCGGATGGCGCCCGCCGAGCCCGCGTGCGCGCCGGCGATCGCGCCGGCATCGACCGAGCGCATCGCCCGGGCTGCCTCGCGCAGGCGATCGCCCTGCGGATAGGGGCGATCGGCGCGGCCGGCGCGCCCGCGCCAGTCGGCCTCGCATGCGGCGATGATCTCCTCGAGGCGGCGCGGCTTGCGCAGCACGTCGAGCCGCTCGAGCAGGCGGGCGAGGGTGGCGGGGCGCAGCTCGCAGGCGCGATGGATGCGACAGTGCTCGCGCGCCACCAGGCGTGCCAGCTCGCGGCATTCGCCCGGCACGCGCAGCCGTTCGCACACCGTCTCCAGCAGCGTCGCCGAGCGCGCCTCGTGCCCGAGGTGGCGCGGCCACTGCGGCGGCGGCGTGGTGCCCTTGCCGAGGTCGTGCATCAGCGCCGCGAAGCGCACGGCGAGCGAGGCGTCGTGGGCGGCGGCATGGTCGACGACCATCATCGTGTGCACGCCGGTGTCCACTTCCGGATGGTGCGCCGCCGGCTGCGGCACGCCCCACAGGCGGTCGAGCTCGGGCAGCACCCGCGCCAGCGCGCCGCACCCGCGCAGCACCGCGAACATGCGCGAGGGATGGCGCTCCATCAGGCCGCGCGCGAGCTCCTGCCAGACGCGCTCGGCCACCAGCGCGTCGGCTTCGCCGTGCTCGACCATGCGGCGCATCAGCGCGAGCGTCTCCGGGGCCACGCCGAAGCGCTCGAAGCGCGCGGCGAAGCGCGCCAGCCGCAGGATGCGCACCGGGTCCTCGGCGAACGCCGTCCCGACGTGGCGCAGCACGCCGGCGCGCAGGTCGGCCAGCCCGCCGTGCGGATCGATCAGCGTGCCGTCGGCGTCGCGCGCCATGGCGTTGATGGTGAGGTCGCGCCGGGCGAGATCGTCCTCGAGCGTGACGTCGGGCGCATAGTGGACCGTGAAGCCGCGGTAGCCGGGCGCGGTCTTGCGTTCGGTGCGCGCGAGCGCGTATTCCTCGTGGGTATCGGGATGCAGGAACACCGGGAAATCGCGCCCGACCGGCCGGAACCCGCGCCCGATCAGCATCTCCGGGGTCGCGCCGACCACCACCCAGTCGCGGTCCTTGACCGGCAGGCCGAGGAGCTCGTCGCGGACCGCGCCGCCGACCTGGTAGATCTTCATCTCGCGCGCCGCTGAACGCGGTGGACGCTCAGCGACGCGCGCGGGTGCGCTCTTCGGCGAAGCGCGCCGGCGCGCGCCGCAGGTAGCCCGGCGCGACCGCGCCGATCGGCGTCGGCACGATGTCCAGGGCTTCGGCGATCGGGCTGCCGGCGACGTTGTCGATGCTCATCGTATCGAAGTTGTCGCGCGACATGAGGGTGGGGCCCGGGGCGAATTCGAGCACAGCCGCCTGCAGGCGGCCGAGCGCGTCGGGCAGGCCGATGATGGGGCGCCGGTAGCCCGAGTAGCTGCCGGCCAGCGCCACCAGCTCGCGCAGCGTGTACACGTCGGGCCCGGCCAGCTCGTAGCACGTGCCCGTCGCCTGGGGCAGGTCGAGGGCGTTGACGAAGGCGCGCGCGACGTCGCCCACGAACACCGGTTGGAAACGGGCCTCGGCGCGGCCCAGCGCGATCACCGGCAGCCATGCCTGCAGCTGCGCGAACAGGTTGAGGAGGCGGTCGCCGGGGCCGAACACCACCGAGGGCCGGAAGATCGTCCAGTCGAGACCGGACTCGCGTACCACGCGTTCGCCGGCCGTCTTCGAGCGCAGGTACATCGACGGCAGCGACTGCTCGCCGCCTTCCTGCACGCCCAGCGCCGACATGTGCAGCAGCCTGCGCACGCCCGCCGCGGCGCAGGCCGATGCGATGCGAGCGGGCAGGCGCACGTGCGCCTCCTCGAACTCCGGCCCCCACGGCGAGCCCTTGCGCCCGTGCAGGATGCCGGCGAGGTTGACGACCGCATCGGCGCGGGCCACCAGTGCGGCCAGCGTCGCGTCGTCGCGCAGGTCGGCCTCGACCACGTCCACGGTGGGCAGCGGCAGCAGGTGGCGCGCGCGTTCGAAGCGCCGGGTCGGGACCACCACCTCGCGGTTCATCGCGGCCAACCGGCTCGCGATCTGGCTTCCGATGAAGCCGGTGCCGCCGACGAGCAGGATACGGGCATGGATCATGGCTACACGGCGCGGCAGCGTCGTCAGGGCAGATCGTCGTCGGGCGTGGCCGGCTGCGGCGCCACGCTGCCGAGCCGGGCCTTGAGCGACTGCGGCTCGCCCGAGAACAGGGCGGCGTAGACGTTGGCGTTGGCGAGCACCTTCTTCACGTAGTCGCGCGTCTCGGTGAACGGGATGATCTCGGCGAAGATCGCGCCCTCGACCCGCTGCGGAAGCGTGGCGCGCCAGTTGCGCGGGCGCCTGGGCCCGGCGTTGTAGGCCGCCGAGGCCAGCACCGGGGAGCCTTCGAGGTTGTCGAGCACGCTGCGCAGGTAGTAGGTGCCGAAGCGCAGGTTGGTCGGCAGGTCATGCAGCTGCTCGATGCGGAAGTCGCGCTCGCCGAGCTTGCGCGCGATCCAGCGCGCGGTGGCCGGCATGATCTGCATCAGCCCCTGGGCGCCGGCCCACGAGCGCGCATCCATGATGAAGCGCGATTCCTGGCGGATCAGCCCGTAGATCCACGCCGGATCGAGGCCGCGCTCGGCCGCCACCGGCTCGAGCTCGGCGAGGAAGGGCGACACGTAGCGCAGGCGGAAATCGTGCTCGCTCTGCGTGCGGTCGGCGGTGTTGACGCAGCGGTCGAGCACGTTGCGCCGGCAGGCCCACTCGGCGGCCGCGAGCAGCTGGCGGTCGTTCATGCCGCGCAGCTGGAAGTTCCATTCGCGGTTGCCCTCGACGCGCAGGCCGAGCTCATAGAAGCGCAGCGCGCGCGCGAAGCCGGGGTTGCGCGCGGGCTCGGCCAGCTCCTCGGCGGTGGGCGTGGCCGCGCGCTCGGGCACCGCGACGAGGCGTCCCAGATCCTCGGCGGCGAGCTGCCCATAGAAGCCGTACTGGCCGGCGATGCCCTGCAGCAGGGCGTCGGCGCGCGCCGGTTCGCCGGTGCTGCGCAGCGCGCGCGCCAGCCAGTAGGTCCACACGGGATCGCCCCGGCCGGTCTCGGACATGCGCTCGATGACCGTGCGCAGCGTCGGCCAGTCCTGGGCGCGCAGGGCCGCGCGGGCCAGCCACGCCCAGGTTTCGTCGCCGGCCGGCGCTTCGAGCGCCAGGCGGGTCCACTCGAGCGACTCGGGCGCCAGCCGCCGCATGCCGGCAGCGGCGATCTGCGACCACACGAACGCCTGGTCGGCGCGCGCCAGCGGGCTCGGATCGGTCTTCAGGCGCGCCGCCGCGGCTTCCGGATCGTTGCGCGCCAGGCGGCTGAAGGCGATCAGCGTGAGCTCGCGTCCGCTGTTGGCCGTGAGCGAGCGGGCGGGATTGGAAAGGGCGGCATTGACTGCCGCCGCGTCGAGCGAGAGCAGCTCGGCGACGCGGCGCGCCGCATCGGCCGAGTTGCCCTCCAGCGCCACCCGCAGGCGCGCGGACAGGTCGGCGCGCGACAGCGCGCCCGATTTCGCCTGGGCCTCGAGCAGCGCCGCGCAGCCCTCGCCGAAGCTGCGCACGGAAAAGAGCGTGGCGCGCGCCTCGGGCGGCGCCGGGCGGCCGCGCTGCACCTGGCCGAGCCATGCGTAGCAGTGCACGTCGTCGTCGTCGCGCAGCACCCACCTCGGGTACTGCTCGTCGAAGATGGTCCATGCCCCGCGCCGGCCGAGGCTGGCGAGCCAGTCGCGGCGCAGCAGGTCGGCCACGATGGTGCCCTCGTGCTGCTCGAGGAAGGCGCGGATGTCGCTGTCCGCACCGCCGGAATACGCGTCGGGGTTCGGCGCCTGCAGGCGCATGCGCAGCCGCCAGAAACCGAGGTACTCGGCGAGCGGGTGCTCGCGCGCCTGGGCGGCGGCGGCATCGAAGCGCGCCAGATCGTTCTTCACGAAGGCTTCGCGCGCCGCCAGCAGCGCTTCGTCGGCGGTCATCGCCGCGGGTGCGCGGGTGCTCGCGGCGCGCTTCTGCGCCTGTGCCGGCTTCGCGGCGCATGGCCCGATCAGCCCTACAATCGCAGCAACGGCGGCGGCGATCGCGATCCGGTGTCTCATCGACGGCAACTCGCAGCACTCGGTGCTGCGGCGATCGCCGCAGCAAGACCAGAGGAAAAACTTGCGTCCGAGCATACCACGCACCATCGAGGAAGAAGCCGGCCGCGGTGCTGCGCGCAACACTCTGCTGGCGCGCCGCCGCTCGATGGCGCCCGATGTCCGTTGCGCGGCCGACGAGGCGATCGCCGCGCGGCTCGACGAGGTGCTCGCGGCGCGTCCGTGGGGTGCCGGCGACGTGCTGGGCGTGTACTGGCCGGTGCGCGGCGAACCCGACCTGCGCGAGGCGATGGCGCGCTGGCACCGCGCCGGGCGCGCCATCGCGCTGCCGCGCGTGGTGGCTGCCGATCGGGCGCTGGAGTTCGGCCGCTGGGAGCCCGGCTGGCCGATGCGCGAGGCGCAGTTCGGCATCCCGGTGCCCGAACCGTTCGTCGTCCTGGTCCCCACGCTGCTCATCGTGCCCTGCGTGGGCTTCGACGCACATGGCCATCGGCTCGGCTACGGCGGCGGCTACTACGACCGCACGCTCGGCGAGCGCGCGATCCCGGCGATCGGCGTGGCCTACGACGCCTGCGAGATCGAGCGCTTCGAGCCCGGCGCACACGACCGGCGCCTGGCCATGATCGTCACGCAGACGCGGCAGGTGCCGCCGGGGTGAGGGCGGCGGCGCGGTTGCGGTTGGCGCACCACTCGGGCAGGCGATCGGCCGGCAGCGCGGGCGAAAGCTGCCAGCCCTGGGCAAGGTCGCACCCGAGCCCGCGCAGCAGGCCCATCGTGTCCTCGTCCTCGACGCCCTCGGCGATCGCGCGCAGCCCGAAGGCGTGGGAGAGGTCGATCAGCGCCTGCACGATGCGCCGCTCGCTGCTTCCGTGCAGCGCGCCCCGCACGAAGCTCTGGTCTATCTTCAGCTCGTCCAGGGGAAAGCGGCGCAGGTAGCCGAACGAGGAGTAGCCGGTGCCGAAGTCGTCGATCGACAGCCGGCAGCCGATCTCGCGCAACTGGTGCGCGATCCCGATCGCGGTGCGCTCGTTGCGCACCAGCGCGCTTTCGGTCAGCTCCAGCGTCAGCCGGCTGGCCGGCTGGCCCCAAATCTCGAGCGCGCGCGCCACCAGCATCGGAAACGACGAGTCCGAGAGCGTGATCGCCGACAGGTTGATGGCAACCGACATCTCGAGGCCGCCGGCGCGCCAGTCGGCGAGGTGGCGCAGCGCCGTGTTCAGCGCGAAGTGCGTGAGCGGGTCGACCAGGCCGCGCTCCTCGCATACCGAGGCGATGGTGGCCGGGTCGACCATGCGGCCGTCGGCGCGCCTCCAGCGGATGAGCGCTTCGCAGGCGCCGCAGCGGCCCGTGCGCAGATCGACCTGCGGCTGGAAATGCAGCTCGAGCTCGTTGGACTCGAGTGCGTGGCGCAGCTCGCGTTCGACGTCGTCGCGCCGCAGCGCCGACTCGCCGCCCTCGCGCAGGCACACGATCTCGACGTGGGCGTCGCGGTCGCGTGCGCGCGAGGCGGCATCGGAGGCTGCGGCCAGCAGCGTCATCGGCTCGCATGGCGATCCGGGCGCGGCCCATGCGCCCCCGATGCACGGGCGCAGCTGCACGCTGCGGAGCGCCTCGGGCGCGCCCGTCTCGAAGGGGCGCCGCAGAGCCTCGAGCAGCGCGTGGCCGGCCAGCTCGGCCAGCGCCTCGCTGGGCAGCCCGGACAGCAGCAGCCACAGCTCCTCGCGCGAGGCGAAGGCGTAGCGGTCTTCGGGGCGCAACAGTGCCTGCACGCGAGTGGCGATCTCGCGCAGCACGGCGGCATCCGAGGGATCCTGCGCCAGCGCCAGCAGCCGGTCGGAGCGGTGCAGGGCGATCACCAGCAGGACGGTGCGCGAGCCGTCGTCCTGGGCGAGGTGTCCGGCGAGGCCGTGCAGCAGCGCGGCAGGGGTCAGGCGGGCCGGTTCCACCGTATCAGGCGAGAGGCTCGGCTTCTGCTGCGAGCTGGCCGGCATAGTAGTCCCGCAGCTTCAGCCCGTAGGCGCCCGCGGCCAGCCCGCGCACGATGCGGATCGGCCGGTGCTCGCGGTCCTTGGGTCGCGTCAGCAGGTCGCGTTCGAAGGGCGTGCCCAGCGGCGTCTTCTCGGGCGTGGTCAGCACCAGCACGCGCGGCTCGAGCCGGCGCACGCGGTTGTGGGCGAGCACCACCGCGACTTCGCCAGTGGACAGCTCCACCAGGCTGCCGACCGGGAAGATGCCGATCGATTGCACGAACTGCTCGACCAGCGGCTCGTGAAACGAGGTGCCGGCCCACTCGTACAGGTTCATCAGCGCGTCCTGCGGCGCCGAGGCATTGGCGTAGGGGCGCGCGGTGACGAGCGCCGCGAAGCTGTCGGCGATCGCCGCCATGCGGCCGTAGATCCCGATCTCCTCGCCCTTGAGGCCCTTGGGGTAGCCGCTGCCGTCGAGGCGCTCGTGATGCTGGGCGATGCCCTGCATCACCGGCTCGGCCAGCGCCACGCTCTGGGTGAGCGCCTCCAGGCCGAGCCGAACGTGCTCCTTGACCACGTTGTGCTCGGAAGGGGTGAGCATGCCGGGCTTGTCCAGCAGCGCGCGCGGCAGCCTGGTCTTGCCCACGTCGGCGAGCATGCCGATCATGCCGAGGTGCGCCAGGTCGCGGCGCGGAAAACCGAGATGGCGGCCCAGTGCCACCAGGTACAGGCCGACCTTCACGCCGTGCTGGTAGGTGCCGTGGTCTTCCTCGCGCAGGCGCGCCACCCACATCAGGGCGTCGGGGTTGTCGATCATGCTGTCGACCATGTCGTCGACGGCGCGTCCCACCTCCTGCACGTTCGGCACGCGCCCGCTGCGCACGTCGGCCATCAGCGCATCGAGCACCTGGCTGCCGCGCCCGAAGGCTTCGCGCGCGCGCGGCAGCTCCTCCTCGACCGGCGCGCGGTCGGCATAGCGGCGCAGCTTCATCTCGGGCGGCAGCTGGCTGCGGATGGCGCTGTGCGAATCGGCCTGCAGCGCGCGCATCTCGTCGCGGGCGTTCGCATGGCCGGTCATGGAGCGCAGCCAGTCGAACGTGCGCCCGAACAGCGACGGCCGTGTCTGCGACGCCTCGCTGGCGACGGCGGTGGCCTTGATGAAGCGCCTGAAGCGTTCGCGCGTCTGGCTGCTGATCTTCACGTCCGAGCGGATGCGCACCGGGCGCGAGGGCGCCGCGTGCCGCGTGCGGCGCTCCTCGGGCGCGGCGGTCTCGAGGGGCAGCGGTGCGTCATCGGCCGGGGCGTCCGCATGCTCGAACGGCGTGCTGCCGAGCTCGGCCTTGCGGATCGCCTCGGCGACGTGCGCGCCCGACAGATCGAGGTCGACGTAGACGTAGCGGCAATAGCGGCGCAGCGTGTCGAGCTCGATCTGGCTGTCGACCAGGAAGCCCTGCAGCAGGAACGGCGTGTCGAGCCAGGGGCGGTCGAGCTCGGTGACGAACATGCCGCACTGCAGGCTCTCGGCCGGGATCTGGTAGCGCCTGGCGCTGGCGAGGCCCGGAATGTTCGGTATCGTGGCTGACATGGCTCGAAACTGCGGCGGCGGCGCCGGCTCGGGCCGCCCTCCATGGGGGTTCGCGGTCCATGTTAGCCACGGGCCGGGTGCTGCACCAAGGCCGGCGGCGCGGCCAGTCGGGCCGCCGGCAACAGCAACCGACGAACGGTGCGGGCCCCGCTATCGGCGGCCCGCGGCTCCGGCGCGCCGTGCGGGCGCGAGCGCCTCGAGGATGCGGCCGCTGTGGCCGGCCTGGTTCAGCGTGTAGAAATGCAGCCCCGGCGCGCCTTCGGCGAGCAGGCGCCGGCACAGGTCGGTGACCACCTCCGCGCCGAAGCTGCGGATCGATTCGATGTCGTCGCCGTAGCTCGCGAGCCGGTTGCGGATCCAGCGCGGGATCTCGGCGCCGCAGGCGTCGGAGAAGCGCGCCAGCTGCGCGAAATTGCCGATCGGCATGATGCCGGGCACGATGGGCGCGTCGATGCCGAGGCGGCGCGCGTCGTCGCGGAAGCGCAGGTAGGCGTCGGCGTTGTAGAAGTACTGCGTGATCGCCGAGCTCGCGCCGGCGCGCATCTTGGCCGCGAAGGCCCGCAGGTCGTCGTGCGGGCTGCGCGCCTGGGGGTGCATCTCGGGATACGCCGCGACCTCGATGTGGAACCAGTCGCCGGTCTCGGCGCGCACCCAGGCGACGAGATCGCTGGCGTAGCGGAAGTCGCCCGTGTCGACCATGCCGGAAGGCAGGTCGCCGCGCAGGGCGACGATGCGCCCGATGCCGTGAGCGCGGTAGGTGGCGAGCAGCTCGCGTACCGACTCGCGGGTGGCGCCCACGCACGACAGATGCGGCGCCACCGGCCTGCGCTCGGCGGCGATCTCGAGCACGGTCGCGAGCGTCTTCTCGCGCGTGGCCCCGCCGGCGCCGTAGGTGACGCTGTAGAAGGCCGGCGCGAAGGCGGCCAGCTCCTCGCGCACCGCGCGCAGCTTGTCCATGCCGGCGGGCGTGTTGGGCGGGAAGAATTCGAAGCTCAGGGTGACGTCGGGCGGAGAGGTCATTTGCGTGCGTACAGGAAGAATTCGCGGTTGCCGTCGCCGCCGCGGATCGGGCTGTCGAACCACTCGAGGACCTGCCAGCCGGCGAGCGCGGCGGCCCCTTCGATGTCGCGGCGCACCGTCTCGTAGCGCGTCGCGTCGCGCACCAGGCCGCGCCGGTCGACGCCGCCCGGGCCGAGCTCGAACTGCGGCTTGACCAGCGCCAGCAGCCGCGCGCCGGCGCGTGCGAGCGCGTATGCCGGGCGCAGCGCGTGCGCGAGCGAGATGAAGCTCAGGTCGGCCACCACCAGGTCGAAGCCGCCCGGCGGGCAGGCTGCGCCGAGCGCAGCGGCCTCGAGCGTGCGCACGTTCACGCCCTCGAAGGCGTGCACGCGAGGATCCGCGCGCAGGCGCTCATGCAGCTGTCCGTGGCCGACGTCGATGCCGGTGACGTGCGCCGCGCCGGCGGCGAGCAGACAGTCGGTGAAGCCGCCGGTGCTCTGGCCGAGGTCGAGGCAGGCCAGTGCGCGCACGTCGAGCCGCGTGTGCTCGAGCGCCCCGGCGAGCTTCAGGCCGCCGCGCGAGACGAAGCGCAGCTCGGCGTCGTCGCACAGCTGCAGCTCGCAGTCGTCGGGCAGGTCCTCGCCGACCTTCCTCGGCGCCGTCCAGCCCTGCGGCCCGAGCCAGCGCACCGCGCCGCGCGCGATCAGGCGCTGCGCCGCCGAGCGCGACGGCGCCAGGCCGTGGCGCACCAGGAGCTGGTCGGCGCGGGTCATGGCACGGCGCGGCGAGGGTCAGTAGCGGTAGCTGTCGGGCTTGTAGGGCCCCTCGACCGGCACTCCGATGTACGCGGCCTGCGCCGGCGTCAGCTCGGTGAGCATCGCGCCCAGCTTCTTCAGCTGCAGCCGCGCCACCTTCTCGTCGAGGTGCTTGGGCAGCACGTAGACCTTGCCGCGCTCGTAGAAGTCGCGGTGCGTCCACAGCTCGATCTGCGCGATGGTCTGGTTGGCGAACGACGAGCTCATCACGTACGAGGGGTGGCCGGTGCCGCAGCCGAGGTTCACCAGCCTGCCTTCGGCGAGCAGGATGATGCGCTTGCCGTCGGCGAACACTACGTGGTCGACCTGCGGCTTGATGTTCTCCCACCGGCAGCCCTTGAGCGAGGCGATGTCGATCTCGTTGTCGAAGTGGCCGATGTTGCAGACGATGGCCTGGTCCTTCATCGCCTGCATGTGGGCGTAGGTGATCACGTCCTTGTTGCCGGTGGCGGTGACGAAGATGTCGGCCTTGTCGGCGGCGTAGTCCATGGTGACCACGCGGTAGCCCTCCATCGCGGCCTGCAGCGCGCAGATCGGGTCGCACTCGGTGATCCAGACCTGCGCCGAGAGCGCGCGCAGCGCCTGCGCCGAGCCCTTGCCGACGTCGCCGTAGCCCGCCACCAGGGCGATCTTGCCGGCCACCATCACGTCGGTGGCGCGCTTGATGCCGTCGACCAGCGACTCGCGACAGCCGTAGAGGTTGTCGAACTTGCTCTTGGTGACCGAGTCGTTGACGTTGATGGCGCGAAATGCCAGCTCGCCGCGCGCCGACATCTGGTACAGGCGCTTGACGCCGGTGGTCGTCTCCTCGGTGACGCCGACGATCGCGTCGAGCTGGCGGCGGTACCAGCCGGGGTCCTTGGCGAGCTGGCGGCGGATCGAGGCGAACAGGGCGGTCTCCTCCTCGCTGCCCGGATGCTCGAGCACCGAGGGATCGGCGGCCGCCTTCGTGCCGAGGTGGATGAGGAGCGTCGCGTCGCCGCCATCGTCGAGGATCATGTTCGAGGGGGCGCCGTCGGGCCACTCGAAGATGCGGTGGGTGTAGTCCCAGTATTGGTCGAGCGTCTCGCCCTTGACCGCGAACACCGGCGTGCCGCCCGCGGCGATCGCGGCCGCGGCGTGGTCCTGCGTGGAGAAGATGTTGCACGAGGCCCAGCGCACCTGCGCGCCCAGGGCGGTGAGCGTCTCGATCAGCACTGCGGTCTGGATCGTCATGTGCAGCGAGCCGGAGATGCGCGCGCCGGCCAGCGGCCTGGCGGCGGCGTATTCCTCGCGGATCGCCATCAGGCCGGGCATCTCGGTCTCGGCGATGCGGATTTCCTTGCGGCCCCAGTCGGCCAGGCCGAGATCGGCCACATGGAAGTCGGGGGCGGCGGGCTTGGGTACGGCGGACATGGTCACTCCATGAAGGGGTGACCCGCTGCGCGAAAGCCGGGGCGCCGATGCCGCTGGCGCTCGTCGGCCGTGCAGGGGTCACGGATCAACGAGCGCGGTTGGTACACGGCCCCGAGCCTGGCGGTTCCGGACATGCCGGAACCCGTTGCAGCGCTCCTCGGGATGCAGCGGATTATAAGCCGGCCGGCTCGCGGGCGTAGTAGTCCCTCAGCCGCAACCCGAATGCGCCCGCCGGCAGCCCGCGGGCGATGTGCACGCGCGCGCCGTCGTAGACCTCGTCGGGGTCCTGCTGGCCGGTGCGGTCCTGCACCGGACGCAGCGGCCCCTTGTCGGCCCCGGTGAGCACGACCAGCTTCGGCTGCAGCCGCTGCGCGTCGCGCGAGCGCCCGACCACCGCCGCGACCTCGCCGCCGGCGAGCTCGACCAGCGTGCCGATCGGGTACACCCCGATGGCGAGCACGAAGCGCTCGACCAGGCCGCGGTCGAACAGCGATGCCGACCAGTCGTGCAGCGCGGCCAGGGCATCCTCGGTCGACAGCGGGTTGGCGTAGGGCCGCGCCGCGGTCAGCGCGCAGAAACTGTCGACGATGCCTGCCATCCGGCCGTGCAGGCCGATCGCCGGCCCCCTGGACGCCTCGGGGTAGCCCGAGCCGTCGAGGCGTTCGTGGTGCTGCGCGATGCCGTGCAGCACCGGCTCGGGCAGCTCGCCTGCGCGCGCCAGCACGTCCAGGCCGATCTTCACGTGCTGCTTCATCAGCGCGTAGTCCTGCGGCGCCAGCACGCCGGGATGCTCGACGAGCTCGCGCGGCAGCAAGGCCTTGCCGATGTCGGCGAGCAGGCCCGTGAGCACCAGCTCGGCGATCGATGCCCGGGCCATGCCCAGCGCGCGGCCGAACTCGGCCAGATGCAGTGCAACGGCCACCGCCGGGTTCGGCACCGGCGTGCTCTGGGCGTAGACCGCGCCCAGCCAGCGCATGGCGTCGGGCGCGAGCATCAGGGCGCCGGCGAACTCGTCGGCCGCCTCCACCACCGGTTCCAGGACCAGCGGCCGGCCCAGGCGCACCTGCCGCAACGCCCGGTCGGCGGCCGCCACCAGGCGGGCGTGCAGCGGTCGCGCCGCCGTGAGCGTGTCGCGCAGCGGCGCGGGGACGGGGACCTCGACCGCGCCGATGGCTGCGCCCCACACGGCGCGCAGCGCCGGCAGGCCGGGCGCCGCGTGCGTGCCCTCGGCCGCATCGGGCCCGGCCCGCCGGCCGTTCAGCCCGAGCCAGCCGCGCAGCCGCGCCGGCAGGGTCGTGTGCTCGTCCGCGGGCCGCTGCGGCGCGGCTTCGCGCAGCAGCCTGCGGATGCGCGCCTGCGCCAGCTCGCTCGGGTGCACGTCGTTGCGCGCGTGCTGGCGCGCGTTGGCCACTTCGTGGCGCAGGGCCTCGGCCCGCCGCCGCAGGCGATGGCGGGCGCGCTGCTTGCGCTGCGCCTCGTCTTCGTCGAGCGGGCCGGCAGCCCGCGTTTCGTCGCGCCCCGTGGGCTCGATGTCCTGGAGCTCCGGCGAGCGGTCGCTCGAGAGCACTGCCGCTGCGCGGATCGCCGCGAGCAGGTCGGCGCCGGAGCGGGCCGCATCGACCGTCACGTAGCGGCAGTGATGGCGGATCGCAGCGAGCTCGGCTTCGCTCGCCACCAGCAGGCCGCCGGCCGGCAGCGGCGTATCCGCCCAGGGGCGGTCGAGCTCGGCCACGTACATGCCGGGCAGCACCCGCTGGGTGTCGATGCGGTAGCGCCCGTCGGAGGCCGGGGCGACGGAAGGGTAGACGATCTCCTCGAGATCTGCCAGGAACGGCGTCGACATCGTGGATCCGGGGGCGCGTTCGCGAGCGTGGTGGTGGCGACAGGCCGTAGCGTAGCGATGCCGCAGGGAGTCGTCCACGTGCCTGCCGTGCGCGTGTGCGCAAGCGCGACACTCGCCGACGAAGGGTCGCGCACGGCATTCGGGCGGTGTCTCCGGGCGTTACACTGCGAGGATGTCCCGGCTGTCAGATCTACGCAAAAGCTACGAGCGGGGCGAGCTCGACGAAACGCATGCGTCGGCCGATCCGCTCGACCAGTTCCGCACCTGGTTCGAGCAGGCACTGCGCGCCGAGCTGCCCGAGCCCAACGCCATGACGGTGGCCACCGTGGGAGAAAACGGGCGACCCTCCACACGCGTCGTGCTGGTCAAGGATTTCGACGCCCGCGGCATCGTCTGGTACACCAATTACGAAAGCCGCAAGGGGCGCGAGCTGGCGCTGCATCCGGTAGCCGCCCTGCAGTTCCACTGGGTCGAGCTCGAGCGCGTGGTGCGCATCGAGGGCAGCGTGGCGCGCGTCGATGCGGCCGAGTCGGACCGCTATTTCGAGTCGCGCCCCCTGGCCTCGCGCATCGGGGCCTGGGCCTCGGAGCAGAGCCGCCCGCTGGCCTCGCGGGCAGCGCTGGTGGCCCGTGCGGCGGAATTCGGCCTGAAGTTCGGCCTGCATCCGCCGCGGCCGCCGCACTGGGGCGGCTTTCGCCTGAGCCCCGATTATTGGGAGTTCTGGCAGGGGCGGCCGTCGCGGCTGCACGACCGGCTGGCCTATCGGCGTACCCCCGACGGGGGCTGGTCGCGCCAGCGCCTGTCGCCCTAGGTTCAATGCAGCCTGGAGGCGATCAGCTGCAAGAGCGCCTGCGGGACCAGCGCGAACGGATCGTTGCGTTGCGCGAGCGCGATGGCCGCGGCGCGCAGCGCGGGCGTGCACGCGATCAGCGCCTCGAGGGTCCGCGCATCGTCGCCCTCCTCGGCTGCCCGCAGCGCTTCCGACAGGCAATCGACAGGCAGCTCGAGCCCGCCGGCTTCGCCGGCCTCGATGCGGCTGGCCAGGGCCACCAGCCCGAGCCGGGTGCTGATCGACAGGCGCGGCTCGGCAGCCAGCGCCTCGGTGAGCGCGGCCGTCAGGCCGGTGGCACTTGGCCGGCTGCTGCCGGCCAGGTGGGCCACGAAATGCAGGAGCGACGACATGGCGCCATTGGACCAGAGCCGGCGCGCGCCGGCTTGATCCGCGTCATGCCGCGCTGCGGATTCCGGCGTCGGCGGCCAGCGCAGCGGCCTTGTCGGTGCGCTCCCAGGAGAACTCGGGATCGTCGCGGCCGAAGTGGCCGTAGGCGGCGGTCTTGCGGTAGATCGGGCGCAGCAGGTCGAGCATCTGGACGATGCCCTTGGGGCGCAGGTCGAAGTGCTGCTGCACCAGCTGGGCCAGTTGCTCGTCGGAGATGCGGCCGGTGCCCTGCGTGGTGACCATGACCGAGGTCGGGCGCGCGATGCCGATGGCATAGGACAGCTGCACCAGGCAGCGGCTGGCCAAGCCGGCCGCCACGATGTTCTTGGCCACGTAGCGCGCCGCGTAGGCTGCCGAGCGGTCCACCTTGGACGGGTCCTTGCCCGAGAAGGCGCCGCCGCCGTGCGGTGCCGACCCGCCGTAGGTATCGACGATGATCTTGCGCCCGGTGAGTCCGCAGTCGCCCTGCGGGCCGCCGACCACGAAACGTCCGGTCGGGTTGACCAGATAGCGCACCTCGCCCTTCAGCAGCTCGGCCGGGATCACCGGCTTGATGATCTCCTCGATCACCGATTCGCGGATCAGCCCCTGGCTGATCTCGGGCGAGTGCTGGGTGGAGATCACCACCGTGTCGACCGCGCGCGGCTTGCCGTCGACGTAGCGCAGCGTGACCTGCGACTTCGCGTCGGGTCGCAGCCAGGCGAGCTTGCCGCTCTTGCGCAGCTGCGACTGGCGCTCGACCAGCCGGTGCGAGTAATAGATGGCCGCCGGCATGAGCTCGGGCGTCTCGTCGCAGGCATAGCCGAACATCAGGCCCTGGTCGCCGGCGCCCTGGTCGAGGTTGTCGTCGCCGGCGGAGTCGACGCCCTGCTTGATGTCGGGCGACTGCTTGTCGTAGGCGACCAGCACCGCGCAGCCGCGGTAGTCGATGCCGTAGTCGGTGTTGTCGTAGCCGATCTGCTTGAGCGTATCGCGCGCGACGTGGATGTAGTCGACGTTGGCCTGGGTGGTGATCTCGCCGGCCAGCACCACCAGGCCGGTGTTGCACAGGGTTTCCGCGGCGACGCGGGAGTGCCGGTCCTGCTCGAGGATGGCGTCGAGGATGGCGTCCGAGATCTGGTCGGCGACCTTGTCGGGGTGGCCTTCCGAAACCGATTCGGAGGTGAACAGAAATTCGCTGGCCAACGCTTCTCTCCTGTGAAGTCGGACGGCTGGGCCTGGTTCGCGCATCCGCTGCGCGAGGCCCGTCGGCGCTGCCGATTCCGGGAGAAGCGGCGACGCTTTAGCGGGATTGTTCGGGGCACACGTGCACCCCCGCCGCCCCGCAAGTTGTCCCATTAACTCGGCGGCACGCCGATTATAGATCGAGATCCGCGGCACGCGCGCCGGCGATCGCATAGACTCACGCCTCGCCCGCCCCGGGCAGACCGCGACCGACATGAGCGACCGATCGAGCCCCCCCGATGGCGAGCGCCGCGAGCGCGAAGACCTGCTGGTGACGGCCCTGCGCCGGCTCGGCAGGCTGCCCCTCGGCATGCTGCGCGGCGTCGGCGCGGCGCTCGGCCTGGCCGCCTACCTGCTCGCGCCCGGGTATCGGCGCAAGATTCGCGCCAACCTGCACCGGGCGGGCTACCCGTCGCGCCGCGAGGCCTGGCGGGCGGCCGCCGAGGCCGGCCGCATGGCCGGCGAGCTGCCCTTCATCTGGACGCGCGGGCCGGCGGCGATCGCGCGCTGGATCGCCTGCGACGACCTGGCCACGCTCGAGGCGGCCGAGGCGGGCGGGCACGGCGTGGTGTTCCTGACCCCGCACCTGGGCGCGTTCGAGGTGACGGCACGCTTCCTCGCCCAGCGGGCGCCGATCACCGTGCTGTTCAAGCCGCCCACCAAGCCGTGGCTGCGCCCGCTGCTGGAGTTCTCGCGCAACACCGGCGCGATGCGGGCGGTGCCGGCCACGCTGGGCGGGGTGCGCGCGATGCTGCGTGCGCTGCGCTCCGGCGAGGCGATCGGCCTGCTGCCCGACCAGGTGCCGGGCGACGGCGACGGCCGCTGGGTGCCGTTCTTCGGCGAACCTGCCTACACCATGACCCTGCCGCAGCGGCTGGCCCAGCATCCCGGCGTGCGGGTGGTGTTCACGGTGGGCGAGCGGCTGCCCGGCGGGCAGGGCTGGCGGGTGCACTTCGAGGCGATGGAGGAAGAGCCCACCCCGGAGGCGATCAACGCCCGCATGGAGGCGCTGATCCGCCGCTACCCGGCGCAATACCTGTGGAGCTACAACCGCTACAAGCGCCCGCGTGCCGCGGCGCAGGCCCCGCAATGAGCGGCGAGCCGCTGATTCGCGCGGCGCTGCTGCTGCTGCGCACGCTGGCGCGGCTGCCCTACCCGGTGCTGCGGCGCCTCGGCGAGGGCGCCGGCGCACTCGCCTGGCTGCTCGCCGTGCCGCGCCGGCGCATCACGCGCATCAACCTGCGCCTGTGCTTCCCGCAGTGGAGCGAGGCGCAGCGGCGCGCGGTCGAGCGCCGGCATTTCCGCTGTTTCGTGCGCAGCTTCTTCGAGCGCTTCATCTTCTGGTACGGCCCTCCCGAGCGCATCCGGCGCCTGTGCCGCATCGAGGGCATCGAGCACTTCCAGGCGCACCGCGGCCGCCCGCTGATCGTGCTCGCGCCGCACTTCGTCGGGATCGACGCCGGCGGCATCCGCTGCCTGCTCGAGTCGCCCGGGGCATCGATGTACGCCGCGCAGAAGAGCCGCGCGCTCACCGAGGCGATGACGCACGGCCGCCTGCGCTTCGACGCGCGGATGCTGCTGCGTACCGATGGCCTGCGCCCGGCGGTCAGGGCCATCCGCGAGGGGCTGCCCTTCTATTTCCTGCCCGACATGGACCTCGGCGCGCGCGACGCGCTGTTCGTGCCGTTCTTCGGCGTGCCGGCCGCCACTGTGACCTCGATGGCGCGCTTGGCGCGCATGACGGCGGCCGCGGTCGTGCCCTGCGTCACGCGCATGACCGACGACGGCTACGTGGCGCGCTTCTATCCGGCCTGGGAGGGTTTTCCCGGCGACGATCTGGAGGCGGCCACGCGCCGGATGAACGCGTTCATCGAGGCGCGCGTGCTCGAGATGCCGGCGCAATACCTGTGGAGCCACCGCCGCTTCAAGACCCGCCCGCCCGGCGAGCCGAGTCCGTATCGGCGATAATCCGCCGCATGAGACTGCGCTTCACCAAGATGCACGGCGCCGGCAACGACTTCGTGGTCGTCGACGGCGTGCGCCAGACGGTGCAGCTGGAGCCGGCGCAGTGGCGCCGGCTCGCCGATCGCCACCTCGGCATCGGTGCCGACCAGATCCTGCTGGTGGAGCCGGCGCGTGGCGCCGGCGTCGATTTCCGCTATCGCATCTTCAATGCCGACGGCGGCGAGGTCGAGCAGTGCGGCAACGGCGCGCGCTGCTTCGTGCGCTTCGTGCACGACCAGGGCCTCAGCGAGCGGCGCGCCCTGCGCGTCGAGACGATGTCCGGCATCATCGAGCCCGCCCTCGAGGACGACGGCCGGGTGAGCGTCGACATGGGTCCGCCGGCCTTCGATCCGGCCGCGATCCCCTTCGATGCCAGCGGGCTGGCCGCGCGCACGCTCGGCGACGACACCCTGTGGCCGCTCGAGATCGCCGGCGCGCTGCGCTGGATCTCGGTGGTATCGATGGGTAACCCGCACGCGGTGCAGGTGGTCGACGACGTCGACGCCGCCCCGGTGGCCACGGAAGGCCCGCTCATCGAGCGCTGCGCGCGCTTCCCGCGCCGCGTCAACGCCGGCTATCTGCAGGTGCTCGAGCGCTCGCAGGCGCGCCTGCGCGTGTGGGAGCGCGGCGCCGGCGAGACGCTGGCCTGCGGCACCGGCGCGTGCGCGGCCGTGGTCACCGGCATCCGCCGCGGGCTGCTCGACGCGAGCGTCGACGTGCACACCCGCGGCGGACGCCTGAGCATCCGCTGGGACGGCGGCAACGTCCGCATGACCGGCCCGGCCGAAACGGTCTTCGACGGAGAGATCGACCTCCCCGTCGCCCCCCTCACGGATCCTGAATGAGCGACAGCGACCCCCACGCCGACGACGTCGCGCAATACCTGCGCGACAACCCCCATTTCTTCCAGTCTCACCTGGATCTCCTGGCCACCATCACCGTGCCGCATCCGCACGGCGGGCGCGCCATCTCGCTGCAGGAGCGCCAGCTCGAGGTGCTGCGCGAGAAGCTGCGCGCCCACGAGTTGCGGCTGGCCGAGCTGCTGCGCATCGGCGAGGAGAACGACGCCATCGCCAAGAAGCTGCAGCGCTGGACGCGCCAGCTGCTGCTGGCGACCGAGCCGGCGCAGCTGCCCGACATCGTCGTCGACGGGCTGCACGGCATCTTCTCGGTGCCCCAGGTGGCGATGCGCATCTGGGGCCTGCGCGATGCCTACTCCGGCCTCGAATGCGCCCGGCCGGTGCCGGTGGACGTCATCACCCTGGCCAACAGCATGAAGCAGCCGTTCTGCGGCCGCAACTCCGACTTCCAGGCGGCCACCTGGCTGCCCGAGGGCGGGGCCGACACGCGCTCGATCGCTCTCTTGCCGCTGCGCAAGGGCGTCGACCCGAACGCCTACGGGCTGATCGTGCTCGGCTCGGCGGACCCCGATCGCTTCGCCAGCGGCATGGGCACGGCCTTCCTCGAGCGCATCGGCGACACCGCCAGCGCGGCGCTGTCGCGCTTGGTCGAATAGGCTCCGCGTGGTGGCGAACGACGACTGCGTCGAGCGCTACCTGGGCAGGCTGCGCAGCGAGCGCGGCTGCTCCGAACGCACCATCGCCAGCTACCGGCTCGACCTGCGCGAGCTGGCGCGGCTCGCCGGCGCCGATGCGGCTTCGATTCCCGCTGCCGGCTCGGGCTCGGGCTCGGGCTCGGGCTCCGGTGGCGGCACGGGCACGGCTGCGCAGGCAATGGCCGAGCCCGACTGGGCGCGCGTCACCGAGCACGAGGTGCGCCGCTGGGTCGCCGCCGGCGCGCGCGCCGGGCTGTCCGCGCGTTCGCTCGCACGCCGGCTCTCGGCGTGGCGCGGGTTCTTCGACTGGCTCGCCGAGGCCAGGCGCGTGAGCATCAACCCGGCGCGCGCGGTGCGCGCGCCGCGCGCACCGCGTCGCCTGCCCAAGGCGCTCGCCCCCGACGTGGCGGTGCGGTTCGCCGAAGGGCCGGCCGGGGAGGACTTCGAGGCGCTGCGCGACCAGGCCATGCTCGAGCTGCTCTACTCGTCCGGCCTGCGCCTGTCGGAGCTCACCTCGCTCGACATGCGCCACTTCGACGCGCCCGCGCCCGCCTCCACCGGCTGGATCGACCTGGCCGAGGCGCAGCTCACGGTGCGCGGCAAGGGCGGGCGCACGCGCACGGTGCCGATCGGGCGCGCGGCGCTGGCGGCGCTGCAGCGCTGGCTGGCGGCGCGCGCGGCCTGGAGCGTGGTGCACCCCGGCGCCGATGAGCGCGCCCTGTTCCTGAGCGGCCAGGGGCGGCGGCTGGCCAACCGCACCGTGCAGGTGCGGCTGAAGCGGCTGGCCATCGCGCGCGGCGTGCCGGTCGACGTGCACCCGCACGTGCTGCGCCACTCCTTCGCGAGCCACCTGCTGCAGTCCAGCGGCGACCTGCGCGCCGTGCAGGAGCTGCTCGGCCATGCCAGCATCGCCACCACGCAGGTCTACACTGCGCTCGACTTCCAGCGGCTGGCCGCGGTGTACGACGCGGCGCACCCGCGTGCGCGCCGGCGCGCCACGGGCGGATGAGCCGGCCGCGGCCCGCGCGAGCCGCGGCCGAAGGGGTATGGAGACCTGCCGCGAGCGTCCGCTGTACACTTCGGCCCCCTGTGAGGGAACTACGATGGCGAACACGCATGTGCCGGTGACCATCCTCACCGGCTTCCTCGGCAGCGGCAAGACCACCTTGCTCAACCGCATCCTCAAGGAACAGCACGGCCACCGCATCGCGGTGATCGAGAACGAGTTCGGCGAGGAGGGGGTGGACAACGACCTGCTGATGCAGGATCGCGAGGAGCAGATCGTCGAGATGAACAACGGCTGCATCTGCTGCACCGTGCGCGGCGACCTGGTGCGCATCCTCGGCGACCTGCGGGAGCGCCGCGACCGCGGCGAGATCGCCTTCGAGCGGGTGGTGATCGAGACCACCGGCATGGCCGACCCGGGCCCGGTGGCGCAGACCTTCTTCGTCGACGAGGAGATTGCCGACTACTACCTGCTCGATGCGGTGATCACCGTGGTCGACGCCCACCACGGCGAGCGGCAACTGAACGAGCACAAGGAGGCGCAGGAGCAGGTCGGGTTCGCCGATCGCATCCTGCTCTCGAAGGTCGACCTGGTCGACGAGGCCGCCCGCGAGCGCCTGACGGCCCGGCTCGGCCGGATGAATCCGCGCGCGCCGGTGCGCCCGGTGCATTTCGGCGATGCGCCGATCGCCGACATCCTCGATATCCGCGGCTTCAACCTCAATGCCGTGCTCGAGATCGACCCGCAGTTCCTCGCCAGCGACGCGCACGAGCACGACGATGCCGTCCAGTCGTTCGTCTTCCGTTCCAACAAGCCGTTCGACCCGGGCAAGCTGGAGGATTTCCTGTCCGGCCTGATCCAGGTTTACGGCCCCGACATGTTGAGGTATAAAGGCGTGCTCTACATGAAGGGTTCCGATCGCCAGACGGTCTTCCAGGGCGTGCACATGATGATGGGCGCCGATGTGGGCCGGCGCTGGCAGGCGGGAGAGAAGCGCTCGAGCCGGATGGTCTTCATCGGGAGGAATCTGCCGAAGGAGACTTTCATCAAGGGTCTGGAGCAGTGTCTGGCATGACCGGTAGCGACATCATGGCAGCAACGAAGGAAAAGCGAATCCCGACCGAGGCGGAGCTGCTGAAGATGCCCGACTCGGACTACATGAACGAGGCCCAGCTCGCGTTCTTTCGGCAGCGCCTGCAGCAGATCGAGAAAGACCTGCTCGCCAACGCCGACGAGACCACCGAGAACCTGCGCGAGACCGTCCTCGTGCCCGATCCGGCCGACCGCGCCACGATCGAGGAAGAGCATGCGCTCGAGCTGCGCACGCGCGATCGCGAGCGCAAGCTGCTGAAGAAGGTGCAGCAGTCGCTGGCCCGCATCGAAAGCGGCGAATACGGCTACTGTGAGGAGACCGGCGAGCCGATCGGCATCCCCCGGTTGCTCGCCCGCCCCACCGCCACGCTCTCGCTGGAGGCGCAGGAGCGCCGCGAGCTGCGCCAGAAGCTCTATGGGGATTAAGAGCTTCACTCGTTCTGGCGCACCCGGACGACAGGCGGTTTCGACCCGACTTGCGGTCGGCGCCGCGCCATTTTGGCGTGGAAGGTGCGTGCTAGACTGCCCCGGCACCCCCCGGACCGTTCGCTGCAACGTCCGGCGGACTCGTCTCCTCGACGTATCGAAGGGTATCGGTGGTCTTCTCCCTCTTCAACCGGAAGGACAGGCTGGACCCGCGCCGCTCCCGCGAGGCGCTGCTCGCACGCACCGCTGATTCCCGTCCCGGGCCGAGCACCGACACGCTCGCCGCCCAGCGCGAGGCGGCCCGGCGCACCGAGGAGAAGATCAACCAGATCGAATCGGAGATGATCGCCGCGGCGGTCGTGGCGCGCGCCGCCGCGGAAGCCGGCGCGGCGGAACCGGCCGCGGCAGGGCGTGTGCCCGCCGCCGCGCCCCCGGCGTCCGAATCGCCCGCCGTGCCCCCGACCGTGGCGCTGGGCGATGCCGCGGGCGCCATGGCCATCGACGTCAATGCCTCGTCGCTGCCCGGCGTGCTCGAAGAAGCGGCCATCCTCTATTCCAACGGCCAGCCGCAGCCGGCGGCCCAGGCGCTGCGCCAGGCGCTCGGCGACGCCTCGTTGGCGGGCTACCAGCCACTGGCCTGGCTGATGCTGCTCGATCTGTACCAGGCGTTGGGCGAGCGCGCCGCCTTCGAGGCACTGGCGCTCGAATATGCCGCGCGCTTCGAGTCCTCGCCGCCGGGCTGGAGCGATCAGCTGTCGGGGCAGCCGCTGGCCGGACGCGCCGGAGCGCAGGCGGCGGGCGCGCCGCAGGGCGGGCCGGCGGCCGGCGCGACGGTATTCCCGGCGCGCATCGATGCATCGGTCTCGGCGCAGGTCGACGCGATCCTGCGCGCCGCCGCCACCCGCGCCGAGGTGCGGGCCGATTTCTCTGCGGCCGCGGCGGTCGATGCCGCCGGTGCGGCGGTCTTGCTGCGCCTGTTCCGGCATTTCACCAAGCCGGCCGCCTGCACGCTGGTGGTGCACGGGGCCGAGCGGCTGCACGCGGCCGCCAGCGGCATCATCGAGACCGGCCGCCGCGACGCCTCCGAGGCCGGCTGGATGCTCGCCCTGCAGGCACTGCGCGTGCTCGGCCGGCAGCAGGCCTTCGAAGACCTCAGCATCGATTACTGCGTCACCTACGAGGTGTCGCCGCCGTCGTGGGAGCCCGCCGGCGAGCGTATCCGCCTCGCCGGAGAGGCCCCCGCGCACGGCGCCGCCCCCGAGCCCGCGCGCAGCCACGATGCCGGCGCCTTCGTGCTGGGCGGCGACCTGCTCGGGCGCATGCAGGCCGAGCTGCAGGCGCTGCGCGCCTACGCGGCCGACCGCGGCGACATCGTCGTCGATTGCCGCACGCTGCGGCGCATGGAGTTCGTCGCCGCCGGCGACCTGCTCAACGAAGTCGCCACCCTGCGCGGGAACGGCAAGCAGGTGCTGTTCGTCGAGCCGAACTACCTCGTCTACGCGCTGATGCTGGTCATGGGCATCCACGAGCTCGCCGAGATCCGCCGGCGTAAAATCTGATACGGTTTCGCGTTCGTATCATCGCGTCGGGGCGGCTTGCCGTGCTGCAGCACTGTCCGTGGCGCTTCGTCTTCATCCGCCCTTGTCCCGGCGGCTGCCGTCCCCATATCTGAATTCATGGAACAGTTCCACGGCACGACCATCGTCTCGGTACGGCGCGGGCCGCTCGTCGCGCTCGGCGGCGACGGCCAGGTCACGCTCGGCAACGTCGTGATCAAGGCGGGTGCCCGCAAGGTGCGCCGCCTGTACAACGATCGCGTGCTGGCCGGCTTCGCCGGCGGCACGGCCGATGCCTTCACCCTGTTCGAGCGCTTCGAGGCCAAGCTGGAGAAGCACTCGGGCCATCTGGTGCGCGCCGCGGTCGAGCTGGCCAAGGACTGGCGCACCGATCGCATGCTGCGCCGCCTCGAGGCGATGCTGGCGGTAGCCGATCGCGACGCCTCGCTGGTCATCACCGGCAACGGCGACGTGCTCGAGCCCGAGCAGGGACTGATCGCGATCGGCAGCGGCGGGCCTTATGCCCAGGCCGCTGCGCGCGCGCTGCTCGAGAACACCGAGCTCGACGCCGAGGCGATCGTGCGCAGGTCGCTGGCGATTGCCGGCGAGATCTGCATCTACACCAACCAGCACCACACCGTCGAGACACTCGGCGCATGACCGGACGCAGGCCGTGATCACCCCCATGACTCCGGAAGAGATCGTCTCCGAGCTCGACAAGCACATCGTCGGGCAGGACGCCGCCAAGCGCGCGGTGGCGATCGCGCTGCGCAACCGCTGGCGCCGCCAGCAGGTGGCCGAGCCGCTGCGCCAGGAGATCACGCCCAAGAACATCCTGATGATCGGGCCGACCGGCGTCGGCAAGACCGAGATCGCGCGGCGCCTGGCGCGCCTGGCCAACGCGCCGTTCATCAAGGTCGAGGCGACCAAGTTCACCGAGGTGGGCTACGTCGGGCGCGACGTCGATACCATCATCCGCGACCTCGCCGAGATGGCGATCAAGCAGGTGCGCGAGCAGGAGAAGAAGCGGGTCGAGCAGCGCGCGCTCGATGCGGCCGAGGACCGCGTGCTCGATGCGCTGCTGCCGCCGCCGCGCAGCATGGGCTTCGGGGCCGGCGGCGAAGGCGAGCCGGCCGATTCGGCCACGCGCCAGAAGTTCCGCAAGAAGCTGCGCGAGGGCGAGCTCGACGACAAGGAGATCGAGATCGAGCTGGCGATGCCCATGCCGTCGATGGAGCTCATGGGCCCGGCCGGCATGGAGGAGGTGACGCAGCAGCTCCAGTCGCTGTTCTCCAACATGCCCGGGCGGCGCAAGGCGCGCAAGCTGCGCATCGGCGAGGCCATGAAGCTGCTCGCCGATGAGGAGGCCGCCAAGCTGGTCAACGACGACGAGATCAAGGCCAGGGCGCTCGCGGCGGTCGAGCAGAACGGCATCGTGTTCATCGACGAGATCGACAAGGTCGCCTCGCGCACCGACGTCCACGGCGCCGACGTGTCGCGCCAGGGCGTGCAGCGCGACCTGCTGCCGCTGGTCGAGGGCACGGCGGTCAACACCCGCTACGGCGTGGTACGCACCGATCACATCCTGTTCATCGCCTCGGGGGCTTTCCACCTGTCGCGCCCCTCCGACCTGATCCCGGAGCTGCAGGGGCGCCTGCCGATCCGCGTCGAGCTGGCTTCGCTGTCGGCCGACGATTTCGTGCGCATCCTGGTCGATACCGATGCGAGCCTGACGCGCCAGTACCAGGCGCTGCTGGCCACCGAGCGCGTCGAGCTGGTGTTCACGCCCGAAGGGGTGCGCCGGCTGGCCGAGATCGCCTCGGCGGTGAACGAGAAGACCGAGAACATCGGCGCGCGCCGCCTCTCCACGGTGATGGAGAAGCTGCTCGAGGAAGTGTCGTTCCACGCCTCGCGCCGCTCGGGCGAGACCGTGACCGTCGACGCCGCGTTCGTCGACGCGCGCCTGTCCACCCTGGCCAGGAGCGAGGACCTGGCGCGCTACATTCTGTAGGACGCGCGGCGCCCCGGCCCTTGCGGGCCGGGGCGCCGCGCGTTTCGACCCGAGCCCGGCAAGGTCGGAATTGGCGCCACGATGGCAGGCTCAGGGATTCAACCTGACCATCGAGTAGTACATCGAGAACGAACGCCCGGTCGCGTCGCTCGAATCGAACGAGATGCCGTTCATGTACGTGTTCTCCGCGTAGGCTCCGTTCACGGTCGGGTGACACTGCGCATCGCCCGCGGGGCAGAGGATCTGCGCCGAGCGGTCTGTCGAGCCGAAGCGCACGCCATCGTCGAACGGCGTGGCGGTGCCGGAGAGCAGGCCGAAGAGCGAAGCCGACGTCGGCGGCAGCGCTGTATCGGGCACCGTCCAGGCGAACGGCTCGAGCGGTGCGCTCGCGGGCAGCAGCGACTGCCCTTCGGGAACGGTTCCCGGCGGATTGGACGCGGCGCGCAGGCGCGTGAGCGTCGCCTCGTCGAGCGCCATCAGGCCCTGGTGCCGCAGCTCGCGGATCGACAGCGGGCGCGTGCGGGTCCTGAACGTCTGCGTGGCCGCCAGCGTGGCCGGGTCCGCAGCCAGGTAGTAGCGGAACGTCCAGACGCTCTGCGCGCGCATCGACTCGATCGATGCGTCGTCGGGGAAGTTCGCCGGATTCGCGAAGTACAGGCGCGCGCTTTCCTTCGCCCGGGGCGACGGATTCGCGGGCGTCGCGGCGTCGACGTACACGCTGCGCAGGCGCAGTTCGCCCGTGTTGCTCAGGCCGTTGACAGCGTCGGTGGAACCGGCGGGATTGGGCAGATAGTTGTACTGCAGCACCAGTTGCGAGCGGCCCGGCCTCGGACGCAGCGTGAGCACGTTACCGCGCGGCGTCGTGACTTCCACGCGGTCGAGGATCGACGCGCCGCCCTGCGTCACGTTCCCGACGCTCAGGTTGTAGCCGGTGCTGTAGTAGCTGAATGCTTCCTGTCCCAGCGTGATGTGCCGGCGCAGCTGCTGCGACGGCACGACCTCGACCGGATACTCGTATCCGTTGCCGACGAGCTTGAGCTTGCCGTCCTCGGACTGGACCGTGAACGTATCGAAGGTCTCGTCGCCGTCGGCGTTGCGGTTTCGGTAGCTGACCACGATGCGGCCGTCGCTGGGGCGCGTGTATTCGTAGTTGCCTTGCGAGAACACGGTACCGGTGCCACCGTCGAAGAACATGCCGCGGAACGGCTTGTTCGGGCCGCCGCCGACCCGCGCACCCCCGTTCTTGAAGTTCGCCGGATCGTTGCCCGCAAAGATGTTGCGGCACTCCGGCGCGACGATGTTCGCCGCCGTGGCGGCCGTGGTGCTCAGGTTCACGCGAACGTGGGTGGGCAGCGCATAGCAGGCGTTCAGGCCGCGCAGCAGCGCGGCGATCAGCTCCGACGTGCCCGAGGCGACCAGCGTTTCGGAAGCAATCGGCGCGCCGCCGACCGATGAGGCCGTGATGTCGTTGGCCGCGACGATCGACGCGACGCTGCTCTGCGCGCTGCTGAACTGGATGGCCGGCGGCGGGGTGGTATCGTCGCTGCCGGTCTGCCGGATGCCGATCTCGATGTTCGAGCTCGTGGCGTCGGCCGGAATGATCTCGACGCGGATCGAATCGAGCAGCCGGTCGTAGCCGGTGCCGTCGACGGCGAAGTCGGCCTTCAGAAGGTCGGTTTCGCTGGTGCCGGTGGCGGCGAGCACCGGCGCGAGGATCTGCCGGATCTCCGTGACGGCCGCCGCGACGCTGGCCGCGCTCACCTGCGAGCGCCCGGCCGCGATGGCGTCGGCCAGCTTCAGCGGATCGCCGGACGGCGAAAGCCGCGATGCGACGAGGTGGGTGATCGGCGTGACGTTGACAGTGGTGGATTCGGCCGACTCGAGCACGCTGACCATCGTTTGCATCTCGCCGGGGGCGCCGGAGCGCGATGCGATCAGCACGAACGGCGCCTGCGCATCGGCCGCGAGCGTGACCGAGTATCGGCCGTTGCTGCCGACCGGCTCGCTGGTACCGACCGTGGCGCCGGTACGGTCGATGACGGTGATCACAGCGTCCGTGAAGGCGGCGCCGGAAGCGGCGATGCCCGACAGGGTCGGCGCGACGGGGGCTGCGGGTCCGGCGGGCGCGCCGGGTGCCCCGCCGCCGGACGCCGCGTCGCCGCCGCTGCCGCATCCCGCGATCGTGAACAAGGCGGCGCTGGAAAGAGCCAGCGCCAGCGGTCTGAGTTCGAATTGCATGGGTTCTCGCATCGAGTGGAGGAAACACCGGGTTCATTCGAGCGAACCCAGCGCCGCCATACGCTAGAGTGCGGACCGCACCGCATGAATAGTGCAAATGCACCATGTATTGCGCCAGCAACGAATAACCGCGAGGGAAGACGCTCCGATGGCAACACAGCGGCCGAACGAATTCAGTACCGTGCTTCTGTCGTTGTACCGTGCCGCTTCCGAGCAATCGCTGATGGCATTCCAGGACGAGGCCCTGAAGATCATCAAGTCGGTGCTGCCGTTCGACTCGTCGATGTGGGGTACGGCGACGCACACGGACGTCGGCATCGACATCCACAGCATTCACCTGCACAACTCATCGCAGGACATGCTCGACTTCTACGAAGAGGTCAAGCATCAGGACGCCGCGGCGGCGGCCTGCACGCGTTCCCCGCAAGCCACGCTCGCGTTCCATTCCCCCACGATGTTCGCGGGCAGGGCGCACAGCGGCATGCGCGCGCTGTGCGAGCGGTTCGGACACGCGAACATGCTGATCAGCTCCGATCTGCGCCCGGAGACGCGGTTCGTTCAGTGGATTTCGCTGTACCGGGCCGATCCCGATGCGCACTGCGGCGAGCGGGAGCGGGCGTTCCTCGAGCTGCTCGCGCCGCACGTGATGCAGTCGCTCGCGATCAACCGGCTCACCCATCTCGACCGGCTGTCGTCGAGCCGGCATGGCGCGGACAAGGGTTTGGCGATCGCCGACGCGCGCGGCGTGCTGTATCACGCCGGCGAGGACTTCGAGTATTTGTTGCGCAGCGAGTGGAGCGGCTGGGACGGCCGCGCCTTACCGGCGCCGCTGCGCGACCATTTCTCCCGCGGGCTCACGCCGTTTCGCGGCAAGGCCCTGGTCGCGCGATGCTCGCTCGACAAGGGGCTGCTGTTCCTGCGGGTACGCGCGCGCAGACCCGTGGACAATCTCACGGAACGCGAGTACGCGATCGCGAAGCTGCTCGCGCAGGGCGCTACGCACAAACACGTCGCGCGCGCGCTGAATCGCTCGCCGGCAACGGTGCGCAACCAGATCCAGACGATCTACGAGAAGCTGGGCATCAACAACGTGGTCGCACTCGTGGGCGAGTTGAGCTTCGACCGCTGACGGGGAAGCCGGGCACGATCGACGCCGCTGGATCCGCGCGGGTGCGCCTTGCCCCGCTGCGCGATCGCACGGAGCCGAGCCGGCGCGACCGGGCCGCCATCTCCTGCATGGAGGTTGCTGCGCTCAGCCCCGGCTCTCCATCAGCATCAGCCCCGAGGCGGTGTTCGAGATCGGGATGTGGTAGTTGGAATGCAGCTTCTCGACCTTGTCGGGCAGCGCGCCGCGCGCGACCAGCCACATCAGCAGCTCGATGCCCTGGGTGCCGGTGAGCTCGACCAGCTCCTCGTTGGAGTACTGCGTCGCCCACTTCGGGTCGTCGATCATGCTCGCCATGAACTTCAGGTCGAACTCCTTGTTGATGTGGCCCGCACGCGTGCCGTCGAGCTGGTGCGAGAGGCCGCCGGTGCCCATCACCAGGACGCGCTGGTCGGCCTCCCACGACTGGATCGCGCGGCCGATCGCCTGGCCGAAGCGGAAGCAGCGCGAGGCCGACGGCAGGGGCGCCTGCACGGTGTTGATCACCACCGGCACGACGCGCACCGGCCAGCGCTGGTCGGGCCACAGCAGCGCCATGGGCAGCGTGAAGGCGTGGTCGACCAGCATCTCCTGGCAGGTGACGATGTCGAACTCGTCGGCCACCAGCGATTCGATCATGTGCCAGGAGAGGTCCTGGTCGCCCGGGAACGGCGGCAGCGTCGGGATGCCCCAGCCCTCGTCGGCGTTGTGATATTCGGGCGCGGCGCCCACCGCGAAGGTGGGCATCTTGTCGAGGAAGAAGTTCAGCCCGTGATCGTTGTAGATGAGGACCAGCACGTCGGGCCTGGCCTGGGCCAGCCACTGGCGTACCGGCGGATAGCCGTCGAAGAACGGTTTCCAGTACGGATCGTCCTGCAGGCGCTTGTGGATCGCCCCGCCGATGGCCGGCACGTGCGAAGTGGTGATGCCCCCGATGATGCGTGCCATGACGACTACCCCCTGGCGGCCACGAGCATGGCCTTGAATTGTTCCTTGGTCATGCCGGTCTGCTGCGCGCCGATGTCCTGCATGTCGAGCCCGAAGATGCCGGCGAACTTGGCCAGGTAATAGGCGTTGCCGCCGGCCTCGATGAGCTGCAGCACGTTGCGCGCGCGGATCGCCTCGCGCTGCTGCGGGTTGAGGCCGTACTTCGCGCAGTAGGCGTCCTCGTCGCGCAGGAACGCCTCGCGATTGGCGGCGTCGTTGAACGAGAAGCACATCTTGTTGAGCGCGTAGCCCTTGCGCGCTTGCGCGCCGTCGAAGATGGTCGTGCCGGGAATCTGTCGCTTGCCTGCCTTCATCGCGGTCCTCCTGGATATGATCTACTGTAGCGGGATCTTTGCAGCCACGATCACTTCGCGCCAGCGCCGGATCTCGCTCGCCAGCAGCGCCTCGAGCTCGGCCGGCGTGCCGGCCTGCGGCCGCACCCCCATTTCCAGCAGGCGCTGCAGCACGGCGGGCACGGAGAGCGCCTGGCGGATCGCGGCCTCGAGCCGCTCGATGACCGCCGCGGGCGTACCGACCGGCACCGCCAGCGCGTTCCACGAGGCCACGTCGTAGTCCGCCACGCCGGCTTCCTGCACTGTCGGGGTGGTGGGCAGCACGCGGTTGCGCCGCGACGCGCTGACGGCCAGCGGCCGCACCGCGCCGCCGGCGATCTGCGGCAGCGCCGGCCCGAGGATCTCGAATGCCAGGTCGATCTCGCCGCCGCGCAGCGCGGTGAGCACCGCCGGGGTGGCCTGGTAGGGCACGATCAGCGCGTCGATGCCGGCGCGCGTCTTGAACAGCTCGGCCGCCAGGTGCTGCGTCGAGCCGATGGCGATCGTGCCGATGGTGAGCTTGCCCGGATGGGCGCGGGCCCAGGCGAGCAGGTCGCGCAGGCTGCGCCAGGGCGAGCCCGAGTCCACGCACAGCGCGAGGTCGAAGAAGCCGATGGTGCAGACCGGCGCGAGGTTGCGGGTCACGTCGAACGGCAGCCTGCGGAACAGGCTCGCGCTGATCGCGTTGGCGTTGCTCAGCAGCAGCGCGGTGTAGCCGTCGGGCGCCGCGTTGACCACCGTGGTGGTGGCGACGATGCCGCCCGCGCTGGGGCGGTTGTCGATCACGACGGGCTGCCCCAGCGCCGAGCCCATCGCCTGCGCGACGACGCGCGCGGTGAGGTCGGCGATGCCGCCGGGCGCGAACGGCACGACCAGCGTGACCGGGCGTTCCGGGTAGCCCTCGCCGCGAGCGAAGGCGCGCGGGGCCGCGGCGGCGACCGCGGCGGCGACCGCGGCCGCCCCGAGCAGCATGCGGCGCGGCACGCAGACGGTACGCGGCCTGCTGACGGCGCCCTGCGCGCGGACGGTATCCATGTCGGACGGCGCGCTGCGCGGCCAGGGGTCCGTCGGCTTCAACTCCGGCCGGCTCCTAGGCAACGGCGGCCAGCTGCTGCTCGAGGCGGTGCAGCGTGCGGTAGCACGGCAGCACCTGCGCCACGCTGGCGTTGGGCTCGCGGCCCTCGCGGATCGCGGCGATGAACTCGCGGTCCTGCAGCTCGATGCCGTTCATCGAGACGTCGACTCTGGAGACGTCGATCTTCTGCTCCTTGCCGTCGAAGAGATCGTCGTAGCGCGCGATGAACGTGCCGTTGTCGCAGATGTAGCGGAAGAAGGTGCCCAGCGGGCCTTCGTTGTTGAACGACAGGCTCAGCGTGCAGATCGCGCCGGTGCTCGCCTTGAGCTGGATCGACATGTCCATGGCGATGCCCAGCGTCGGGTGGATGGGCCCCTGCAGGGCGTGGGCCGCGACGATCTCGCCGCCGGCCTGGTACGCGAACAGGTCGACCGTGTGCGCGGCGTGGTGCCACAGCAGGTGGTCGGTCCAGCTGCGCGGCTGGCCGAGCGCGTTCATGTTGGTGCGGCGGAAGAAGTAGGTCTGCACGTCCATCTGCTGGACGGCGAGCTCGCCGGCGGCGATCCTGCGGTGCAGGTACTGGTGGCTCGGGTTGAAGCGGCGGGTGTGGCCGCACATCGCCACCAGCCCGGTCTGCTTCTGCAGCGCCGCCACTGCCTCGGCATCGGCGAGGCGGTCGGCCAGGGGGATTTCCACCTGCACGTGCTTGCCGGCCTTCAGGCAGGCCATCGCCTGCGCGGCGTGCATCTGCGTCGGCGTGCACAGGATCACCGCATCGACCTCCGCGAGCGCGAGGCTGTCGGCGAGGTCGGTGGCGACGTGCCCGATGCCGAACTTCTCGGCCACCTCGCGGGTCTTGTCGAGCTCGCGCCCGACCAGCGACACCACCTCGACGCCGTCGATGTTGCGCAGGCCTTCGAGATGCTTGATGCCGAACGCGCCGGCGCCGGCGAGCGCCACCCTGATCGTCTTCATGAGGATTCCCTTTCCGTGCGCGCGAATCCGCTCAGCGCGGATTCTCGAGGATGAGGTGGCCGACCGCGGTGTTCGAGGCCGGTACGTGGTAGAAGCGGTGGGCGACCCTGGGCGCCTTGCCGCCCGCCGTGTCGGCCATCGCGCCGCGCGCGATCAGCCACATGACCAGCTCGATGCCCTCGGAGCCGGCCTCGCGCACGTAGTCGATGTGCGGCATGGCCGCCAGGCCGGCGGGGTCGGCGATCAGCCGGTCGAGGAAGGCGTTGTCGAACTCGCGGTTGATCAGCCCGGCGCGCGGCCCCTGCAGCTGGTGGCTCATGCCGCCGGTGCCCCACACCTGGACCTCGAGCGGCTCGTCGTACGATGCCACGGCGCGGGCGATGGCCTGGCCGAGCTGGAAGCAGCGCCGCCCCGAGGGGACCGGGTACTGCACCACGTTCACCGCGAAGGGGATGACCCGGAACGGCCACGCTTCGGGCTGCCCGCACATCAGCGACAGCGGCACGGTGAGGCCGTGGTCGACGTCCATGCGGTTGACGATGGTGAGGTCGAAGTCGTCCTGGATCACCGACTGCGCGATGTGCGAGGCGAGCTCGGGGTGGCCCGCCACCGCCGGCACCGGGCGCGGCCCCCAGCCTTCGTCGGCGATCGCGAACGAGGCGGCGGTGCCGATGGCGAAGGTCGGGATCAGATCCAGGCTGAACGCGTTGGCGTGGTCGTTGTAGACCAGGAACACGACGTCGGGCATGTGCTCCTTCAGCCAGCGCCTGGAGGGATCGTAGCCGGCGAACATCGGCGCCCAGTACGGCTCGTGCGTCTTGCCGAGATCGATGGCCGCGCCGATGGCCGGCACGTGCGAGGTGTAGACGCTGGCGGTGATGGTGGCCATTACTTCTTCTCTCCGGCGTAGCGGTTGCCTTCGATGGAGCGGCCGCCGCGCACCATCATGTCGCGGTATTCCTGCTCGCTCATGCCGGTCATGCTGCCGGCCATCTGCTGGAAGCTCTTGCCGTCGGTGGCGCCGATCTTGGCGAGGAAATAGATGTTGCCGCCCAGCGCGATGCAGCGGTTGAGGTCGCGCGCCAGCACCGCCTGCTTCTGCTCCTCGGTCATCGGCCATTCATCGAGGTAGGCGCGCTCGTTCGCCTTGAAGCGGGCGCGGTTCTCGGCCTTCATCAGCGACATGCAGAACTGGTTCAGGTGGTAGCCCTTGCGCGACTGGTCGGCGTCGAAGATGGTCGTGCCGGGCACGTCCTTGTAGGGTTTGTCGAGAGCCACGGTACCGCTCCTCAGAGTGCCTCGGGCCAGTACAGCCGCATCGGGTTGTCCACCAGGAGCTTGCGCTGCAGCTCGGCCGTCGGGGCGATGTGGGGAATGTAGTCGACCAGCAGGCCGTCGTCGGGCATGTGGTCTTTCAGGTTCGGGTGCGGCCAGTCGGTACCCCACAGCACGCGGTCGGGGAAGGTCTCGACCAGCCGCCGCGCGAAAGGCACCACATCGCGGTAGGGGTCGCGCTCGCCGTCGAGCGCAGGCGGGCCGGTGCGGCTCAGGCGCTCCGGGCAGCTCACCTTGGACCAGACGTTGCCGTGCTCGCGCATCAGCTTCACGAACAGCTCGAACTCCGGTCCGTCGACCGGCTTGCCCACGTCGGGGCGGCCCATGTGATCGACCACCACGGTGGCGGGCAGGGTGGTGAAGAAGTCCCACAGCTCGGGGAGGTCCTGTGCCTCGAAATAGACCACCACGTGCCAGCCCAGCGGCGCGATGCGCTGCGCGATCTCGGCGAGCACCTCGCGCGGGGTGAAGTCGACCAGCCGCCTGACGAAGTTGAAGCGCGTGCCGCGCACGCCGGCGGCGTGCAACGCCTGCAGCTCGGCGTCGGTGATGTCGCGGTTCACCGTGGCCACGCCGCGCGCGCGGTCGCCGGAGTGCTCGAGGGCGTCGACCAGCGCGCGGTTGTCGCTGCCGTGGCAGGTGGCCTGCACGATCACGTTGCGCGCGAAGCCGAGCCGGTCGCGCAGCGCGAACAGCTGCGCCTTCGAGGCGTCGCAGGGGGTGTACTTGCGCTCGGGGGCGTAGGGGAACTGCGCGCCCGGGCCGAAGACGTGGCAGTGCGCATCGACCGCGCCGGGCGGCACCGTGAAGCGCGGCTTCGAAGGGTTGGGGTGGAAGGGTAGCCACCCCGGGGTCATCTCGAATTGCATGTCGCTCCCTCAGTTCCTCTTGCCCTGTTTCCCCTTGCCGGCGGCGAGGATGCGGTCGGCCTCGGCGCGCCAGTTGCCGCGCGCGGCCGTCCTGTCGCCGAAGACGCCCGCGTCGGCCAGGTCGGCGACCCAGGCCTGGCGCTCGGCGGTGCCGGCGGCCGACCACGGCTCGAGGCCGGCCTCGCGCACGGTTTCGGCCGCCTCGCGCATTTCCTCGGCGCGACGCCGGCCGTGCTGGATCACGCGCTGGAAGAAGTAGCTGCCCTGCTGCTCCCAGTCGATGCCGGGGAAGGTCTCGGCGAGCGAAGCCAGCACCTGGTCTTCGACGCCCCAGGCGCGCGCCGCGGTGTAGCTCTCGATGACCATCGCCTCGAGGCCCTTGATCATCACGCTGCGGCACATCTTGCTGGCCGAGGCCACGCCGAGCCGGTCGGAGGCGACGTGGGCGTCGAAGCCGAGCGTGGCGAGCAGCGGCTGCAGCGCCGCCGCGCCCGCGCCGCCCAGCAGCAGCGGCACGCGGATGCGGTAGGGCGGCACCGAGGTCATGACGGCGCCCTCGACGTAGCGCGCCCCGCTCGCGTCGACCAGGGCGCCGGCGCGCTGCTTGGCGCCCGGCGAGGCCGAGTTGAAGTCGAGGAACCAGGCGCCTTCGCGCAGCGCGGGAGCGCACGCCTGCGCCACCGGCACCGCCTGGCTGGCGGTGACCGCCGACACGACGAAGTCGGCTTCGGCGGCCAGCGCCGCGTGCGAGGCGGCCAGCGCCACGCCGTGCGCGGCGGCGTGCTCGCGCAGCGGGCCCTCGGCGGGCGTGCCCAGCTTGACGTCGCAGGCCAGGACCCGCGCGATGCCGCGCCCGCGCAGGTCTTCGGCCAGGATGCGCCCGACCTCGCCGTAGCCGACCAGGCCGATGCGCCAGTGCAGGGGATCGGAGGGGATGTCCATGGTCTCAGTCGATGTACTTCAGGCCGGCCCGCTCGAGCGGCTCGCGCATGTTGTACATGTCGAGCCCGAGCACGCCGGCGGCCAGCTTGGCGCGCTTGCCCGCCTCGTTGGCTTCGCGCGCCTCGGCCGCGTCGGCAGCCTGCTGCGCGATCGCTGCCGGCACCACCACCACGCCGTCGTCGTCGGCCACCACCACGTCGCCGGGGTTCACCTGCGCGCCGGCGCACACCACCGGCACGTTGACCGAGCCGAGGGTGGCCTTGATGGTGCCCTTGGCGCTGATCGCGCGCGAGAACACCGGGAACTGCATGGCGGTGAGGTCCTTGACGTCGCGCACGCCGCCGTCGATCACCAGGCCGCGCCCGCCGCGCGCGCGGAAGGAGGTCGCCAGCAGCTCGCCGAAGAAGCCGTCCTCGCAGTCGGCGGTGCACGCGGCCACCACCACGTCGCCGTCCTGCAGCTGCTCGGCCGCCACGTGCAGCATCCAGTTGTCGCCCGGATGCAGCAGCACGGTGACGGCGGTGCCGCACAGGTGCGCGCCGGTGTAGATCGGGCGCATGTAGGGCTTCGCCAGGCCGACGCGGCCCATGGCCTCGTGGATGGTGGCCACGCCGAAGCGCGACAGCTTCTCGACGGCGGCGCGATCGGCGCGCGCGATGTTGCGCCGTACCACGCCCAGGTTGTTCATGTACATGACGATGGCTCCTGCGGGAAGGGGGCGGCTGCGCTCACAGGCCCTTGCGCTTCAGGGCGGCGTCGAGGCGCGGATAGACGCGGCGCGCGTTGCCCTCGTAGATCTTGCGGCGATCCTCGGCGCCCAGCGCCGAGGCCTCGATGTAGCGCTTCGTGTCGTCGTAGTGGTGGCCGGTGCGCGGGTCGATGCCGCGCACCGCGCCGATCATCTCGCTGGCGAACAGGATGTTGTCGACCGGGACGACGCCGGTGAGCAGGTCGATGCCCGGCTGATGATAGACGCAGGTGTCGAAGAAGATGTTCTTCAGCAGGTGCTCCTCGATGATCGGCTTCTTCAGCTCCTGAGCCAGCCCGCGGAACCGTCCCCAGTGGTAGGGCACGGCTCCGCCGCCATGGGGGATGACGAACCTCAGCGTCGGGAAATCGCGGAACAGGTCGCCGGTGAGGCACTGCATGAACGCGGTGGTGTCGGCGTTCAGGTAGTGCGCCCCGGTGGTGTGGAAGCACGGGTTGCAGCTGGTGCTCACGTGGACCATCGCCGGGATGTCGTACTCGACCATCTTCTCGTAGATCGGGTACCAGTGGCGGTCGGTGAGCGGGGGCGAGGTCCAGTGCCCGCCCGACGGATCGGGGTTGAGGTTGATGCCGACGAAGCCGTACTCCTTCACGCATTTCTCGAGCTCGGGGATGCAGCTCTTCGGATCGACGCCGGGCGACTGCGGCAGCATGGCCGCGCCGATGAAGTGCTGCGGGAAGAGCCGGCTGACGCGATGGCACAGCTCGTTGCAGATCGCCGCCCAGGTGGCGCTGGTCTCGAAGTTGCCGATGTGGTGGGCCATGAAGCTCGCGCGCGGCGAGAAGATGGTGAGGTCGCTGCCGCGCTCCTTCATCTTCGCCAGCTGGTTCTTCTCGATCGACTCGCGCAGCTCGTCGTCGCCGATGCTCAGCTCCGAGGCTTTCGGCGCCTGCGCCGGGTCTTTCAGGCCGGCGATCTGGCGGTTGCGCCAGTCTTCGAGCGCCTTCGGCGCGGTGGTGTAGTGCCCGTGGCAATCGATGATCACTGCCTGCTCCCCTTCCAGATCGAGGCGGGCACCATGACCTCGCCGCGCATGATGAGGCGCGCGGTGCGCAGCAGCGCCGCGCGCACGACGTTCTGCGGATCGTTCGCGTCGAGCTCCAGCTCGACGCTGAACTCCCCGCTCGGATGCTCGACCGACACCGTCTTCATCCGCCCCGCCGGCACCGCCGCCAGGCCGTGGGCGACCGAGCCCTCGAGCACGCACGCGGTGGCGACGGTGACCGCCGCCAGCACGCCGATCGCGTCGTGGCACACGTGCGGGATGAAGCAGCGCGTGGCGATGGCGCCGCCGGCGCGCGGCGGCGCGACGAGGCACATCTTCGGATAGTTCTTGTCGCTCACGTCGCCCAGCCCCATGGCGCGGCTGGCCGTCAGGCGCAGCGCCTCCAGGCGCGCCTTCAGCTCGCCGTCGGCGTTGAGCTCGGCGACGGTCTCGGCGCCGCTGCGCCCGAGGTCGGCGGCGCGCACGATCACCATCGGCATGCCGTTGTCGATGCAGGTGGCCTGCAGGCGGCCGGCCCCCTCGATATCGAATTCGTCGAGCACCCGGCCGGTGGGCAGCAGGCCCGCGCATACCGAGCCCGCGGTGTCGAGGAAATTGATAGTGATCGGCGCCGAGGTGCCGGGCACGCCGTCGATGCGCGCATCGCCTTCGTAGGCCACGTGCCGCCCATCGGGCCCGCCCGGCGTGCGCACGGTGATGTCGCACTGCATGCCGGTGTTGCGCGTGAGCACGCGCAGCGTGGTGGTGTCGCCCTGCGGGGCGGCCAGGCCGGTCTCGAGCGCGAACGGGACCACCGCCGCGAGCATGTTGCCGCAGTTCGGGGTGGTGTCGACGGTGTCCTTGTCGGGCTGCAACTGGGCGAAGAGGAAGTCCAGGTCGACGCCGGCCACGGCGCTGCGCCGCACGATGCCGACCTTGCTGGTGAGCGGGTGCGCACCGCCCAGGCCGTCGATCTGGCGCCGGTCGGGCGAGCCCATCACGGCCAGCAGCACGCGGTCGCGCGTGGGCGTGTCGGCCGGCAGGTCGGACTCGGCGAAGAACGGGCCGCGCGAAGTGCCGCCGCGCATGAACAGGCAGGGGATGGCGGTTTGCATCGAGGGGTCTCGAACCGGTTCGCGATAGCTGATTCTCGCACGCCGGCCCGATCGTTTCAGCAGGGCTGGACGATATCAGCTATGCCGGATCGGCATGGGTAGGCGAGGCATCGGCAGCGCCTCGATAAGCTCGCGCAGCCGGTGCGCGACGTGCCGCGCCAGCGGCGTCGGGCGCTTGTGCGCCGACACCGCCAGGCACAGCACGGTGCTCAGGGGCGGATCCACCAGGGCGCGCACCGTCAGCTCGCGCGCGCGTCCGGAAGCGGCGACCGCGCCGACCGAGAGCACGGCGTGGCCGTAGCCGGCGCACACCAGGTCGACGATCGAGGGCACGCTGGAGACCTCCCAGGCGATGTCCAGGCGGATGCCGGTGCGCATCGCCTGGGTCTCGATCAGCTTGCGGATGGCGTGTGCGCGGTCGGGCACGATCAGCGGAAAGCCGGGCAGCTCGCGCAGCGGCAGCGGCCGGCCGGTGGCGCGGCCGGAGCGGCCGGCGCCGCGCGGCTGCACCAGGCACAGCGCCTCGTCGAGGATGGGCGTGATCTCGAGCGCCGGAGCGGCCTCGGGGTTGTGCAGCAGCCCCAGGTCGACGCGGCCGGTGACGATCCACTCGGCGATGTGCGCCGACAGCCCCTCGACGATCGCCAGCCGGGCGCGCGGCAGCTCGCGCCGGAACGCATCGATGAGCGGCATGGTGAGCTGGCGCCCCATGCTCGGGGGCAGGCCCACGACGATGCGCCCGACCGGCTCGTCGCGGCTCGCGCCCATGTCTTCGCGCAGGCGCGCCACCCGCTGCAGGATGCCCACGCTGTGCTCGAACAGGCGCTTGCCGGCCTCGGTGAGCTGCACCCCGCGGCCGTTGCGCAGCAGCAGCGTCTCGCGCAGGTCGGTCTCGAGCGCGCGCACCTGGCGGCTGAGCGCCGGCTGGGCGATGTCGAGCACCAGGGCGGCCTTGCTGAAGCTGCCCAGCTCGGCGACGTGCACGAAGTATTCGAGCTGGCGCAGGTTCATGGCCGGTCGGGGGATGGCGGGCAGGTATCCGCCTGTGCGGCCGCCCGTGCCTCGCGAGCATACCCGCGGGCGGCCGCCCGGGTCCATGCGAACGGTTCCGTGCGCGGCGTTCCGGCGCCTCGATGCCACGTTCCGAGCGCCGGGAGTCCTGCGGCAGTTCCCCGCGCGCGGCGTTCCGGCGATACTCTGCGCGTCGCTCCCGGAAAGGCCGGCCCATGTCCGACTTACCTGCCAGGCACATCTTCGTCAGCTACAGCAGCAGGGACCGCGCGGACGATCCCGATCTCGTGGATCAGGTCTTCGTGCACATCCGCGGGCTGAAGAGACTGCTGAAGAACGAGTTCAGCGTCGAGATCTTCATCGACCAGGAACGGCTGGCCGCAGGCGACAAGTGGGGACGCGAGATCGAGCGCGCGCTGGCCAGCGCCGACCTCGCCCTGCTGCTGGTGAGCCCGCATTTCCTCGACTCCGACTTCATCATGGAGCAGGAGTTCCCGCGGCTGCTGGAGCGCGAGCAGTCCGCAGGCGCGTGCCTGGTCCCGGTGCTGCTGCATCCCTGCGCGCTCGGCCAGATCCAGTGGTTCGCCCAGGCCGAGCTGCGCCCCCGCGGCAAGAGGGCGCTGTCGGAGATCGCCGAGCGCGCGGAGCGCGACCGGGTGCTCATGCAGCTGACGACGGAAGTGTGCGGCCTGCTCAGGGCCGTGGGCCGTCCTGCCGGCGCGCCGGCCCGGGATCCTGCCGCGGCGCAGGCGCCGCGCCTCGCCCCGTCGCCGCCGCGCGAGGTGGCCGGCCTCGAGGCGAACCGCCATGAGGCGATCCCTCATGAGGCAAAACCCCAGGAGGCGGCCCGCCACGAGGATGTGACCGATGCCCCGGTGCGCCTGCTCGCCACCACCCTCCTGCGGGAGCTGGGCGAGCACGATGCCGATGCGCTGGCGCGCCGGCTGGTCCAGGGCATCGCGCGCTTCACCCGGCTCACCGGCGAAGCGCTGTTCCGCTGCGTGCGCTTCTGCATCGAGTTCCAGCTGCTGATGGCCGACGAACCCGCCGCGCCGGCGGCGCTGCGGCACTTCCTCGGCGAGCCGATCGAGGACGAATCCGCGCAGCGGCTGGTCCAGGAGCTGCGCAGGCGCGTGCCCGCGGGCGACTTCTCGCGCACGCCGGTCAGGGTGAACTCGTACTTCTTCTCGCTCACCCGCGAACGCGAGGAGCTGTGGAAGCGCTACTTCGACGCGGTGATGGAGGCGGGCGTCGACGAGCACGACCGGGAGCGGCTGGCCACCCTGTGCGCGATCCAGGTCCAGTACGGCTTCCTGGCCCCCCAGCACCTGGTGGCCGGGCTGCTGTCGCGCTTCAACGACGACTGGCGGCCGGTGCTCAATGCCTACCAGAACGCGATACCCGATCCGCGGCGGCATGCGGGCGCGTTCGAGAGCCTGCAGGCTTCGCAGTGGAACTGCTGGCTGGTGTGGGGGCCGAGCATCCCGATCTGCACCTGCTCGCAGTGGCGCGGGGTGTACGCCTTCCAGTACGGCTACGGCGACGAGAACAACTCGCTGCCGGTGATCGACCTCGGCGACGGTCGCGCGGGCGAAGGGCGGCCGGGGCTGCTCGATCCGGTCACGGCGACCTTCGATGCCGAGGGCCGCGGCGCCAAATGGGTGCAGATGACCGGGCGCCTGCGCTGGGGGCCGTGGTTGCTGCGCGAGGCCGGCGAGGGCGACGGCGCCGATCGGCCGGACGATCATTTCGACCTCGCGGCGGCCGACGAGATCGACTTCACGCCGGCTTCGAGCCGTCGCCCGGCCGCCCCCGCGCAGGCCAGCCTGTTTCGCGAGGACGGCCTGCAGTTCCGGCACGACAGCGACGGCATCCTGATGCAGGTCGAGACCGTCGAGCGCCTCTCGAACGATCATCGGGTCTACTTCTCGGCCTATCTCTGGATGATCTTCCTGGTGGCGTCGGCGGCCGACGAGCCGGGCATCGGGCCGAGGTTGTTGCGAGGCAGGGCCTGGCCGCGCTGGCCCGATTCCCCGCAGCGGCGCGAGCACGTGCGCGAGGCCCGGCTGTGGGAGCAGCTGCTGCCGGTGTTCGTGCACGCGAACGTGGCCGACCCGGAGGCGCTGGCCTTCCAGAAGCGCGTGCTGGCGCAGAACGCGGTGGCCCTGCTGCAGCAGGTGTGGGAGCGCCGCGCCGAGCTGTTCGATGCGGCGGACGTGCAGGCCGGCATCCGTTTCCACCTGGCGAGCGCGTCCGACTACAGCGGCTGCGGATGCCCGGTGCGCTACCCATCGGGCACCTCGCTGGTCTCGCTGCTGCACGAGCGCCTCGCGCGCGAGCCCGACCGGGCCTTCGCCGACGCGGTGCTCCTGCCCCCGACCGGCACCGAGACGGCGACGCGGCCGCCCGGGCTGGCGGGCTACTTCTCGTCCTGCCACCTGCCGGAGCTGGTCGCCGACTACTTCGACTTCGTCAAGCCGCGAGGCGAGCGTCGTGGCGGGTCGAGCTGACATGCTCCTCCTTTCTTCCGGTCACCGCGGGCCGGGCTTGGCGCGGACGCGGCAGTCGGCGGGCGGCCGGGCCCGGGCGGTCGCCGCGCCGGGCACGGCGCCCGCGCTGCGCATGCGCGAGATCGAGGCCACGCCCGAGGGTCTGGCGCGGCTCGCGCGCTTCTACCGCGAGGTCTACGTCCACGAGTTCCCCGACCCGGACGAGCGCGAGTCGCTGCGCAACATGCGGCACTACCTGTCGGCCAAGGCCGCCGGCTGGTACGGCCGCAACGCCTACCACATCGTCATCGCCGAGCTCGACGGCGCGCCCGCCGGCGCGACGGTGTGCGACTACCTCGCCGGGCCCAACGCGGGCGTCATCGAGTTCCTGTTCGTCACCGCCGCGGCGCGCGGGCGCGGGCTCGGGCGCGCCCTGCTCGAGGAGACGATCCGCCTGATGCGCGCCGATGCGCGCGCGGCCGGCCGCGGGCCGCTGTTCGCCGTGGTCGCCGAGATGAACGATCCGTTCCGGCGCGCGGCCACGCCCGACAACCTCGATCCGTTCGAGCGGGCCGTCATCTGGGGCCGCTGGGGGTTCGCCAGGCTGGACTTCCCCTACGTGCAGCCGGCGCTGTCGCGGCGCCAGAAGCCGGTGGAGAACCTGGCGCTGATCGCGCGCCTGCTCGCCCGCCCCCGCTCGGGCAGCGTCGCCGCGCCGTGGCTGCTCGAGGTGGTGGGCGAGTACATGCGCTGGGCGATGCGCATCCCGGTGCCCGTGCGCAATGCGCAGTTCCGCGCGATGGCCGCGGCCCTCGGCGAGCGCCGGCGGGTCGCACTCATCCCTCTGGAGCGCTACGTCGGGCGTGATCCGCAGCAGCCGTTCCATATCCGGGAGATCGCCGGGCCGGGCGCCGCGCTGCGCGAGACGCTCGCCCTGCTCGGGCGCGCGATCCCGCATGCCGGCCGCGTCGCCTCGGCGCGGCAGTTCCGCCAAGCGCTGGCGCTGCGCCCGTCGCGCGACAGGCGCTACCGGCTGTGGTCGTTGCACGCCGCGGGCGCGCCGCGCATCGCGGGGCTCGCCAGCTTCTTCGCCCTGCGGCCGTGCGGGTTCGGCGGCTATGTCGTGCTCGACGGCGCGCTGCGCGGCCGCGGCCTGCTGCGCCTGCTGGTGGCGCGCATCGAGGAGCAGATGATGCGCGACAGCGCGAGCGCCGAGGGCTGGTTCGTCGAGTGCGGCGAGGAGTCGATGGCGCCGTTCCTGCACATCGGCTTCGCGCGCATCGACGGCGACTACCGGCCGCCGGCGGTCGGTGCTTCCGTCGCCCCGGGAGGCGAAAGCGCCGGGCAGGGGGGCGGCATCTCCGCGCGGCCGGAGCCGCTGCAACTGCTGTACAAGCCGTTCGGCCGGCCCTGCGGCGGGCAGGTGCCCGCGCCTGCCTTCGTGCTCGAATGCGCGGCCGCGATCCTGCGGCACGTCTACGGCGTGGCCGCTCCGCGCCGCCACGCCTGCCACCGCCGGCTGGCCGCCTCGCTGGAGGCCGCGTGCTGACCCCGCGCCAGCGCGCGGCGCTGTGGCGCTGGGGATTCGTCGTCCTGGGGCTGGCCGCGCTGGTGCTGGGGTTCTGCGGCTTCATGGCGCAGGCCGGCTGGTCGTGGGATCGCTTCCACGTCCACGATGCCCTGTTCAAGGCGGTACAGCTGTTCGCGCTGGCGGTGTCGGTGAAGGAGCTCGAGAACCCGGCCACCCAGCTCGCCAGCGTGCTGGCGCCGGCATCCACCGCCGCGACGCTGTGGCTCGCCTTTCTGGGCCGGATCCGGCGCCGCTGGCGATTCCTCCTGCTCGTCTGGCGGCCTGCCGGCGAGCTGTTCCTCGGCGGCGGCGAGACGGCCGCCGCGATCGTCGCCCAGCGCGGCGCGGGGCGCAGTGCCGGGCACGACGCAGGACGTGGCGGCGGCGGTACGGACCCGGCCGGCGCAGCCGGCCGCGACGAAGCGCCCGTGGTCGGCCTGGACCCCGCGGCCGATACGCCGCTCGAGCGCAGGCTGCGCGCCACCCGCACGCCGGGCTACGTGATACGCGGCGATGCGCAGTCCCCGGACTACCTGAACGCGGTCAACGCGGGCGCGGCGCGCAAGGTGTGGGTGCTCGCCGGCGACGACCTGCGCAACATTGCGATCGCGCGGCGGGTGATCGCGATGCGCGAACGCATCGGTGCCCGCGGCGAGGCGACGATCATCGTCAGCGTGCGCGAGCCGGCGCTGGCGCACGCCAGCGCCGAGCTGTGGCGCCCGCGGCCGGGCCTGGCGCGCATCGAATACTTCGACCTGCCGCGCCGGGCGGCGCGGCGCCTGCTGCAGGCTCATCCGCCTCCCTATCCGACGCTCGCCCCCGACGGACAGGCAGCGGCCCGGGCGCCGCACCTGTGCATCGTGGGCACGAGCGATCTCGCGCCGGCGCTGCTGGTGCACGCCGCCCTGCATTGCGTGGTCCACGAGGATCCGGCGCACTGCCTGCGCGTGACCTGGATCGGCCCCGATGCGAGCGCGCGGATGGCGGCGCTGCATCGCCGCCATCCGGCGCTCGACCCCGCCAACGCGGCAAGGGACGGCAGGCCGGGCGACCCGCTGCTCGCGGGCCTGCTGCCGCTGGCGCAGATCGTCGCCCTCGACGCGGATCCGGCGCAGCTCGCCCCGCGCCAGTGGCTTGAGCTGCAGCACGAGGCGCCGTTCTCGAAGGTGTACGTGACGGCCGGGCACGAGCTGGCGACCCGCGCCGCGCTGCAGCGCGTGCAGGCGGTGCAGGACGTCTGCGCGGCGCTCGGGCATCCGGCCGCCGAGGTGGTGGCGTGCCTGGGCGAGGGCGGCGCAGTGGCGCCCTCGGTGCGGCGCTTCGATGCGCTTTCCGAGTGCTTCGTCGCCGGCGAGGCCTATCCCGGCGAGCGGCGCGACGCGCTGGCCAGGATCGTCCATCTCGCCTACGTCGCCGGCGACCCCGGTGCGGCCACGCCGGACCAGCGCAGGGCGGCCGAGGCCGGCTGGACCGCGCAGACCGACGACCTGCGCTGGTCCAGCCGCTGCAGCGCCGACCACATCGAGGTGAAGCTCGCCCTGCTCGGCCTGTCGCGCGACACCGTGCGCCTGGAGGCCGCCGATCCGGGTACGCAGCCCCTGCTGGACGAGGCGCTGGCGCACCCGCCGACCCTGCAGCGGCTGATGCGCATCGAGCACCGGCGCTTCCTGGCCGAACGCCTGCTCGGGGGCTGGCTGCCCCTGCCGGAGCCCGGCGCCGCGGCGCCGGCGCCGCCCAGCGGACTGCCCTACGACGGCGCCGAGGCGCTGACCCAGAAGGCCTACCTGCGCCTGAACCGGACGCTGGTCGCCTTCGATGCCCTGAGCGAAGAGCAGAAGCGCTTCGATCGCGAGATCATCCAGGCCATCCCGGCCTGTCTGCGTGAGGAGCGCCGGCAGGCGGCGCCGCGCCCGCCGCAGGCCGGGAGCGCGGGAAGGTGAGCGACCTGACCGGCTGCGACCTCGCGCGCGACGCCTACGCCCGGCGCGCGCGCAAGCGTCCGCTGCCGGTGGCCGTGGAGTTCGCCGCGCGCCCCGGCGTCGTGCAGACCCTCGAGGGGCCGGTGCGCTTTCGCGGCGGCGATGCGCTGCTGACCGGCATCGCCGGCGAACGCTGGCCGATCGGGCGGGTGCGCTTCGATGCCGCCTACGAGCCGATTCCACCGACGGTCGCGGGCAGCCCCGGACGCTATCGCCGGCGCCCGCTGGTGGTCTGGGCGCGCTGCATGGCCCGGCCGTTCCGCGTGCGCGTGGGCTGGGCCGGCGATGCGCTGCACGGCCGGCCGGGCGACTGGCTGCTGCAGTACGGACCGGGCGACTACGGCATCGTCGCCGCCGCGCTGTTCGCGCAGACCTACGATCTGCTCGATGGCGATGGCGATGGCGATGGCGACGGAAGCGACGTCGGAGGCGTGGCCTCGGGCGGCGCGACGTAGTCGAGCAGCTCGGCATCGATGTGGCGTTCGGCCAGCGCCGCGCCGATGCGCAGGAAGTCCTCGCGGTGCGCCACCGCGTCCAGCCTGGCGAGGGCCTGCGGGTCTAGCCCGGCACATCCGAGCCCGGCCAGCCCCTCCGCGGTGAGGTGCGCATTGATGCGGAAGTAGGTGAAGAGCTTTTCGGCCACGGCGGTGCGCCCCTGGCGCAGGTCGCCGACCTCGAGGTCGATCGGCTCGCCGCGCCTGCAGCGGCCGAAGGTGCGGCACAGCAGGTCCTGCTCGCGATCGCTGGCCAGGATCAGCGCGTGCGGCACCTCGCGCAGGTTCCACAGCAGCGACATCCGGTGCGGGCGCAGTCCGGGATCCTCGCGCCTGGGGTAGCCGGTGCCGACCGAGACCACGGTGAGCAGGGCTTCGCCCGCGGGCCAGCTCAGCCGGTAGGGCTCGGTGGTCGCGTAGAGGAAGGCCTTGAAGGCCGGATTGTTGAAGCCGGTGAGGCCGCCGTCCACGAACACGAAGCGCTTGGGCGGGTCGCGCCCGAGGACGACTTCTTCGGGCGCGAAGAACACCGGGGCGGCCGCGCTCGCGCGCGCCAGCCGCCACAGCTCGAGCTTCAGGTTGCAGTCGTCGAGCTCCCTCGCGTTGAACCTGGCCAGCGGGTTGTTCGACACCACCCACGGCGAGTCGGTCGACGCGTTGCGCAGCACCAGCATCACGCCGGTGCGCAGCCGCTCCGAACCCAGGGTCGTGTCCGGACCCAGGAAAGCCTTGATGCCGCTTTCGAGCTGCTCCTTGTCGTACCAGTAGCGCAGGCGCCGGCGCCAGCTGGCCGGCTTGAACATGGTGCCGGCGTGGGCCAGCACGAATGCCTTCGTCTCCTGCATCGGCTTGCCGAGCACGATCGCCGAGGCCACCAGGGCGCCGCCGCTGGTGCCCGCCACCAGGTCGAAATGATCGGCCAGGACCGTGTCGGCGCGGCCGGTGCGCTCGGCCAGGCGCGCCTCGAGCCGGCACAGGAACTCGATCGGGATGAGGTCGCGGATGCCGCCGCCGTCGATCGAAAGGATGCGCCGCGGCCGCGCGCCGGAGGCGGGGTCGGGGGAGGGCCGCGAAGGCTGCGCCTGCATGCGACGCATCCTAACGCCGGCGTCGCGCCGATGCGCGCCCGCCGCGCCGCTCGGTTAGAATTTCCGGCTACCCGAGGAACCCCATGAGCGCCGCCCCCGCCGATCCCGGCTCGCCGATTCCCCCCTCGCTGAAGGCCGCGATCCTCGCCGAAGCGATGCCCTACATCCGCCGCTTCCACGGCAAGATCGTGGTGGTGAAGTACGGCGGCAATGCGATGACCGACGACACGCTCAAGCAGAGCTTCGCGCGCGACGTGGTGCTGCTGAAGCTGGTGGGCCTGAACCCGGTGGTGGTGCACGGCGGCGGTCCGCAGATCGAGCAGCTGCTGGCGCGCGTCGGCAAGAAGGGCGAGTTCGTGCAGGGCATGCGCGTGACCGACGCCGACACCATGGACATCGTCGAGATGGTGCTCGCCGGCCAGGTCAACAAGGAGATCGTCGAGCTGATCAACATGGCCGGCGGGCGGGCCGTGGGGCTCACCGGGCAGGACGGCGGGCTGATCCGCGCGCGGCGCATGCGCATCACCTCGAAGGACAAGCCCGACGAGCAGATCGACATCGGGCAGGTCGGCGAGATCGAGCAGATCGACCCCGGCATCATCCAGACCCTGACCGCCAACGGCTTCATTCCGGTGATCGCGCCCATCGGCTCGGGCGGCGAAGGCGAGACCTACAACATCAATGCCGACGTGGTGGCGGGCAAGGTGGCCGAGGTGCTCAAGGCCGAGAAGCTGGTGCTGCTCACCAATACGCCCGGCGTGCTCGACAAGAGCGGCAGGCTGCTCACCGGGCTGAGCGCGCGCCAGATCGACGAGCTGTTCGCCGACGGGACGATCTCGGGCGGCATGCTGCCGAAGATTTCGTCGGCGCTCGAGGCGGCCAAGGCCGGCGTGAACTCGGTGCACATCGTCGACGGGCGCATCGATCACTGCCTGCTGCTGGAAATCATGACCGACCATGGCGTCGGCACGATGATCCGCAGCCACTGATCGGCGCGCGAGCAGCCGCAGCGGCGTCATGGGCCCTTGCGCCCTTCGCATGCCGCGCTCCCGGGGCGGGGCGGGCAGCGGGCCCCACGAAAGGCGCGAGGGCCCATGACGCCGGTCTGGCTGCTCGATCTGGACAACACCCTGCACGACGCGATGCCGGTGGTGTTCCCGCGCATCAACCGCGCGATGACGGCGTACGTGGCGCGCGAGCTGTCGCTCGACGAGCGCGAAGCCGGCGCGCTGCGCGCGCACTATTGGCAGCGCTACGGCGCGACGCTGCTCGGGCTGGTGCGCCATCACGGCATCGATCCGCACCACTTCCTGCGCGAGACGCATCCGTTCCCGGACCTCGAGCGCATCGTGCGCCGCGATCACCGGCTGGCCGACGCGCTGCGCCGCCTGCCGGGGCGGCGCATCGTGGTGACCAACTCGCCGCTGCACTACGCCTCGCGCGTGGTGCGCGCCCTGGGCATCGCGGCGCGGATCGATTCGATCGTGTCGATCGAGGCGATGTCGTTCGCGGGCCGCTGGCAGCCCAAGCCTTCGCGCCCGATGCTGCGCCGGCTCGTGGCGCGGCTGCGCGTGCCCGCGGCGCGCTGCGTGCTGGTCGAGGATACGCCGGTCAACCTCGCGGCGGCGCGCCGGGTCGGGCTGCGCACGGTGCTGGTCACCGGCATCAGCCACCGTCCGTTCCATCCGGCGCGCCGTACGCGCGCCGGAGCATCGAAGCGAATCGACGTTCAAGTACAATCGGTCGCGCACCTGCCGCGCAAGGCCCTTCGATCCGTGACCCTCCCGACATGAACGATCAGGCGACGTCCGTGCACGACCAGACAGTGCCCGCCCCCAGGCCGGCACGTCCGAAGCCCGGTGAGCGTCGGTTGCAGATCCTCCAGACGCTGGCGGCTATGCTGCAGGAGCCGGGCGGCGATCGCGTGACCACCGCCGCGCTGGCCGGGCGGCTGCAGGTGTCGGAGGCCGCGCTGTACCGCCACTTCGCCAGCAAGGCACAGATGTTCGAGGGCCTGATCGAGTTCATCGAATCGACCATCTTCGGCCTGATCAACCGCATCACCTCGCAGCACGACGACGGCCTGCGCCAGCTGCGCGACATCGTGGCGATGCTGTTGTCGTTCGCCGACAAGAACCCGGGCATGACGCGCGTGCTGATCGGCGACGCACTGGTCACCGAGGACGATCGCCTGCAGGACCGCATCAACCAGCTGATCGACCGCATCGAGGCCTCGCTCAAGCAGTCGTTCCGCCTCACCATCGCCCAGGGCCACCTGCCGCAGGACACCGACCCGGCCGCGCGCGCCGGCATCGTGCTGGCCTACGTGCTGGGGCGCTGGCTGCGTTTCGCCAAGAGCGGCTTCCGCCGCTCGCCCGCCGAGCTGTTCGAGCAGCAGGCGCCGTTCCTGATCGCCTGATCGCCCCCCGGGCGTTGCGCGCCCGGTCCTGCCGTCTCGGTCTTTTCGTCCTGCCGTCCGGCAGGCCGCTCGCCGCCGCTCATGACACTCATGTTGCATTGCAGCAATGAAGCGGGTAGAGTGTTGCCTGTCTCCTCCACCTCCTCCTCTGGTGGATTCGGCCCGGTCGGCAACGTCCGGGCCGTTTTTTTCGTCCCGCTCGTTCGTGTTAGGCTGGCGCGCGTGAGTGCCGTCTATTTCACGATCGTCGCGATCGTGCTGTATTTCGTCGCCGATCGCATCCTCGACGCGATGGAGCGCCGGGCCGGGCGCCGTTTCGAGCAGCGCGGGCTGATCTTCTTCGCCCTCCTGCTGGTCATGGCGCTGGTGACATTCGCGATCATCCGGCGCGTTTTCGAGTCGGGCTGAACGCAGCCTGCACGTACGGCGGAATTCACGTATCATGGTGCAATGCGGCATCGAGGGTGATGCCGCAGGGCGACGTCGATAGCCAGTCTCCGCGTCGCATCTTCCCGGCATCCGCCGGTATCCGTTCCGCAACCCGATTCGTCTGCCCGCGACTGGCGTCGCCAACGCGGCCGCCCGAGTGCGCTGCCGCCGACCGAGGCCGATGTCGCTGGAGTCCCATGTCCTTTGCTTCCCTCGGCTTGTCCGAAGCCATCCTCCGTGCCGTGACCGAACGCGGCTACGATTCCCCCACCCCGATCCAGGCGAAAGCGATCCCTGCCGTGCTGTCCGGCGGCGACCTGCTGGCCGGCGCGCAGACCGGTACCGGCAAGACCGCCGGCTTCGTGCTGCCCATCCTGCAGCGGCTCTCGACGACGCCCGCGCGCAAGCCCGCGGCCGGCGGCCGGCGGCCCATCCGCGCGCTGATCCTGACGCCGACGCGTGAGCTCGCCGCCCAGGTCGAGGAGAGCGTCGTCGCGTACGGCAAGTACGTGAAGCTCTCGTCGACCGTCGTGTTCGGCGGCGTCAACATCAACCCGCAGATCGAGCGCCTGCGCCGGGGCGTCGACATCCTGGTCGCGACGCCCGGCCGTCTGCTCGACCATGCCGGCCAGCGCACCGTCGATCTCTCCGGCGTCGAGGTGCTGGTGCTCGACGAGGCCGATCGCATGCTCGACATGGGCTTCATCCACGACATCCGTCGCGTGCTGAAGCTGCTGCCGGCCCAGCGGCAGAACCTGCTGTTCTCGGCGACGTTCTCCGACGAGATCAAGGCGCTGGCCGACGGCCTGCTGAACAAGCCCGAGCTGATCGAGGTGGCGCGCCGCAACGCCGCCGCCGAAGGCGTGGCGCAGCGTGTGCTGGCAGTGGACAAGGCGCGCAAGCGCGAGCTGCTCTCGCACCTGATCCGTGAGCGCAACTGGTTTCAGGTACTGGTGTTCACGCGCACCAAGCACGGCGCCAACCGGCTGGCCGAGCAACTGACGAAGGACGGCATTCCGTCGCTCGCGATCCACGGCAACAAGAGCCAGAACGCCCGCACGCGCGCGCTGGCCGAGTTCAAGTCGGGCAGCCTGCAGGTGCTGGTGGCCACCGACATCGCGGCGCGCGGCCTCGACATCGTCGAGTTGCCGCATGTCGTCAACTTCGAGCTGCCCAACGTGCCGGAAGACTACGTGCACCGCATCGGCCGTACCGGCCGCGCAGGCGCCGAGGGCGAGGCCGTGTCGCTGGTGTCGCCCGACGAGAACGGCCTGCTGCGCGACATCGAGCGGCTGACCAGGCGGCAGCTGCCGCGCGAGACCATCGCCGGCTTCGAGCTCGACCCGAACGCGCGCAACGAGCCCGAAGTGGACGACCGCCCGCGGCGTGCGCCGCGTCGCCCGATGCGCACCGATGCGCCGCGCGGCGCCGGTACAGGGCCACGCAGCGGCGGTGTGCGCGGCCCGGGTCCGGCGGCTGCGCCGCGGCCCGCGCAGCATGCTCCGTCTGCGCGTGCGTCATCCGCATCCCCGGCACGGGCGCCGTCCGCACCGCCGGCGCGCGTGCCTGCATCCCCCGAGCCGGCCGCCCGCCCGGCGCGGCAGCCGGCCCAGGCCGCACGGCCCGGCGGCGTCGGCGGCTTCCGCCCCAGGTCTACGGGGCGCTTCGGCCGCTGATCGGCGCACTGCCCGCTTCCGGACGACGTCGGACACGGTGACTCTCGAGAAACAGAAGCGAAACCGGCCTCCGGCAACCGGAGGCCGCCCGTTTTTTTGATCTGCGTTATATCCGTGAGAACATTTCGGGTATCTAATACCAGCCGATGCCGATACGCGAGCGCCCCGGCCGGCTCGCTTCGGCTTTTTCTTGGGCACCGTTATATCTATATAAATATATCGAGACCAGAGAGGGAACCGATGAAGCAATCCGCACTACCCCCGTCGCCGCCGTACCGGCCGAGCCTGCCGGCGCTGGCCGTCCTCGCCGCCTTCCTTCCCGCCCTCGCATCGGCGCAGGAAGCGTCCAGCGTCCGCCCGTTCGAGCTGGGCACCGTCACGGTCACGACGACGCGCCCGCAGCTCGGCGAGATCGGCGAGGATCAGGTGGCCTCCGTGGTCACCCGCAAGGACATGCAGCAGTTCAACCGTGACAACATCGCCGACGCATTGAACCTGCTCTCCGGCATCGTGATTTCCCACGGCCAGAAGAACGAGCGGCGGGTCTCCATCCGCGGCTTCGAAACCACCAAGGTCGGCCTGTACATCGACGGCATCCCGGTATACATCCCGTTCGACGGCGCGGTGGACATGAACCGCTTCACCACCGCCGATCTGGCGGCCATCCAGGTGGCCAAGGGCTTCACCTCGATGGCCTACGGCCCGAATGCGATGTCCGGCGTGATCAATCTCGTCACGCGCAAGCCGGTGAAGGCCTTCGAAGGCGACGTCAGGGTCGGCTTCGGCGAGGGCAACGAGCGCCAGGCGCAGGTCAACGTCGGCACGAACCAGGGCCTGTGGTACCTCCAGGGCGGCGTGTCGTACCTGGAGAGCGACTGGTTCCGCATGTCCTCCGATTTCAGGCCGAACCAGTTCGAGGATGGCGGCCATCGCAACAACTCCTACCGCAAGGACCAGAAGGCCTCCTTCAAGATCGGCCTGACGCCGAACGCCACCGACGAATATGCGCTCAGCTACATCAAGCAGGAAGGCGAGAAGGGCCAGCCGACCTCGACCATCCAGAACGCGCAATTCTGGCGCTGGCCCTACTGGAACAAGGAAAGCATCTACCTGAATACGCGCACCGCGCTCGGCGACAAGGAGACGTTCAAGGTCCGTCTGTACCACGACACCTTCGACAACGCGATCGACATGTACACGAACGCGTCGTTCACGCAGACCACCGGCACCGGTGCCAGCATCTACAACGACAAGACCGACGGCGGCTCGGTCGAGCTGGAATCGACGCGCATCAAGGACAACATCCTGCGCCTCTTCGCCTTCTACAAGCAGGACGTTCACGACAAGAACGACTACTCGGGCACGCCCGCCAAGTTCGACCGGATGAAGGACACGTTGGTCTCGTATGCGGTCGAGAACAACTACCAGATCCGTCCCGACCTGCTGATTTCACTGGGCGCCGGCCGTCATTGGCTGAAGCCCAACGAGATCTACAAGTCCGACGCCCCCGCGCCCGGCCTGACGCTGCCGGGCGAGAAGTCGGCCAACGACGCCCAGGTCGGCCTGTTCTACGACTGGTCGTCGCAGGCGCGCTTCTACGCCACAGTAGCCAGGAAGACCCGCCTGCCGTCGCTGGCCGACCGCTACAACACGGCCTTCGGCAGGTACGTCGAGAACCCTGCGCTGCAGCCGGAAAAGTCCGTCAACTACGAGATCGGCTACCAGGGCACGCCGTGGCGGAACGCGAAGGCGGAAGCCGCGCTGTTCTACAGCGAGGTCAAGGACAAGATCCAGACCTGGTATCCCGACCCGAACCTCTCCTGCACCGCCGGCACCAACGTCTGCCAGCAGCGCAACGTCGGCAAGGTGCGCTACCCGGGCATCGAACTCGGCCTGCGCGCGCAGGTGTCGCCGTCGCTCGAGCTCGGCGGCAACTACACGCAGCTCGATCCGGAGAACGTCAGCGATCCGGGAACGAAGGTCACCGACGTGCCGAAGCGCAAGGTGACGGTGCACGCCGTGTACCGTCCGGTCGGCGCCGTCGATCTGGTCGCCTTCGTCGAGAACAGCAGCGACCGCTGGGTATCGAACACCGTCAAGCTCGGCAACTACACCACGCTGAACGCGAAGGTCGCCTATCGGCCGATGAAGGCAATGACCCTGGAAGCCGGCGTCAACAACGCCACCGACAGGAACTACGAGCTCGCCAACGGCTACCCGCAGCCCGGCCGCATGTGGTACGCCAGCGCTTCCTACACCTTCTGACGGGGCGGGCGGCAATGCGCATCCATCGACGACCGGCCAGCGCCGCGCTCGCCGGTCTCGCTGCCATCGCGGCGCTGGCCACCGGGCCGGCGGCTGCGGCCGCGAACGGCATGGCGCTGGCGCGGGACGGCGGCTGCCTCGTCTGCCATCGCGGCGCCGAGCAGCGGATCGGTCCGGCCTTCCGCGAGGTGGCCGTCCGCTATGCCGGCCGGGCCGACGCCGAGGCCGTTCTCGCCCGGCACATCGTCGCCGGCACCGGCCCGGACGGTATGGGCTGGCAGAAGGAAGGCAAGGCCCGCCTGCCGTTCATGCCGCCGAACGACGGCGTGGCGCCGGAAGACGCGCGCCAGCTGGCGCGCTGGATCCTCGGCGTGAGCAGCGAAATCGTCGACGCGGAGCAGTTCCGCAGCGACGGCTTGGAGGTTTCCGGCCAGGTCGCCCATCCGCTCAGGCTCGACGTCGCTGCGCTGCGCGAATTTCCGGCGCGCAGCATCGAGCCGGCGCCGGCCGGCGAGCGGGCGAAGGCCGACCGCCGCGTGTCGAGCTTCACGGGCGTCCTGCTGCGGGACATCCTGGAAAAGGCCACGGTCACCTTCGGCAGCCATTTCGACCTCAAGAAGACGGTCATCGTCGCCAGGGCCACCGACGGCTACCGGGTCGTCTTCTCGTGGAGCGAGCTGTTCGCCTCGCCCATCGGCGACGGCGCGCTGGTCTTCTTCGAGAAGAACGGACAGCCGCTCGCCGACGACGAGGGGCGCATCGCCCTGCTCTCGGCGAAGGACGCCAGCCTCGCCTCGCGCTACGTGAAGTGGCTGAAGACGATCGAGGTGCGCAGGCTCGCGGACTGAGCAAGCGGAGCCGCCGCACCGATCCCCCCCACCGCCCGGCCGCCATGAAAGAACGGACCGCAAGCGCCGCACCGTCCGGAAACCGATGAAGCGCCGCACCCTGCTCGGCGCCCTGGGCGCGGCCCCGCTGCTGCCGCTACTCGCCGCCGGCGCCCGCGCCGGCGAGGATGCGGCGAACAGCACCATCGCCGCCGCCTTCGGCCGCCTGCCGGCGCCGGCCGACATCCGCCGCGTCTTCGTCGGCGGCGCGCCGGCGAGTGCGCTGCTCGCCGTGCTCGCGCCGGAAAAGCTGCTCGGCTGGCCGTGGAACGTTTCCGCCGAGGCACGCGCCTGGCTGCCGCCGGCGGTGCGCGAGCTGCCCCAGGTCGGACGGCTCGCCGGACGCGGCAGCACGATGTCGAACGAAACCCTGCTGCAACTGCAGCCCGATCTCATCCTCGACGTCGGCACCGTCGACGCCACCTACATCTCCGCCATGCAGCGCGTGGCCGAGCAGACCGGGCTGCCGTGCGTGCTGGTGCACGGGCAGTTGGCCGATCACCCGGCGCAGTTGCGCGAGGTCGGCCGCCTGCTCGGCGTCGCTGCGCGCGGCGAGCGGCTCGCCGCCTGGGCCGAGAAAACCATCGCGCTGTCCGAGCGCGTGCGCGCGGCGGTGCCGCCGGAGAAGCGTCCGCGCGTCTACTACGCGCGCGGCGCCGGCGGGCTGGAAACCGGGCTGGCCGGCTCGATCAACATGGAGACGATCGACTTCGCCGGCGGCCGCAACGTCGCCGCCGAGGCCGGCCGCGGCGGCATCGCCAAGATCTCGCTCGAACAGGTGCTGGCGTGGAACCCGGAGGTGATCGTCACGCAGGACCGCGAGCTCGCCCGGCGCGTGCTCGACGACCCGCTGTGGCGTCCGCTGGAAGCCGTGCGTGCGCGCCGCGTGTATCTGGCGCCGACCCGCCCCTTCGGCTGGCTCGACGTGCCGCCGAGCGTGAACCGGCTGATCGGCGTGCGCTGGCTGCTGACGCTGCTCCACCCCGGTCGCGCCGACGACGCGGCGTCCCTGCGCGCGGCCACGGCCGACTTCTACCGGCTGTTCTACGGCGTCGAACCGGGTGCGGCGGCGCTCGACGCGCTGCTCGGCGGCAATGCATGAGCATGCGCGTCCGGCCGCCCGAGGGATGCGCGCCGCCCTCGCCGAGGAGGCGCGCGCGCCGCGACCGGAGCGCCGCCCGATGAGCGCGTCGGCGCTCCGTCCCGCCGCCGCCTGGCTGGCCGCCTCGGCCGCGCTGGCAGCGGTGCTCGTCGCCGCCTTCGCCGTCGGCAAGTTCCCGGTGGCGCCGGGCGACCTGCTGCGCTCGCTCGCCGGCCGCCTTCTCGGCGCCGGCTCCGGCCTGCCTGCAGCGGTGGACACCGTGGTCTGGAACATCCGCCTGCCGCGCGTCGCCGCCGGCATCGTCGTCGGCGCCGTGCTCGCCGCAGCCGGCGCCGCCTACCAGGGCATGTTCCGCAACCCGCTGGTGTCGCCGGACATCCTCGGCGTCTCGGCCGGCGCCGGGCTGGGCGCGACGCTCGGCATCTATCTCGGCCTGCCGCTCGCCTTCGTGCAGGGCGTCGCCTTCGTCGGCGGCCTCCTCGCCGTCGCCGTGGTCTGGCGCATCGCCTCGCTGGTGCAGCGGCACGACCCGGTGCTGGTCCTGGTGCTCGCCGGCGTCGCGCTCGGCGCGCTGCTCGGCGCCGGCATCTCGCTGGTCAAGATCATTTCCGACCCGTACACGCAGTTGCCGACGATCACCTTCTGGCTGCTCGGCGGCCTCAACCAGGTGAGGCCGAGCGATCTCGCAGCGACGGCGCCGGCGATGCTCGCCGGGTTGCTGCCGATGGCGCTCCTGCGCTGGCGCATCAATCTGCTCAGCCTCGCCGACGAGGAGGCGGCGGCGCTCGGCGTCGACGTCGGCCGCCTGCGCCTCGTCCTCGTCGCCGCGGCCACGCTGTCCACCGCCGCCGCCGTGTCGCTCGCCGGCATCGTCGGCTGGATCGGGCTGGTCGTGCCGCACGTCGCGCGGCTGCTCGTCGGTCCGGACTTCTCGCGCCTGCTGCCGGCCTCGCTGCTGCTCGGCGCCGGCTTCCTGGTGGCCACCGACACGCTGGCGCGCATCGTGGCGCCGATCGAGCTGCCGCTCGGCATCCTCACCGCCGTGGTCGGCGCGCCGTTCTTCCTGTGGCTGCTGGCGCGCGTCGGAAGGACGTCGTGAGCGCCGCCGCGGCCGTGCCGCAGGCGGCGGACTGCGTCGTCGAGGCCTGCGATCTCGCCATCGGCTACCCCGGCCGCCGCGTCGGCGCCGGCATCTCGCTCGGCATCGGGCACGGCGAGGCGCTCTGCCTGCTCGGCCCGAACGGCAGCGGCAAGACGACGCTGTTCAAGACCCTGCTCGGCCTCCTGCCGCCGCTCGCAGGCGAAGTGCGCGTGCTCGGCGAGCCGGCCGCCGACTGGTCGCGTGCCGCTTTCGCGCGCAAGGTCGGCTACGTGCCGCAGGCGCACGCCGGCCTCTTTCCGTTCACCGTCGAGGACATCGTGCTGATGGGCCGCGCCGCGCGCATCGAGCGCTTCGCCGCGCCGTCGCGGCACGACCGCGAGATCGCCGCCGACTGCCTGGCGGCGCTCGGCGTCGACCACCTGCGCACGCGCGTCTACACCGAGATCAGCGGCGGCGAGCGGCAGCTCGCGCTGATCGCCCGCGCGCTGGCGCAGGAGCCGGCGCTGCTGGTCATGGACGAACCGACGGCAAGCCTAGACTTCGGCAACCAGATCCGCGTCCTCGACCACGTCGGCCGGCTGCGCGGGCGCGGTATCGCCGTGCTCATGTCCACGCACCAGCCGGAGCACGCGCTGCGCGTCGCCGACCGCATCGCGCTCCTGGCGCCGGGCCGGCTCGCCGGCCTCGGCGCGCCGGCCGAGGTGGCGACGCCGGAGGCGCTCGCCGATCTCTACGGCGTCGACGCGGCGGCCATCGTCGCCAGCCTGCCGGCGCTTTCCCGGTTCCCGCAACATCGCCGCGAGATGGACGCCCCAGCAAGCGCCTCCGCCCGGCCGTCCGCAGGGGGCGCCCGCCCTCCCTAGAAGGATGGCGAAACCACGTGTGAAGGAACCGTGGTGAGCGTCCCGAGGTCATGCCGGGGGCGAGCATCGCAGGCGCGAGATCGGGGCGCGCAGCAGCCCCCTCATACGTTCTCGCCCCAGGGCGCGGCGGCGAACTCGCGCACGAAGCGCTCGAGCTCGCTTTCGGCCAGGCGATCGATGCCGCCGGCGGCCGCGCGTCCCGCTCCGCCGAAACGCCGGCACAGCGGCGCGGCGCCGCCCGGCGCCTCGATCGGCGCGCGCACGCTGACGGCGAGATGGCCGTCGCCGGCGCGCCTGGCCACTGCGTGCGCACGCCGCGGCTGCGCGAACGCCAGCTCGTTGGCGAGGCTGCCGATCACCCGCCGGCTCCAGGGCTCGTCCGGCAGCAGGTAGACGGCCCCGGCCGCGCCTTCCCAGTACGGGCGCTGCTGCAGCCCCTGCGCCAGGTCGGCCCGGCGCCGCGCGGCGATCTCGGCCGCGACCGGCTCGCGCTCGAGGAACTCCAGCGGGTCGCGGTAGCGCGCCAGCAGCGGGTACAGGCGCGCGGGCGCGATGAGCACGTCGCTTTCGTCGTCGCCGTAGGCGTTGTAGTTGATCGCTTCGCCGAGCGTGCGCAGTCGCTCGCAGGCTCCGTCGGGCAGCCCCATTCCGGCCGCCAGTTGCCGGGCCGTCTCGCGCAGGTTGTCGCCGAACGCGCCGACCACCGCCCAGGCCCTGAAGCGTCCGCCCAGGTGGCGATCGACCAGCACGCTGGTGCACACGCCGCTGGCGAGGTCGATGTGCGCCTCGAGCAGCGGATGGGACGGCACTTCGTCCGCCGTGTGGTGGTCGAAGTAGCGCACCCGCGCGCCGCGCTCGAGCAGCTGCAGCAGCGCCGCGCGGTTGCGCTGCATCGACAGGTCGCACACCAGCACCTCGTCGCCGGCGTGCGCAGGCACGCGTTCGAGCAGCTCGATCTCGCGCTTGAGGCCGGTGACGAGAGTCGCCTCGGCCGGCTGGTGCAGGCGCCACTGCACCACTGCGCACAGGCCGTCGGCATCGCCGTTGCAGACGTCGAAGCAGCGGGCGCGGTGCGCGTCGTGCGCATCCGGAGCGGGGGTGGCCATGCCGCCATCGTGCCCCGATCGGCGCCGTGCGCCAAGTCCGGGCGCACGGAGGGATCTCGTCGTGCGTCGCAGACGGTTCGGCCAGATACGCCACCGGGCACGCGGAAGGATCTGCCGCGCGGCCACGGGCCGCCCGCTACGGTTGCTGCGCGTGTTCCCGGTGCGCGGCGTCGCCGCGGGCCATCGCCTCCTGGCGCCGGCCGAGCCAGAAGCTGTCGGCCAGCCACGCGAGCGAGATGGCGACCGCCAGCAGCGCGATGACCGTCATGCCCAGGCCGGCCGAGCCGAGCAGGGCATACGACCAGCTGCCGACCTGGTCGCCGGTGCGGTAGACCACCGTGTCGATGGCGTTCTTCGCCTTGTACTTGTCCTCGCGCGAGAGGACCGTGAACAGCAGCTCGCGGGTCGGCCTGGCCAGGCCGAAGTTGCCCACGCGCCGGCTCACCTGGGCGAGCACCAGGACCGTGACGGTGGGGGCGATCGCCAGCGCCGCGAAGCCGATCGCCGAGAGCACCGGCAGCACCGACGCGGTGACGGCCACGCCGTAGCGGCGCAGCACGCGGGCGGTCACGAAGAGCTGCACCAGGAGGGTGGCCGCATTGACCGCGAGATCGATCGAGGCGAAGAAGCGGGTGCGCGCCGCGCGGTCGGCGAAATGCTGGCTGGCGATGCCGGCCTGCTCGAAGTACAGCAGGGTCGAGGTGATCGAGAACAGCAGCATGTAGGCGCAGATGCCGATCAGGTAGGGCGAGCGCACCGCGTGCGTGAGGCCTGCCCAGACGCTGCCGCCGATCGGCGTGCCGTTGCCGCCTCCGCCCGTACTGCCCGCACCCGCGCTGCCGCCTGTTGCCGCGGCACCGCCTCCGCCCGTGCCGCTGTCGTGCGGCGCGCCGCCGTGCCGCGCCAGCGCCGTCGACAGGCCCGCGAGGCGATGCACGCAGGCGACCGCCACGCCCAGCAGCGCGATCGAGGCGAACAGCAGCCGGGTGGTGCCGACGCCCTCGACCAGCGAGGCGGTGATGCTCGAGCCGACGATCGCGCCGACGGTCGCTCCCGCCGCGAGGAAGCCGAACAGGCGCTTGCCCTGGGCGGGATCGAACACGTCGACCATGAGCGCCCAGAACACCGACACCACGAACAGGTTGAAGACCGAGGTCCAGACGAAGAATGCCCGTCCGACCCAGACCTGCTGCGCCGGGGAGGCGAGCGTGAACGCCGCCACGAAGGCGAGCAGGTTGGCGGCGAAGAACAGGTAGGTGACGGAGATGAAGCGCCGGCGCGGCATGCGCCGCACCAGTGCGGCGAAGGCCGGGTTGAGCGCCAGCATCGCCAGCAGCGTGGCGGTGAACAGCCACTGCAGGTTCTCGACGCCGCCCTGCACGCCCATCTCGTCGCGGATCGGCCGGATGACGTAGTAGGCCGACATCAGCGAGAACACCAGCAGCCATGACCAGCCGAGCAGCGCGAGCTCGTCGGGCTGCACCGCGCACAGCCGGCTCATCAGCCGCAGGGCCAGGCCGTCGCGAACCGGCGGCGCGCGCGCCACCGGTTCAGAGGGCATCGACGAAGGCCTCCATCCGCTTGCGCGCCGCGGCGTCGGGCAGCCGCCCGGCGGCAGCGCCGATGTTGTCCGCGGCGTATTCCGGTGTGGCGGTGCCGGGGATGGCACAGGTCACCGCCGGGTGCGCGACGATGTACTTGAGGAAGAACTGCGCCCAGCTGCGGCAGTCGAACTCGGCCGCCCATTCCGGCAGGGCCTTGCCCTGCACGGCGCGGAACAGCCGCCCGCGGCCGAACGGCAGGTTGATCATCGCCGCCATGCCGCGCTCACGCGCCAGCGGCAGGATGCGCTCGGCGGCCGCGCGGTTGTCCAGCGCGTAGTCGACCTGGATGAAGTCGAGCGTCTCGCGCGCCATCACCCGCTCGAACTCGGCGTACTGGGCATCGAACGAGGTGGTGATGCCGAGGTAGCGGATGCGGCCGGCCTGCTTGAGCTCGCGCAGGGTGTGCAGCTGGGTGGCGACGTCGCGCAGGTTGTGCACGGCGATCAGGTCGATCCTGGCGGTGCGCAGGCGCTCGAAGGAGCGCTCGATCTGCGCGCGCCCAGCCTCGCGCCCCTCGGCGCCCACCTTGGTGGCGAGGAACAGGGCATCGCGCAGGCCGGCCGACTCGATCAGCGCGCCCAGCACGCTCTCGGCGTCGCCGTAGGAGGGCGCGGTATCGACGACCTGCCCGCCGGCGGCCGCGAAGCGGCGCAGGGTGTCGCGCAGCACCGCCATCCCGGCCTCGTCCGGTGTGCGCTCGTAGCGGCGCGCGGTGCCGATCCCGATCACCGTGAGCGGCTCGCCGCTCGAGGGGATGGGCTTGCGCAGCGGCGCGGCCGGCGCAGGCTGCGCCCATGCCCCGCCGGCGGGGGCGAGCGTCGCGGCAGCGGCCGCGGCGAGGAATCGGCGGCGGGTGCTCACGCGGGCTCGATTCGACTCCGGCAGCGTCACTGGGCTTCCTCCATGGCGTCGTGCGCGGCCGACCCGGTCTCCCCGGCCCCGCCCGCTTGCGACAGGATAAGCGCGATCAGGGCCTCGCCATGCGCTTCGAGCTTCTTCGCCCCGATCCCGCCGATGGTGCCCAGCGCCTCGAGCGAGGCGGGGCGGCGCTCGGCGATCGCGCGCAGCGTGGCGTCGTGGAAGATCACGTAGGGCGGCACGCCGCGCTCGCTGGCGGCAGCGCGCCGCCATTCGCGCAGGCGCTCGAAGAGCCGGGCCGCCTCGGCGTCAGGGCGCTCCGCGCCGTCCGGCGCGGGGCTGCCCGGCGTCGTCGCGCCGCGCAGGCCGCCGCGGGCGCCGCGGCCCGGGCGCGACTTCACCACGGCGGCCGGCCGGCGCATGCCGATGGTGCGCGCGCCGCGCAGCACCTCGCGGCTGGCTTCGGTGAGCACCAGCACCTGGTGGCGCGCGTGATCGACGGCGACCAGGTCCTGCGCGATGAGCTGGCGCAGCACCGCCCGCCATTCGGCCTCGCTCAGGTCGGCGCCGATGCCGAAGGTGCTCAGCGATTCGTGGCCGTACTGGCGCACCCGCGCGCTGGCCTGGCCGCGCAGCACGGCGATGATGTGCTGCGCGCCGAAGCCGAAACCGGCGGCCTGGCGCACCCGGTAGATGCACGACAGCAGCTTGCGCGCCGCCTCGGTGGCGTCCCAGGGCTGCGGCGGCTCGAGGCAGTTGTCGCAGTTGCCGCACGACGTGCTCGCTTCGCCGAAGTACGCGAGCAGCCTCACGCGGCGGCAGTCGATGGTCTCGGCCAGCCCGAGCATGGCGTCGAGCTTGCCGGTGGACACGCGCTTGTAGGCCTCGTCGGCCTCCGACTGCTCGATCAGGCGGCGCTGCTGCACCACGTCGGCCAGGCCGTAGGCCATCCAGGCCTCGGCCGGCTCCCCGTCGCGGCCGGCGCGGCCGGTCTCCTGGTAGTAGCCCTCGACGCTCTTGGGCATGTCGAGGTGCGCCACGAAGCGCACGTCGGGCTTGTCGATGCCCATGCCGAAGGCGATCGTCGCCACCATCACCAGGCCGTCCTCGCGCAGGAAGCGCGACTGGTGCGCGCTGCGCGTGGCCGCGTCCATGCCGGCGTGGTAGGGCAGGGCGGGGACGCCCTGGTCGCTGAGCCACTGCGCGGTCTCGTCGACCTTCGCGCGCGAGGCGCAATAGACGATGCCGGCCTCGCCGGCGTGGCCGTCGCGGATGAAGGCGAGCAGCTGGCGGCGCGCGTCGAGCTTCTCGACGATGCGGTAGCGGATGTTCGGCCGGTCGAAGCTGGAGACGAACTCGCGGGCCGACTGCAGGGCCAGTCGCTCGACGATCTCGCGCCGCGTGAGCGCGTCGGCGGTGGCGGTGAGCGCCACCCGCGGCACATCGGGCCAGCGCTCGTGCAGCACCGTCAGCTGCAGGTATTCGGGGCGGAAGTCGTGCCCCCACTGCGAGACGCAGTGCGCCTCGTCGATGGCGAACAGCGCCAGCGGCACGCGCTCGAGCAGCTCGAGGCAGCGCGGCGTGAGCAGCCGCTCGGGCGCCACGTAAAGGAGATCGAGCTCGCCCGCCAGCAGTGCGCGCTCCACTGCTGCGGCCTGGCGCCCGGAGAGCGAGGAGTTGAGGAACGCCGCGCGCACGCCCAGCTCGCGCAGCGCATCGACCTGGTCCTGCATCAGCGCGATGAGCGGCGAGACCACGATGCCGGTGCCGGGGCGCAGCATGGCGGGGATCTGGAAGCACAGCGACTTGCCGCCGCCGGTGGGCATCAGCACCTGCGCGTCGCCGCCGCCGGCCAGGTGCGCGACGATCGCCGCCTGCGGCCCGCGGAACGCCTCGTAGCCGAAGGTGCGGCGCAGGATCTCCAGCGCCGCGGCATCGCCCGGACTGCCGCTCATCGGGCGCCCCCCGCCGGCGGGCGGTTGCCGTACGCCGGCCCCGGGCGGGTGCTGCACACCGGGCACTGCGGATCGCGCGGCACCTTCACCGCGTGCCACTCCATGGTGCGTGCGTCGATCATCAGCAGACGTCCGACGGCGGGCACGCCGAAGCCGCCGGCGAGCTTGAGCGCCTCGGCCGCCTGCACGGTGCCGACGATGCCGGTGAGCGGCGCGAACACCCCCATGGTGGCGCAGCGCACCTCCTCCATGCCCTGGCCCTCGGGGAACAGGCAGTGGTAGCACGGCGAATCGTCGCGGCGCGGGTCGTAGACCGCGACCTGCCCGTCGAAGCGGATCGCCGCCCCCGAGACCAGCGGCACGCCCAGCGCGAAGCAGGCGCGGTTGACCGCCTGGCGGGTGGCGAAGTTGTCGCAGCAATCGAGCACCACGTCGGCACGCGCGACCGTCTCGCGCATCGCCTCGTCCTCGAGCCGGCGCACGATCGCCTCGACCTCGATGCCCGGGTTGAGCTCGAGCATCGTGCGCCGCCCCGATTCGGCCTTGGCCTCGCCGACCCGGTCCTGGCGATGCAGGATCTGGCGCTGCAGGTTGGTGAGGTCGACCCGGTCGTCGTCGGCCAGCAGGATGCGTCCGATGCCGGAGGCCGCCAGATACAGCGCCGCCGGCGAGCCCAGCCCGCCGGCGCCGACGATCAGCGCGGTAGCCTCGAGCATGCGCTGCTGCGCCTCGATGCCGATATCTTCGAGCAGGATGTGGCGGCTGTAGCGCAGCAGCTGTTCGTCGTTCATCGCCTCGCCGGTGCGGCCGGGGCCGCCGCCGGATGGAAAAAGGGCCGCGCAGCGCGCGGCCCCATTGTGCGCGCCCGCCGGCTCAGCGGGCCTGCGTCGCGTTGTCCGGGGTGGCGCCCGGCGCCGACTCGTCCTTGGCCTTGGCGACCATCACCGGCTGGCCCTTGAGGTAGTTCATCGCCTGCTGCAGCTGGTAGTCGTCGGCCGAGCCGAACTCGACCGGCTTGCGCTCCTCGGGCTTGGCCGTCGCGTCGGTGGGCTTGGGCAGCAGCGAGCGGAACTCCTTGCCTTCCTTGTCCTTGTCGTTGGTCAGGTGCCGGGTCAGGTCGGCCTCGCGCACGCGGAACGCGCTCAGGTCGCCCTCCGGTGTTTCCTCGACGAGGTAGTCGGGCGTGATGCCCTTGGCCTGGATCGAGCGCCCGTTGGGCGTGTAGTAGCGCGCCGTGGTCAGCTTGATGGCGGTGGTGTTCGACAGCGGCAGGATCGACTGCACCGAGCCCTTGCCGAAGGTCTGCGTGCCGATGAGCACCGCGCGCTTGTGGTCCTGCAGGGCGCCGGCCACGATCTCCGAGGCCGAGGCCGAGCCGGCGTTCACCAGCACCACCATGGGCACCGTCTTCACCGAGGCCGGCAGGCGCGCGAGGATGTCCTCGCGCGTGCCGCGCAGGTAGTCCTCGGGGCTGGCGATGTACTTGCGGCGCGCGTCTTCGGTGCGCCCGTCGGTGGTCACCACGGTGGCCTGCGGCGCCAGGAACACGGCCGATACGCCGACCGCCCCGTGCAGCAGGCCGCCGGGGTCGTTGCGCAGGTCGAGCACCAGGCTCTTGAGCGCCTGCTGTTTGGCCAGCCCGTCGAGCGCCTTGACCAGGTTCTCCACGGTGTGTTCCTGGAACTGCGTGATGCGCACGTAGCCGATGCCCGGCTCGAGCACCTTGGACTTGACCGACTGGACCTTGATCACGTCGCGCACGATCTGCATCACGATCGGCTGGTTCTCGCCCTTGCGCGCGATGGTGAGCGTGATCGGCGTCTTGGGCTTGCCGCGCATCAGCTTGACCGCGTCGTTGAGCGACATGCCCTTGGTCGGGCGGTCGTCGATGCGCACGATGAGGTCGCCGGCCTTGACGCCGGCGCGCGCCGCGGGCGTGTCCTCGATCGGCGAGACCACCTTCACGAAGCCGTCCTCGGTGCCCACCTCGATGCCCAGGCCGCCGAACTCGCCCTGGGTGCCCACCTGCAGCTCGCGGAAGGCGTCGGCGTCGAGATAGGCCGAGTGCGGATCGAGCCCCGAGAGCATGCCGTCGATCGCCCCGGTGATCAGCTTGCGGTCTTCCACCGGCTCGACGTAGTTGGCCTTGATCGCCCCGAACACGTCGGTGAACTGGCGCAGCTCGTCCAGCGGCAGGGTGGCGCGCGGCTCGCGCTGCGCGACCGCGCTCAGCCCGATGCTGACGAGGATGCCGGCGACGGCGCCGGCGGTGACGAGACCCAGGGGTTTGAGCTTGCCCTTCATGGCCGATCCTGCAGGTCAGAACGGCCGGCAAAAGAAGATGCCACGCGACACACCGTCTGGCTTGCCGGGCAGTATAAACCGCGACCAGGGGGAAAGGGGGTGAACACCCCCGGGGCCGATGCCCGCGCGGCGGGCTTATGCCCGGCTTTTGCCCTGGGCGGCGACCGCCGCTGCCGCTGCCTCGATCTCGGCCTGGTCGCCGAGGTAGGCATGGCGCAGCGGCCGCAGCGCGTCGTCGAGCTCGTACACCAGCGGGCGGCCGGTCGGGATGTTCAGGTTCACGATCGCCTCGTCGGAGATCCCGTCGAGGTGCTTGACCAGGGCGCGCAGCGAGTTGCCGTGGGCGGCGACGATGACCCGCTTGCCGGCGCGCACGGCCGGCGCGATGGCCTCGTTCCAGTACGGCACCACGCGTGCGACGGTGTCCTTCAGGCACTCGGTACGCGGGATCTGCTCCGGGGACAGGCCGGCGTAGCGCGGGTCGCCCTCGGCACCGCGCGGATCGCCCGCCGGCAGCGGATCCGGGGCGATCGCGTAGGCACGCCGCCACGCCAGCACCTGCTGGTCGCCGAAGCGCGCCGCCGTCTCGGCCTTGTTCAGCCCCTGCAGGGCGCCGTAGTGGCGCTCGTTCAGGCGCCAGTCGGGCACCACCGGGATCCACATCCGGTCCATCTCGTCGAGCACGCTCCACAGCGTGCGGATGGCGCGCTTGAGCACCGAGGTGAAGGCGAGGTCGAAATCGAACCCCTCGGCCTTGAGCAGGCGTCCGGCCCGCTGCGCCTCGGCGCGCCCGGTCTCGGTGAGGTCGACGTCGGTCCAGCCGGTGAACCGGTTCTCCAGATTCCACTGGCTTTCGCCGTGGCGCAGCAGCACGAGCTTGAAGGCCATGTCGCGGCACGCTCCCGAAAAGCGACTATTCTATAATTTCGGGTTTCCGCCACGGACCGTACCCTTGGACTTCGTCATCCAGAACATCGTCCTGATCGCCATCGCACTGGTCTCGGGCGCGATGCTGGCGTGGCCGCTGGTGGTGCGCGGCACCGCCGGCCCCTCGCTCGACACGCTGAAGGCCACGCGGCTGATCAACGACGCCGGCGCGCTGGTGCTCGACGTGCGCACGCCGCAGGAATTCTCCGGCGGCCACCTGCCCAACGCGCGCAACATCCCGGCCGCCGAGCTGGACAAGCGCCTGGGCGAGCTGCCCGCCGGCAAGCCGGTGATCATCTGCTGCGCCAGCGGCGCGCGCTCGAGCCGGGCCGCGGGCGTCCTGCGCAAGGCCGGCCGCACGGACGTCTTCAACCTCGACGGCGGCCTGCAGTCCTGGCGTCAGGCCGGGCTGCCGGTCGTCAAGTGATTCCGGGTCCATCCATGACCGCACACGTATTGATGTACCGCACCGCCACCTGCCCCTGGTGCGAGCGTGCCGAGCAGCTGCTCAGGGCGCGCGGCGTCGAGCGCATCGAGGAGATCCGCGTCGACCTCGAGCCGGGCCAGCGCGAGGCGATGATCGCGCGTACCGGCCGGCGCACCGTGCCACAGATCTACATCGGCGAGCGCCACATCGGCGGCTTCGACGACCTCGACGCGCTCGACCGCGACGGCGGCCTGTTGCCGCTGCTGCGCGCCTGAGCTGCTTCCCGACGCCCATCCACCCCACCGGCCGGCGGCCGGCCCTGCATCCACCGAGGCACCCACATGAGCGACCAGGCGCAAGCCCCCGTATTCGCCATCCAGCGCATCTACCTGAAGGATCTCTCGCTCGAGATCCCCAATGCGCCGCGCATCTTCCTCGAAACCGCGCAGCCCAGCGTCGAGGTGCAGATGGACGTCGGCAGCGAGCAGCTGGCCGAAGGAATCTACGAAGCCACCGTCACGGTCACGGTGACCACCAAGGTCGGCGACAAGACCGCCTTCCTGGTGGAGGCCAAGCAGGGCGGCATCTTCGAGGTGCGCAACGTGCCGGCCGAGCAGATGCCGCTGCTGCTCAACGTGGTGTGCCCGAACATCGTCTATCCCTACCTGCGCTCGAACATCGCCGATACCGTCCAGCGCAGCGGCTTTCCGCCCATCCACCTGGCCGAGATCAACTTCGAGGCGCTCTACCAGCAGCGCCTCGCGCAGGCGCAGGCCGACGCCGGCAAGAAGGATTCGGGCATCATCGTGCCGGGCGTCCACTGAACGTATGAATGAACCTACTGCGCGGCCCGATCTCGCGCCTGCGATGCTCGCCGTACACTAGGGCCTGTTCACCCTTCGGGCCGGGGCCTGGCGAGTCGCCACACTTCGTTGCCGGCTCCTTGCGTGGCACCGCCACGCGCGTCGCCGGCGTCTCGTTTGGCGGCTCGCCAGGCCCCGGCGCGGGGTCGATCGCAGGGTGAACAGGCCCTCGTACGGCTGCGCTTCTCGGCGCGACCTCGGGCCGCTCGCTACGGTTCCTTCACACGTTCTGAACGGCCACTATCGGAGGCAGGTCATGGTCGAACCCGCGCGTGCACATCGCCTGATGCAATTGGCGACGGATTTGCTCGCCGTGTGCGTGCCACCTGCGCGCGTGCGCGCGGGGGTGCTCGCTGCGGCGGCCGTCGCCTTGGCGATGCTGGCGCCCGCGCCGCCGGCGCTGGCCCAGGCGGCCGCCCCGGCGGCCCGCTATTTCGAGGTGGCCAACGCCGCGGCGGTGCTCTACGACGCGCCCTCCGAGCGTGCGCGCAAGCTGTTCATCGTGGTGCGCGGCACGCCGCTCGAGCAGGTCGCGGTCATCAACAAGTGGGTCAAGGTGCGCGACCTCAGCGGCGACGTGCTGTGGATCGAGCGCGGCGATCTCGGGCCGGCGCAACACGTGGTCGCCGGCACGCTGGCCGCCCTGCGGCGCACGCCCCAGGCCAACGGCGAGCTGATCGCCCAGGTCGAGCGCGGCGTGCTGCTCGAGGTGGTCGACGCCGGCGCGCCCGCCGGCTGGCTGCACGTGCGCCATCGCGACGGCAGCATCGGCTACGTCGCCGCCGCCGAAACCTGGGGCCGCTGAGGCCGCAGGCGCCGGGCCGCAGCCGCGCCCATCCCCGCAGGCACGCATGCGCGTCGCGATCTTCGGAGCTGGCGCCTGGGGCAGCGCACTGGCGCGCCACACGGCCGCGCGCCACCCGGTCATGCTGTGGGCACGCGATCCCGCGCTGGTCGAGGCGCTGCGCCGCGAACGCCGCAACGAGCGCTACCTGCCCGGGGTCGAGCTGCCGGCCACGGTCGCGTTCACGCACCGCCTCGACGAAGCCTGCGAGTGGCTCGCACAGGCACCCTCGCTGGCCGTGATCGGCACCGCCGTGGCCGGGCTGCGTCCGACCCTGCGCGCGCTCGATGCGCGCCTGCCCGCGACCGCGGGCGTGGTGTGGCTGTGCAAGGGCATCGAGGCCGGCACCGGCCGCCTGCCGCATCAGGTGGCCGGCGAGGAGCTGCATGGCCGCGCCACCGGCGTGCTCTCGGGCCCGAGCTTCGCGCAGGAGGTGGCCGCCGCACTGCCGGTGGCGCTCACCGTCGCCTCGGCCGACGCCGCGCTCAAGGCCGCGGCCATCGAGGCCTTCCATCACGGGCCGGCGCGCATCTACCGCAGCGACGACGTCGTCGGGGTGGAGCTCGGCGGTGCGCTGAAGAACGTGATGGCCATCGCCGCCGGCATCTGCGACGGCCTGGCGCTGGGCCACAACGCGCGCGCTGCCCTGATCACGCGCGGGCTGGCCGAGACCGCACGCCTGGGCGCGGCCCTCGGCGCCCGCGGCGAGACCTTCATGGGCCTGGCCGGCCTGGGCGACCTGGTGCTCACCTGCACCGGCGATCTGTCACGCAACCGCCGGGTCGGCCTGGCGCTGGCCGGCGGCGAGGCGCTGTCGGAGATCGTGGCGCGGCTCGGCCACGTGGCCGAGGGCGTGCCGTGCGCCGCGGCGGCCGACGCGCTGGCGCGCGAGCTCGGCGTCGAGATGCCGATCGTGGCGGCGGTGGTGGCCGTGCTCTCCGGTTCGCTGCGCCCGCGCGACGCGGTGCTGGCGCTGCTGGCGCGCGAGTCGCGCGCCGAGCACGGCTGACGTGGGACGTTCCTGATCGAGCGACATTGGCCATGAGCGAACACAAGACGGTATGCGTGTTCTGCGGCGCCAAGCCGGGCCGCGACCCCAAGTACGTGCGCGGCGCGCGCGAGGTCGGCGCCGCCATCGCCGCGCGCGGCTGGACCCTGGTGTTCGGCGGCGGCGGGGTGGGGCTGATGCGCGAGGTGGCCGAGGCCGCCATGGCCGCCGGCGGCGAGGTGATCGGCATCATCCCGCAGGCGCTGGTGGCGCGCGAGCTCGGGCTCACGCACATCTCCCGCCTCGAGGTGGTGGCCGACATGTCGGTGCGCAAGCAGCGCATGATCGACCTCTCCGACGGCTTCGTCGCCCTGCCCGGCGGCCTGGGCACGCTCGACGAGGTGTTCGAGGTGCTGACGCTGCGCCAGACCGGCTATCACGCCAAGCCGATCGGCCTGTACAACCAGGACGGCTATTACGACGCGCTGCTGGCCGCCTGCCGCGGCTTCGTCGAGCAGGGCTTCGTCCTGCCGGCCGACATCGGCTTCCTCGTCGATGCGCCGCGCATCGACGAGCTGCTCGAGCGGCTGTTCGCCGCCGCGCGCTAGCGCGCAGTACACCCCGGGCGCGCTACTGCGCTCCGCAGAAGCCGAACTGCCGCCACGCCTCGAACACGGTCACCGCCACCGCGTTCGACAGGTTCAGGCTGCGGTTGTCCGGCCGCATCGGCAGGCGCAGCCGCTGCGCCGGCGGGAAAGCGGCCAGCACCTCCTCGGGCAGGCCGCGCGTCTCGCAGCCGAAGACCAGGTAGTCGTCGCGCTCGAAGGCGACGTCGGTGGGCCGGCGTTCGCCGTGGGTGGTGAGGGCGAAGCAGCGGCGCGGCTGCTCGTGCGTCAGGAAGGCGGGCCACGACGCATGCACGCGCAGCGCGGCGAACTCGTGGTAGTCCAGGCCGGCGCGGCGCAGCCGGGCCGAATCGAGCGAGAAGCCGAGCGGCTCGACGAGGTGCAGCCGCGCCCCGGTGTTGGCGCACAGGCGGATCACGTTGCCGGTGTTGGGCGGGATCTCAGGGTGGACCAGGACGACGTTGAGCATCGGGAAGCGGCGTGCGGGCGACCACACAGTTAATCACACGTGCGGCGCCGGCCCGTGCGAGGGCCGCGGCGGCGGCCTCCAGCGTGGCCCCGGTGGTCATCACGTCGTCGACCAGCAGCACGGTGCGCCCGGCGGCGGCATCGCCGGCGGCGAAGGCGCCGGCGAGCGCGGTACGCCGCTCGTGGGCGTGCAGGGTCGAGGCCGGCGCACCTGCGCGCGTGCGCCGCAGCAGGCGAGGGGCGAGCGCGCAGCGATGCGCGCGGGCCAGCGCGCGGGCGATCTCGAGCGACTGGTTGAAGCCGCGCGAGGCTAGGCGCTGCGGCGCCAGCGGGATCGCAGCCACCAGCGGTGCGGCCCGGACCACGTCGGGCGGCACGCCCTGCGCCAGGCAGCGGCCCAGCGGCTGCGCCAGCGATGCGTCACGGCCGAACTTCAAGGCGTGCACCACCCGGTCCAGCGGCGGCGCGTAGTCGGCGAGCACCAGCGTGCGCTCGAACGGCGGCGGATCGGCGGCGCACCCGGCGCATGTCTGCGGCGGTTCGTCGGCGCAGCCTGGCGGCGGGCCGGAGGTGCAACCCTGCGACGGGTCGGAGGTGCGGCCGGCGCAGCCCCGCGGCGCGCCCGCCGCGGCGGTGAGCAGGCCGCAGCGCGGGCAGCGCGGTGCGCAGCGCCCGGGCAGTGCGGCCGCGCACGCGGGGCACAGGCCGCCGGGCTCGCCGGTGCCGCATACGATGCACGCCGCGGGCAGCCACGCCTCGACGAGCTCTGCCAGCATCCGGACGAGGAGGCCGGGCGGGTTGAACGGGCCGGCCGCTCGCGCGGCGCCGGCTGCCTCGGGTGAAACCCTGCCATCGGTGCGCATGCCGTACATTCAACCTCGACAGGCCCCTATACTGAAACGCATGCTTACTCCGCCCGACCTAGATCCGGCGGCCGTGCGGCGCCAGTTCTCGCGGCGCGCGGCGGCAGCGGTGCGCGCCGACTTCCTGCTGCGCGAGGTCGAGGCGCGCATGCTCGAGCGGCTCGACGGGGTGCGCCTGTCGCCGCGCGACGCGCTCGACGTCGGCTGTGGCGCCGGGCACGGGCTGCTGGCGCTGAAGAAGCGCTATCCCTCCGCCGCGCTGCTCGGGCTCGATTCGGCCTTCGCGATGGCGCAGGCGGCGCGTCGCACGCTCGCGGCGCCCGCGCAGGGCTTCTTCGCGCGCCTGCGCGGTGCCGCGGCCGAACCGATCGCGCGCGTCGCGGTGGCCGATGCGCACGCCCTGCCGCTGGCCGATTCGTCCGTCGACCTGGTGTGGTCGAACCTGGCGCTGCACTGGTTCGAGGCGCCCGAGCGGGCGTTCGCGGAGTGGTACCGGGTGGCGCGCCCGGGCGCGCTGGTCGAGTTCTCGTTCTTCAGCGTCGACACCTTCGTCGAGCTGCGCCGCCTGGGCGCGCGCATGATGCCGTTCCACGACATGCACGACATCGGCGACCTGCTGGTGGCGGCCGGCTTCGCCGAGCCGGTCATGGACACCGAGCGGCTGGCGCTGTCGTGGGCCGATCCGGCGGCGCTGCTCGCCGACCTGCGCGCGCTCGGCGGCAACGCGCTGCGCCAGCGCTTTCGCGGCCTGCTCGGGCGCGGGCAGCGCGCCGCCTGGCTGCGTGCGCTCGAATCGCTGCGCGGGCCCGACGGGCGGCTCGCCGCCACGGCGGAGATCGTGTTCGGCCACGCCTGGTGCCCGGCGCGCAAGCGGCGCGCCGACGGGCTCGCCACCATCGAGTTCATGCCGCATCCGGGAGGCCGGCGGTGAGCGGCATCGATTTGCCGCGGCCTTGCGCGCGCCCCTATAATCCGGGGCCGTCAAGAATGCAATGATGCAGCTCAAGCCGAAGCGAAGGTCATGCCGTACCGATGGATGTACGTGGCCGAAGCCGATCGGCACCGCTGGGTGCTCAAGCGCAATTGCGCGCTCACCCCGCGCCAGCTCGGGGCGTGGTTCGGCACGCTCGCAGGGGCTGCGCTGCTCATTGCCGGGCTGTGGGCGGCATGGGGGGCGTGGTTCGTCGTGCCGTTCGCCGTCGTCGAGGTCGGCGCCCTGGCGGCGGCCTACCTCGTCTACGGGCGGCACGCGGGCGACTACGAGCGCATCGAGGCGACGCGTGGCCGCCTGACGGTGGAAACGAGCAGCGGCGCGCGCCTCGAGCGGGTCGAGCGCGAGTCGGGCTGGGTGAGGGTCGAGTACGGCGGTTCGCGTCGCGAGCCGATCCGGCTCGTGACGGGGAAGGAAGAAATCGCGGTCGGCCGGTTCGTGCCGGACGATCGCAAGGCCGAACTGGCGCGCCAGATGCGCGCCGCCCTGGCCCGGTGGCGGGCGGGCTGACGATGACGATCGAAGAACGAGGACGGGTGGAGATGCTCAGAACCGAATTCAGGCATGCGATCGAGGCGCTGGCGCTGGCTGCGCTGGGCGGTTGGGCCACGGCGGCGTCGGCGGTGGCCGACATGCCGGGCGGACCGAGGGTCAACCAGCTCAATCTCGCCGAGCCGGTCACCCAGGTCGCGGCGGACCTGCACTGGATCCACTGGTTCGTCATGTGGGTCTGTGTGGTGATCTTCGTCCTCGTGTTCGGCGCCATGCTCTACGCCATCGTGAAGCACCGCAAGTCGAAGGGGCACGCGGCCGCCGAGTTCCACGAGAGCACCGCGGTCGAGATCGCCTGGACCATCGTGCCGTTCCTGATCATCGTCGCGCTGGCCCTGCCGGCCACGCGCATCGTGGTCGAGCAGAAGGACACCGCCAACGCCGACCTCACCATCAAGGCCACCGGCTACCAGTGGAAGTGGGGCTACGACTACATCAAGGGGGACGGCGAGGGCATCTCGTTCCTCTCCATGCTGTCGACTCCGCGCGACCAGATCGAAGACCGCAACTACCCGGGCGCGAAGGAGCGCCGCGAGCAGAACCCGACCTACCTGATGGAGGTCGACCACCCGATGGTGGTGCCGGTGAACAAGAAGGTGCGCGTCGTGCTCACCGCCAACGACGTGATCCACGCCTGGTACATCCCGGCCTTCGGCCTCAAGCAGGACGCGATCCCCGGCTTCGTGCGCGACGCCTGGTTCCGCGCCGAGAAGGTCGGCGTGTTCCGCGGCCAGTGCGCCGAGCTGTGCGGCAAGGACCACGCCTTCATGCCCATCGTGGTCGACGTGCGCTCGGAGGAGGACTACCTGAAGTGGGTCGCCGAGCAGAAGAAGGAGATGCTCGCCAAGGCCGAGGACCCCGGCAAGGTATGGGCGATCGCCGACCTGGAGGCGCGCGGCGAGAAGGTCTTCGCGGCGAACTGCGTGGCCTGCCACCAGGCCAACGGCAAGGGCGTGCCGGGCACCTTCCCTGCGCTCGCCGGCTCCAAGGTGGTGCTGGGCAAGAAGCAGGGCCAGATCGACACCGTGCTGCAGGGCCGGCCGGGCACCGCGATGGCGTCGTTCAAGCAGCTCTCCGACACGGAGCTGGCGGCGGTGATCACCTACACGCGCAACGCCTGGGGCAACAAGGCCCCCGAGAACATCGTGCAGCCGGCCGACGTGGCGGCCGAGCGCAAGTGACGGGCCCGCGCCCGGCCACCCTTCGAATGCAGCGAGCTTGCAGGAGTCCATCGAAATGAGCGCAGTCCTCGACCAGCACGGCGGCCACGCCCACGATCACGGGCACGACCATCCCACCGGATGGCGGCGCTGGCTGTACGCCACCAACCACAAGGACATCGGCACGATGTACCTGTGGTTCTCGTTCACCATGTTCCTGATCGGCGGCGTCAATGCGCTGCTGCTGCGCAGCGAGCTGTTCCAGCCGGGCCTGCAGATCCTGCGCCCCGAGTTCTTCAACCAGCTCACCACCATGCACGGGCTGATCATGGTGTTCGGCGGCATCATGCCGGCGTTCGTCGGGTTCGCGAACTGGCAGATCCCGATGATGATCGGCGCCTCCGACATGGCGTTCGCGCGCATGAACAACTTCAGCTTCTGGCTGCTGCCGGCCGCGGCCCTGCTGCTCATCGTGTCGTACTTCGTGCCGGGCGGCGCCACCGCCGCCGGCTGGACGCTGTACGCGCCGCTGTCGGTGCAGATGGGCCCGGGCATGGACCTGGCCATCTTCGCCCTGCACATCATGGGCGCGAGCTCGATCATGGGCGCGATCAACATCATCACCACCATCCTGAACATGCGCGCGCCCGGCATGACGCTGATGAAGATGCCGATGTTCTGCTGGACCTGGCTGATCACCGCCTACCTGCTGCTGGCGGTGATGCCGGTGCTCGCCGGCGCGGTCACCATGGTGCTCACCGACCGCCATTTCGGCACCTCGTTCTTCAACGCGGCCGGCGGCGGCGACCCGGTGATGTACCAGCACATCTTCTGGTTCTTCGGGCACCCCGAGGTCTACATCATGATCCTGCCGGCGTTCGGGATCATCAGCGAGGTCATCCCCACCTTCGCGCGCAAGAAGCTGTTCGGCTACAGCTCGATGGTCTACGCCACCGCCTCGATCGCCATCCTGTCGTTCATCGTGTGGGCGCACCACATGTTCACCACCGGCATGCCGGTGACCGGGCAGCTGTTCTTCATGTACGCCACCATGCTGATCGCCGTGCCCACCGGCGTGAAGGTGTTCAACTGGACCGCCACCATGTGGCGCGGCTCGATGACCTTCGAGACGCCGATGCTGTTCGCCGTCGGCTTCATCTTCGTGTTCACCATCGGCGGCTTCACCGGCGTCATCGTCGCGCTGGCCCCGCTCGACCTGCCGCTGCACGACACCTACTACGTGGTGGCGCACTTCCACTACGTGCTGGTGGCGGGCTCGCTGTTCGCGCTGTTCGCCGGCACCTACTACTGGATCCCCAAGTGGACCGGCCACATGTACGACGAGCGGCTCGGCAAGATCCACTTCTGGGCCTCGATGATCACCTTCAACATCACCTTCTTCCCGATGCACTTCCTCGGGCTGGCCGGCATGCCGCGCCGCTACGCCGACTACCCGATGCAGTTCGCCGACTTCAACGCGCTGATCACCATCGGGGCGTTCGGCTTCGGCCTGTCGCAGCTGATCTTCCTGTGGGCGGTGATCAAGTGCATCCGGGGCGGCGAGAAGGCCACCGACCGGGTCTGGGAGGGCTCGCATGGCCTGGAGTGGACGCTGCCCAGCCCCGCTCCGTTCCACACCTTCGAAACGCCGCCGGTGGTGAAGTGAGCCGCCGCGACAACCTGCGCACGGCGCTGATCCTGCTGTCGATCGCGATCGCTTTCTTCGTGGGGGTGATCGCGCGACACTGGCTGTTCCGGGGCTGAGCACGCCATGCCGGGTGCAGGCACCCCGCCGCGCGAAGAGGGCTCCGGCCGTGCGCAGAACCTGCGCATGCTGGGCAAGCTGGTGGTCGTCGCCTGCGCGATGTTCGCCTTCGGCTTCGCGCTGGTGCCGCTGTACAACGCGATCTGCGAGGTCACCGGCCTGAACTACCTCACCAAGGTGGACCGCAGCGCGGCCGAGTTCGCCCGCAACACCCAGGTCGACAAGGCGCGCACGGTGGTCGTCGAGTTCGACGCCAACAGCCGCGGCGCCTGGCAGTTCCGGCCCGAGGTCAATTCGCTGACGGTGCATCCGGGCGAGCTGGTCACGATCGAATACGACCTGGTGAACACGCGCGGCGTGGCGAGCACCGGCCAGGCGATCCCCAGCTACGCGCCGCAGGAATCGGCGCCGTACTTCCGCAAGCTCGAATGCTTCTGCTTCCGCCAGCAGGCGCTGGCGGCGCACGAGTCGCGGCGCTTCCCGGTGGTGTTCGTGATCGACCCCAAGCTGCCGAAGGACGTCACGACCATCACCCTGTCGTACACGTTCTTCGAGGTCGCCACGCGCGCCGGCGTGCCGGAGGCGACCGGTGCGCCGCAGGTGGGCGGCGCCGGCGGGGTCCGGGGCGGCTGATGCGCGATCCGCGACCGGCAGCTCCGCCCCCGGCGGGCATCCTCGACGCGATCAAGGCGGTGGCGTGGTCGTTCTTCGGGGTGCGCGCCGGTCGCGCACGGGAACGGGATTTCACCCGGCTGAACCCGGTCCATGTGATCATTGCCGGGCTGGCGATGGCGCTGCTGTTCGTGCTGACGCTGGTGGCGATCGTTCACGCCGTGGCAGGCTGACCACGGGCCAACCATACCAATCGATCGATACGCGGATTCACTTTCGGGGAGACAGGACCATGGCTACGGACGCGACCTCTCGGGCGCCTTACTACTTCACCCCCCAGCCCTCGAAGTGGCCGGTCGTCGGCGCGATCGCGATGGCGTTCTTCGGCCTCGGGCTGGCGAGCTGGTTCAACGACGCCTCGTTCGGCCCGTGGCTGTTCGCGATCTTCGTGGCCATCCTCGTCTACATGCTGGTGGGCTGGTTCGGCACCGTGGCCCGCGAGTCCGAGGGCGGGCTGTACAACGCGCGCGTCGATTCCTCGTTCCGCTGGTCGATGAGCTGGTTCATCTTCTCCGAGGTGATGTTCTTCGGCGCCTTCTTCGGCGCGCTGTACTACGCGCGCACGGTCTCGATGCCGTGGCTCGCCGACATCGACAGCAAGGCGCTGCTGTGGCCCGACTTCCAGGCGGTATGGCCCAACGCCGGGCCGGCCGGCACGATCGAGCCGTTCCAGACCATGGGGCCGTGGCCCATCCCCACCATCAACACCGCGCTGCTGCTCACCTCCGGCATCACGGTGACCATCGCGCACCACGCGCTCAAGGAGAACCGCCGCGGCGCGCTCACCTTCTGGCTGGCCGCCACGGTGCTGCTGGGCCTGGCCTTCCTCGGCTTCCAGGCCTACGAATACGCGCACGCCTACCAGGAGCTGAACCTGAAGCTGTCCTCGGGCATCTTCGGGTCGACCTTCTTCATGCTCACCGGCTTCCACGGCTTCCACGTCACCGTGGGCGCGATCGCGCTCTCGGCGGTGCTCTACCGCGTCGTGAAGGGGCACTTCACGCCCGAGCGGCACTTCGCCTTCGAGGGCGCCGCCTGGTACTGGCACTTCGTCGACGTGGTCTGGCTCGGGCTGTACGTCGTCGTCTACTGGCTGTAGGAGCCTGTCGAGGTCGAAGCCGGTCCGCGCCGGAGCGGCGGCGCCAGCCCCGGCGCGCTTCAGCCCACCGGCACGCCGGTGGGCTGGATCCAGCCCATGTAGTGGGCGAACAGGATGAACACGAACAGCGCCACCGACAGGCCGATGCGCCAGGCGAGCGCCTTGAGCGTGTTGCGGGTTCGACCCCGGTCGCGAATCAGGAAGATCATCGCCGAGACGAGGCTGCCGATGATCAGGACGAACGCGACGAGGATGATCCACTTCACGGGCGGCTCCGGTAACCCGTGGATTCTAGTACCCCGACCCGGAGGGCTAGGGCCGTGCCGCGCCGGGGCGGCATGACCCCACGCGCGATCGTGCCGACGCTGGCCGCGCTCGTGCTGGTGTTCGTCACGGTGTCGCTGGGCAACTGGCAGCTGCGCCGCGCCGACGAGAAGCGCGCGCTGGCGGCCCAGCGCGAGGCCGCCGAGCAGACCGCGCCGATGCAGCTGGCGGGCGGTGCGCTCGCCGCGCCCGAGGCGGCGGCGCTGGCCGGGCGGCGCGTCGTCGCCCGCGGCCGCTTCCTGCCGGAATGGACAGTCTTCGTCGACAACCGCCTCCATGGGGGAATTGCCGGCTTCCACGTCCTCGAACCGCTTAGAATCACGGGTTCGGATCGCCACCTGCTGGTGCTGCGCGGCTGGGTCGCGCGCGATCCCCGCGATCGCAACCGCCTGCCGCCGCTGGATACGCCGGCCGGCGAGGTCGAGATCGAAGGGGTCGCGCAGGCCGACCTGACCCGCCAGCTCGAGCTTGGCCGTTCGCCACTGCCGGGTCCGGCCGACCGGCTGTGGCAGAACGCCGACCTGGCGGGGTTCGAGCGTTGGTCGGGGCTGGCGATGCAGCCGCTGGTGGTGCGCGAGACCGCGCCGCCGCGCGGCGCCGCGGGGGCGCACGACGACGGGTTGGTGCGCGACTGGCCGAGTCCGGGCAACGATGTCCAGCGGCACGTCGCCTACGCGGTCCAGTGGTACGCCATGGCGGCGCTCGCGGCCGGCTTGTGGCTACGCTTCGTGCCGTTCGGAAGAAGGAAGTCTGGCAGGTGATGACGCGATCGATGGATGCGGATACGGTGGCGGAGGCGGCCGGAGCCCCTGCCCGCGCGCCCGGCGGCCGAAGGCGCACCGGGCGCTGGAAGATGCTGGCGATCTTCGCGGTGTGCGCCGCCCCGGTCATCGCCTCCTACTACACCTACTACGTGATCCGGCCCGAGGGGCGCACCAACTACGGCGCGCTGGTCGAGCCGATGCGCCCCGTGGGCGCCCTGGGAGCCACCCCGGAGCTCCCCGGCGGCCTGTCCTCGCTGCGCGGGCGCTGGGTCATGCTGGTGGCCGCGCCCGCGGCATGCGATGCTGCGTGCCGCGAGCATCTCTACGATATCCGGCAGGTGCGCCTGACCACCGGAAAGGATCGCGACCGCGTCGAGCGCGCCTGGCTGGTGCTCGATGCGGCCGATCCCGATCCGGCCCTGCTGGCGCAGCACGAGGGGCTGGTGGTGCTGCGTGCGGCGGCCGGGCAGGCCGCGGGCGTGCTCGCGCCTGCCGAAGGCAACGAGCCGTCCGACCACATCTACATGATCGATCCACTGGGAAACCTGATGATGCGCTTTCCGAAGAACGCCGATCCGAGCCGGATGAAGAAGGATCTGGCCAAGCTGCTGCGCGCTTCCCGGGTCGGCTGACATGAGCGCAACCTTGCAGGGCCGCTCGCCCGACCAACCCCTGTATGCCGAGGTTCCGCTGGCCGGGCTGGCCACCTACCGGCGCCTGATCGCGCTGGCCGTGGTGCTCACCTTCGGCCTGATCATGCTCGGCGCCTACGTGCGCCTGAGCGACGCCGGGCTGGGCTGCCCCGACTGGCCGGGCTGCTACGGGCAGATCTCGCCCTTGCAGGCGCAGGACCAGATCGCCCAGGCGGTCGCCGAGCAGGGCGGCGAGCACGGCCCGGTCTCGATGGGCAAGGCCTGGCGCGAGATGATCCACCGCTACTTCGCCAAGGCGCTCGGCCTGCTGGTCATCGCGATCGCCGTGATCGCCTGGCGGCGCCGCGCCGCGCTGCGCCAGTCGCCGGCGCTGGCCACGACGCTGGTCGGCGTGGTGATCCTGCAGGGCATCTTCGGCATGTGGACGGTCACCCTGCTGCTCAAGCCGGCGATCGTCACCGGGCATCTCGTCGGCGGTCTGCTCACCTTCTCGCTGCTGCTGTGGCTGTGGCTCAGGCAGCGGCCGCCGGTGCGCTACGTCGACGCCGAGCCGGTGGCCGCGCTGGGCGCGCCCGCAGCGGTCGGCCTGGTGCTGCTGGCGGGACAGATCTTCCTCGGCGGCTGGACCAGCACCAACTACGCCGCGCTCGCCTGCACCGACCTGCCGACCTGCCAGGGGCAATGGTGGCCGGCGATGAACTTCTCCGACGCCTTCCACTTCTTCCGCGAGCTGGGCAAGACCGGCGACGGCGAGAACCTGCCGATGCAGGCGCTCACCGCCATCCATTTCATGCACCGGGTGGGCGCGGTGATCGTCGCCTGCTACCTCGGCTGGCTGGGCTGGCGCGTGCTGCGCACCGAGGGCGCCCGGCCGCTCGGCGTGGCGCTGATGGCCGCGCTCGTCCTGCAGTGGGCGCTCGGCCTGTCCAACGTGTGGTTCAGCCTGCCCATCGGCGTGGCCGTGGCGCACAACGGCGGCGCCGCGCTGCTGCTCGGCCTGATGGTGGCGCTGGTGTTCCGCGCGCGGCGCGCGCGCCTGCAGGTCTAGGGCCGGGGCGATCGTGGACGTCTCCGGAGCGCCGCCCCAGGCCGCCTGGCGCCAGGTCGGCGCGCAGTACCTGGCGCTCACCAAGCCGCGCATCGTCATGCTGGCGGCCTTCTGCGCGCTGATCGGCATGCTGCTGGCGGCGCGCACGCTGATCGACTGGCGCATCCTGGTATTCGGCACGCTCGGCATCTCGCTGCTGGCCGGCGCCGGGTTCGCGTTCAACTGCGTGATCGAGCGCGGCATCGACGCGCGCATGGCGCGCACGCGCGGGCGCCCGCTGGCGCGCGGCGAGGTCGCCACGCCGGCGGCGGCGGCCTTCGCCACCGTCATCGGCGTGCTCGGGGCGCTGCTGCTCTACCATTTCGTCAACGCCCTCACCATGTGGCTGACGCTGGCCACCTTCGTCGGCTACGCGATCATCTACACGGTGATCCTCAAGCCGTCCACGCCGCAGAACATCGTCATCGGCGGTGCCTCCGGCGCGATGCCCCCGGTGCTCGGCTGGGCGGCCGTCTCGGGCGAAGTGAGCGCGCCGGCGCTGGTGCTGTTCCTGATCATCTTCGTGTGGACGCCGCCGCACTTCTGGTCACTGGCCCTGTACCGCATCGACGACTACCGCAAGTCGGGCCTGCCCATGCTGCCGGTCACCCACGGCGAGGCGTTCACGCGGCTGAACATCCTGCTCTACACGGTGCTACTGGTGGCCGCCTCGGTGCTGCCTTATGCCATCCGCATGAGCGGCCTGCTCTATCTCGCCTGCGCGCTCGTCCTCGACGGGGTGTTCCTCGCGTATGCCTGGCGCATGTGGCGCGACTACTCCGATGCGCTGGCGCGCAAGACCTTCGGCTATTCGATCTTCTACCTCGCCGCCCTGTTCGGCGCGCTGCTGATCGACCACTACCTGGGCTGACGGCCCGCCCCCGGCTCGACCGCAACACTCACGCAGCAGCCATGCCTCATCCGCTTCGTTTCCTCGTTTCCCGCGGCGCACGGGCCCGCCTGTCCGCCTGGGCGCTCGCGTTCGCCTGCGCGCTGGCACTGGCCGCCTGCCAGGGCAGGCCCGAGTTCCGCAACACCGACGTCACCGGCGCCGACTTCGCCCAGGACTTCTCCCTCACCGGCCACGACGGCAAGCCCTATACGCTCGCCGACTTCCGCGGCAAGGCGGTGGTGATCTTCTTCGGCTATACCCAGTGCCCCGACGTGTGCCCCACCACCCTGGCGGAGCTGGCCGAGGTCATGAAGCAGCTCGGGCCCGACGCCGCGCGCGTGCAGGTGCTGTTCATCACCGTCGACCCCGAGCGCGACACGCAGGCGCTGCTCGCGCAATACGTGCCGGCGTTCGACGGCCGCTTCCTCGGTCTGTACGGCGACGCGGCCGCCACCGAGCGCACCGCCAAGGCCTTCAAGGTCTTCTACCAGAAGGTGCCCGGCTCGGCGCCCGGCATCTACACCGTCGACCACACCGCGGGCAGCTACGTCTACGACCCGCAGGGGCGGCTGCGCCTGTTCGTCAAGCACGGCACCGGTCCCGATCCGATCGTGCATGACCTGCGGCTGCTGCTGAAGGACTGATACGGTTTTGCGTTCGTTCGCATCACTGCGTTGGGGCGCCTTGCCGTGCTACAGCACTGTCTGCGGCGCCCCGCCTTGTTCTGCGAACGAACGCAAAACCGTATGAAGCAGGTTCTTCCGCGGACGCGGCGGGCGGCCGGGCTCCCGTAGGCCGCCGCGCCGGACGCGGCGGAGCGACCGAAGCTGCTACAGCAGCTTCTCGATCGCCGGCGCCAGGTCGGCGGGCACGGTGGTCGGCGCGAAGCGCTCGACGACGCGCCCGTCGCGATCGACCAGGAACTTGGTGAAGTTCCACTTGATCGCCTCCGAGCCGAGCAGCCCCGGGGCCTCCTTGCGCAGCCACTTGAACAGCGGGTGGGCGGTATCGCCGTTGACGTCCACCTTGGCGAACATCGGGAAGCTCACCCCGTACTGCGTCTCGCAGAATGTCGCGATCTCGTCCTCGCTGCCCGGCTCCTGCGAGCCGAACTGGTTGCACGGGAAGCCGAGGATCTCCAGGCCGCGATCGTGGTACTTGCGATGGAGCTCCTCGAGCCCTGCGTACTGCGGCGTCAGGCCGCACTGGCTGGCCGTGTTCACGATCAGCAGGACCTTGCCGCGGTACTGCGCCAGCGGGCGGGCGGCGCCTTCGATGGTGTCGGCGGTGAAATCGAGTGCGCTGGTCATGTCGGTGAACCTCCGGAGACGGCGGCGCGCGCCGGGGAGCGGTCGGTCTGCAGCGACGCGAGCACGGTGGCGCTGAGGATCAGCAGCCCGCCGACGATGGTACGCCCGGCGAGCGCCTCACCGCCCAGCCAGGTCGAGGACAGCGCGGCGAACGGCACTTCGGAGAGCATCACGACCGAGGTGGCCGCGACGGGCAGCCGCGCCGCGCCGTATTGCAGGGCGAGGTTGCCGGCCAGCAGGGCGATGGCCAGCGCGGCGCTGCCGGCCATCCAGCCCCACGCCGGGGCAGGCGGCGGCCCGATCACGCCGCCCGAGGCGAGCGTCGCGGCCATGGCGCTCGCCACCACGCAGCCGCCGGCGAACATCGCCAGGGCGCGCGACTCGTCGGAGGCGTCGCGATGCCGGCGCACCAGCACGTTGACCAGGGCGAAGCTCGCTCCGCCGGCCAGGCCGAGCCAGTCGGCCAGCGCCGGGGGCCAGGGCAGGCCCGTGCCCGGCCGCCACAGCACGATCAGCGCGCCGGTCAGCGCCAGCGCCACGCGCCCGAGCGCGGCGCCGGTGATCGGCTCGCGCAGCAGCCAGCGTGCCAGCAGCAGCGACCAGACCGGCATCAGGTAGAACAGCAGCACCACCCGCACCACCTCGCCGATCGTCACCCCCCAGTTGAATGCCACGTTGGTGGCGCCCGCGGCGAGCACCAGCCACAGCAGCGCCGGGCGGCGCAGCAGGCCGAGCCAGGCAGCCGGCCGCCACAGGGTGATCACGACGGTGGCGAGCAGGAACGCGAAGCCGGTCGTCCACAGGCTGTGCAGGCCGAGCGCGTCGAGCCGGCGAAATGGCCACCACGACACGCCCCAGACGAAGGCATTGAACAGCAGGCAGGCCAGGGCGGCCGGCGGGAGGATGTGGCGCGGCGGAGCTGGCACGGTCAAAGAAATGCCGCCTTCGGTATTCCTCGGGCGGCAAAGAGGGGGAGGAAAGAACGGATGGAACGCCGCAGCAACAACCGCGACGCCTCCGTTAGACGTAGGAAGCGAGTGCGCCTTTCATCTTCTGCAGCGCCTTGGCTTCGATCTGGCGGATCCGCTCGGCCGAGACGCCGAATTCGTCGGCCAGCTGGTGCAGGGTCATCGAGCCGCCTTCGGAATCGTCCTTGAGCCAGCGCGCCTCGACGATGCGGCGGCTGCGCGCATCGAGCCTGTCCAGCGCCTCGCGCAAGCCGTCGGACTGCAGGCGGTCGCGCGCGCGCGCCTCCAGCACCTGGGTGGGCTCGGCCTGCGACGCGGCCAGCCAGGCGATCGGCGCATAGCTCTCCTCGCCGTCCTCGAGCTGGCTGTCGATGGCGACATCCTGGCCGCCGAGGCGGGTTTCCATCTCGACGACGTCTTTCTCGCGTACGTTGAGCTCGCGCGCGATGGCATCGACCTCGCCGGGCGACAGCGTGTGCGCCCCATCCTTGTGCGAGCGCAGGTTGAAGAACAGCTTGCGCTGCGCCTTGGTGGTGGCCACCTTGACCATGCGCCAGTTGCGGAGGATGTACTCGTGGATCTCGGCCTTGATCCAGTGCATGGCGAACGACACCAGCCGCACGCCGCGCGACGGGTCGAAGCGCTTGACCGCCTTCATCAGGCCGATGTTGCCCTCCTGGATCAGGTCGGCATGAGCCAGCCCGTAGCCGAGGTACTGGCGGGCGATCGAGACCACCAGCCGGAGGTGGGACATGACCAGCTCGCGCGCCGCGTCGAGGTCGTTCTCCTCGCGGAAGCGCCGGGCCAGGCCGACCTCCTGCTCGGCAGTCAGCATCGGCAGGCGATGCACCGCCGAGATGTAGGCGTCGAGGTTCCCGACGGCCGGCAACGCCAGGGCGACGTTGCGTCCGCCGAGGGGTACGAGGGCAGTCGAATTCCTTTTGGACATGTACGCTTTCCCTTTCTCGCCCGGGGAAGCGGCTGGGGGCCTGACCTTCTGTTGATGACCCGCCAGTCAGTTCCGAGCGCAGTGCAACATTAGCACTCATTTGACGAGAGTGCCAGAGATTCCTTGCAACCCCGAGGAGATCGCATGCTCACCTTGTACACCTATTTCCGCAGCTCGGCCTCGTTCCGGGTCCGCATCGCCCTGAACCTGAAAGGGTTATCCTGGGAGCCGGCGGTGGTCTGGCTGCCGACCGGGGAGCAGGCCGGTCCGGATTTCCGCTCAGTGAACCCCCAGGGGCTGGTGCCGACCCTGGTCGACGGCGAGCACCGCTTGAGCCAGTCGCTCGCCATCATCGAGTATCTCGACGAAACCCGGCCCGGGCCGAAGCTGCTGCCGGCCGACCCGCCCGGGCGGGCCCGGGTGCGCTCGCTGTCGCTGCTGGTGGCCGCCGAGATCCATCCGCTGAACAACCTGCGCGTGCTCAATCACCTGCGCGATGCGCTCGGGCTCGGCCAGGATGCCATCGCCGCATGGTACCGGCACTGGTGCGACGAGGGCTTGGCCGCCTTCGAGCGCCAGCTCGGCGACGGAGGCGCGGGACGCTTCTGCCACGGCGATGCGCCCACGATGGCCGACGCCTGCCTGGTGCCCCAGATCTTCAATGCGCGCCGCTTCGACACCCGGGTCGAGCGCTACCCCCAGGTCATGCGCATCTTCGAGGCGTGCATGGCGCTCGAGGCGTTCCGGAAGGCCGAGCCGGCGGCGCAGGCCGAGGCGTCGCGGGCGGGATGAAGCGAAGTCCCTCCGGCTTCCTTCGGCGCTCGGCGCGGACGCGGTAGGCGACGGTCTGCGGGTCGGTGGTCGGTGGTCGGTGGTCGGTGGTCGGTGGTCGGTGGTCGGTGGTCGGTGGTCGGTGGTCGGTGGTCGGTGGTCGGCTCACGCCTTTGCTCGTGCCGACCATAGCACGCCGACGGATCCGGCCGAGCGGCCGTTCGGATCAGACCAATGGCTGATGCGGCAGGGCATGCACCGGCTTAGCATCGACGGATCAGCCACGGAAGCCGCCATGCCCACTCCAGCCGTCCATCGCTCCCCGATCGGGGTTCGCGTCGTCAGGACCGACGCCGATCTTCGCAAGGTGCTCGCCCTGCGTGCCGCCGCCGCACCCGGCGGCGCAGCGGCCGGGTCTGCCGAGCCGGATGGCTTCGACCGGCTTCCCAACGCGACCCTGCTGCTGGCCGAGTCGCGGCTCGACGGCGAGGCGCTGGGCAGCCTGCGCATCCTCACCAGCGAGCGCGGCCCGCTCACGTTCGAAGGCCGGGTGGCGCTGCCGGCGGCGGCCAGGGCGGAATCGCTGGCCGAAGCGTCGCGCCTGGTGGTGCGGCGCGGCCGCCATGCGACGCTGGCCAGGCTGATGCTATGGAAGGCGTTCCACCGCTACTGCCTCGCCGCGCAGATCGATGCCATGCTGATCGCCGTCCGCGAGCCGGCCGATCGTCAGTACGCCTGGCTGGGCTTCACCGACGTCCTGCCTGCGGGCGTGCGCTTCTCGCCCGAGGGCGATGGCACGCCGACCCATCGCCTGATGAGGCTCGGCGTGTTCGAGGCGCACGAGCGCTCGCTGCGCACCGGGCATCCGCTGCACGATTTCTTCTTCGTCGAGAGCCATCCCGACATCGAGCTTCTGGCCGCCGTCGGCGCCGCTGCCACGCGCGCGCCGCGGCCCGCCGTGCGCGCCGCCAGCCTGCCCGACCACGCGCACATCGCCGCGCAACTGCAGGAGCTGGCGATCGTCTGAGAACGGCTTTCGGCTGCGTTGGGAAGACCGGCTGTCAGTCGATCAGGGCGCTCGCGAACTCGTCGGCGGAGAACGCCTGCAGGTCGTCGATGCCTTCCCCGACGCCGACGAAATAGACCGGGATCGGGCGCTCGCGACGGGTGAAGGCGAGCGCGGCCAGCGCGCCGCCCTTCGCCGTGCCGTCGAGCTTGGTCACGATCAGGCCGGTGAGCGCGATGGCGTCATCGAAGGCCTTGACCTGCGCCAGCATGTTCTGGCCGGTGTTGCCGTCGAGCACCAGCAGCGTCTCGTGCGGGGCGCCTTCCATCGCCCGGCCGACGACACGGCGCACCTTCTTCAGCTCATCCATCAGGTGCACCTGCGTGGGCAGGCGTCCCGCCGTGTCGATCATCACCACGCCGGTGCGCCGGGCGCGTCCGGCATTGACCGCGTCGAAGGCCACCGCGGCCGGATCGCCGCCCTGCTGCGCGATCACCTCGACGTCGTTGCGCGCGCCCCATTCGGCCAGCTGCTCGCGCGCGGCCGCGCGAAAGGTGTCGCCGGCCGCCAGCAGCACCGTCTTGCCTTCGCGCTGCAGGTGGCGCGCCAGCTTGCCGATCGAGGTGGTCTTGCCGGCGCCGTTGACGCCCGCGATCATGATCACCAGCGGTTCGGCGCGATCGATGTCGACCGGCGCCTCGAGCGGCCGCAGCAGCTCCACCAGCAGGGCGCGCAGCGCATCGCGTACCTGCGCCCCCTCGGTCAGGCGCTGCCGGCGCACGCGCTCCTGCAGCTCGCGCATCAGCCAGTCGGTGGTGGCGACGCCCGCGTCGCTGGTGAGCAGCGCCGCTTCGAGCTCCTCGAACAGTGCGTCGTCCACGCGCACGTTCGAGAACAGCCCGGCGAGGTTGCCGCGCGTCTTCGACAGGCCCTGGCGCAGCCGCGCGACCCAGCCGCGGCGGTCGTCGCGCGTCGCGGCGGGCGCTGACGGGGGCGCAGCGGAGGCGGGCGCAGCGGAGACGGGTGCGGCGGAGACGGGTGCGGCGGCGGAGGGCGCGGTAGCCGTGGGCGCAGCGGTCATCGCCGCGGCAGCCGGTGCGACGGTGGCGGCGACGGTGGCAGGCGCAGCGGCAGCGGGTGTGGCGGCAGCGGATGGCGCCGGGGCCGCCGGCGGTGGCGGTGCAGCGGGCGCCGGCGGCGCGCCGAGCATCTCGGGCGGGTAGAGGAAGCCGGCCGGCGCGGATGCCGTCACCGTGGCCGGAGACGGCGGTGCGGACGGCACGGCCGGGGACGGAGGCGAGGATGCCGTGGCGTCGATCGCCGTAGCCGACGGCTGCGCTTCGGCCGCGCCCGCGCCCGCGGCGTTGTCCGCGGCGGCGATGTCGGTCGGAGGGGGGGAGGCGTCGCTTGCGGCGGGCCTTTTTCGACGCAGGAATCCGAACATGGCTACACTCGGGCTGAATTCTACCTGCCCCGAAGATGCCGCCCGCATTCCCGCTGCCCCGCACGCTCGCCCGCACGCTGCCGGGCTTCGCCCTGTCGTGTGCCGTCCTGTGGCTGCACGGCGCCTCGGCGGCCGCGCCTGCGCCCGGGCCGACCGTCTTCGAGCGCTCGCTGCCCAACGGCCTGAAGGTGGTGGTGCGCGAGGACCGCCGCGCGCCCACCGTCGTGCACCTGGTGCTGTACCGTGCTGGCTCGATGGACGAGGAGAACGGCACCACCGGCGTGGCGCACGCGCTCGAGCACATGATGTTCAAGGGCTCCAAGACGGTGCCGGCGGGCGAGTTCTCGCGCCGCGTCGCGGCGCTCGGCGGGCGCGAGAACGCCTTCACCACGCGCGACTACACCGGCTACTTCCAGCAGATCGGCAGCAGCCACCTGGCCGACGTGATGGCGCTCGAGGCCGACCGCATGACCAACCTGGTCATCGCCGACGAGGAGTTCGCCAAGGAGATCATGGTGGTGATGGAGGAGCGCCGCCTGCGCACCGACGACCGCGCGCAGGCGCTGGTGTCGGAGCAGCTGATGGCCAGCGCCTACGTCGCCTCGCCGTACCGCACGCCGGTGGTCGGATGGATGAGCGACCTGCAGTCGATGACCGCCGACGACGTGCGGCGCTGGTACCGCGAGTGGTATACGCCTTCCAACGCGGTGCTGGTGGTGGCGGGCGACGTCTCGGCCGAGGAGGTGTTCCGGCTGGCCGAGCAGACCTACGGCGCCGCGCAGCCGCACGCCCTGCCGGAGCGCAAGCCGCAGCAGGAGCCGGCGCAGCGCGGCGCGCGGCGCGCCTCCGTGCGCGCGCCGGCGGAGAACCCGTACGTGGTCCTCGGCTTCAAGGTGCCGCGGCTGCGCGACGTCGAGCGCGACAGCGAGCCCTATGCGCTCGAGGTGCTGTCGGCGGTGCTCGACGCCGACGAGAACGGCCGCATGACGCGCGACCTGGTGCGCGGCTCGCGCATCGCCAACCAGGCCGGCGCCAGCTATGACCTGATCGCGCGCGGTCCGGCGCTGTTCGCCCTCGACGGCACGCCCGCCGAAGGGCGCACCACCGCCGAGGTGGAACAGGCGCTGCGCGGCGAGGTCGAGCGCATTGCCCGCGAGGGGGTGCGCGAGGACGAGCTGCGCCGCATCAAGACGCAGTACGTGGCCGCGCAGATCTACAAGCGGGACTCGCTGATGGGCCAGGCGATGGAGATCGGCAGCCTCGAGATGGCCGGCTTCTCCCATCGCGACGCCGACCGCGTGCTCGAGCGCATCCGCGCGGTCACCGCTGCCGAGGTGCAGGCGGTGGCGCGCAAGTACTTCGGCGACGACGCGCTGACCGCCGTCACGCTGCTGCCCCAGCCGCCCGAGCCGGCCGCGCCGCGCCCGCCGGCCGCCGGCATGCGCCAGGATTGAACGGCCGTGCCGCGCATCGACCGTATCAGCGTGCGTACCCTGGCCTTCCTCCTGCTGCGCGCCGGTTTCGCGGCCGCTGCGGCCTGGGTAGGCGCCGCCTGGGCGGCGCTGCCGATCGAGCACTGGACCACCTCGAGCGGGGCGCGCGTGTTCTTCATGCGCGCCGATGCGATCCCGATGCTCGACCTGAACATCGACTTCGACGCCGGCGCCCGCTTCGACCCGCGCGGGCGCGAGGGGCTGGCCGCGCTGACCAATTCGATGCTGGCGCGCGGCGGCGACGGCCTCGACGAGACGGCGATCGCCGAGGGTTTCGCCTCGGTGGGCGCGCAGCGCAGCGGCGGCGCCGGCGACGATCGCGCCAGCATGGGCCTGCGTACGCTCACCAGCGAGCCCGAGATGGGCCAGGCGGTGGCGCTGCTGGCGCGCGTGCTCGCGCGCCCGGCATTTCCGTCCGCGGTACTGGCGCGCGAGAAGGAGCGCACGGTCCAGGCGATCCGCGAAGCCGAGACCAAGCCCGAGACCATCGCGCGCTGGACCTTCGATGCGCTGATGTACGGCGGCCATCCCTACGGTGCCCATGCCAGCGCCGAGTCGATCGCCGCCATCGGCCGCGACGACCTGGCGGCCTTCCATCGCCGCTACTACAGTGCCTCGCGGGCAGTGGTCTCCATGATCGGCGCGGTCAGCCGCGAGCGTGCGCAGGCGATCGCCGAGCAGCTCACGCGCGACCTGCCGGCCGGCGAGGCCGCGTCCCCGCCGCCCGCGGTCGAGCCGCTCGCGCGTGCGGTCGAGCGGCGCATCGCCAACCCGGCCTCGCAGAGCCACATCCTCATCGGCCAGCCGGCCATCGCGCGCGGCGACCCCGATTTCTTCCCGCTCTTCGTCGGCAACTACGTGCTGGGCGGCGGCGGTTTCGTCTCGCGCCTGTACTCGGAGGTGCGCGAGAAGCGCGGCCTCGCCTACAGCGTCTACTCCTACTTCGCGCCGCTGCTGCAGCCCGGGCCCTTCGCCATCGGCCTGCAGACGCGCAAGGACCAGACCGACGTCGCGCTCGGGGTGGTGCGCGAGACGCTGGCGCGCTTCCTGAGCGAGGGGCCCAGCGCCGAGGAGCTGCAGGCCGCGAAATCGAACCTGGTCGGCGGCTTCGCGCTGCGCATCGACTCCAACCGCAAGATCCTCGACAACCTCGCGGTGATCGGTTTCTACCGGCTGCCGCTGGACTACCTCGATCGCTGGACCGACCGTGTCGAGGCGGTCACGCTCGAGGACGTGCGCGCCGCGTTCGCGCGGCACATCCACCCCGATGCCATGGTCACGGTGGTGGTGGGCGCCGGCCCCGTGCCCGAGAAGGCCGCCGCCGGGGCGCCCGGTGAAGGCGCCGCGCGCTAGGTCGTGTCAACACGCCCCAGGCCGGCGTCCGCACGCGGCGGCGCGCGCGCCCCGCACCCCGGGGGCGCGCACGCGCATCGGGTACGCATCGTCGGCGGTCGCTGGAAGCGCACGCCGCTTGCCGTGCCCGACGTGCCCGGCCTGCGCCCCACGCCCGACCGCGTGCGCGAGACGCTGTTCAACTGGCTCGGCCAGACACTGGACGGGCGCAGCTGTCTCGATCCGTTCGCCGGCTCGGGAGCGCTGGGCCTGGAGGCTGCCTCGCGCGGCGCCCGGCGCGTGGTGATGATCGAGCGTGACCGCAGCGCGCTCGCCGTGATTCGCGCCGCCATCGAGCGGCTCGGCGCGGCGCAGGTGGAGCTGGTGGCCGGCGATGCGCTCGAGGCGCTGGCGCGCCTGGCGCGCGCCGGCGAGCGCTTCGACCTGGTGCTGCTCGATCCGCCGTTCGATGCCGGCCTGCTCGAGCCTGCGCTGGCGCGGCTGCCGCCGCTGCTCGCGCCCGGCGCGCGCGTGTACGTCGAAGCCGGCGCGCCGCTGGCCGTGCCGCCCGGATGGCGCATCGAGCGGGCCGCCCGCGCCGGCCACGTCCACTATCATCTGATCTGTCGCGACGACCAACCGCCGGGAGAGGCCCCATGACCACCGCGATCTATCCGGGAACCTTCGATCCGCTTACCCACGGCCACGAGGACCTGGTGCGCCGCGCCGCGCGCCTGTTCGACCGGGTGATCGTCGCGGTCGCCGACAGCCGCGGCAAGAACCCGATCTTCAGCCTCGAGGAGCGGCTGGCGATCGCGCGCGAGGTGCTCGCCGGGCATGCGAATGTGGAGATCGTCGGCTTCTCCGGGCTGCTGGTGAAGCAGGTGCAGCAGCGCAAGGCCGACGTCGTGCTGCGCGGCCTGCGCGCGGTGAGCGACTTCGAGTACGAGTTCCAGATGGCGGGCATGAACCGGCACCTGATGCCGGAGGTGGAGACCATCTTCATGACGCCCACCGACAAATACCAGTTCATCTCCGGCACGCTGGTGCGCGAGATCGCGCTGATGGGCGGCGACGTCACGAAGTTCGTCTCGCAACCGGTGCAGACCTGGCTGCGCAACAAGCTGGTGCAGCTCGGCGCCTCGCCGCCGTCGTCATCGTCGTCGCCGTGAGCATCGCCCGAGGTGGCCTGACATGGCGCTGATCATCACCGACGAGTGCATCAACTGCGACGTGTGCGAGGCGGAGTGCCCGAACGGCGCGATCTCGATGGGGCCCGAGATCTACCGCATCGACCCGCACCGCTGCACCGAGTGCGTCGGCCACTTCAGCGAGCCGCAGTGCCGCCAGGTGTGCCCGGTCGACTGCATCCTGGCCGATCCGGCCTGGCCCGAGTCGCCTGCGCAGCTGATGGAGAAGTACCGCCGCCTGCAAGGCGAGGCGGGCACCGCCGGTGCAGCGGGTGTCACCGCGGCGTCGTCCGCGGCCGCGGCGGCACCGGTTCCTGCGGCGGCAAGGGCGCGGCGCTAGCCTGGCTTGGCTTGGCGCCACTGCCTCGTCATCGAAGCGTCATCGTCGCCGTCCACCATGGGTGTCTTCGCCACGCGCAGACCGAGGCACGCTGACACGCAAGGTGCGGTGGAGCAACTGACATGGAACTCGTTCTCTGGCGACACGCCGACGCCGGCGAGCCCTTGCCCGACGCCGCCGGCGATCTCGAGCGCCGGCTCACCGACCGCGGCCGCAAGCAGGCCGGGCGTATGGCGCGCTGGCTGCATTCGCGTCTGCCCGAGCGCTATGTGGTCCTGAGCAGCCCTGCGGCGCGGGCGCGCGAAACCGCCGCGGCGCTCGGCGCGAAGGTGCGCACCGACGAGCGCCTGGCCCCGGGGGCCGATGTCGCCGCCCACCTGGCGGTGCTGAGCTGGCCCGAGGAGCCGGACAGCCGTTCGCGCCACCTCGTGCTGGTCGGCCACCAGCCGGCGCTCGGCCGCCTGGCGAGCCTGCTGCTGAGCGGGCACGAGGACGACTGGGCCATGAAGAAAGGCGCTGTGTGGTGGCTTGCGTTGCGCCGGCGCGACGGACGCGAGCAGGTCGTGCTGCGCGCGGTGATCGGGCCGGACCTCGCCTAGTACCCCGCCCCGGCCGCGAGGCCGACAGACTCCCGGCGTTTCCGCCCCGCCTCGTCCCACGCCTTCTGCCGCGGCGAGAGCAGTTACCCGCCCACGGTGCGCGCGCCGAGCAGGATTTCGGCGTTCGCTCGCATTCCCGCGGCCAGCGGATAGGCGATAGCCGCCGAGTTCCAGGGCGTTGGTTGTCGGGGTTATGAGAGCCTTGTAGCGTAAGGGGTGCTGGCCGGCGGTTGGACTAACGATTGCAGGGGGCTCAAGTGGAAGGGCGGGCCCGGGCCGTCGAAGAGATACGGGCGGGTTAGGCGGCGGGGCAGATGGCGTTAGCTGGCGATATAGGACGCGGATCGAGTCCGGGCGCGGCGTCCGGCACGCCGGTCGTCGTCGGTTAGATTCAGGGCGGTGAGTTAGCCGCTAGACTGTGCGAGCGAAATACAAGTTAGAGCCCCTGTGCTGCCCGAAGCAGTCATCATCGAGCCGCTGGCGTTGCACCGGGAAGCCTTGCCCGAGCTATGCCGCATGTTCGAAGCCGAGTGGCCTTCGTGGTACGGCGCTGGCGGCCGTGGCAGCGCCGCGAACGATCTGCGTGCGTTCTCGGCGACATCAGGCCTGCCATTCGGTGTCGTGGCGCTGCGGCGAAGCGAGGTCTGTGGTGTTGCTGCGCTCAAGGCCGAGTCCATTCCCAGCCATCGCCACTTGACTCCCTGGGCCGCTGCCGGCGTCGTGAAAGTGTCGCTCCGCGGGCAAGGTATCGGCGCTGCTCTTCTTGCTGCGCTGGAAGAGCAGGCTCGGGATCGAGGGTACCGGGCAATACACTGCGCCACTTCCACCGCTGAGTCGCTGCTCCAGCGTCGTGGCTATCGGCTGCTGGAGCGTGTCATGCATGAGGGCCAAGATCTTGGTGTCTATCAACGAGGCCTCTAACCGCTCCATCGAGCGGACGTCCACCGGCTGGCTTTGCCATCCGGCGGCCGCCGCTCATGTCGAACGTTAGGCGGCACGAACCCATTCCGCTCGCGGGCGTAGCATCTCGTTAGAGCAAATCGAGGAGAGCCACTTGT
>MKUQ01000061.1 GCA_001898645.1 Burkholderiales bacterium 70-64
CCCACCGGGCTCGACGACCAGGAGTCATTGTGACTGTTGGGTTCCACACGAAATGACGAAGAGCCGTTTCGACGGGGCGGTCAAAGCAATAGTGGATTTCGATGGTCGAGTGGACGATTTCCTCATGCACGGACAGGCGTTCGCGCACCGCGTCCGGGGTGAGCGAGCGGTCGTGCGTCACCACCGTCATGGCGCACGAATAGACTTGCTTGCCCACGCGCCAGACGTGCAGGTCGGTGATCCGCGTGTCGCCTGCGTCGGCATCTGTTTCGACCGCTTCCCGGATCTCGTCGACCACCGGGTGATCCATCTCGCGGTCGAGCAGCACCTTGCCCGTGTCGGCGATGAGTCCCTTGGCCCAGACGGCGACCAGCACGGCACCGACGATGCCCATGAGGGGGTCCAGCCACGACCAGCCGAACATCCAGCCGCCGAACAGCGCCGCGATGGCCAGCACCGACGTCGCGGCGTCGGCAATCACGTGCAGGTAGGCAGATTTGAGGTTGAGATCGTGGTGGTGGTGATTGTCGTGGCCATGCCCGTGATCGTGACCATGCGAATGTCCGTGACCATGATGGTGTGCTTTGCCCAGGATCAGCGCGCACACCACGTTCACCACCAGCCCCAGGATGGCAATCACAATAGCTTCCTTGTACTGGATGGGTTGCGGCGAGACGATCCGTTCCACCGAGCCCACCAGCATCATCACAGCCACACCCACCAGGAAGATCGCGCTGGCAAAGCCTCCCAGGATTTCGATCTTCCACGTACCAAAGGCAAACCGAGGGTCATGGGCGTAACGCCGGGCGGTGGCATAGGCAAAAGCCGAAAGGCCAATCGCCACGGCGTGAGAGCTCATGTGCCAGCCATCGGCAAGCAGGGCCATCGAGTTGAACCACCAGCCGGCGGCAATTTCGACCACCATCGTGATGGCGGTGATCCACATCACCACCCGCGTGCTGCGCTCGGCTGCCTCGTTGCTCGTGTGGAAAACGTGGTCGTGGACCCAATCGGAAAGTTTTTCGGTATGCATGGCGGTTCTCACTTGATGTAGGCGCGCAGAACGTCGATCAGCTCGTCTGCGCCTTGGGTGCGCTCTGCATCGCTGGTGATCGCTGGATCGGCGATGTGCGTGCGGATGTGCTCTTCCAGCACTTCGGCCATTAATCCATTGATGGCCCCGCGTGCCGCTGCGATCTGGTGAAGGATCTCGGCACAACCTTTTTCGGCGTCGAGTGCGCGTTCCAAACCTTCAACCTGGCCCCGGATACGACGCACCCTGGCCAACAGCTTCGCCTTTTCGCGGATGGTGTGACTCATGCTTGTCTGCGTAAAATAATATAGGGGGGTATAGTATATGAAATGGAGGGAAAACGCCATCCAGAGGGATGCAGCCCTATCGATGGCGTTGACGCTTGAGACTCTGGAAACCGAGCTTCGAACCAGCTCCGAGCAGAGTGGCGATGCCCAGGAGCGCGAAGATCGCAGCGGCAATCGAATGCACCAGCTTCATCGGGATCTTGTTGGCAAGCTTGTCACCGACGAAAGCGGCTGGGACGTCTGCAATCAGCATCCCGAGCGTGGTGCCAATGACCACCGCCAGCGGGGCGGCATAGTGCGCTGCCATCACGACCGTAGCGATCTGCGTCTTGTCTCCCATCTCGGCAAGGAAAAAGGTGATCAGCGTTGCACCGAAGACGCCGAACTTCTTGGCGACCTGGGTTTCTTCTTCTTCAATCTTGTCCGGGATCATCGTCCAGATCGCCATGCCGATGAATGAGAGGCCCAAAACCCAGCGCAGGATCTCGGGGCTGACAGTGGTGGTGAGCCAGGCTCCGAGAGCGCCCGCGAGGCCGTGATTGACGATGGTCGCTGCAATGATGCCAAGAATGATCGGCACGGGCTTCTTGGAGCGGGCAGCGAGGATGAAGGCTAGGAGTTGGGTTTTGTCGCCGATTTCAGCGAGGGCGACAACCCCGGTAGAGACGAAGACAGATTCCACAAGTATTCCCAGGCCGGTCCAAAGACGATTGACCACGACGCATCCCCGGCCAAAAACGGAGGCGTTGTGGTCAAAGATCTTGCCAAGCTCGGGAACCGCTTACGCCATGACCTGCTGGTCAAGTGTGTTGACGTAAGCCTCTTCGCGATGAAGAGAGGCTACTCCCCAATGACCCACGCATTTTATCAGCAGACCTTCTTTGAGTCACGGTCGCCTCCGCTGCAGGAGTTGCCAACCACAACCGACCGCCTCTAAACCCGCGCCAGCAAAGGAAGTGGCCTCAAGAACGCTCGCGAGACCACCAGAGAAAACGGAGAGCAGAGAGGCATCGGCGGGCGTGAAAACGCGGGGTTTGGAGGAGTGGCGCTCGCGAGACCAGGCCCGGAAACCGCGCCAACACTGGGGGGAACGGGCGAAAAAAAACCAACCGAGAGCGGTTGGCTTTTTGAATAGTGGTGGAGCCGGCGGGAATCGAACCCGCGTCCGCAAGTCCTCTACGACCAGTTCTACATGCTTAGTCGATCGATTTGGATCTCGATGCAGGCTTAGCCGGTCGACAGGCCGACCTGCACCCAGCTACCTTGGTTTTAGCTCCGCATCAAGTAGCCCGATGCGGCACGAGCCGACATGAATGACGCTGCTGTTCCTTGCGGAACCCGGGCTGTCGGCGACCCGGTGCAGCGGCTCAGGCCTTAAGCGGCCAGTGCGAAACGCTCGTCGTTGGCGTTTGTGGTTTTGCCAATGGATTTACGAGGAAAAGGCGCCTCGGCATGCCCTGTGCCGCTTCGCTACCCACGTCGAAACCAGGTCGGCCCCGAATTCGGTACGTTGCAACACTGCGCGACGACTCGCGCATAGCCGAAGTATAGGCGCTTCGGGTGGTTTCAAGTCATTACTTTCATTTGCCAAAAATGTCATTGCGCGTAATATATGCCGTGGAGCCGCTCCATGAAAGTCGATCCGCGCAATCTGGTGCTCAACCTCCTTCTCGGCGCCGCCGCACAGCGCCTGTCGGCGCGCGAGGCGGTGGCATCGTGCGAGCTCTTCGGCATTCGCGAGAACAGCGTGCGGGTGGCGCTGGCGCGCCTGTCGGCAGCAGGCTTGGTGGAGGCCGTCGACCGCGGCGAATACCGGCTCGGGCCCCGCGCGGCCAGCCTCGCCGCGGACGTGGCCACCTGGCGCCGTGTGCAGGACAAGGTGCGCGAATGGAGCGGCCAGTGGGTGGCCGTGCACGTCGGCGGGCTCGGCCGCAGCGACCGCACGGCGCTGCGCGTGCGCGCACGCGCACTCGACCTGCTGGGGCTGCGCGAGCTGGCGCGCGGCCTGTTCGTGCGCCCGGACAATCTCGCGGGCGGGGCGGCGGCGGTGGGCGAGCGCCTGCGCAAGCTCGGCCTGGAGCCGCAGGCGGCGGTGTTCGTGGCGCACGGCCTGGACGAGGCGCACGAGCGGCGTGCCGCGGCGCTCTGGGACGGCGAGGCGCTCACGCGCGGCTACCGCGCCACGCGCGCCCGGCTCGAGGAATGGCTCGAGAGAGCCGGCACGCTCGCGCCTGATGCGGCCGCGCGCGAATCGTTCCTCCTCGGCAACGATGCGATCCGCCAGCTGGTGTTCGATCCGCTGTTGCCGGCGCCGCTGGTCGACGTGGAAGCGCGCCGCGCCTTCGTCGAGGCGGTGGTGCGGTTCGACGCCGCCGGGCATGCGATCTGGGACCGCTTTCTTCAGGGCGGCGCAGCGCGCCGCCCGCATCCGCGGGGACGGCTCGTCCTCGCTGCCGCAGGGGCCGCGCGCACTCCGGAGCGCCGCGCCGCCGTGACCTCGACCCTGGAGACGACGCCATGAACGCCCCCGAATCCCTGCCCAAGGACAGCCTCTACCTCGCCGACACGCACGAGGTCATCAACGTCGCGCACGATCTGGTCGACTACAACCTGTACCTGCAGGACGCAGCCTTGCAGGAGGCGGTGCGGCGCGAGGGAGCCGCCTGGGCGAGCGACGACCTCGCGGCGTTCGGCGCGATGCTGGGCAGCGCCGACTACATCGATCTCGGCGTGCAGGCCAACCGCTGCGCTCCGGAGCTCGACACGCACGATCGCTTCGGCAACCGCATCGACCTGGTGCGCTTCCACCCCGCGTATCACGCGCTGATGAAGACCTCGATCGAGCATGGCCTGCATTCCTCGCCGTGGTCCGAGCCGGGGCCGGGGGCGCACGTGGCGCGCGCCGCGCGCGTCTACATGCACTCGCAGATCGAGGCCGGGCACCAGTGCCCGGTCACCATGACCTTCGCGGCGGTGCCCACGCTGCGCACCACGCCGCAGCTGGCCGCCCTGTGGGAGCCCAGGATCACTGCGCGCGTCTACGATCCGCGCAACGTGCCCGACGCCGGGAAGCGCGGCCTCACCGTCGGTATGGCGATGACCGAGAAGCAGGGCGGCTCCGACGTGCGGGCCAACACCACCCGCGCCTATCCGGTGGGCGCCGGCGGACCGGGCCAGCCCTACGAGCTGGTGGGCCACAAGTACTTCGTGTCGGCGCCGATGTGCGATGCCTTCCTGGTGCTGGCGCAGGCGCCGGGCGGGCTGTCGTGCTTCCTGCTGCCGCGCTGGCGCCCCGACGGCAGCAAGAACCCGATGCAGGTGCTGCGCCTGAAGCGCAAGATGGGCAACGTCTCGAACGCCTCGAGCGAGACCGAGCTGCGCGGCGCGCTCGCCTGGATGGTGGGCGAGGAAGGGCGGGGCGTGCGCACCATCATCGAGATGGTGGCGATGACCCGCTTCGACTGCATGGTGGGCTCGTCGGCGGGACAGCGCGCGGCGGTGTCGCAGGCGCTGCACCACTGCTCGCTGCGCTCGGCCTTCGGCAAGGTGCTCAACGAGCAGCCGCTGATGCGCAACGTGCTGGCCGACCTGGTGCTGGAGACCGAGGGGTCGCTCGCCCTCACCATGCGCATCGGGCGTGCGCTCGACCGGCGTGACGAGGAGCACGAAGACCTGCTGGCGCGCCTGTGCACGGCGGTGGGCAAGTACTGGATCTGCAAGCGCACGCCGGGGCACGCCTACGAATCGATGGAGTGCATCGGCGGCAGCGGCGTGATGGAGGACAGCCCGTTCCCGCGCCTGTTCCGCGAATCGCCGGTCAACGCGATCTGGGAGGGCAGCGGCAACGTGCAATGCCTGGACGTCCTGCGCGCGATGCACAGGACTCCGGCGGTGGTCGGAGCGTACTTCGCCGAGGTGGGGAGGGCGAAGGGCGCCAATCCGCTGCTCGACCGCTACGTCGGCGCGCTGCAGAAGGAGTTCGCCGACCTCGAGGATCTCGAGTACCGCGCGCGCGACGTGGTCGACCGCATGGCGCTGGCGCTGCAGGCGGCGCTGCTGGTGCAGCATGCGCCGGCGGCGGTGGCCGACGCGTTCTGCGCCTCGCGCCTGGCCGCCAGCGGCCACCACCACTACGGCGCGCTGCCGCGCGGGGTGGACACCGCGGCGATCATCGCCCGCGCTACGCCGCGGGCGCAGTAGCAGGCGGCGCCCGGAACGTGTGAAGGAATCGTAGCGACCTCGGACCGCGCAGTAGATTCCTTCGCGCGTTCCTCAGGCGGGCACGATGGCCGCTGCAGCGCGCGCCAGCGTGACGCGGCTGGCGAGGTGCGCCAGCGCCTCGCCGATCTGGTCGATCAGGATCAGGCACAGGTCGCCGGGCGCCAGGCGCTCGAGGGCGGTGTCGATGGCGGCGAACTCGCCGTGCACCTCGTGCACGGCGCGCACGCGCTGCGCGCCGTCCAGGCCCTGGCGCAGCAGCGCCACCACCTCGCCGTCGCCGCGCCCGCGCTGGCACTGGTCTTCGTAGAGGATCGCCTCGTCGAACGCTTCGCCGAGGATCTCGGTCTGGCGGCGGATGTCTTCGTCGCGACGATCGCCGGCGCCGCTGATGACGACGAAGCGGCGCTGCGCGGGCATGGTCTCGATCGCGCGCGTGAGCGCGGCGATCGCATCGGGGTTGTGGCCGTAGTCGGCGATGACGGTGGCGCCGCGATAGCCGAACACGTTGAAGCGGCCCGGCACGTTGGAGGCGTCGGTGGCGAAGCTGTGCAGGCCGGTGCGCACCGCCTGCCAGTCCAGGCCGAGCGCCCAGGCGGCCGCCGTCGCCGCCATGGCGTTCTCGACCTGGAAGTCGATCGCGCCGGCGTGGGTGAAGCCGACGTCAGAGAGCGCGACGCGCTGCTCGAACACGCCCTGCGCCGCGACGATGGCGTTGTCGTCCACGTACACCACGCGTTCGCCGCGTGCGCGATGCTCGCGCAGCACCGGATGCTGTTCGTCGGCCGCGAAGAAAGTGACCGAGCCCGGGCACGAGGCCGCCATCTCCGCCGCCAGCGGATCGGCGGCGTTGAGCACGGCCATGCCATCGGGCGCGACGTTCTCCACCACCACCCGCTTGAGCGCGGCGAGATCCTCAACGGTGGAGATGTAGTTCAGCCCGAGGTGATCGCCGACGCCGATGTTGGTGACCACCGCGACCTTGCACCGGTCGAAGCCCAGCCCCTCGCGCAGCAGGCCGCCGCGGGCGGTCTCGAACACGGCAGCATCGACGTGCGGATGCATCAGCACGTTGCGCGCGCTGCGCGGGCCGCTGCAGTCGCCGGTGTCGATGCACTGGCCGTTCACGTAGATGCCGTCGGTGTTGGTCATGCCGACGCGCGCGCCGGTGGCGGCCAGCAGGTGGGCGATCAGGCGCACCGTGGTGGTCTTGCCGTTGGTGCCGGTGACGGCGACGAGCGGGATGCGTCCGTCGTCGCCTTCGCCGAACATGGTCGAGATGATGGCCTCGCCCACCGGCCGGCCCTTGCCGTACGAGGGCGCCAGGTGCATGCGCAGGCCCGGTGCGGCGTTGACCTCGACCACTGCGCCGTCCTGTTCCTCGAGCGGCCGAGAAACCGTGCGGCAGACGACGTCGACGCCGCAGATGTCGAGGCCGACGGTCTGCGCGGCCTCCACCGCGCGGGCGGCCCACTCGGGATGGACCTCGTCGGTGACGTCGGTGGCGCTGCCGCCGGTGCTCAGGTTGGCGTTGTTGCGCAGCATCACGCGCGCTCCGGCCGGCGGGACGCAGTCCGCGGTCAGCCCCTGCATGGCCAGGCGCGTCGCGGCCACCTCGTCGAGGCGGATGCGCGTGAGCGAGGTGGAATGGCCCTCGCCGCGCCGCGGATCGCGGTTCAGCTCCTCGACCAGCTCGCGGACGGTGCGCACGCCGTCGCCGGTGACCTGCGGCGGATCGCGCCGCGCTGCGGCCACCAGCCGTCCGCCGACCACCAGGGCGCGGAAGTCGTCACCGGCGACGTAGCGCTCGATCAGCACGTCCGAGCTGATCTCGGTGGCGCTCGCCCAGGCTGCTTCCAGGTGCGCACGCGTTTCGACGTTGACCGACACGCCCTTGCCCTGGTTGCCGTCGCGCGGCTTGACCACCACGGCGCCGCCCAGCGCCTCGAAGGCGGCGATCGCTTCCTCGAGGCTGGTCACGGCGCGGCCGAGCGGCACCGGCACGCCGACGCCGGCCAGCAGCTGCTTGGTGAGCTCCTTGTCCTGCGCGATCTGCTCGGCCACGGCGCTGGTCGCGTCGATCTCGGCGGCCTGCATGCGGCGCTGGCGGCTGCCCCAGCCGAGCTGCACCAGGCTGCCGTCGGTGAGCCGGCGGTAGGGAATGCCGCGCGCGACGCCGGCATGCACGATGGAGGCGGTGCTCGGGCCCATGCGCACGTCCTCGTCGAGCTCGCGCAGGCGTGCCAGCGCCTGGGCGAGATCGAAGGGGGTGTCCTCGAGCGCCGAGCGGCACAGCGCCTCGGCCAGCTCGAGCGCCAGGCGCCCGACCGGCTCCTCGCTGTATTCGGCCGCGACCTGGTAGACGCCTGCTTCGTCCGTTGCGCGGGTGCGGGCGAAGCTCACCGGGCAGCCCGCCTGCGCCTGCAGCGACAGCGTCGCCACCGCGAGCGCGTGCGCGAGCGGGTCGCTCTCCCGAGGGGCGGGCGCCTGCGGCGTGCCGATTCCCGGAAAGCGGGCGTGCAGGCGTGCCGCGAAGCCGGGCAGGCCGTCGAGACGACGCTCGGCTTCGTCGCACGACACGATCGCCTCGATGGCGGTGCGCCGGCTCCAGAGGTTGGGCCCGCGCAGCGCGCGGATGCGGGAGATCTTCATGGTTCGATGGCGCGGGGTGGGAGCCGGCGGCGCGTGCGCGCTGTTCTCGGGCTCACGCGGTGATGATCGTGGTGTGGACTAGGCGACAAGGACGTCGGAGGTTCGCGGATGCATCGCGCACAGCGTCTCGAGGCCGGCGCGGATCGCCTCCGGAGCGAGGGACAGCGCCCAGGCGGCACCGATCGCGGCGAGGACGTCATCGAGACGGTACGCCGCATCGAGCCCGGCCGGCTCGAGGGCGAGGCGCGAGAGCTCGACCAGCGGACGCACGGTGTCGCCGTCGATCAGCACGATGCGGCCGGCACGCACCACCACCGCGCGGCCCCCGGCGGCCAGGTGCGCCTGCACCACGGGCCCGCCGGCGCCGGTGTCGAAGAAGACGACCTCGCCGTCGCACAGCGGTGCCATCCTGGCCACCAGCGGGTCGCCCGCGTACAGCACCGCCGCGCCATCGGGCAGCACGACGTCGACCTGCGTGCGCAGGATGGTGTACATCTGGTCGGCCGAGGCGATCTCGAACTCCGGGATGCGCGCTCGCCCATCGATGTCGGTGACGATGCCCACCTGGCAGCGATCGTAGGCCAGGCCTTCCGAGACGATGGTCATGCCGCCGTTCTCGATCACCGCGGCCTCGACGCGGCCGTTGGTGAGCAGCCGGCGCGCCGGTTCCCAGTGGGCGCAGTCGCCCCCGACGATGCGGCGCTCGTCGACGTACATCCCGTCGCCGCAGGCGAGCCCGGTGCGCAGCCCGGAGAGCCGCAGCAGCCCGGCGACCAGCTGCGCGATGGGCGTGCCGCTGCGCGTTCCGGTGACGCCGACGATGGGGATGCGTCCCGAATCGCCGTCCGGGAAGAGGTGGTCGACGATCGCCTCGCCGACCGGCTGCGGTGAGCCGGCAGCCGGCTTGAGGTGCATGAGCAGGCCCGGCCCGGCATTGACCTCGACGATCGCGCCGCGCTGCGCCGACAGCGGCCTGGAGATGTCCTCGATGACCATGTCGATGCCGGCGATGTCGAGCCCGACCACGTCGGCGGCCACCGCGGCGGCGGCGGCCACGCTCGGATGGGCCTGCGCGGTGACGTCGATCGCGACATTGCCGTTGCGCTGGATGAGCAGGCGCACGCCGCGCGGCGGCACCGAGTCGGCGTCGAACCCCTGTCGCGCGAGCTCGATGCGCGCCGAGGTGTCGATGCGCACGAAGTTCAGCGGGAAGTCTTCGGTGCTGCCGCGCCGCGGGTCGGTGTTGATCTGCACATCGATCAGCTCGGTGACGGTGGAGCGGCCGTCGCCCACGACGTAGGCAGGCTCGCCACGCGAGGCGGCCACCATGCGTCCGCCCACCACCAGCAGGCGGTGCTCGTTGCCCTGGATGAACCGCTCGACGATGACGCCGCTGCCTTCCTCGAGCGCGATGTGCCAGGCCGACTCGACTTCCTCGCGCGTGAGCAGGTTGGTGAAGACGCCGCGGCCGTGGTTGCCGTCGTAGGGCTTGACGACCACCGGCAGCCCGATCTCCTGGGCGGCCTCCCAGGCGTCCTGCGGGCTGCTGGTGAGCCGGCCCTCGGGCACCGGCACGCCGCAGGCCTGCAGCAGCTGCTTGGTGAGGTCCTTGTCGCGCGAGACGCCCTCGGCGATCGCGCTGGTGAGGTCGGTCTCGGCGGTCCAGATGCGGTGCTGGCGCGCGCCGTAGCCGAGCTGCACGAGGTTGCCGTCGTTCAGGCGGATGGCGGGGATGTGGCGCTCCTCGGCGGCGTGCACGATGGCCGAGGTGCTCGGGCCGAGGTAGTGCTCGTCGACCAGGGCATGCAGGTGCTCCACGGTGGCCGCGACGTCGTAGGGTCGATCCTCGATGGCCGCCATGACGAGGTCGCGGGCGTGGTGCAGGGCGGCCAGCGCGACCTGCTCCTGGAAGGCTCTGATGACCACCCGGTAGACGCCGCGCTCGGGCGTTTCCCGCGCGCGCCCGAAGTCGCCCGGCAGGCCGGCCAGCCCCTGCAGCTCGAGCGCCACGTGCTCCAGGATGTGCGCCGGCCAGGTGCCTTCGTGCAGGCGCTTCAGGAAGCCGCCGCGCTCGCCGTAACTGCACCGGTGCTCCACGAGCGTGGGCAGCCAGCTGGCGAGGCGTTCAGGAAAGCCGGGGACCAGGTTCGAGGGGAAGTCTTCCAGCCCGCCGATGTCGACCACGGCCTCGAGAACCGGCCGGTAGGTCCAGCGCCCGGGGCCCCGGATGTAGCTGACCTCGAGGATCTGGATGTCCTTTTCGGCAACAGGGGAACCCTGCGGGCACGGCGCAAGCATGAGCGGATCCGGAAGTGGTTTGCCGTTTCAACGCGGCATTGGAGCATCGGTTGACGCGTACCCCCGCCTTGCCCGCTTGACCATCCGGAATGACCCCGATGCGCGCGGGCGGGATGCGGTAAGCTTGCCAGCCCGTGTCCATTCAGCAGGCCCCGTCCACCGAAGCAGCGCTTCCCGCCTCCTGGCGCGGCGAGGTCGAGGCACACCTGGCGCCGGATGAGCCGGTGCTGGCCTGGCTCGAGCTCGATCTCGACCGGCAGCTGCATTATGCGCGCGGCCTGCTGGTGGTGACCGCGCGCCGCCTGCTGGCGATCGACGCCGATGCTGCGTTGCATCAGTGGGAGCTCGCCACCGACCGGGTGCTCGAATTGTCCGACCACGGCGGGGTGGGTACGCTCGAGCTGCGTGATGCCGGTTCCCGGCTCGCCGCCTGGAGCTTCACCCTCGGCCACCATGCGGCGGCGCAGCGATTGCTCCAATGGTACGGGCGAGCCAGCGAAGGCGGGCAGGCGCTCGTCCACGCCGGCGCGCCGCCTGCCGTCTGCCCGCGCTGCCAGGCGCCGCTCGCCGGTCCCGACGAGCCCTGCCCGCGATGCGACGAGGAGGCCGAGGAGCAGCCGCCCTCCACCTGGGCGCTGCTTCGCCTGTGGCGCTTCGCACGGCCCTACCGGGGCCGGCTGGCGATCGGCTTCGCGCTCACGCTGGCCTCCACCGCGGCGACCCTGGTGCCGCCCTACATGACCATGCCGCTGATGGACGACGTGCTGATCCCGTACCAGAGCGGGGTACGCATCGATCCGCGGCTGGTGGCCGGATACCTCGGCGGCCTGCTGGCGGCGGCGCTGCTCGCCTGGGGGCTGGGCTGGGCGCGCACCTACATCCTCGCCCTGGTCAGCGAGCGCATCGGCGCCGACCTGCGCACCGCCACCTACGAGCACCTGCTGAAGCTGTCGCTGGAGTATTTCGGCGGCAAGCGGACCGGCGATCTCATGACGCGCATCGGCACCGAGACCGACCGCATCAACATCTTCCTGTCGCTGCACCTGCTCGACTTCGCCACCGACCTGCTGATGATCGCGATGACGGCGGCCATCCTCATCTCGATCGACCCGTGGCTGGCGGCCGTCACGCTGATTCCGCTGCCCGTCATCGCCTGGCTGATCCACCTGGTGCGCGACCGGCTGCGCCACGGCTTCGAGAAGGTCGACCGGATCTGGTCGGAAGTGACCAACGTGCTCGCCGACACCATCCCCGGCATCCGGGTGGTGAAGGCGTTCGCCCAGGAAAAGCGCGAGGCGGCGCGCTTTCGCGCCGCCAACGATCACAACCGCGCGGTCAACGACCGCGTGAACCGGGTCTGGGCGCTGTTCTCGCCGTCGGTGACGCTGGCCACCGAGGTGGGCCTGCTGGTGGTGTGGGCGTTCGGCATCTGGCAGGTCTCGCGCGACCGCATCACGGTGGGCGTGCTCACGGCCTTCCTGGCCTACATCGGGCGCTTCTACACCCGGCTCGATTCGATGAGCCGCATCGTCTCGCACACCCAGAAGGCGGCGGCCGGCGCCAAGCGCATCTTCGACATCCTCGATCACGTCTCGAGCGTGCCCGAGGCGGTCCGGCCGGTGCATCTGCCGCGCATCGACGGACGCATCGAGATCCGCGGCGTCGGCTTTCGCTACGGCAGCCGCGGGGTGATCCGCGGCATCGACCTGGACATCGCGCCGGGCGAGATGATCGGCCTGGTCGGCCACAGCGGTTCGGGCAAGAGCACGCTGGTCAACCTGATCTGCCGCTTCTACGACGTGACGGAAGGCGCGATCCTGGTCGACGGTGTCGACATCCGCTCGCTGCCCGTCGCCGAGTACCGCCGCCACATCGGGCTGGTGCTGCAGGAGCCCTTCCTGTTCTTCGGCACCATCGCCGAGAACATCGCCTACGGCAGGCCCGACGCCACGCGCGAGGAAATCGTGGCCGCCGCACGCGCCGCGCATGCCCACGAGTTCATCCTGCGCCTGCCGCACGGCTACGATTCGCTGGTGGGCGAGCGCGGCCAGGCGCTGTCGGGCGGCGAGCGCCAGCGCATCTCGATCGCGCGCGCGCTGCTCATCGATCCGCGCATCCTGATCCTCGACGAGGCGACTTCCTCGGTCGACACGGCGACCGAGAAGGAGATCCAGAAGGCGCTCGACAACCTGGTGCAGGGGCGCACCACGATCGCCATCGCGCATCGCCTGAGCACCCTGCGCAAGGCCGACCGGCTGGTGGTGCTCGATCGCGGACAGGTCGTCGAAGTCGGCCCGCACGACCAGCTGATGGCCCATCTCGGCGCCTACTACCGGCTGTACCAGGCGCAGCAGCGGCGCGTCGAGACCGGGCAGGAAGAAGAGGAAGGCGGGGAAGACGAAGACCGGGGCGCGGCGCTCGCCGACGCGTCCGAAGAAGAGCCCGGCCGGCAGGAAACGCCGCGCAGGACGGGACGCGGCGACGAGGAGCTTCCCGAGCCGGCGCCCGGAGGCGCTTCGGCGAGGCACGCATGAGCGCGGCGCCGGATCCGCAGCACCGGTTCTCGCTCGAGCGCGACGCTTTCGGCCGGCTGGTGCTGCGCCTGGACGACGGCACGGTCCAAGCGGGAGTCGTGCCGGTGCGGGCGTTCCCGGTGACCGCGCCCGGCGAGGGCATTTCCATCGTCAGTGCCGAGGGCAGGGAGCTGGTCTGGATCGCGGATCCGCAGCGGCTCGCACCGCAGGTGCGGGCCCTGATCGAGGAAGCGCTGGCGGGGCGCGAGTTCATGCCCGAGATCCGCCGCATCGCTGCCGTGTCGGGCTACGTGACCCCGTGCACCTGGGAGGTCTCGACCGATCGCGGCGATACGCGGTTCGTGCTGCCCGGCGAGGAAGCGATCCGGCGCCTGTCGCGGGCCACGCTGCTGATCGTGGACAGCCACGGCGTGCACTACCTGGTGCGCGACGTCGCCGCGCTCGATCGCGCCAGCCGCAAGCTGCTCGACCGCTTTCTCTAGGACTTTCTCCCGGGCTCAGCCGGCTTCGACTCCGGCGGCCTCCCGGGCTCAGCGCAGCCGCAGCACGTCGAGCAGTTCCAGCGGATGCGCGATCAGGTGGTGCGCGCCCCATTGCCGGGGCGGCGAGTCGCCCCCGCAGTAGCCGTAGGACGCCGCCACCGTGCACATGGCCGCGGCACGGCCGGCCTCGATGTCGCGCAGGTCGTCGCCGACGTAGAGGCAGTCGCGCGCATCCACCGACGCCAGGCGCGCCCCGTGCAGCAGCGGCTCAGGGTGCGGCTTGGCGAACGGGGTGGTATCGCCGCCGATCGCGCACACCGATCGCTCCAGCACGCCGAGGCCGGCGAGGATGGGGCGCACGTAGCGCTCGAACTTGTTGCTGATCACTCCCCAGCGGATGCCGGCCGCATCGAGCGCATCGAGCACCTCGGGCATGCCGTCGAACAGGCGCGTGCGCGCCAGCATGTCTGCTTCGTAGCGATGCATGAAGTCGGCGCGCAGCTGCTCGAACTCGGGCGACTCGCGCACCACGCCGAGCGCCTTGCCGATCAGCCCGCGCGCGCCCATCGAAGCGTAGGGGCGCAGCGCCTCGAGCGGCAGCGGCGGCAGGCCGCGTTCGGCGCGCATGGCCTGCACCGGCGCGGCCAGGTCCTCGACGGTGTCGGCCAGGGTGCCGTCGAGATCGAAGAAGACCGCTGCGGGCATGGGCTCAGGCACTGCGCCGGAAGGCGGCCAGGTAGTTCACGTCGAGATCGCGGGCGTCGAGCCGGTAGCGCCGGGTGATCGGGTTGTAGGTCATGCCGCTCGTGGCGGCCAGCTCGAGCCCGGCGCGGCGCGCGGCGGCGGCGAGCTCGGAAGGGCGGATGAACTTCTCGTATTCATGGGTGCCGCGCGGCAGCATCCGCAGCAGGTACTCGGCCCCGACGATGGCCAGCGCGAACGCCTTCGGGTTGCGGTTGATGGTCGAGAAGAAGACCCAGCCGCCGGGCCTGACCAGCGCCGCGCAGGCCCGGATGGTCGATGCGGGATCGGGCACGTGCTCGAGCATCTCCATGCAGGTGACGACGTCCCATGCGCCGGGCTCGCGCGCGGCGAGATCCTCGGCCGCGATGCGTTCGTAGGCGACCGCGGCGCCGCTTTCGAGGGCATGCAGCTCGGCCACCTGCAGCGCGCGTTCGGCCAGGTCGATGCCGCGCACGTGCGCGCCGCGCTGCGCCATCGCCTCGGCCAGGATGCCGCCGCCGCAGCCGACGTCGAGCGCCTGCTTGCCGGCGAGCGACGCGAGACCGTCGATCCAGGCCAGCCGCAGCGGGTTGATCTCGTGCAGCGGACGGAACTCCGAGTGCGGGTCCCACCAGCGCGAGGCGAGGGCCTGGAACTTCGCGAGCTCGGCGGGGTCGACGTTGACGGGGTGGACGGCGGGGGTGGTGCTCACGGATCCGATTCTAGCGGGCGTACGAAAAAAGCGGCCGAACGAAAAAAAAACCCCGCCGCAGCGGGGTTTCCTCGCCGCGCCGGCCGGAAGACCCTTCCGGCCGGGGGGCGTTTCGATCAGCGACGCGGACGCGTGCCGACGACTTCCACTTCCACGCGGCGGTTCTTCGCGCGGCCCTCGCGGGTGCGGTTGTCGGCGATCGGCTGCTTCTCGCCCTTGCCTTCGGTGTAGACGCGGTTGGCCTCGATGCCCTTGCTGACCAGGTAGGCCTTCACGGCCTCGGCGCGACGCACCGACAATTTCTGGTTGTAGGCATCGGTACCGATGCTGTCGGTGTGGCCGACCGCGATGATCACTTCCAGCGCCACGCCGGACAGCTTGCCCACGAGGTCGTCGAGGCGCGCCTTGCCTTCGGGCTTGAGCACGGCCTTGTCGAAGTCGAAGAAGGTGTCGGCAGCGAAGGTGACCTTCTCGCTGGTCGGAGCCGGAGCGGGCGCCGGGGCAGGAGCCGGAGCAGGCGTCGGGGCGGGTGCCGGGGCCGGAGCGGGCGTCGGGGCAGGCGCCGGAGCAGCTTTCGGCAACAGGTCGTCGTCGCAGCCCGGGAACGCATCGGCCGGCGTCCAGTAGCCGGTGTGCACGCAGGTGCCCGCGCCGCTCTTGACCGCGAGGCGATCGGGGCCCACGACATAGCCCGACTTCGCGGGCGGGACGGTCTGCGCAACCGAGACCATCGAGGCCGAGAGCATCGCAACGGCGGCGACGCAGGCCAGTTTGACCGGTTTGTTCATGCTTCTCCTTTCGGTAGAACTCGATTCTGGATTCGACGCTGACAGGCGTACTTCAGCCCGGAATCAGGCCTGACCTGACAAAATTTCGCCGACACGATTGTGCCACACGGCCGTACGACCAACTACCTCAGCCACCACGTTCCTGACAATGTCGTCGGTCAATTGTCGCTTCCGGACAACATGGCGTCCGGCGACCCAGACGTGCTGGATGTGCTCGCGTCCGCACGAGTGGATCAGGTGCGAAATCGGGTCGTAGACCGGGCGCAGCTCGGGTGCCGACAGGTCGATGGCGACCAGGTCGGCCTGCTTGCCCGGCTCGATCGATCCGATGCGCTCGTCCAGGCCCAGGGCGCGCGCGCCGTCGAGGGTCATGGCGCGCAGCGTGCGCGCCGCCGGCCACGCCTGGGCGTCTCCGGACGTGCCCTTGGCGAGCAGCGAGGCGAGGCGCGCCTCGCCGAGCAGGTCGAGCCGGTTGTTGCTCGCCGAGCCGTCGGTGCCGATGCCGACGCCGACGCCGAGCTCGAGCATGCGCGCCGTGGCGGCGATGCCGCTGGCCAGCTTGAGGTTGGAATGGGGGCAGTGGGCGACCGAGGCCCCGCAGCCGGCGAGCAGATGCAGCTCGCTGTCGGACAGGTGCACCGCGTGCACCGCGATCAGCTCGGGACCGACCAGGTCGAGCGAGGCCAGCCGCTCGAGCGGACGCACGCCGTGCCTGGCCAGGCTCTGCTCGATCTCGGCCTGCGTCTCGTGGACGTGGATATGGACCGGCAGCCCCAGCTCGCGCGACAGCGTGGCGACCCGGCGCAGCGAGTCGTCGCCGACGGTGTAGGGCGCGTGCGGCGCCAGGCAGAAGCTGACCAGCGGCTCGCCGCGCATGCGATCGCGCAGCTCCAGCCCCTTGCGCAGGTATTCCCCGGGGTCGCTGGCATAGGCCGACGGGAAGTCGATGACGATGATGCCCTGGGCGCTGCGCATGCCCAGCAGCAGCGCTGCCTCGAGCGCCGACTCCGGGAAGAAGTACATGTCGTTCACGCAGGTGACCCCGCCCAGCAGCATCTCGTGGAAGGCGAGCAGGGCGCCGTCGTGGACGAAGCGCGCACCGACCAGGTGGGATTCGAGCGGCCAGATCCGCTGGCTCAGCCACTGTTCCAGCGGCAGGTCGTCGCCGATGCCGCGCAGCAGCGCCATGGCCGCGTGCGTGTGCAGATTGACGAAGCCCGGCACCAGGAGGTGCTCCGGCAGAGGCAGCGTCTCGGCCTGTGGATAGCGCCGTTGCGCCTCGGCCAGCGGCAGCACGGCGGCGATGCGCTCGCCCTCGATCACGACGGCATGGCCGGTGAGCAGCGTCGCCGGCCCGTGCGCAGCGCCGGTTCCGGCGGATGCGAGCGCTTCGCCAGGCACGGACGCTTCCCCGGGCAGGGGCGCTTGGCCGGGATCGGCGTCGGCGGCCACCGGGGCGATCCACTGCGGAGCCAGCAGGAGGGGGGAGGGCAAGGCGGTGTCCGGGTCGATGACGGGCGCTGGCGGCCGCACGGCTCGGGGCTGGACGGCGCGATCGCCGCGATTTAAGCACATGCTTCAAGCACATGCGCATCGCGCCGGATGCCATGTCGGGAAAAGCATGGTCTTTCGCATGCTAAAATTTTCCGTTTCCCATGGAACCTTTCGCCAAAGAAACCCTCCCGATCAGCCTCGAGGAGGAGATGCGTCGTTCGTACCTCGATTACGCCATGAGCGTGATCGTGGGACGTGCGCTGCCCGACGTGCGCGACGGCCTCAAGCCGGTGCATCGCCGCGTGCTGTTCGCGATGCACGAGGTCAACAACGTCTGGAACCGGCCGTTCGTGAAGTGCGCGCGCATCGTCGGCGACGTGATGGGGAAATACCACCCGCACGGCGACGCGTCGATCTACGACACGCTGGTGCGCATGGCGCAGGACTTCTCCCTGCGCTACCTGCTGGTCGACGGCCAGGGCAACTTCGGTTCGGTCGACGGCGACAACGCGGCGGCGATGCGCTACACCGAGTGCCGGCTGCAGCGCATCGCGGGCGAGCTGCTGGCCGACATCGACAAGGAAACGGTCGATTTCCAGCCGAACTACGACGGCAAGGAGAGCGAGCCGACGGTGTTGCCGGCGCGCATCCCCAACCTGCTGGTCAACGGCTCTGCCGGCATCGCGGTGGGCATGGCCACCAACATCCCGCCGCACAACCTGGGCGAGATCGTCGAGGCGTGCCTGACGCTGCTGCGCCGGCCCGAGACCACCGTGGACGAGCTCATCGAGCTGGTGCCCGCGCCCGACTTCCCGACCGCCGGCATCATCTACGGCGTGCAGGGCGTGCGCGAGGGCTACCGCACCGGGCGCGGCCGGGTGGTGATGCGCGCGAAGACGCACTTCGAGGAGATCGACCGCGGCCATCGCAGCGCGATCATCGTCGACGAGCTGCCCTACCAGGTGAACAAGCGGCTGCTGCTCGAGCGCATGGCCGAGCTGGTCAACGAGAAGAAGCTCGAAGGCATTTCCGACATCCGCGACGAGTCCGACAAGTCGGGCATGCGCGTGGTGATCGAGCTCAAGCGCGGCGAGCTGCCCGAGGTGGTGCTGAACAACCTCTACAAGCAGACCCAGCTGCAGGACACCTTCGGCATCAACATGGTCGCCCTGGTCGACGGCCAGCCGAGGCTGCTCAACCTGCGCCAGATGCTCGAGGCCTTCCTCTCGCACCGGCGCGAGGTGATCACGCGGCGCACGGTGTTCGAGCTGCGCCGCGCGCGCGAGCGCGGCCACGTCCTCGAGGGGCTGGCGGTGGCCATCGCCAACGTCGACGAGATGATCGAGCTGATCAAGGCCTCGCCCACGCCGCCCATCGCCAGGGAACGCCTGATGGCGCGCAGCTGGAGCGCCGGCGTGGCGCGCGAGATGCTCGAGCGCGCCGGCAGCGACATCGCCGAGTTCAGGCCCGAGGGGCTGGACCCCTCCGTGGGGCTCTCGGGCGACGTCTACCGGCTCTCCGAGGCGCAGGCGCAGGAGATCCTGCAGATGCGCCTGCAGCGCCTCACCGGCCTGGAGCAGGACAAGATCGTCCAGGAATACCGCGAGGTGATCGGGCAGATCGTCGACCTGCTCGACATCCTCGCCACGCCGGCACGCATCACGCAGATCATCGGCGACGAGCTCAAGGCGATCAAGGCCGAGTACGGCGATGCGCGTCGCTCGCACATCGAGCTGAACGCGGTCGACATCGACACCGAGGACCTGATCGCGCCGCAGGACATGGTGGTCACGCTGTCGCACGCGGGCTACATCAAGAGCCAGCCTCTTTCGGAATATCGCTCGCAGCGCCGCGGCGGACGCGGCAAGCAGGCCACGGCGATGAAGGAGGAAGACTGGATCGACCAGCTCTTCATCGCCAACACGCACCAGTTCATCCTGTGCTTCTCCGATCGCGGCCGCGTCTACTGGCTCAAGGTCTGGGAGGTGCCGCAGGGCACGCGCAACTCGCGCGGCCGGCCGATCGTCAACCTGTTCCCGCTCGCCGAGGGCGAGAAGATCACCGTCGTGCTGCCGGTCGAGTCGTTCGACGACGCGCATTTCGTGTTCATGACGACCAGCCTGGGCACGGTCAAGAAGACCCCGCTCGCCGAGTTCTCCAACCCGCGCAAGGCCGGCATCATCGCGGTCGACCTCGACGAGGGCGACTTCCTCATCGGCGCCGCGGTCACCGACGGCGAGCACGACGTCATGCTGTTCTCCGACGCCGGCAAGGCGGTGCGTTTCGACGAGAACGACGTGCGCCCGATGGGCCGCGCGGCGCGCGGCGTGCGCGGCATGATGCTCGAGGACGGCCAGCAGGTGATCTCCATGCTGGTGGCCGAGAACGAGCAGCAGTCGGTGCTCACGGCCACCGAGAACGGCTTCGGCAAGCGCACGCCGATCACCGAGTACACGCGCCATGGCCGCGGCACCAAGGGCATGATCGCGATCCAGACCTCCGAGCGCAACGGCAAGGTGGTGGCCGCGGTGCTGGTCGACGAGCACGACGAGATCATGCTGATCACCACCGGCGGCGTGCTGGTACGCACCCGCGTGGCCGAGATCCGCGAGATGGGCCGCGCCACGCAGGGCGTGACGCTGATCGCGGTCGACGAGGGCGCCACGCTCACCGGTGTGCAGCGGGTGGTCGAGCGCGATGCGGCCGACAACGGGGACGATGCCGAAGCCGAGGGCGACGCGGGCGCGTGACGCCGGTGGCGGGAATCGTCCCGCCGGTCTTCCTGCCTGTCCTGGCCGGCGCGACGAGGGCCGGCGTGAGCGTCTGGCCGGCCGGCGTAAACCTCTGGCGGGCCGGTGTGAACAGGCCCTAGCTTCGGTGGCGAGGCCCTAGCTTCGGCGGCGCAGGCCGGCGATGCCGAACAGGCCCGCGCCGAGCAGCAGCGCGGTGGCCGGAACCGGCACCCGGCTGGCGATCAACTGGTCCTGGTGGCTTCTGCTGGTGAGAGCGAAGAACTGCCAGTTGCCGACCGGCAGGCTGCCGTTGCGTGCGTCGTTGGCCCATTGCCGGCCCAGCGCGACCGCCGAGCTGGTGCTGCTGGCCGCGAAAGTGGGGTTGAGCAGGTCCCAGATCGCAACCTGGAAGGCCGCCCCCTTGAGTGCGTCGCTGCCGATCGAGGCATAGTGAGCCTCGTAGAGGCGCCCGAGCTCGGCCAGCGGCCCGGTCATGGCGACTTTGGTGTAATCGTTGTAAGTGCCCGGGACGGTGATGGTCTGCGAGAGCTCGATGCAGAACGCCGAAGTGCTCAGGCTGTTGTCCCAGAGGATCTTGAATTCGCCGGCGTTGGCCGTGACCGAAACCGGCGAGGAGATCGTCACGGTCTTGTAACCGGCTTCCCATCCGAGGAACTGCAGCGTCGCCGCGCCGGCCGACGTCGACAACGCGGCCAGGCAGGAAGCGGTGGCCAGGGTGAAGGTGAGTGTTCGGAGGGCCTTGAGCATGGTTCGGATCCTTTGCAGCGTTCGCCGGAGTGGGTCTGTCGTCGAAACGTCGGTAGCACGATGCATGCCACCATCGCCCGTGCCTTTGCCATCAATACGTTGGAGGTTCCGCATCGTTGCAGGTCTGGATTCCTGTAAGGATTTTCGACATGACTTCCGGCGCTTTTCCACCGGGAGTCTGTCGGAGTCGAAGCCGGCTTTGGTAGCATCCCGTTCGCCATGAACGAACACGACGAGAAGCCGGCATCGGGCCGGGACGATGCCGCGGGCGGGCTCGGGGCGCTGCGCGCGGCCATCGACGCGCTCGACGGCGAGATCGTCGAGCGGCTGAACCGGCGCGCCCGCCTCGCGCAGCAGGTCGGCGCGGTGAAGGGCCGCACCGATGCGCCGGTCTACCGGCCCGAGCGCGAAGCGCAGATCATGAAGCGGCTGCGCGAGCTGAACGCGGGGCCCCTGTCGGGCGACGCGATCGAGGCCATCTACCGCGAGGTCGTGTCGGCCTGTCGCGAGCTCGAGCGTCGCCTGCGCGTGGCCTATCTCGGCCCGGCCGGCACTTTCTCGGAAGAGGCGCTGGTGCGCCATTTCGGCTCCGCGGTCGATGCGCTGCCGTGCGCCACCATCGACGAGGTGTTTCGCGCGACCGAGGCCGGAGCGACCGATTTCGGCGTGGTGCCGGTGGAGAATTCGTCGGAAGGCGCGGTCAATCGCACCCTCGACCTGCTTCTGCAGACCACGCTCACCATCAGCGGCGAGGTGTCGGTGCCGGTGCACCAGAACCTGATGAGCCGCAGCGGCACGCTCGACGGCGTGCGCCGCGTGATCTCGCACCCGCAGTCGCTCGCGCAGTGCGCCGGCTGGCTCGACCGGCATGCGCCGGGCCTCGAGCGCGTGCCGGCCGCCAGCAACGCCGAAGCCGCGCGGCTGGCCTCGCTCGACGACACCAGCGCGGCGATCGCCGGCGAGAACGCGGCCGCGCGCTACGCGCTGCAGCTGGTCGAGCGCAGCATCCAGGACGATCCGAACAATCGCACGCGCTTCGCCGTGATCGGGCACCACGCGTGCGCTGCGTCGGGCGCCGACCAGACCTCGCTGATCCTGTCGGTTCCCGATCGCGCCGGCGCCGTGCATGCGCTGATCGAGCCGCTGGCACGCCACGGCGTGTCGATGAAGCGCTTCGAGTCGCGCCCGGCGCGCCAGGGGCTGTGGGAGTACTACTTCTACATCGACCTGATCGGCCATCGCGACGATCCGGCGGTGGCCGCGGCGCTGGCCGAGCTCGCCTCGAAGGCGGCGTTCTGCAAGGTGGTCGGCTCCTACCCGCGCGCGACCTAGGAATCCGTCGCACGAGCGACTCCGCACGACCGCGTAGCCTGTCGCGCAGGCAAGGCTGCGCAACGGGGCGCAGGCGTCTCGGTTATCCTTGCACGCGCGACGCCGCGCCCGCTCCGGGCCCGGCCGCTCCAACTCCTGCAGCGAAATCCATGAGCATCCAGGCACCGGAATACGTCAGGAAGATCGCCCCTTACCAGGCCGGCAAGCCGATCTCCGAGCTCGCCCGCGAATACGGACTGCGGGTCGAAGGGATCGTCAAGCTCGCCTCGAACGAGAACCCGCTCGGCATCCCCGAGTCGGCGCGCGCGGCCATGGTGGCGGTGACGGCCGAGCTGGCCCGCTATCCCGATTCGAACGGCTTCGAGCTCAAGGCCGCGATCTCCCGCCGCTACGCGGTGCCGCAGGACTGGATCACCCTGGGCAACGGCTCGAACGACGTGCTCGAGTTGGCGGCGCACGCGCTGCTGCAGCCGGGCGCCTCGGCGGTCTATTCGAAATACTCGTTCGCGGTGTACGCGCTGGCCACGCAGGAGACCGGCGCGCGCGCGATCGTCGTGCCCGCCCGCGACCTGGGCCACGACCTCGAGGCGATGCGCGCCGCCATCACCGCCGACACGCGGATGGTGTTCATCGCCAACCCGAACAACCCCACCGGCACCTTCCTGCGCGCCGGGGAGATCGCGGCATTCCTCGCCGCGGTGCCGCGCGACGTGGTGGTGGTGCTGGACGAGGCCTACAACGAGTACCTCGATCCTGCGCTGCGTTTCGATTCCACGCAGTGGGTGCGCGACTTCCCCAACCTGATCGTCTCGCGCACGTTCTCGAAGGCCTACGGCCTGGCCGGCCTGCGGGTGGGCTTCGGGATCGCCCAGCCCGCACTCACCGACCTGATGAACCGCGTGCGCCAGCCCTTCAACGTGAGCACGGTCGCCCAGGCGGCGGCGATCGCGGCGCTCGACGACGAGGCCTTCCTGCAGCGCAGCTACCAGCTCAACCGCGACGGGCTGGCGCGCCTGCAGGCGGCCTTCGCGAGCATGGGGCTCGAGCATGTCCCCTCGTACGGCAACTTCGTGCTGGTGCGCGTGGGCGATGCGGCGGGCGTGTACGAGGCGCTGCTGCACGCCGGCGTGATCGTGCGCCCGGTGGACAACTACGACCTGCCGCAGTGGCTGCGCATCACGGTCGGCCTGCCCGAGGAGAACGAGATCTTCCTGGCGGCGTTCGCGCGCGCGATGGGCAAGGCAGACGTCGAGGCGGCGCCGTGAGGGGCGCCGGGTGACGGTGGCCGTCCGCAAGCTGGCGATCCTCGGCGTCGGGCTGATCGGCGCCTCGCTGGCGGCGGCGCTCAAGCGCGCCGGCACTGTCGGGCAGATCGCCGGCTACTCGCCGGGCGACGATGCGCAGGTGGCGCGCGCGCTCGGCCACATCGACGTGGCCTGCAGCAGCGTCGCCGAGGCGGTGGCGGGCGCGTCGTTCGTGGTGCTGTCCGCCCCGGTGACCGCCATGCCGGCGCTGTTCGCCGGCATGCGCGAGGCCCTCGACGGGCAGGCGATCGTCACCGACTGCGGCAGTACCAAGCGCAGCGTGATCGATGCCGCGCGCCATGCCCTGGGCGACGCCTTCATGCGCTTCGTGCCGGGCCATCCGATCGCCGGCTCGGAGCGCAGCGGCCCGCAGGCCGCGGATCCGGATCTCTTTCGCGGCCGGCGCTGGCTGCTGTGCCCCCTCGAGGTGACGCCCCAGCAGCATTGCGAGGCGGTGGCGCGCCTGGTCGAGCCGACCGGCGCGCTCGTCGGCACGCTGGATCCGCTGGTGCACGACCGCGTCTTCGCCGAGGTATCGCACTGGCCGCACGCCGTGGCCTTCGGCCTGGCGGCGGCGATCGCGGGCGGCGAGCTGTCGGAACGCGCGCTCGAGTTCTCCGGCGCGGGCCTGCGCGACACCACGCGGGTGGGGGCCTCCTCGCCGACGATGTGGGCCGACATCCTGCTGGACAACCGCGACGCCTGCCTGGAGTCGGCGGCACGCTTCCGCGCCTGCAACGACGCGATCATCGCCGCGCTCGAAGCGGGCGATCGCGATCGGCTGGTCGAGATCCTGTCGGGCGCGAGCCGCTGGCGCAACCGGCTGGCCTGAGTAACCGTCTTCCGAGTCAAGCGCCGTGAAGCGAGTTGTTCCAGGGTTGATTGGTGCGGACCATGGCG
>MKUQ01000062.1:0-23066 GCA_001898645.1 Burkholderiales bacterium 70-64
AGGTGGAGAACTTGTAGCCGCGCCGGTACTCGAACTTGTCGACGGCCTTCATCAGGCCGATGTTGCCTTCCTGGATCAGGTCGAGGAACTGCAGGCCGCGGTTGGTGTACTTCTTGGCGATGGAGATCACCAGGCGCAGGTTGGCCTCGGTCATCTCGCGCTTGGCCTTGCGCGCCTTGGCCTCGCCCATCGACATGCGCTTGTTGATCTCCTTGAGATCGGACAGCGGCAGCACCACCCGCGCCTGCAGGTCGATGAGCTTCTGCTGGAGATCCTGGATGGCCGGGATGTTCCGGCGCATGATCTCGGCGTAGGGCGGGTTGGCGGCGACCTCCTTCTCGGACCAGCGCAGGTTGGTCTCGTTGCCCGGGAAGCTCTGCAGGAAGCGCTCGCGCGGCATGCCGACGCGCTGCACGCAGATCTCGCCGATCGCGCGCTCGAGCGAGCGCACCTCGTCGACCTGGGCGCGCAGCGTGTCGCACAGCTTCTCGACCATCTTGGCCGTGAAGCGGATGCTCATCAGCTCGTCCTGGATCTCGGTCTGCGCCTTCAGGTAGGCCTTGCTCTTGTAGCCTTCCTTCTCGTAGGCCACGCGCATGCGGTCGAACCACTTCGAGATGTGCTCGAACTTCTCGAGCGAGGCGCGCTTGAGCTCCTCCAGCCGCGCGGTGTTGGCGCTGGCGGCGGCGTCGCCGTCCTCGTCGTCGTCGAAATCGGCCGCCGCGGGAACCGGCGCGGGAGCGAAGTCGGCCTCCTCGGCATCCGGATCGATGAGGCCGTCGACGACCTCGTCGATGCGCAGGGTGCCGCCGGCGATCTTGTCGGCGTGCGCCAGCGCCTCGGCGATGGTGGTCGGGCAGGCCGAGATCGCCTGCACCATGTGCTTCAGGCCGTCCTCGATGCGCTTGGCGATCTCGATCTCGCCCTCGCGGGTGAGCAGCTCCACCGAGCCCATCTCGCGCATGTACATGCGTACCGGGTCGGTGGTGCGGCCGAAGTCGGAGTCGACCGTGGACAGCGCGGCCTCGGCCTCTTCCTCGGCGTCGTCGTCATTGGACGCCACCGGGGTGTTGTCGTTCATCAGCAGCTGCTCGGCATCGGGCGCCTGGTCGTAGACCGTGATGCCCATGTCGCCGAAGGTGCTGATGATGGATTCGATCGCCTCGGCGTCGACCAGGTCTTCGGGGAGATGGTCGTTGATCTCGGCGTAGGTGAGGAAGCCGCGATCCTTGCCCTGCTTGATCAGCTGCTTGAGCTTGTTGCGGGTGGCCTCGCGCTGCTCTTCGGTGATGCCCTGGCGGCCGCCGAACTCCTTGAGCAGCTGCTTCTCCTTGGCCCGGTTGCCGCGCCGCGACTTGGCGGGCGCGGCGGCCGCGACCTCGGGCACCTCGGGGATGGCCTCGGCCTCGCCGTCGGTTTCGTCGTAGCCCTCGACCTGATCGTCGAGCAGATCATCCGAGGCCGCCTCGAGCGCCGAAGCGGACTTGTCGGTCTTGCCGGCCTTGCCCGCCGGTTTCGGCGATGCCTTGCCCGCCCGCGCACCCTTGGCGGGCGCCTGCGCGCCGGCGGCCTTGCCGCGCGCCTTGGCCGCGGGCCGGGCGCGCGGCTCGAGCGCGGCTTCCTCGGCGAGCCCGGCGCGCGTGCGCGACGCTGCCTGGGCTTCCTCGGCGGACCGCGCCCGCACGCCGGCCGGCACGCGGGCGCCGGCCGCGGCGGCGGCCTTCGGTGCCCGCGCCTCTGCCTTCGCAGCGGCCGGCTTGTGGGTGGATTTGGCCGCCGCGGCCGTGGCCGGGCGTGCCGCCTTGCCGGCGGCGGCGTGCGTGCCGGCCTTGGCCGCGGCGGTGCGCGCCGAAGACGGCCGGGCCGCCGCCGCTGCGCGCGGCGCAGCGGCCTTGGCGGCCGGCCGTGCGGCGGCCTTCGCGGGCGCCTTGGCGGCCGGCTTGGGCATCGCGACCGCGCGCGCGGCCGGTTTCCTGGAGGAGGTGGCCGCGGCGCGAACGCCCGCCCGCGAGGCGGTCTTGGTGGGTAGCTTGGAGGACACCTTGGAGGTCACCTTCTAGAGTGCTGGATTCGGAGCGCCGCCGCGTGCCCGACGAGGAAACATCCGGGACCGGCCACCGTGGCGCCCGCACCGCGGCCCCACTGCCGAAGGGCGCGCTCGACGTGCAAGATGAACTATGGGGGAACCGCGCATTATATCAAGCCCGCCTGCGCATTGCCATAAGGGATTGATAACGTTGGCGTTCTTCGGGGGAGGCCATGCCGCCCGCGACCAGCTCGTCGATCAGGCGCGCGAGATGACGGTCGCGCAGCTGCGCCAGCGCTGCGTCGAACTCGGCGCGCGCCTCGTCGACGGACAGCCCGGCCACGGCCGAGGCATCGGAGGCGGCCGCGCGCTCGAGGGCAGCCACCTCGCCGGCCGCGCCCGGGCGCAGGGCCTCGCACACGCTGGCCAGCGAGCTGCCCGGGGGCAGGGCCGCGATGGCGGCCAGCCACGCCGCCAGCGGCGCGGGCATCCAGTCGGCGGGCTCGACCTCCGCCAGGGCCGGGTGCAGCGCCGCGAGCAGGCGCATCCGCGCCTCGAGGTCGGGCTTGCCGGCGGCCACCGGGATGCCCGCCCGCCGCGTATCCCGGCCCGGTGCGCTGCGCCGGGAGTCGCGCGCGGCCGTGGCGGCCGGCACGGCGCCGCGCGCGCCGCCCTCCCCGGACGCCCCGGCCGCCCCGCGCGACCCGGCGGGATCGGGCGCACCGACGTAGCGTTCGACCTCGCCGGCCGACAGTCCGCACAGCTCGGCCAGGCGGTGGACCAGTTGCAGGCGCAGGGCCGGCGCGCCGAGCGCCTGCAGCAGGGGCCGTGCCTGCGCCAGCAGCCGGGCGCGGCCTTCGGAGCTGTCCAGATCGACGCGGTCGCGCAGCTCGCCCAGCAGCAGCTCCGACAGGGGCATCGCCGCTGCGAGCGCCTCGCGAAAGCCCTCGGCGCCGCGCTCGCGCACGAAGCTGTCGGGGTCGTGCTCGGACGGCAGGAACAGGAACTCGATGCGCTTGGTGTCGCTGGCCTGCGACAGCGAGGCCTCGAGCGCCCGCCAGGCCGCCTTGCGGCCGGCCGCGTCGCCGTCGAAGGCGAACACCACCCGATCGACCAGGCGCAGCAGCTTGCGCACGTGGTCGGCGGTGGTGGCGGTGCCCAGCGTGGCCACCGCGTGGGCCACGCCGTGCTGCGCCAGCATGACCACGTCCATGTAGCCTTCGACCACGATCACGCAGTCTTCCTCGCGGATCGCGTCGCGAGCTTCGTACAAACCGTACAGCTCCCGGCCTTTCGAGAACACCGGCGTCTCGGGCGAGTTGAGGTATTTCGGCTCGCCGCGATCGAGCACCCGCCCCCCGAACCCGATCACCTGCCCGCGCGGATTGCGGATGGGGAACATGATCCGGTCGCGGAAGCGGTCGTAGCGCTTGCGCCGCCCGTCCTCACGATCGGCCTCGATCACCAGTCCCGCCGTGACCATCTCCTCGATCTCGTAGTCGGCGACGGCGGCCTCGAGACCGCGCCACTGATCGGGCGCGTAGCCGATGCCGAAGCGTGCGGCGGTCTCGCCGGCCAAGCCGCGTCGTTTCAGGTAGTCGATGGCCACCGGCGTGTCTTTCAGCCGCTGGCGATAGTGGCGGGCCGCCTGCGCGAGCAGCTCGAGCAGCGCCGGGGCGCGGCGCTCGGCGCCGCTGCCGGCCTCCTGCGGCACGGCCACGCCGATCGACTGGGCCAGGTCGTGGACGGCGTCGACATAGCCCAGGCCGGCGTACTCCATCAGGAAGCCGATGGCGGTGCCGTGGGCGCCGCAGCCGAAGCAGTGATAGAACTGCTTGCTCGGGCTGACCGTGAACGACGGCGTCTTCTCGCCGTGGAACGGGCACAGGCCGAGGAAGTTCGCCCCCCCTTTCCTCAACTGGACGTAGCGGCCCACCACGTCGACGATGTCGACGCGCGCGAGCAGGTCCTGGATGAAGCCCTGCGGGATCACATTCAGGGACGGGCGAGCCGCGCCTTCACCTGCGCCGACACCGCCGAGAGATCGGCGCGTCCGGCCAGGCGCTGCTTGAGCACCCCCATCACCTTGCCCATGTCCTGCGGCCCCACGGCACCCGTCGAGGCGACGGCGGCGTCGATCTCGGCGGCCACCTCGGCGGCATCGGCCTGCTTCGGCAGGTAGGCCGAGAGCACGTCGATCTCGCCCTGCTCGCGGTCGACGAGGTCCTGGCGGCCCGCCGCGCCGAACTGGGCGATCGATTCGCGGCGCTGCCTGATCAGCTTGTCGACGATCGCGATCACCTGCGCGTCGTCCACGGTGATCCGCTCGTCGATCTCCTTCTGCTTGACCGCCGCCAGCAGCATGCGGATCGCCGACAGCCGGGCGGTGTCGCGGGCGCGCAGCGCCGCTTTCATGTCCTCGCCGATCCGCTCCTTCAGGTTCATCACGGGCACCTCGACCAAGAAGACGAAGGCCCGCCGCGGACGATTCCGGGGCGAGCCTTCGGGGGTGGCGCCTCAGGGGGCGCCGGGTCATGCCGGACAGGCGTCAGTACATCTTCTTCGGCAGCATCTGGCTGCGAAGACGCTTGTAGTGGCGCTTGACCGCGGCCGCTTTCTTGCGCTTGCGCTCGGCGGTGGGCTTCTCGTAGAACTCGCGCGCGCGCAGCTCGGTGATGATTCCGGCTTTCTCGATGGTGCGCTTGAAACGGCGCAGGGCGACGTCGAAGGGCTCGTTCTCCTTGACGCGGACGGTCGGCATTAAAAATCACCCCCTTTCGATGGAACCGAAAATTATAGCGAAAACGCGCGCGTCCGCCAAACCGGGCCCAGGGATCCGGGCACGGGGGCCGCCGGACCGAAGGCGGCGCCGGCCGCCCGGACGGCACCCCGCCGACTTGAACGGCGGGCCGGCGTGCCCAAGAATGAGGCAATACGGCACGGGAGCATCGGCTCATGAGCACAAGCACCCCCCATGGAAGTACCTCCCGTGGCGTCTCGTCCGGCCCGGGCGCGGCGCCCATCGCGATCGCCGGGTTCCGGCAGATCTATTCCACCACGCGCGTCGAAACGGCGCTCGAGGACCTGCCGGCAGGCGCCAACGAATCGCTCAAGGGCACCTACGAGCGCATGCTCGAGGCGGGCGGCGAGCGCTTCTGCGTGAAGCCCGGCAGCATGCCCGATTTCGAGGCGCTGGCGCAGGAGCTGCCGAACTTCCGCGAGGTGCTCGAGGACCTCCGCCGCCAGCTCGCCCTGTGCCTGGAGACTTCCGATCCGGTCGAGCTCACGCCGCTGCTGCTGCTCGGCGAGCCCGGCATCGGCAAGACGCATTTCGCACGGCGCGTCGCGCAGTTGCTGGGTACCGGCTACGGCTTCGTGTCGATGAGCTCGCTCACCGCCGGCTGGATCCTCTCGGGCGCCTCGTCGCAGTGGCGCAATTCGCGCACCGGCAAGGTCTTCGACACGCTGGTCAGGGGAGACTACGCCAACCCGGTGATGGTGGTCGACGAGATCGACAAGGCCGCCGGCGACGGGCAGTACGATCCGCTCGGCGCCCTGTACACCCTGCTCGAGCCCGACACCGCGGCCGAGTTCGTCGACGAATTCGCCGAGATCCCCCTCGATTGCTCGGAGATCGTGTGGGTGGCCACCGCCAACGAGGCCGGGCGCATCCCGGAGCCCATCCTCAACCGGATGAACGTCTACGAGATCCCCCCGCCCGACCACGAGGGTTCGCGCCGCATCGCGCAGCACCTGTACCGCGAGATCCGCGATGCGCACAAATGGGGGGCGCGCTTCCCCGAGGAGCCGTCGGAGGGGGTGCTCGAGCGGCTGGCGCGCTGCGCCCCGCGCGAGATGCGCCGCCTGCTGATCGGCGGCTTCGGCGCCGCCAAGCTGGCCGCGCGCAGCCGCATCGAGCCGTCGGACCTGTCGGCCGAACGCGCCGGACGCCGGGGGCGGATCGGGTTCTAAGACTTGTCGGAGTCGAAACCGGCGAGGTCGGGGCGGAACAGGGCGCCGGAAGTCCGGCGGCCGGAGAACCGGCGGCCGGCTCCGCCCATCGGGCTGCCTCCGCGCCCCGACCGGCAGCGCGGACAATCACGACATGGCCACTCCGGTATCGCTCTCGCTCGACATCTCGACGGTCTACCTGCTGACCGGCCTCAGCAGCCTGGTGGGCTCCGCGATCCTGCTCTGGCTGCGTGCCGACCATCGCGATTCGGGCCCGGCGCTGAGCCTGTTCGCGGGCGCCATCCTCATGCTGGGGGTGGGCTTCGTCTGCTTCGCCCTGCGCGACGAATGGGCCGGCCGCATCCTGCCGGTGCTGGGCTACGTGACGTTCGGCGTCTCCTCGGTGCTGGTCTGGCTGGGCTCGCTGCACCTGCTCGGGGGACGTCCGCGACCGGCCGTGGCGGCCGGGGCGCTGCTCGCCTACGTGATCGCCCTGGCGGCGCTGAGCGCCTCGACGGCGCCGATGGCGGTGGCCCGCATCGCCCTCAGCAGCGTGTTCCTGGTCGGGTTCATGGGGCTCGCGGCCCGCGCCGCCCATCGCTCGCCGTGGGCCCGGCAGCTGCGCTCGGTGCGGCTGATGCGCGATCTGCTGCTGGTCTTCTGCGCGCTCATCCTGATGCGCGCGGCGGTCTTCGTGGCCGACGGCATTCCCCTGCACCCGGACGGCTCGGCTCCGCCGGGACTGACGCGCACCCTGTTCGCCGCCGTCTTCGGCTCCCTGCCGTTCTCGATCACCGTGGCCGTGCTCGGCGTGGTCAACTCGCAGCTGAGCACCCGGCTGCGGCGCATGGCCAGCACCGACGACCTCACCGGCCTGGTGTCGCGCCGCCTGCTGCAGGATTCGGCCCAGCGCATGCTGGCCGAATCGCCGCAGTCGGGCTGCATCGCGCTGCTGATGATCGACGTCGACCGCTTCAAGGCGATCAACGACCGCTACGGCCACCAGCTCGGCGACCAGGTGCTGCGCCACGTCGCGGCGGTGCTGCGCCAATGGCTGCGGCCCGATTCGCTGATCGTGCGCTACGGCGGCGACGAATTCTGCGCACTGGTGCCGATCCCCGGCGAGGCAGCGGCCTTCGTGGTCGCCGAGCGGCTGCGCGCGGCGATGGAAGCCTCGCCCTACGCGCTCGACGGCCAGCGCATCGCGGTCACGCTGAGCATCGGGGTGAGCGTGCATCGCCACGGGCTGACGCTGCGCCAGCTGCTCGACGAGGCCGACCGGCGCGCCTATCGCGCCAAGGCCGACGGGCGCAACCGGGTGATCGCCGACGACGTATCGCTCGCGGGTTGACGCCGCTCGCGGGTTGGCGGGCCGGTCACGGTCGGCCGGCCGCTCGCTATCACGTGCCCGGCTGCGCGCGCCAGTGACCGGCCGCTTGCGGCCGATGAACGGTCGATGCCGCCCCGCCCTGCGGCGCTTGTTCCGCCGCGGCCCGGATGCCACACTCGTCACGGATGGGGCCGCAGGCATCGGGGCGCCGCCGGATGCGCGGCGCCGGGCCGCGCCCGGTTTCCGCGCAAGGAGGGTGCCGGCCGATGGCGCGTTTCCTCATCGTCGACCTGCATGCGCTGTGGCTGATCGGCGGCCTGACCGCGCTGGCCACCGCAGGCGCGCTGGTCTTCCTGCGTGCCCTGCACCATCCGTCGGCGCGCGTGCTGGGCCTGCTCGCGCTGGCCCATGCCTGCGGCGGCCTCGGCCTGCTGGCGGGCGCCGTCTCGCCCTCGCGCGCCGACGCGCTGGGCATGGCCGTGGCGAACACGATGGTGGCCGCTGCCATGGTGATCGGCTGCGAAGCCGTGCGCATGCTCTACGCGGCGCGGCCCAGGCCGGCCCTGGTGGCCGCCTTCCTGTTCGTGCTGGTGGCCGGCGGCCTCGGCTTCGAGGCGACGCGCCACGAACCTTTCCTGCTGGTCGCGTTCGCCTCGATCCTGGTGGCCACCGCCGCCGTGCTGGCTGCGATCCGCATCGCACGCGCGCGCGACGTCGCAGCCGACCTGCTGCGGCGCCTGCTCGTGGTGGCCGGCCTGGCCTGCGCCGCCGTGTGGCTGCTGCGCAGCGGGCTGGCGCTGGAGGCGGCCCGGGTCGATCCGGCCCGCACGGCGAACGCCGGCATGCTCGAGCTGGCGAGCGCGGCGCTGGCGGTGCTGGTCCCGGCGGTCGTGACGGCGCTGGTCCTGATGGTGGTGCATGCGCGCATGGCCGACGAGCTGCGCGCGCTCGCCACCACCGATCCGCTCACGCGCCTGATGTCGCGGCGCGTGCTGTTCGAGCGCGGCGGCCCCCTGCTGGCGGCCATGCAGCTGGGCGGCCGGCCGGTCGCGGCGATGATGGTCGATCTCGATCACTTCAAGCGGATCAACGACTGCCACGGGCACGCGGCCGGCGACGCGGTGCTGCGCCACTGTGCCCGCCAGCTGCGCAACGGCTCGCGCGCCGAAGCGCTGGTGGCGCGCTACGGCGGGGAGGAGTTCTGCCTGCTGGTGCCGCTCGATCGCGCGAGCGACGCCTTCGTCGCCGCCGAGCGGCTGCGCCATCGCATCGAGAGCCAGCCCTGCCCGCTCGACGGCACGACGGTGCGCGTCACGGTCAGCATCGGCGTGGCGATCCACCAGGCGGGCCAGAGCCTGACGCAGCTGCTGGCGCAGGCCGACACCCTGCTCTACCAGGCCAAGCACGCGGGCCGCAACCGGGTGGTCACGGTGGACGGGCCGGCCAACCAGCCCGATCTCGCGCTGCTGGTGGTCTAGTACCCCGACGGGCCGACGGGCCGACGTGCCGAGTGTGCCTACCGTTGCTGCAAGGCCGACAAGGTCGCGGCGGGGGTGGGTCGAGCCAACCCCGACAACAGTGCTGCAAGTTCCGTAGCCCTCGGAGGATGGCGCTTCATCGCACTCATCACCATGTCCAGCAGCGCCTGAAGCTGCGCAGGCGGAATGCTCGCCAGCACCTCACCTCCGTCCGGCGACCGCGCTGCCGCTTCGGGGCACAGGACTTGAGCAACCCTCAACGCCACGGCTGCTTTGCGCTTGATTTCTTCGTCGCCGGTCTGGTGGTAGACGATCGTGGCCAGCATCCACAACAAATCAGCGTCACCGAACTCGCAAGCGGCTTGCAGCCGATCCGGCCGCGCTTGCGGATTCGCCAGCGAATCGAACGCCAGATCCGCTTCGCCGAGTTGCACGAGACCGAAAACAGCGAACAAGACCTGCGCAGCGGCATCGCCACTGCCGGCGAGCGAGCGCAGCATGTCCTGGACCTCCTGCCGTTGTAGTTCCGGGTGCCGCTCCAGGTGCTCTCGCGGATTGGCGCTGAACAACCAGCGTTCGATCTCGACTTTCAGAAGCCACGGAGCGTAGGCAGCTTCGACGCCTTGCTCGCGGGCCTCGGCCAGAAGCTCCAAACGTCGGTCGACCCCGGTCCGATCGGCGAGGCCGAGCGCAATCTCCTCCAGCACGAGATCCGTATCGGCTCCACGCAGTTCCTCCCAGTGATCGCAAAGATAGTCGCGCGACCGCTTCCGGTCGTCGGTGTTGAGCCACGAGATCACGAGCCATTCGAGATGCGGTTCGATCATCAGCCAGCCTGGTATCTCCCCTTGCAGCCTGGACCAAGCGGCGTCGAGTGCTTCGCGCTGGCTCTGCCGGTGCTGGCGCGCAATGTGGCGCAGCTCTCGTTGCGCCGCGGGGTCGGCCGCCGCCAGCGCCTCGACCAAGGCGGCAACGGTCGCCGGCAGTTCCTCGGGCATCCGGGGACGCGCCAGCTCCAGCCGCTGCCACAGTGCCGGATGTCCGTTCAGCGCCTTGCGTACCGAATCCCGCAGATCGGGCGCAACGATGTGCAGCAGCGAAGCGATTCTTGCCGCACTGATATCGCTCCCGGCAACTACCTCGGGCAATTCCGCCAGCACCGCTTCGAGGATCCGCCTGCCTTCTTCGACCCGTGCAGGATCCTCCGAGCGGCGCTTGGCGCCGCCGAGGAGGATGCTCGCCTGTTCGAGCTTGTCCGGCAGTTGGTCCCGTATCTCGGGAAGGATGACGGACCGGTTCAATGCCTGGACGGCATCGATGCAGTGCTGCGCGTGCTCCAGCGACGAGGCCCAGCGGCCGTCCATCGCATCGATACGCGAGAGGCCCAGGTGCGCCGTGGCTTCGACGAGCTTGCCGAGGGCAGCGAGCTCGCCGAGGACCGTCTTCTGCAGGCTGTCGAGCGCCTCGTCCAGCATTTCGCGCACACCTTCGAGCCGGCCCAATGCCACCTGTGCGTCGGCCCGGTTGACGCGCGCCAAGGAGGCAAGATAGGCGATCGGCGGATCCGACGGCAGCTCACCGGCGAGCCGTATCGCTTCGGCCGCGCGTTCGGACGCCTCGCCTGCGCGACCGGACATCAACAACTGTGCCGACTGGTCGGGCAGCAGCCGAAGCAACAAGGCCTTGGCCTCTTGCCGATCTTGCGCCAGCTCGCGCAGCAAGTCGATCGCTTGCTCTCGAACGGCCAAGGCCTGCAAGGGCGAGCCCTGGAGCAACATCGCGGACTGACTCAGGGCCTGAGCCCGCAAGAGATGCAAGAGTGGCGTATCCATGGGCCGCAACAGGTGAATGGCCTCCTCTTGAGCTTCGGCCAGCTCCTTCCTGTCGGCTCGCGGATCCTGCAGCGAGAACCCTACTTTCCGCGTCAACAGTTCGCCCAGTGTCGCGGCCAGACTGCCATTGAGCCGAGGAAAGCGGCGCAAGCAAGCGATGGCATCGTCGAGCGCGTGCATTGCGGCTGCCCGGTCCCCATGGCGCAGCTCCATCTCCGCCCGCTTCTCCAGGGCCGCTGCGTAGAACTGAGCTGCTTCAACGTTGCTTTCCACCCGGGACTGCGTCAGTTCGACGACTCTGTCGAGCAACCCGATCGGGCCGTCGCCGCCGCTCGTCGCGGGCCCCGGCTCTCGGATCTCGTTGAGATCCCGACTCAGGGCGAGGTACAGCAGGCCCTTGGCGATCAGGACGTCGCCGATGTCGCCGCGGCGGCCTTTGCTGCGCCACTCGCGAAGCACGTATTCACCGGCATCCGTAGGTGCAAGGGTCGGTTCGCCACCGGCCTGCACTTGCCGCCAAGCCTCGAAGAACTGGAGGCATGCCCAATGGGCCTGCGTTTCGAGCCGGATGAACCTGTCCGCCTCGGTATCGCCGCTGGAGAGCTCGCCGGCACGCTCGAGAAAGTCCCTCGCTTCACCGAGCTTGTCCAGCATCATGAACGCCCCGGCGCAGACGTTGCAGGCACCGGCCAGCAACCATCGGGTCTCTGCTTCCCCGTCGTCCTGAGCCAAGTCCAGGACTTCACCGGCCAGGCGGCGTGCCGACGCAGCGTCACCTGCCTGCAGGCGGAGAATCGCCGCGGCGAGCATGGCCCTACCCAGCAGCCTGCGCGCGATCGCGGCGTCAGGTATCCGCTGCGCGACCTGCCTTGCTTCTCCGGCCGCCTGCGCCGCGAGTTCGTTCTGCCCCTGGAACATATGTGCGCGCGAGAGTTGGATCAGGGCCACGACAAGCCGCGACGGATCATTCAGTTCCCTGCACGCTTCGACCGCCTTCTCGAGCATGGCCATGGCACTGGCCGGATTGCCCGCGTGCAAGGTCGATTCGCCAACGTAGGCGTAGCCGGCCGCCAGGTCGGGCAGGAAGGCCTCCCGATTCAGTCCGGCAAGGTCTTCGAGCTGCTGCAAGCCTGGCGCTCCGGCTTCGGCCAGATGGAGCCACGCGTAGTTCCACAGGTAGGCGTGGTCACGCGGGTCACCGCCATCCTTCAGCCAGCGCGAATAGGCATCGTGCACCGCGTCGGCGACGGTAGCGCGGACGTCCCGTCGATCGGACCTGGCATGCCGCTCATCGGACCCGAGGTAATCGACCAGTTCCTGGTGCGCCATCCGGTAGACCGTCTGGACCTTCCGACCGTCCTCGGCATCGGCGGCGACGACATCGACGATGATGTAGCGGCCGAAGGCTTTCACCACCGCGTTGGCTGCCTCGCGGTCGCAACGCATGCCAGGGGCGGACAGGGCGCTCGCCACCGCGGGCCAGAGGTCGTGGTCGTTGTCAGCCGGGAAGCCGGCGCCATGGGAGTAGACCAGTGCGCGCAACAATGCGCGCACGGCTGCGGGCTCCAACGGCGTGCCTTCGGCGGTACTGACGGTCTTTTCGAGGTCGCGTTTCAGAGCGAGCTGGGCTGTCGCGGGTACGGCTTTCTCCCATCCGGGCTCGGAAGTGTCCACGGGCTGCTCGCGCAACTGCGAGGTGATGAGCCGAGCCAGCAGGAATCGGGTCACGGATCCCTTGTCGCCGCCGCCAAGCGGAGTGAGCACCCTGGCCACCCGTTCCGCATCCATGGCGGGATCCACGTCCTGGAGGCGACGAATCACGTAATCATGGAGGTCCGCTGTGGTGTCCGGATCCTCGTCCAGGTCGATGTGTTCGAACCGACGCAGCTCCACCGCGCCGTCCTGCAGCAGCTTGAGGACTTGGACTTCTTCGGCCGAGGGTCTCGTCGCGGCGATGATGCGTGCGTGTCGCGCCAGCGGCAGCACCAACTCGCCCACCAACCTGGGCAGATGCTCCCGTGCCTCGTTGAGCCCGTCGAGGATGACGGCCGGAGCCCGCTTCGTCGTGCGGTGGGTCTTCTCGACGTGCGCCAGGGCGCTCAGCAGGCTTTCGTCCGACCCCAGATGCAGCTGGCGTGCCAGCTCGCGGCCGGCGCTTTCCGGATCGGCTCCATACAGCGACAGCTGCGCGGCTATGCTGTCTTCGCCAGGGTCGCATTCCGGCGGTAGCTCCTCGTTCAGCAGCCGGGGCCGTTCGTCCCTCGCCGACAGGCTTGCGATGCGGCCAATCAGCGCGGACTTGCCGCATCCGGCGGAACCCGTGACGACGCACAACCCCGGCGACGTGTCCTGCAGCCATGCCACCAACCTGGCCAGGGGCTGTTTGCGGCCGGTGAAGTGGGATTCGTCGCTGGAACCTTGACCGTCGCTGCGGTCGCGTCCGCGGGCGGCCCACAGCAGATCATCGATGACTTTGCCGTCGAGCCCTGGTTCGTAGAGGGGGTTGTTGAGCAGATCCTCCTGTGCTCCCAAGGTCAGCAGTCGGTCCAGCCGCTGATCTTTCACCTTCAGCACCTCGGCCCACTCTTTCTCCAGAGTGTTGAGGAAATCTGTGCCCTTGACCGTGGGAAGGTTGGGAAGCCAGTGGAGCCTGTACGCGTTGCCCTCGCTGGGGCCTTTATCGAGCAGTCGCGCCACCGTGCTGGAGAACTGGTCGCTTCTTGCCGTCTTGTCGTGCACGCATGTGGCGACGCACCCGAACCAGCCCCGAGAAGGGTCGGCCCGACGCTTGGCGGCAGCTTGCACCGCTTTGGCAACAGGGCCCAGGGCCGCGCCCGCGTGGCAGGTGTCGATGAGAACCAATACCTGGCGCGCGCCGGTCTTCGCGGCCAATTCGACAAGGTAGGTAGCGGTGAACTGGTCGGAGTCAGCTTTGCCGTCAAACGTCAACAGCCGCAGCCCACCCTCCGAATCGCGTTCCCCGTGGCCAGTCCAGTAGACGATGAGCGTGCCCTCGTGTGCTCCCTGCTCGGGCTCGGGCAGGGCCTCGCGGATCTGGATACCAAGCTCGCCGGACTTCGGATCTTCCAGAACAATCGGCTTGAAATCATGTTTGTCACGCAATGGGGTTGCCAAGCTCATTGCTTCGGTGACTGCCGTTTCGAGGTGATCTTCCTTCTTCGCGTACGTGGCGATGGCGATGGCGACGAACAGCCGGGCGGGCGGCGCATCGGTGGTGGCTGTCGGTTTCATGGTTTCAGCACCATGAAAGGCTTGCTGATCGGTTCGGGCCCGCCTGGCGCACCCTCGACCGTGGCGCGGTATCCGCCCTCGGGCAGGTCGGGCAGCAGCACACGGCGATGGTCATCGATGGGTTGTTTGTTCGTCGATTCGACGATGCGCCCCAGTTCGTCGGTCAATGTCAGGTACAACCGGTGATCGCCTGCGTCGGCGACCTCGAGCATGGGCTGCTGGCCGGCCCAGAACACTTCTTCCATCCTGATGCCGAAACCTGTCTGTCGCCCGGACTTTCGTACGACCGACCGGCGCGTCAGGACGCTTTCGACCTGGTCCATCATCGCCTCCACGCCCTGCAGCTCCCCATGCTGCCCGGGTGTCTCGGTCACGTTGTCCTCGTAGTCGTCTTCGGGCGTCGCAGCCAGCCGGGAGACGGTGCCATCGCCGCCCTGCCGCATGCCGTCGATCTCCTCCAGAGCCTCGATCCGGTCACCCGCCCAGCGCGCCGTGGTCGGCGTCGGCTGGCGCGTGCCGACGAACTTGTGCAGCTTGTAGGCACAGGACGCGGCCTGGACTTTGATGCCTTCGTGGAAGGCGTCGGCATCCTCCAGCATCCTGCGGTCCAAGCCAAGGTCGCCGGCTTCGGCCAGGGTCACGCGCTCCGGGCCTTGCGCCCAGCATTTGTACTGGGGCAGCAGTTGGTATAGCGACGGCAGGCTGCGCGTCAGCCTGCCCAACGATGCCAGGGGCCAGTGCAGCGGCCCGAGGCTCGGGCCCAGCCCGTTGACCAGCGCAGTCAAAGCCTTGACCGAACCCTGGTGAGGCGTACCCAGGGTGATGATGTCGCGGATGAGCCCGGCACCGCCCTCCCGCTCGGCATACCAGCGTGCGATCAGGCCGCCCATCGAGTGGCACAGCAGCACCAGCTTGGCATCGCCGCAGCCTGGTTGCCTGCGCCAGCGCTCCAGCGCGGGCTCGGCCATCTCCTTCAGGCGGCGCGCGTTGTAGCGGCAGGACAAGCGCCAGTCGTAGGGGAACGGGATCAGGTTCGGAATCCGATCCGGCTCACCCGGGTCGGCTTCGATCAGCTGGAAACGCGGATTGACGCCCAGGAAGGACATCAGGCCCCCGTAGCCGGTGACGGGACTCCACAGCCCGGGGATGACATGCAAGCTGCGCAGCAGCCGCGAGGCGCGCACGCCGTCGCCGGGTGCGTCGTCGCCGATGTGGTGGGGCAGCGTGAGCCGCTCGTCCTTCAGCACCGCCTTGACGGCCTGGGCCAGCCCTCCGGGGCTGAACGACCACAGCGGGCGGTCGTCACCGTCGACGAGCTCGCTGCCCATGATGCCCGGCAACACGATCACGACGTCCTTGACCACCACGGGGTCGATCGCCACCCTGTCCTCCTGCGCCGGCATGCGCAAGCCCGGCGCGCCAGTATGATCGGCGTCGAAGACGATGTCATCCCTGAGCCGGACGGCGCCTGCTTCGTCGCCGCATCGCCTGGCGCGGATCCGCACGAGCCCGTGCGATACTCGGGCGGTGAGAGTCCTGGGCATCGAAACTTCCTGCGACGAGACCGGCATCGCGCTGTACTGCACCGAACGCGGCCTGCTCGGCCAGGCGCTGCATACGCAGATCGCGATGCACGAACGTTACGGCGGTGTGGTCCCGGAGCTGGCCTCGCGCGATCACATCCGGCGCGTGGTGCCGCTCGTCGAGCAGGTGCTGGAGCAGGCCGGCGTGGCGGTCGCGGAAATCGATGCCGTCGCCTATACGGAGGGGCCGGGCCTGGCCGGCGCGCTGCTGGTCGGCGCCGGCGTCGGGGCGGCGATGGCCTTCGCCCTGGGGGTGCCGGCGATCGGCGTGCACCACCTGGAAGGCCACCTGCTGTCGCCGCTGCTGTCGGCCGACGCGCCGGCGTTCCCGTTCGTGGCGCTGCTGGTCTCGGGCGGGCACACCCAGCTGATGGACGTCGCCGGCATCGGCCGCTACCGCCTGCTCGGCGACACGCTGGACGACGCCGCCGGCGAGGCCTTCGACAAGAGCGCCCAGTCGCTCGGTCTCGGCTATCCGGGCGGGCCGGCGATCGCGCGGCTCGCCGCGCTCGGGCGGCCCGGACGCTATCGGCTGCCGCGCCCGATGCTGCACTCGGGCGACCTCGAGTTCAGCTTCAGCGGCCTGAAGACCGCGGTCGCCCACGCGGTGCGCGACGGGCTGTCCGATGAGCAGGCGCGCGCCGACCTGGCTGCCGAAGTCGAGGCGGCGATCGTCGAGGTGCTGGTGGCGAAATCGCTGCGCGCGCTGCGCGACACCGGGCGCACGCGCCTGGTGGTGGCCGGCGGCGTCAGCGCCAACCTGCGCCTGCGCGAGCGGCTCGCGGCCGAGCAGGCGCGCGCCGGCATCCGGGTGCACTTCCCGGAGCTCGCCCTGTGCTCGGACAACGGCGCGATGATCGCGTTCGCCGGGGCGCTGCGCCTGCAGGCGGGCACGCTGGCGGCGCCCGGCGTGCCGCAAGCCGCGGCCGGCGGCACACCGGGCACCTCCAGCGACACTGCGAGCAACAGCGGAAAGTCGATCGACGGCTTCCGCGTCCGCCCACGCTGGTCGCTCGACGAACTACCCGCGCCCGGACAGTGCCCGCAGGAAGATTAAATTCCCTCAGCCGGCGCGCCGACTACCAATCCTGGCTTCCTTCCCCGCGAGCAGATTGGCGATGTTCTGCCGGTGCCGCCACACCAGCAGCGCGCTCATGACGCCGACGGCCGCGGCGATGGCGTCGGGGCCGAAGACGAACAGGTACCACAGCGGCGCGAACACCGCGGCCACCAGGGCGGCGAGCGACGAGTAGCGGAAGAAGAACGCGACGATCAGCCAGGTGGCGAGCGTGCCCAGGCCGAGCACGGGACGCAGGCCGAGCAGCACGCCGGCAGCGGTCGCCACGCCCTTGCCGCCGGCGAAGCGATGGAACAGGGGGAACAGGTGGCCGAGGAAGGCCGCGAGCGCCACCAGCGCGATCGTGACGTCGCCCAGGCCATAGCGCGCCGCGAAGTGGCGCGCCAGGAACACCGCCAGCCAGCCCTTGGCGCCGTCGCCGAGCAGGGTCAGTGCGGCGGCGGTCTTGTTGCCGGTGCGCAGCACGTTCGTGGCACCGGGGTTCTTCGATCCGTAGCTGCGCGGGTCGGCCAGCCCCATGGCGCGGCTCACCACCACGGCGAACGAGATCGATCCGATCAGGTAGGCGAGGACGACGGCGAGCGGTGCGGCCAGGGTGGGCATGGCGGGTTCCGGAATGGGCGGCGGCGCAGGGCTGCGCGATTCAGGCGAGGGCGGATTCAGGCGAGTGCGCAGTCTACCGGCCGCGCGCCCAGCAGATCGACCAGCGCGCGCGGCTCGAGCGACACCAGGAAGCCGCGCCGGCCGCCGTTGATCCAGATCCTCGGCAGCGCCAGCACCGAGGCCTCGACGTAGACCGGCATCGCCTTGCGGGTGGCGAACGGCGAGGTGCCGCCGACCAGGTAGCCCGAGTGGCGCTGCGCCACCTCGGGCGCGCACGGCTCGATGCTCTTGCGCCCGGCCTGGCGCGCCAGGTTCTTGGTCGACACCTTGCGATCGCCGTGCATCAGCACGATCAGCGGCCGGGCGGCCTCGTCCTGCATGACCAGCGTCTTGACGACGGCATGCTCGTCGACGCCGAGCTGGCGGGCCGACTCGGCAGTGCCCCCGTGCTCGACGTAGTCGTACGGGTGCTCGCCGAAGGCGACGCGCTGGCGGCGCAGCCACTGCGTGGCCGGAGTCTCGGAAACGTGCCTGGCCATGCGCCCGAGGCCGCGCCGCTATCGCGACCGGCCCGCAGCGCGCGCCGCGACATAGTCGTGCAGGTTGTTGTGCTTGAAGCTGAGCGCCGGGTCGCTTTCGCGCAGCTCCAGCGACAGGCCGAGGGGCGAGGCGGCGAACACCGGCGCCAGGTGCGCCACCAGCGCATCGAACACCGCCTGCGCGGCACGCTGCTTGGTGGCTGCGTCGCGCCCTGCGCCGATGGTCATCGCCACGTGGACGAAGGCGTTGTCGGGATGGCCGTCGGCGATGCGGTAGCGGATGCGCTCGGCCGCGCGCGTGCGGGTGCCCCCGGGCGGAAAGACGCCGGTGGCGAGCGCCGCGGCGTGCAGCGTATCGATCAGCGCGGTGAGGTCGACCCGGTCGCGCAGGTTGGCGGAGTATTCGACGACGATGTGCGGCATGATGACCGGGAGGTTAGATTTGCCGGCACAAGCTGGCAAGTTCCCGTGGCCGGATTCTGGTTACCATGCGCAGCATCTCCCCGATCCATCGATGAAGCCGCCCGATCGCAGGCCCGCCAGCGGAACCCCTGGTGGCGCGCCGTCCGCCGCGCCGGACGGGCACGTCGCGCTGCGCGACTTCTCGCGCTCCCTGCCCATGCTGCTGCTGCGCAGCCACCAGGCGGTGATGGCCGAGTTCCGCCCGATCCTGCGCGAGCACGGCATCACCGAGCAGCAGTGGCGGGTGCTGCGCGCGCTCACTACCTCGCCGGCGCTGCGCATCAGCCGGCTGGGCGCGCTCACCCTGATCAGCGGGCCGAGCCTGACGCGCATCCTCAAGACGCTCGAGGAACGCGGGCTGGTCGATCGCCACGCCGAGCCCGAGGACCAGCGCGCGGCGCGCATTTCGATCACCGCCGCCGGCCGCCGCCTGATCGACACGGTGGCGCCGTTCTCCGAGGCCCGCTACCGCTCCATCGCCCGGCGCGTGGGCGAACGCGACCTGGCACGGCTGTACCGGCTGCTCGAGACGCTGCCCGAGCAGATGCGCCGGCCGCGCCGGCAGGGCACGGAGGAATCGTAGCGAGCGCGGCGGGATCGCGCCGCCGGAAGCGGCGGCCGCCTTCACGTAGCGGCCGCCCTTAGTGGCCACCCTTACTCCTCGCGCAGGCCGGTGTACTCGGCCCCGGCGGCGGCGCCCGGGTGCGCCGGCACGTCGTTGCGGGCGTTGCGCCGGTCGCGGTAGACCGCGGCGCGCATCAGCAGCATGGCGGTGACCGGGGCGGTGAGGAGGACGAACACGGTGATCAGCAGCTCGTGCATCACCGGGCGCGATTCCAGCGCGCTGAAGTACAGCATGGAGGCCACCAGCACGCTGCCCGCGCCGAGCGTGTTGATCAGCGCCGTGGCGTGCGTGCGCTGGTAGAAGTTGCCCAGGCGCAGCAGGCCGAGCCCGCCGATGAGCGCCAGGCAGCCGGCCAGCACCAGCAGCGCGGCGACCGGCAGCGCCACCCAGGCGGGGACCGCCTCGGCCGCGCTCATTCGATCACCTCGCCGCGCAGCAGGAAGCGGGCCATCGCCACCGAGCCGACGAAGCCCACCAGCGCGATCAGCAGCGCGATCTCGAAATAGACGGCGTGGCCGAAGCGCATGCCGAGCACCAGCACGATCAGCATCGCGCACATGTACAGGCAGTCGAGCGCCAGCACGCGGTCCTGCGCGCCCGGCCCGAGGAACAGCCGCACCGCGGCGAACACCGCCGCCGCGCCGAGGCACGCCAGGGTGAAGCCCATCGTCCACATCAGCAGCTGCGTCATTCGAAGATCGCCATCAGGGGTTTCTCGTAGCGCGACTTGATGGTGGCTATCCATGCCTGCTCGTCGCGCAGGTCGAGCACGTGGATCATCAGCAGCCGGCGATCCTCGCTGAGCTCGGCCCACACCGTGCCCGGGGTGGAGTTGATGATGGCCGAGAGCACGGCCAGGCCGTGCGCATCGCGCAGATCGAGCGGGATGCTCATGAATCCCGAATTGCGCCGCCGGTGCGCGCCGCCGAGCACGATGAGCGAGACGGCGATGCACGAACGCACGATGTCGAGCAGCACCGTGGCGGTCAGGCGCACGATGGTCGCGGGCCGCCGGATGCGCGGCTGCAGCGGGCGCAGGCGCATGCTCACCCACGGGATCCACAGCGCGAGCAGCGCGCCGAGCAGCACCTGGCCGACGGACACGCTGCGCGCGAGCAGCAGCCACATCACCAGCAGGAAGGCCGACAGGACCGGGGCGGGCAGCCAGCGCTTCATCGCGCGCGATCCCGGGCGGACGGTACCGTCGGAGCCCCCATGACGGCGCGCACGTAGTCGTCGCGGCGGGCGAGCGCGCCGGCGGCCGAATCGAGGTAGCGCATCACCGGGCCGGCCTGCACCGTGATGACCAGGCACAGCAGCAGCAGGGCCGCGACCGGCATCGCCTCGATCACGCGCAGCCGCGGCACGCGCGGGCGCGTCGGTACCCAGAAGGTGCGGATGCCGATGCGCATCAGGGCCACGGCGCCGGCCAGGCCGGAGGCGAGCAGCAGCGCCAGCATGATCCAGGCGGCCGGTTGCACGCCGCCGCCGGCCTGACCCCCGGCGGGCTGCAGCATCGCCGCCAGCAGCGCGAACTTGCCGATGAACCCCGACAGCGGCGGCAGGCCGGCCACCAGCAGCGCGCTGGTGACGAAGCTCAGGCCGAGGAAGGCCATCGCGGCGGGGATGACGACGCCGGAATCTTCCGGCGCTTCCTCCCCGGCGCCGGCATGCAGGGCGCCCTGCGCCTCGAAGGCCTCGAGCGTGACCGCGAGCACGCTCGAGGCCGCGGTGCGGGTCCGTTCGATGAGCTCGATCAGCAGGAACAGCGCGCCCGCCGACAGGGTCGAGCTGAGCAGGTAGAACAGCGCCCCGGCGACCACCGCGGTCTCGCCGAAGCCGATGGCGGCCAGCAGCGCTCCGGACGACATGATGATGCTGTAGGCCGCCAGGCGGCGCAGGTCGTGCGAGGCGAGCATGCCGATGGTGGCGAACGCCAGCGTCGCCATGCCGCCGTAGAGCAGCAGGTCGCGCCCGAAGCCGCTCGAGGCGCCGGCCTCGGCGCCCGCGAACAGCAGCAGCCACAGGCGCAGGATGACGTAGATGCCCACCTTGGTCATGATGGCGAACACCGCCGCCACCGGGGCGCTGGCCGCCGCGTAGGTGGCCGGCAGCCAGAAGGCGAGCGGCCACATCGCGCTCTTGACGAGGAAGGCGATGCCGAGCAGCGCCGCGCCGGCCTCGAGCAGCATGCGATCGTGGGGTGAGACGTGCGCGATCACCCGCGCCAGGTCGGCCATGTTCAGGGTGCCGGTGACCCCGTAGAGCATCGACACGCCGAGCAGGAACAGCGACGAGGCCACCAGGTTCACCGCGACGTAGTGCATGCCCGCAGCCACCCGCGCCGCGCCCGAACCGTGCAGCGCCAGCCCGTACGAGGCGGCCAGCATGACCTCGAAGAACACGAACAGGTTGAACAGGTCCGCGGTGAGGAAGGTACCGTTGACGCCCATCAGCAGGAACTGGAACAGCGCGTGGAAATGCACCCCGGCACGGTTCCAGCGCGCATGGGAGAACACCAGGGAGGCCAGCGCGAGCACAGCGCACAGCGCCAGCAGCAGCGCCGACAGCCGGTCGACCGCCAGCGCGATGCCGAAGGGCACCGGCCAGTTGGCTGCCAGGTAGACGCCGATCGAACCGCTCCAACCCTCCAGCCGGCCGTCGGCCAGGCGCATGAGCACGATCGCCGCCGCCAGCAGCCCGAGGGTGGAGACCAGGCTGATCGCGAACTTCAGCCCGCGGCGCTGCTCGTCGACGAGCAGCATCGCCGCCCCGGCGACGAGCGGCAGCACGACCGGCACCAGGATCAGGTGATCGGTCCAGCGCATCATCAGGGCGGCTCCTTGCCGTCCACGTGGTCGGTGCCGTTGAAGCCGCGCGAGGCGAGCATCACCACCAGGAACAGCGCCGTCATCGCGAAGCCGATGACGATCGCCGTCAGCACCAGCGCCTGCGGCAGCGGATCGGCGTAGCGCGACGGGTCGACGGCGCCCTGCCCGACGATGGGCACGCGGTCGACCCCGAGGCGGCCCATGCCGAAGATGAACAGGTTCACGCCGTAGGAGATCAGCGACAGGCCGACGATGACCTGGAAGCTGCGCGGACGCAGCAGCAGCCAGACGCCGGACCCGACCAGCACCCCGATGGCGACGGCGACGATCAGTTCCATCGGCGCTCCAGGGGTTCGGCCACCGATTCGGCGGCGGCGCCCGGCGTCATGGCCTGCATCGCGCGATGGCTGCGCAGCGACTGGTGCGCCAGCGAGATCAGCACCACCGCCGTGGCGCCGATCACCAGCAGGTAGACGCCGAGGTCGAACAGGAAGGCGCTGGGCAGGGCGATCTCCCCGACCAGCGGCAGGCGCGGGTGCGCGGAGTGGCTGGTGAGGAAGGGATAGCCGAACAGCCATGCCCCGAGGCCGGTGCCGGCGGCCGCCAGCAGCCCGAGGCCGATCAGCCGGCGCGGAGCCAGCTTCAGGTGCTCCTCCACCCACACCGTGCCGCCGGCAATGTACTGCAGGATGATGGCCACCGCCAGGATCAACCCGGCGACGAAACCGCCGCCCGGCTGGTCGTGCCCGCGCAGCAGGAAGAAGATGGACACCATCGCCATGATCGGGAACAGCAGGCGCAGGGACACCGCCGGCACCATCATGTAGCCGCGCTCGGCCTCGACGCCGGCGCTCGCCGGGCCGCTGCCCACCGAGGGCTGGCCCTCCTGCTGCGCCGGGAGCGCGATGCTTTCGGGGGCGGGCCTGAAGCGGCGCAGCAGCGCATAGACGGTGAGGCCCACGATGCCGAGCACGGTGATCTCGCCCATGGTGTCGAAGCCGCGGAAGTCGACCAGCAGCACGTTGACCGCATTGGCGCCGCCGCCCTGCGGCAGCGTGCGCTCGAGGAAGAACGGCGCCATGCCGTGCGGGAACGGGCGCGTGAAGAGCGCGTAGGCCAGCACCGCCACGCCGGCGCCGGCGGCGAGCGCGACCGCGAAGTCGCGGGTGCGGCGCACCCGGTCGGCCAGCGTCGCGCGCACGCCGAGCTCGCGCGGCTCCAGGCGCGCCGGCAGCCAGCGCAGGCCGAGCAGGATCAGCACGATGGTCACCGATTCCACCATCAGCTGCGTGAGGGCCAGGTCGGGCGCGGAGAGCCAGACGAAGGTGAGGCTGGTGACCACGCCGGCGCCGCCCATCAGCATCAGCGCCGCCAGCCGGTGATACTTGGCCTGCCAGGCCGCGCCGACGGCGCAGGCGACGCCCACGGCCCACAGCGCGGCGAACACCGGGTCGGCCGGGACCGGCGCGGCGCTGC
>MKUQ01000062.1:23077-40703 GCA_001898645.1 Burkholderiales bacterium 70-64
GGCCAGCGCCACCAGCACCACCAGCTCGAGCTGCGGCTGCAGGCGGCGCGTGCCGAGCAGCGCTTCGAGCCGCCCGGCGCCGACGGTAAGCGCATCGAGGAAACGCTCGAAGAGGCGCTGGCCGTCGAAGCGGTGCACCAGCGGCACGCGCTCCACGCTGCTCAGGCGGAAGCGGCGCTGCAGCAGCAGGTACAGGCCGAGGCCGCCGACGAGCGCGACCGCGCTCATCGCCAGCGGCAGGTTCAGGCCGTGCCACACCGCCAGACTGTAGGCCGGCGTGTCGGCGCCCAGCACCGCGACGGCGGCATGATGCAGCGACGGCCCCATGGTGAGCCCGGGGGCGATGCCCACCGCGAGGCAGGCGAACACCAGCAGCTCGACCGGAAAGCGCATCCAGCGCGGCGGCTCGTGCGGCGTGCGGGGCAGATCGTGCGGCGGCGGCCCGAAGAAGACCTCGTGGATGAAGCGCGCGGAGTAGGTGACGCTGAACACGCCGGCCACCGTGGCGGCGATCGCCATGCGGTAGTCGCGCGTCGAGCCGACCTCCAGCGCCTCGGCGAAGAACATCTCCTTGGACAGGAAACCGTTGAGCAGGGGCACGCCGGCCATCGCGGCGGCGGCCACCATCGCCAGCGTGGCGGTGATCGGCATGGCGCGGTACAGGCCGCTCAGGCGGCGCATGTCGCGCGTGCCGGTCTCGTGGTCGATGATGCCGGCCGCCATGAACAGCGACGCCTTGAAGGTGGCGTGGTTCATGGTGTGGAAGATCGCGGCGATCGCCGCGAGCGGGCTGCCGATGCCCAGCAGCAGCGTGATCAGGCCGAGGTGGCTGAGGGTGGAGTAGGCGAGCAGGCCCTTGAGGTCGTGCTGGAAGATCGCCACGAAGGCGCCGAGCAGCAGCGTGACCAGGCCGGCGCCGCCGATCAGCCACGACCACTCGGGCGTGCCGGCCAGCACCGGCCACAGGCGGGTGAGCAGGAACACGCCGGCCTTGACCATGGTGGCCGAGTGCAGGTACGCCGACACCGGCGTGGGTGCGGCCATCGCGCGCGGCAGCCAGAAGTGGAACGGGAACTGCGCGCTCTTGGTGAGCGCGCCCAGCGCGATCAGCACCAGCATGGGGCGGTACCAGGGATGCGCGCGGATCAGCTCGCCCGAGGCGAGCACGCGGTCGAGCTCGTAGCCGCCGGCGACCTGGCCCATCATCAGGACCCCGGCGAACAGGCACAGCCCCCCGGCGACGGTGATGACGAGGGCCATGCGCGCGCCGCGGCGCGCATCGGGACGATGGTGCCAGTAGCCGATGAGCAGGAACGACATCAGGCTGGTCAGCTCCCAGAACATGGCCAGCTGCACCAGGTTGCCCGAGAGCACGATGCCCAGCATCGAGCCCATGAAGGCGAGGAAGAACGCGAAGAAGCGCGGTACCGGATCCGACGGCGACATGTAGTAGCGCGCGTACAGCACCACCAGCAGGCCGATGACCAGTACCAGCATCGCGAACTGCCACGCGAAGCCGTCCAGGCGCAAGCTGAAGCTCAGGCCCAGCCCGGGCAGCCACGGCACCTCGTAGTGCAGCACCTCGCCGGCGGCGATGGCCGGGTACTGCAGGCCCATCACGAGGACGCCGGCCAGCGTGACCACGCCGGCCAGCCAGGCCTCCCGGTTGCGCGCGTTCGGGGGCAGCAGCGCGGCGAGCGCGCTGCCCACGAAAGGCAGGAGGAGCGGGACGGTGATAGGCCACATCGAGCGCACATTGTACGGAACGCATTGACCCTGCCGTCGGGCGGCGGCTAAGCTCGCGGCGCGCCCTGCTCCTCCCGCGCTGCTACGCACGATGCAAGATCCCGTCACCGAAAGGCTGTCCCGCCGCGTGGTCCTCGGCCTGCTGCTGGGCGGGCTGCTGCTGTTCTCCTACGCGGTCCTGCAGCCGTTCCTGGTGCCGGTGGCGTGGGCGGTGATCCTGGTCTATGCGACCTGGCCGCTATACGAGCGCCTGCTGCGCCTGATGCGCCGGCGCGCGACGCTGGCCGCGCTCGCCATGACGATGCTGCTCGCGGCCGCCTTCATCGCCCCGGCGGTCTGGCTGGGGGCGATGCTGCGCACCGAGCTGGCATCGGCCTATGCCGACCTCGCCGCCACGCTCGGGGGCGGGCGCATCGAGCTGCCGGGCTTCCTCGCCGACATCCCGCTGCTGGGCAACTGGCTGCAGGAGCTGCTGGACGAGCTCACGCGCGACCCGGCTACGCTGCGCGCGCGCATCCCCCACTGGGTGGAGCAGCGCACCACCGACCTGCTGGAGGTGCTCGGCGGCGTCGGGCGCAACGCGGCCAAGTTCACCTTCGCGATCGTCACCGCTTTCTTCCTGTACCGCAGCGGGCGCGAGGTGCTCGCGCAGGCGCGCTTCGTGCTGCACCGCTTCCTCGGTGCGCGCATCGATCGCTACCTCGAGGCCGTCGGCAGCATGACCATGGCGGTGGTCTGGGGGCTGGTGGCCACCGCCATCGCGCAGGGCATCGTGGCCGCGATCGGCTACTGGTGGTTCGGGCTCGAGGCGCCGATCTTCCTCGGCGCCGTCACGGCGGCGATCGCCCTGATCCCCTTCGGCACGCCGTTCGCCTGGGGCTCGATCGGCGCGTGGCTGCTCGTCAAGGGCGAGATCTTCGACGGCATCGGGCTGCTGCTGTGGGGCACGCTGGTGGTGAGCTGGGTCGACAACCTGGTGCGCCCGCTGGTCATCAGCAGCGCCACGCGCATCTCGTTCCTGCTGGTGATGTTCGGCGTGCTCGGCGGGCTGGCCGCCTTCGGCCTGATCGGGCTGTTCCTGGGTCCGGTGGTGCTGGCGGTGCTGATGGCGGTGTGGCGCGAGTGGCTGGAGGAATCCGCGCACGCGACGCCGCCCGCGGCTTCGCCGGCGAAGCCGCCGGACCCGTGACCCGATGACGGCGCCGCCGCCCGCGACGCCCCCGCCCGCGGCGGGCGCAGGCTGGCACACCCTGCCCGCCGAGGCGATCCGCCAGGCCCTGGGCAGCGGTGCCGGCGGGCTGGACGACGGCGAAGCCGCCCGCCGCCTCGCCGCGTACGGCCCCAACCGGCTTGCCGCGGCGCGCCGGCGCAGCGCGCCGATGCGCCTGCTGGCCCAGTTCCACAACGTCCTGATCTACGTGATGCTGGGCGCGGCCGCGATCACCGCGGCGCTCGGCCAGTGGGTGGACACCGGCGTGCTGCTGGCGGCGGTGGTGGTGAACGCGGTGATCGGCTTCCTCCAGGAGGGCAAGGCGGAAGCGGCGCTCGATGCGATCCGCGAACTGCTGGCGCCGCGCGCTACGGTGATCCGCGCCGGGGTGCGGCGCGAGGTAGAGGCCGCCGCCCTGGTGCCCGGCGACCTGGTCGCTCTCGCCTCCGGCGACCGGGTGCCCGCCGACCTGCGTCTGGTCGAGGTCAACGAGCTGCGCGTCGAAGAAGCCGCCCTCACCGGCGAGTCGCTGCCGGTCGAGAAGAGCACCGAGGCGGTGGCGGCCGACGCGCCCCTGGGCGATCGCTCGGGCATGGCTTGGTCGGGCACGCTGGTGGTCTACGGCCAGGCGCGCGGCATCGTGGTCGCCACTGGCGCGGCCACCGAGCTGGGCCGCATCGGCCGCCTGCTGAGCGGCATCGATGCGCTCGGCACGCCGCTGCTGCGCCAGGTCGACCGCTTCGGACGCTGGCTGGCCGGCGCGATCCTGCTCCTGGCCGCCCTCACCTTCGTGCTCGGCGTGCTGGGGCGCGGCCACCCGCCGGTCGAGATGTTCCCCATGGTGGTGGCGCTGGCGGCCTCGGCGATCCCCGAGGGCCTGCCGGCGATCATGACCATCACGCTGGCGCTCGGCGTGCAGCGCATGGCGCGCCGGCGGGCCATCGTCCGCCGGCTGCCGGCGGTCGAGGCGCTCGGCTCGGTCACCGTGATCTGCTCCGACAAGACCGGCACGCTCACGCGCAACGAAATGACGGTACGCCGGGTCGTATGCGCCGGCGCGCTGTTCGAGGTCGGCGGTGCCGGCTACGTGCCGACGGGCGAGATCACCCTGGACGGCCGCGCGGTACGCGCGGCCGGGCACCCCGCGCTCGAGCAGTCGATCCGCGCCGGCGTGCTGTGCAACGACGCGCGGCTGCACGAAGCCGGCGGCGCCTGGACCATCGCCGGCGACCCCACCGAGGGCGCCCTGCTGGTGCTGGGGCGCAAGGCAGGGCTCGCGCAGGATGCCGAGGAAGCCGGCTGGCCGCGGCTGGATTCGATCCCGTTCGAGTCCCAGCACCGCTTCATGGCCACCCGGCACCGCGACGCGCTCGGCCGGGGATGGCTGCTCGTCAAGGGAGCGCCGGAACGCATCCTCGCGGTGTGCGCCCGCCAGCACGGCCGCCAGGGCGAGGAGGCGCTCGATCCCGACTACTGGCGGCGCATGGCCACCGACACCGCCGCCCGCGGCCTGCGCGTGCTCGCCCTGGCCTGCCGGCGCGGCGAGCCGGCCGGCGAGCGCCTCGGCTTCGACGACGTCGCCGAGGGCTACACGATGCTGGCGCTGGTCGGCATCGCCGACCCGCCGCGCGAGGAGGCGATCCGCGCCGTCGCCGAGTGCCACCGCGCCGGCATCCGGGTGAAGATGATCACCGGCGACCACGTCGAGACCGCGCGCGCGATCGGCGCCGAGCTGGGCATCGGCGCCGGCAAGCCCGCGCTGACCGGCGCCGAGATGGCCCTGATGGACGAGGCGGCCCTGCGCCGCGTCGCGATGGAGGTCGACGTCTTCGCGCGCGCCAGCCCCGAGCACAAGCTGCGGCTGGTGCAGGCGCTGCAGGACGACGGCCAGGTGGTGGCGATGACCGGCGACGGCGTCAACGACGCGCCCGCACTCAAGCGCGCCGACGTCGGCGTGGCGATGGGCATGGCAGGCACCGAGGCCGCCAAGGAAGCCGCCGACATGGTGCTCGCCGACGACAACTTCGCCACCATCGCCACCGCCGTGCGCGAAGGCCGCGCGGTCTACGACAACCTGAAGAAGTTCATCCTCTTCATGCTGCCGACCAACGGCGGCGAGGCGCTGGTGGTGATCGCGGCGATCCTGTTCGACCTGCCGCTGCCGCTCACGCCGGCGCAGGTGCTGTGGATCAACATGGTCACCTCGAGCACGCTGGGGCTCGCGCTCGCCTTCGAGCCGGCCGAGAACGGCATCATGCAGCGCCGTCCGCGGCCGCCGGGCGAGCCGCTGCTGTCGGCCTTCTTCGCCTGGCGCGTGGCGCTGGTGTCGACGCTGATGATGGCCTGCTCCCTCGGCCTGTTCCTGCTCGAGATGCGCGCCGGCACCAGCCTCGAGACTGCGCGCACCATGGCCGTGGGCGCGGTGGTGGCCGGCGAGATGTTCTACCTGCTCAACAGCCGCCACATCCTCGCGCCGGTGACCAGCCGCGCCGGGCTGCTCGGCAATCCCTACGTGCTGGTCACCATCGGCGCCTGCTTCGCGCTGCAGCTGCTGTATACCCATGTCGGCGCGATGCAGGCGATCTTCGGCTCGCGCGATCTCTCGGCCGTCGAGTGGGCCAAGGTGCTCGGCGCCGGCATGCTGGTGTTCGCGCTCGCCGAGCTCGAGAAGCTCGCCATCCGGCGCTGGCGCCGGTACCGGCGCCGCCGTCGCACGCTGCGCTGAGGGCGGCCCCGGCGGTGCGCGCCGCCGCGCATTCCGCCGCGCAGTCAGCCCGCGGGGCTGCGCATCGTCACCAGCTCCTCGGCCGCGGTCGGGTGCACGGCCACGGTCTGGTCGAACTGACGCTTGGTGGCGCCCATCTTCACCGCGATGCCGACCAGCTGGATCATCTCGGCGGCGTCGGGCCCGCACAGGTGCACGCCCAGCACGCGATCGCTGTCGCGGTCGACCACGATCTTCATCAGCATGCGCTCGGGGCGCGACGACAGCGTGTTGGCCGTCGGCCGGAAGGTGCTGCGGTAGATGTCGACGCAGTCGTACGCCTCGCGCGCCTGCGCCTCGGTGAGGCCGACCGTGCCGATCTCGGGCGTGGAGAACACCGCCGAGGGCACGTCGCGGTGGTCGCACACCCACGGATCGCGCCCGAACACCGTATCGGCGAAGGCGTGCCCCTCGCGGATCGCCACCGGCGTGAGCGCGATGCGATCGGTGACGTCGCCCACCGCCCAGATGCCGGGCGCGCTGGTGCGCGAATCGGACTGCACCCGGATCGCGCCGCCGGCGTCGAGCTCGACGCCGGCCGTCTCGAGGCCGAGCCCCGCCACGTTGGGGCGGCGCCCGGTCGCGGCCAGGACCAGGTCGGTGTCGAGCGAGGCGCCGCTCTTGAGCGCCACGCGCAGGACGCCGCCGTGGCGCGCGATCGATGCCACCGCCTCGCCGGTGCGGATGTCGATGCCCGAGGCGCGCATCGCCTCGTCGAGATGGCGGCGCAGGTCGTCGTCGAAGCGGCGCAGGATCAGCCCGCCGCGATAGACCAGGGTGACGCGCACGCCCAGGCGCTGCAGCAGGCAGGCGAACTCCACCGCGATGTAGCCGCCACCCTCGATCACCGCGCGCCGGGGCAGCTCGGACAGGTCGAAGATCTCGTTGGAGGTGATCGCCAGGTGCGCGCCCGGGATGTCGGGGCGCACCGGCGTGCCGCCGGTGGCGATCAGCACGCGCCGGGCGTTCACCTTCTCCCCGGTGGCGGCGATGCGCACCGTGTGCGGGCCCTCCAGCGTGGCGCGCGAATCGATGGTGCGCACGCCGGCGCGCTGCAGGCCCTCGCGGTACAGGCCCTCCAGGCGGGCGAGCTCGCGATCCTTGGCGGCGCGCAACGCCGCCCAGTCGAAGCGGGGTTCGCCGATGGTCCAGCCGAAGTCGGGCGCGCGCCCGATCTCGTCGGCCAGGCGGCTGGCCAGCACCAGCAGCTTCTTGGGCACGCAGCCGCGGATCACGCAGGTGCCTCCGTAGCGGTACTCCTCGGCCAGCGCCACCTTCGCGCCGTGGCCGGCGGCGATGCGCGCGGCGCGCACCCCGCCGGAGCCGCCCCCGATCACGAACAGGTCGAGCTGCTGGGTCATCGACGGACTCCTTCGCCCCTGCGGGCGTCTGTATCGAACCGGCCCCATGATGCCAGCGCCGGCATCACCGGGCTCACGCGGCGGGCGCTGCCTGCGCGAGCGTCGACTCGAGCATGGCCACGAATGCCGAGGTACGCGTCGGCAGCAGGCGCCGCCCCGGCGTGACGCACCACACGGTCATCGCGGGCAGGCACCATTGCGGCAGCACGCGCGCGAGCAGGCCGCGCGCCACCATGGACGCGGCGAAGCGCGTCGACAGCGCGACGATGCCCATGCCGTGGGCGGCCAGGGTGCGCTGCAGGCCCACCGAGTTGGCGGCCAGCCGGCCGGCCGGCACGCCCTCCCAGTGCTGGGTGCCGCAGGACAGCCGCAGCGGCTGCGCCTCGCCGCTGCTGGTGATCACGTGCAGCACGGTGTGCTCGAGCAGCTCGGCCGGCGCGGCCGGCGTACCGGCGCGCGCCAGGTAAGCCGGGCTGGCGAACAGGCCATGCTCCAGGTCGAGCAGGCGGCGCGCCACCAGCGTCGCGTCGTCGGGCAGCCGGGCCGCCGCGCGTATCGCGAGATCGAAGCGCTCGGCGATCAGGTCGACCCGGCGCGGCGAGATGTCCAGCTCGACGCGTACCTCCGGATAGCGCTCGGCGAAGCGCAGCAGGAACGGGACCAGGTCGAACTCCTCGAAGAAGTCGGGCGGAAACGACACCCGCAGCGAGCCTTGCGGCGTGACCTGGCGGTGCTGCGCGAGGGCGTTGGCGGCCTCGGTCTCCTCGAGCAGCCGGCGCGCGTGCTCGAGGATGCGCTCGCCGAAATCGGTGATCGCCAGCTGGCGCGTGGTGCGGGTCAGCAGACGCTCGCCGAGCTTGGCCTCGAGCGCGCCGAGGCGGCGCGACACGGTGGCCTTGGGCAACCCGCAACGCTCGGAGGCGCGCGAGAAGCTGCCGGCCTCCATGACGCGCGCGAACAGGACCAGGTCGTCGGCATCGAGGTTCATGGTTGCATGCTACCAGTTTGTTCCAATATTGGATCAATGATATCAATTTTCCGGGATTCAAATCCGAATATCGTTCCAATACAGTAGATTCGTCGTCAACACAACCGGAAATCCATCATGAAGATCCTGCAAGTCAACGCCAGCGCCCGCGCCGAAGGCGCCAACTCCACCCGCCTGGCCGATGCCATCACGGCGCGGCTGAAGGCGCGCCACCCGGACGCCCGCATCGAGCTGCTCGACCTGGCGCGCAACCCCCATCCGGCGATCGACGAGACCGCGCTCGGCGCGCTGTTCACGCCGGCCGCCGAGCGCAGTCCCGAGCAGGCCGCCCGCGTGGCGCTCGACGATGCGCTCATCGCCCAGCTGCAGTCGGCCGACACGGTGGTGATCGGCGTGCCGATGTACAACTTCGGCATCCCCGTGCAGCTGAAGGCCTGGATCGATGCGATCGCCCGCGCAGGCGTAACCTTCCGCTATACGGCCGACGGGCCGGAGGGCCTGGTCAAGGGCAAGAAGGTCTACGTGGCGCTGGCCCGCGGCGGGGTGTACCGCGATACGCCGGCCGATTCGCAGGTGCCCTACCTGAAGTCGGTGCTCGGCTTCCTCGGCATGACCGACGTGGAATTCGTCTATGCCGAGGGGCTGGCGATGGGCGCCGAAGCGGCGGCGCGCGCCTTCGAGCAGGCCCACGTGCAGATCGAGGCCCTCTAGAGGAGTCAGTATCCATGGCAATCACGACCAACGACCTGCCCATCCGTTCCGCGACCGGCTCGCGCGCAGTCGAGCGGCTGGTCCGGGGCATGGCGACCTCCGACGGGGCCGGCGTGCGCCTGACGCGCGTGCTCACGCACGACCTGCAGCGGCGCCTCGACCCGTTCCTGATGCTGGACGCGTTCCGCAGCGACGATCCCGAGGACTACATCGCTGGCTTTCCCGATCATCCGCACCGCGGCTTCGAGACGGTGACCTACATGATCGAGGGCCGCATGCGCCACCGCGACAGCGCCGGCCACGAGGGGCTGCTCGGCCCGGGCGGCGTGCAGTGGATGACCGCCGGCAGCGGGCTGATCCATTCGGAGCTGCCCGAGCAGGAGGCCGGCCGCATGGAGGGCTTCCAGCTCTGGCTCAACCTGCCGGCCGCCGACAAGATGGTCGCGCCGAGCTACCGCGACATCGGCGCCGCGGCCATCCCCGAGCTGCAGGCCGAGGGCGGCGTGCGGGTGCGCGTGATCGCCGGCGAGAGCCACGGCGTGCGCGGCGCCGTGACGCGGCCGGCGACCGAGCCGCTGTACCTCGACGTGCACCTGCCCGCCGGTGCGCGCTTCGTACAGCCGCTGCCGGCCGGGCACAACGCCTTCACCTACACCTACCGCGGCAGCGTGACGGTCGCGGGAACCGAGGCGCCCGACCGCCACATGGCGATCCTGGCCAACGACGGGCGGGGGTCGGTCATCCTCGAGGCGGGCCGCGAGGCCGAGGCGCGCGTGCTGATCGTGGCCGGCCGCCCGCTCGGCGAGCCGATCGTGCAGTACGGGCCGTTCGTGATGAACACCGCCGAGGAGATCCGCCGCACGCTGCAGGACTACCAGCGCGGCGCCTTCGAGGCGGCGGCAGTCAGGGCGCTGTAGGGCCCGCAGGGGATCCGCAGGCCGTCCGCGCCGATGACCCGGCCCGCGCGCGAGTGCGCGGCGACCCGTGCGGGAGGCAATCCGCACGGGCCGGCCGCGCCGCGCGCGGGGAGCGACGACGAGGCGCTGATCGAGCAGTGCCGGCTGCATTCGATCCGGCTTCTGCGCGAGAACCTCGGCCCGCACGGCATCCTCGCGGCACACCCGGGCGAGCGCGCCGACGCGCGCAGCTACAGCGCGGTCTTCGGACGCGACGCGGCGATCTGCGCGATCGGCATGGCGTTGTCGGGCGAGCAACTGCTGCGGCGCCGGGCGGTGCGCGGGCTGCTCACCCTGGCGCGCCACCAGGCGCCCAACGGGCAGATCCCGAACTTCGTCGATGCGCGGCGCGACCGCGTCGACTTCTGGTACCTCGGCTGCATCGACGCCACGCTGTGGTGGCTCATCGCCGTGGCGCTGCTGCAGCGCCACGGCGCCGCGCCGCGCCTGCGCGCGCGCCTGTCGCAGCCCGTCGCGCGCGCCGTGGCCTGGCTGCAGGCGCAGGAGCACCCGCATCTGTGCCTGCTGCAGCAGAACGAGGCCAGCGACTGGGCCGACATCATGCCGCGCTCGGGCTACGTGCTGTACACCAACGCGCTGTGGCATCTCGCCAAGCGGCTGTACCGGCTGCCGCGCGCGGCCGAGACGCGCGCGAGCGCCAACCGGCTGTTCCTGCCCTTCGGCGCCGAGCCGCCCGCCGACCGGCGCGCGCGCCTGCTCGCGCACTACGCCCGGCGCGGCGCGCGACGGCGCGAGCTGTACTCGAGCTTCGTGAACTTCGCCTCGCACGGCGACGAGGGCGACGTGTTCGGCAACGTGCTGGCGGTGCTGTGCGGCCTCGCCGACGGCCCGACCGGCCGACGCGTGCTGCGCGCGCTGCGCCGCGAAGGCGTCGCCGACGGCTACCCGGTGCGCGCGGTGTGCGAGCCGATCGCCCCGGGCAGCCCGCTGTGGCGCCCGTACATGTCGCGCCATCGCCAGAACTTCCCCTGGCAGTACCACAACGGCGGCATCTGGCCCTTCGTGGGCGCGTTCTGGGTCGTCGCGCTCGCGGCGGCCGGACTGCCCGCACCCGCCGCGCGCCGCGAGCTGGCCGCGGTGGCGCGCGCCAACGCGCTCGGCGGCTGGCAGTTCAACGAGTGGCTGCACGGCCGCACCCTGGCGCCGCGCGGCATGCCGCGGCAATCGTGGAACGCCGCGGCCTTCCTCATCGCCCATCGCGCGCTCGGGGGGCTGCGGCCGTTCGGGTAGGGTGAACGGGCCCTCGTCAGCCGCGCGGGTGATGGCGCGCGTGCAGCGCCTTCAACCGCTCGCGCGCCACGTGGGTATAGATCTGCGTGGTCGAGATGTCGGCGTGCCCGAGCAGCATCTGCACCACGCGCAGGTCGGCGCCGTGGTTGAGCAGGTGCGTGGCGAAGGCGTGGCGCAGCGTGTGCGGCGACAGCGGCGCGTGGATCCCGGCGCGCGCCGCGTGGCGCTTGATCAGGGTCCAGAACATCTGGCGGGTCATCGGCCCGCCGCGCCGGGTGACGAACAGCGCATCGGCCGCCCGCGCCCCGAGCAGCGCCGGGCGCCCCTCGCGCAGGTAGCGCTCGATCCAGGCACGTGCCTCCTCGCCGAGGGGCACCATGCGCTCCTTGTCGCCCTTGCCGACGACGCGCACCACGCCCTCGCTCAGCCCCACCTGCACCGTGCCCAGCGACACCAGCTCGGACACGCGCAGGCCGGTCGCATACAGGGTCTCGAGCATGGTGCGATCGCGCAGCCCCAGCGCCGTTCCCGGGTCGGGCGCAGCGAGCAGCGCCTCGACCTGGCGCTCCGAGAGCGTGGACGGAAAGCGCGGCGGCTGGCGCGCCGTGCGGATGTGCAGCGTCGGATCGTCCTCGCGCACGCGCTCGCGCACCAGGTAGCGGAAGAAGCGCCGGAACACCGCCAGGCGGCGGTTGCTGCTGCTGGCGCGCGAGCCGGCGTGGCGCGCCGCGATGTAGCGCTGCAGGTCGGCCTCCCCGGCCGCTTCCAGCGCGACGCCGGCCTCGAGCGAGAGCCAGCGCTCGAGCAGGGCGAGGTCGCGCCGGTACGCGGCGAGCGTATTGGACGACAGGCCGTCCTCGAGCCAGAGGGCGTCGCTGAACGCCGTGATGCGCGGGTTCGGCTCGGTGCGCGGGTTCGAGTCGGTATGCGGGCTCGGCTCGGCGCGACGCTTCGATCCGGCGCGCTTCATCGCCCGAGCATCGCCCGGCGCAGATCCTCGTCGAGCGGGTGCGCCCCGACGAAGATGCGCAGGATCGCGCCGAAGACGTCCTCGCCCGGCACCGCCGGGCCCAGCGCGTGGCCGTCGACGCTGACCCGCGTCGCGCCGCCCACCACGTCGATGTCGATGCGCTCGCCCTTGTGCGTCTGGCCCAGCGTGAGCATGGTGTCGATGAGGCGCTCCAGCCGCGGGCGCAGCCTCTCGAACTCGGGGCCGCGATGGTTGGCCTGCAGCGCCTTCACGAAGCGCTCGGCGATCCAGTCGGCCGAGAGGTCGGCGAGCATGGTGAGCGACAGGCGGCGCGCGCCGCGCTGCGCCAGCAGCGCCTCGGGCGAGGCCGAGCGCCGGGGGACGTACAGGGCGGCGACGTAGGCCTTGACGATGTACACCGTGCGCGTGCCCGCGCCGTTGAGCTGCAGCGGCGTGCCGTCGACCTGCACCGCCTCGGCCACGTCGATGCCGTCGATCTCCACGGCACGCGCCGGCACGCCCGCCAGCACGACCGCGAGGGCCAGCGCAGCCGCCAGCGCGCACGCGCGCGGCGCCGGCACGCGGGCGGCCCACTTCCTGATCGCGGCGGCAATGGTCGGCATCGGCGAGACGGTTCCAGGGGTAGGCCCGGTTCGGCTCCGCCAGCTTCCCCGGGCGCCCGACTATAGCGCGGTCGATGCCCCCGGCGCCCGACTGGCCCCGTGCACCGCCGCCGCGCCGGTTCAGAATCGATAGGCGATCTCGGCGAAGACGGTGCGGCCCGGCTGCCGGTAGAACACGAAGTAGCGGCGATCGGTGAGGTTGTCGACCGACACGCTCAGCGCGACGTGGCGGTCGAAGCGCCAGCCGACGCGCGCGGCCAGCACCGTGTACGCGTCGTACGAGCCGAGCACGCCCTCCACGACGTTGAGGTTCTGGTTGTCGGCCGAGCCGAACACGTGGCTCACATGGCGCGCCTGCAGCAGCCCGGACCAGGGCCCCGCCGCATACTCGAGGCCGGCCGACCACATCGTGCGCGGCACGTCGGTGAGGCGCTTGCCGACGCTGGCCGGCACGGCGTCGTTGCGCGTGACGTCGTAGCGGAACTGCTGCGTCAGCGAACCGAACGCGACCAGCCCGCGCCATGCGGTCGGCCAGCGCACGCTCGCCTCCATGCCGTCGACCTGGGCCTCGCCGGCGTTGCTGGCGACGATGCGCACGAAGGTGGGCGTGGAGCCCGCCGCCTGCTGGCTGTAGATCAGATCGAGCAGGCGCTGCGAATACAGCGACACCGACGCTCGACCGCCCCCGGCAACGGCGAGGTCGGCACCGACCTCGAACGCGCGCACGCGCTCGGGTCGCAGGTCCGGCGCTGCATCGACGATGCGCGTGACCGGCCCGACGCGCACCTCGACCCGGCCGTACATGTCGAACAGCGCCGGCGGCCTGAAGCCCTGGCCGTAGGACACGCGCAGCGACAGCCGCGGCCGTGCCTGCCAGACCAGCGCGAGCTTGGGGCTGAACTGGTCGAAGCTGCGCACCGGATAGGCGATGTCGAACGCGGGCGCGGTGTTCTGCAGCACCCGCCCTTCGGTGCGGAAGTAGTCGTAGCGGCCGCCCAGGTAGGCGACCAGCCCGTCGGCGAGATCGTGCTCGCTCTGGAAATAGAGCGCCGCGTTGCGCGCCGTGCCGCTGCCCTGCGTGAGCAGGGTGGTATGCGAGTCGGTGTCGCGCCAGCTCGCCAGGCCGACGGTGCGCTGGTTCAGCTCGCTCGCGTGCAGCGACAGGCCGCCCACCAGCGCCCAGCTCGGCGACAGCGGCGTGTGCAGCGACAGGTCGAAATCGGTGCGCTGGTTCGGCTGGTCGGTGAGCGTGCCCGGGCCGAAGTCGTAGCCGGCCGTGCCGGCCGTGCCCTGGGTGAAGTAGAAGTCGTGGCGCAGGGTGCCCAACTGCGCGCGCAGCCGGCTGCCGTCGTCGTAGCGATGCTCCATCCGTGCGAACAGCCGCCGGTCGCGCTCGCCCGACGGCGTGGCGGTGAGCCAGTCGGTGTTGTCGAGCGACAGCCGGGTCGGCGTTCCGGCGGCGCCGAAGGTCACCGGCCCGGCGAAGACGGCGCTGCCGCCCGCATCGCGCAGGAAGCTGTCCGGGCGCGAATAGCCGACCGAGTACTCGCCCCAGCCCACGCCGCCCACCAGCGTGGTGACGGCCGAGGGCGACCAGTGCAGGCTCAGCTGGGCACTGCTCTGCGCCCACGGCCGCGCCCCCTGGGTGCCGACCCGGTATCCGGGCAGGCCGTCGGGGCCGGTGGTCGGCTGCGCCCCGCTGACCGGCACCCCCGTGGCGCCCGCCACCGGTCGCTTGATCACGTCGTCGCTGTCGGGGTAGCCGGCGCTCTCGTGCCAGGCGGCCGAGAACGCGATGCCCAGCCCGCTGTCGTAGCGCCGGCGGTGGACCAGCACCGCGCTGCGCTGGTGCAGGCTGCCGGCGCCCACACGCAGCTCGCTCAATGGAGCGTCGGGCGTGGCGGTGATGAAGTTGATCACGCCGCCCATCGCGGCGCCCCCGTACAGCGCCGAATAAGGGCCGCGCACGACCTCGACGCGCTCCACGCTGGCGAGCGGGATGCCGGCGACGTTGATGCCGCCGGTGAGCGCGGTGTTCACCGGCTGGCCGTCGATCATCACCAGCGTGCGCGGCGTGCGCGGAATGCCGCGCAGCGACAGCACCGCCTGGCCGGTGCCGGGGAACGCCGTGCCCATCGCGGCGCCGCGGATGTACAGGCCCGGCACGTCGGCCAGCGCGTCGCCCGGGCGCACCGGCTCGCGCAGCGCGAGCTCCTCGGCGCCGACCACGGTGACGCTGGCCGGCACCCCCAGCGCCGCGGCCGGCGAGCGGGTGGCGGTCACCACCACCTGCTCCATCGTGCCCACGGGCGGTGCCGGCGCGGCCTCGGCGTCAGGGCGCTCTTGTGCGCGCGCTGCCGGCGCCGGGCAGGCGAGGAGCAGCGCCAGCAGGATCAGGCCGGCGGCGGTTCCGGTGACGGGCGTGGCAGCCAATCCGGCGGCAGGCGCGGCAGCGATCCGGACGGCAGACGGAGCAGTGATCCCTGCGGCGGGCGTGGCGGCAGGCGCGGCGGTCCTGGCAGCGGGTGCGCTGCGGCGCCCGCGGGCGCCGGCACACCCGGTGTCGTGGGGCGGACGGGTCAAGGCTCTCTCGTGCGGGTCGGCTGCGGGAACAGCCGCGCATTATCGCTGTCGTCGCGTCGCAACACTTGACGCCGGTCAATGGCAGAAATGGCCGGCACAGTGATCATCGCCCTGCTGCTTCAATGGGTAATCCGACGAGAGGAAAGGATCAAAAATGACCACATTCACACGGGCCATGCCCAGGGTCACGCGCGCCGCGGCGCTGTTAGCGGGATTGTTCGCCGCAGCGGTCTCGGCGCAGCAGGTGGCGCAGTCCCAGACGCCGCACCGCGACCTGCCCAAGCCCGAGATGGAATACCAGGCCGGCGGCTCGCCGCTCGCCAACGAGCCGATCCACGCGAACCCCAACGCGAACGCGCCGAAGATGACCGAGGCGGAGTTCGTCAAGGGCCGCCAGATCTACTTCGAGCGCTGCGCCGGCTGTCACGGCGTGCTGCGCAAGGGCGCCACCGGCAAGCCGCTCACGCCCGACATCACGCTCGCGCGCGGCACCGAGATCCTCAAGACCTTCATCAACTACGGCTCGCCGGCCGGCATGCCGAACTGGGGCACCTCGGGCGAGCTGAGCGCGGCCGACGTCGACCTCATGGCCCGCTACATCCAGCAGGAGCCGCCCACGCCGCCCGAGTGGAGCATGGGCGACATGAAGAAGACCTGGCGCGTGATCGTATCGCCCGACCAGCGTCCGAAGAAGAAGATGAACGCCTTCAACATCGAGAACCTCTTCTCGGTGACGCTGCGCGACACCGGTGAGGTGGCGCTCATCGACGGCGACACGAAGAAGATCATCAACATCGTCAAGACCGGCTACGCGGTGCACATCTCGCGCACCTCGGCCTCGGGACGCTACCTCTACGTGATCGGGCGCGACGCCAAGATCAACCTGATCGACCTGTGGATGGAGAAGCCCGACAACGTGGCCGAGATCCGCATCGGGCTCGAGGCGCGTTCGGTCGAGACCTCCAAGAACAAGAAGTACTCCGACGTGTACGCCGTGGCCGGCGCCTACTGGCCGCCGCAGTACGTGATCATGAAGGGCGACACGCTCGAGCCGCTGAAGGTCGAGAGCACCCGCGGCACCACGGTGGACACGCAGGAATACCACCCCGAGCCGCGCGTCGCCTCGATCGTGGCCACGCACGACAAGCCCGAGTTCATCATCAACGTCAAGGAGACCGGCAAGATCCTGGTGGTCGACTACACCGACATCAAGAACCTGAAGACGACCGAGATCGCCGCGGCCCGCTTCCTGCACGACGGCGGCTGGGACGCGAGCAAACGCTACTTCCTGGTGGCGGCGAACCAGTCGAACAAGGTCGCGGTGGTCGACAGCAAGGAAACCAAGCTGGCGGCACTGGTCGACGTCGGCACGATCCCGCACCCGGGTCGCGGCGCCAACTTCGTGCATCCGAAGTTCGGTCCCGTCTGGGCCACCGGCCACCTGGGCGACGAGACGATCGCGCTGATCGGCACCGATCCCAAGAAGCATCCGAAGAGCGCCTGGAAGGTCGTGCAGTCGCTCAAGGCGCAGGGCGGCGGCAACCTGTTCATCAAGACCCACCCGAAATCGGCCAACCTGTGGGTCGATACGCCGCTGAACCCGGATCCGAAGATCGCCCAGTCGATCGCCGTGTTCGACATCAAGAACCTCGACAAGCCGTTCGCGGTGCTGCCGATCGGCGAGTGGGCGCAGCTCGGCGAAGGCGCCAAGCGCATCACGCAGCCGGAATATAACCGCGCTGGCGACGAGGTCTGGTTCTCGGTGTGGAGCGCCAAGAACCAGGAATCCGCGATCGTGATCGTCGACGACAAGACCCGCAAGCTGAAGACGGTGATCAAGGATGCGCGTCTGATCACGCCCACCGGCAAGTTCAACGTCTACAATACGCAGCACGACGTTTACTGAACCGGAGGAATCGACGATGACCCAGTCCTTGCTGTTGCGCCTTGCGCTGGCGGCTGCCGCTGCCAGCGTGGCGGTACCGGCGGTTGCCGACGTGGCGATGGCCAAGAAGTACAACTGCACCGCCTGCCATGCGGTCGACAAGAAGCTGATCGGTCCCGCCTACAAGGATGTCGCCGCCAAGTACAAGGGCGACGCCGGCGCGGCCGCCAAGCTGGTCGAGAAAGTGAAGAAGGGTGGCTCCGGAGTCTGGGGCGCGGTGCCGATGCCGCCGAACCCGGCGGTGCCCGACGCCGACGTGAAGGCGCTGGTGGACTGGGTCCTCGCCGGCGCGAAGTAAAGCGTCTGCGCAGATCCGGAAGGGCGGCTCGATCGAGCCGCCTTTTTTTATTCATGCGCGCCGTCTGCCCGCGCCCGTATCGCCGCGCATCCCGCGCCGCGCCGGCCGCGCGCCGGCTCAGGACAGGAAGCCGCGCAGGCGTTCGGGGTCGAGGATGGTGATCTCGGCGCCGCGCACGCTGATCAGGCCCTCGTGGCTGAGCTCGCCCAGGATGCGCGAG
>MKUQ01000063.1 GCA_001898645.1 Burkholderiales bacterium 70-64
CTCGTTCACTCTCGACCGCTTCGTCTCGCCTCAGTGTGCCGCGCGGACGGGCGCTGCGTTAATCAGATGATCCTTAGCTGCTTCGGCCTGCAATCGCGCGGCTTCACGGCGGCGGATTCAAACGCATCGGCGATGTAGTCTGCAAGCATCGGCGGCATAGGTTGTCGGTTGCGCAGATATTCGACGGCCAACAACAGTAGTTGCGATGCCGCGTCGGGGTCAGCTTCAACGCGCCGCAGTAGTTCGAAGGCACGCGAATCAAACGAAGCACGCAACTTCGCCATCACGCCGCCCCTTGCTTGAGTTCAACAACGTTGCCTGCGGCGATCTTGGCGCAGTAGTTCGCCCAATCCTGCATCAAGGCGCGACGGCGTTCGACCATATCCGTTCGACGGTAGGCGCGTTCCACTTCGCTGCCTACAGTGTGGGCAAGCGCCATTTCGGCCATGTCGCGGTCATAGCCTATTTCGGCAGTCCAATCGCGGAACGTCGAGCGGAAACCGTGGACGACCGCGACGCGACCGGAACGAACATCCGTCCAGCCGGTGCCTTCCTTCGCGGTATCGTCTTCGTGCATACGACGCACTACGGCGGTTAGCGCCATGTCCGACAGCGTGCCGGGCTTGCCTTTGCCGCCGCGCGGGGCCGGGAATACGTAGCTGGTGCCCACAATGCGCGGCAGGCTCTTAAGCAGCTTCACGACGGTATCGGACAGGGTAACGACGTGTTCGCGGTTCGCCTTCATGCGCTCCTTCGGAATCGTCCACGTCTCCGCCTTCAAGTCGATTTCGTCCCAAGTCGCGCCGCGCACTTCGCCTGATCGCGCGGCGGTAAGAATGGCGAATTCCAGCGCACGCGCCGATACGCCTTCACGCTTGCGAAGTTCGGTCATGAAGGCGCCGATGCGTTTGTGCGGCAGCGCCGGATGATGCTGCTTGCCTTCCTGCTTCTGTTCGCCCAACAGCGGTTCAAGGCAACCCTTCCACGCTGCCGGGTTGTCGCCTTCGAATGCTTCGACGGCCTTCGCGTAGTTGAAGACGGCTTCGATGCGCCCGCGCAACCGGCTTGCCGTTTCGCGCTTAGTGTGCCAAATCGGTTCAAGTACGGCCTTCACGTCGTACTTGGTTAGTTCGGCGACCTTGCGACCGTCGTTCAAGATGGGGTAGGCGTAGGTTTCGAGCGTCGATTCCCATTGCGCCAGCGCCTTGGCGTTGCGCAGCTTTTCGCCCTTCTTCTCTATGACCTTTTCGGCGCACTCTTTGAAGGTCTTTGCCTTCGCTGCTTCGATTCGCTCGCGCGCCTTCGTTGCCCGGCGTTCTTCGATAGGGTCGATGCCGTTCCGAACCTGCTTTCGCAGTCCGCGTGCCTTCTCGCGGGCTTCGGCCAACGACACTTCGGGGTAGCTGCCTAGTCCTACGTCCCGGCGATGCACTACGGACTTGCCGTCGCTATTCGTCCGGGTTCCGACCGCTACGCGCAAGACCCATGCGCGGGAGGCCCCGGCGATGCGAAGGTGCAGGCCGTCCGCGCCCCCTACCGCATACCGTCCTTCGGCCTTAAGCCTCGCTACCGCCAGTGCAGATAGTTCTTTGGCCTTCTTGGGCACAGCTGCCTTCCCCTTTGTCCATCATTCTGTCCCACATAGATTACGGGATTTTAGGGGATACAGCAAGATGTTTTTGGACGTTGTATCGTCCTAACTTATTGGTATGTAACGGATATTTTGAACTTCTTCGAATGTCACTAGATACCAGCTAGGCGGCCTCCGTCTCCGCCACCCAACTCGTTGAGTTGAAGTCAAGCCTCTCCTCGTAGAGATTCTCCGCGGCGAGCCCGCCGGGGAATTACCATACGTGCACCTGTTTTGTGGAGGTGCCCATGGAGGGAAGAAAGAACGTCGGGTGGGGGTTCCTGTTCCTCGGCCTGTTCATGGCCATCGGCTTCTTCCTCGGCTACATGCACGACCTCGCGCCGGAGAAGGAGCGGTGGATCGCGCAGTATGCGAGCGGGACGCACTTCGAGATCCGCCTCGCGCACGTGCATGGCGCGCTCTTCGGCCTGATCAATATCGCGGCCGGACTCGCTCTCCTCGGGCTCCCGGTTCCTTCGTCCCGGGCGCGCTGGATCTCCTGGCTCGCGCTCGCCGGCCTGCTCATGCCGATCGGCATACTCCTGCATGCGCTCTTCGCCGTGCCGCCGGTGCTGGTCCTCCTCGGCGGCGCGGCGGTGATCGTCGCGGCGCTGTGGCTGGGCTGGGAGGCGTTGCGGCTGGGCTCGGCCGCGCGTCCGTGAGGAAATCGTCCGCGTCAGCCAGCGCCCGCCGCCGGGCGATCCAGCCCGAAGGCCTTGTGCAGGGCGCGCACCGCCAGCTCGAGGTACTTGTCCTCGATGACCACCGAGATCTTGATCTCGCTGGTGGAGATCATCTGGATGTTGATCCCCTCCTCGGCCAGGGTGCGGAACATCAGGCTGGCCACGCCGACGTGCGAGCGCATGCCGATGCCGACCACCGACACCTTGGCGATCTTCGGGTCGCCGATGATCTCGCGCGCGCCGATGCTCTCGCGGACCCGGGCGTTGAGCACCTCGATGGCGCGCTGCAGGTCGTTGGTCTGCACGGTGAACGAGAAGTCGGTGGTGCCCTCGATGCTCTGGTTCTGGATGATCATGTCGACGTCGATGTTCGCGTCGGCGATGGCGCCCAGGATCTGCGAGGCGATGCCCGGACGGTCGGGCACGCGCGTGATGGTGATCTTGGATTCGTCGCGGTTGAACGCGATGCCCGAGATGACGGCCTTCTCCATTTCCGTGTCTTCCTCGAATGTGATCAGCGTGCCCGACTTCGCCTCGATCTCGACCGGGATGTCGGGCGGCGTGAGGCTGGAGAGCACGCGCGTCTTGACCCGGTACTTGCCGGCGAACTCGACGGCACGGATCTGCAGCACCTTCGAGCCGAGGCTGGCCATCTCGAGCATTTCCTCGAAGGTGACGCGATCGAGGCGGCGCGCCTCGGGAACGATGCGCGGATCGGTGGTGTAGACGCCGTCGACGTCGGTGTAGATGAGGCACTCCTCGGCATCCAGCGCCGCGGCGATCGCCACCGCGGAGGTGTCGGAGCCGCCGCGGCCGAGGGTGGTGATGTTGCCGAGCTCGTCCACGCCCTGGAAGCCGGCGATGACGACCACGCGCCCGGCGTCGAGGTCGGCGCGCACGCGCGCGTCGTCGATGGTGACGATGCGCGCCTTGGTGTACGCGCTGTCGGTGCGCACCGGCACCTGCCAGCCGCTGTAGCTGACCGCGTCGACGCCGATCGACTTGAGCGCCATGGCGAGCAGGCCGACCGAGACCTGCTCGCCGGTGGCGCAGATCATGTCGAGCTCGCGCGGGTCGGGCTGCGGCTGGATCTCGCGCGCCAGCGCGATCAGGCGATTGGTTTCGCCCGCCATCGCCGACGGCACGACGACCATGCGATGGCCGGCGGCGCGCCAGGTGGCGACGCGGCGCGCGACGTTGCGGATGCGCTCGACCGAGCCCATCGAGGTGCCGCCGTACTTGTGAACGATGAGTGCCATGGTTGCGCGGGGAATGGCGCACCGGAGCCTGCCGGCGCGGAAAACCGGAAATTATACGGCAGCGTCCTGCGACGCCGGAGGCCATCGCCCGGGGCGATGGCCCCTCGCGCTCTCACTCGCCGAAGGCGGCGCGCGGGTCGCCGGGATCGTCCGGCTGCCAGCGCAGGCGCACCGCACCGGCCGCCGCCGGCTCGTGCGCGCAATCCATGCCGAGGCCGGCCACGTAGAGCAGGCGCTCGCCGGCGAACACCGCCGGCATGCCCGCGCGCAGCCACGGCGGCACGCCGCGCTCCTGGAACAGGTTCTTGAGCGAGCGGCTGGGGGCGCCGGCGCGCAGGCGCAGCCGGGCGCCCGCCGGGGCGGCCTTCACCTGCAGCGGGACGGCGGCCAGCCGGTCGGCATCGAGGCCGCAGCCGTCCGCGTCGCGGGAGAGGTGCAGCCGCGCGCGCCAGCCGGGCAGCTCGATGACCTCGGCGCCGGACCAGCGCAGCATGAGCGGCGGCCCCGGCTCGCGGCGCCAGTCGCGCGCCTGGACCGCCTCGACGGCGATGAGGTTGCGGTAGCGGCGAAAGCGCCAGGCGCCTGCGGTCACCGCCGCAGCGGCCGAGCCGCCGTCCAGCATCTGCGCCATCCATTGCGCGAGCCTCGGCTGCGGCGGCATGGCGATGCCGAGCGCGCGAAACCATGCCCGCACGGCCTGGCTGCGGCGCGCCGGCGGCAGCGCGGCGAGGACGCGCCGGTCGATCGAGCGCGCATCCGGCGCCAGGCCGGCCGCGCGCAGGTCGGCCTCGCCGAGCTCGCGCAGCGCATCGCCGGCTTCGCGCAGCAGCCGCGCCGAGCGCAGCACGCTCTCGCGCAGGCCCGGCGCAGCGGCGCAGAACGCCGGCAGGACGCGGTGGCGCAGCGCACTGCGCAGCAGCGTCTCGTCGGCGTTCATCGGATCCTCGACCCAGCGCAGCCCGCGCGCCTGCGCCCACGCCTGCAGCCGCTCGCCCGGCACCTCGAGCAGGGGGCGCAGCAGCCAGCCGCCCGGGCGCCGCTCGGCCGGCGCCATGCCGCCAAGGGCCTGCGGGCCGCCGCCGCGCGCGAGGCGCATGAGCACGGTCTCGAGCTGGTCGTCGGCGTGGTGCGCCGTGACGAGGGCCGCCGCGCCGCTCGCAGCCACGGCGCGCCACAGGGCCGCATAGCGCGCCTCGCGCGCCCAGGCCTCGAGGTTCTCGCCGGGAGCCGGCCGGGTTTCGAGCCGGGTGCAGCCGAACGCCACGCCGAGCCGCGCCGCTTCGCCTTCGCAGAAGGCCGGCCAGCGCTCGGCCGCAGGCTGCAGGCCGTGATGGACGTGCCAGGCGACGATGCTCGAGGCGCCGCGCGCCAGCGTCAGCGCATCGAGCAGGACCATGGAGTCGCGCCCGCCGCTGAAGGCCACGACGATGCGCGCGCCCGCCGGCACCGCGCACAGCGCGCGATCGAGGATGCCGGGCAGCGCGGGAAGCGGCTCTTCGCGCGCGCGGCCGGGGGGCGGCTCAGCCCTCGCCGATCTCCTTGAACTTGCCATAGTGCATGATGCGCTCGTGGCGCTGCTCGAGCAGCTGCCTGATGTCCACGCCCTGGAACTGGCGCAGCGCATCGGAGAGCGCACGCTTGAGCAGGTGCGCCATCTGCGCCGGATCGCGGTGCGCGCCGCCCACCGGCTCGTTGATGATGCGATCGATCAGGCCGAGCGCCTTCAGGCGATGCGCGGTGACCCCGAGCGTCTCGGCCGCCTCGGGCGCCTTGGCGGCGCTCTTCCACAGGATGGCCGCGCAGCCTTCCGGCGAGATGACCGAGTAGATGGCGAACTGCAGCATCAGCGTGACATCGCCCACGGCGATGGCCAGCGCCCCGCCCGAGCCGCCCTCGCCGATGATGGTGGTCACGACCGGCACGCGCAGCGCCGCCATCTCGTAGAGGTTGCGCCCGATCGCCTCCGACTGGTTGCGCTCCTCGGCGCCGATGCCCGGGAAGGCGCCCGGCGTGTCCACGAAGGTGAGCACCGGCACCTCGAACTTCTCGGCGAGCTTCATCAGCCGCAGCGCCTTGCGATAGCCCTCGGGGCGCGGCATGCCGAAGTTGCGATGGCTGCGTTCCTTGGTGTCGTGCCCCTTCTGGTGGCCGATCACCATCACCGGCTGGCCGTTGAAGCGCGCCAGCCCACCCACGATGGCCGGGTCCTCGGCATACTGGCGGTCGCCGTGCAGCTCGTGGAAGTCGGTGAAGATGGCCTGCACGTAGTCGAGCGTATAGGGGCGCTGGGGATGGCGCGCCACCATTGCGACCTGCCACGGCGTGAGCTTGGCGTAGGTGTCCTTGAGCAGCGACTGGCTCTTCTTCTGCAGCCGCGCCACCTCCTCGGCGATGTCGATGGCGGAGTCTTCCTGCGCGAAACGCAGGGCCTCGATCTTCTGTTCGAGATCGGAGATCGGCTGCTCGAAGTCGAGAAAGGTCGTCTTCATCGATGTTTCACCCGCCGCCCGTCGGAGCGCAGCAGATTAGAGACCAGAAAGAAACGCCTGTCCAGCCGCTCAGGCGCGGCGCCAGACGGTGCCCGCCGAGGTGTCCTCGAGCACGATGCCCTGCTCGCCCAGCTCGGCGCGGATGCGGTCGGCGCGGGCGAAGTCGCGCTCCTTCTTCGCCGCGGCGCGCTGTGCGATCAGGGCGTCGATGGCCGCATCGTCGAGCGCGCGCGCCGCATCGGCCGCCTCGCTGCCGTGCAGGCCGCTGTGCTTGACCGCCGCCGGCGCCGCCCCGAGCAACCCCAGCAGGCCGGCCAGCGCGCGCAGCAGCGCCTCGTGCGCACGCGCCGCTGCCGGCGCCTGGGCGCGCGCGCGGTGCGCCTCGCCGGCCAGGTCGAACAGCACCGCCAGCGCCACCGGGGTGTTGATGTCGTCGTCCATCGCGTCGCGAAAGCGCGCCGCGTAGGGGTCGGACCAGTCGATCGGCGCCGCCCCGGCACCGGCCCGCTCGGTACCGGCCGGCCCGGCATCGTCGGACAGCGCGCCGTACAGGCGCAGCAGCGCCTGGCGCGCGTCTTCGAGATGCGCGTCGGAGTAGTTGAGCGGGCTGCGATAGTGCGCGCGCAGGATGAACAGGCGCACCACCTCGGCGTCGAACTTCCTGAGCACCTCGCGGATGGTGAAGAAGTTGCCGAGCGACTTCGACATCTTCTCGTCGTCCACGCGCACGAAGCCGTTGTGCATCCAGTAGCGCACGAACTGGCACTTCAGCGCGCCCTCGCTCTGCGCGATCTCGTTCTCGTGGTGCGGGAACTGCAGGTCGGCGCCGCCGCCGTGGATGTCGATGGTCTTGCCGAGCAGGCTGGTGGACATCGCCGAGCACTCGATGTGCCAGCCGGGCCGCCCAAAGCCGTAGGGCGACTCCCACTTCGCCTCCTCGGGCTCGTCGGCCTTGGCGGCCTTCCACAGCACGAAGTCGAGCGGGTCTTCCTTGGCGCCGTCCACGGCCACGCGCTCGCCGGCGCGCAGGTCGTCGAGCGACTTGCCCGAGAGGCGGCCGTAAGCGGGAAAGCGCCGCACGGCGTAGTTGACGTCGCCGTCGGCGGCGCGATAAGCGAGGCCATTCTTCTCCAGCAGGTCGATGAGGCCCAGCATCTGCGGCACGAACTGCGTGGCGCGCGGCTCGTGATCGGGCCGCTCGACGCCGAGGGCATCGGCGTCCTCGTGCATGGCGGCGGTGAAGCGCGCGGTGAGCTGCGCGATGGTCTCGCCGTTGTCGACCGCGCGCCGGATGATCTTGTCGTCGATGTCGGTGACGTTGCGCACGTAGGTAAGCCGGTAGCCCGAGGCGCGCAGCCAGCGCTGCACCGCATCGAAGACCACCAGCACGCGCGCATGGCCGACGTGGCAGTAGTCGTAGACCGTCATGCCGCACACGTACATGCGCACCTTGCCGGCCTCGAGCGGAACGAAATCTTCCTTTCTGCGCGTCAGCGAGTTGTACAGTCGGAGCATGGAGGGTGGGGAGGCAAGACCGGCCGCGGTGTCGAAGGACGATCGGGTCCGCCGCGGCGCGATTGCTAGAATGCGCGGATGCGATCGAGTATATCAGCAGCCCGCAAGCCGCGAGGAGCCTGCCTCACCGCGCTGCTGCTGGTGCAGGCGGCGATCTTCGCAGCCTGGAGCGGGCCGGCCGCGGCGCAGGCGGCGCCCGGCGCGCGGGTACCCCCCGCCTCGCGCGCGCCGTTCGATGCCCCGGTCGAGCCCGGCATGCCGGATGTACGCGCCGCGGCCAAGGCGCTCGAGCAGGCGCGCAAGCTGTTCGCCGAAGGCAAGAGCGACGAAGCGCTGGCGGCCATCGACAGCGGGCTGAAGGCGGCGCCCGACGACGCGCAGCTGCGCTTCCAGCGCGGCGTGATCGAGGCCGACAGCGGCCGCACCGATGCGGCGATCGACACCTTCACCGCGCTCACCCAGGATTTCCCCGAGCTGCCCGAGCCGCACAACAACCTGGCCACTCTGTACGCGGCGCGCGGCGACATCGACCGGGCGCGCAGCGCGCTCGAGGACGCCATCCGGGCGCTGCCCTCGTACGCGCTGGCGCACGAGAACCTTGGCGACATCTACCTGCGCCTGGCCGAGCGCGCCTACCAGCGCGCCTTCGCCGCCGACCCCGCGAGCCGCTCCGCCCGCGACAAGCTGGCGCTGGTGCGCGAGCTGGCCGCCAAGGTGTCGCCCGACGGCGATCGGCCGTCCGGCACCCGACCCGCCCGCGCGCGCCCGGCCGCGCCGGCCGGCACCCGCTAGCCGGGGCCTGCACGCTGCGACCGGGCCCTGATACCCCCCTTCACTGGAGCCTCCCATGCCTGGAAAACTGCCGCTCATCGGCAAATTGCCGCTCGTCAGCGCCCTCGTGGCCGCCCTGTCCATCGTCGCCGACGGCGCCGCCGCCGCGCCCAACCCGCAGGTGCTGGTCAAGACGTCGATGGGCGAGTTCGTCATCGAGCTGTACCCCGACAAGGCGCCGGTCACGGTGGCCAACTTCCTGCAGTACACCCGCGACGGCTTCTACGACGGCACGATCTTCCATCGGGTGATCGGCAACTTCATGATCCAGGGCGGCGGCTTCGGCACCGACTTCTACAAGGGCGCGCTGCGCCCGAAGGCCACGCGCGCGCCGATCGCGCTGGAAGCCAGGAATGGCCTGAAGAACGACACCGGCTGGGTGGCGATGGCGCGCACCGGCGATCCCAACTCGGCCACCTCGCAGTTCTTCGTCAACGTGGTCGACAACGCCGGCCTGAACCATCCGCAGCCCGACGGCCACGGCTATGCCGTGTTCGGCAAGGTGGTGCGCGGCATGGAGGTGGTCGATGCGATCCGCAAGGTGCCCACCACCTCGGTGGGCCCGTACCGCGATGTGCCGGTCGAGGCGGTGACCATCGACTCGGTGAGCGTGCTCGCCGGCACGCGCTGAAGGCGGCGCGCCGCCGGCGGGCGTGCACCGGATCCACCGCGTGACGGCGTGACGCAGCGCGACGCCATGATCGAGATCGGGCGATCGGCGCGCGATTGCGCGCTGTTCTGCTCCGACATGCACCTGGGCGACCACGATCCGGCCACCGCCGCGCTGTTCCTCGAGCGGCTCGCCGTGCACGCACGCGAGGCCACCCACCTGTTCCTGCTCGGCGACCTGTTCGAGGCCTGGGTGGGCGACGACCAGCCCGATGAAGCCGCCGCCGCCCTCGTCGAGCGGCTCGCCCGGCTGTCGGCCGCCGGCACCCGGGTGCTGGTGATGCGCGGCAACCGCGACTTCCTGCTCGACGTGCCCTTCCCGCCCGACGCCGCCCGGCGCCCCGACGCCTCGTTCGGCGCGCGCACCGGCGCGACCCTGCTGGAGGACCCGTGCACGCTGCGGATGTTCGGCGCAGCGGTGCTGCTCGCCCATGGCGACGCGCTGTGCACCGACGACCAGCCCTACCAGCGCGCGCGCGCCGAGGTGCGCAGCGCACGCTGGCAGGCCGGCTTCCTGCGCCGCCCGCTCGCCGAGCGGCTGCGCATCGCGCACGAGCTGCGCGCCGAGAGCCGGCGCAGCCAGGCGGCCCGCACCATGATGGGCGATGCCGACCCGGGCGACGTGAATCCGCACGCCGTCGATGCCGCGCTGCGTGCGGCGGGCGCGCACACGATGATCCACGGCCACACCCATCGGCCGGCATGCCATCGCTGGCAGCTCGACGGCGCGCCGGCCTGCCGCTGGGTGCTGCCCGACTGGCACGCCGGCGACCCGTGCCGCGGCGGCTTCCTGCGCGTGGACGCCGCCGGCTGGTCGCGGATCGGGTCCTGGGAGTCTGCCTAGTACCCCGGCCGCACCCGCGGGCCTACTCGACCATGCGGTTGAGGGCGCGCGCATCGAGCGGCTCGCACGCCTCGGGCACCTCGGTGCCCATCCGGGCCAGCGCCGCATGCAGCCGCTCGATGTTGCGGTCCTGCTCGGCCACATGCTCGATGAGGCGGTGCAGCGCGATCGACAGCGGATCGTCGCCGCCCTGGGTCACGGCATAGGCCGAGAACCCCATCTTCACCGCCTGCGCCTCGCGGCGCTTGTCGGCGTCCTCGACGATCATGCGCGCCGGGATGCCGATCGCGGTGGCATCGGCCGGCACCGCCTTGACCACCACCGAGTTCGAGCCGATGCGCGCCCGCTCGCCCACCGTGAACGGGCCCAGCACCTTGGCGCCGGCGCCCACCACCACGCCGCGCTCCAGCGTCGGGTGGCGCTTGCCGCGCTCGAGCGTGGTGCCGCCCAGCGTGACGCCCTGGTAGATGGTGCAGTCGTCGCCGACCTCCGCGGTCTCGCCGATGACCACACCCATGCCATGGTCGATGAACACCCGCCGCCCGATGGTCGCGCCGGGGTGGATCTCGATGCCGGTGAACAGGCGCCCGAGGTTGGAGATCATGCGCGCCAGCGTGAGCAGACCGGCGCCCCACAGCGCGTGCGAGATCCGGTGCACGATGAGCGCATGGATCCCCGGATAGCACAGCAGCACCTCGAGCGCGGAGCGCGCGGCGGGATCCTTGCCGAGCACCGTCGCGATGTCTTCGCGCACGCGTTCGAACATCTGGCCATCTCCGAAAATGGACTGAACAATCCAGTTTAATTCCTTATCGGTTCCCGTGCCGCTCGATCCGTGAACAGATTCCACGCAGGATCGCCACTTCCCCGGCCTCCAGGCGGGTGCGCGCGAAGAGCCGGCGCAGGCGCGGCATCAGCTTGCGCGGCCGGCGCGGATCGAGGAAGCCGATGAGCGCCAGCGACCGCTCGAGGTGCTCGAACATGGCCTCGATCTGCGCCTGCGAGGCCGGCCGCTCGGAGAACGCCCCGCTGGCGGGCCGCGCCGGCTCCGGCCGCCCGGCGGGCACCGCGGCAGCCTCGCTGCGGGCGTGCGTGCTCAGGCAGTACGCCAGCACCTGCACCGCCTGGGCGAGATTGAGCGACTGGTAGGCCTCGTCGCCGGGAATGCTGCACACCGCCTGGCACAGGCCGACCTGCTCGATCGACAGGCCGGTGCGCTCGGGGCCGAACACCAGCGCCACCCGGTGGCGGGCATCGGCGCGCGCGTGTGCGCAGGCGAGCGCGGCGATCTGCTCGGGCGGCTGCGGCGGCGGGCCGAACTCGCGCGTCTCGGCGCTCACCGCGATCGCCAGCGTATGCCCGGCCAGCGCCGCGGCGAGGTCGGGCGCCAGGCGAGCCTGGGCCAGCACCTCGTCGGCGCGGCTGGCGCGCGCCAGCGCCTGCGGATGGCGGCACACGTCGGGGTCGCGCGGCGCCGCCAGCACCAGCCGGCGCAAGCCCATGGCGCGCATGGCGCGCGCGGCCGCGCCGACGTTGCCGGGATGGCTGGTGCCGAGCAGCACGAAATCGATCTGCCCGAACCATGCGGGCGCCGGGCGATGCAGGCTGGAGGAGGTCGACATGGGCGCGGGCGTGATGTCTTACAATGCGCGGTTCCGCGCGAGCGGTTCACCGACAACGAGGCCCGATCGTCCCATGCACCCGATGCTCAATGTCGCGATCCGGGCGGCGCGACGCGCCGGCCGCATCATCAACCGCGCGAGCCTCGATCTCGAGACGCTGGCGGTAGCCCGCAAGCAGCGCAACGATTTCGTCACCGAGGTCGATCATGCCTCGGAGAAGGCCATCATCGAGACGCTGCTCACCGCCTATCCGGACCACTCGATCTTAGCAGAGGAGTCGGGCCACCTGATGAAGGGGGTGCCGGCCGCCGCCGGGCACAAGGTCGAGGAGGCCGAGCACGTGTGGATCATCGATCCGCTCGACGGCACGACCAACTTCATCCACGGGCTACCGCAGTACGCCGTCTCGATCGCGCTCATGCAGCGCGGCGTGGTCACGCAGGGAGTGATCTACGACCCCACGCGCGACGAGCTGTTCACCGCCTCGCGGGGCAGCGGCGCGTTCCTGAACGACCGCCGCATCCGCGTCTCCAAGCGCCAGCGCTTCGACGAGGCGCTGATCGGCACCGGCTTCCCCTACCGCAAGATCGACCAGCTCGACGAATACCTGGCCATCTTCCGCGGCATGACCGAGCGCGCCGGCGGCATCCGCCGTCCGGGCGCGGCGGCGCTCGACCTGGCCTACGTGGCATGCGGGCGCTTCGACGGCTTCTTCGAGATGGGGCTGATGCCCTGGGACGTCGCGGCCGGCAGCCTGATGATCACCGAGGCGGGCGGGCTGATCGGCAACTTCACCGGCGAGGCCGACTACCTGTTCACCGAGCGCGTGGTGGCCGGCACGCCGAAGATCTTCGTGGCCATGATCTCGCTGCTGCGCGACGCGCCGCCCGCGCAGGGCTGAACGCCGCGCCGGCGGCTTCGCCGTTCGCCCTTCCCGGTCATCCTTCCGGCGCTTTCCCCTCTCCGCTCCCCTCAGCCCTTGCCGCTGGCGTCGAGCCACGCCGCGAGCCCGTCGGCGTTGAGCATGATGTCCAGCTCGAACAGCGCCAGCACCTCCTCGTCCGGCACCGGCCACGCCTGGCGGCGGGCCTCCTCGAGCAGCAGCGCGCGCACGCCCTCGCGCAGCCGCCGCGCGCGCTCGGCACCCGCGTCGCGGCACGCGAGCGCGAGCGCGGCGTGCGCGTCGACCAGGCGATGCAGCTCCTCGCCGCGGCGCTGCACGTCGCGCACCTGCCCGAAGTGGGTGACGTAGATCGCGCCCGGCGCGCGCGCCAGGAGCCGGTCGATCGAGGCGTGCAGCGCCGGCGGATCGAACTGCACCGGCGTGGTCGAGGGAAAGATCCCCTGGCGCCCGTCGTGCTCGAGCTCGCGGTACGACAGCCCGAAGGTGTCGCCCGCGAAGACGTGGCCCGAGCGCTCGTCGACGATGCACACGTGGTGGCGCGCATGCCCCGGCGTATCGAGGAACTCGAAGCGCCGCCCGGCGAGCGAGACGCTGGCGCCATCGGGCGTCTCGAGCACGCGCTCCGCGGGCACCGGAACGATGGTGCCGTACATGCGGCGCGCCACCTCCTCGCCGTAGACGGCCACCGTGGCCGCGCTCAGGCGCGAGGGATCGATCATGTGGCGCGCGCCGCGCGGGTGCACCGTCAGACGCGCGTTGGGCAGCTTCGACATCAGCAGTCCCGCTCCACCCGCGTGGTCGAGGTGCACGTGGGTCAGCATCACCCAGTCGACCTGCTCCGGGGCCAGCCCGCGCGCGGCCAGCGCGGCCAGCACGTAGGGCACCGCGTCGTTGGAGCCGGTGTCCACGATCGCCGCGCGATCGCCCTCGACGACGAGATGGACCGCATCGAGCATCGGGCGCACCAGGTGCGCGTCGACCGCGGTGATGCCGTGGTCGTAGTCAATCCAGGAAGGCATCGAATCCCTCGGGTGGTTCGAACAGCGGGCCGCGCATGACCAGGCGCGTCGGTCCCGGCATGGCGCGCGTGCGCACCGGATGGCGCTCGTCTCCGGGATAGACCATGGTGCGCACGCCCTCGTCCTCGAACGATTCGGGCTCGACCACGAGCGGCGGGCGCCGGCCCGCCTCCTCGAGCACCGAGGCGACGGAGGCGTGGCGGCCGACGTGGTCGAGCGTCATGATCTGCGCCGGCACGAGCAGCATCTCGCCGCGGCGATAGCGCTGCAGCGCCGCGTGCGGAGCGATCCACACGCTTTCGGTGACCTCGCGCCCGTCGTGGCGTGCCTGCTGGCCGGGCGGCAGCGCCGCGACGAAGAAGCGCGTGTCGAAGCGCCGGTTCATCAGCGCCGGCACGCGCGGCGTGATCCAGCGCGACCAGGGAACGAGCGTCTCGCTGGCCAGCTCCAGGCCGAGCTGCGCCAGCACCGCACCGAACGCCGCGCCCGCGTGCAGATGCCGGTGCACCCGGCCGGCGAGCTCGCCGTCGGCGCCGCGCGCGAGCAGCACGCACGCCTCCTCGACCGTCTCGCGGCACGCGGCCACGAACAGCCCCGCGGCGATGCGCGCCTCCAGCGCATGCTCGCCCAGCCGCGCCTGCAGCGCCTCGGGCGGCGCGCCGGCGCGCGCGAGCAGCGCCTCGTCGCTGTCGTGCTCGTCGAGCTTGCCGCCGGGAAAGACGTAGGCTCCGCCGAGCACTTCCGAACCGCCATGACGACGCACCATCATCACTTCGGGGCCGTGCTCGCCGTCACGCAGCAGCACCACCGTCGCCGCCGCTCTCGGCGGCGTGTTCACCGGGCGAAAGAGGGGTTCCATCGATCTCCAGAGCCGGCCGGCGCGATGTGCGCCGCACCAGTGCATTCTGCCTGATCCGCCCTGCCCCGTTCCTCCCGGCCGCAGGTGCGCTCCCTCCCAGCCACACGCCCCCGCCCCGCCCCGCCCCGGCACCGGCATGGACTTTTCCCCAGGGTCGGCTATCATTGACGCTCGCCATGAACGCAACGCACGTCATCCAGTCGTCGCACCGCGCCGCCTCCCGCCGGGGCTGCGCGTGGCCGCGCGCGCGCGTTGCCCGACCGGGAACCCGGGTCGAAGCCGCCTGCCCAATGGGCATGTCGGCCTTCGGCTCCTGAGCCCGGCGATCGCTACCCTTCTCGAGACCCTCCCCCTTCGAGATCGCCGGGCCCGCAACGGGGGCCCGTGACGCGCCGCGTCCTCGGCGGCGCCTTCGCCCTTCCTCGAACCGCCCGTCTCACTGGAGTCCGCCATGACACGTCCCGCCCTCGATTCCCGCGTGCTGACCGAGCTCGACCACGTGCGCATCGACCGCCTGCTCAGCCGCACCCGGCACCAGGCCGACGAGTCGCTCAACGCGCTGCTCGACGATGCCGACATCGTCCCGCAGCAGCAGGTGCCGGCCGACGTCGTCACGATGAACACGCAGGTGACCGTCGAAGACCTCCAGGACGGCACCCGGCGCAAGCTGACCGTGTGCTATCCGGAAAACGCCGATCCGAACACGGGCTTCGTCTCGGTGCTCTCGCCGATCGGCACGGCGCTGCTCGGGCGCCGCATCGGCGAGGAAACGGAGTGGACGACGCCCACCGGCGCGGTGCAGCGCCTGCGCATCCTCGAGCTGCTGTTCCAGCCCGAGGCGAGCGGCGATTTCACGCTCTAGCCTGGATCGAGCCCGCGCCGGCGGCCGCACGGCGCGGGGTGCGCTGCGAGCGGCCGGATGGCACGGAAGGTGCTTCGCTCCGTTTCGCCCGGCGATCCCCGATCGCCGGGTTCCACCGAGAGGAGAGCGATACCCATGGCCCACATCGTCATCGTCGGCGCCAGCACCGGCGGCATGCCCGCAGCCTACGAGATCCGGGACCGCGTCGGACCCGGACACCGCATCACGGTGCTCAACCCGTCGGACACCTTCAGCTTCGTGCCGTCCAACCCGTGGATCGCGGTGGGCTGGCGCACCCGCGCCGAAACCACCATCCCGATCGCCCCGCACCTGAAGAAGAAGGGCATCGAGTTCATCGCGCAGGCGGTCGCCGCGATCCAGCCCGAAGCCAGCCGCGTGGTGCTCGCCGACGGGCAGCAGCTCGACTACGACTACCTGGTGATCGCCACCGGCCCCAAGCTGGCCTTCGACGAGATCGAGGGCCTGGGTCCCGACGCCCACACCGCGTCGGTGTGCACCCTGGAGCACGCGGAGAAGGCCTACGCGGCCTGGCAGGCGTTTCTGGCGGCGCCGGGCCCGATCGTGGTCGGCGCCACGCAGGGTGCCTCGTGCTTCGGGCCTGCCTACGAGTTCGCCTTCATCATGGACGCCGACCTGCGCAGGCGCCGCCTGCGCAGCAAGGTGCCGATGACCTTCGTGACCTCCGAGCCCTACATCGGCCACCTCGGGCTGGGCGGAGTGGGCGACTCCAAGACGATGCTCGAATCCGAGCTGCGCCAGCACCACGTGAAGTGGATCTGCAACGCCAAGGTGACGCGGGTCGAGCCGGGCAGGATGTTCGTGGCCGAGCACGACGACAAGGGCGCCGTGATCAGGGAGCACGAGCTGCCGTTCGCCTTCTCGGCGATGATCCCGGCCTTCAAGGGCGTGGACGCCGTGGCGCAGGTGGGCGAGAAGCTGGTCAACCCGCGCGGCTTCGTCAAGGTCGACGAGCACCAGCGCAATCCGGCCTGGCCGAACATCTACTCGGTGGGGGTATGCATCGCGATCCCGCCGGTGGAGGCCACGCCGGTGCCCACCGGCACTCCCAAGACCGGCTACATGATCGAGTCGATGGTGACCGCGGTCGCCCACAACATCGCCGACGACCTCGCCGGCAAGCCGGTGTCCCACAAGGGTACCTGGAACGCCATCTGCCTGGCCGACATGGGCGACACCGGCGTCGCCTTCGTGGCCATCCCGCAGATCCCGCCGCGCAACATCGCCTGGATGAAGAAGGGCAGGTGGGTGCACCTGGGCAAGATCGCCTTCGAGAAGTACTTCCTGCACAAGATGAAGTCCGGCTCGTCGGATCCGATCTACGAGAAGTATCTGCTCAAGGCGCTCGGCATCACCCGGCTGCAGGACGCCGACTGAAGCCGGCCGCGGGTACCCCGGCACGCTCCGGGGCGTGCGAGCCGCACCGGCACGCGAGCCGCATGGCGCCGGGGCCGCACTGGCGCGTCATGACAGGCAGGCCTACACTGTCATGACGCGTCATGGCCGACGGCGGCCAGGAGTTTTGCGTGCCCCATTCCGCGAAGCCGAGCTGCGAGCAGATCGTCGACGTCATCGCCGAGCCGTTCGTCGTCATCGATCGCGACTACCGCATCGTCGCGGCCAACCGTGCCTACCGCACCCACTACGGCGTGTCGGCGCGAGAAGTGGTCGGCCGGCACTGTCATGAGGTGTCGCACCACTCGGCGCGGCCGTGCAGCGCGATGGGCGAGCACTGCCCGCTCGAGGACGTGTTCCGGCACGGGCGCGCGGTGCAGGTCATGCACCTGCACTTCGATCGCGAGGGCGGCGAGGAGTACGTGCAGCTGCACGCCAGCCCGCTGCTCGACGATGCGGGCGAGGTGCGCTTCATCGGCGAATCCATCACCCGCGCCCTGCCCGCGCACGACGACGACGCGCTGCTGGTCGGCCGCTCGCAGCCGCTGCTGCGCACGATCAGCCTGCTGCAGCGGGTGGCGCCGACCCCGTCCACGGTGCTGCTGCTGGGCGAGAGCGGGGTCGGCAAGGAACAGGTCGCCAAGTACCTGCATCACTATTCCGCCCGTTCGCAGGGCCCTTTCGTCGTCGTCGACTGCGGCGCGCTCGGCGAAAGCCTGATCGAGAGCGAGCTCTTCGGCCACGAGAAGGGCGCCTTCACCGGGGCAGCGCAGCGCAAGCAGGGACTGTTCGAGGCTGCCCAGGGCGGCACCCTCTTCATCGACGAGATCGGCGAGCTGCCGCTGGCGCTGCAGACGCGCCTGCTGCGCGTGCTCGAGACCGGCGCCGTGCGCCGCATCGGCGGCACCGGCTACGTCAAGCTCGACGTGCGCATCGTCGCGGCCACCAACCGCGACATGCGCCGGCTGCTCGAGAGCGGGCGGTTCCGCGAGGACCTCTACTATCGGCTGAGCGCTTTCCCGATCACCGTGCCGCCGCTGCGCGAGCGCAAGGACGACATCCCCATGCTGGCCGAGCATTTCCTGTCGCGCATGGAAGACGCCGAGCGCCACCTGCCGCTCAGCCCCGAGGTGATCGAGACGCTGCTGACCTGGAACTATCCGGGCAACGTGCGCGAGCTGCGCAACGTCGTCGAGCGGGCAGCGATCCTCGCCTGCGACGGCGCGCTGCGTCCCGAGCACGTCGTCTTCGACGAACCGCAGCGCGCGGGCGCAGGCCCGGGCGCGGGCGTGTCCGGCTCGAGTACGCCGGGCGGGGCGCGGCCGCCCTCCCCGGCGCTCCGGCGGCCGTGCGCCCGGCTGTCCGAGGAAACGGTCGCGCATGCGCTGCGCCAGTGCCAGGGCCACCGCGGGCGCGCGGCAGCCATGCTCGGCGTGAGCGAACGGACGCTGTACCGCCGGCTGCGGCGCACGGCACTCTCGGGAGATCCGTCATGACCCTTGCCAACGACCCCGGACTGTCCCGGGCATCGACACCGCCGGCGCCGGGCAGCGGCTGGCAGCTCGCATGGGGCGTGCTGCTGATCGTCAGCGGCCTGCTCGCCGTGGCCATGCCGGGCGTGGCCGCCCTGGCGACCGTGCTGGTCCTGGCCTGGCTGCTGGTGCTCGGCGGCGCATTCGAGATCGCCTACGCGATCCAGACGCGCCGCGCCGGCGGCCTGGCCTGGAAGCTCGTCTCCGGCCTCCTCACCCTGGCGCTCGGCGTCCTGATCCTGGCCGCCCCCGTGGCCGGGGTCGCCTCGCTGGCGCTGCTGGTCGGCGCCTTCCTGTTCGTCACCGGCATCGCCCGCACCCTGCTGGCGCTGCGGCTCAGGCCGCTGCGCGGCTGGGGCTGGGTGCTCTTCGACGGGCTGCTGTCGATCGCAGTGGCGATCCTCGTCGCCATCGGCTGGCCGGAGAGCTCGGTGGCCCTCATCGGCCTGCTCACCGGCCTCTCGCTGATCTCCACCGGGATCTGGCGCATCGTGCTGCGGCGGCACGCGGCGACGTAGAGCCGGAATCGACGCGACGATGCCGTTCCCCGGTTTCGAGCGCCGCCGCATCGCGACCGACGACGGCATCGAGATCCACGTCCTCGTCGGCGGCCGCGGCCCCCCGCTGCTGATGCTGCACGGCCATCCGCAGACGCACGCGATGTGGCACGAGGTGGCCGCGGCACTGGCCGCCCGGTTCACCCTGGTGCTGGCCGACCTGCGCGGCTACGGCGACTCGTCCAAGCCTCGCGGCGAGCCCGGTCACGCCAACTACAGCAAGCGGGTGATGGCCCGCGACATGCTGCGCGCGATGCAGGCGCTCGGCCACCCGCGATTCGACGTGCTGGCGCACGACCGCGGCGCGCGCGTGGCGCACCGGCTCGCGCTCGACCACGCCGGCGCGGTGCGCCGCCTGGTCCTGCTCGACATCGCGCCGACGCTGGCGATGTACGAGCAGACCAACGAGGAGTTCGCGCGCGCCTACTGGCACTGGTTCTTCCTGATCCAGCCGGCGCCGCTGCCCGAACGCCTGATCCTGGCCGATCCGGCGGCCTACGTACGCGACATGCTGGGGCGCAGCGGCGCCGGCCTGGCGCCCTTCGCTCCCCACGCCCTGGCCGAATACGCGCGGGCCCTGGCCCTGCCGGGCACCGCGCACGGCATCTGCGAGGACTATCGCGCCGCCGCCGGCATCGACCTCGAGCACGATCGCGCCGACCGCGCCGCCGGCCGGCGCCTCGAGGCGCCGCTGCTCGTGCTGTGGGGCGCGCTGGGCGTGGTCCACCGCTGCTTCCGGCCGCTCGCGGAATGGCAGCGCGTGGCCGCCGACGTGCGCGGCGAGCCCCTCGCATGCGGCCACTACATCGCCGAGGAGGCGCCCGATGCCTTGCTGGCGCGCGCGCTGCCCTTCCTGGCGCAGGCGCGGGAACCGGTCTGACTCGCGACGAACGGGCCGCGGCCCGCGCCGCCTCGCCGCCGGCTAGCCCGTCAGGTCGCCCGTCTTCTCGCAGGACGGCCGCGGCACGGACACATCGCCGGACATCCCGCCGATTTCGTCTTGAAGGAGCCGATGGCTAACATCGAGGCCTGAGGCTGGATTCAATGAGCAAAATGGACGACTCCGCGCACACGCCGGTCATGCAGCAGTACCTGCGCATCAAGGCCGATCACCGCGATCGCCTGCTGTTCTACCGGATGGGCGACTTCTACGAGCTGTTCTACGGGGACGCGGAGCGTGCCGCGCAGCTGCTCGGCATCACGCTGACGCGGCGCGGCGCATCGGCCGGTGTGCCGATCCCGATGGCGGGCGTGCCGGTGCACTCGGTCGAGCAGTACCTCGGACGCCTGATCCGGCTCGGCGAATCGGTGGCAGTGTGCGAGCAGATCGGCGATCCGGCCGCATCGAAGGGCCCGGTCGAGCGCAAGGTGGTGCGCATCGTCACGCCGGGCACGCTCACCGAGGCGCAACTGCTGCCCGATCGCGACGACCGCGTCCTGCTGGCCGTGCTGCCGCGCAGCGGTGCGCTCGGGCTGTCCTGGATGGTGGTGGCCAGCGGCGAGTGCTGGCTGGCGCAGCTCGCGCCGGCAGCGCTGCTGCGCGAGATCGACCGGCTGCGCCCGGCCGAGGTGGTGATCCCCGAAGGGGCGGCACTGCCGGAGGCACTCGCCGAGGCGCTGGCCGGCACCGCCTTCACCCACTCGCCCGCGTGGCAGTTCGACGCGGTGCGCGCGCAGCGCCGCCTCACCGAGCTGCTCGGCACGCGCGACCTCGGCGGCTTCGGCGTGCAGGAGATGGACGCTGCGGTCGCCGCGGCCGGCGCGCTGCTCGACTACGTCGAACGCACCCAGGGGCAGGCGCCCACGCATCTGCAGTCGCTGCACGTCTTCACCGGCGACGAGTACGTGGTGCTGGACGCCGCGGCGCGCCGCAACCTCGAGATCGTCGAGACGATGCGCGGCGACGACGGCGCGTCGCTGCTCAAGCTGCTCGATCGCTGCGCCACGAGCGCCGGCGGCCGCCTGCTGCGGCGCTGGCTGCTCGAGCCGCTGCGCTCGCAGCCGCAGGCGATGCGCCGCCAGGCCTGCGTGCAGGCCCTGCTGGGGCCCTCCGACGAATGGGACGCAACGCCCTTCGAGGAGGCCTTGCCGGCCGCTTCCGCCGACGCATCGGCCCCGGTCGCCTCGACCCTCTACGCGCCGGTGCTCACCGACCTGCGCGAGCTGCCCGACCTGGAGCGCATCGCTGCGCGCATCGCGCTGCGTTCGGCGCGCCCGCGCGAGCTGGCGGCGCTGCGCGACGCGGCTCCGGCGCTGCGCCGGCTGTGCGGGCGGCTGTCGAGGCTCGACGCAGCACTCTTCGGCGAGCTGCTCGAGGCGATGCAGGTACCCGAGGCCGCGCTGGCGCCGGTCGCCGCGGCGCTCGCCGACGAGCCGGCCGCGCAGGCGCGCGACGGCGGCGTGATCCGCGACGGCTACGACGCGGCGCTCGACGAGCTGCGCGCCATCGATCGCGACTGCGATGCCCTGCTCGCCGCGATGGAGGCGCGCGAGCGCGAGCGCACCGGCATCGCCAACCTGCGCGTGGGCTACAACGCGGTGCACGGCTTCTACATCGAAGTCTCGCGCGGGCAGTCCGCGCGCGTGCCCGACGACTACCGGCGGCGCCAGACGCTCAAGAACGCCGAGCGCTACATCACGCCCGAGCTCAAGAGCTTCGAGGACAAGGCGCTGTCGGCGCGCGAGCGCGCGCTGGCCCTCGAGCGCCAGCTCTACGAGACGCTGCTGGAGTCGCTCGGCCCCACGGTGGCCGCCTGGCAGCGCGCCGGGCGCGCCGCCGCGCAGCTGGACGTGCTGGCGGCGTTCGCGCAGCGCGCGCATACGCTGCGCTGGGTGCGTCCGAGCTTCTCGGCAGCGCCCGGTATCGAGATCCGCGCCGGCCGGCATCCGGTGGTGGAGGCCGGCGTCGAGCACTACGTGCCCAACGACTGCGTGATGCGCGAGAACCGGCGCATGCTGCTGCTCACCGGCCCCAACATGGGCGGCAAGTCGACCTACATGCGCTCGGTGGCGCTGATCGCCCTGCTCGCCTGCTGCGGCAGCTTCGTGCCCGCCGACGCCTGCGAGATCGGCCCGCTCGACCGCATCTTCACCCGCGTGGGCGCCTCCGACGACCTGGCCGGAGGCCGCTCGACCTTCATGGTCGAGATGACCGAGGCCGCGGCGATCCTGCACGCGGCGACCGAGCGCTCGCTGGTGCTGATGGACGAGATCGGCCGCGGCACCTCGACCTTCGACGGGCTGGCGCTGGCGCATGCGATCGCCGCGCGGCTGCTCGCGCACAACCGCTCGCTGACGCTGTTCGCGACGCACTACTTCGAGCTCACGCAGCTGGCGGCCACGCACCCGCAGGCGGTGAACCTGCACCTGGCCGCCGCCGAGCACCGCGGCGGCATCGTGTTCCTGCACGAGGTGCGCGACGGACCGGCCAGCCGCAGCTACGGCCTGCAGGTGGCGCGCCTGGCCGGGCTGCCCGCCCCGGTCATCCGCGCCGCGGGCCAGATGCTGGCCGAGCTCGAGACACGCGCCCGCGCCCACGACGACCAGCTCGACCTGTTCGCGATGCCGCAGCCCGGAGCGCCCGGCGGCGACGTCCTCGACGGCATGCCGGCCTTCGCAGCCGACGCGTCGCCCGCCGATGCGTCGTCTGTCGATGCGTTGCCTGCCGATGCGTCGCCCGCCTCCGCCGCATCGACGCCGGGAACCGCCGGCATCGATGAGCCGGGCACGCGTGTGCTCGAGCGCCTGCGCGGCGTCGACCCCGATACGCTCAGTGCGCGCGAGGCGCTCGAGCTGGTCTACGCGCTGCGCGACGAGCTCGGCGGAGCGCCGGGGGCGGTCCGGTGAAGCGCAGGGGCGCGCGTTTCATACGGTTTTGCGTTCGTTCGCAGAACAAGGCGGGGCGCCGCAGACAGTGCTGTAGCACGGCAAGGCGCCCCAACGCAGTGATGCGAGCGAACGCAGAACCGTATCAGCGCGCCCCGAGGCCGTGCAGCTTGGCCGGCGCCCGAAGCGCGGCGACTCCCGCCAGCACGCCGGCAAGGATGGCCGCCAGCGCGTTGTGCAGGGTGGCCGTGAGCAGGGGCTGACCGGCGGCGGCAGTGCCCATGCCCAGCAGCAGCTGCGCGACCAGCAAGGCCAGCAGCGCGCTGCGGCCGGCGCCGCGCAGCGCACCCGAGCGCAACACGAGCAGCGCCACGACGATGGCGAAGACGATGCCGAGCGCGCGATGGACGAGGTGCAGGCCGTGCGCCGCCGCCGCATCGACGCTCGCCTGCACACGCAGCGGATCGAACGCGGCGGCATCGAGCCGGACGCTCTCGAAGCACGAGGCGCCCATGCAGGCGTCGATGGCGTGGCGCGCGCCGATCATCGTGCCGACCCAGGCCAGCAGACCCAGGAGCACGAGCGCACCCCAGGCGAGCCGGACGCCGCGGGCGATGGCACCGGCGTCGGCGGAGGCGATAGCACCGGCGGGGGCGATGGCACCGGCACTGGCGACAGCCGGTTCGCCGGGCCGCCGCCCTCCCCGCGCCGCGATCCACGCGAAGGCCGCGGCGAGCGCCAGACCGCCGACCAGGTTGCCGACCGTCACCAGCGGCAGATCGTGCGGCGTGAGGCGGCCGAGCCAGGCGAGGAAGGCAGTGTCGGCAAGCGCCGCCGCCGCGGCCACGCGCGCACTGCCGTCCATCCCCGACCAGCCGAACACGGCGATCACCAGCACCAGCACGCCGACCAGCATCGCGCTGAGGCGGTGCAGCCCGCGCGCCGCAGTGACCGCCGGCGACGATCCATCCGGCGCGGCGGCCGCGACGCCTGCTGCGGAAGCCCCGGCTGCTCCGCCCGCTGCCGGCGCAGCAGCCGTCTCGCCCGCCTCCGGAGCCCGGGGCGCCTCGCCCGCTGCCGGCGCCCGGGCCGCCCCGCCCTCCTGCGCAGCCGATGCGGGGGCCCCGGCCGTCGCCTCGCGATAGCACCGGGGCCAGTCGTCGCAGCTCAGCCCGGCCTGCGAGTGGCGGATGAATGCGCTCGCGGCGGTGATGCACACCGTGAGCGCGCAGGCCACGAGCGCCAGCGCGCGGATCATCGCGCGCGCCGGGTTGCGATCACGCTGTCGAGCACCACCCACACGAACAGCATGCCGCCGATGATCGCGATCAGTCCGCCCAGCCCCATCAGGCCCATGCCGGCCACCTCCTGCGTGGTGCGCAGCGTCTGCTCGGCGCCGGCCACCTTGCGCTGCACGCCGTAGCCGCCGGACCAGACCAGCCCGAGGATGTGCAGCAGCTGCCCGCCGCCATAGAGCCACGGCTGCCAGTCGGCGATGCGGCCGCCGGGCGCGCGGTAGCCCAGGCGCGGCAGCAGCGCGTAGGCCAGACCCATCAGCGCCAGCGTCACCCCGACGATCGAGCCGTGGTAGTGCGCCGGCACGCGCACGTCGGAGCCCTTGATGAGAAAGCCGATCAGGCCGCCGATCGAGAACAGCAGCAGCGAGGCGATCAGCGCCGCGCGCAGCGGCCTCGTCTCGGGCGCGGCCGGGGCGCCGCGCCGCACCAGCGCCACGGCCAGGGCCAGCACCATGGGCATGATCGCCAGCCCGCCGCCGAAGCGCATCAGCCAGGTCATCATGCGGTGGTGCTCGACCGAGAGCACGGTCCAGTTCAGGTAGATGAGCGGCGCGAGGAACACCGACACCAGCCCGATCGCGTAGACCAGCACCACCACGCGCGGGCTCAGGGGCAGCGGCGAGCCGATCAGGGTCGCCAGCCAGGCCCAGGCGACCAGCATCAGCAGCGTCCAGGTGAACTGGATGACGTGCCCCGGTCCCCAGAACAGCAGCTCGTAGTAGGTCTTCGCCTCGAGCTCGCGCGGCACTTCCACCACCGACCACACCATCGCCAGCAGCGCCACCGCGCTCGAGACCGCGGCGGCCTTCAGCCCGAAGCGCAGCGCATCGGAGCCGTCGAGCTGCAGGCTCATGCGCGCCGGGGCGACGAACGAGCGCAGGGTGAGCAGCAGGAAGCCTGCGCCGAGCACGATCAGCCCCCAGGCGAACACGTCGTTGTCGATCACCGGCACGTAGTTCGACATCACCGGGATCGCACGGCCTGCGAACGGCGAGGCGGCCATGAAGAGCGCCCCCAGCCCGACGAGCCACAGCGCGAACCAGCCCAGCCCGGTCCAGCGCGGCGAGGTGTCGATGCTCCACAGCATGCCGGCCATGGAGACGAACCAGACCAGCACCGACAGGTCGACGTGCACCACCAGCGCGACGCGGAAGAAGTCGCCGGCCGGCACCAGGTTCGCGAAGAAGGGCGTGCGCGCGAGCACCAGCAGGATCGAGAACAGGCCGGCGCCGATCAGCGCGGCCACGCCCAGCAGCAGCCAGCCGGAGACGAGCGCGCGCTGCTCGGCGGTCGGGATCTCGAGGTCGAAGCGATCGTTGCGCAGCAGCGCCGGCGCACCCCCGAGCGGCGCCGGGAATCCGCGTGGGGTGGCCAGCCTCATCGGATCACCACGCCGCCCTGGTCGGCGTTGAAGTCGATCAGCACCACCTGCCCGGGCACCACGTTCAGCTTGCGGTCGCCCTCGTAGTTGAAGCCCTTGACGCGGATGTCGTCGTTGAACTGCACCCGCAGCGCATGCTCGCCCGCCGGGATCTCGAGGCGGCGGTAGCCGCTGGCGGCGCCGTCGCGGCGCAGCCCGGCCGGGGGAAAGACCTCGTCGTAGAGCACCTTGCCGTCGAGCTCGACCCGCACGCGCACCGGCGAGCGCTCACGCGGGCAGTCCATCTGCGCGCGCAGTTGCGGCGGCAGCTTGGCCAGCTCCTCGGGCGAGCGCGAGCGGCAGTCGGTGACGAACTCTCCCGGGTGCCGGAACGACAGGCGCAGCAGCCCTTCGTCGGGCCCGAGGTGGTGGTACACGGGCGAGCTCGAGAAATAGCCGACGAACACGGCGAACAAGGCGTAGAGAATCCCCTGGCCGCCGTAGCGCAGGACCGCGTTACCCATCACTGACCTCCGTCGATGTTTCCTGTTGCGGCGCCCCCAGCCGGGCCCGGAACGCCTCGATGCCCGCCCGCAGCGCGGCACGCTCCTCGCGCGCGGCTTGCAGCACTTCCACCCGCTCGCGTTCGACGCCGCGGCGCAGACGCGGCTCGCGTTCGCCGGCCAGGCGCTCTCCGGTCCATCGGGCCCCGAAGCGGAACTCGCAGTCGGACGGCGGGCACGCCGCGACGACCACGCCGCTCGCGCCGCCGCGCAGGGCGTACTCGATGAACGTCGGCGGAAGCATACCTGCGCACGGCAGTCCCAGCACCACAAGACCCCGGCCCGGCGCGGGTCCCAGCCCGGCGCCGCGCTGGCAGGTGAACACCACCAGCGCGCCCTGCCCGTGCGGGGCGCGCAGCGCCGCGTCGAGCGCCTCGCGCAGATCGCCCACGGTCGACCCCGGCAGATCGATGCCGCTCACCAGGCGCTCGCCGGCGCGAAACGGAACCGACGAGGGGCATGCCCCGGCGCAGATGCCGCACGAGGCGCAGCGGTCGGCATCGACCACCGCGATCTGGCCGCGGCCTCCCGGGTGCGGCGCCATCGCGATCGCCGCATAGGGGCAATCGGCGAAGCAGCGGGTGCAGCCGTTGCAATGATCCGGATCCACCACCGCCGGCGCCGGGCGCCGCAGCGGCCCCAGCCAGGGCGCGACCGCGAGCAGCAGCGTGAGGCCGGTGGCGACGATCCAGACCAGGGCCGGCGTAGCGGCGTAGATCGCCGTCAGCGGCGCCAGGTAGAACCAGTCGAGGGGCAGCGTCGCGGGCAGCCAGTCCAGCTCGGCCGGCGGCTGCGACACCGCGGGCAGCGCCAGCGACAGGAGCGACAGCGCGGCGAGCGTCCACAGCGCCACCGCACGGCTGGCGCCGGTCTGCGGGCGGGTCAGCCGCTGGACATGCGCCCACATCACCAGCAACAGCACCAGCGGCACGCCGATGTGCAGGAAGACCACCAGCGAGAACAGCCGGTCCGAGACCGCGCCCTCGGAGATGAAGTTGCGCACCAGCGCCGGCCCGAAGCCCGGCAGCGCGCCGAACCATTCGGTGGTGGCGGTGGCCACGAACAGCGCCACGCTGTCCCACACCAGCCAGTAGCCGATGACGCCCGCGGCGACGGCCAGCCACAGCGTGGGCACGCCGCTGACCCAGGAATACCAGCGAAAGCCGCGATAGCGCCCGTAGGCCAGCTCGCGCACGAGGTGCAGCACGATCACCGCGACGAAGGCGTCCGAGGCGTAGCGGTGCAGGCTGCGCATCACGCCGCCGACCCATCGCTGGCCATGCGTGAGCTGCTCGACCGACGCATGGGCGCCCGCCACGCTGGTGTCGTAGAAGATGTAGAGGTAGCCGCCGGTGAGCGCGATCAGCCAGAACAGGTAGAAGCCCAGCCCGCCGAGCTGGCGAAGCGGGTTGTCGCGCTCGCCGCAGGCCCGGTCGATGGCGCGTTCGAGCGCACGCAGCGCGCGTGCCGCCACGCCGCTGCCCTCCAGGCGCGCCTCGGTCGGATTCAGCGTGTGGAAGGGGGACATGCTGGGGTGCTGCGACGGGCGCGCGGGCCGGAGCTGCGCGCACCGCAATCTTCATGCACGCGAGGAGCGGCGCCACTCGCGCATGACCACCCAGGCGATCGCCCCCAGCGTGGTGAGTCCGGCAAAGATCTCGAAGAACAGGGAGTAGTTGACGCGATAGCCGCCGGTGAAGGGATCGTAGACGGTGCAGTACAGCTTCACCTTCTCCCAGAGGTTCTCCAGTGTCACTTCCCGCGATACCTGCCCCGAGAGCAGCTCCTTGAGCGGCTGCACCAGCATCGGCAGGTCGAAGTTCTCGCCGTAGACCTGGCGGTAGATCACGCCGTCGGCATCGACGATGGTCACCTGGGTGACGTGGTCGAAGCCGCCGGCAGTGCGTTCGTAGCTGAAGCCCAGGTTGCGGGTCAGCGCATCCACTTCCGCTGGATCGGGGCTGAGGAAGGCCCAGCGGGGCTCGACGATGCGGTTCTGGCGCTTGAACGCGGCCATCGCCTCGGGGGTATCGAAGGGCTGGTTGAAGCCGATCGACACCACGTCGAAGCGGTCTTCGCCGAGCGCCTCGCGCGCGGTGCGCACGGCCTTGGCGAGGAACTGGGTGGCCACCGGGCAGGCCTGGAAGCAGCCCGTGTACACCAGGCTGATGAGCAGCGGACGGCCGCGATAGTCGCTGAGCCGGACTTCCTTGCCGGTGCTGTCGCGCAGGCGGAAGTCGTCGAGGGGGCGGCCGATCGCGGCCTGGCTGGCCGCGAGCGCCTTGCGGAAATCGGGAGTGGGGCGATCAACGTCCTCGGCGGCGCGCGCCGCCGGGGACGCGGCACCGATTCCGAACGCCAGGGCGAGGACGAAGAGCGCGCGCCGCGCGCGGCGTTCGGATCGATGCCGGGTCATGCAGTCCTCAGCTGAGCCCCCACACCGTCGACAGGTACTTCCAGTTGACGAAGTAGTACAGCACGAAGGCGGCGAGGAAGACCAGGGCGAACACGAAGGTGCCCGGCGCGGCGAAGCCGCCGCCGTGGCCGTGGCCGGCCAGCGCGGCCTGCACCGGCATGCGCAGCGGGCTGATCGTGGTGGTGTAGGCGCCTGCGTCGAGCCGCTTGCCGAACAGGATGGTGCCGACCGTCAGCCAGATGTACAGCGCGCCGCCGACCACCGCGATGATGCCGCCGATGCCGCCGATAGCCAGCATCAGCAGCGCCGTGCCCGGGAACTCGTAGGGCATGGCCGCGCCGGCAAAGGTGATGTCCCAGTGGCGGCGCGGTACGCCCAGCGTGCCGGCGCCCATGAAGGCGAGCGTGAACAGGCCCATGCCGAGCGCGAAGATGTACGGCTGCAGCTTGGCCAGCCCGGGATTGATGATCTCGCGCTGGAACAGCGTCGGCAGCAGGAAGTAGGTCATCGCCATGAACGCGAGCGTGGTGCCCAGCACGACCGTTGCGTGGAAGTGGCCGGGCACGTAGATCGTATTGTGGATGATCATGTTCAGCTGCTCGGTGCCCATCATCACGCCCGAGATGCCGCCGAGGAAGCCGAAGCCGATCAGCGACATGAACATGCCCGAGAACACCGGGTTGCCCCACGGCGCCTTGCGCAGCCACTCGAACAGGCCCTTGGTGTAGCCCTTCTCGCGCTGCGCCACCTCGATCGCGCCCGGCACGGTGAGGCCGTGGATCATCGAGGCCAGCACCGCCAGGTACATCGCGTAGCTGGTGTTGAACACCTTCCACTCGGTGCCCACGCCGGGATCGGCCAGGATGTGGTGGGCCGAGGCCAGCTGCAGGAAGCAGATGTACAGGAAGAAGGCGGTGCGGCTGATGCGCTCGGACATCGGCTTGGCGCCGAACACGATGGCGGCGATGGCGTACCACACGGCCACGTGCGCGCTGACGTTGATCTGCTGCGACGAGTGACCGAAGGCCCACCAGATCACCCGGTACATGGCCGGATCGATGTGCTTGATGTAGCCGATCGACCAGCCGAAGGTCGGGATCAGGATGATCGCGCCCGAGGCGATGGTGAAGATCGCGATGATGCAGGCGGTGAGCGCCCCGAAGGTGACCAGGGGGATCGAGCCTTCGTAGGTCTTCTCCGCCTTGGCCACCACCAGCGTGCCCAGGAAGATGAAGCAGGCGACCAGCGCGCCGACCGCGAACAGGATCAGGCCGAGGTAGAACCCGGGGACGGCCGGCATCGGCACGTACGAGGTCATCATGACCGTCGCATCGCCCATGAAGATGGTCGTGTTGAACACGACCGTGCCGACCACCATCAGGATCCACGCCAGCCAGGCCAGCCGCGGCGTGGCGAGCCGGCATCGCAGCAGCGTCGAGGAGCAGAAGTAGAGGACGGCGACCTCGAAGAAGATGATCCACACCACCAGCATGTCGAGGCCGTGGGCAGTGAGGAAGAGATAGAAGTTGTCGGCGTCGATGAGGTGCACCGCCTGCCAGCGCGTGAGCGTGATCAGCAGCGCGAGCACGCCGCCGACCAGCAGCGCCACGACGGCGGCGACGGCATTGACCTTGATGAGGGTCTCGGCCGACTTGTGGAACTGGAGCCCCGTGCGGGGGCAGATTCGGAACTGGGCAGCGGTTGCCATGGTGTCCCCTGAATTATTTGACGTACAGCCGCGAAGCCATCTTGTGATGGCCGATGCCGCAGAACTCGTTGCACACGATGTGATAGGTGCCCGTGCGGTTGGGCGTGACGTTCACCACGTGCTGGTAACCGGGGAGAACCTGGATGTTGATGTTCTCGGGCTGCAGCGAGAAGCCGTGCTGGTAGTCCATCGAGCTCAGGTTGAGCCGGTAGGTCTTGCCGGCCTCCAGCTCGAGGATGGGCCACCAGTCCCACAGGCGCGCGATGAGGTAGACGTCGCTGCCGGCCGGGGGAGCGACCACCGGGACCTTCAGATCGGTCTCGGTGCGCACCGTGTACTTGTCGACCATGGCCTGGGTGGCCTGGGCGAACAGCTCGGGCCGTACCTTGTAGGTTTCCGAGGACAGGTTCTGCTTACCGTACAGGTGCCAGTACGGCATCATGAAAAACATGATCATGCACCAGACGAAGGCGATCACGATCCACAGGATCTCGACCTTGTCGACCGGTTGCTTCCACCAGATCCGTTGCGGCGGGGGCAGTATGGCGCTCATGCTCGTTTTCCTCGTGGAGGCTGCTTACTTGCCCAGCGGGGTGACGGGAATCGTGGCGATCTCCATCACTCCCCACAGGATGTAGAGCACCGTGGGCAGCGTGATGCCGAGAAACAGCAGCAGGAACGGATTGTCCAGGATCTGCTGCATGACCGGCACGCGCTCCTCCTCCCCTTTTGCTTCGCCCTGCGACTGCACCTGTCCAGCCATGACTTTCCCCCTTCCCCGTTTCGGAGTTCGATAGTGCCCGCGATGATGCTTGCAGCCCGCCCTCCGTTACCTTGACTCGCATCAAGGACGGCTCGTTACGGGCTTGCACCGCGACGCAAAAGATGTATTGCGAGACGCAAGCATGCAACGGTTGGCCCTTTTCTTGCAATCCCCGCGCAATCCGGCTAGGTTGCCGAGTCGATTTCAGCCCGGGCATTGTGCGCTGTCCGCAACAGCCGCCGCCGTCCCCGCGCCCGGGGCGCAACAGATCGGAGAACCTCGTTGCTGAAGAGAATCCAGGCCGTCGCCCAATGGTTTTTCCTGCGCATGGAAGCGGTGGGCAACCGCGTGTTCGGCGAACGGCTCAACCCGATGTACTACCTCGGGGCGACCAGCTACTGGATGTTCTGGATCGTCGTGGCCAGCGGGCTGTACGTCTACGCCTTCTACGAGACCGGGGTCGACAAGACCTACGCCTCCATGGAGGCGCTCACCCACGGCCAGTGGTGGGCCGGCGGCATCATGCGCAGCATCCATCGCTACGCCTCGGACGCGATGGTGCTGACCATGCTGCTGCACATGATCCGCCACTTCGCGTTCGATCGCTACCGCAGCTTCCGGGCGTTCTCCTGGGTGAGCGGCGTGATCGTGCTGTGGCTGGTCTACGCCTCGGGGGTCAACGGCTTCATGCTGCCCTGGGACAAGCTGGCCCAGTTCGTGGTGGTGGCCACCACCGAGTGGCTGGACGCGCTGCCGGTGTTCCGCGGCATGCTGACGCGCAACTTCATCACCCCCGAGGCCATCACCGACCGGCTGTTCTCGCTGCTGTCGTTCCTGCACATCGGCATCCCGCTGGTGGTCATGCTGGCGCTGTGGATCCACACCCAGCGCGTGCCGCGCGCCTCGCAGATGCCGCCGCGACGGCTGGCCTACGGCCTGCTCGTCATGCTGCTGGCGATCGCGCTGGTCAAGCCGGTGGTGAGCCAGGCGCCGGCCGACTTCGGCAGCGTGCCCGTCACGCTGAGCTTCGACTGGTTCTACCTGCTCGTCTACCCCCTCATCTACTCCTGGGATCCGCTCAAGCTGTGGGTCCTGTGCGGCGGCCTCACCGTGCTGCTGATCGCCATGCCGTGGCTGCCGCCCAAGCGCAGCGGGCGCGGCCAGGTCTACCACCTGACCGCCCACCCGGGGCGCCAGGGCGCGCCGGTGCGCCCCGGCGAGACGCTGCTCGATGCCGGGCTGCGCGCGAGCATCCCCCTGCCCTACGAATGCCGCTCGGGCGGCTGCGGCGTGTGCAAGGCGACCCTGATCGGCGGGCAGGTCGAGATGTCGGGCTACCAGCCGAGCGCGCTGTCCGAGGACGAGCGCCAGGCCGGGCGCATCCTCCTGTGCGTGGCCTGCGCCCTGTCCGACGTCGAGTTCGAATACGAGCCCGACGCCGCCGCGCGCGGCACCGTGGTGGGCACCTACGAGGCCCGCGTCGAGCGGCTCGAGCGCCTGGCGCACGACGTGATGCTGCTCGCGCTGCGCCTGCCCGAGGGCCAGCGCATCGAGTTCGAGGCCGGCCAGTACCTGAGCATCATCCTCGACGACGGGTCGCGGCGCAGCTACTCGTTCACCACCCCCTCGGACGCGACCGACCTGGTCGAGCTGCACGTGCGCCTGATGCCGGGCGGGCGCTTCACGACCCACGTGTTCGAGACGATGAAGTTGGGCGACACCGTGAAGTTCGAGGGGCCGCTGGGCTCGTTCGTGCTGCACGAGCCGAGCGACAAGCCGCTCATCTTCGTGGCCGGGGCCACCGGCTTCGCCCCGGTCAAGGCCCTGCTCGAGCAGGCCTTCCGCATGGGCATCGAGCGCCCGCTCTACCTGTACTGGGGCGTGCGCCGCCCGCGCGACCTCTACCTCACCGAGCTGCCGGGGGAATGGGCGCGGGCGCACCCGAACTTCCACTTCGTGCCGGTGCTCTCCGAGCCCGCCCCCGAGGATGGCTGGAGCGGACGCACCGGCCTGGTCCACGAGGCCATCCTGCACGACTTCCCCAACCTTTCCGGCTTCTCGGTCTATGCCTGCGGATCGGTGCGCATGGTGCAGGCCGCCCAGCCCGCCTTCATCGCCCAGGGGCTGCACGAGGACGCGTGCTACTCGGACGCGTTCGTGCCGTCCGCCCGGCCGTCAGCCTCCTCGGCCGCCTCAACCTTCTGAGGCAGCGCGCCGCTCCTGCTCGATCTCCTCGTCGCTGGCCTCCCGCACGTCCAGCACGCGCAGGTCGAAGCGCAGGCCCATGCCGGCCAGGGGGTGGTTGGCGTCGAGCACCACCGTGTCGTCGGCGATGTCGGTGACGATGTGGATGCGGCCGTCGCCGGGCTCGCCGGGCACGCCCTCGAAGGCCATGCCCGCCTCGAGGTCGTCCGGGAACAGGTGCCGCGGCGCCAGCCGCAGCAGCTCGGCGTCGTATTCGCCGAAGCTCTCCTCGGGCTCGAGATGGACGCTGAGCGTCTCGCCGGCGGCCCGCCCCTCGAGCGCCGCCTCGATGCGCTCGAACACCGCGCCGTAGCCGCCGTGCAGATAGGTCAGCTCGCGCTCGCCCTCTTCGACCGGCTGGCCCTGCGCATCGAAGAGGCGATAGCGCAACTGCACCCAGCGGTCGGCCGCGATGGTCAATGACATGCAAGACTCCTTGTCCCAATGACGCAACACCCATCGGCGGGGCTGTCGCGAGAATTGTTTACAAGTTTGCTATACTTCAAGGTTCGATGTGCCGGAATCTAGGGGTTTACCCTAGGTGGACGGCCGACGAAGCTTACCCATCCGATTTCCTCCAAGGATCAACCGCCATCATGAAGAAGTCGCTCCTGCTCGCCTCGCTGATCGCCCTCACCCTGACCGCCTGCGGCAAGAAAGAGGAGGCGCCGGCGCCCGCTCCGGCCGCTCCCGCCGCCGAAGCTGCGAAAGACGCGGCTGGCGCGGCTGTCGACGCTGCCAAGGATGCTGCCGAGAAGACGGGCGAAGCCGCCGGTGCCGCCGCCGAAGCCGCCAAGGAAAGCGCCGGCGAGGCCGTGGACAAGGCCAAGGAAGCGGGCAGCAACGCCATGGAAGCCGCCAAGGACGCCGCCGGCAACGCGGTCGACGCGGCCAAGGAAGCTGCCGACAAGGCTGCGGCCGCCGCCAAGGAAGCCGCCGCTCCGGCCAACAAGTAAGCTGCGCGGTCTTCGACCGCTCGCGGCCGGCGTCATGCCGGCGGCTCGAACCGGCCCTCGCGGCCGGTTTTCTTTTTTTCAGACGGCGATCCAGTCGATGCCGCGGTCCTGGTCGGCCACCCGGATCAGGGCCGGATCGACCCGGTCGGCCGAAACCAGGGCCTGGCGCGCCAGCTCGGGCCGGTTGTTGTGCCGGCTCAGGTGCGCGGCCACCACGCTGCGCAGGCGCGAGGCGTCGATGGCCGCCAGGATGCGGGCCGCCTCGAGGTTGTCCAGGTGGCCCCACGGGCCGGCGATGCGCTGCTTGAGCATCGCGGGATAGCGCGGATTGTCGGCGAGCATCTGCGCATCGTGGTTGCACTCGAGCACCAGCGCATCGAGCCGCGAGAACGCCTGTACCACGTGCGGCGTGCCCTGCCCCAGGTCGGTCAGCACGCCGAGACGGCGACGCCCGTCGTCGATGACGTACTGCACCGGCTCGCGCGCGTCGTGCGGCACCGCGACCGGCTCGATGCGCAGCCCGGCGCAGTCGAAGGGATCGTGGACATCGAACAGCCGCAGCAGGTCCAGCGCCTCGAAGCGCTCCGGCAACAGGGCACCGGCCGCGCGCAGGGTGCCGTGCGTCAGATGGACCGGGATGCGGTGCGCCCGGGCCAGGCGGAACACCCCACCGATGTGGTCGGCGTGCTCGTGGGTGACCAGGATCGCGTCGAGCACGGCGGGCTCGCAACCGGCCGCGCGCAGGCGGCGCTCGACATCGCGCAGGCCGAAGCCGCAGTCGATCAGCACGCGCGTCGTGCACGCGCCGTCGACGCTCTCGACGAGCAGCGCGTTGCCCTCGCTGCCGCTGCCCAGGCTGGCGAAACGCATGGCGCCCGTGCCGCGGCCAGGAGTCTGTCGGAGTTGAATCGAGCCTGCGTGAGCCCCTGTCCGGGGCCCCGGCTCACTTCAACTGGTCGCGCAGCAGCGCCAGGATCCGTCCCGCGGTGCGCCGGTCGACGTCGGGCACCGGCTTGCCGTCCTGTGCGAGCACCGTCACGCGGCTCTGGGTGCCCGCCTCGGCGACGTGGACGCGGAACCGGCTGCCCGCGTCGGCACGCGGCTTGGCCGAGGAGAACAGCCGCTTGAAGAAGCCCGGCTTCTCGGCGACGCGCCCGCCCTCGACCTCGGGGTCGACGTAGCGCACGAAGTACAGCCCCTGCGAACGATCGCGATCCTCGACCGTGAAGCCGCCGCGATCGAGCGCCAGCCCGACCCGGCGCCAGGCGCGATCGAAGCCCTCGGCCACCTCGAGCGCCTGCCCGCCGCCGTCGCCGACCAGCTTGGCGGCCGCGCCTGCCGCCGGCGAGCCGGCCGCGGCCGTCTGCGTGGCCGCCTGCTCGGGAGCGAACTTCAGCAGCAGCCGGTTCAGGAACTCGGCCTCCAGGCCCGGATCGGGCGCCCGCGGCTGCCACATCGTGCGGTCGCGGCCCTCGGTGGTATAGACCTCCTGCATGCCGCGATGGCTGATGTAGATCTCGGTGGTGTTGCCGGTCCTCTCGAGCCGGGTGCGGAACTTGTCGCGCTCGGGCGTGGAATAGAAGCTCTCGAACGCCCGCCCGATGGTGCGCCGGATGAAGTCCTGCGGAATCTTGGCGCGGTTCTCGGCCCAGTCGGTCTCCATGATGCCCGTGGCGGGCGACTCGGTCTGCACCGTGAAGCCGTTGTCCTGCCAGAACTCGCGCAGCATCGGCCACACGCGCTCGGGCGGCGCCTCGACCACCAGCCATCGTTCGGAGCCGGCTCGCTCGATGTGCGCGCCGGGAACCGCCGGCAGCACCACGCCGGTGCTGCCGGCGGGGCGCTCCGTGGCATGGCCGCGCTCGTAGCTCGAGAAGGTGCGCGCGCTCGCGTCGCGCTCGGGCACCGTGTAGCGGCCGTCGCTGGCCGGTGCGGCCAGGTCGGGCGGGATGTCGAGCGGCGGCACCTTGCCGGCGGACTTGTAGTCGATGCGGCCGGCCTGCTCGATCCTGTCGTTGAGCGCGCACGCGCCCAGTGCCGTGGCCAGGGCCGAAACCACCGCCAGCCTGGCCGAAACAGCGAGAAACCCGTTCCTCAATTGATCACTCCTGAGCGCCTGAGCGCCGCGCGAACCAAGTCGTGGCGCTCGGCCGACAACGGCGTGAGCGGCAGCCGGATGCCGCGGGACACGCGCCCCATCTCGGCCAGCGCCCACTTGACCGGGATCGGGTTGGCCTCGACGAACAGATCGACGTGCAACGGCAACAGGCGGCGGTGCAGCGCGAGCGCCGCCGCCCATTCGCCGGCGAGCGCATGCCGGCACATCTGCGCCATCGGCCCGGGAGCGACGTTGGCGGTGACCGAAATGATGCCGTGGCCGCCCATCGCCATGAGCGCCAGGCCGGAGTCGTCGTTGCCGGCGTAGACCGCGAAGCCCTGCGGAAGCTGCGCGAGCAGCGCCGAGCCGCGCCCGATGTCGCCGGTGGCATCCTTCAGGCCGACGACGCCCGGCACCTGCGCCAGGCGCAGGACGGTGGCATTGGAGAGATCGGCCACCGTGCGCGCGGGCACGTTGTACAGCACCATCGGCAGGTCGACCGCCTCGGCCACCGTCCTGAAGTGGCGGTACATGCCTTCCTGGGTCGGCTTGTTGTAGTACGGCACCACCTGCAGCGAGGCGTGCGCGCCGGCCTTGTGCGCGAACTCGGTGAGCTCGATCGCCTCGCGCGTGGAGTTGCCGCCGGCGCCGGCGATGATGGGCACGCGCCCGGCGGCATGCTCGGTGGCGACGCGGATGAGGGTGGCGTGCTCCTCGACGTCGACGGTCGGCGATTCGCCGGTGGTCCCGACGACGACGATCGCCGCCGTGCCCTCCTCGACGTGCCAGTCGATGAGGCGGCGATAGCACTCGAGATCGAGGCTGCCGTCCTCGTGCATCGGACTGACGATCGCGACAATGCTGCCCTGGATCATGGCTGGCCGGAAACGAAAAGCGACATTCTAGCCGAGCGCGCGCAACGCCCCGTCGCCGCGTGCGCGCACCGCGCAGACGCGCTGCACCACGGCCGGCGCGGGCTGCTGCCCGGGCGGGACCGCGCGCTCGACGATGCCGTGCTCGAAGGCGAGCACGGTCAGGCCGGCGCGCGTGCTGCGCTCGTACAGCTCGCCGGGCGCCAGCAGGAAGGCCGGGTTCGACGGACGCCCGAAGCGCTCGTTGCCCTGGGCGAAGGTTTCGTAGATCAGCAGGCCGTTCGGCGCCACCAGCGCCGCGAGCAGCGCGAAGCGCGGCCGGAACAGGTAGCGGGTGACGATCACCGCATCGAAGCGCTCGTCGCCGAACGGCCACGGGCCGGCCTCGAGATCGGCCGCGCGGACCTGCACGCCGGGGCCGACGGCCGCCAGCGCCGTCGCATCGCGATCGACGGCGCTGGCGCGCAGGCCGCGGCGCGCGGCCTCGCGCGCGTGCCGGCCCGGGCCGCAGGCGAAGTCGAGCACGCTCGCGCCGCTCGGCAGCAGCGACAGCCAGCGGACCACCCACGGCGAGGGCGCTGCCCCCGCCGGGCCCTGATCGATCGACAGGACGGACATATTCCTCGGCGCTCTGGATGGGATCCGCTACATTACCGCGGATGCCCCGCCTTTCGCGGCGCCCGCCTCCGGCCGGCGTTGCGAGACGCTGCCAGCCACCCCGGGAGAGCCACGATAGAACCGGCCGCCGCTGCTGTACCCCCGCTCGCCGCGCGCTGCCGGCGCGCACTGCCCGGTGCCGCGCTCGCCGCCCTGGTGCTCGTCCCCGGCGCGGCCCATGCCGAGACCGCATCGCCCGACTGGCCGCCGGTGGTCGCGGCGCTGCTGGCGCTGGCCGGCATCGCGCTGCTCGGCGCGGCGCTGCGCCGCGCGCTGTCCGAGCGGCGCCGCTCGCTCGAGGCGCTGGACCAGCTCCAGGAGCGCAACGATGCGGCCGAGAACCTGGCCGCGCTCGGTTCGTGGGTGCACGACCTGCGGCACAACACGCTGCAGCTGAGCGCCGGCGCGCTGCGGCTGTTCGGCATCGACCCGGCCGCCGGCGTGCCGCCGCCGCCCGAGTTCCTCGCCCACATCCATCCCAACGATCAGCCGCGCTGGCAGCAGGCCCACCGCGCGAGCATGCGCGACGGGCGCGAGGCACGGGTGGAATTCCGCTGGATCCGGCCCAACCGCGAAGTGGTCTGGGTACGCAGCGTGGCGCGTTCCGAGCGCGACGCCCGCGGCGAAACGGTGCGCATCGCCGGCGTGGTGCAGGACATCACCGGCATGCGCGCGATGCAGCAGCAGCTGGCCTCGAGCGAAGCCAAGTTCCGCGACCTCACCCACCTGAGCTCCGACTGGATCTGGGAGACCGATGCGCAGCACCGCGTCTCGTTCCTGTCGGATTCGATCGACGCGGTGATCGGGCCGTGGCGGCGCGCCCTGATCGGGCGGCGCCGCTGGGACCATCCCGAGGCCGACTTCCTGCATCCCGACTGGGACACGCATCGGGCGACCTGCGAGGCACACCGGCCGTTCGAGGATTTCGAGTTCGCGCAGATCGATCCGCAGGGCAAGGTGCACTACCTGTCGCTGAGCGGTCGCCCGGTGTTCGACGACGGCGGACGCTTCGCCGGCTACCGCGGCACCGGCCGCGACATCACCCTCGAGAAGCAGCAGCGCATGCTGCTCGAGATCGAGGGCGACATCGCCGCGATCATGCGCGAGCAGACCGATCCGCAGCGCGTGGTCACCGCCATCGTCATCACCCTGTGCGGCAAGCTCGGCTGGATCGGCGGCGTGCACCTGGTGCGCAGCGGCCGCGCCATCGCGGTGCGCGAACGCTGGGGCTATCCGGCATTCACCCGCATGGTCGCCGACCTGCCGGCGGAGATCCCGCTCGAGGACGACGGCATCGAGGGGCAATGCTGGCGCGAAGGCCGGCACGCCTGGATCACCGACCCGGCCGCGCACCCGGCGTTCGCGCAGCGCTACCGCATCCGGGCGCTGGGCGCGCGCGCGGCCTTCCTCGCGCCGGTCCACGACGAGCACGGCCACACCATGAGCCTGCTGCTGTTCCTGAGCCCGGTGGCGTTTCGCGGCGAGCCCTTCCTCGGGCAGGCCGCCGACACGATCTCGCGCACGCTGTCGCTGTACCTGCAGCGCAAGGCGGCCGAATCGCGGCTGATGCACGCCTCGCTGCACGATGCGCTCACCGGCCTGTCCAACCGCGCCCACCTGCTGCAGCAGCTCGAGGCCTGCCTCGAGGCGAACCGGCGAGTGGCCCTGCTGTACGTCGACCTCGACCGCTACAAGCTGATCAACGATACGCTGGGCCACGCCGCCGGCGACAAGGCGCTGGTGGAGGTCGCGCGCCGCCTGCGCGACTCGGTGGGCGGGCACGACGCGGTAGGCCGCATGGGCGGCGACGAATTCGTGGCGCTGCTCGCGCAGCCCGGCACGCGCGAGGAGATCGAGCACATCGCCCGCACCGTGCTGGCGGCGATCGAGAAGCCGCTGGTGCTGGCCAACCGCGCCTACTTCCTGTCGGCGAGCGTCGGCGTGGCCATCGCCCCCGACGACGCACAGGACGCCCGGACGCTGATCCGCTGCGCCGACAGCGCCATGTACCAGGTCAAATCCGACGGGCGCAACGACGTGCGCTTCTTCGCCGGCGGCATGTCCGACGAGCGCGCGGAGCAGCTGCAGCTCGCCGCCGAGCTGCCCATGGCCATCCAGCGCGGCGAGGTCGACCTGCACTACCAGCCGATCATGAACATCGACGAGCGCTGCGTGATCGGCTTCGAGGGCCTGCTGCGCTGGCGCCATCCGACGCGCGGGCTGCTGATGCCGGACCGCTTCCTGCCGGCAGCCGAGCAGAGCAACCTGATCCGCGAGATCGGCCTGTGGGCGATCCGCCGCGCGCTCGACGACCGGGTGCGCCTGGGCATCGAGGCCTACCCCGACACCGCCGTGTCGGTGAACGTGTCGGCGCGCCAGCTGAGCGAGGACGGATTCCTCGTTCAGCTGGCCGAGATGATGCAGGAGCGGCGCTTCCCGCCGCGCCTGCTGCGCCTGGAGCTCACCGAGAGCGCGTTCATCGAGAACCCGGAGCGCACCGTGGCGCTGATCGGCGAGCTGCGCCGGCTCGGCGTACGGGTGATCATCGACAACTTCGGCACCGGCTACGCGTCGCTGTCGTACCTGAAGAACCTGCCGGTGGACGGCCTGAAGATCGATCGCGCCTTCGTCCAGAACCTGCCCGCCGATCGCGGCAACGCGGCCATCGTGCAGGCCATCACCACCATGGCCGCCAAGCTCGGGCTGCAGGCGATGGCCGAGGGCGTGGAGACGGCCGCCGAGCTGCGCGGGCTGCGTTCGCTCGACTGCGACCAGGTGCAGGGATCGCTGATCTCCGAGCCGCTGCCGTTCACCGAGCTCAAGGACTTCCTCGAGGCGCTGCCGACGCTGCGCCAGATGCACCTGGTGCGCGAGTCGCGCGCCGGCGCGGGCGCCGTTCAGGCGTAGGCGAGCCCCATCGCCTCGCGCACCTCGCGCATCGTCTCCTGCGCGATCTTGCGCGCCTGGTCGCAGCCGTCGGCCACGATGTTGCGCAGCAGGCTCGGATCGTCGAGGTAGGGCTGGGCGCGCTCGCGGAACACCTGCTGCTCGGCGAGCACGGCATCGATCAGCGGCTGCTTGCATTCCAGGCAGCCGATGCCGGCGCTGCGGCATCCGGCCTGCACCCATTCCAGGGTGTCCTCGCCGCTGTAGACCTGGTGCAGCGGCCACACCGGGCAGCGCGCGGGCTCGCCGGGGTCGGCGCGGCGCACGCGCGCGGGATCGGTCGGCATGGTGCGGATCTTGGCGCTCACCGATTCGGGGTCTTCGCGCATCGCGATGGCGTTGCCGTAGCTCTTGGACATCTTCTGCCCGTCGATGCCGGGCATGCGCGAGGCCGGGGTGAGCAGCGACTGCGGCTCGGCGAGAATGATCTTGCGGCTGCCTTCGAGATAGCCGAACAACCGCTCGCGATCGCCCATGCTCAGGTTCTGCGCCAGCTCGAGCAGCTCGCGGCCCTGCTGCAGGGCGGCCTCGTCGCCCTGCTCCTGGTAGCGCGTGCGCAGCTCGCGGTAGAGCCTGGCGCGCCGGCTGCCGAGCTTCCTGACCGCCTCGCGCGCCTTGTCCTCAAAGCCCGGCTCGCGCCCGAACAGGTGGTTGAAGCGGCGCGCCAGCTCGCGGGTGAACTCGACGTGCGGCACCTGGTCTTCGCCCACCGGCACCCAGGCGGCGCGATACATGAGGATGTCGGCGGCCTGCAGCAGCGGGTAGCCGAGGAAGCCGTAGGTGGAGAGGTCGCGATCGGAGAGCTTGTCCTGCTGGTCCTTGTAGGTGGGCACGCGCTCGAGCCAGCCCAGCGGCGTGCACATCGACAGCAGCAGGTGCAGCTCGGCGTGCTCGGGCACCCGCGACTGGATGAACAGCGTCGACTGCTGCGGATCGATGCCGGCGGCCAGCCAGTCGATCACCATCTCCCAGACGTTGTCGCCGATCACGCCGGGCGTGTCGTAGTGGGTGGTGAGCGCATGCCAGTCGGCCACGAAGAACAGGCACGGATGCTCGGACTGCAGCCGCACCCAGTTCTTGAGCGCGCCGTGGAAGTGGCCGAGGTGCAGCGCGCCGGTGGGGCGCATGCCGGAGACGACTCGTTCGGTGAACATGTCACAGCGCAAGCAGCGTCGCGATCAGGCGGATCCCGAAGTCGATGAGCGGCGCCACCAGCCCGCCCAGCATGCCGGTGGCGAGCAGCGCGAGCAGGATGAACAGCCCGTACGGCTCCAGGCGCAGGTAGTGCGCGGCGAGCCGCCGGGGCAGCAGGCTCGCGACGATGCGCCCGCCGTCGAGCGGCGGCACCGGCACCAGGTTGAGCGCGGCCAGCGCGAGGTTCACCAGGATGCCCGCGAAGGCCATGTGCTGCAGGAACTCGCTGCCGCCGTCCGGCAGCAGCTTGAGCATGATTGCCCAGCCGATCGCCATCGCCACGTTCGCGCCCGGGCCGGCGGCCGCGACGATGCCCATGTCGCGGCGCGGCGAATGCAGGTTCGAGGGAACGATGGGCACCGGCTTGGCCCAGCCGAACAGCAGCCCGCTCCCGCCGAGCGACTTGCTGGCCAGCAGGATGAGCACCGGCACCAGCACGGTGCCCACCGGATCGACGTGCCGCAGGGGGTTGAGCGTGACCCGGCCCATCAGCTGCGCAGTGCGATCACCCAGGCGCGCGGCGACATAGCCGTGGGCAGCCTCGTGCAGCGTGATCGCGAACAGCACCGGAATCGCATAGACCGCAATCACCTGCGGAAGGCTCGGTTCCATGGCGCCGATTGTAGCAGCCGGTCTGCGGCGCCCCGCGCGCGGCGGCGCGGGCGGCGCCGGCCGTCAGAAGCGCACGCGCAGCATCGACGCCTCGAGCCCGCGCGCCACCATGCCCTCGATGCTGCCGCATCCGAGGCGCACGATCAGCGGCTGCTCGCCGGTCAGGTCGACGACCGTGGTCGGCACGAAGCCCTGTCCGCCGGCATCCAGGACGAGCTCGATGCGCCGATCCAGGCGCGCCAGGATGTCGTCGGCGTCGGTGAGCGGATCGTCCTCGCCGGGCAGGATCAGGCTCGAGCACAGCACCGGCTCGCCGTGCGCCTCGAGCAGGCCGCGCGCGACCGCGCTGGCGGGCACGCGCAGGCCGATGGTGCGGCGCGAAGGATGCCAGAGCCGCCGCGGCACCTCCTTGGTGGCGTCGAGCACGAAGGTGTAGGGCCCCGGCGTCCACTCCTTGAGAAAGCGGTACTGCCGGCTGTCGACCTTCGCATAGGTGGACAGCTCCGACAGGTCGCGGCACATCAGTGTGAGCAGGTGGCGCTCGTCCAGGCCGCGCAGCGTGCGCAGCCGGTCCACCGCCGCCTTGTCGCCCAGGCGGCAGGCCAGCACGTAGCAGGCATCGGTGGGCAGAGCGATCACGCCGCCGCTGCCCAGGATCTCCGCGGCCTGGCGCAGCAGCCGCAGCTGCGGCGTGGTCGGATGCAGGGTGAAGCGCTGGGTCATGCGCTCGCCAGGGTCCTCCCGCCGGCGGCCGTGCGCGCAACAGCCTGCGCGGCCTCGGGCCAATCGGCCCACACCGGCACCAGCGGTGCCGGCAGCGGCGGCAGGCGACCCAGCTCGACGTGGCCTTCGTCGGGGCCGTGGAAATCGGAGCCGCGCGAAGCGCGCAGGCCGAACTCCAGGGCGATCTCGGCGAAGCGGCGGTACTGCTGGCGCGCGTGCGAGCCGCACACGACCTCGATCGCCTCGCCGCCGCCGTCGCGAAACTCGCCGATGAGGGCGTGCAGCGCGTTGTCGCCGAGCCGGTAGCGGCCCGGATGCGCCAGCACCGCGGTACCGCCGGCGGCGCGGATCCAGGCGAGCGCATCGCCCAGCGCCGCCCACCGGTGCGGCACGAAGCCCGGCCGGCCTTCGGACAGATAGTGCCGGAACACCTCGCGGACGTCGGCGCAGCGGCCCTGGGCGACGATGAAGCGCGCGAAGTGGGTGCGCGACACCAGGGCGGGATTGCCGGCGTAGCGCAGCGCGCCTTCGTAGGCGCCCGGCACGCCGGCACGCGCCAGCGCCTCGCCCATCTCGCGCGCGCGGGCATCGCGCCCCGCGCGCGTGCGCGCCAGCCCCGCGATCAGCGCCTCGCAGGCGAAGTCGACGCGCAGCCCGAGCACGTGGATGGTCTCGCCGCCCCAGCTGACCGAGATCTCCACCCCGGGCACGAAGGCCATGCCGGCGGCGAACGCCGCCGCGCGCGCTTCGGAGAGGCCGGCGACCTCGTCGTGATCGGTGAGCGCGAACAGGCGTACGCCCTGCGAGGCCGCGCGGCGGGCCACTTCGGCCGGCGCGAGCACGCCGTCGGAGACGCGCGAGTGGCTGTGCAGATCGGCGTTGAGGGCGCGCGCGGCGTCCGGGCTCGGCATCAAGCGAGGAACTCCTCGATCAGGCGGGCGACTTCGTCCGGTCGATCATGGTGGAGCATGTGCCCGGCACCCGCAACCGTGACCCTCCTGCGGGAACGGATCGCCTGCAGCCTGCGCCGGTACGCGGGCGTGTGGGCGAAGCGCTGCCACTCCTCGACGTGGCCGGCCTGCACCCACAGCACGTCGGCGGTGATCAGGCGCCAGCAGGCGAGCACTTCCTCCAGCCGGTAGAGCGTCGGCGAGACCAGGCGGTGGACCGGATCGGCGAGCAGCTCGAAGCGGCCGGCCGGGGTCGGGCGCGACCAGTGCTGCGCCAGGAAGGCCGCGTAGTCGGCGCGCAGGCGCGGATTGGTGCGCATCAGGCGCGCGGCCACCTCGTCGCGCGTGGCATAGTCGCGCAGCGACGGCCCGGCCTTGAGCTCGTCGAGCCAGCGCGCATAGCGCGCCGGCGCCTGATCCGGCCGGGTCGTCGGCAGCCCGAGGCCGTCGAGGTTCACCAGACGGCGCACGCGCGCCGGGCGCACGCCGGCGTACAGCGTCGCGACGTTGCCGCCCATGCTGTGGCCGGCGATGTCCGCCGGCCCCTCGGGCGCCAGGCTGTCGAGCAGCGCGTCGAGATCGCCGAGGTAGTCCGGGAACCAGTAGGTGTCGGACTGCGCCCGCGCGCTCAGCCCGAAGCCGCGCCAGTCGGGTGCGTACAGGCGCCAGTGCGCGGGCAGCGCATCGGCCACGAACTGGAACGACGCGGAGACGTCCATCCAGCCGTGCAGCAGGAACAGGGTGGGCGCGGGATCGTCCCGGCCGGGCGCGGGATCCCAGCAGCGCACGTGGTGGCGCAGGCCGCGAATGTCGAAGAACAGCGAGCGGCTCTCGCGGCGCGGCAGGTAGGGGTCGGCGGGCGGCATCGAAGCGGGCACAATACGAAGTGGCGATTATAGAAACATGGGGGGACCGCGATGACCGCCCTGGCGCGCGACGATTACGACACCCTGTATGCGCAGTTTCGCTGGCACGTGCCGCAGCGCTTCAACATCGCCGAGGCGTGCTGCGCGCGCTGGGCGCGCGACGCGCGTCGCACCGCGATGATCGTCGACGAGGGCGACGGGCGCGTGCGGCGCTGCACCTACCGGCAGCTGCACGAGCAGGCCGACCGGCTCGCCAACGCGCTGCACGCGCTCGGCGTGCGCCGCGGCGACCGGGTGGCGATCGTCCTGCCGCAGCGGCCCGAGACGGCCATCGCGCACTTCGCCATCCATCGCCTCGGCGCCATCGCCATGCCGCTGTCGATGCTCTTCGGCCCGGACGCCCTGCAATACCGCCTCGCCGACAGCGAAGCGGTCGCGGCGGTGGCCGACGCCCGGCACCTGGAGAACCTGCGCGCGGCGCGCGGCGAGGCACTGCGCCACGTCGTGGTGGTGCCGGCAGCCGGGCAGCGGCCCGCGCTGGCGGCCGGCGAGCACGACTGGCAGGCCCTGCTCGCGCGCGCCGCCGATCGCTTCCGGCCCGCCGACACGCTGGCCGACGATCCGGCGGTGCTGATCTACACCAGCGGCACCACCGGCCCGCCCAAGGGCACGCTCATCGCGCACCGCACGCTGATCGGCAACCTGAGCGGCTTCGTCGCCTCGCAGAACTGGTTCCCGCGCCCACGCGACGTGTTCTGGTCGCCGGCCGACTGGGCGTGGACCGGCGGGCTGATGGACGCGCTGCTGCCCACGCTCTACTTCGGCAAGCCGATCGTGGCGCAGGAGGGGCGTTTCGCGCCCGATCGCGCATTCGAGCTGCTCGAGCGCCACGCCGTGACCAACGCCTTCCTCTTTCCCACCGCGCTCAAGATGCTGATGAAGCACGAGGCGCGGCCGCGCGCGCGCCGCCGCCTGGCGCTGCGCGCCGTGATGAGCGGCGGCGAGGCGGTCGGCGATGCGCTGTTCGACTGGTGCCGCGACGAGCTCGGGGTCACGGTCAACGAGATCTTCGGCCAGACCGAGGTCAACTACGTGGTCGGCAATTCCTCCCTGCGCTGGCCGGCACGCCCGGGCTCCATCGGGCGCGCCTACCCCGGCCACCGCGTGGCGATCCTCGACGAGGCGGGGCGCGAGCTGCCGCCGGGCCGGCTGGGCGAGATCGCGGTCCACCGCCTCGATCGCCACGGCGACCCCGATCCGGTGCACTTCCTCGGCTACTGGCGCAACGAGGCCGCCACGCGCGCGAAATACAGCGGCGACTGGTGCCTCACCGGCGACCAGGCCGCCGCCGATCCCGACGGCTACCTGTGGTACGGCGGGCGCGCCGACGACATGTTCAAGGCCGCCGGCTACCGCATCGGCCCGGGCGAGATCGAGAGCTGCCTGGTGCGGCATCCGGCCGTGGCCAATGCCGCGGTGGTGCCCAGGCCCGATGCCGAGCGCGGCAACCTGGTCAAGGCCTTCGTGGTGCTCGCCCCGGGCCACCAGCCGTCGGACGTGCTGGCCGCGGCCCTGCAGGCCCACGTGCGCGGCAAGCTCGCGCCCTACGAGTACCCGAAGGAGATCGAGTTCATCGACGAGCTGCCGATGACCACCACCGGCAAGGTGCAGCGCGCCGTGCTGCGCGAGCGGGAACGCGCCCGCGCCGCCGGCGGCGGCTGACGACGCGCTTGGATTCCATCTCGCAGGTCGCGTTGGGCGCCGCGGTGGGCGTGGCCGTGATGGGCCGCCGCACCTCGCCGTGGCGCGCCGCGCTGTGGGGCGGCCTGTGCGGCACGCTGCCCGACCTGGATGCCTTCATCGATCACGGCGACCCGGTCTCCAACGTGACGCTGCATCGCGCCGAGAGCCACTCGCTGTTCTGGCTGAGCGCCGCCTCGCTGCCGCTCGCCTGGCTGGTGGCATGGGCCAACCGGCAGCGCGACCGGCTGCCACGCTGGTGGCTGGCGGTGTGGCTCGCGCTGGTCACGCATCCGCTGCTCGACGCGATGACGATCTACGGCACGCGCCTGGCGCTGCCCTTCACCGACCGGCCGTTCGGCACCGGCAGCCTGTTCATCATCGACCCGCTCTACACGCTGCCGCTGCTGGCCGGCCTGGCGCTCGCGCTGGGCAGGCGTCCGGCGCGGCTGCGCTGGAACACCGCCGGCCTGGTGGTCTCGACGCTCTACGCCGGCTGGAGCCTCATCGCGCAGCAGCAGGTCGCCGCGGCGGTGCACGCGACGCTCGCGGCGCGCGGCGGCGCCCCGGTTCCGGAGGCGCGCATCCTGATCACGCCGACCCCGTTCAACACCGTGCTGTGGCGCGTCGTGGTGATGCACGAAGACCGTTACGAGGAGGGCTTCCGTTCGCTGCTCGATCGCGCGCCGACGATGCGCTTCCACGGCTACCCCAGCGGGCGCGAGCTCTACCAACCGCTGCGCGCCCTGCCCGCGGTCGAACGCATGGTGCAGTTCACCCACGGCTTCTTCCGTCTCGCCGAGCGCGACGGCCGGATCGAGCTGACCGACCTGCGCATGGGACAGGAGCCGTGGTACTCGTTCTCCTTCGTCGTCGCGCAGCGCGACGGCAATCCGGGGCTGCATCCGGTGGTGCCGGTCAGCGTCGGCGGCCGCCAGGGCATGGACGTGCGCGCCAGCCTGCGATGGCTGGGCCGGCGCGCGCTGGGCGCCGACGTCGATCCGCCGCCGCGCTGAGGGGGCGCGCGGAGCCGGGGTACGCGCACCCGCATCGCTTACACTGGGCCCCTCCCCCACGACACAGGATTCTCTTCCGATGGCCATCTATCGTCTCGGCGACCGCGCGCCGCGCATCGATCCCGCCGCCTGGATCGCCGCGTCGGCGGAGCTGATCGGCCGGGTCGAGCTCGCCGCCGACTCGAGCATCTGGTTCAACTGCACGCTGCGCGGCGACAACGAGCCGATCCGCATCGGCGCGGGCAGCAACGTCCAGGAGAACTGCGTGCTGCACACCGATCCGGGCCATCCGCTGGAGATCGGCGCGCTCGTCACCGTCGGCCACCAGGCGATGCTGCACGGCTGCACCATCGGCGACGGCTCGCTCATCGGCATCCAGGCGATCGTGCTCAACGGCGCACGCATCGGCGCGGAGTGCCTGATCGGCGCCGGCGCGCTGATCACCGAGGGGAAGGAGATCCCGCCACGCAGCGTCGTGATGGGCTCGCCCGGCCGCATCGTGCGCCAGCTCGACGACGCCCAGGCCGCCGACCTGCGCGCCAGCGCCGAGCGCTACGTCGAGCGCGCCAGGCTGTTTCGCCAGGCGCTCGAACCCATCGACCGAACGTGTGAATGAACCTGCTGCGCGGCGCGACCTCGGGCCGCTCGCTACGGTTCCTTCACACGTTCTTATCACCGGAAGGACGGGGACTCCTGCAGCCGGCCGTCACGGCCGGGCGGTGTGTCCGGCGTCGACCGCAGCGGTGCGCACGCGCTCGTCGCTGCCCGGGCGCGCCGCGGCCGCCTCGTCGATCTGCACGAAGATCTCGCCCGGCCTGACCATGCCGAGGTCGTAGCGCGCGCGCTCCTCGATCGCCTGCTTGCCTGCCTGCAGGTCCTCGACCTCGGCGGCGAGGGCCGCGTTGCGTGCCACCAGGCGCGCGTTCGTGCCCTCCTGCGCGTGCACCTGGCGGTCGAGCTCCCACACGCGCAGCCAGCCGCCCTTGCCCAGCCACAGCGGGTACTGGATGAGCAGCAGCAGCGCGGCGAGCACGAGGGCCAGAATTCGCATCCGGGCGATCCCAAAGACGCGGTGGGCGCGTCAGCGCAGATTGTAGAACGCCGAGCGCCCGGGGTAGGCGGCGACGTCGCCGAGATCCTCCTCGATGCGCAGCAGCTGGTTGTACTTCGCCATGCGGTCGGTGCGGCTCATCGAGCCGGTCTTGATCTGCAGCGCGTTGGTGGCCACCGCGATGTCGGCGATGGTGGTGTCTTCCGTCTCGCCCGAGCGGTGCGACACCACCGCCGTGTAGTTGTAGCGCTTGGCCAGCTCGATGGCGGCGAAGGTCTCGGTGAGCGTGCCGATCTGGTTGATCTTGATCAGGATCGAGTTGGCGATGCCCTCGTCGATGCCGCGCTGGAGGATCTTGGTGTTGGTGACGAACAGGTCGTCGCCCACCAGCTGCACGCGATCGCCGAGCACGTCGGTGAGCAGCTTCCAGCCGTCCCAGTCGTTCTCGGCCATGCCGTCCTCGACGGAGACGATCGGGTAGCGGTCGCACCAGGTGGACAGCAGGTTGGCGAAGTCGTTGGCGCTCAGCACCAGCCCCTCGCCCTCGAGGTGGTAGCGGCCGTCGCGGAAGAACTCCGAGCTGGCGCAGTCGAGGCCGAGCGCGATCTGGCGGCCCGGCTCGTAGCCGGCCTTCTCGATCGCCTCGAGGATGAGCTGGATGGCCGCCTCGTGGTTCTTCACGCTGGGCGCGAAGCCGCCCTCGTCGCCCACGGCGGTGGACAGCCCGCGCGCGGCGAGCAGCTTCTTCAGCGCGTGGAACACCTCGGCGCCGTAGCGCAGCGCCTCGCGCAGGCTGGGCGCGCCGATCGGCAGGATCATGAACTCCTGCAGGTCGAGGTTGTTATCGGCGTGCACCCCGCCGTTGATGATGTTCATCATCGGCACCGGCAGCGACATGGCGCCCGAACCGCCGAAGTAGCGGTACAGCGGCAGGCCCGATTCCTCGGCAGCCGCCTTGGCCAGCGCCATCGAGACCGCCAGCATGGCATTGGCGCCGAGGCGCGACTTGTTCTCGGTGCCGTCGAGCTCGATCAGCGTGCGATCGACGTACGCCTGCTCGGCGGCGTCCAGGCCCATGATCGCCTCGGAGATCTCGGTGTTGATGTGCTCGACCGCCTTGAGCACGCCCTTGCCGCCGTAGCGGGCGGGATCGCCGTCGCGCAGCTCGATCGCCTCGCGCGAGCCGGTGGAGGCGCCCGAGGGCACCGCGGCGCGCCCCATGACGCCCGATTCGAGCAGCACGTCGCACTCGACCGTGGGATTGCCGCGCGAATCGATGATCTCGCGGCCGATGATGTCGACGATCGAACTCATGCCTGCTCCACCCCCTGCATGACCACCATGTTGAAGTATTCGGTCGCGCCGGCGCGCTGCGCGCGCGCCGCGCGGTACTGCGCGGAATCGTAGAAGGCGCGTGCCGCCGCGAGGTCGGGAAACTCGACCATGACCAGCCGCCCGGGCTGCCAGCGGCCCTCGAAGACCTCGTGCGCGCCCCCGCGCACCAGGAAGCGCCCGCCGGCGGCCTCGATCGCGGCGGGCGACAAGGCCATGTATTGCCGGTATTTCTCGGGATCGGTCACCTTGACGTCGGCGATCACGTAGGCGGGCATGGGCGTCCTCGTCGGTAATGGGTATCAGAGGGCCTGCTCGGCGAAACCGGTGCGCTTGACCACGTCGTCGAGCGCCTTGAGCGTTTCGAGCAGCTCGGCCATGCGCCCGAGCGGCCACGCATTGGGGCCGTCGGACAGCGCCCTGGCCGGATCGGGGTGCGTCTCCATGAACAGGCCCGAGACCCCGGCGGCCACGGCCGCGCGCGCCAGTACCGGCACGAACTCGCGCTGCCCGCCGGAGCTCGTGCCCTGCCCGCCCGGCAGCTGCACCGAGTGGGTGGCGTCGAACACCACCGGGCAGCCGGTCTCGCGCATGATCGCGAGCGAGCGCATGTCGGAGACCAGGTTGTTGTAGCCGAACGAGGCGCCGCGCTCGCACACCAGGATGTTCTCGCCGTCGCCGCCGGCCTCGATGGCCGCCGCGCGCGCCTTGTCGACGACGTTGACCATGTCGTGCGGCGCGAGGAACTGCCCCTTCTTGATGTTGACCGGGCGCCCGGCCGAGGCCGCCGCCCGGATGAAATCGGTCTGGCGCACCAGGAACGCCGGCGTCTGCAGCACGTCGACCACCGCCGCCACCGCCGCGACCTGGTCGGTCTCGTGGACGTCGGTGAGCACCGGCACGCCGATCTGGCGGCGCACCTCGGCGAGGATCTTCAGCCCCTCGTCGAGGCCCGGGCCGCGAAAGGACGAGCCGGAGCTGCGATTGGCCTTGTCGAACGACGACTTGTAGATGAACGGGATGCCCAGCGAGGCGGTGAGCGCCTTCAGCTCGCCGGCGGTGTCGAGCGCGAGCTGGCGCGACTCGATCGCGCACGGCCCGGCGATCAGGAACAACGGCCGGTCCAGCCCGACCTCGAAGCCGCACAGCCTCATGCGCGCCTCAGGCGATCCGCACCACACCGCCCTCGCTGCGCGCCGGTCGCACGGCGGCGCGCGCGAGCGCCGCCTCGACGTAGGAGCGGAACAATGGGTGGCCGTCGCGCGGGGTGGAGGTGAACTCGGGGTGGAACTGCACGCCCACGAACCACGGGTGCGCCAGCGCGCCGCTGCGCGGCAGCTCGATGATCTCGGTGAGCCCTTCCGAGGGGGTGCGCGCGGCGACCACCAGCCCGGCCTGCTCCAGGCGGGCGACGTAGCGGTTGTTGACCTCATAGCGATGGCGATGCCGCTCGTTGACCGACTCGCCGTAGATCGACGCGACCAGGGTGCCGGGCACGATCGGGCAGCGCTGCGCGCCCAGGCGCATGGTGCCGCCGATGTCGGAATCGGCGCCGCGCCGCTCGACGCGGCCCTCGCGGTCGAGCCATTCGGTGATCAGCCCGACCACCGGGTGCGGCGTGTTCGGATCGAACTCGGTGCTGTTGGCCTGCGCCAAGCCGCAGACGTGGCGCGCGAACTCGATCACCGCCAGCTGCATGCCCAGGCAGATGCCCAGGTAGGGCACGCCGTTCTCGCGCGCGTAGCGGATGGCGGCGATCTTGCCCTCGACGCCGCGCCGCCCGAAGCCGCCCGGCACGAGGATGGCGTCGAAACCGGCCAGCATCGCCGGCCCCTCGGCCTCGATGCGCTCGGAATCGATGTACTCGATGGCGACCCGGCTCTCGGTATGGATGCCGGCATGCACCAGCGCCTCGCTGAGCGACTTGTACGACTCGGTGAGGTCGACGTACTTGCCGACCATGGCGATGCGCACCTCGTGCCTGGGGTGCTCGAGCGATTGCACCAGGCGGTCCCACACCGTCAGGTCGGCCGGCCTGGTGTCCAGGCGCAGGATCTCGCACAGCGTGCGGTCGACGCCCTGCTCGTGCAGCATGCGCGGGATCTTGTAGATGCTGGTGGCGTCCCACACCGAGATCACCGAATCGAGCGGCACGTTGGAGAACAGCGAGATCTTGGCGCGCTCGTCGTCGGGGATGCGCCGGTCGGCGCGGCACATCAGCATGTCGGCCTGGATGCCGATCTCGCGCAGCTTCTGCACCGAGTGCTGGGTGGGCTTGGTCTTGAGCTCGCCCGCCGAGGGGATGAAGGGCACCAGGGTGAGGTGCACGAAACAGGCGTTGCCGCGCCCGAGCTTGAGGCTCATCTGGCGCGCCGCCTCGAGGAAGGGCAGCGACTCGATGTCGCCCACGGTGCCGCCGATCTCGACGATCGCCACCTGTGCCGCCTCGGGCGTGCCGACGCCGGCGCCGCGATCGATGAAGGCCTGGATCTCGTTGGTGATGTGCGGGATCACCTGCACCGTGCGCCCGAGGTACTCGCCGCGGCGCTCCTTCTTGATCACCGATTCGTAGATCTGGCCGGTGGTGAAGTTGTTGGTGCGGCGCATGCGCGCCGACACGAAGCGCTCGTAGTGACCCAGGTCGAGGTCGGTCTCGGCGCCGTCTTCGGTGACGAACACCTCGCCGTGCTGGAACGGGCTCATCGTGCCCGGATCGACGTTGATGTACGGATCGAGCTTGAGCAGGGTGACCCGGATGCCGCGCGACTCGAACAGCGCCGCGATCGACGCGGCGGCGATGCCCTTGCCCAGCGAGGACACCACGCCGCCGGTGACGAAGACGAATTTGGTCATGAGGCTCCGCCGGTAAAGCGCGATTATACAAGCGAAGGTGGGCGGCGGTTCACGTCGAGCGCCGCCTCGGGCTGCAGCGTGAGATGGCGGATGCCATGCCGTTCCTCCATGATGTGCCGAAGCTCCACGAGGATGCGCGGCCAGTTCGCCATGTCGTCGATCACCAGGTGGGCCGCCAGTGCCGCGCCGGCCCCGCTGATCGACCACAGGTGCAGGTCGTGCACCGAGCGCACCCCCGCCGGGCTGCGCAGGGTGGCTTCCACGAGCGCCGGGTCCAGGCCCTCGGGCACGGCGTTCATCAGCACGCGGGCACTGTCGCGCAGCAGCCGCACCGTCGCGGCCAGCAGCAGCGCCGAGATCACCAGGGTGAGGATCGGGTCGATGAGCGACCAGCCGGTGAGCCAGATCGTCGCCAGCGCGACGATGGCGATGGCCGAGCCGGCGAAGTCGCCGATCACGTGCAGCAGCGCGCCGCGCGTGTTCAGATCGTGCCGGTGGCCGTGAAGCAGCCGCCACACCGCGGCATTCACCGCCAGCCCGGCGACCGCCACCGCCAGCGGGAAGCCGGCCTGGATGGGCGGCGGCGCCGACATCCGGCCGATCGCCTCGGCGACGATGAAGCCGAGCACGCCGAGATAGAACAGCCCGTTGGCCAGCGCCGCCAGCGGCTCGGCACGCCCGTAGCCGAAGCTCATATGCGGCACCGGCCGGCGGCGCGACAGGCCCTTGGCGCCCAGCGCCAGCGCCAGCGCCACCGCGTCGGTGAGCATGTGCACGCCGTCGGAGGCCAGGGCGAGCGATCCGCTGGCGAAGCCGACCACGATCTCGAGCACCGCGAAACCCAGCACGATCAGCGCCGACCAGGCGAGCGCCGTCGCAGAGGCCGCACCGCCGTGGTGGGCATGACCGTGGCCGTGTTCATGGTCGTGGTCATGGCCGTGGCCGCCCGCGGCGGGGCCGGGCGCGGCGCTGCATCCCGCGGCCTGCTCGCACTGCGCGGCGTGCTCGTCGTGCCCAGGGGCGTGGCCGTAAGTACCGTGCATGGCGTCGCCGGTGCGTCAGGGGCAGGCGGCTCGATCGCTTCGAGCGCCCGGCTCTGGCCGATTGTAGCGGCCCCTTATAATCGTCGCTTGTGGGAGCCTGTCGGGCACAGCGAGGACATCCATGAACAAGAAGGTGTATCCCAGCGCCGCCGCGGCGCTGGCAGGCGTGGTTGCAGACGGCCAGATGATCGCGGTCGGCGGCTTCGGCCTGTGCGGCATTCCGGAAGCGCTCATCGCGGCGCTGCGCGACTCCGGCGTGCGCAACCTCACCTGCGTCTCGAACAATGCGGGCGTCGACGGCTTCGGGCTCGGGCAGCTGCTCGCCACGCGCCAGATCCGCAAGATGATCGCCTCGTACGTGGGCGAGAACAAGGAGTTCGAGCGCCAGTACCTCGCCGGCGAGCTCGAGCTCGAGTTCACCCCGCAGGGCACGCTGGCCGAGAAGCTGCGTGCCGGGGGCGCCGGCATCCCGGCGTTCTTCACCCGCACCGGCGTGGGCACCATCGTCGCCGAAGGCAAGGAAGTGCGCGAGTTCGACGGCCATACCTACGTCATGGAGCGCTCGCTGGTTCCCGACGTCTCGCTGATCAAGGCGTGGATGGCCGATCGCGCCGGCAACCTGGTGTTCCGCCGCACCGCGCGCAACTTCAATCCCAACGTCGCCATGGCCGGCCGCGTCACGGTGGCCGAGGTCGAGGTGATCGTGCCCACCGGCGAGATCGACCCCGACCAGGTCCACCTGCCGGGCATCTACGTGCACCGCATCGTGCACAACCCCACCCCCGAGAAGCGCATCGAGCAGCGCACGACGCGGCCGCGATAAGGAGAATCGACATGCCCTGGACCCGTGACCAGATGGCCGCGCGCGCGGCCCGCGAGCTGCGCGACGGCTTCTACGTGAACCTCGGCATCGGCCTGCCCACGCTGGTGGCCAACCACGTGCCGTCCGACATGGAGGTGTGGCTGCAGTCGGAGAACGGCCTGCTCGGCATCGGCCCCTTCCCCACCGAGGACGAGGTCGACCCCGACCTCATCAACGCCGGCAAGCAGACCGTCACCACCTTGGCCGGCTCGTCGATCTTCTCCTCGGCCGATTCGTTCGCGATGATCCGCGGCGGCAAGATCAACCTGGCGATCCTGGGCGCCATGCAGGTCAGCGAGAAGGGCGACCTCGCCAACTGGATGATCCCCGGCAAGATGGTCAAGGGCATGGGCGGCGCCATGGACCTCGTCGGCGGCGTCGGGCGCGTGATCGTGCTCATGGAGCACACCGCGAAGAAGAAGGACGGCAGCGAGGAGGTGAAGATCCTGCCCGAGTGCACGCTGCCGCTGACCGGCGTCGGCGTGATCAACCTCATCATCACCGACCTCGGGGTGCTCGAGGTCACGCCGAACGGGCTCAAGCTGCTCGAGCTCGCGCCGGGCATCACCGCGGATGAGATCGCCACGAAGACCGGCTGCACCGTCGACGTGTCGGGCGTGCAGTAGAAGGCTGCCGGACGCCGCTACCGAAGCCGCGGCGTCACGATCGCCTGGCGCACGAACCCGGGCAGCGGCGCCGACTTGCGCTTCGGGTAGTCGACCCAGACGACCTTGGCCGCACCCTGGGCGTACACGGTCCCCGGATCGTCGGTGCGCAGCATGTCGGTGTACGTCTCGAAGCTCGAGCGCCCGATCGCCCCGACGTACTGCCGCGCCAGCACCGTTCCCGGATACTTCAGCTCGCGCAGGAACGTGCAGCTCGCGTTGACGATCAGCGGCCCCTCGCGCGACGGCTCGGGCACGAAGCCCATGGTACCGAACCAGTCGATGCGCAACTGCTCCATGTAGCGGAAATAGACCGTATTATTCACGTGGCCCACGGCGTCCATGTCGCCCCAGCGGATCGGCACCTCGATCTCGTAGACCAGAATGCGCTCGTTCACTCGTTCCCTCCCTTGATGCGTCGCCCGCGATGTCGCGAGCGCCTCCACGGACCATCATGATCGGCCACCCCGACCGGGTAGCACTGCACGACGAGATCCACGCCCGCCCGCGCCAGCCGGTGGCGACCCCGCAGCGGATATCGCACATCGCGCTGCTGCGGCCGGGCCGCGGCGAGCCCGCACCGGCCGTCGATCCGCTGGCGACGCTGCGCGAGATCGCCGGCCAAGCCGCGCCGGCGGCCGGCGACGACCACTTCTTCGCCGACTTCGGCACGTTCCGGCTCAAGCGCGAGCGCCACGGCGAGTTCGACGGCTATACCGTCTACTGCGAGGGCGGCGACCCGCTCGCGCCGTTCGCCCGGCCCGCCATCGATGCGTTGCCCGACGGCTGGCTCGACACGCTGCCGGGCTCGCTGATCGCCGCGGTCCATGTCGCCGTGCTGCCGGTGCACGAGATGCCCGAGGATCCGGCGGGCGCAGCCGCCGTGTTCGGCGAGACCGAGCTCAGTGGCGCGTCGATCGCCGACGGCGCGGCCTGCGCCTACACCGACTTCCGCCTCGACGAGCGCGGCTACACCCGCGTGCTGGTGGTCGATCGCTCGCTCAGCCCGGCCCATGCCGGGCGCATCGTGCAGCGCCTGATCGAGGTCGAGGTCTACCGGATGATGGCGATGCTGGCCTTCCCGCTGGCGCGTGCCAGCGCGGCCGAGCTCGACCGGGTCGAGGCCTCGCTGGGCACGCTGGTCGGCCGGCTCGAGTCGGCGCCGGTCGAGGAGGAACCCGAGCTGCTGCGCGAGGTCAGCCGGCTGGCCGGCACGGTCGAGCGCATCGCCGCCTCGGTCGGATTCCGCTTCGGCGCGGCGCGCGCCTATCACGCGCTGGTGCGCCGGCGCGGCGCCGAGCTGCGCCAGCAGCGGCTGCCCGGCCTGCAGACGCCGACCGCGTTCCTCGAGCGCCGGTTCGATCCGGCGATGGCCTTCTGCGAGAGCGTCGGCCGGCGCATCGAGACCGTCGCCGGGCGCGTCGCGCGCGCCAGCGCCCTGCTGCGCACGCGGGTCGAGATCGAGCGCGAACGCCACAACCAGGCCCTGCTCGCCGCGATGAACCGGCGCGCCAGGCTGCAGCTGCAGCTGCAGCAGACGGTCGAGGGGCTCTCGGTGGCGGCCATCACCTACTATGCCGCCGGCATCGCCGGCTACCTCTTCAAGGCGATGAAGTCGCTCGGCTGGCGGGTCGATCCGGAGCTGGCCACCGGCCTGTCGGTGGTGCCGATCGCGATCGCGGTGGCGCTGGGCGTGCGTCACATCCGCGAGGGCATCCGGCGCCGGCTCGGCTCGTGAGCATCGGCCGCGGCTGACGCCATCGCCGCGGACGGCTTCCTTCGGGCCGTCACACGCCGAATCCGTCGTCGGCCGCGATAACCGCACCGTTGACGAAGTTCGACTGGTCGGAGGCGAGCAGCAGCAGCACGCCGTCGAGATCCTCGGGCTTGCCCACGCGCCGGCGCGGCAGCATGCCGATCAGCTTGCGGCCCGCCTCGGTCTGCCAGTGGTGCGCGTTGATCTCGGTCTCGATGTATCCGGGACAGATGGCGTTGACGTTGATGTTGTAGCGCCCCCACTCGAGCGCCATGGCGCGGGTCATCTGGACCACCGCCGCCTTGCTCATGCAGTACACGCCGATCTGCGCGAGCACGCGCAGTGCGGCCATCGAGGCGACGTTGACGATGCGCGCGGAGCGCGTCGGATCGGCGCGCGCGCGCTCGATCATGCGTCGCGCCACCTCCTGCGCGACGAAGAAGGCGCCGCGGGTGTTGGTGTCGAACATGAAGTCGTAGTCGTCGGGCGTGACGTCGATCAGGCGCTGGGTGGTGCTCACGCCCGAGTTGTTCACCAGGATGTCGATCGGCCCGGCCTCCGACTCGGCCTGGGCGACCGCCGCGCGGATGCTCTCGACATCAGTGACGTCGAGAGCCACCACGTGCGCGTCGCCTCCGGCCGCCTCGATCTCGGCGCGCAGCTCCTTCAGGCGCTCGATGCGCCGCGAGGCGAGCACCACCTGCGCGCCGTTGTCGGCGAGCATGCGCGCGAAGCGGGCGCCGAGGCCGCTCGATGCGCCGGTCACCAGGGCGGTCTTACCGTCCAGATCGAAGCGGGTGGGCACGATGGGTCTCCTGGGAATGGGATCGGAATCGGGGTCGGAATCGCCCCGATGTTAGCCGAAAGTGCACGGCGCAAAAGGACGCCGGCCGATGCGGCGTTTGCGCGGCTCCCCCCGTTTCCGGACAATCGGGCTCACCCGCAAATTCCCCAGGCCCCGGAGAGCCTCGTTCATGGACATTCAGCGCGATTCGATGGAGTTCGACGTCGTGATCGTCGGCGGCGGACCCGCCGGCCTTGCCGCGGCGATCCGTCTGAAGCAGCGAGCCGCGGAGAAAGGCAGCGAGATCGGCGTATGCGTCATCGAGAAGGGCTCCGAGATCGGCGCGCACATCCTCTCGGGCGCGGTGATGGACCCGCGCGCCATCGGCGAGCTGCTGCCGGACTGGCGCGAGCGCGGCGCGCCGTTGCATACCGAGGTGGGCGAGGACCGCTTCCTGTTCCTGTCGGAAACCGGCGCGCGCCGGGTGCCGAACTGGATGCTGCCCGGCTGTTTCAAGAACCACGGCAACTACGTGGTGAGCCTGGGCAGCGTGGTGCGCTGGCTCGGCCAGCAGGCCGAGGCGCTCGGCGTGGAGATCTTCCCCGGCTTCGCCGCCGCCGAGGTGCTGTACAACGCCGACGGATCGGTCAAGGGCGTGGCCACCGGCAACATGGGCGTCGGGCGCGACGGCCAGCCGACCGAGAACTTCCAGCCCGGCGTCGAGCTGCACGCGAAGTACACGTTCTTCGCCGAGGGCGCACGCGGCAGCCTGGGCCGCCAGCTGATCGCGCGCTTCGGGCTCGACGCCGGCCGTGATCCGCAGAGCTACGCGATCGGCATCAAGGAGCTGTGGGAGATCGCGCCGGAGAAGTTCGAGCCCGGCCTGGTCGTGCACACCGCCGGCTGGCCGCTCGACGCCGCCACCTACGGCGGCTCGTTCCTGTACCACTGGGAGAACAACAAGATCGCGATCGGCTACGTGGTCGGCCTGAACTACCGCAACCCCTACCTCTCGCCGTACGAGGAGTTCCAGCGCTACAAGTCGCACCCGGCGATCCGCGCCTTCCTCGACGGCGGCAAGCGCATCGCCTACGGCGCGCGCGCGATCACCGCCGGCGGGCTGAATTCGCTGCCGAAATTCACCTTTCCCGGCGGCTGCTTCATCGGCTGCGAGGCAGGCTTCCTCAACGCCTCGCGCATCAAGGGCAGCCATGCGGCGATCAAGACCGGCATGCTGGCGGCCGATGCCGCATTCGATGCCGTCGCCGCCGGGCGCACCGGCGACGAGCTCACCGCCTACCCCGAAGCGTTCGGCGCCTCGTGGCTGCACGATGAACTCCACCGCGCGCGCAACTTCAAGCCGGCGATGAGCAAGGGCCTGTGGCTGGGGACGCTGCTGGTCGGCATCGACCAGGTAGTGTTCAGGGGCAAGGCACCGATCACGCTGCACACGCGCAAGCCGGATCACGAATACCTCCTGCCCGCGGCGGAATGCAAGCCGATCGCATATCCCAAGCCTGACGGCAAGCTCTCCTTCGACCGCCTGTCCTCGGTGTTCATCTCGAACACCAACCACGAGGAGAACCAGCCTATCCACCTGACGCTGAAGGACCCCTCGGTGCCGGTGTCGGTCAATCTCGATCGCTACGCCGGCCCCGAGCAGCGTTACTGCCCGGCCGGAGTCTACGAGTTCGTCGTCGACGACGACGGCAACGACCGGCTGCAGATCAACGCCCAGAACTGCGTGCACTGCAAGACCTGCGACATCAAGGACCCGACGCAGAACATCGTGTGGGTGGTGCCGGAGGGCGGCGGTGGGCCGAACTACTCGGAGATGTGAGGCAGCACGACGGTGAAGCGGGTCGAATCGTCGTGCGAGGCCACGGTGATGGTGCCGCCGTGGGCCTCGACGATCGACTTGGCGATTGCCAGGCCCAGGCCGGCGCCCTCGCCGGCCGGCCGGCGCGACGCCTCGGCGCGATAGAAGCGGTCGAACAGCCGCGGCAGGTGCTGCGGATCGATCGTCTCGCCGGGGTTCTCGATGGACAACTCGGTCGCTTCCGGTCCACGCGGGCGAATGCTCACCGCGATCGAGGCGCCGGCCGGCGTGTACCGGATCGCATTCGAGAGCAGGTTGCCGATCGCCCGGCGCAGCATCGCGCGGTCGGCGCGCACGACCGCATCGCCCTCGACCCGCAGGACTATCCCCTGCTCCTCGCACAGCGCCTCGTAGAACCCGAACAGGTCCTGCACCTCGGCGCGCAGGTCGACCGGCTCGTGCCCCGTGGTGATCAGGCCGTTGTCGGCCTTGGCCAGGAACAGCATGTCCGAGGTCATGCGCGCCAGCCGTTCGTACTCCTCGAGGTTGGAGTAGAGCACTTCGCGATACTCGTCGGCGGAGCGGATGCGCGAGAGCGCCACCTGCGTCTCGGTCATGAGGTTGCTCACCGGCGTGCGCAGCTCATGGGCGAGATCGGAGGAGAAATCGGAGAGCCGGCGAAAGGAATCCGCGAGCCGCGCCAGCATCTGGTTGAAGGCGACGGCCAGCTCGCGCAGTTCGACGGGCACCGTTTCGAGGGCCAGCCGCTCGTCCAGCCGGCTGGCGGAGATGCCCTGGGTGACGCGGACCATCTCGCGCACCGGCGCCAGCCCGCGGCGGGCGGCGATCCATCCGAGCAGCACGGTCAACGCGATTCCGGTGGCGAGCGCCAGCCACAGGCTCCTCAGGAACACGGTCATGAACTCGCGACGATGCTCGATGTTCGCCGCGATCGCGACGACGGCGGCCTTTCCTCCCGCGATGCCGGTGGGCGCAGCGCCGGCGATGCCGATGAACGCCTGCCCGCCCTCGCTCCACTCCAGCGGCCCGACCCGGACGGCGCCCCGCCCCGGCGCGATGTCGCCGAGCAGCGTTGCCGGGAAGCGGGCGCCCGCCGAGGCATAGAGCATGCGTCGATCCGGTCCGAGCACGGCCACCAGCAGGTCGTGGTGGCCCACCAGCGCATCGGAGATCCGGTCCGGCACCGCTTCCAGGGCTGCCGGGTCGTCGACCTTGGCCAGCGCATGGCGCACCAACTCGAGCTTGCCGTCGAGGGCGGCGAGATCCTGCTGCTCGAAGTGCCCCTCCACCAGTTTTCCCACCAGCACTCCGACCAGCAAGAGCACGGCCGTCGAAGCGATGGCGAAGGACATCGTGAGGCGGGCGGTGATCGACCTCTGCCTCATGGCGAGGCATCCGGCGCCTCGAGCACGTAGCCCATGCCGCGCACGGTGCGGATCAGCCGGTGCTCGAAGCCGTCGTCGATCTTGGCGCGCAGGCGGCGCACCGCGACGTCGATCACGTTGGTGTCGCTGTCGAAGTTCATGTCCCAGACCTGCGACGCGATCAGCGAACGCGGCAGCACCTCGCCGCGGCGGCGCAGCAGCAGTTCGAGCAGGGCGAACTCCTTGGCGGTCAGGTCGATGCGCCGCCCTGCGCGCACCACCCGCCGGCGCAGCAGGTCGAGCTCGAGGTCGGCGGCGTGCAGCCGGTCGGGCTCGCGCGCCTGTCCGCGGCGCAGCAGGGTGCGTACCCGGGCCAGCAGCTCCGAGAAGGCGAACGGCTTGACCAGGTAGTCGTCGGCGCCGAGCTCCAGCCCCTTGACCCGGTCGGCGACCTGGTCGCGGGCGGTCAGGAACAGCACCGGCATCGAGCGCCCGGCCTGGCGGAGCTCGCGCAGCACCTGCCATCCGTCGCGTCCCGGCAGCATGACATCGAGCAAGACCAGGTCGTAGTCTTCGGCGAGGGCGCGGTGCACGCCGTCGATGCCGTCGCGCGCGAGGTCGGTGACGAAGCCGGCCTCGCCCAGGCCCTGCTTCAGGTAGTCGCCCGTCTTGCGCTCGTCCTCGACGATGAGGATCCTCATATCCGTCTCGTGCCGCGTTTCGTACGCGGCCATTGTGCATGCGCCGCAGCCGAAACAGGCGCGGAGCGGCTGCAGATTACGGAAATGTCATCGGCTGGTCAGGTTCGCGTCGGCAAGGCGGCATCATCATCGCCGCCATGGACACTGCGCTCGCGAGACGAACCTTTGCGCTGGCCGGTCTCGTGCTCGGCATGGCCATCGGCCTGCCGGCGAACGCACAGACCCTCGGCGACGCGCTCGCACAGGCATGGTCGCGCCATCCGCTGGCCGCGCCGCTCGACGCGCTCGAGGCGCAGGCGCGCGCGCGTACCGAGGCAGCCGCGCGGGTGACGCCCGGCCCGGCGTCGGCCTCGCTCGCGACGCTCGACGATCGCTTCGACCGCAACCGGGGCGCGCGCAAGCTGGAGCTCGAATTGGGCGTGCCGCTGTGGCTGCCCGGCCAGCAAGGGGCCCGCCTCGGCGAGGCCCGCGAACTTGCAGCCGAAATCGGCGCACGCCGCGATGCCGTGCGCCTGCGCATCGCCGGACAGGTCCGCGACGCGTGGTGGATGCTCGCAGCCGCGCGCGACACGGTCGAGCTGGCACGGCAGCGCGTACTGAGTGCGCAAGCGCTGGAATCCGACGTGCAGCGCAAGTTCGAGGCAGGCGAACGGGCACGCATGGACGCCAACCTCGCACGCAGCGAGCGCGTGGCAGCCCAGTCCGACGAGGTCGACGCGCGACAGGCCCTCGGGCGTGCCGAGCAGGCCTGGCTCGGTCTGACCGGATTGGCGCCGCCGGCGGCGCTCCCGGCCGAGGAAACGCCCGCCCGGGCACCGCCGATCGAGGCCCACCCAGGCATGATCGGGGCACTCGCCGCCGCGAAGGCCGCGCAGGCCTCGCTGGCCGCCGCGCAGAAGAACACGCGCGAGGCGCCGCGAGTGGCCGTGCGCATCGAGCGCGACCGCGGCGACTTCGGCGAACCGTTCGGCAACTCGATCG